>NZ_LN831029.1:1362636-2725272 GCF_001457475.1 Achromobacter xylosoxidans | reverse complement strand
CTGGCGGCTGACGAAGCGGCCGTCCAGGTCGACGAAAACCGCTTCGCCCGGCTCGACGTCGCGCACGAAGGCGAAGCCGCTGCCTTCCAGCGCCACCGATTCCGACGCCACCATCCACTCGACGCCTTCGTCGGTTTCCTGGCGGCCGATGCACAGCGGCCGGATGCCGTTGGGATCGCGGAACGCCAGCAGGCCGTAGCCCGAAATCTGCGCCACCACCGCGTAGGCGCCGCGCACGCGCTTGTGCACGGCGGCGACGGCGCGGAACATCGCGTCGTCGTCGAGCGAGACGCCGCTGGCGGCCGACTGCAGCTCGTGGGCCAGCACGTTCAGCAGCACTTCCGAGTCGGAATTGGTATTGATGTGGCGGCGGTCGACGCGGTAGAGCGACTCACGCAGCTCGCGCCAGTTGGTCAGGTTGCCGTTGTGGGCGAACATGATGCCGAACGGCGCGTTGACGTAGAACGGCTGGGCCTCTTCCTCGCTGGCGCTGGAGCCGGCGGTGGGATAGCGCACCTGGCCCACGCCCGAGGTACCCGGCAAGGCGCGCATGTTGCGCGTGCGGAATACGTCGCGCACCAGGCCATGCGCCTTGTACATATTGAACTGGTTGCCTTGCGACGTCGCGATGCCCGCGGCGTCCTGCCCGCGATGCTGCAACAGCAGCAAGCTGTCATAGAGCAGCTGGTTGACCGGCCCGCGCCCGATGACCCCTACGATTCCACACATGGTGAGATTTCCTGGTTGATGTAAAGCCAATCAATACGGCAGCCACGTCGCCAGGGATGGCGGCAGCCACGTCTTGATATGTTTGATGGCCTCGATGGCCGAATGCGAAAACATGGCGTCCTGCCACCACGGCTCCTGCGGCAGCGGCGTGTAGCCGGCGGCGGCGACCAGCGCCAGCACGATCAGCAGACCCCGGGCCAGCCCGAACATGCCGCCCAGGCCGTGATCGGCCGGGCTCAGTCCGGTGCTGCGGATCAAGGCGGCAAGCGTCATGTTGACCAACCCCACGCCGAGCAGCACGATAATGAAGACCACCGCGTACGAGACACCCATGCGCAGCAGCGTTGTTTCGATATAGGGCTCCAGCCAGGTATAGACCGTGGGCCCCCACCAGATCGCGGCCACGAAGGCCAGCAGATACGCGACCAGCGACAGCACTTCCTTGAGCAGGCCGCGCACCAGGCCCAGCACACCCGATACCACCAGGATGGCCAGCACGACGAAGTCGAAGCCGGTCACTACTGGGCGGCAATGAAACCGTTGTCATAGCCCAGGGTGCGCAACCGCGCCTGGGCCGCCTGCGCCGCCTCGCGCGAGGGGAACGGCCCCACCCGCAGACGGTACTGCTGCTTGCCTCCGATGGAAGCCTGCTCGACGAATGCGTTGGTCACCCCGGCCTGGTGCAGCTTGCTGCGCCGCGACTGGGCGTCCTCGGACGTGGTGTAGGCCGCGATCTGCAGCACGAAATTGCCCTTGGCGGCCTGCGGCTTGGGGGCCGGCGTGGCGGCGGGCGCCGAGCGGCCTTCCAGCAGCGCCAGGGCGCGGGCGCCGTCATCCGAACGGGTCTCGGGCTTGGGCGTGGCCGGCTTGGGCTCGGGCTTGGGTTCCGGCTTGGGCGGCGTGGCCGGCTGCGTGCGCGGCGGCGTGGTGGCGGCGACCTGCGGCGGCGTGGCCGCGGGCGGCGTCGCGGCCGGCGGGGTGGCAGTGGCGGGCGGCGTGGTGGCCTGCGGCTGCGCCGAGGTGACCGGCGGCGGCGTCTGGACGGCGGCCGGATCGGTGGGCGCGGCGCCCGGGGCCGGCGTGGCGGCGGGCGCGGTGGCCTGCGGTTCGCTCACTTGCGGCTGGAACGGTGTGTTGCGCTCCGGTACCTTGATGGGAATGTTGTCGGCAACGGGCACCGGCTGCGAGTCCAGCACCATGGGCAGGATGATGACGGCGGCCAGCACCAGCGCGATGGCGCCGGCCAGCCGGCGCCGGGCGCGCCCGCGCAACTCCGCCGCCTGGACCTCGCTGGGCACCGCCGCTCGCTTGGAGGGCTGCGCCTGGTCGGCAGGATCTTTGCGTTTGAAAAAACCCATGGGAGAGAATTCCTTGCGGCGCCTTGCGGCGGGGCGGGTATGGCGGCGGACCGCCACGACGCTGCACCCGGTTTTGCTATGCCGCTTCTACCTACGCCTTGCGACCCAGAGACTGCAAAACCGAGGCCACGGTGAGAAATGATCCGAACACCACGATTCTATCATTCTCGCCCGCCCGTTCGCGCGCCGCGGCGAAGGCCTGGGCGGGATCCGCGTAGGCCGAGACACCCGGCGCCTCGGCCCCGGCGGGCGCCGCCGGCAGCGCGGCAGCCACCTGTTCGGCCAGGCGTTCGCCCGTGCCGCCGCGCGGCCCCGGCAAGCCGGCGCAGAACCAGTGGTCGACCCGGGTGCCGAGCTTGGCCAGCACACCGGCCAGGTCCTTGTCGTTGAGCATGCCGAACACCGCATAGGTGTAGGGATGGAAACCCATGTTGTCCAGGTTCTGGGCCAGCACGGCGGCGGCGTGGGGGTTGTGGGCGACGTCCAGGATCACGGTGGGCTGGCCCGGCAGGATCTGGAACCGGCCCGGCAACGAGGCCTGCAGCAGCCCCTGGCGCACCGCCTGCTGCGGCACCGGCAGGCGGTCGCGCACCGATTCCAGCGCGGCCAGCGCGGCCGACGCGTTCAGCAGCTGGTTGGCGCCACGCAGCGCCGGATAGGCCAGCGCGCTGCGGCGCTGTTCGCGCCCGCCATAGGCCCATTGCTGGCGATCGCCCGAATAGTTGTAGTCGCGGCCGAACAGCCACAGGTCGGCGCCGATCTGCTCGACATGGTCCAGCAGCGATTGCGGCGGCACCGGGTCGGCGCACACGGCGGGCCGGCCGGGACGGTAGATATGGGCCTTCTCGAAGCCGATCTTCTCGCGCGTGTCGCCGAGATAGTCGATGTGGTCCAGGTCGACGCTGGTGACGACGGCACAGTCGGCGTCGACGATATTGACCGCGTCCAGGCGGCCGCCCAGGCCGACTTCCAGCACCACGGCGTCCAGCCGCGATTGCGAGAACAGGCGCAGGATCGCCAGCGTGGTGAATTCGAAGTACGTCAGCGAAGTGTCGCCGCGGGCGGCCTCGACCGCGGTGAACTGTTCGATCAGGGCCTCGTCCGAGGCGATCTGGCCGTTGACGCGGGCGCGTTCGTTGAAATCGATGAGGTGCGGCGAGGTGTACAGGCCGACCTTGTAGCCCGCGGCCAGCAGGATGGCCTCGAGCATGGCGCAGGTCGAGCCCTTGCCGTTGGTGCCGCCGACCACGAACTTCACGCCGGGCAGTTCCAGGTTCATGCGCGCCGCCACTTCCCGCACGCGCTCCAGGCCCATGTCGATCGCGACGGCGTGGATGGATTCCAGGTACTGGAGCCAATCGGACAGGGAGGCGCCGGCGGCAGGCTTGAGGGCAGAAGGCATGACGGGATCGCAAAGGTGGACAGCCCGTGATTTTAGCAGCGCGTGACCGGTGTTTTCCCTAATCCCCCAGGGCGCGGCACGGGTTCTCCGGGAAAAACCGCTTGCCGATGTTTTTCTCATACGTAAAAATAAATTCACATATGAGAATTCAAAAGGAAGGAACATGATGCAGCAGAAGACCCCGGCCTGGCTGGTCCGCGAAGCCGACGTGCCCGGCTACCACCCGGCCAACCACACCGGCACCCTGAACCGCCGCCTGATCGGTCCCGACACCGTGGGCGCGCGCGGCGTGGAGGTGCTGCTGGGGGTGATCGACAAGGGCAAGGGGGCGCTGCCGCACGCCCACCCCGGCATCGAGCAGGTCTGTTACCTGCTTTCCGGCACGGCCCGCGCCCAGGTCCAGGACGAATGGGCCGACATGGGGCCTGGCGATTGCTGCTACTTCCCGCCGGACATCCCGCATGTGTTCACCGTCACCAGCGACGAGCCGGCGCGGCTGCTGGTGATCTACACACCGCCCTACGAAGAATCGCCCGACCGCGTCATCCGCGGTTTTCCCGCGCCCGCAACCGGCGCCTGAGGCGCCGGGGCCACCGGCATCCCCGGGCAGCGGCCGCAGAAGCCGCGCCCGGTTTCCCACCATCTGGAGAGACAAACCATGCAACTTCACCGCCTGTTGCGCGCCGCCCTGCTCGGCGGCGCCAGCCTGCTGGCCTTGCCCGCTGCCCATGCCGCGGACTATCCGAACAAACCCATCACGCTGATCGTGCCGTTCCCGGCCGGCTCGGGCACCGACGCCGTCGGGCGCATCTTTGGCGCCGAGCTGTCGACCATCCTGGGACAGCAGATCGTGGTTGAGAACAAGCCCGGCGCCAACGCCACCATCGCCGCCAGCTACGTCGCGCGCGCCAAGCCGGACGGCTACACGCTGTTCGTCACCACCAACACCTCGCACTCGGCCGCGCCCTGGCTGATGAAGAACATTCCCTACGACCCGGTCAAGGACTTCACGCCCATCGCGCGCGGCGGCAACCTGCCCTTCATCCTGGTGGTCAACCCCAAGCGGCCCTGGAAGACCGTGGCCGACCTGGTGGCCGATGCGCGCCAGCACCCGGGCCGCATCACCTACGCCAGCGGCAACAGCACCGGCATCGTGGCCGGCGCCACGCTGGCCAACCGCGCCAGGATCGACATCCTGCACGTGCCCTACAAGGGCACGCCGCAAGGCCTGACCGACGTGGTCGGGGGCCAGGTCGACTTCATGTTCACCGACCTGGCATCCGGCCTGCCGTTCGTGCAGTCGGGCCAGTTGCGGGCGCTGGCGGTGTCCACCGCCGAGCGCAGCGCCATCGTGCCGGACCTGCCGTCCATGGCGGAGTCGGGCGTGCAGGATTTCGACCTGAATTCCTGGAACGGCTACTTCGGTCCGGCCGGCATGCCGCCCGAAGTGGTGGCCAGGCTCAACGACGCCATCAAGCAGGTGGTGGCCAAGCCCGACGTGCGCAAGCGCCTGGCCGGCCTGGGCTTTGACGCCTTCTCCAGTTCGCCCGAGGCCTTCGCGCAGTTCGTCAGCGAACAGCGCGACCTGTGGGGCAAGCTGATCCGCGACGCGGGGATCGAGCAGCAATGACGATGCCCCACGCAGCCCCCCCGCAGGCCGCCGGCCCCCTCGCCGGCGTGCGCATCCTGGACCTGAGCTCGGTCGTGATGGGTCCCTACGCCACCCAGGTGCTGGCCGACCTGGGCGCGGACGTCATCAAGGTGGAGTCGCCGGCGGGTGACAACATGCGCGCCGTCGGCCCCATGCGCAACCCGGGCATGGGGCACCTGTACCTGCACCTGAACCGCAACAAGCGGTCGGTGGTACTGGACCTGAAGACGCCCGAGGGCCGCGAGGCCTGCCTGCGGCTGGCCGAGAGCTGCGACGCCCTGCTCTACAACATCCGCCCCCAGGCCATGGCGCGCCTGGGCCTGTCGTACGAGGCGGTGGCCGCGCGCAATCCGCGCATCGTCTACCTGGGCGCCTACGGCTTCGGCGAGACCGGCCCCTATGCCGGCCGCCCGGCCTACGACGACCTGATCCAGGGCCAGACCGGCATCGCCGCGCTGTCCGCGCAGCAAAGCGGCGACGTGCCGCGCTATGCGCCGCTGACGCTGGCGGACCGCGCGGTGGGCCTGCACGTGGGCATCGCCCTGGTCTCGGCGGTCATTCACGCCCGCGCCAGCGGCCAGGGCCAACAGGTTGAAATCCCCATGTTCGAAGGCATGGCCCACCTGGTGCTGGGCGACCATCTGGGCGGCGCGACCTTCGAGCCGCCGCTGGGGCCCACCGGCTATGCGCGGCTGCTGGCGCCACACCGCCGCCCGTACGCCACGGCCGACGGCTACATCTGCCTGCTGATCTACAACGACAAGCACTGGCGCAATTTCTTTGCCTTGATCGGCCAGCCCGAACTCGGCCAGGACCCGCGCTTCCACACCCACGGCGCGCGCGCGGCGCACATCGACGAGGTCTACGCCTTCGTCGCCGACGTGATCCGCGCCCGTCCCAGCCAGGACTGGCTGCGGGACCTGGCGCAAGCCGACATCCCCGCCTCGCAGCTCTACACGGTCGACGACCTGCTGGGGGACGAACACCTGGCGGCCACCGGCTTCGTGCAGCAGCAGGACCACCCCACCGAAGGCCGCCTGCGCACCCCCGCCCCCCTTGGCCGCTACCAGGGCACGCCGACCGCCATCCGCCGCCCGGCGCCCACGCTGGGCCAGCACAGCCGCGAAGTGCTGGCCGAGGCCGGCTACGACGACGCGGCCATCGACGCCCTCTTCTCCCATCGCATCACCCAGGACGGAACCCACTGATGGACTTCGAATTCACCCCCGACCAACTGGCCCTGCGCGACGCCGTGTCGCGCATCTGCGAACGCTATCCCGACGACTACTGGCTGGAACGCGACCGCGAGGGCGGTTTCCCCGAGCCGCTGCACGCCGACCTGGCGCGCGACGGCTGGCTCGGCATCGCCATGCCGCAGGAGCACGGCGGCGCCGGCCTGGGCATGACCGAGGCCGCCCTGATGATGCAGACCATTGCCGCCTCGGGCGCCGGCTTCACCGGCGCCTCGGCCGTGCACATGAACATCTTCGGCCTGAACCCGGTGGTGGTGTTCGGCAATGACGAGCAGCGCGCCCGCTGGTTGCCGCCGCTGATCTCGGGCCGCGAGAAGGCCTGCTTCGCCGTGACCGAGCCCGATGCCGGCCTGGACACCACCAAACTCGGCACCCGCGCCGTACGCCAGGGCGACGAATACGTGGTGCATGGCCGCAAGATCTGGATCTCGACCGCCCAGGTGGCCGACAAGATGCTGCTGCTGGCGCGCACCACGCCGCTGGCGGACGTGGCCAAGCCCACCCAGGGGCTGTCGCTGTTCTATACGGACCTGGACCGGGCCAAGGTCGAGGTGCGCGAGATCGAGAAGATGGGCCGCAAGGCGGTGGACTCGAACATGCTGTTCATCGACGGCCTGCGGATTCCGGTCGCCGACCGCATCGGCGAGGAAGGCCGCGGCTTCGAATACATCCTGCACGGCCTGAATCCGGAACGCATCCTGATCGCCGCCGAGGCGGTCGGCATCGGCCGCGCCGCCCTGGAGCGGGCGGTGCGCTATGCCGGCGAGCGCAAGGTGTTCGGCCGGCCGATCGGCCAGAACCAGGGCATCCAGCATCCCCTGGCGCAGGCCTGGATGCAGTTGGAGGCCGCCGACCTGATGGTATTCAAGGCCGCCAGCCTGTACGACGCCGGCCAGCCCTGCGGCCCGGCCGCCAACGCCGCCAAGTACCTGGCGGCCGAGGCCGGCTACAACGCCTGCCAGACGGCGGTGATGACGCTGGGCGGGATGGGCTACGCCAAGGAATACCACGTGGAACGGCTGCTGCGCGAGAGCTTCATCCCGCGCATCGCGCCGGTCAGCCCGCAGCTGATCATGTGCTTCATCGCGGAAAAAGTGCTGGGGCTGCCGAAGTCCTATTGAACCCGCGCCCGTCCGCGCCGGCCGGCCACGGCCGGGCTCAGGATTGCTGTTCCAGCCCGGTGCAGGCCGAACGCAAAATGCGGGCGTATTCCTCCTGGCACGGCTCGATGCGGTAGATCGGGCCGCCCACCGAGATGGCGTAGTGCTCGCCCGACAGCGTCACCGGCCAGGCGATGGCGCCGACGTCGGGAATCGACTCGCCGCTGTTCATGAACCAGCCGCGCTGGCGCGACCGGTCGATGTCCTGCAATACCGCGTCGCGGGTGACCAGCGTGCGCTCGTTGTAGCGCGTCAGCGGCGTGGCCGCCAGGAGCGCGTCGCGGGCCGGCTCGTCCATCAGCGACATGAGCGCTTTTCCCAGCGAATTGGCGTGTACGTCCTTGAACTCGCCGGCAACCGGCGCGTATCGGATCGTATGGGGCGAGTCCAGCACATCCAGGTAGACCACCCGGCCGTCCTGCGCCAGCTTGGCGAACACGACGGTTTCGCGGGTCGCGTCGCGCAGCTCGACCAGGCTGGGGTAGACCCGGTCCAGCACCGGATCGGCGCGGGCGATGCGCTGCGCCATCGCCAGCAGGCGGCCGGTCGGGTAGTACCCCTGGCGGCGGCCGGTTTCATAGAGATAGCCCAGCCCGGTCAGGGTGCGGATCAGCGCCAGGCAGCTGGATACCGGCACGTCCAGCAGCCGGGCCAGTTCCGACAGGGGCAATGCGCGCTTCTCCCGGGCGTAGGTTTCGATGATTTCTATGACTCGCAACGCCGTCTTGACACTCATTGCCCGATCCCAACTTGTTAGCACATGAAACATCCGTCCGCGCCCGGGCCTAAAGTTCCCTGCGGGACTGCCGTAATCGTAGCTGAGAATTCCCTGAAAACAGCGCGTTCCTCCGAGACGCCCACATCGCCGTTGGAGTGATCATGGCCGTAACCCCCTTAGCCCCCGCTACGTTCGCGCCGACGCCGGTCGCGCCCGTGCCGGTCGCCGTCGATCCGTCGGTCACCGTCGCGCCGCCGGTCGCCAGCAGCCAGAGCGGCGGCGCCGACACCGCCACGTCGGAGCAGTCGACTTCCCAGAAGCTGCCCCTGGAAAAGGCGCTCGATGAAATCAACGAGCAAATGAAGGCCTGGTCCACCCAGCTGCAGTTCGAGGTCGACCCCGACGTGCACCAGGTGGTGGTGTCCGTGGTTGACGCCGAATCAGGGGACGTCATACGCACCATCCCGAGTGAAGCCGTACTGAAGATCGCCAAAATGATCGTCAACATGCAAGGAAACGGCATCAAAACCACGGCTTGATATGGCACCCGATATTTTCTGCTGTGCCCGTTTTGGCGCCAATCGATGATGGAAGCATCGAATTAGGCCCGCCTTATGCCCTTACCCGGCCAATCGCCGGCACCCTATTTTTGACAGAATCGCATCGCTAGGAAGGAATTTCACATGGCCTCTATCACTAACCTCGGTTCGGTTTCCGGTCTGCCCCTGGAAAAGATCCTGTCCGACCTGCAGACCGCCGAGGATAAGAAGCTCTCGATCTACACCACCCGCGCCGAAAGCTACAAGACCCGCATCGACGCCTACGCGCAGTTGCAAAGCGCGCTGGAAGCCCTGCAGAAGTCGGCCGGCGTGCTGGGCAAGACCGAGACGATGGCTGCCATCAAGGGCAGCGTGACCGGCGGTAACGCCTTGACGGCCACCGTGGCCGCCGAGGGCGCCGTCGCGGGCCAGTACACCATCACCGTGAACAACCTGGCCCGTGCCCAGAGCCTGCAATCGGGCGCCGTGGCCGACCGCACCGCCAAGCACGGCGACACCGGCTCGTTCGAGATCGAACTGGCCGACGGCACCAAGCGCACCATCGACCTGAAGGGCGACACCTCGCTCAACGGCATCGTCAAGGCCATCAACGCCGACGACAAGTCCGGCCTGCGCGCCACCGTCATCAACGACGGCAACGGCAACAACTACCTGATGCTGACGGCCAAGGACACCGGCGTCCAGGCCTCGGTCAAGAACATCACCGTCACCGGCGACCAGTCGCTCAAGGACATCCTGTCCTTCAGCACCGCCGCCGACGGCACCACCACCACCGGCATGGCCAACACCAAGGCCGAAGACGCCGAAGTGGTCATCAACGGCATCACGGTCAAGAGCGGTTCGAACAACGTGTCCAAGGCCATCGACGGCGTCACGCTGAACCTGACCGAGAAAACCGAGGCCGGCAAGCCGATCACGCTCAAGCTCGAATCCGACACGTCGGTCGCCAACAAGGCCATCCAGGACTTCGTCAAGACCTACAACGCGCTGCAGACGACCATCAAGAACCTGACGGCCTTCGACGCAAAGGCCGCCACCAACCAGCCGCTGACCGGCGACGGCACCACGCGCTCGATCCAGTCGTCCGTGACCAACGCGCTGCAGGCCGTGCTGGGCGAAGGCACCGTCCGCTCGCTGGCCGACCTGGGCATCACCACCGACCCGCAGACGCGCCAGCTCAAGCTTGACCAGACCAAGCTGGACAAGGCGCTGACCGGCAACCCCGCCGACGTCACCAAGCTGCTGACCGGCGAACACGGCCTGGCCAAGAACTTCGAAGCCGCCTTCAAGGACGTGCTGGGCAGCACCGGTTCGCTGAAGACGCGCACCGACGGCCTGGCCAAGACGATGAGCGACCTGGACGCCCAGCAAAAGCGCGCCAAGGCCGCCAGCGACGCGGAAATCGACCAGATGCGCACGCGTTTCGTGGCGCTGGACAAGTTCTACATGCAGATGCAGACCACCGCCAACTACCTGACCCAACAATTTGCGGCGATGAACAAATCGAGCAAATAACCTGTAGAAGATGCATTAATGACTTACGCCGCCCGCCGCCCCACAGGGTCCCAATCCGTCCGCTCCTACGCCGATATCGGCCTGGAAACCCAGGTGCTGGGCGCGAGCCCCGAGCGGCTGATCACCCTGCTGTACCTGGGTGCCCGGGCAGCGATCGGGCAGGCGCGCATCCACCTGCAGGAAGGTCGGGTCGCCGAGCGCGGCGCGGCTATCTCGAAAGCGATCAAGATCGTCGATGAAGGCTTGAAGACCGGGTTGAACATGGAGGCCGGCGGCGACATCGCCGCCAACCTCGCCCGGCTCTACGATTACATCGTCCGCACCTTGCTGACGGCAAATCTGAAAGCGGATACCGAGCAACTCGATATCGCCGACCGCCTGCTGGCGGACCTGGCCGAGGCTTGGCAAACCTCCATCGACCGACCGGCTGGCATAGCGCAGCCCTGATGGCCCAGAAACACAAATCCAGCCAGCCATCGAACGCCCGAGATTTCCATGACGTCCCTTACCCAGTACTCATCCCCCATTCTGGAACACTACCAGGAGATCGCTCTCATCACGGGCGAGATGTTGACGGCCGCCCAGGCCGGCGACTGGGATACGGCGATGGCCCACGGGCAGCAATACTGCGAGCTGGTCGAACGCCTGCGCATCGCGGAACCGACCGCGCCGCTGGATGAGGCCGGCCGCGCCATGAAATACGACCTGCTGGTGCGCATCCTGGAAAACGACGCCATGACGCGTGACCTGGCGCTGCCGCAACTGGCCCGGCTGGGCGAACTGCTGGGCCGCATGAAGCGCCAGCAGACCCTGCTCTCGGCCTACGGCTACCAGGCGCCTGAAGCATGAGCGTAGGTCCCGCGGCACTCGGCAATGTCCTAGTGCAGCGGTTGGACGCCGTGCTTGGCACGACGATGTCCGCCGCCAGCGCCAACCAGGTGTCCGGCGCGCGGCCGGATGCGGTCAGCCAGCCAGGCAACCTGGACAAGCCCGGCTCGGCCGACGGCTCCAATCGCGACCCCCGGCAAGGCATCCAGACCGGCGGCGCCCGCGGCGATCGCCCGGCCACCGTCATCGATGCCAAGACCGCGGCCGCCCTGGCGCTGGCCGCGCGCGGCCTGGTCACCAGCAGCGACACCACCGCCTCGGCGCCCACCACCCTCGGCACCACCGCACGCGCGATCCTCGCCCTGCTGGCCCAGTACCCCGAAGCCGCGCCCGCCGTGCAAGGCCGCGCCCCCCTCTGGACGGCGCCCCCCTCTGCGCAACCGCCCGGCGCGCCGGCCCAGCAGGCCGGCCAACCCGCCAGCCAGCCGGGAGCCCCCGGACAACCCACGGCCGCCCCCGCTGCCGGACAGGCGGCAGCGCCCGCGCCTGCCCCCACCACCGCGGCGGCACTGGCCGCGGCTGCCGCGGCCAGTGCCGACCCCGCCGCCGAGACACCGTCCACCAACCGGCCCGCGCGCCCAGCCGGATCGGGCGAAGGCGCCACCGGCGCCAGGAACGCCGAAGCCACGACCCACGCCACCCTGGCTCCTGGCGCGCCGTCGGCCAAGATCCTGGGCCAGGCGTTACGCGCCGCGTTGCAGACTAGCGGCCTGTTCTACGAATCGCACCTGACCGACCTGGTCTTTGGCCGCAGCAACCCGTCCCAGCTGCAGCAGGAACCCCAGGCCCGGCTGACTCGCAGCGGAGTCCCCACGGACGCGGATACCGCGCGTCCGCGCGCCGAGTCCCAGGCCGGCGGCGGCCGCGCCGGCGACGCCAACGCGGCGCCCGGCAACACCAATGCCCCGGCGCCCGGCACGCCGGTCAGCGGCATCCACCAGGACCTCACCCTGCTGGTGCGCCAGCAACTGGACGTGCTCGCCAACCAGGCCCTGACCTGGCAAGGCGAGGCCTGGCCCGGCACGCCGATGGAATGGGAGGTGGAACGCGACCCCTACGGCGGCGATCCGGAATCGGCGGTGTCCACCTGGGCAACCCGCCTGAAACTCGATCTGCCGCGGCTGGGCCTGGTGGACGCGCGCTTGAACCTGGCCGGCGACCAGATCGTGCTGCAACTGGTCGCGCCCCATAGCGCCGCCGAAATCAACGACTCCTCGGACCAGCTGCGCTCACGCCTGCTGGCTGCCGGCCTCACGCTCAGCCACCTGGTGGTGAACGTGGTGGACCCGCGTCCCGTCATACCCGCGGATATCTGATGCGCACCGCTCCGCCCCCCGAACAGGGCCCCAACGCCAACCGCAACGCCGCGGTCGCCATCTCGTATGACGACAAGGACGCCGCCCCGCGGGTGGTGGCCAAGGGCTACGGCCAGCTGGCCGACACCATCGTGCGCGCCGCCGAAGAGAACGGGCTGTACGTGCACGAATCGCGTGAACTCGTCGGCCTGCTGATGCAGGTGGACCTGGACGCGCATATTCCTCCCCAACTCTACGTGGCGGTGGCAGAATTGCTGGCTTGGCTCTATCGCCTCGAATCGCGCGAACTCCCCGAGGCCGCGCCGCCCGCCCCCACTCTCTAAGGACAAGCACCGTGTTGGACGCCAGCGATCCGGAATTCCTGCTCACCCGGCCGGAAGACATGCGCGCCGCCCTCTTCGAACTGACGCACCCCGACAGCCACATCCTGGTGCGCGACGCCGCGGACCGCGAAATGGCCGTGCTGGTGCTGGGGGCGGACAAGCAGACGCGGCAGTTCTTCTGGCGTCCGCGCGACTATGCCGGCGCCGATTTCGAGCAGTCGGACAGCATGGGCCTGCTGAGCGGCACCACCTTCCATTTCAACGCCACCGCCTATGGCGGCGTACAGATCCGCTTCCGGGTCTCGCGCCCGGAGGTCATCCACTTCGATGACGGCAGCGCGGCGCTGATGTCGCCCTTCCCCGACCGCCTGGCGCGCATCCAGCGCCGCAAGATGTTCCGGGCCTCGCTGGTCTCCAGCGCCAGCCGCTGCCACGCCTCGTGGCGTCCGGCGCCCGCCGCGAAACCCATCAGTTTCTCGGTGCGCGACATTTCGGTGGATGGCGTCGGCCTGCGGGTGGAACTGGCGGTGCCGACGTTGCCGCAACGCGGCGCGGTACTCGAGGACGTGCAGCTCGACTTTGGCGAGCTGGGCAAGCTCAACGCGAACCTGGAAGTGCGCAATGTGTATCCGGTGTCGGGCCAACCCATGATCCAGGCCGCCAGTCCGGACGAACCCGCGCCAACGCATGTGTCGCTGACCGGCGAGCCGCCCCTGAGCCATGTGGGCGCGGTGTTCCTGAACCTGGATGCGCGGCAGGAAAACTGGCTGCAGCAGGTGGTCTGGCGCCTGGAGAAAAACGCCCGATAGGCGCACTGCGAGCCAGGAGCGCCGCCGGACGGTGGATTGTGCCGGAACGGCTGAAGATGCGGCGGATCCAACGCCGCTGGCGGATCCGCTTGGCGGGGCTGCGGCATGATCCGCCGCCCCGCTGTCCTGCCCGTGGTTACACGGCCATCGACGAGATTTCCTTGTAGGCCGCAACCAGCTTGTTGCGCACCTGCACGGCCGTCTGGAAGCCGATGCTGGCCTTCTGCAGGTCGATCATGACATCGTTGAGCGAAACGTCGGGCGCGCCCAGTTCGAAGGCCTTGGCCTGCGCGGTGGCGGCGTTCTGCGCCGAGGTGACGCGGCGGATGGAACGCTGCAGTTCGGCGGCGAAACCATCGGGCTGGGCCACGGCTTCGCCCGCGGCGAGATTGCCGGTTTCCGCCTTGGTCACCGCCACGCGCATCTGCTGGAGCATGCTCTCGATGCCGGACAAGCCTGATACAGCCATTACGTTATTCCTTGCTGGTAGGACGAGGGACTACGCCCAGGATGGATGCAGCGTAACCCGGCATCGTACGCGCCATAGCGCCTAAAAGCCGCCAAAACACCCGATATTTCCGCGAATGCGGCAAGCCCGCCGGCACGCTCCGCGAGCCGCTCCGGGGGGCCGGCGCGCCCGCTTGTCGACATAGGGGATAAGTAACGCCAAAAAACCGCTGTTTTCGACGATTGGGTTTGCTAACTCAGCAGCAATAATCCAGGCTCTCCCCAGACCAGAAGCACGTTGCATGTGTAATCTGCCCTACCCGAACATGAAGTCATTTTCCCTGCTCCGCGAAGCCAGCGGGAGCCGCCAATGAATCAGCAGGCTACCCTGAGCGCGTCGCTTCTGGCGAAGTTTCCCGTGTTGGAAAAGATACGCGCCCTGCCCAAGCCGGTGCTGCTTGGCGCGGCCGCCGCGCTGGTCGCGCTGATCGTCGCCGTGGCGATGTGGAGCAGCGAGCCCAAGTACAAGGTGCTGTTCTCGAACCTGGACGACCGCGACGGCGGCGCCATCGTGACGGCCCTGGGCACCATGAACGTGCCCTACAAGTACAACGACACCGGCACCGCCCTGCTGGTGCCGGCCGACCGCGTCTACGACGCCCGCCTGCAGCTGGCCTCGCAAGGCTTGCCGCGCGGCGGCTCGGTCGGCTTCGAACTGATGGACAACGCCCGTTTCGGCGCCAGCCAGTTCGCCGAGCAGATCAACTACCAGCGCGGCCTGGAAGGCGAGCTGGCGCGCTCGATCGAATCCATGCACACCGTGCAGCACGCCCGCGTGCACCTGGCCATGCCGCGCCAGTCGCTGTTCGTGCGTGAACGCCAGCCGCCGACCGCCTCGGTGCTGCTGAACGTCTACCCCGGCCGCAGCCTGAGCGATGCCCAGGTCTCGGCCATTTCCTGGCTGGTCGCCTCCAGCGTGCCGGAACTGACCGCCGAAAACGTCTCGATCGTCGACCAGAACGGCCGCCTGCTGTCCGCCCCCACTGGCGAAGGCCGGGGCATGGACGCCGACCAGATGCGCATGGTCCGCGAGACCGAGCAGCGCACCGTCGAACGCATCCTCACCATCCTCAATCCGCTGGTCGGTCCGGGCAACGTGCACGCCCAGGCCAGCGCCGAAATGGACTTCTCGCGCCGCGAGGAAACGTCCGAGGTCTACCGCCCCAACCAGGAGCCCGGCCAGGCCGCCATCCGCAGCCAGCAGACCAGCGAATCGAACCAGCGCGGCATCAATCCCGCGCAGGGCGTGCCTGGCGCGCTGTCCAACCAGCCGCCGGCCAACGCCCAGGCGCCGATCGCCAATCCGCCGCAGACCCAACCGCCCCGTCCCGGCCAGCCGCAGCAGCAGGGCCAGCAGCAACAGCAACAGACCGCCACCGGCGCCGGCGCCCAGGGCGCCGGCGGCACCGTCAGCGATCGCCGCGACGCCACCACCAACTACGAAGTCGACCGCACCATCAGCCACATCAAGCAGCCTGTCGGCATGCTCAAGCGCCTGTCGGTGGCCGTGGTGGTCAATTACGTGCGCGACAAGGACGGCGAACCCCAGGCCTTGCCGCCCGAGGAACTGAGCAAGCTCACCAACCTGGTGCGCGAGGCGATGGGCTATTCCGAAAGCCGTGGCGATTCGCTGAACCTGGTCAACAGCCAGTTCAACGACGGCCCGCCGGCCGTGCCGATGTGGCGCGATCCGGAAATGATCTCGCTGTTCAAGACCATCCTGGCCTGGCTGGTGGGTGGCGTGCTGGCCCTGTGGCTGTACCGCAAGGTCCGCCGCTCGGTGGGCGACTACCTGTACCCGCCGGTCGATCCCGAAGTGGCCGAGGCCGAGCGCATCGAAGCCCAGCGCGAGGCCCAGGACCTGGCCCGCGCCAAGGAAACCGACCGTTACCAGGACAACCTGGAACGCGCCCGCACGATGGCGAACAAGGATCCGCGCGCCGTCGCGATGGTCCTGCGCACCTGGATGACCAAAGATGAAAAATGATTCCAAGCCCATGGACGGCATGACGCGCAGCGCCGTCCTGATGATGTCGCTGGGTGAAGACGCCGCGGCCGAGGTCTTCAAGTACCTCACCGCCCGCGAAGTCCAGCAGGTCGGCGCCGCCATGGCCAGCCTCAAGCAGGTCACCCGCAACGACGTGGCCGTGGTGCTGGAGGAATTCCGCCAGGAAGCCGACCAGTTCATGGCCGTCACGCTGGGTTCGGACGACTACATCCGCACCGTGCTGACCAAGGCGCTGGGCAGCGACCGCGCCGCCGGCCTGATCGAAGACATCCTGGAAGCCGGCGAAGGCGGCAGCGGCATCGACGCCCTGAACTGGCTCGATCCGCATACCGTGGCCGAGCTGATCGGCGACGAACACCCGCAGATCATCGCCACCATCCTGGTGCACCTGGAACGCGACCGCGCCGCCGGCGTGCTGGCGCTGCTGACCGACCGCCTGCGCAACGACGTCATGCTGCGTATCGCCACCTTCGGCGGCGTGCAGCCCGCGGCCCTGTCGGAACTGACCGAAGTGCTCAATTCCGTGCTGGCCGGCCAGGGCGCCAAGCGCAGCAAGATGGGTGGCGTGCGCACCGCGGCCGAGATTCTCAACATGATGAATTCGGCCGAAGAGGAAACCGTGGTCGCCAGCCTGCGCGAACGCGACAACGACCTGGCGCAGAAGATCATCGACGAGATGTTCGTGTTCGACAACCTGCTCGACATCGAAGACCGCGCGATCCAGCTCATCCTCAAGGAAATCGACAACGACACGCTCATGGTCGCGCTCAAGGGCGCCCAGGAAGAACTGCGCGCCAAGTTCCTGCGCAACATGTCCAGCCGCGCCGCCGAAATGCTGCGCGAGGACCTGGAAGCGCAAGGCCCGATCCGCATGTCGAAGGTCGAGACCGAGCAGAAGAAGATCCTGCAGATCGCCCGCCGCCTGGCCGAGAGCGGCCAGATCGTGCTGGGCAACTCCGGAGACGACGCGTATGTCTGAAGCGGATACCGGCCAGTCGACGCTCATCTCGCGCAGTGCCGCCTGGCGGCGCTGGCAGATGCTGTCGTTCGACGAGCCGCCGCCCGTCGAAGTCGAACCCGAGCCCGAACCCGACCCGGGCCCCGACCCGGAAGTGGTGATGGCCCAGCTGCGCGCCCAGGCCATCGCCGAAGGCCGCGAGGAAGGCTACGCGCAGGGCCATGCCGCCGGCCTGGAAGCCGGTCGCGCCGAAGGCCATGAAGCGGGCCTGGCCGCCGGCCGCGAAGCCGGCTACGCCGAGGGCCTGGCCCAGGCGCGCGAACAAGGCGCGCAGGAAGCGCAACACCTGCACGCGCTGGTGCAGGCCTGCGCCGAATCGGTCGGCTCGCTCGAAGAAAAGATGGGCCAGAGCCTGCTGACGCTGGCCCTGGACATCGCCCAGCAAGTCGTGCGCACCACCCTGGCCGAACAGCCCGAGACCGTCGCCAGCGCCGTGCGCGAAGTGCTGCACATCAATCCCACCGCCGGCGGCCAGATGCGCCTGTGGGCCAACCCCGCCGACATCGAACTGATCCGCCTGCACCTGGCCGACGAGCTCAAGGAAGGCCACTGGCGCGTGCTGGCCGACGAATCCATCGCCCGCGGCGGCTGCCGCGCCGAGACGCCGTTCGGCGACATCGACGCCACCCTGCAGACCCGCTGGCGCCGCGTCGCGGCCTCGCTGGGCCGCAACGTCAACTGGGAGGAGCCGGCGTGAGCGCCAATCCGGCCCCCGCGCAGCCCGGCCAACCGGCCGTGCCCGTGATCGACCGCTGGCAGACGCAGCTGCAGATCGGTTCGATCCGCGCCGCCTCGACCGACCCCTGGCTGGTCAGCGGCAAGATCACGCGCGCCACGGGCCTGGTGCTGCACGCCACCGGACTGCGCCTGCCCGTGGGGGCCGCTGCCCGCATCGAGATCGCGCGCGGCCACGACCACTGGGCCGATGCCGAAGTGGTCGGCTTCGACGGCCACACCCTCTACCTGATGCCGCAGGCCGACATTTCCGGCCTGCCGCCCGGCGCCCGCGTGGTGCCCGGCGAACCGCCGGTGCAGCGCCAGATCCCGCTGCCGCGCAAGGCCGAGCTGAACGGCAACGCCAAGCCGCAGCTGGGCCGCCACCTGCCGGTGGGCAACGCCCTGCTCGGCCGCGTGCTGGATGGCGCCGGCCGGCCGCTGGACGGCCTGGGCCCGCTGACCGGCGCCGAACTGGCGCCGCTCTCGGCCCAGCCGATCAATCCGCTGTCGCGCGCCCCGATCGACACCGTGCTCGACACCGGCGTGCGCGCCATCAACGGCCTGCTCACCGTCGGCCGCGGCCAGCGCATGGGCCTGTTCGCCGGCTCCGGCGTGGGCAAGAGCGTGCTGCTGGGCATGATGGCCCGTTACACCAAGGCCGACATCATCGTGGTCGGCCTGATCGGCGAACGGGGCCGCGAAGTCAAGGAATTCATCGAGCACAACCTGGGCCCGGAAGGCCTGGCGCGCTCGGTGGTGGTGGCTGCCCCGGCCGACGTCTCGGCGCTGCTGCGCCTGCAGGGCGCGGCCTACGCCACGCGCCTGGCGGAACACTTCCGCGACCAGGGCCTGGACGTGCTGCTGATCATGGATTCGCTCACCCGCTACGCCATGGCGCAACGGGAAATCGCGCTCGCCATCGGCGAGCCGCCCGCCACCAAGGGCTATCCGCCTTCGGTGTTCGCCAAGCTGCCGACCCTGGTCGAACGCGCCGGCATGGGCGCGCCCGGCCCGAACGGCAAGGCCGGCTCGATCACCGCGTTCTATACCGTGCTGGCCGAAGGCGATGACCAGCAGGACCCGATCGCCGACTCGGCCCGCGCCATCCTGGACGGCCACGTGGTGCTGTCGCGCCACCTGGCCGAAGCCGGCCACTACCCCGCCATCGACATCGAGGCGTCGATCTCGCGCGCCATGACCTCGCTGATCACGCCGCAGCAGTTCTCGGTGGTGCGCCGCTTCAAGCAGACGCTGTCGCGCTACCAGCGCAACCGCGACCTGATCGCCGTGGGCGCCTACGCCGCCGGCAATGACCCGCAGCTGGACGATGCCATCGCGCGCTACCCGCGCCTGGAAGCCTTCCTGCAACAGGATATCGGCGAAAGCGTCGGCTACGAGGATGCGGTGGAACAACTGCGCGCCAGTTTCGAATTGAGGGATACCTATGCCTAGCCAATTGCCCCTGGACATGCTGATCAACCTGGCCAAGGAAAGCACGGACGAAGCCGCGCGCCTGCTGGGCCGGCTCAGCACCGAGCGCACCAATGCCGAACGCCAGCTCGGCATGTTGCAGGACTACCGCCAGGACTACCTCGAACGCCTGCAGCAGGCCATGACGACCGGCATGTCGGCCAGCGACTGCCACAACTACCAGCGCTTCATTGGCACCCTGGACGATGCCATCGGCCAGCAGCAGAACGTGCTGCGCCAGGCCGACGAGAACCTGGCCAAGGGCCGTCTGTACTGGCAGCAGGAAAAGCGCAAGCTCAACTCGTACGACGCCCTGGCGCAGCGTGAATTGCGCGCCCAGGCCGTGGTGGAATCGCGCCGCGAGCAGCGCGCCAACGACGAATACTCCGCCCGCCTGGTCCAGCGCCAGGCCGGAATGCATTAATTGCCCACAGGAAGCCCGATATGACCGCTCCCCTGCCCACCCCCGCCATCGCGCCCGCCGCGCCGGTCTCGATCGCCGACACGCTCGGCGCCAAGTCCGCGGCCGCCTCGACCAAGAAGGGCCCGTCGTTCTCCGACGTGCTGGCCCAGCAGCGTCCCAACCCGTCCGCCGACGCGCGACCGGCCAATAACAACGGCGTCAAGACACCCGCGTCCGGCGGCAAGACCTCCGGCGATGCCGCGGGCAACGCCGAAGACGCCGCCGCCTCGGCCATCGACAACGCCGTGCAGACCGCGGCCCAGGCCGAGGCCGGCTCGCTTGCCGTCGCCGCCACGCAGCAACCGGCCACGCCGGTCGTGTTGCCGGAGCAGGCGCTCGAGATCGCCGCCCAGGCCGCCGAGCAGGTCCAGTTGGCGCGGGGCAATGCCCAGGCCGCCGCCACGGCCATCGGCAGCGGCGCCGCCGTGGTGCAGGCCGCGCTCACCGCCAACGATGCCATCGCAACGCCGCGCACGCCGGTGCCGGCCACCGCGCAGCAGGCCGAGGCCGCGGCCGCCCTGGCCAGCCGCGACGCCCAGGTCGCGCAGCCGGTGGTCACCGCCGCCGTCAAGGCGGGCTCCGCGCCCGCCGTCGAAGCGGCCCCCGTCAAGGCTGCGCCGGCAGCCGAGCTGCCGCGTCCGGCGCCCGAAGCCGCCGCCCCGCGCGCGGCCAACCCGCGTGTCGCCGCGCCCGAAGCCGCGCCCGCCCTGCCGCAACACGCCCGCACCGAAGAAGACCCGGCCGCGCCGTTGCCCAGCACCGCGCAACAGTTCCAACTGCCGCAGCACGCCACCAACGCCCAGGATCACCTGGCGCAGGCGATCGCCGCCGCCAGCCAGCGCCAGCAGCCGGCTCCCGTCTCCAACCCCGCCAGCGTCGCCGTGCCCAACGTGCCGGTCATGCTGCAGGTCGCCACGCCGGTCGGCGGCACCCATTGGGGCACCGAACTGGGCCAGCAGATGGTGGTGATGAGCAACAACGTGCGCCAGGGCACCCAGACCGCCGAACTGCGCCTGGACCCGCCCGACCTCGGCCCGCTGCGCGTCAGCATCAACCTGGCCGACGGCGTCGCCAGCGCTTCGTTCGTGTCGGCCCACGCCTCGGTGCGCCAGGCCATCGAAACCGCGATTCCGCAATTGCAGCAGGCGCTGGCCCAGGCCGGCATCTCGCTGGGCCAGACCAGCGTCGGCGAACAGGCCGCGCAGCAGGAATTCGCCCAGCACAATGGCGGCGGTTCGCAACGCCAGGGCGGCGGCAATGGCGCCGCGGTGGCCGATGCCGCGATCGATGGCCAGGCGGCCACCGTGACGGCTGCGCGCAACGCCAATGCGCTGGTCGACACCTTCGCGTAACAATCACGCGGCCCGCGGCTGGCAACGGTTGCGGGCGGTGCAGCAATAGCTTGAGATACACGGCTTTCGCCCTGTTTTTCGCCTCCAATCGGGGGCGCGATTTCGGGCAGAATGCTTTCATCCACTAAGAATCCGTTTTCATCAGCGGCAAAACACGCATCGACACCGAGATGGCGACTTCCAAACCCACAACCATGCCGCCGCGCGGCCCGCTTCCGACACGCTCCGGCGGCATAGGCCGCATTCTTCGTCCGCTGCTCATGATCCTGGTGCTGCTGCTGGTGGCCGCCGCCAGCGCCGGCGCGACCTGGTTCATCGCGCAGCGCATGCAGCCGCAAGGCGGTGGCGCGCCGGTGCAACTGGGCGTGGGCCAGACCGGCAACCAGCCGGGCCAGCCCGGCGCCGCCGGCCCGCAGGCCACGCCGACCACGTTCGTCGCCCCGCCCACGACGCCGGCCGCCGTGCCGGCGCCGATCTTCGTGCCGATCGAGGCCTTCACGGTCACGTTGCAGAACGCCGACACCGAACGCATCATGCACGTCGGCCTGACCCTGCGCGTGAGCGACGAACAGACCCGCATCCGCCTGGAAAAGTACATGCCTGAAGTGCGCAGCCGCATCCTGATGGTGCTGTCTTCGCAATCGCCCACCGGCGTGCAGACGCAACAGGGCAAGACCGACATGGCCAACGCCATCAAGCAAGCCGTCAATCGCCCGTTCGCGCCCCTGCCGGACGGCCAGTATGTCACCGACGTACTGTATACGGCGTTCGTGGTGCAATAAGCATGGCCTACGAGGCGTTTCTTTCGCAGGACGAAGTCGACGCGCTGCTGGCCGGCGTCACGGGCGAGAGCGACAGCAAAAAGGAATCCGCGGGCCCCAACGACGGCGCCCGCGCCTATGACCTGAGCTCGCCGGACCGCGTGGTGCGCCGGCGCATGCAGACGCTGGAGCTCATCAACGAACGTTTTGCGCGGCAGATGCGCAGCGTGCTGTTGAACTTCATGCGCCGCAGCGCCGACATCACCGTCGGTTCCATCAAGATCCAGAAGTACGCGGACTTCGAACGCAACCTGCCGGTTCCCAGCAACCTGAACATGGTGCAGATGAAGCCGCTGCGCGGCACCGCCCTGTTCACCTATGACCCGAACCTGGTGTTCCTGGTCATCGACAGCCTGTTCGGCGGCGATGGCCGCTACCACACGCGCGTCGAAGGCCGCGACTTCACCACCACCGAGCAGCGCATCATCCGGCGCCTGCTCAACCTGACCCTGGAAAGCTACGGCAAGTCCTGGGATCCCGTCTATCCGATCGAATTCGACTACGTGCGCTCGGAGATGCACACCAAGTTCGCCAGCATCACCGGCAACAATGAAGTGGTGGTGGTCACCTCCTTCCACATCGAATTCGGCGCGACCGGCGGCGACCTCAACATCTGCCTGCCCTACTCCATGATCGAGCCGGTGCGCGACCTGCTCACGCGGCCGCTGCAGGAAACCACGCTCGAGGAAGTCGACCAGCGCTGGTCGCAGCAGCTCTCGCGCCAGGTGCGCAGCGCCGACATCGACGTGGTCGCCGAGTTCGCGCGCATTCCGTCCAGCATCCGCGAACTGATGCGCATGAAGGTCGGCGACATCCTGCCCGTGGATGTGCCGCAGACCGTCATCGCCCACGTCGACGGCGTGCCGCTGATGGAATGCGGCTACGGCGTCTTCAACGGCCAGTACGCCCTGCGCGTGCAAAACATGTTTACCCACGATACCGAATCAAACGAGGCCCCCGACCATGACTGACAAGAACGAGCCCGGCTCCGGCTCGTCCCCGGCCGACGACTGGGCCGACGCGCTCGCCGAACAATCCCGCGCCAATCCGCCCACCCAGGCGGACGGCCTGAAGCCCGCCCAGGACGACTGGGCCGCCGCCATGGCCGAGCAGACCGCGGCCACGCCGCCCGCGACCGCCGCGCCGGCGCCCGCTGCTGCTGCTCCGGCCGCACCGGCCCCCGCCGCGCCTGCCGCCCAATCAGCCGCGCAATCGGTGTTCAAGCCGCTGGCCGGATCGGCCGCCGGCAATGGCACCGACATCGACCTGATCATGGACGTGCCCGTCCAGCTGACGGTGGAACTGGGCCGCACCCGCCTGACCATCAAGAACCTGCTGCAACTGGGCCAGGGCTCGGTGGTGGAGCTGGACGGCCTGGCCGGCGAACCGATGGACATCTTCGTCAACGGCTACCTGATCGCCCAGGGCGAAGTGGTGGTGGTGGAAGACAAGTACGGCATCCGCCTGACCGACATCATCACCCCGTCCGAACGCATCAACCGCCTCAACAACCGCCGTTGAAGCCACGCCCGTGATGAACGATTCCGCCCTGCTGCGCGTCATCATCGGCCTGGTGCTGGTGCTGGCGGCCATCCTGGCCGCGGCCTGGCTGGCGCGCCGCGCCGGCCTGACGCAGCGCGGCGGCGGCAACCTGCTCAAGCAGGTCGCCAGCCTGCCGATCGGCGCGCGGCAGAGCATCGTCGTCGTCGAGATCGAGAACACCTGGGTGGTCGTGGGCGTCAGCCCCGGCCAGCTCAACACCCTGCATACCCTGCCCGCCGGCGAACTGCCGCAGGCCGCGCCCTTGCCCACCGCCGCCTTCGCGGCCAAACTGGGCCAGGCGCTCAAGCGCCGCTAGCCGGCGCGCGCGTTTCCACACCATGAGCTTGCCCAACTTCCCTCGCGCCCGCCGCGGCGCGCTGCCCCTGCTGGGCGCCGCCGCCCTGCTGGGCCTGGCCCTGTTCCCCGCCGGCGTGGTGGCGCAGGCGACGCTGCCGGCCCTGACCGCGACGCCGGGCCCGGGCGGTTCCGAAACCTATTCGCTCAGCATGCAGACGCTGCTGCTGATGACGTCGCTGTCGTTCCTGCCCGCGGCGCTGCTGATGATGACCGGTTTCACCCGCATCATCATCGTGCTCGGCCTGCTGCGCAGCGCCATGGGCACGGCCATGTCGCCGCCCAACCACGTGCTGATCGGCCTGGCGCTGTTCCTGACCTTCTATACGATGTCGCCGGTGTTCGACAAGATCTACACCGACGCCTACAAGCCGCTGTCCGAGGGCTCGATCCAGTTCGAGGCCGCGGTCGAGCGCGCCGCCGGCCCGCTGCGCACCTTCATGCTGCACCAGACCCGCGAGAACGACCTGGCGCTGTTCGCCAACCTGGCCAAGCAGCCGGCGCTGGAAGACCCCTCGCAGGTGCCGCTGCGCATCCTGGTGCCGGCCTTCATCACCAGCGAACTCAAGACCGCCTTCCAGATCGGCTTCACCATCTTCATTCCGTTCCTGATCATCGACCTGGTGGTGGCCAGCGTGCTGATGGCGCTGGGCATGATGATGGTGCCGCCCGTCACCGTGGCGCTGCCGTTCAAGCTGATGCTGTTCGTGCTGGCCGACGGCTGGAACCTGCTGATGGGCTCGCTGGCCCAGAGCTTCTACCAATAGGGAATCGCCATGACCGCCGAAACCGTCATGACCATGACCTACCAGGCGATGAAGATCGCGCTGGCGATGGCCGGTCCGCTGCTGGTCATCACCCTGATCGTGGGCCTGGTGATCAGCATCTTCCAGGCGGCCACCCAGATCAACGAAATGACCCTGTCGTTCATCCCGAAGCTGCTGGCCATGTGCGGCGTGCTGGTGCTGCTGGGTCCGTGGCTGATCGGCATCATGGTCGACTACATCCGCCAGTTGATCGGCCAGATTCCCGGCCTGGTGTCGTAGCGGCGCGCGCCGCCGCACTCCGGGACGCGCCCGCATGTTTTCCTTCACCATCGAACAGCTCAATGGCTGGATCGGCCAGTTCCTCTGGCCGTTCGTGCGCATCCTGGCGCTGGTGGGCACCGCTCCCCTCTTCTCCGAATCCACCGTTCCCGTCAAGGTCAAGATCGGCCTGGCCTTCGTGCTGGCCGTGGCCGTCAGCCCTGCGCTCGACCCGGCGCCGCCGATCGCGCCCGGCTCGTTCGCGGGCCTGTGGATGGTGATGCAGCAGGTGCTGATCGGCATCGCCATGGGCTTCACGATGCGGCTGGTGTTCGCGGCGGTGCAGACCGCCGGCGAATTCGTCGGCCTGCAGATGGGCCTGTCGTTCGCCTCGTTCTTCGACCCCAGCACGGGCGCCAACACCGCCGTGCTGTCGCGCCTGTTCAACATCGTCGCCATGCTCACTTTCCTGGCGCTGGACGGCCACCTGCTGGTGCTGGCGGCCCTGGTACGGTCGTTCGACACGCTGCCGGTGGCCGCGATCCAGCTGCACCAGAACGGCTGGGGCGTGGTGGTGGAATGGGGCAAGACCGTGTTCGTATCCGGCCTGCTGCTGGCGCTGCCTCTGATCTGCGCGCTGCTGACCATCAACCTGGCCATGGGCATCCTGAACCGCGCCGCGCCGCAGCTGTCGGTGTTCTCGGTGGGTTTCCCCGTCAGCCTGATCGTCGGCGTGGTGCTGCTGACCGTGGTGCTGCCGAACTCCGGCCCCTTCCTGGAATCGTTGTTCGAATCCGGACTGTCGGCCATGAGCCGGGTGACCGACGCGCTGGCCGGACGCTAGCATCCGGCGACACGCCGGCAAGTTCGGCAAGGATTCCCGGCCGCCTTGGCGAGCGCATAAAAAAACGGCCCGCGCGGGCCGTTTTTTTCGATGGCGCAGACGTCACTGCTGTCCGGTCAGGCGGAACACCCGGATGGTCTCGCGCAACGCGCCCGACTGGTTGCCCAGTTGCAGCACCGCCCCGCCCAGCTCCTGCACCAGCGCCGTGTTCTGCACCGTCATCACGTCCATTTGCGACACGGCGCTGTCGACCTGCTCGATGCCGCTGGACTGCTCCTGCGAGGCCTGCGAGATCTCGCCGATGATGTCGGTGACGCGATGCACCGCATCGACGATCTCCTGCATCGTCGCGCCCGCCTGCTCGGCCTGCGCCGAGCCTTCGCTGACGCGCTCGACGGAGTCCTCGATCAGGCCCTTGATCTCCTTGGCGGCTTGCGCGCTCTTTTGCGCGAGGCTGCGGACTTCCCCTGCCACCACCGCGAAGCCCTTGCCGGATTCGCCGGCGCGCGCCGCTTCCACCGCCGCGTTCAGCGCCAGGATGTTGGTCTGGAAGGCGATGCCCTCGATGATGCTGACGATGTCGACGATCTTGCGCGAGCTGTCCGAAATGCCGTGCATGGTGTTGACCACCGGCCCCACCGCCACGCCGCCGCGCCGCGCCACGTCCATGCTGCTGGCGGCCAGTTGGTTGGCCTGCCGCGCATTGTCCGCGTTCTGCCGCACGGTGGAGGTCAGCTGTTCCATGCTCGCCGCCGTCTGTTGCAGCGAGGCGGCCTGGCCTTCGGTGCGGCCCGCCAGTTCCTGGTTGCCGCGGGCGATATGCACCGCCGCCTGCGTGGTGCCTTCGATGCCGCGGTACACGTCCTGGGCAATGCCGACCAGGCTCTTGCGCATGACTTCCAGCGAGAAATTCAGGCTGCCGATCTCGTCGTCGGACTCGGCCACGATCTGGGTGGTGAGGTTGCCCGCGGCAACCTGGCGCGCCATGTTCGCGGCCTCGACCATGGGATCCAGCAGCGACCGGCTCAGGCGCCAGCCCAGCGCGAAGATCCCGGCCACGCCCAGCGCCAGCAGTCCACAAGCCACCCCGGCGCCGGTCGCGTCCAGCGTATCCCAATTGGCCCGCAGGCCATAGACGCCCGCCGCCACCACGATACCCGAGGACAGCAGCGCGTGGCGGAACATGCGGCCGCGCACATTGCGCCGGAACGGGAAGGCCAGCAAGTCCAACCCGCGGCGCCAGCCCGCCCGCACCGGGCGGCCGCGCAGGATGCGCACGCCACGGGCGCGGCCTTCGCGTATGCGCGCGTAGAGTTCCTCGGCCATTTCGATCTGGGCGTCGCTGGGCCGCACCCGCACCGACGAATACGCCACCACCTCGCCGTTCTCGACGATCGGCGTGGCGTTGGCCAGCACCCAGTAGTAGCCGCCGTCCTTGCGGCGATTCTTGACCAGGCCCAGCCAGGATTCACCCGCCTGCAGGGTACGCCACAGGTCCGCGTAGGCTTCCGGCGGCATGTCCGGATGGCGGACGACGTTGTGAGCCTTGCCGATCAGTTCCTCGCGCGAAAAGCCGCTGACTTCGATAAAGGCCGGATTCGCGTAGAGGATGCGACCCTTGGTATCGGTGCGTGAGATCAGGTATTGATCTTCGCGCAGCTTGGTTTCCACATCATTGACAGGAAGGTTCACACGCACAGCGGGTCTCCGTTACATCGTATGGGGCGGCGAACGGTCAGCCACGGCGGGCGTCGGGCCTGGCGCCCGGCCGCTATCCACCCGTCCGGCCTCGCGACGTGCGCATGCCGATGCCGTGCGGTCCTGCCGAAATTTTTCGCCGCCCGTATTTTGGGCGTTATGACTATGAACGGCAATATTTTCGAAAACTTAAGCCATCGAGGTATAAGGTCCGACCGGCGGACAGCATTCGACCCGGCGTCCGCGAACGGGCGTCGGGTCGGCTGGGGTGACGGCCGTTGCGGCCGCGCGCCTTGTCCGACGGGGCGCCGGCCCCGTCTGGATCAGTCTTGCGTCAGGGTCGGAGCCTGATAGCCGCCCAATTGCTGGGCCGGCACTTCGATGACCTCACCGGCGTTGATCTTGAACACCGCCACGGCTTCGGCCAGGCGCTGCGCCTGCTCCTGCAGCGAACCGGCCGCGGCCGCCGCCTCTTCCACCAGCGCCGCGTTCTGCTGCGTCACTTCGTCCATCTGCGACACCGCGCGGTTCACCTGGTCGATGCCGCTCGATTGCTCCTCGGACGCCGCCGAGATCTCGCCCATGATGTCCGTCACACGCTTGACCGACGCCACGATCTCCTGCATCGTCGCGCCCGCGCGCTCGACCTGCTGCGAACCGGCGCCCACCTTGCTCACCGAGTCCTCGATCAGGCCCTTGATCTCCTTGGCCGCCTGCGCGCTGCGCTGCGCCAGCGAGCGCACTTCGCCCGCCACCACCGCGAAGCCCTTGCCTTGCTCCCCGGCACGGGCCGCTTCCACCGCCGCGTTCAGCGCCAGGATGTTGGTCTGGAACGCGATGCCGTCGATCACCGACACGATTTCCGAGATCTTGCGCGAGCTGGCCGAGATGCCCTGCATCGTGTTGACCACCTCGGCCACCGCCGAACCGCCGCGCTCGGCAACGTCCGACGCGCTGGCCGCCAGCTGGTTCGCCTGGCGCGCGTTGTCGGCGTTCTGCTTGACCGTCGAGGCCAGCTCTTCCATCGAGGCCGCGGTTTCCTCCAGCGAAGCCGCCTGCTCTTCGGTGCGGCTGGACAGGTCGGTGTTGCCGGCCGAGATCTCGCGCGAACCGACCGTGATTTCATCGACGCCGCGGCGCACCGTGGATACGGTGCGGGTCAGGCTTTCCTGCATGCGCTTGAGGGCCGCGAACAGCTGGCCGATCTCGTTGTGCGAACGCACCTCGACGCGGCTGGTCAGGTCGCCCGCGGCGATCTTGTCGAAATGCTGGCCAGCCTCGACCAGCGGGCGCACCACCAGGCGGCCAAACAGCACCCGGCAGAACACCATCAGCGCCAGTGCCAGCGCCACCGCAACCGCCACGGCAACCATGGCACGGTTGAAATTGGCCTCGGCCTGGTCGATCGTGGCCTGCTGCTGGGCGTCGATGTACTTGCTGAACTCGGCGATGGCCTCGATGAAGGCCGCGCTGCGGGGCGTACCGTACTCGTTGTTCACCATGTAGAAAGTGGAATAGTCCTCGCTGCGCAGCGCCTCGACCATGGTGTCGACGCCGTCATCGATATACGAGCGGTAGCGGCGGACCAGGTTCATCGACAGCTGGCGGCCGGTGTCGTCCTGCAGCATGTTCTTCTGGAATTCCGCGAAACGGCTGCGCACGCCCGTCAACAGATCGGTGGCGCCCTTGAGCGCGGCGGCGGCGTCGCGCGCCGAGTTCTCGCCACTGCCCCAGCCGGATTCCTGCAGGTGGCGGGCGGCGACCATCAGGCTGACGCGGGCGCGCAGCATGTCGCTGTTGATGACTTCAACCTGCTTGGCGCGTTCGGTCAGCTCATTGACCTGGCGGATCGATTCATAGTTGTGCTGCAGGAAGAAGGCAGCCAGTCCGCCCACAGCCGCGATCAACACGGCGAAGAACGCCATCACCCACAGCAGCATCGTGCCGACGCGGGCATCGCGCAGCCTCATCTTGCGTTTCACCTTGGGCGCGCGCGCGGCCTTTTTCTTACCGACCTTGCCGGACTTCGCTCCGGATTCCAGACTCGCTTCCATATTCTTTCCCCATCCCTCAGGTACAGCTCTGACCAAATGAAAAACCACCCTGGCGCGCCATCCTTGCGGAGCGGGCACGCTTCAGGGCGACGTACGCGCCGGCCCGGGGGCCGGCACGCTCTCCGCGGAACGGGGCCTATCGCCCCTGGCGCGTCGGTTCGGGCGGCGCAGCCGGCACCGGAATGACGATGGTTTCCACCTGGGGGGCCGGCGCCGGCTGCTGCGCCCATTCCTGACTGGCGTCAGGCGCGGGCGCGGGGCCGAGCAGTTTCTGGCGTTCCCAGGGTTCCAGCAGAATATTGGTGCTGTCGACGAGGCGCATCAGGCGGCCGTCCGGGCCGAACTGCAGCAGCGCTTCCTTGCGGCTGTATAAGCCGTCGGCGACAAACGTGATCTTGAAGGACCAGAGGGCGAGGAAGGTGCCGTCGGTCTGTTTGTAGAACTTGTCAGGAGGCGCGGTAAGCGCCCGCGAGGCCTCTTCCAGCGTCGTCTGCCCGGGGGTCAGCGTCGACAGCTTGCCCGGGTCGAAATTGTGGCCCGTCGCCGCGCAGCCCGTGATCAGCGCCGTGATCGCCGCCGCCGCCAGAAGATGTTGTAGATAGCCTCGCATACCTGCCCATTTACCGGTTTCGACCGGCGTCAAAAAGATTCCCAGTCATCGTCGGCCGGCGCCTGGCGGCGGGTGGCCGCCGGCGCCGGCTTGGCGTCGTTGGCCGCCGCGCGGGGGGCCGGGCGGCGCGGCGGACGCGCCGCGCTGGCCGCTTCCGCCGTCGCCGTCTTGGCGCGCGGCGCGCTATGCGTCAGGCGCGCCGCGGGCGCGGCCTGGCGTGCCGCGGGTGCGGCGGCTGTCGGGGCCGGCGCCGGCGTCGGCGCAACCGTTTCAGCTTGCGGCGCGGCAACCCGCGGCGCACTGCGGTGCTGCGCCAGTTGGCGCGCCGGCACCTCGATCACGTCGCCCGCGTTGATCTTGAACACGGCCACCGCCTCGGCCAGGCGCTGCGCCTGTTCCTGCAGCGAACCGGCCGCGGCCGCCGCCTCTTCCACCAGCGCCGCGTTCTGCTGCGTCACTTCGTCCATCTGCGACACCGCGCGGTTCACCTGGTCGATGCCGCTCGATTGCTCCTCGGACGCCGCCGAGATCTCGCCCATGATGTCCGTCACACGCTTGACCGACGCCACGATCTCCTGCATCGTCGCGCCCGCGCGCTCGACCTGCTGCGAACCGGCGCCCACCTTGCTCACCGAGTCCTCGATCAGGCCCTTGATCTCCTTGGCCGCCTGCGCGCTGCGCTGCGCCAGCGAGCGCACTTCGCCCGCCACCACCGCGAAACCCTTGCCCTGCTCGCCCGCGCGGGCCGCTTCCACCGCCGCGTTCAGCGCCAGAATGTTGGTCTGGAACGCGATGCCGTCGATCACCGACACGATTTCCGAGATCTTGCGCGAGCTGGCCGAGATGCCCTGCATCGTGTTGACCACCTCGGCCACCGCCGAACCACCGCGCTCGGCAACGTCCGACGCGCTGGCCGCCAGCTGGTTCGCCTGGCGCGCGTTGTCGGCGTTCTGCTTGACCGTCGAGGCCAGCTCTTCCATCGAGGCCGCGGTTTCCTCCAGCGAAGCCGCCTGCTCTTCGGTGCGGCTGGACAGGTCGGTGTTGCCGGCCGAGATCTCGCGCGAACCGACGTTGATTTCGTCCACGCCGCGGCGCACGGTCGCCACGGTGCGCGCCAGGCTTTCCTGCATGCGCTTGACGGCAGCCATCAGCACGCCGATCTCGTTGGTCGACTGGACATCGACGCGCGTGGTCAGGTCACCGCCGGCGATCCGTTCGAAGCTCTCGCCGACCATACGCAACGGACGCAGCACCACGCGGTTCATGAACAGGAACGCGCCCAGCGAGACCGCCAGGATCACCAGCACCAGCGCCAGATACACATAGGTCATGACCGCGCCATTGGCGCGCGACGACGCCACCTGCTCTTCGCTGTAGGCGGTGATCGTGTTGGCGAATTCGGTCAGCTGCTTGGAGAACGCGCCGCTGGCCGCGGCGGTCTTGGTGTTCTTCAGCTTGAGGTACTCGGCATTGTCGCCGCGGTCCAGGGCGCCCAGCATGGCCTGCAGGCCTTCGGCAAAGCCATTGAACGACGCCAGCAGCTGCCCTTCGGCCTCGCGGCCGATATCGGTGGTTTTCGGAATGGCCTTGAAACGTTCGAGCTTGGCTTTGCCATCCGTCAGCAGTTGCTGCACGATGCGCGTGTTCTCGGCGGCCCCCGCCTTGTCACCGGCCGCCCGCTGGGCGGCGGCGATGTCGGCACGGATGGTGGCGCGCAGCATCTGCACGTAAGAGTCCTTGACCAGATTGCTCTGCTGGACACTCAGGCTATCCAAAGCGTTGATCGCTTCGGCGTTGGATCGCATGCTGCTCCAACCCAGGGCAATGGCAACCAGCGCGGCCACGGCAACTGCCAATTGGGCAAGCATCAAGCCCGTGCGCACCTTCAGATTGCTTAACATTTTCCGATATTTCCGGTAACCGTCGGGGCGACACGCTGTCGTCGCCCCGCCGTAAAAGGGATGTGTTTTCTACTGCCTATTCAATGCATTGCAATACGCTGGCGGATCACTCCGTCAGAAGGACTCCCAATCGTCGTCGGCCGGCGGCGCGCGGCGGGCAGCCGACGGTGCCGGTTTGACGGGTTTGACATCGGTGGCATCGGTGGTCTTGACGACCGGCCGGCGCAGGGGCCTGGCCGCCGTCGCGCCGCTGTTGGCCGTCGGCCGGGCACGGGCCGGCTGGGCCAGCCGCGGCGCCGGCGCCGCGGGCGGCGTCACCGGGGAATGATCCGGCTCTGCCGCGGATTCCGGCTTGGCAGCCGCCTGAACGGCAGGCTTGGCGGTCCTGGCGGCCGGAGCCGGTGCTTCGGTCTGCGCTGCGGCAACCCGCGGCGCACTGTGTTGCTGCGCCAGCTGGCGCGCCGGCACCTCGATCACGTCGCCCGCGTTGATCTTGAACACGGCCACCGCCTCGGCCAGGCGCTGCGCCTGTTCCTGCAGCGAACCGGCCGCGGCCGCCGCCTCTTCCACCAGCGCCGCGTTCTGCTGCGTCACTTCGTCCATCTGCGACACCGCGCGGTTCACCTGGTCGATGCCGCTCGATTGCTCCTCGGACGCCGCCGAGATCTCGCCCATGATGTCCGTCACACGCTTGACCGACGCCACGATCTCCTGCATCGTCGCGCCCGCGCGCTCGACCTGCTGCGAACCGGCGCCCACCTTGCTCACCGAGTCCTCGATCAGGCCCTTGATCTCCTTGGCCGCCTGCGCGCTGCGCTGCGCCAGCGAGCGCACTTCGCCCGCCACCACCGCGAAACCCTTGCCCTGCTCGCCCGCGCGGGCCGCTTCCACCGCCGCGTTCAGCGCCAGGATGTTGGTCTGGAACGCGATGCCGTCGATCACCGACACGATTTCCGAGATCTTGCGCGAGCTGGCCGAGATGCCCTGCATCGTATTGACCACCTCGGCCACCGCCGAACCGCCGCGCTCGGCAACGTCCGACGCGCTGGCCGCCAGCTGGTTCGCCTGGCGCGCGTTGTCGGCGTTCTGCTTGACCGTCGAGGCCAGCTCTTCCATCGAGGCCGCGGTTTCCTCCAGCGAGGCCGCCTGCTGCTCGGTGCGGCTGGACAGATCGGTGTTGCCGGCCGAGATCTCGCGCGAACCGACGTTGATCTCGTCCACGCCGCGGCGCACGATCGCCACGGTGCGGGTCAGGCTTTCCTGCATGCGCTTGATGGCGGCGAACAGTTGGCCGATTTCATTGGTGCTGCGCACCTCGATACGGCCGGTGAAGTCACCGCCCGAGATCTTCTCGAAATGATCACCCGCCTCGTGCAGGGGCTTGAGCACCGTGCGGTTGATGAATATCCAACAGCCGATCGCCAACACCAATGCGATCACCAGCAAGGCGATGGTGACGCTGCGAGATACGCCGTGGTCGACCGCTGCCTGCGCCGCGAACTCGTCGGTGCGCTTGTCGATGAAGCTGAGGTAGTTATCGACAGCTTCGCGGAACTTGGTATTGACGTTGCTGGCGGAGTCGTTCAGGTTCAGATAGTCCTGGATCGCCATATTGGACAGCGCGGCCGCCTGCCCCTTGAGGACGGTGTCGTACTCCTTGAGCGCGGCTTCCAGCGCCTGGCCGAGCGCTTCCGTGCCCTCCAGCGGCGGCGCCTTGCGGAAGGCATCCATCATCTTGAAGGCATCCTGCATCAGGCCTTCGGAACGCTTGGCCTGCGCCGCCGCCTGTTCGGTCTTGCCCTGCTGCATGTCCATCAACGACGTGGACAACAACAGGCGCGCGCGCAGGAAAACGGTGTAGGCACGGTTGAGCGGCACCGCCCGGTCCGTATAGGCGCTGTTGATCTGGTCCAGCTTGGTGTTGCTGGAATTCAAGCCCATCCAGGCCACGCCATTGGACAGGAACATGGCACCCGTGAAGAGCAACAACACCAGAATGATGCAGGTGCGAACTTTCAAATTGACAAGCATGAAATACCCGACGTTATGCGAGGTGAAACGACAAAATTCCTACCCTGTACGCACACACGGACGCTCCGGTATCCACCGGAAGCGTCCGTAAGGGCGCGCAACATGCCGCGCCCATGGGCACGGCCTATGGACTCACCGCGTTATTTGCGGCTGAACAGACTGGATCCTTGAATGGTCATGAATGCGGCCGACGCGGCCTGCAAGGCCACCTGGCGCAGCGCCAGCTGGCTGGCGCCGGAGTAGTAGTCCAGGTCCTCGAGATCCGACAGCGACTTCGAATAGGACAGGCCCTTCTGCGTGCCGGTGGCGTCCAGCGCGTCCAGTTCGTTCATGCGGGCGCCCACCGACGCCGCGACCGTCTGCACGTTGTCGTAGTTGGTGGACAGCTTCTTGTTGGCCGTGGCCAGTTCGTTGTTCAGCTTGGCCAGGGCGACCGGGTCGCCGGCAATCGGCGAATCCAGCGTCTTGATGAGGCTGTCCAGCGTATTGAACATGTCCACGTCGGCCGACTGCACGCTCTGCACGTCGATCACGTCGCCGTTCTGGGGCGTGCCTTTGATCACCACCGACACGCCGCCGAAATCGATGGCGGCATCCGGCGTGTACACGGTCGGCGCGGCCGGCGGCGCCGGCGTGGTGACGGGCGGCACCGGCGGGTTGGCATTGGGATCGGTCGTGATGACGCGGTAGCCCATGTTGCCGGTGGCCGGATCCGATTCGAACTGCAGGCGGAAATCCTTGCCGATATTGGGGCTGCCCGGCGTCACCGACACGGTGCTGAACTGGGCGGTGCCGGTGTTGGCCTGCGCGGCGGTGCTGACGTAGGCCTGCGAACCCGGGTTGGCGCGGTTGAAGATGTCGCTGCCGATGTCGCTGGTGGACATCTGGCGCGACTGGTCGACCTGCACGGTGCGTTCGCCCGTGGCGCCGCTGTAGACGATCTTGCCGTTGGTGTCCTGCGAATAGGGCACCACGCCGCCCTGGTAACCCGAGAACAGGTATTGGCCGTTGCCATCCGTGCTGTTGGCCAGGCCCAGCAGTGCGTCACGGGCGTTCTTCAGGGCGGTGGACAGCGCCTGGCGGTCGCTGTCGGCGAAGGTGCCGTTGCCGGCCTGCACCACGCGGGTACGCACGTCGGCCAACGCCGTCGTGATGGAGTCCAGGACGTTGTTTTCCTGGCCGAGGTTGGTCTTCGCCGTGTTGCGGTTGAGCTGGTACGTCGAGTTCATGCTCTGCGTCTGCGCCACGTTGATCGCCAGCGAGGCGGACAGCGGATCGTCGGCCGGCGTCAGGAATTTCTTGCCGCTGCCCACCTGCTCGACCAGGCGGTTCATGTCGGATTCCTGAGCGAGGACGCCCTTCAGGCCGTTCGAATACATCATGGAGGTGCTCAGGCGCATGGGGAAGCTCCGATTTTTTCTTGATAGGTCACGATTTCAACGATCCGATCAGCCGCGCAGGCCCAGCAGCGTATCGAACAGCGTGCTGGCGACGTCGATGATGCGGGCGCTGGCCTGGTATTGCTCCTGGTAGAGCGACAGGCTCACGTATTCTTCGTTCAGGTTCACGCCCGAAACGGCCTGCTGCGCGGCGGTCTTTTGGGCGATGAGGTTCTTCTGCGCGGTGTTGGCCGATTGAATCTGCGCGGTCTGCACGCCGACGGTGTTGACCACCTGCCCGAACATCTCGGTGATGCTCATGGTGCCGTGGCCCAGCACCTTGGTGTTCTGCAGTTGCGCCAGCTTGAGCGCGTTCTTGCCGTTGGCGTCACCGCCATCGGTGTCGGCCGCGGCCACTTTCTCCGGGTCGGTGATGATCACCTTGATGTCGCGCGCGGCATCGCGAGTGGGCGCCAGCGCCCACTTGTCGCCAGCCTGCGGCGGCGAGTCGATCGTCAGCGTGACGCCCATCTCGGCGTTCAGGTCCAGGGTGGCGGTGGGCGGCGTGCCGGTGGCCGGGCCGTTGTAGACCTGGGTGCCTTCCGGCAGGCGCGTCACCATGTAGTTGGTGCCGTCGAAACTGATTTCGTAGTCTTTGGCGTTGATGTTGTTCACGTTGGTGAACTCGCCGCTGATCTGCGCGCCGCTCTTGTTGCCGGCGTTCGGCACGCCTTGCGGCTTGCCGATGCTGAAGAAATCGGTGCCGGGATTGCCGGCGGTGTCCAGGCCCTGGCGGTGCTGCTCGTTGAACGACAGCGCCAGGCCCACGGCCATCTGGCCCAGTTGCGCCTGCATGAAGTCCAGCGAGGTGGCGCGGAACTGCAGCAGGCCGCCCAGCTTGCCGCCGGTGACTTCGGCGTCGTTCAGCTCAACCGCCACGGTCTTGCCGCCGGAACCGGCCGGCAACGTATAGGCGATGACGGTGCGGCTGACGTCCTTGGCGGACGACACGGCCTGCAAGGGATAGACGGTGTCGCCCGACAGCAGCGCCTGCCCGCCCGAAGCCAGCGAGATGCTGAGCTTGTCGCCCTGCTCGTAAGTGGTGACGCCGATCAGCTGGTTCAGTTCCGACACGGCCTGGTCGCGCTGGTCCAGCAGGTCGTTGGGCGGATTGCCGCCGGCCTTGGCGCGGGCGGTGGAAATCTGGCTGTTCAGGTCGTTGATGCGGGTCAGGTAGCTGTTGACCTGTTCGACCGTGGTGGTGATCTGCGTGTTCAGGCCCAGGCGCTGGTTCTGCATTTCCTGGTAGGCCGAACGGATCTGGGTGGTCAGGCTGTTGGCCTTGCCCAGCAAGTCCTGGCGCGCGGCCGGATCCGCCGGCTTGCTGGCCACGGTATTCATGCTGGTGAAGAAATTGGTCAGCCCCGGGGCGATGCCCACGGTGCGGTCGGCGAACAGGTTGTTGACCTGCGACACCTGGTCGAGCTGCGCCTGCAGCTGGGCGCCGCTGCCCTGCGCGCCCACCAGTTGCTTGTACAGGAAGCTGTCGTAGCTGCGCACGACGGTGTCGACCTGGACGCCGCGGCCGATGTAGCCGTTGGTGGTGGCCTGGGCGCCGGCGGTCGAGATCATGACGCGCTGGCGGTTGTAGCCGACCGTGGTGGCATTGTTGATATTGTGGCCGGTGGTCGCCAGGCCTGCCTGGGACGCATTCAGCCCGCCCAACGCCAATTTATACAGATTCATGCTGACAATGCCCCGTATGTAACCGCAACTGATATGTCTGGATACCCGGTTAACGGCAACCGGCCGTCCAAATTTAGAGTCCTTCCAACATCTGGCGCGAAATATCCACCTTGGCGGCGGCGCCACGCAGCTGGCTCATGACACCGATCAATTTCTGCGCATACTGCGGATCGGTGGCATAGCCGGCGCTCTGGATGCGGCGGGCCGCCTCGATCTCGTTGCGGGCCTGCGTCACGGCTTCGTAGCGCGGGCTGTTGCCGATCAGGCGGGCGTAGTCGGCGAACGATTCCTCGTAGGACGAATAGGCCCGGAAAGGTTGCGTCACTTTTTTCGCGACGCCGTCTTCGTATTCGGTGGTCAGCACGTTGACGACCTTGCCCTTCCAGCTGGGGCCGGCCTTGATGCCGAACAGGTTGTAGCTGGTGCGGCCATCCTCGTGCTTGATTTCGCGCTGGCCCCAGCCGGACTCCAGGGCCGCCTGGCCCATGATGAGGCGGGCCGGAACGCCGCTTTGCTGCGAGGCCAGCGTGGCCGCGCGCGACATTTTCGAGACGAAATTGATGACGTGCTCGGGCGCGCCTTCGGCCGCGGCCAGGGCACGGTCGCTGGCGCGGTTGTTGCGCATCACGTCCATCAGCGCCGACACCTGCCGCGAGCCGCCGGTCTGGAAGTCCAGGTCGGTGCCCTGCCCCAGGCGCTGCACCGCCTCGGCCGGCAGATCGCCCGGCTTGCCCTGCTGCATCTGTGCCAGGATCGATTGCGACAGACCGATGCCGGGCGTGGCCAGGTGCAGCGCCAGCTGCTCATCGGCCATGGATTGCAGCATCTGCGTCTGCTGCGAGTCGAACAGCCCCTCTTTCGGGGTCGCCTCGCGCATGCGCTTGAGCATCATCTGCAGGAACAGCGCCTCGAACTGCTTGGCGACCTGCTTCTGCTGTTCGGTCCCGGGGTTGGCCGGATCCTTGGTCACATCGCGCTTCAGGTCCGACAGGCGCCCCATGTCGAACACGGAATCCTGGCGGCTGCCCAGGCGCGCGGTGTTGTTGGTGTACGCCATGGCGGTCAGATGATCTCGAGCTCGGCGCGCAAGGCGCCGGCGGTCTTCATGGCCTGCAGGATCGCCAGCAGGTCTTGCGGCGTGGCGCCCAGCGCGTTCAGGCCCTTGACCACGTCGGCCAGGTTGGCGCTGGTGGTGACGCGCTGCAGCGAGCCGTTGTCCTGGCGCACTTCGATCTGGGTATTCGGCACCACCACCGTCTGCCCTTCGGTGAACGGCGTGTCCGGCTGCGACACCTGGTTCTGGCGGTTGATGATGACCGACAGGTTGCCGTGCGCCACGGCGGCCTCTTCGATCATGACCGTGCGGTTCATGACCACCGAGCCGGTGCGGGCATTGATGATGACCTTGGCCACGGTGGGCGCGCGCGTCACCTGAAGGTCCTCGACCTGCGACAGGAAGCGCGCCTGCGACGCCTGCTCCATCGGCGTGCGCACCTGCACCACCCGGCCATCCAGCGCGGTGGCGGTGCCCTGCCCGAACTTGCGGTTCAATGCGTTGACCACGTTCTGGGCGGTGCCGAAGTCGGTATTGTTCATCTCCAGGTAGATGTAGCCGTCGCGCGCGAAGGTGGTCGGCACGCCGCGCTCGACGATCGCGCCGCCGCTGATGCGCCCGCCGTTGAGCTGGTTGATCTGCACGCTGGAACCGCCAGCGGAGGCGCCCGCGCCGCCCACCAGGATGTTGCCCTGGGCGATCGCGTAGACCTGGCTGTCGGCGCCCTTGAGCGGCGTCATCAGCAGCGTGCCGCCGCGCAGGCTCTTGGCGTTGCCCATGGACGACACCACCACGTCCAGCGTCTGGCCGGGCCGGGCGAAGGCCGGCAGGGTCGTCGTCACCATGACGGCCGCCACGTTCTTGAGCTGCATGTTGCTGCCGGCGGGCACGGTGATGCCCAGCTGCGACAGCATGTTGGTCAGGCTCTGCTGCGTGAACGGGGTCTGGCGCACCTGGTCGCCGCTGCCGTCCAGGCCCACCACCAGGCCATAACCGATCAACTGGTTGCCGCGCACGCCCTGGATGGAAGCCAGGTCCTTGAGCCGTTCGGCATGCGCCGCCGAAGCGCCGGCCAACAGCCCCGCCGCGACACAGACGCGCGCCAGCAGGGACAGCAAGGCGGAAATCGGAGTGGGTTGTTTCATGTTCAGAACGGCGAAGCGATCAGGAAGAAGCGTTGCAGCCAGCCCATGGTCTGGACCTCGTCCATGACGCCCTTGCTGCGGTATTCGATGCGGGCGTCGGCCACCTGGGTGGACGACACGGTGTTCGTCCCGGTGATCGAGCGCGGATCGACCACGCCCGAGAAGCGCACGTATTCGCTGCCGCGGTTGATGGCGATCTGCTTTTCCCCGGCCACCTGCAGGTTGCCGTTGGACATCACGCCCACCACGGTGGTGGTGATGGTGCCGGTGAAGGCATTGTTGGCGGTGCTGTCGCCCTTGCCCTGCGCCACGTTGCCGCCCTTGGCGTCGGTATTCAGGTTGGCATTGGCCCAGCTGTCCATGAAGGACGGCGCGGCCGTGATGCCCAGGCTGGCGCTGCCGCTGCGGTTGGTGTTGGTGGCGACGTTCTTGGAGGCGTTGGTCTTTTCGTTCAGCACGATGGTGACGATATCGCCAACATTGCGCGGACGACGGTCCTCGAACAACGGGTAGTTGCCGTAAGTCGTGGGCTGGTAGATCGAACCGGTGGGCTGCGCCGCCGGCATCGGCGGCGGCGGCGGTGCCGCCGTCGTCGGCCCGGTCACGATGGGTTCGGGCGGGATCATGGCGCAACCGGCCACCAGCAAAGCCAGGGCAGCACTCGAAACCAGGCGCAGGACAGACGACATGGGCATCACAGTTGGGTCAGGCGGGCCAGCATTTCGTCCGAGGTCTTGACGGCCTTGCTGTTCATTTCGTAGGCGCGCTGGGTCGTGATCATGTTGACCAGTTCCTCGGCGACGTTCACGTTGGAAGTTTCGACGTAGTTCTGCATGAACGTGCCGGCGCCGTCCACGCCGGGCTGCAACAGGTTGGCCGGACCCGAGGCGTCGGTTTCCAGGTACAGGTTCTCGCCCACGCTCTGCAGGCCCGTGGGGTTGATGAACGTGGCGATCTGCAACTGGCCGATCTGCACGTTGACGCCGGCCGCGCCCGGTTGCGTCACCGAGACGATGCCGTCCTTGCCGATGGAGATCGACAGGGCGTTGTCGGGCACGTTCATGGGCGGCTGGATCACGTAGCCGCTGACGGTGGTCAGCTGGCCGTTCTGGTCGCGCTGCAGCGCGCCGTCGCGCGTATAGGCCTGGGTGCCATCGGGCAGCTCGACCTGCAGGAAGCCGCGGCCATTGATCGCCACGTCCAGCTCGCCGCCGGTGTTGTTCAGGCCGCCGGTGGTGTGGATGCGCTCGGTGGCGGCCACACGGGCGCCAGTGCCGAGCTGCAGGCCCGACGGCAGCTGCGTCGCGTCGCCGACCTGGGCGCCGGGCTGGCGCAGGGTCTGGTACATCAGGTCCTGGAACACGGCGCGGCCACGCTTGAAGCCGTTGGTCGAGACGTTGGCCAAGTTGTTGGAAATCACGTCCATCGAGGTCTGTTGACCTTCCAGGCCCGTCTTGGCAATCCACAGCGAACGCATCATGATGAAGTACTCCTGGTGCGGCGGCCCGGCCGCGCGCGAAAATTATTTGGTTCGGATCGGCTGACCGGATCAGGAAACCGAGAGGATGCCGTTGGCGCGTTCGGCGTTGCGATCCGCCTGCTGCACCACCTGCATCTGCTGCTCGAAGCGGCGGGCGTTTTCGATCATGCCCACCATCGCCGCCATGGGATTGGTATTGCTGCCTTCCAGCACGCCGGACAGCACCCGCAGGCTGGGGTCGGCCGGCACCGGCGGGGCCGGCTGGCCGTTGACCGGCGCCAGGCGGAAGACGCCGTCGTCGCCATGCACCAATTGCGCCTCGGGCGGATTGGCCAGCTTGATACGCCCCAGGTTGAGGATGTTGTTGGGCGCGTCGCCGGCGCCGATGGCGGTGATGGTGCCGTCCGAGGTGATCGTCAGCGCGGCCTGGTCGGGCACGTCGATGATGCCGTTCTGGTCGGACATCACCGGCTGGCCCAGCGAGGTCTGCAACAGGCCGTTCACGCCCACCTGCAGGCTGCCGGCGCGGGTATAGGCCTCGCCCTGCGGGGTCTGCACCGCGATCCAGCCGTTGGAGCTGGCCAGGGCCACGTCCAGGTCGCGGCCGGTGGTCTGCATGTTGCCCATTTCGAAGTTGTTGCGGGGCGTCGACGCCACCGTCGAAACACGCGTCGGCAGGCTCACGCCGTCATTCACCGGAACCGACCGGTACAGCGCGATCTGCTCGCGAAAGCCCGGCGTGTTCACGTTGGCCATGTTGTTGGAGAGCGCGGCCTGGTGCTCCGTGATCCGCGCTGCGCCATTCATGGCGGTGTAGATGATTCGATCCATTGCCTATTCCGTCGGTGTCGTCGCGTGCCCGTCAGGCATTACTTCAGGTTCATCAGGACTTGCATGATCTCGTCCTGGGTCTTGATGGTCTGCGAGTTGGCCTGGTAGGTGCGCTGGGCGATGATCATGTTGACCAGTTCCTTGCTCATGTCGACGTTGGACGACTCGGTCGCCTGGCCCACCACCTTGGACAGGCCGTTGCTGCCCGGCTGGCCGAGGATCGGCTGGCCCGACGTGGCGGTTTCCTTCCAGGCGTTGTTGCCCACCGGCTGCAGGCCCTGCAGGTTGGCGAAGTCGGCCAGCACGATGGTGCCGACGATCGAGGTCTCGCCGTTGGTGTACTGCGCCACCAGGCTGCCGTCGGCGCCGATGTTGATGCCGCGGAATTCACCCGAGGTGTAGCCGTCCGGCACGGCCTTGAGCGCGTAGGCGCTGCCGTACTGGGTGGTGCCGGCATAATTCACGGAGACAGCCAGCGGATCGGCCGGCGTGGTGCCGCCGCCCGGGGCCGCGAACGACAGGTTGACCGTGGTGGCGCTGGTCATCACGCCCGCCTTGTTGAAGGTGAACTGGGTCGGGTTGCCCCACACGCCGCCCGTCTCGGTGGTCGGCGCCATGGCCTGGCCGTCAATCGAGTAATAGACGTCGTAGACGCTGTTGCCCGCGGCGTCGGCGGCGCGCTTGACGAAATACTGCATCACCTGGTGCGAGTTGCCCAGCGAGTCGTAGACCGTCATGGGCGAGGCGTTGGTGTAGCTGGTGGTGACCTTGGGGTCGAACGGCTTGCCGACCTCCGTCACGGCCGCGGTGTAGTCCTTGTAGCCGGGCACCTGGGCCAGGTTGCCGGTCGTGACGGCGCCGGCGGCGTCGATCGTGATCAGGTTGGGCGCGGCGCCATAGGTGCCGGCCGGCGGCTGGTTCACCCAGACGATGTTGCCGGTTGCGTCGCGCGTGAAGTTGTACTGAGTGGCGGGCGAAGCCGGCGTGGCACCGGTCATCGTCACCGAGCCGTTCACGGGCGGCGCGGTCACCGTGTCGACCTGGTAGATGACCTTGGCGTTGGCGTCCAGGTTGGCGACCGTGGTGGCCGTGGTGGTGGCCTTGGGCGCGACGTTGGCGGTCGGCAACTGCAGTTCGACCGGGTTGGCGCCGATCGCGCCCGCGGGGTAGCCGGTCAGGCGATAGCCCTGCGCGTTGACGATGAAGTTGTTCTTGTCGACCAGGAATTCGCCGTTGCGCGTGTACATGATCGCGCCGCTCTCGTCCGTGACGCGGAACATGCCCTTGGCGCCGTCGATGGCGATGTCGTATTCGCCGCCACCGCCGTTGACCGTGCCCACCGTGAAACGCTGGGTGATGGCCGCCACCTTGGTGCCCAGGCCGACGCGCGAACTGGCGTAGACGTCGGCGAACGAGGCGGTCGACGACTTGAAGCCGACGGTGCCCGAGTTGGCGATGTTGTTGCCGATGACGTCCAGGTTCTGCGCCGCGGCGTTCAAGCCGCTCAATCCTTGTCCGAAGCCCATGTTTTCTCTCGCTGATCTCTAAATTTTGAAACCGCCGCCGTGGCGCCGGCTGATAATCAAACCGGCCCGCTTCAGCCGATCACCTTGCGCACGTCCAGCATGCTGGTCTGGCCATCCAGGCCCATGTCCAGACGCAGGCCGTTGGTGGAGTAAGCCACGCTCTTGACCTTGCCGTACTTCAGTACTTCGGCGGCCACCTTCTTGTCGTCGCCGTCCGTGGCCAGGACGGACACGGTGTACGCGCCCGCGTCCAGCGCCACGCCGGCGTCGTTCTTGCCGTCCCAGTCCAGCGTGTACACGCCGGCCTTCTGCTCGCCCAGTTCGATGGTGCGCACGACCGCGCCGTTGCTGTCGGCAATGCGCACCTGCACCTTGGCGGCATCCTTCTGCAGATCGATGCCGTAGGGCGTGACCACGCGCTCGGCGGGATTCTCGGTACTCACGCCCACCTTGACGTTCGAGCCAGGCACCAGCACGCCCTTGCCGATCATCGCCACGGCGTTCATCGATTGGGACACGTCGATCTGGCCGCTGATGGCCAGCATGGTGTTCTTGAGATTGGTGATGCCTTCCACCGTGGAGATCTGCGCCAGCTGCGAAGTGAGCTCGGCGTTCTGCATGGGGTTCAGCGGATCCTGGTTCTTGAGCTGCGTCACCAGCAGCTTCAGGAACTGGTCCTGCAGGCCCTGCGCGGTACTGGCGCTGTTGGCGCCGGTTTGCGCCAGGCCCATGGCGGTCTTGCTTGTGGTTTGGTCGACAGTGGTCATGAGTTCGCTTGATCAGGAGTCATTTCCGCGCGGGCGGCGCGGGCGCGCAGAGTTCTTGAATCAGGATTGGCCGATGGTGAGCGTCTTCTGCATCAGGCTCTTGGCGGTGTTCAGCACCTCGACGTTGGCCTGGTACGACCGCGACGCCGCGATCATGTTGACGGTTTCCGCCACGGGGTCGACGTTGGGCATGCTGACATAGCCCTGGGCGTCGGCCAGCGGATGCTTGGGGTCGTAGACCTGCTTGAGCGGAGACTGGTCCACCACCACGCCGGCCACCCGCACGCCGCCGATCTCGCGGCCCAGCGCCTGGCCGGCCGGGGGATTGACCTGGAACACCACCTGGCGGGCGCGGTACGGCTGGCCGTCCGGGCCGACCACGCTGTCGGCGTTGGCCATGTTGCTGGCCGCCACGTTCATGCGCTGCGATTGCGCGCTCAGCGCCGAACCGGCGATATCGAAAATGCTCAACAAGGACATTGCCTGCGGTTCCCTATGAAAATCAATCCTGGATGGCGGCCATCATGGTGCGGATACGCCCCGACAGCAGCTGCATCGTGCTTTGGTAGTGCAAGGTGTTGTCGGCGAACTGGACCCGCTCGATGTCCATGTCGACCGTGTTGCCGTCCATGCTGGGCTGGTAGGGCAGCCGGTACAGCATCTGGGTCGGCCCTTCGGACACGGCCTTCGCCGGGATATGGCGCGCCGAGGTCAGCGTCAGCGACGTGTCGGGCAGGCGCTTGGAGCCTTCCATGGCGTTCTGCATCGCCGTCTTGAAATCGAAATCGCGCGCCTTGTAGTTCGGCGTGTCGGCGTTGGCGATGTTCGAGGACAGCACTTCCTGGCGCTGCGCGCGCAGCCCCAGGGACTGCTGGAAGAAGCGGAAATCTTCGTTAAGCCGGTCTAGCATCGGGTCGCCTTCAATACGGATGAAACCCGGGACAGCGGACGCACCGTTATCCCATTGGATGACGGCATCATAGGGTCGGGTGGCACAACACAATCAGCCAAATAACCCGTCATTTCTCATCCAATTCACGTATTGCCAAGCGACGCGGCCTTCTACAATTCAGACATCATGAAATTCCCCGCAAACCTCCGCGCGCGCGCTGCCTGCCTGGCCGCCCTGCTGCTGGCGCCCGTCGCCTCGGCTCGGGCGCAAGAGGCCGCCGTCCAGGCGCCCGAGGCAATCACCATTGCCGCGCAGGCCTATTTGCTGGAACAACTGGCCGGCCTGCCCGGCGAGCCCTCGGTCGCCATCGACCCGCCCCGGGCCGAACGGCTGGCCCCTTGCGATGCATTGTCCCCATTTATGCCGTCAGGCATGAAGCTCCGTTCGCGCATGACGGTGGGCGTGCGCTGCAACGGCCCCAAGGCCTGGACCACCTACGTGCAGGCCACGGTCAGCGTGCCGGGCCATTACTATGTCGCCTCGCGCATGATCGCGGCAGGCCAGGCCCTGACGCCCGCCGACCTCGCCCCGCGCGACGGCGACCTGGTGGCCCTGCCCCCTGGCGTCATCACCAATCCCCAGACCGTGGTCGGCATGACGGCGGCCTACCGCATCAATGCCGGCCAGCCGGTCAAGGGCGCCGCGCTGCGCAATGCCCAGTCGGTGGTGCGCGGCTCGAACGTGCGCATCAACGCCCGCGGCAAGGGTTTCGTGGTCAGCAGCGAAGGCCAGGCGCTGGACAATGCGGCGCCCGGCGCCACGGTCCAGGTGCGCACGGCCAGCGGACAGGTGGTCAGCGGCGTGGTGCGCAATGCGGGGTTGGTCGAAATACAACTATAGGTACTGTTACATATCGCGTTGCGGCAAGCCGCCGCCTACCCTAAAGTTCCTTCCGACCTTGTCGTTACAGAGGCATAAGTAGGCGGATCCGTCGCAAATCGACCCAGGACGCCCTGCGGAGAAAACCTTGAAAATCAATTCGACCACCAACCGGCCCATCTCGGCCGACGCCGTCAGCCCTCGCGCCGAATCCTCGGTCGCCCAGGCCTACGGCGCCGGCGGCGGCAGCGGCGCCAGCAGCTCGCAAGTCGCGCTGAGCTCGGCCTCGCGCAAAATGCTCGCCCTGCAGGACGGCTCGAACGACATCAACGTCGAACGTGTCGCGGCCATCCGGGCGGCCATCGCCTCGGGCCAGCTCAAGATCGACACCAGCCGCATCGCCGACGGCCTGATCGCCAGCGCCCGCGACCTGCTGAAGTAACCCCATCGCCTTCCGACCGTACGCCAGAGCATGACCATGAGCCCAGTCGAGTCCCTGCAAGCCTGCCTGCGGCAGGAAGACACCTTGATCACCGAGTTTTCTTCCATCCTCGAAGAAGAGACCAAAGTGCTGGTCGGGCCGGGCAACGTCGACGCGCTGCATGACATCACCGAACGCAAGAGCCAGGTCGCCCAGCAGCTGGTCGACCTGAGCCAGACGCGCGACGGCCTGCTGGCCGAGATCGGCCTGCCCGCCGGGCACGCCGGCACCGAACAGGCCGCCGTACTGCATCCGCAGCTGTCCGGCGTCTGGCAGGCACTGCTGGCCAAGTCCGCCTCCGCCAATGAGATCAACCTGCGCAATGGCGCCCTGATCGACGTGCACCTGCGCTACACCCAGCAATCGCTGGACGCGCTGCGCAACCTGGGCGGCATGGGCGGCCCGTCCACCTACGACGCGCAGGGCCGCGGGGCCCGCGCCACGCCGGGCCGCAAGTCGATCGTCGCCGGCTAGCCTCTCCCTGCTTCAAAAACAAACAGCCCGCATCCGCGGGCTGTTTGCTTTCGAGGCCCCGCAGGGCATGCGGGAACCGTTCAAACGCCTCCGGCCATTTCCAGCATCGCGAACATCTTCAACAGCGCCACCGGCAATAGCCGGCCCGTGAGCTTGCGCTCCGGACTGACCACGCCCGACAGGGTGGCGCGCACGCCGTCCGCCGTCGGCGCGTGCGCCAGCTGCCAGCAGGCCGCGCCGAGCTGGCCCGCCAGGAGCGACTGCCGCGCCAGCGTGTGGGCGCCGTCGACCGCGGGCAACGCCTGCCAGGCGTTGGCCATGTAGCGAAAGCCCGCGCGCGCTTCTTCCTGCAGCACCAGCCAGCGCGCCACCGTGGCGGCATCCGCCTGGCTGGCCGCAAGGTTGGTCAGGCCAAACAGCTGGCCCGCGACCTCGCCGCTGGCGGTATCGATCAGCCGCGCGCACACCAGGCGCAGGCGTGTTTCTTCGCCCCGGCCGGGCAGGCCGATCTCAGTGCCCGAGGCCCACAGCGCCAGCGGCGCCGGGCGGGCGCCCGGCACGGCCCGCAGGCCCGGCATGTCGCCCGGCTGCCCCACCGGCAGGTAGCCGACGCTCTTGCCGACCGCATTCAGGTTGGTCGGGCATTCATCCTGGATCACGCGCATGCCACCCGGACTGCGCGCCACCCATGAGGCCCCCTGCCCGCTCAGGCTCTGCCACAGGGCCGAGGTGCCCGCTTCCAGCATATGCACCAGCGGCAGGCGGGCCAGTTGCTCGCCCAGCCAGCGCACCCGCGCCTCCAGCGCCAGGGCCGTATCCGGCTGCGCGGCCGCCGCCGGCGCGAACGAGGACAGCATGCCGTGCGGCAGCACCAGTTGCTGCGCCGGCGCCGCCAAGGCCGCGCCCCGGTCGCTCATCAGCATCGCGCTGAGCAGCGTGCCACCGGGCAAGCCCTCGCCTTTCATGCTGGTCTTGCCGTGCATCGCCAGCAGATGCCGGCCGCAGGCCGTGGGGAACTCGCGCCGCGCCATCGCCAGCGGCGTTTCACCCAACGCCGACAGGCTGGAGCCGGCGCCGTCGCTGACGTATTCGCGCCAGGAAGCGCGCGCCTGCACGCAGGCCGGATCGCTATCGAGCCAGCCCAGGGTGTCGTCCAGATTCTGGGCGGCTTCGATCGAGCCCGCGCCGGCTTGCGGACGCAGGATGGCGGACGCCAGCAGTTGCCGCCGCCGCGCCGGATCGACGGCCTCGGTCTCCCGGGGCGTCGACCACAGCGACGCCATGTCGGCCTCGCTGGGCGCATACAGCGCGCGGGCGCGCTCGACCATGGCGAAGGCCCGGTCGATCAGTGCATCGGCGCGCGCCAATTCAAGGTGCTCGGGCACCTTCTGGCCGATCGACGAATAATGGATCGGCAGCCGGTGGCGGATCGCCGTGTCCAGCGCGGCGCCCAGGCGCGAGGCCTCGTCCAGCTTGGTGATGATGCAGCCGGCCACGTCCTCGCCCACGCCATTGCGGTAGGCATGCGCGACTTCGTCCAGCGTATCGCCCTGGCTGGCGGCATTGAGCACCAGCAGCCGGCGCACCGGCTTGCCGGCGTTGCACAGCATCGAGGCCTGCTCCGCCACCTGGCGATCGCGCTGGCTGATACCCGTGGTGTCGATCAGCACGATCTTGCGGTTGCCCAGTTCTCCCAGGATGCGGCGCAGTTCGCCCGCGTCGCGCACCGAATGCGCCGGCACGCCCATCAGGCGGCCATAGATCTGCAATTGCTCGAGGGCGCCGATCCGGAAATTGTCGGTGGTCAGCATCGCCACCTGTTCGCGGCCCTCGCGCGCCACGCAGCGCGCCGCCAGCTTGGCCAGCGTGGTGGTCTTGCCCACGCCGGTCGGGCCGACCAGCGCATACACGCCACCGCCCAGGAATTCATCTTCCGAACCCAGCACGGGCAGGTGCGTGACGAGTTCATTGCGGGCCCAGGCCAGCGCCGCCTCGGGCGTCGCGCCCGCCGGCATGCGTTCGACCAGCGTGCGCACCAACTTGGTGCTGAAACCGGCATCCAGCAGGCTGCGGAACAAGGCGGCGCCCGCCGGCTCGCGGCCAGGCCCCTGCCGGCCGCCCCAGAGCAGCCCGTCCATGCGGCTTTCCAGCGCGCCGCGCAACGCGCTGATGGCGTCCTGCAACCCGGCCGCCGCGTCGTTGGGCAGGGCCGCGGGCGGCATCGCCGGGCCATTGCGCAACGGCGCGTCCGGCATGCGCGCCATGGGCGATGGCGCAACGGACGGCGCCGGGCGTTCCATTGGCGCAGGCGCCGCGGGCGGCGCCGGGCGCGCCGGCGGCAAGGCCGGCATCTCCACTCGCACCGGCGCGGCGGGGGCCGAAGCTGAGACGACCGGCGCCGCCGGCGGCACGGCTTCGGGCGGCGCCTGGCGGGCGACGGGCTCCTGCAGGACTTCCTGCTCCGGCACGCCTGGCGTGGCGTAGGCCGACTGATAGGCGGCAATCGAGCGCGACGGCACGGCGTAACCGGGCTGCGGCGCGGCGGGCGGCGCGATCGGCGCGGTATGGGGAGGAGGCGCCATGGCGGCATGCGCGCCCAGGCCATAGGACGCGGGCATGGCCGGCGGCGGTTGCAGGCGCGGCGCGACCGGGGCCGGCTGGGCCTGCGGGGCGGGCGTGCCGGCCGCGCGCGCGTAGCCGTCGGCGTAGCCGCGCGGCGCGGGTTCCTGCGCGTGCCGCTGCGCATCATCGAAAGCGCCGTCGACGGTGGCCAGCACTTCGATGCCGCCATCCACGCTACGGTTCGACACGATCAGCGCGTCGGGTCCGAGCACCTGGCGCACCTGGCGCATCACGTCCCGGCTGTTGGCTCCAAAGAAGCGGCTTATTTTCATTGCCCATTACCTCCGCCGATGAGCGCGGTCACGCGGACCATGCGTTCATCGGGAATTTCCGTATTCGACAGCACGCCCAGCTGCGGCAGATGGTGGCGCAGGAAGCGCGACAACGGCGCGCGCAGCACCGGCGACACCAGCAGCACCGGCGCGTTGCCCTGCGACTCCTGGCGTTCGACCGCCGCCTGGGTTTCGCGCAGCAGCGTATCCGCCAGGCCTGGCTCGAGGCCGCCGCTGGTCGTCAGCGCCTGCGACAGCACGCGCTCGAGCTTGACGTCCAGGCCGATCACGCGCAACTCGCCCTCGCCCGGGAACCACTGCTGGGTGATGGCGCGGCCAAGCGAGCGGCGCGTCAGCGCGATCAGCTCGTTGATGTCGGGTTGGCCGCCCGAACCCGCCGCCAGCGCCGCCAGGCGCGGCCCATGCTCGGACAGCGTATCGATGATGGTGCGCATGTCGCGGATCGGCACTTCCTCGGCCAACAGGCCCTGCAGCACCTTCTGCAGCGCCGTGAGCGACAGCGTCTTGGGCACCAGGTCCTCGACCAGCTTGGGCGCGTCGCGGCCGATGCGGTCCAGCAACTGCTGCACTTCCTGGCGGCCCAGCAGGTTGGAGCCGTGGCGGTGCATCAGGTGATTCAGGTGCGTGGCGACCACGGTGCCGGCATCCACCACCGTGTAGCCCACCACCTGGGCCTGGTCGCGCAGACTGCCGTCGATCCACAGCGCCGGCAGGCCGAAGGCCGGATCGGTGGTGGGCGTGCCCTTGATCTGCATGGTCACGCCGCCCGGGTCGATCGCCAGCCACTGGCCCGGCATGGCCACGCCGTGACCGATCTCGACGCCGGACAGCAGGATGCGGTAGTCGTTGGGCTTGAGCTCCAGGTTGTCACGGATGTGCACCACCGGCGGCAGGAAGCCCACGTCCTGGGCAAATTTCTTGCGCAGGCTGCGGATGCGGTGCAGCAGTTCGCCGTTCTGGGCGTGGTCGACCAGCGGGATCAGGCGGTAGCCGACTTCCAGTCCAAGCTGATCCACCATCGAGACGTCGTCCCAGCTGGCTTCGGCCGCGGCGGCCTGCGCCTGCGTCACCGCCTGCTGCGGCGCTTCGCTGGCCGCCACCTCGGCCGCCTTGCGCCGCTTGTGCATGGCCCAGCCGCCCCAGGCCAGCGCGCCGGCCAGGGTCAGGAAGGCGATGTGCGGCATGTTGGGGATCAGGCCCATGATGCCGATGATGCCGGCGGTCAGGAACATCACGCTGGGGTTGGAGAACAGCTGGCTGATGATCTGCTGGCCGATGTCCTGGTCGGTCGACACGCGCGACACCACCACGCCGGCGGCGGTCGAGATCACCAGCGCCGGGATCTGCGCCACCAGGCCGTCGCCGATGGTCAGCAGCGTGTAGACGCGGGCCGAGTCGCTCATCGACATGTCGTGCTGGGCCACGCCCACGATCAGGCCGCCGATGATGTTGATGGCCATGATCAGCAGGCCGGCGATGGCGTCGCCGCGCACGAACTTGCTGGCGCCGTCCATCGAACCGAAGAAGTCGGATTCCTGCGACACCTCGGCGCGGCGCTTGCGCGCCTCGTCCTCGCCGATCAGGCCGGCATTCAGGTCGGCGTCGATGGCCATCTGCTTGCCGGGCATCGCGTCCAGCGTGAAGCGCGCGCCGACTTCGGCGATCCGCCCGGCGCCCTTGGTGATGACGATGAAGTTGATGATGGTCAGGATGATGAAGACGATGATGCCGACGGCGAAGTTGCCGCCCACCAGGAAGTGGCCGAAGGCCTCGATCACCTTGCCGGCCGCGTCCGGGCCGGTATGGCCGTGCAGCAGCACCACCCGGGTCGAGGCAACGTTCAGCGACAGGCGCAGCAGCGTGGCGAACAGCAGCACGGCCGGAAAGGCGGCGAAGTCCAGCGGCTTGCGGGTGAACATGGCCACCAGCAGGATCATCACCGACAGCGCGATGTTGAAGGTGAACAGCAGGTCCAGCAGGAAGGTGGGCAGCGGCAGCACCATCATGCCCAGCACCATCACGATCAGGATGGGACCGGCCAGAAGCCGCGCGTGCGTGGCTCCGTTGCTTTTCAACATGGTGAGCAGAGCGCTCATTCCTTAAGCTCCTTGTGCTGCGGTTTTGGCCTGCGGGTCCAGCGCGGCCGGCACGGCCAGGGACGTCGGCGCCGTCGGTTCGGCCCCCCATCCCGAGCGCCACGAGCGCAACTGGAATACCCACGCCAGCACTTCCGCGACCGCGGTGTATAGCTCGGCCGGGATTTCCTGCCCCAGCTCGACGTGTTGATGCAGGGCGCGCGCCAGCGGCGGCGCCTCCAATGTGGGAATGCGATGTTCGGCGGCCAGTTCGCGGATCTTGGCGGCGATCAGCCCGGTGCCCTTGGCCAGCACCCGCGGCGCGCCGTTCTTGTCTTCCTCGTACTTCAGCGCCACGGCGTAGTGGGTCGGGTTGGTCACCACCACGTCGGCCTTGGGCACTTCGGACATCATGCGGCGGCGCGCGGCCTGGCGCTGCTGCTGGCGGATGCGGGCCTTGGTATGCGGGTCGCCTTCGCTTTCCTTGTGTTCCTGGCGCACGTCTTCCTTGGACATGCGCAGCTTCTTGAGGTGGCTCCAGATCTGCCATGGCACGTCCAGCAGCACGATCACCAGCAACGAGGCGACGATGAAGGCGCAGCACATCGCCACCAGGCTCAGCGCCTTGGTCAGCGCGGCCGACGGCGCCACGTGCATCAGGCCCAGCATGTCGTCGTGGTAGCGCCACAGGATCCACACCGCCACGCCACCCACCAGCATCGCCTTGGCCAGCGCCTTGATGAGCTCCACCACGGTCTGGGCCGAGAACATCCGCTTGAGTCCGGCGAACAGGCTCAGCTTGGAGAAATTCGGCGACAGCGGCTTGCCCGAGATGACGATCCCGCCCAGCAGCACGCTGGACAGCACCGCGATCACCGCCAGCAGGCCGAAGATCGGCAGGATCACCATCAGCGCATGGCCGAAGCCGTTGACGGCCTGTTCGACCATCACGCCCGGGTCGGCCACCACGCGCTGGTCGAACGCCAGCCCGTTGCGCAGCACCCCGCTCAGTCCCTTATAAATCGTGCCGCCGCCGGCCCAGATCGCCCCGACACCGACGGCCAGCATCATGAACGTGCCCAATTCCCGGGAACGCGCAATCTGCCCCTCCTCGCGCGCCTTTTCCAGGCGCCTGGGAGAGGCGGCTTCGGTTTTCTCGAGGTCGCTTTCTTCGGCCATGCTCTGCGGTATCGTTGCGGCTCGCGGATTTTCGGATTACGAGCTGCCCGCCGAGATTCTAGGAGGCCTGGCCCTTTGGCGATAAGCCAAGAAACGGGGGGAAAGCGGCGCTATTCCCGGATGCGCCAGGCCTGGCCCCGGCCCGGGCGCCGGCGGACTTGTCCGCCCCGCCCCGCCCGTCCCGCAACGGCGCCGCTCAGCCGGCCGCCGCCACCGCGCCGCGGGGCGCCGCGCCGGCCTCCAGCGCGGCCTGGAAACGCACGTAATCCAGCCCGATGCGCACCGCGCCCCAATGTTCCCCGTCCAGATACAAAGGCACGGAAATATCGTTGACGATCTCCCCCGTGTCACGGGAGTAGGTCTGAAACAGCAGGGTTTCCGTGTTCGCGGCCAGGCGCGCCCCGACCGGATCGTCGAAGATCCGCTTGTGCCGCACCCGCGCGATATCCTGCGCCGGATCGCCGCTGGGGGGGTGCGAATAGCGGCTGTTGTGGGCCGGCGCATAGCCCCGCGCATCCACCAGCAGCGCGTAGCTGCCGCCAGGCACCGCCTCCAGCACGCTGTCCAGCAACTGTGTCAGCGCCTCGTCGATGCCGCGGTCATAGGCCGTGTGGTAGCGCGGCGGCTCGCTGCCGGCGATCCGTTGGTAGTGGCGATCGAACACATCCAGGCCGCGCGCCCGCGCCTGTTCCAGCAGCCGGGTCGCGGCCGCCCGGAAGGCGTCCAGCGCCTCGGACAGGCGGTCGAACGCGGTATTGCCGGTCCGCATGTCCGACAGCACCTCCTGCACGCTTTCGGTCTGGCGCCGGATGCGATCGATCTCACCGGACATGCTCGCCACCCGCTCGCGCACGTCGGCGCTCAGCGCCGCGATACGGCTCACGTCCTGGCTCATTCCGTGGTTGGTGGCATCGACCTCGCCGATGGCCTGCACCACCTCGCCCACCTGGCGATTCATGCTGTCGAAATCCCGCACGAAATGCTGGAAATCCTGGCGCGTCTTGTCCAGCACCGCGCCCGAGGCGTCCACATCCTCGCGCAGCGTGCCGGTCTGGCGCTGGGTCGAATCGACCAGCTCCAGCATTTCACCGGTGTGGCGGCCGATATCGCTGGTGGCCGCATTGACCCGTTCGGCCAGGCGGCCGACCTCGCTGGCCACCACGGCGAAGCCGCGGCCGGCGTCGCCGGCGCGGGCCGCCTCGACCCCCGCGTTCAGGGCCAGCAACTGCGTCTGCAACGCGATGTCCTTGATCAGCTTGCTGATATCTCCCACCGACCGGGCGCGATCGGTCAGCTGGCCCACCACATCGGTGAAGGCGGCCATCTCCCGGGTCATGCGGTCGACCCGCTCCTTGACCTCGGACAGCTCCGCCAGCGCCTGCTCGGCGGCGCGCAGATTCTGGCCGGACACGTCGGCGATCTCGCGCGCGTGGGTGGACGTGGATGCCGACAGCGCCGCGATCTGCGCGCCGCTGGCCGCCAACGCCTCGGCCGCCCGCGCCTGTTCCTGCGCCAGCTGCGCGCAGCGGCCGGCCTGGAATTGGGTCCGGGCGGTATTCAAGGCGATCTCGATGCTGGATTGCCGCACCGTGGCGATCCGGCCGCGGATGCCGGCCAGGAAGCGATACAACGGCCATGCGGCCGGACTGAACGACAGCGGGCGTTCCGAGAGCGTGGCGCGGCCGTGGTTGAGCCGGCGCAACAAACCCCAGATGCCTCCGAATCGGAATGTGGATCTGGCCAAGATGGCACCTCCTTGTGCGGCCCGGATCGTCTTCTATGGACATCCGTTGCCTGGGCGCGCGCGCCCGTCTCCTACTGCTGGGCCCCGATTCTTATTGTTTTGCAGTCTACCCAAGGGCGCCGCTTCGCACCCTTAGGGAATACGTCCATGCCCGGCCTCGCGGCAGTGGCTGGCGGGCCCTGGCGGCCCGCCCTCGCCCGCCGGATCAGAAGCCCAGGCTGGCCAGCAGGTCGTCGACCTGGTCCTGGCTGGTGACCACGTCGGTCTTGCCCTGCGGGCTGACCTGCGGGCCGTTGAGCAGGCTGTTGGCCTCGTCGCGGCGTTCCTGCGGCACGTTGTCCAGCAGCACCTGCAACAGCTCGCGCTCGATCGCGCCGACCACGTCCATCATGCGCATGATGACCTGGCCGGTCAGGTCCTGGAAGTCCTGGGCCATGATGATTTCCATCAGCTTGGACTGGGTCTGCTGCGTCTGCTTGGGCACGTCCTGCAGGAACGCGCGCGTGTCCTTGACCAGTTCACGGGCCTCGGGCAGTTCCAGCGGCTGGTCGTACCATTGCTGCCAGCGGCCATCGAGCGCCTGCGCCGAGCGCGACATGCCGTCCTGGATCGGGCCCGCGGCCTCGGTCGCGTTCAAGACCCGGTTGGCGGCCTGCTCGGTCATCTGCGCCACGTAGCGCAGGCGGTCGCGGGCATCGGGAATCGCGTTGGCGGCGTCCTTGATCGCCTGGTCCAGGCCCAGTTCGCGCATGCTGTCGCGCAGCATGCGCGTCAGCGAGGCGATACGGTGAATCAGGTCGGGCGATTCGGTCGAGTCATCATTCTGCGTCGTGCTCATTGCACACCTCAGCCGCCAATTTTCTCGAAGATCTTGACCAGCTTCTCTTCCAGCGTCGCCGCGGTGAAAGGCTTGACCACGTAACCGTTGGCGCCGGCCTGGGCCGCCGCGACGATGTTCTCCTTCTTGGCCTCGGCCGTCACCATCAGCACCGGCAGCGAGGCCAGGCTGGCGTCGGCGCGGATCTGCTTGAGCATTTCCAGGCCGTCCAGGTTGGGCATGTTCCAGTCGGACACCACGAACTGGAAGCCGCCGTTGCGCAGCTTCTCCAGGCCGATCGCGCCGTCCTCGGCCTCGTCCACGTTCTCGAAACCGAGTTCCTTGAGCAGGTTGCGGATGATCCGCCGCATGGTGGGGAAGTCATCCACCACCAGAATCTTTATGCCCTTGTCTACCATCTTTTACTCCAGAAGAAATTTGCTTGAGATCGATCGGGACCGCATCCGCGTCACACGCGGTGCCCCCGGTCGCCCAGGCGAGTCAGAATGCGCTCACTCATCGCCGACAGCGGCACTACTTCGTCAGCCGCACCGATTGCGATGGCCTCCCGGGGCATGCCGAAGACCACGCAACTGGCTTCATCCTGCGCGATGGTATGGGCGCCGGCGCGGTGCATGGCCAGCATGCCGGCCGCCCCGTCCTTGCCCATCCCGGTCAGGATGACACCGATGGCGTTCTTGCCCGCCGCCACGGCGGCGGAATTGAACAACACGTCCACCGACGGGCGGTGGCGATTGACCGGTTCGCTGGCCTCCAGCTCGATCACGTAGTTGGCGCCGCTGCGCCCCAGGCGCATGTGCGTGTCGCCGCCCGGCGCCAGGTAAACGTGGCCCGGCAGCACGCGTTCGCCATGCACTGCCTCGCGGACGGTGACGGCACAGAGCGCGTCCAGCCGCTGCGCGAACGAACGGGTGAAGCCCGCCGGCATGTGCTGCGTGATGAGAATCGCCGGGCTGTCCGGCGGCAGCGGTTGCAACACCTCGCGGATGGCCTCGGTGCCGCCCGTGGAAGCACCCACGATCACCAGCTTTTCCGAGCTGGACAGCGGGCGGCGCAACATCGGCGCGGGCGCCGCGGCCGGCGCGTGCGGGCTGGGCGCGCGCAGCTTGGCGCGCGAGGCCGCGCGGATCTTGTCGGCGATGATCTCGGTGTATTCGAGCAGGCCGTCGCGGATGCCCAGCTTGGGCTTGGTCACGAAGTCGATGGCGCCCAGTTCCAGCGCGCGCAGCGTGATTTCGCCGCCGCGCTCGGTCAGCGACGACACCATCACCACCGGCATCGGCCGCAGGCGCATCAGCTTTTCGAGGAAATCCAGCCCGTCCATGCGGGGCATTTCCACGTCCAGCGTCAGCACGTCGGGATTGTGCTTCTTGATCAACTCGCGCGCCACCAGGGGGTCGGGCGCGGTCGCAACCACTTCCATATCGGGCTGGCTGTTGATGATCTCGGTCATCAGTCCGCGCACGAGCGCGGAATCATCCACACATAAGACTCTGATTTTCTGCATTTTTTACCGCCTAAGTCTGGCCGCAAGCTCGCCGCAGGGGCGCGCCTAGGCCTTACCTGCGCATTCGTAGACTGTCTGCCCGCGCAGACGGAAATCCCGACTGATATAGGTGAAGTTCTCGGAATGGCCCGCAAACAGCAGCCCGCCCGGCTTGAGCAACGGCACGAACCGCTCGAGGATCTTCGCCTGGGTCGGCTTGTCGAAATAAATCATGACGTTGCGGCAGAAGATCACGTCGAACTTCTCGCTGATCGGCCAGGACGGCGCCAGCAGGTTCAACGTTTCATACCGCACCATGTCGGCAATCTCGGGGCGCACCCTGACCTGCCCGGCATTGGCGCCGCGGCCCTTCAGGAAGAAGCGCTTGAGCCGGCTTTCCTCCATCTTGGCCACGCGTTCGGCCGGATAGACGGCGGTGCGCGCCCGGTTCAGCACATTGGTGTCGATGTCGGTCGCCAGCACCGAGCAGGCGCTGGCCCGCGGTCCCAGCGCTTCGGCCAGCGTGATGGCGATGGAGTACGGCTCTTCGCCCGTCGAAGCGGCGCAGCACCACACCGACACCGGACCGCCGCGCTTCTGCGCGAAATCGGCCAGGATCGGAAAGTGATGCGACTCGCGGAAAAACGCTGTCAGGTTGGTCGTCAGGGCGTTGACGAAATCTTCCCATTCAGCCGCGTCGGGCTCGTTTTCGAGCTGGTCCAGGTAGCTGCCGAAGTCCTGCCGCCCCAGCGCGCGCAGGCGCCGCGCCAGGCGGCTGTAGACCATTTCCCGCTTGTGCGCGCCCAGCGAAATGCCGGCGCGCGCGTGGATCATCTTGCGGACGCGGGTGAAGTCCGCATCCCGGAAATCGAATTGGCGGTCCACCGGAATGGACGGCGCCATGTTTGCCGCTGTTGCCACCGCCGCCCTCAGTGTCCAAGGGCAAGCGCGTCAGGCGCTTGCAGCCGCGAGTCATCGGCGGCGGAGGATCGGCCCGAGGCTAGGCGCTGGGCCGGCACCTCGATGACTTCACCGGCGTTGATCTTGAACACGGCCACGGCTTCGGCCAGGCGCTGCGCCTGTTCCTGCAGCGAACCGGCCGCGGCCGCCGCTTCTTCCACCAGCGCCGCGTTCTGCTGCGTCACTTCGTCCATCTGCGACACCGCGCGGTTCACCTGGTCGATGCCGCTCGATTGCTCCTCGGACGCCGCCGAGATCTCGCCCATGATGTCCGTCACACGCTTGACCGATGCCACGATCTCCTGCATCGTCGCGCCCGCGCGCTCGACCTGTTGCGAACCGGCGCCCACCTTGCTCACCGAGTCCTCGATCAGGCCCTTGATCTCCTTGGCCGCCTGCGCGCTGCGCTGCGCCAGCGAGCGCACTTCGCCCGCCACCACCGCGAAGCCCTTGCCCTGCTCGCCGGCGCGGGCCGCTTCCACCGCCGCGTTCAGCGCCAGGATGTTGGTCTGGAACGCGATGCCGTCGATCACCGACACGATTTCCGAGATCTTGCGCGAGCTGGCCGAGATGCCCTGCATCGTGTTGACCACCTCGGCCACCGCCGAACCGCCGCGCTCGGCAACGTCCGACGCGCTGGCCGCCAGCTGGTTCGCCTGGCGCGCGTTGTCGGCGTTCTGCTTGACCGTCGAGGCCAGCTCTTCCATCGAAGCCGCGGTTTCCTCCAGCGAGGCCGCCTGCTGCTCGGTGCGGCTGGACAGGTCGGTGTTGCCGGCCGCGATCTCGTGCGAACCGGTATTGATTTCGTCAACGCCGCGGCGCACCGAAGAAACCGTGCGCGTCAGGCTTTCCTGCATGCGCTTGAGGGCCGCGAACAACTGGCCGATCTCGTTGGTGTTGCGAACCTCGACACGGGCGGTCAGGTCGCCGCCGGCAATGCGGTCGAAATGATGGCCGGCGTCCTTGAGCGGCTGCAACACGCGGCGGCGCAGGAACACGTAGGTGGCGAAAACCAGCAACGCGGCGATCACGCCGCCCGCCCCGACCGCCATCAACACGAACTGGTAGCGCACCTGGGCCACTTCGAAAGCGTCCAGCATCTTGCTGGCGCGCCAGAAATCGAAACCTTCGACGGCGCGGGCGAAACGCCCTTCGAGCGCGTCCTGCACCTTCTGCACCTGCGTCTGGTAGGCCGGCATGTCGGCCTTTTCCAGCGCCGCCGTCAGCGGCAACAGGCCTTGCTGGACCAGCGCGCCGTAGGACTCCTCGACTTCCTTGAGCGAGTCGGCCGCCTCGGCCGGCTTGGGCAAGGTCTTGAAATAATCGAACTCGGCCTGGCCCTTGTTCTGCGACGCCTTGGCCCGCTCGAGCAGCCCGGCGGCCTCGCTCGACAGGCCCTGGGTCAGCAGCGTCGGCTGGCCGACGCTGCGCACGATATCGGCGTAGTTGGCCGACGCCGCGCGCCCCAGCCCGTTCAGGCTGTCCTTGTAGCTGGACACGACGCGGCCGAGCGCGTCGTTCAGTTCTTGCGATTGCTTGATTTCCGCCAGTGTCGTGTTGCTGATACGCAACGACAGCACGCCCAGCGCCGCTCCAATCACCAACATGAATGAGAAGAACGCCAGCACCCACAACAGGCTGCTGCGTATCGTCATGTTCGCGAAAAACTTGCGCATCACAAGCACCACTCCAGACAGAAATCGTTAACAAAAGCGCCATATCGAATCCAATATGGCGCGCCCATCTTCCTGGGGTGCGCAGCCGCCATGGCCTCTCGCCTGGCCGGCCGCGCGCCCGGACCCCGCAGCTCCGATCAGGAGGCGACCTTCTCCACCAGGGCCATTTCATCGCTGGTCATCATCTTTTCGATGTCGACCAGGATCAGCATGCGTTCGTCGACCGTGCCCAGCCCGGTCAGGTATTCGGTGGACAGGGTGGCACCGAACTCCGGCGCCGGACGGATCTGGCCGGCGTTGAGCATCAGCACGTCAGACACGCCGTCGACCACGATGCCGACCACGCGGCGATCGAGGTTGAGGATGATGACGACGGTCTGCTCGTTGTATTCGACGCTGCCCAGGTTGAACTTGATGCGCAGGTCCACGATCGGCACGATGATGCCGCGCAGGTTGGTCACGCCCTTGATGAACGGCGGAACATTGGCGATACGGGTCACCGTGTCGGCGTCGTAGCCGCGGATTTCCTGCACCTTCAGGATGTCGATGCCGTACTCTTCATCGCCCAGCGTGAACACCAGGAACTCGTTGCCGACATCTTCATTGCGCGCGGCTTGCGCTTGCGGTTTGGCTGCCATGGGGCTATTTCTCCATCAATTCAGAATGGCTTCGGGCTGCGACCAACGCTCGCGGTTGGCGCGCGCAAGCGCAAATACGTCGACGATCAGCGCCACGCTGCCATCGCCCAGGATGGTGGCGGCGGAGATGCCGGGGACCTTGCGGTAATTCGACTCGAGATTCTTGACCACCACCTGGTGCTGACCAATCAGGTGATCCACCAATAGTGCAAAGCGGCGGTCCTCGGCCTGCATGATGACGGCAATGGCCTGCGTGGGATCGGTCTGCGCATCGCTGACCGAGAACACGCGATGCATTTCCACCAGCGGCAGGTATTCGCCGCGCACGTGCATGACGCGCTCGTTGCCGGCCACCGAGTAGATCTGGTCGTTGGTCGGCTGCAGCGATTCGGTCACGTGGTTCAGGGGCAGGATGAAGGTTTCCTCGCCCACCCGCACCGACATGCCGTCCAGGATCGCCAGCGTCAGCGGCAGCACGATGCGCGTGGTGGTGCCATTGCCCGGCTCGCACGAGAGCTGCACGTGGCCGCCCATGTCCTGGATGTTCCGGCGCACCACGTCCATGCCGACACCGCGGCCGGAAATGTCGGTGACCTTTTCAGCCGTGGAGAAGCCCGGCGCGAAGATCAGCTGCCAGATTTCGTCGTCGGGGGAATTCTCGTTGACCGGCAAGCCCTGGGCCATGGCCTTCTTGAGGATCTTCTCGCGGTTCAGGCCGGCGCCGTCGTCACTGACCTCGATCACGATGTTGCCGCCGTTGTGCTGGGCCGACAGCACCAGTTGGCCGACCGGGTCCTTGCCGGCAGCGACACGCTTCTCGGGCGTCTCGATACCGTGGTCCAGGCTGTTGCGCACCAGGTGCGTCAACGGGTCGATGATGCGTTCGATCAGGCTCTTGTCCAGTTCGGTGGCGCGGCCGTAGGTCTGCAGTTCGATCTGCTTGCCCATCTTGCCGGCGATGTCGCGCACCAGGCGGGGGAAGCGGCTGAACACGTAGTCCATGGGCATCATGCGGATGGACATGACGGCTTCCTGCAGGTCGCGCGCGTTGCGCTCGAGCTGCTCCATGCCGTTGAGCAGGCGGTCGTGCAGCACCGGATCCAGCGTCGACGCGGTCTGCGCCAGCATGGCCTGGGTGATGACCAGCTCGCCCACCAGGTTGATGACCTGGTCGACCTTTTCCACGCCCACGCGGATCGAGGTGGACTCCTTGTCGGCGTGGGCCGGTGCGGCGGCGGCGCGGCTGGTGCGCGCGGCCTGCGAGATGGCCTCGGCGGCGGCGGCGGACTCGGCCACGGCGGGCGCGGCCGCGACCGGCGCGGCCTCGGGTGCCGCGGCGACCGGCGCAGCGGCCACGGCGGGCGCCGCCGCGGCAGGTTCGTCCGCGGCGGCCGGAGGCGCTTCGCGCGCAATGCTGAGCTGGTCGGCGTCGACGATGAAGCAGCAGACGGCCTCGATGTCATCCGGGGTGCAGGTGCTGTCGACCCAGACGGTCAGCACGCCGTTGGCGCGCTCGCTGGCCTTGACCTGCCCCAGGTTGCCCATTTCCTCGAGCAGCGAGGCTGCGTCCTTGTCGGACACCTTGGTGATGCGCACGCGCAGCGGCAGGCCGGCGGTGTCGGCGGACTCGGCCACCGGAGCTGCCTCGGCCACGGGCGCGGGCACCGCCACCGGCTCGGGTTCGGGCGCGACCTGCGCCACCGGAGCAGGCGCGGGGGTGGGGGCCGGCGCCGGCGCGGACGCCGCGGCGGGGTCCTTGTGCTCCAGGGCGAGCTGTCTCAACACCGCGCAGATACGCTCAAACACGGCTTCATCGGGCTCTTCGGAGGCCCGGTAGGCATCCAGTTGGCTTTTGAGCACGTCTTTCGTTTCCAAGAAAATATCAATCATGTCCGTGCGCAGCGCCATTTCGCCGCGACGGATCGCATCCAGCAGGTTTTCAAGCAGGTGGGTGGTGCCCGCCAGCTGGTTGAAACAGCCGAACGTCGCCGCGCCGCCCTTGATGGAGTGCGCCGCGCGGAAGATGGCATTGAGCTGTTCGATGTCGGGCGCGCCCACGTCGAGCTCGAGCAGAAGCTGCTCCATTTGCGCGAGCAGCTCGTCCGCCTCGTCGAAAAAGGTCTCGTAAAACTGACTGAGGTCCAATCCAGAACTCATGACCCGTACGCCTTCATAAATGAACTCGCCTATGCGCCGGACTGCTCGTCGAGCAGTTCAGACGCCAATTCCACCAGCACATCGGGATCCACCGGCTTCGAGAGCCAGCCGCATACGCCCAGATCCCGCGCGGCCATCTTGCTGTCCACGTCGTCCTCGGTGGTCAACACCAGCACCGGCACATCCAGGTACTGTTCCTGTTCGCGCAGGCCCTGGATCAGCTGCAGTCCGCCCATCACGGGCATGTTCCAGTCGCTCACCACCAGGTCGACCGGATGGCTTTTCGCCACCTCCAGCGCCTCCTGGCCGTTGCCGGCCGTCAACACCTTCCATCCCGCGCCCGTCAGCGTGGCCTGGACGATCATTCGCATCGTCGCCGAGTCGTCCGCCACCAAAATCGTTGCCGCCATTGCTATCGAGCCCCTTCGGCCGCCGGCGTCGCCGCCGGTTCGCCTTGCTTGGTTGCCGTCGTGGCCTGGGCGGCGGCATTCACCGCCTCCACGGCCGTCCCAACCTCGCGGGCATCCTTGGCGCTGACGTCCGCGGCCGCGGCGTTCTCGTTTTCGATGCGCCGCTGGGTGCTCTGATTGAGCACCACCAGGCTGATACGTCTATTAACGGCCGCATACGGATCATCTTTAACCAGGCTCATGCTCGATGACAGGCCCTGGATGCGCATGACCTTGCTTTCGTTCATGCCGCCGGCCACCAGTTCCTGGCGCGAGGCATTGGCACGATCGGCCGAGAGTTCCCAGTTGCTGTAGGCGCGTTCGCCGCGCGCATACTGCGACGCGTCGGTGTGGCCCGAGATGCTGACCTTGTTGGGCAGCTCGTTCAGAACCGGCCCCAATTCCCGCAGGATGTCGCGCATGTACGGCTGCACTTCGGCGCGGCCGGTGGCGAACATGGGGCGGTTCTGGTTGTCGATGATCTGGATCCGCAGGCCTTCGGTGGTCATGTCGATCAGCAATTGGGGCCGGAAGCTTTTCAGCACCGGGCTGTTCTCGATGACGTTTTCCAGCCGCTTCTTGAGGTTTTCCAGCCGATGCTGGTCGCGCCGCTCGGCATCGCCCTTGGGCTGGGCCTCGACCCGGTTGCCCTGGGCGCGGCGCTCGTCGCCGTCGTTGCGCAGGGGGTCGCGCCCGCCGCCGGGAACCGCGCTGGTCTCGGCCGAACTGCTGGGGCCGCCGGTCAGCGCCACGCGCAGGGGCATGCGGAAGTACTCGGCAATGCCCTTCAGTTCCTCGCGCGGCACGATGCTGATCAGCCACATCACCAGGAAGAACGCCATCATCGCCGTGATGAAGTCGGCGTAGGCAATCTTCCAGCTGCCGCCGTGGTGCCCGCCGCCGTGGACCTTCTTGCGGCGGATCACCACACGGTGGTTGTTTACCGTGCTCATGGCCCGCTCCGTCAGGCCTTGGCGGTGGACTTGGTCTGCCGGACGTGTTCTTCCAGCTCACCGAAAGTCGGACGCACCGACGAGTACAGCACCTTGCGGCCGAATTCCACCGCCAGCTGGGGCGGATAGCCGTTCATGCTGGCCAGCAGCGTGGTCTTGATGCATTCCAGCACCTTCATGGCCTCGTCGGTGCGGCGCTCGATGCGCGAGGCCAGCGGGCCGACGAAGCCGTAGGCCAGCAGGATGCCCAGGAAGGTGCCGACCATGGCCTTGGAGATCAGGTCGCCGAGAATCGCGGGCGGCTGGTCCACGGCGGCCAGCGCCTTGATCACGCCCAGCACCGCGGCCACGATACCGAACGCGGGCAGGCCGTCGGCCATCTGCCGGATCATGCTGGCAGGCACTTCACGTTCGTGGCGGTAGGTTTCGATTTCCTCGTCCATGAGCGTTTCGATCTCGAACGAGCTCATGTTGCCGCTGATCATGATGCGCAGGTAGTCCGTGATGAACTCCATGAGCTTCTCGTCCTTGGCGATGCGCGGATACTCGCTGAAGATCGGACTGGAGGCCGGATCCTCGATGTGCGATTCGATCGCCATCAGGCCTTCGCGGCGCGCCTTGTTCAGCAACACGTACAGGAGCGCCATGAGCTCCATATAGACGTCCTTGCCGTAGCGCGAGCTTTTCAGCGTGTCGGGCAGTGCCTTCTTGACGAGCATCAGCGATTTCTTGCTGTTGCCGGCCAGGAAGGCGCCGAAGGCCGCGCCGAAGATCAGCGTCAACTCGAACGGCTGGTAGAGCGCGCCCATGTGGCCGCCCAGCGCTACGAAGCTGCCGATGACCGACACGATCACCACTAGAAAACCGATAACAATCAACACATCAGGCCCCTGCCAACGAAGTCTAAAACCGGCGTCAATGATCCCCTGTTCCCCCCGTCCCAAAAAGGCGGGTTACGGGGAGTTTTCCAGGGCTTTTGATGTATTTGGACGCGCCGCTCAGGAACGGGCGGCGTCTACGGCTGGCACGGATCGGCTGCCCGCGCGCGCCTTGGCGGCGGCGCGGGTCTTGCCGGCCCGGGGTGGCGGACGGCAGATCGCGCACACGAAATCCGACTGGGGATCATGCGCATGCGCGATGAAATGCCCGCCGCACTGGCGGCAGGCGGAAAGTTGCAGCATGCCGCTGTCGAAAAACCGCACCAGCATCCAGGCGCGGGTGAAACTGAGCACCGGCTCGGCCGATTCGGCGTTGTCGACGCCGGCGTTCTCGAGATACAAGCGGTAGGCGTCGATGATGGCGCGGATACCCTTGCTGCTGGTACGCGCGTTCAGGAACGAATACACGTTGTAGAACAACGACGAATGAATGTTCGGCAACCAGGTCATGAACCAGTCGACCGAAAAAGGCAGCATGCCCTTCGGTGGCGAGCAGCCGCGGATTTCGCGGTAGAGACGGGCCAGGCGGTCATGGCTGAGGCTGGTTTCCGCCTCCAGCACCTGCAGCCGCGCGCCCAGGGTGATCATGGAGCTGGCTAGCAGGATGTCATCCGCTTCCTGCGAAACGCTCTTGGTGGCCATTGCACGTATCCGAGTGGGAGTCGACCGGCCGTCAGGCCAGTTCTTCAACAGGTTGCTTGGCCAGCAGGATCGTCGCGTGCGCTTGCTGCAGCGCACCACCCAGCACGTCGTGCGTCAGGGCAGACAGCAGGCTGTAGTCATCGAAACGGAAGCGGCACAGGAGCGAGCTGGAGCTGGCCAGCTTCACCAGCTGGGCCGGAGAAAGACGCATCAGGATATCGGCAACCTCGTTGCTGAAACCCAGGCGGAACATCGATGCAGCATAGTCATCGCGCAGCATGCGCTGCGCGAGAAGTAGATAGGACAGATTCACTTCACGGATATCTGCCAGCAAAGAATTTTCGACTTGTTGCACGCCCGACTCCCTATTCCCTATCCCACCGAAGGGGCTTGATAACCAAAAGCATTTGGCAACATCTGTTGCACCCTGCCCGCTGCATCCTGTTTTAATGCGAAATGTACCATTTGTTCGCAATTTAAGTAAAATTTACCACAGGTCATGTCATTTTCTATGACTTATATGACAAATCTTTGTTGATATTGCGCAACTTGAGACTTTAGATACACCTTGACATAGAAAGTCCTCACAAATGTACGTCAATTTGGCAAATAAGCATTCAAAACGTTGCGTGCTTTAAGGAATGAAATACCGTCTTTTACCGACAATGACACCTTGCCGATGACAGAATCTTGCTAGCTTTAGCGCAGCCGCGCGTTTGTCGACAATGTCGCAAATTGACAACAACCGACAATGCGTCACGATGGACACCGCCTGACACTCCCGCAATGCCCCACGCAGATGACAGCTTGGTCGAATATGCCCCGCTAGTGCGGAAGCTGGCCCTGCAATTGCTCGCCCGGCTGCCCGCCAGCGTCGAACTGGACGACCTGATCCAGGCCGGCATGATCGGCCTGCTGGACGCCGTGCGGCGTTACCAGGAAACGGCCGACGCGCAGTTCGAGACCTACGCCACCACCCGCATCCGCGGCGCCATGCTCGATGAGCTGCGCGGCCAGGATTGGCTGCCGCGCAGCGTGCGCGCCAAGGCCCGCAAGATCGAACAGGCCATCCAGTCGCTGGAACAGCGACTGATGCGCGCGCCCACGGAAGCCGAGATCGCCCAGCAGATGGAGATCCCGCTGAACGAATATCAGACGCTTCTGCACGACGCGCAGGGTGTGCAGATCGTCCACTACGAGGATTTCGCGACCGAACCCGATACGGGCTCGGGCTCCGGCCAGTCCGACTGGACCGCCACGCTGAACCACGGCGCGGCCAGCGGCAATCCGCTCGATTCCCTGCTGGCCGGTGATTTCCGCCAGGCGCTGATCCACGCCATCGACTCGCTGCCCGACCGCGAGAAGCTGTTGTTGTCGTTGTGCTACGAGCAAGGCCTGAACCTGAAGGAAATCGGCGCGATCATGAACGTGACCGAGGCCCGCGTCTGCCAGCTGCGCTCGCAGGCCACCGCCCGCATCCGCGCCAAGCTGCGCGAACAGGCCTGGCAGGACCTGCCCCAGGAAGGGCAGATCGCGCAGATCATCTGAAGCCGCGCACGTTCGTGCCGCCGTGGCCCGCACAAATCCGGGACCAGTCTGGGTCGGCCTCCGACCTGCCGAAACCCGGGCTCTTTCCGCCCTTTTTCAAGCCTTCCGCATCCACCATCGGCTGATAGGCTGTCGCCTGCACAATGCCTTTGCCTACGCGCGCGACCAAGCGGCCAAAGTTGCGGCCGCCTCGACACGGACTCCAAGATGACCGAACCCGATCTGTTGAACCAGGCGATTTCCAACGCCTACGACGAAACGCCCTATGTTTCAAACGCCATCTCCCATAGCGCGCCAGGCCAACTGCGGGCGGTAGCCCATCTGTTCGGACACGCGGCGCCGCCGCTCAATCAGGCGCGCGTCCTGGAAATCGGATGCGCGGCGGGCGGCAATCTCCTGCCTTTCGCGGCTGCCCACCCCGACGCAAAAATCGTCGGCGTGGACCTATCCTCGGCACAGGTGTCGGAAGGCCGCCAGGTCATCGAGCGGCTCGGGCTGCGCAATATCGAGTTGCTCGCCATGAGCCTGACAGACATCACCCCGGATTTCGGCCAGTTCGACTACATCATCACGCACGGCGTCTACAGTTGGATTCCCGCGGAGGTTCGCGAGGGGCTCATGCGAGTCTGCCGCGAGAATCTGGCGCCGGCCGGCGTAGCGTATATCAGCTACAACACTTATCCCGGTTGGAAAGTCTCGGAGGTGGTGCGCGACGCGCTCGTGCTGGGCACGTTCGGCGCCAGCACCAGCGCAGAAAAGCTGACCAAAGCGCGGGAAATACTCTCCATGCTGGAGCACGGCACAGCTGAATCCAATGCGCAAGCGATTGCGATACGCCACCTTGCCCAACATTTGCGCTCACAACCCAACCATTATCTACAGCACGAGTACCTGGAAGCGGTAAATTCGCCCTGCTACTTCCTGGAGTTCGTTGCCCAGGCACAGCAACACCGCCTGGCCTATCTGGCTGATGCAATGCCGGAAACGTCGATATCGACCAACTACGGCAACCACGTTGCCGCGCACCATCAACAGGTATCGCAAGGGTTCGACCGTGCTGTGCGCGAGCAATTTCTGGATATCGCGATCGGGCGCCAATTCCGACGCAGCCTGCTTGTCCATGCCGACCAAGCGGCCAACGCGCTGGAACAACCCGAAGCCAGTGGATTTGCCGATATGCATTTCACGGCGCTACTGGACCTGGCGCCCCCGGACGCCGCGGACTCGCCCCCGGGCGAACACCGTTATCAAGGACGCACGGGAAAAACCTTGACGACGTCCGATCCAGGACTCATCGCACTGGTCGACCGTCTGCGCCTGGCGTGGCCGGCCACCGTTCCTTTTTCCGAATTACGCAGCCTCGTCCGCCCCCATGCCACCGGACTCAGCGAAGAAGAACTGGACACGACCATATATGTGCACCTGGTGACGCTGCTCAATATGGGCGCCTTGCAGTATCGGCTGGAGCCGGCTCCGTACCAGGACAGGATATCCGCCAAGCCCCGGCTCATCCCCGGCCTGGCCTCCCTGCTTGCGACGCAGCAGACGCAAGTTGGCGCGTACAACCTGTGGCACCAGACATTGAATCCACCCACCGACGAAATCATCAAGTTCGTCATGGACCGGCTGGACGGCAAGCAGACCCTGGTCGCGCTGCGCAATCAGTTGCGTACCGCGCTGGCCGCCAACAAGCTGCGGCACCCCAGCGGCCAATCCGTGAAGAACGCGACCAATCTGGACGCGATCGCCCAGGATCTGCTCAAGCAAGTCCTGGCCAATCTGCAAAAGATGGCGGTGCTGCACTGACGATTGAGGCCTCTTCAGACTCGGCCCCCAAAAAATTTGAGAATTCTTGAGTTTTGCCCTAAAGAACGATCCTGGGGCGCCGTAATCCTGGCAACGGAAGAACTATCGCACCAAAAATGCGTATTCCCGTTACACAGTTGGGCGGCCTAGCTGCCCGGTTTGAAGAAGCCTTTCTCTCTTGGGAGCCTAAACATGGCTGCAGTCATCAACACCAACTACTTGTCGCTGGTTGCCCAGAACAACCTGAACAAGTCCCAGTCCGCCCTGGGTACCGCCATCGAACGCCTGTCGTCGGGCCTGCGCATCAACAGCGCCAAGGACGACGCCGCCGGCATGGCCATTGCCAACCGCTTCACCGCGAACGTCAAGGGCCTGACCCAAGCCGCCCGTAACGCCAACGACGGCATCTCGCTGGCCCAGACGACGGAAGGCGCCGCCTCCGAAGTCAACACCCACCTGCAGCGTGTCCGCGAACTGGCCGTGCAGGCCGGCAACGGCAGCTACTCGCAAGAGCAGCTGGATTCGATGCAAGACGAAATCAACCAGCGTCTGGCCGACATCGACCGTATCTCGCAACAAACCGACTTCAACGGCGTGAAGGTCCTGTCGGGTTCGGCCAAGCCGCTGACCCTGCAAGTCGGCGCCAACGACGGTGAAACCATCACCCTGAACCTGACCGAAATCAGCGTCAAGACGCTGGGCCTGGACGGCTTCAACGTCAACGGCAAGGGCGTTGTGCAGAACCGCGCCGCCAACGTCAACGACCTGACCGGCCCGAACGTCGGCGCTGTGCCTGGCCAGCCCAACCAATACGACGTCACCACCAAGAACACCAGCGCTTCGGCCGCTGATGTGCTGGGCAAGCTGAGCGACGGCAACACCGTTTCGGTCCAGGGAGCCACTGCGACCACCGTCTACAAGTACGATGCCGCCGCCGGCAACTTCACCTACAACAAGGTGGATACGGGCGCCAACGTCGCCACGGCGATCACAAGCAAGATCGGCTCCACGCCGGCCACCGCCACGTACAAGAACAATACGCAGGAAGTCAGCATCCAGATCGCCTCCGACGGCAAGATTTCCGATGCCAATGGCAATGCGCTGTACTACGACACCGCCGGCAACCTGTCGACCACCGACAACGGCGGTAACTGGAACCAGGCGACCGTAGCCAACCTGACGGGCTTCATGGGCACCGCCGGCACCGCTGCGGGTGTCCAACTGACCGTCAACGGCACGACGTACAAGAGCCAAGCGACCGGTACCGCGGACATCTCGTTCCAGACGACCGCCACCACCGCCGAAGTGCTCAGCGCCATCGACGGCCTGGGCGCGACCAAGACCGCCACCATCACCATGGGTTCGGGTGTGTTGTCCGCAACCGTCGTGGTGGACGAAAACGGCCTGGTGCAGCAAGGTGGCCAGAACCTGTACGTCAACGACAAGCAGGAACTGTCGACCACGTCCAAGACGGTTCAACGCTTCGAATTCGACCAGATCTCGGGCAAGATCCAGGCCATCGCGGGCGGCAACACGTACACCAAGGCTGGCGCCGCCGCGGACGTCGCCACCGGCGTCGATCCCAACGCCGACAGCATTGGCAAGCAGCTGTTCATCAACAGCGCCGGCAAGATGACGTTCGAAACCACCAGCAAGGGCGACAAGACCACCGACCCGCTCAAGACGCTGGACTCGGCCTTCACCAAGCTGGACAAGCTGACGGGCGAACTGGGTGCTGTGCAGAACCGCCTGGAATCGACCATCGCCAACCTGAACAACGTCGTGAACAACCTGTCGTCGGCCCGCTCGCGTATTCAAGACGCGGACTACGCCACGGAAGTGTCGAACATGTCGAAGGCTCAGATCCTGCAACAGGCTGGCACTTCGGTTCTGGCGCAAGCCAACCAAGTGCCGCAAACCGTTCTGTCGCTGCTGCGTTAATCACGCCGCAACGCCTGACGGTTGGGCAACGCGGGCCGCAAGGCACGCCCTGCCCGCCTCCCGCGCCGGGTGCCTCGCACCCGGCCGCACAACAAGCCGGCGCAAGCCGGCTTGTTTGCATTTACGCCTCCCCAAGGTCCCGCCCCAAGGCCGGCGGCAACGCGCCATCGGGCCGCGGTTTGCACGCTTTCGGCGCCTCATTCCCCGCACCTCCTTCGTTCCCGGCCGCGCTTGCGCCGTTGCGCGCGCGTGGACTGCCGCTGCGCACCGGGCCCACGAATCGCCCGGGCTTCCAAGCGATCGTGGAAGGTGGCTTTTTGCCACCTTCTCGCTTTTTTGAGACACGCCGCGGGCCTTCATAATTGCCCTCGCACGCTTTTGTATCTATATTTTTCGTAATATGACCACCACGCCTCCCGATCCACTCGCTACGCGGCATGACGGCACCACGGATCAAGACGACCAGGCGCCGGTGGACCCCCACACCCAGCGCCTGCGCGAAGAAAACCGCGCCTTGCGCGAACTGCTGGCCGCGCAGGTCCAGGCTTCGATCCCGCGCCGTCCCGGCCCGCTCAAGCGGCTGGGCTGGTGGCTGATCAGCGCGCCCGGCGCCGCCCTGGTCGGCTGGCGCAGCCTGCTGGGGCGTGAAGACGCCACGCCGATCACCGGCAAACGGGTGGGCTACGCCACGCTGACGGTGCTCTACACCCTGGCGATCTATGGCGCCCTGGTGCTGTTGGTGGTTTCCTGGAGCACGCCCGATGCCGGGCGCACGGGCGCATCCGCCGCCGGTCCGGTGCGCGTACCCCTGGGCGCGCCGCCGGGCGTGGGACCGGAGGCCGCCCGGCCGTCGGACCCGCGCTCGCCCGCGGCTCCGATTGCGCCGCGCACCGCCGATGCGCCCCCGCCGCAGCCGGGCGCCACGGACAGCGTCCCCCTTCCGCCGCGCCGTCGCCTGACGACGCCGCGCCGACGCCGCACACCCAGGGCCAGTCCGCCGCGAGCGCGGCGCCCGCCGCAGCCGCCATCCCGGCCCGCGAAGGCGCCGCTCCACACGCGGACAGCCCCGCCATGCCCAAGCCCACGTTGCGCATCACCGAGATCCCCGCCGAGAATCCGCATGCCTGGGTCGACAACCTGAAAGCCGAACTGGCGCGCTGCGCCACGCTGGGTTTTTTCGAACGCCCCGATTGCGCCTGGGCGGCGCGCAAGCTGTATTGCGGCCCGAACCAGGGCTGGGGCGCCGTCAAGGAGTGCCCGGCCCAACCCTGACCCTGCGCAATCTTCGTCCGAGAATTTCACCGCGAGACGTTGAAGTACGCAATAATCACGCATAATCCATCTGTCCCGGACGCCGTCCGGCAAGCCTCACAGGACTCCCCACCATGGATCTTTCCGTCAGCAACACCGTGAACACCGGCCTGGCCATGCGTGATGCGCAGCTGATGCAGGAAGTCCAGGCCCGCGTCACCAAGAAAGCCATCAACGCCCAGGCCGACACGGTCGCCACGCTGATGCAGTCCCTGCCGGTCGTCGCCATCGACGGCAAGATCGGCACCCGCATCAATACCCAGGCATAAATCGCCCTGGCGCGCGGCAACGATTGCCGCGCTCCCTTCGCTTTGGCGCGCCCTCTTCGTGCGCAACCCTTTCGCGCCGCCCTTTCGCGCCCCCTTTCGCCTCCCCTGTCAGCCCCGGCTCACGCCGTCAGGCCTCCAGGTGCCTGCGCATCAATTCCTCGAACCACTCCAGGAACACCGCCAACCGGCGCGAACGCTGCCGCCGGTGCGGATACAGCAATGCCACCGGCATGGGCGCGGCGCGATGCGCCGGCATGACTTCCACCAGTTCGCCCGCTTCCAGCAGGTCCTGCACGTCGAAGCGCGGAATCTGGATCAGCCCCAGGCCCGCCAGGCAGCAGGCGATATAGCTTTCGGCGTTGTTCACCACCACCCGGCTGGGCACCGCGATGAGCCGGCGGCCGCCGTCGTCGGCCACCACCTCCCAGGGTAGTTCGCGCCCCGTGGTGGGCGAGGCGTAGCCCACCATCCAATGCCCCGCCGGCAATTCGTCCGGCGCATGGGGCACGCCCTGGTCGCGCAGATAGGCGGGACTGGCGCAATTGACCAGGCCGATATTGCCCAGCGGCCGCGACACCAAGCTGCTGTCGTGCAGCGCGCCGACGCGCACCGCGCAGTCGACGCCTTCCTGGATCAGGTCGATGGCGCGGTCGCTGGACCCCAGCGCCAGTTGCAATCGGGGGTGGCGCCGCAGCAGGCCCGGCAGCGCCGGCGCCACCAGGCGGCGCGCGATGCGGCTGGGCACGTCGACGTTGAGCCGGCCGGACACCTGGCGCTGGCTTTGCTGGAACAGGTGGTCGATGTCCTCGACTTCGGACAGCAGCGGCCGCAAGCGCTCCAGCAACTGGGCGCCATCGGCGGTCAGGCGCACCTGGCGCGTGGTCCGGTGCAGCAGTCGCGCGCCCAGTTGCGCTTCCAGCTGCTGGACGGCGGCCGAGACGGAAGCGCGCGGCAGCTCCAGCGCGTTGGCGGCCTTGATGAAACTGCCCATCTCCGCCACTTGCGCGAAGACGCGATACTGTTCGAACCTGTCCATGCTCCCCCGGTTTGCGGCAGTGCCGGCGGCACCCCGCCGCCCGTGACAGCATAGCCGCTCCGGCAGCCGTCGCGGGCATCCGACGGCGGCTTCGCCCAGCACGCTTCGCCCAGCACGCGTCGCCAGGCACGCCCCAAACCGGCGCGCGGGCGGCGGCCCGGGGCTCGATGGTTACTTGGTGGTGTAGCCGCCGTTGATCAGGATGGTCTGGCCAGTGATCCACCAACCGTCGCTGACCAGGTGGCGGATGAACGGCACCACGTCCTCGATGTCGGTCAGGCCGGTCTTGGAGAACGGCGACAGCGCGGCGGCGGTCTTGTGGTACGCCACCGCGTCGGCGCCTTCGGCCGGATAGAAGAACGGCGTATCCATCGGGCCCGGCCCGACCGCCGTGACCGAAATGCCGCGCGCGCCGAACTCCTTGGAGGCCGCGCGGGTGTAGTGCTCGACCGGCGCCTTGGTGCCGGCATAGGCGGCGTAGAACGGCGTGAACGCGCCCAGCAGCGAGGTCACCAGGGTGCAGACCTTGCCGTTGTCGTTGACGTGGCGGCCAGCCTCTTTCAGGAAGAAGAAGGCCGTCTTGGCGTTGACCGCGCTCATCTCGTCGTACTCGGCCTCGCTGATCTCGGTCAGCGGCTTCTTCAAGACCTTGCCGACGGTATTGATGGCGATGTCGGGCCGGCCCACCGCCGCCACCGCGTCGGCGAACAGCTTCTCGACCGCGCCGGCGGTGGTCAGGTCGGCCTGCAGCGCCACCGCCTTGGCGCCGGCGGCCTGGATCGCGGCCACGGTGGCGTCGGCGTCTGCCTTGGACGCCGCGCTGTTGTAGTGGATGGCGACGGCCTTGGCGCCGTGCTGCGCCAGGTCGCGGGCGATCAAGCCGCCCAGGTTCTTGGCGCCCCCGGCGATCAGTACGACTTTGCCCTTGATGGAATGGTCTGCCATGGAAAATCTCCCGCATGTGTCGATGGAGATTCGATTCTAGGCAGCCGCGCGGGCCGGATCAGCCGGGTGCGACCGGATAGATTATCCAGAAAACCGTACCAATCATGGCCCGGCCGGCGGGTGGTTCGCGGCTCGCGCCTCGCCCTGCGCGCAGTGATCGCGGGCGTCACGGCAAGGGGACCCCAATGAAAACAGCCCGAAGGCCGTTGGGCGCTTCGGGCTGCGGTGCCGGCGTCCGGATCCGAAGATCCGGCAAGCCCCGGCGATCTACTTCTTCTTCATCGGCGGCAGGTCGGTGCACACGCCTTCGGCCACTTCGGCCGCCATGCCCACCGATTCGCCCAGGGTCGGGTGCGGGTGGATGGTCTTGGCGATGTCGATGACGTCCGCGCCCATTTCCACGGCCAGCGCCACTTCGCTGATCAGGTCGCCGGCATGGGTGCCGACGATGCCGCCGCCCAGGATGCGGTGCGTCTCGGCGTCGAACAGCAGCTTGGTGAAGCCTTCGTCGCGGCCGTTGGCGATGGCGCGGCCGGAGGCGGCCCACGGGAACACGCCCTTCTCGACCTTGATGCCCTGCTTCCTGGCTTCGTCTTCGGTCAGGCCGACCCAAGCCACTTCCGGATCGGTGTAGGCCACCGACGGAATCACGCGGGCGTCGAAGAACGACTTCTGGCCGGCGGCGGCTTCGGCCGCCACGTGGCCTTCATGCACCGCCTTGTGCGCCAGCATCGGCTGGCCGACGATGTCGCCGATGGCGAAGATGTGCGGCACGTTGGTGCGCATCTGGCGATCGACCTCGATGAAACCGCGGTCGGTCACGGCCACGCCCGCCTTGTCGGCGCCGATCTTCTTGCCGTTGGGGCTGCGGCCCACGGCCTGGAGCACCAGGTCGTAGCGCTGCGGTTCCTTCGGCGCGCCCTCGCCCTCGAAGGTGACGTAGATGCCGTCTTTCCTGGCTTCCGCGCCGACCGTCTTGGTCTTGAGCATGATGTTGTCGAAGCGGCCGGCGTTCTTCTTCTGCCAGACCTTGACCAGGTCGCGGTCGGCGCCCTGCATCAGGCCGTCCAGCATTTCCACCACGTCCAGGCGCGCGCCCAGCGTGGAATACACCGTGCCCATTTCCAGGCCGATGATGCCGCCGCCGATGATCAGCATCTTCTTGGGGATTTCACGCAGCAGCAAGGCGCCGGTGGAATCGACGATGCGCTCGTCCTGCGGCAGGAACGGCAGCTTCACCGACTGGCTGCCGGCGGCGATGATGGCCTGCTTGAAGCGGATGGTCTGCGACTTGCCGTCGGCGCCCTTGACCGCCAGGTGGTTGGCATCGGCGAATTCGCCCACGCCGGTCACCACGGTGACCTTGCGCGCCTTGGCCATGCCGGCCAGGCCGCCGGTCAGCTTGGCGACCACGCTGTCCTTGTAGCCGCGCAGCTTGTCCAGGTCGATCTTGGGCTCGCCGAAGCTGATGCCGTGGGCGGCCAGCTCGCGCGCCTCGTCGATGATGGCGGCGTTGTGCAGCAGCGCCTTGGACGGGATGCAGCCCACGTTCAGGCAGACGCCGCCCAGCGTGGCGTAGCGTTCGACCAGCACCACGGACAGGCCGAGGTCGGCGGCGCGGAAGGCGGCCGAATAGCCGCCGGGGCCCGCGCCCAGCACCAGCATGTCGTATTCGGCGTCGGCCGAGCCCTTGAAGGTCGCGGCGGCGGGGGCCGCTGCGGCCGGCTTGGCCTCGGCCTTGGGGGCTTCGGCCTTCGGCGCGTCAGCCTTGGGCGCTTGCTTGGCGGCCGGTGCGGCGTCGGACGCCTCGACTTCCAGGACCACCGAGCCTTCGGCGACCTTGTCGCCGACCTTGACGTTGATGGACTTGACCACGCCGCCCGTGGAGGCGGGAATTTCCATCGAGGCCTTGTCGGACTCGACCGTGATCAGGCTCTGCTCGGCCTTGATCGTATCGCCCACGGCGACCAGCACCTCGATGACCTCGACTTCCTTGAAGTCACCGATGTCCGGCACTTTGATTTGAACGGTATTGCTCATGGGGCTCCCCGTTTACAGCGCGATGCGGCGGAAGTCGGCCAGCAAGGCGCCGAGATAGGCGTTGAAGCGGGCAGCGGCGGCGCCGTCGATGACGCGGTGGTCATAGGACAGCGACAGCGGCACGATCAGGCGCGGCACGAACTGCTTGCCGTCCCAGACGGGCTTGTGCGACGAACGCGACACGCCCAGGATGGCCACTTCGGGCGCATTGATGATGGGCGTGAACGACGTGCCGCCGATACCGCCCAGCGACGAGATCGAGAAGCAGCCGCCCTGCATTTCGGCGGGCGAGATCTTGCCTTCGCGCGCCTTCTTGGACAGGTCGGTCATTTCCTGGGCGATCTGCAGGATGCCCTTCTTGTCGGCATCGCGGATCACCGGCACCACCAGCCCGTTGGGAGTATCGGCGGCAAAGCCGATGTGGTAGTACTGCTTGAGCACCAGGTTGTCGCCGTCCAGCGAGGCGTTGAACTCGGGGAACTTCTTCAGGGCCGCGACCACGGCCTTGATCAGGAAGGCCAGCATCGTGACCTTGATGCCCGACTTCTCGTTTTCCTTGTTCAGCGTGACGCGCAGCGCTTCCAGGTCGGTGATGTCCGCTTCGTCGTTGTTGGTGACGTGCGGGATCATGACCCAGTTGCGGTGCAGGTTCGCGCCGGAGATCTTCTTGATGCGCGACAGCGGCTTGGCTTCGATCGGGCCGAACTTGGTGAAGTCGACCTTGGGCCACGGCAGCAGGCCCAGCGCGGCGCCATCGGCCGAACCGCCGGCGGCGGCCGGGGCGGCGCCCGAGGCCAGCGCGGTCTTGACGAAACCGCGCACGTCGTCGGCGGTGATGCGGTCCTTGGGACCGGTGCCCTTGACCTTGCTCAGGTTCACGCCCAGTTCGCGGGCGAACTTGCGCACCGACGGCGAGGCGTGCGGCAGCTGGCCGGGCTTGAGGTTGGCGTCTTCCAGCGCGGCGGCCGGGGCCGGGCGCGAGCCGACGGCGGGCGTGGCCGGGGCCGCGGGCGCTTCCGCCTTGGCGGCCGGGGCTTCCGACCTGGCCGGCGCGGCTTCGGCGTTGGCGGCCGGCGCGGCCGCGGCGGCGGGCGCGCTGCCTTCAACCACGACCACGACCGAGCCCTTGGCGACCTTGTCGCCGACCTTGACCTTCACTTCCTTGACCACCCCGCCCTGCGAGGCCGGGATCTCCATCGAGGCCTTGTCGGACTCGACGGTGATCAGGCTCTGCTCGGCCTTGATGGTGTCGCCCACGGCGACCATGACTTCGATGACTTCCACTTCCTTGAAGTCGCCGATGTCCGGCACTTCGATCTCGACCGGACCGCTGCTGGCGGCCGGCGCGGCAGCCTCGGCCTTGGCGGCGGGCGCGGCGGCGGCAGCCTGCCTGGGCGCCTCGGCCTTGGGTTCTTCCTTGGCGGCCGGGGCGGCGGCGTCGGCCGCTTCCACCTCGAGCACCACGGCGCCTTCGGCGACCTTGTCGCCGACCTTGACCGCGATCGACTTCACCACCCCGCCCTGCGAGGCGGGGATTTCCATCGAGGCCTTGTCGGATTCGACGGTAATCAGGCTCTGCTCGGCCTTGATCGTGTCGCCCACCGCCACCAGCACTTCAATGACTTCCACTTCCTTGAAGTCGCCGATGTCGGGAACCTTGATTTGCACGACGTTGCTCATGTCTCTTTACCCTCAGGCGTATTGCGGGTTGGCTTTGTTCGGGTTGATGCCGTACTTCTTGATGGCTTCGGCCACCTTGGCAACCGGCACCTTGCCTTCGTCGGCCAGCGCGCGCAGCGCGGCGACCACGACGAAGTGGCGGTCCACTTCGAAGTGCTCGCGCAGCTTGGCGCGGAAATCCGAACGGCCGAAACCGTCGGTGCCCAGCACCTTGTATTCGCGGCCCTTGGGCACGAACGGACGGATCTGGTCCGCAAACAGCTTCATGTAGTCGGTCGACGCGATGATCGGGCCTTCCGTCTTGGCCAGCTGTTCCGTGACGTAGGCCACCTGCGGCTTCTTCTCGTCGGGGTGCAGCATGTTGTGGCGCTCGGCGTCCAGGCCGTTGCGGCGCAGTTCGGTGAAGCTGGTGACGCTCCACAGGTCCGAGGCCACGCCCCAGTCGGCTTCCAGCAGTTCCTGGGCCGCCATGACTTCGCGCAGGATCGTGCCCGAGCCCATCAGCTGCACGCGGTTCTTGCCCTTGCCGTGCGACTTGAGCTTGTACATGCCCTTGATGATGCCTTCCTCGTCGCCGGCGGTCAGGCCAGGCTGCGGGTAGTTTTCGTTCATCACCGTCAGGTAGTAGTAGACGTTTTCCTGGTCTTCCACCATGCGCTTGAGGCCATGCTGGATGATCACGGCCAGTTCGTGGCCGAAGGTCGGGTCGTACGAGACGCAGTTGGGGATGGTCGAAGCCAGGATGTGGCTGTGGCCGTCTTCGTGCTGCAGGCCTTCGCCGTTGAGCGTGGTGCGCCCGGCGGTGCCGCCCAAGAGGAAGCCGCGCGCCTGCATGTCGCCGGCCGCCCAGGCCAGGTCGCCGATGCGCTGGAACCCGAACATCGAGTAGTAGATGAAGAACGGGATCATGATGCGGTTGTTCGAGGAGTACGACGTGGCCGCCGCGATCCACGAGCTCATCGCGCCCGCTTCGTTGATGCCTTCCTGCAGGAGCTGGCCGTCGGCCGCTTCCTTGTAGTACATGACCTGGTCCTTGTCGACCGGGGTGTACTTCTGGCCTTCCGGCGCGTAGATGCCGATCTGGCGGAACAGGCCTTCCATGCCGAAGGTGCGCGATTCGTCGGCCAGGATCGGCACGACGCGCGGACCCAGCTGCTTGTCGCGCAGCACCTGGTTCAGGATGCGCACGAAGGCCTGGGTGGTGGAGATCTCACGGCCTTCGGCGGTGGGTTCCAACACGGCCTTGAAGGCGTCCAGCGCCGGCGCCTTGAGCTGTTCGTCGGCCTTGGCGCGGCGGCGCGGCAGGTAGCCGCCCAGCGCGGCGCGGCGCTCGTGCAGGTACTTCATTTCGGGCGAGTCGTCGGCCGGCTTGAAGTACGGCAGGTCGGCCAGCTTGTCGTCCGGGATGGGGATGCCGAAGCGGTCGCGGAATTCGCGGATCGAGTCCAGTTCCAGCTTCTTCTGCTGGTGGGTCGGGTTCTTGGCCTGGCCCACGTGGCCCATGCCGTAGCCCTTGATGGTCTTGGCCAGGATCACGGTCGGCTGGCCTTCATGCTTGGAGGCGGCGTCGAACGCGGCGTAGACCTTGTGCGGATCATGGCCGCCACGGTTCAGGCGCCAGATGTCTTCGTCGCTCATGCGCGACACGGCTTCCAGCAGCTTGGGGTGCTTGCCGAAGAAATGCTCGCGCACGAACTTGCCGTCGTTGGCCTTGTACGCCTGGTACTCGCCGTCGACGGTTTCTTCCATGATCTTGCGCAGGATGCCTTCCTTGTCGTGCGCCAGCAGCGGATCCCAGTAGCCGCCCCAGATCAGCTTGATCACGTTCCAGCCCGAACCGCGGAAGTCGCCTTCCAGTTCCTGGATGATCTTGCCGTTGCCGCGCACCGGGCCGTCCAGGCGCTGCAGGTTGCAGTTGATGACGAAGATCAGGTTGTCGAGCTTTTCACGGGCCGCCAGGGCGATGGCGCCGAGCGACTCGGGTTCGTCCATTTCGCCGTCGCCGCAGAACACCCAGACCTTGCGCTTGCTGGTGTCGGCGATGCCGCGGGCGTGCAGGTACTTGAGGAAACGGGCCTGGTAGATGGCCATCAGCGGGCCCAGGCCCATCGACACCGTGGGGAACTGCCAGAAGTCCGGCATCAGCTTCGGATGCGGGTACGAGGACAGGCCCTTGCCGTCCACTTCCTGGCGGAAGTGGTTCAGCTGGTCTTCGGTCAGGCGGCCTTCGAGGTAGGCGCGGCCGTACATGCCGGGCGAGGTGTGGCCCTGGAAGTAGACCAGGTCGCCGCCGTGGTTTTCGTCTTCGGCGTGCCAGAAGTGGTTCTGGCCGCAGCCGATCATGGTGGCCAGCGAGGCGAACGAGGCGATGTGGCCGCCCAGGTCGCCGCCGTCCGGCGGATTGTGCTTGTTGGCCTTGACCACCATGGCCATGGCGTTCCAGCGCACGTACGAGCGGATGCGCGATTCCAGTTCCAGGTTGCCCGGGTGCGCCGGCTCCAGGCCGGGCGGAATCGTGTTGACGTAAGCGGTATTCGGCGAGAACGGGATGTGGGCGCCGGAACGACGGGCTTCGTCGATCAGGCGTTCCAGCAGGTAGTGCGCGCGCTGCGGTCCTTCGCGATCAAGGACTGCCGCCAGGGCTTCGAGCCACTCCTGGGTTTCTAGGGTGTCTTCGTCGTTGGCAGCCTGCACGGCGCCAGCCTGGGCGAAAGAGGACATCGTGTGTCTCCTGTTGGGGTTCGTTCGTGACCGCACCCGCTTATTTATCTACTCGCGGACATGCCATGGTAGTCGGGATCATCCGGGCTACCATGCCATGCATGGGTCGGGGTGTTGTGCTAGAGACCAGCTACTCGGGAGCGGTTTCCCTATCAGCCGGCATTCTAAGAAAGAAGATTAACCGGTCGCAAGGAAAATTTCATGTTGCGGTACGGCATTTCATAATGCGAAAACATGAACAGAAGCTTAAAGCGATATTCCCCACTTTTTTAGCCGATCATCCGCCTGTCCGGCTTGATTCCCGGCAATTCCGTTCCGACACGCATTAAAATGCCCCCCACGCCGCGCCTTCGGCTTGCAGCCCCGCGGGGCCGTTTTCATCTTGAGGCGGCCCGGCGATGAAAAATGCCCGGCCTATCCGGCCCGAACTCCATGTCCAGCGCGCCCAAGTCCAATATACCCACGCCGTTCCACGACCACGCCCGCACGCGCCGACGCGGGGTGTACTGGGTCACGCCCGCGATGGTGCTGATCCTCTATATCTGTGTGATGGGGGTGTTCTTCTGGTTGCAGCGCATCCATGACGACAGCGTCATGTTCGTGACCATCGACCAGGAAATGCGGCAGCAGCGCCTGATCTGGGTGGTGCTGGCGCTGTCTTGCGTGATCGTCATCAGCCTGCTGATGCTGTGGCGCTATACACGCTTCCGTTCCGCCGCCGAGGCCGCCCTGATCGCCGAGACCGGTTTCCGCCGCGCCATGGAGAACTCCATGTCGACCGGCATGCGCGTGCTGGACATGGAAGGCCGCATCGCCTACGTCAATCCGGCCTTCTGCCGCATGATCGGCTGGAACGAGGCCGACCTGATCGGCCGCAGCCCGCCCTTCCCCTACTGGGTGCCGGGCCGCCATGAACAGCACCAGCACACCCTGGACGTGCTGATGTCCGGCAAGACGCCCAGCAGCGGCCTGGAAGTCGAGGCCCAGCGCCGCGACGGCTCGCGCTTCACGGCGCGCATGTACGTATCGCCGCTGCTCGACCCCAACGGCAACCAGATCGGCTGGATGACGTCGATGACCGACATCACCGAGCCCAAGCGCATCCGCGAGGCCCTGACCGCCGCGCACGAGCGCTTCATGACGGTGCTGGAAGGCCTGGACGACGCCATCTCGGTCACCGCCGACACCCACGACGGCCTGGAGCTGCTGTTCGCCAACCGCACCTACCGCCGCGTGTTCGGCGCCCAGACCGGCGGCCACGACGAGCTGCTGGCCGGCCGCCGCGGCCGCTTCACGGATGAATCCGTGGAAGTCTTCGCGCCCTCGGTGCAGCGCTGGTTCGAAGTGCACCACCGCATGCTGGCCTGGACCGACGGCCGCCGCGTGCGCATGCAGGTGGCGCGCGACATCACCGAGCGCCGCACCCACGAGGAAGCCTCGCGCGTGCAGCAGGAAAAGATCCAGCTCACCAGCCGCCTGACCACCATGGGCGAGATGGCCTCGTCGCTGGCGCACGAACTGAACCAGCCGCTGACCGCCATCGCCAACTACAGCATGGGCGCGGTGGCCCTGGTCAAGGCCGGCCACACCAGCCCCAACATGCTGCTGCCGGCGCTGGAAAAGGCCGCCTCGCAGGCCGAGCGCGCCGGCAAGATCATCAGCCGCATCCGCGAATTCGTGAAGCGCAGCGAGCCGCGCCGCCAGCGCGTGGCGATCGGCCGCATCGTCGACAACGCCATCGGTTTCGCCGAGATCGACGCCCGCAAGCGCCGCATCCGCATCGACAGCTTCGTGCCGTCGAATGCGCCGGACGTGCTGGCCGACCCGATCCTGATCGAACAGGTGCTGCTGAACCTGCTCAAGAACGGCCTGGAAGCCATGGAAAAGAGCGAGTCCGACGAGCTCAAGGTGGCCGTGATCCTGCACGAGCAGCACATCGAGGTGGCGGTGGTCGACCGTGGCCACGGCCTGGCCGAGCCGGAACGCCTGTTCGAACCCTTCTTCAGCACCAAGACCCAGGGCCTGGGCATGGGGCTGAATATCTGCCGTACCATTATCGAATCGCACCACGGCCGCCTGTGGGCGGACCCGAACCCCGCCGGCGGTACTATTTTCCGCTTTACCCTGCCCTGCGCTGCGTCCCAGACGCAGGCCCAGAATGACCAGTCAGAGGAGTTGCACGCATGAACACGCCCCACCTGTCGAGCACGGTATTTATTGTTGATGACGACGAAGCGGTCCGCGATTCGCTGCGCTGGCTGCTTGAAGCCAACGGCTACCGCGTCCGCGCCTACGCCAGCGGCGAGTCGTTCCTGGAAGACTACGACGCCAGCCAGATCGGCGTGCTGATCGCCGACGTGCGCATGCCCGGCATGAGCGGCCTGGAGCTGCAGGAACAGCTGATCGCCCGCAACGCCCCCCTGCCCATCGTCTTCATCACCGGCCACGGCGACGTGCCGATGGCCGTGTCGACCATGAAGAAGGGCGCCGTCGACTTCCTCGAGAAGCCGTTCAACGAATCCGATCTGCGCGAAATCGTGGCGCGCATGCTGGAGCAGGCCACGCAGCGCGTGAGCAAGCACCAGGCCCAGAAAGACCACGAAGCCATGCTGGCGCGCCTGACCGCGCGCGAGCAGCAGGTGCTGGAGCGCATCGTCGCCGGCCGCTTGAACAAGCAGATCGCCGACGACCTGGGCATCAGCATCAAGACCGTCGAGGCGCACCGCGCCAACATCATGGAAAAACTTGAAGTGACCACCGTTGCCGATCTCATGAAAGTGGCCCTGGCCAAACCCGAGGCGCACGCATGACCGCTAGGATCATCGACGGCGCCGCCCTGTCGCAGCGCATTCGCGAAGAAGTCGCCCAACGCGTCGCCGCCCTGGCCGCCAAGGGCACCCGCCCCGGCCTGGCCGTGGTGCTGGTGGGCGAAGACCCCGCCTCCCAGGTGTACGTGCGCAATAAAGTCGCGGCGTGCGAGAAGGCCGGCCTGCATTCCGTCAAGGAACAGTACCCCGCCGACATGACCGAGGCCGAACTGCTGGCCCGCATCGACAAGCTGAACCGCGATCCGTCCATCCACGGCATCCTGGTGCAGCTGCCGCTGCCCAAGCACATGGACGCGCACAAGGTCATCGAAGCCATCGCCGCCGAGAAGGACGTGGACGGCTTCCACGTCAGCAACGCCGGCCTGCTGATGACCGGCCAGCCGCTGTTCCGCCCCTGCACGCCCTATGGCGTCATGAAGATGCTGGAATCGGAAGGCGTGGCCCTGCGCGGCGCCGAGGCCGTGATCGTCGGCGCCAGCAACATCGTCGGCAAGCCCATGGCCATGCTGCTGCTGGCCGCCGGCGCCACCATCACCATCTGCAACTCCAAGACGCGCGACCTGGCGGCCCAGACCCGCCGCGCCGACGTGCTGGTGGTGGCCACCGGCAAGCCCGGCATGATCGACGGCTCGATGATCAAGCCCGGCGCGGTCGTCATCGACGTGGGCATCAACCGCGGCGCCGACGGCAAGCTGTGCGGCGACGTCGACTTCGCCTCCGCCAGCCAGGTGGCCGGCGCCATCACGCCCGTGCCGGGCGGTGTCGGCCCCATGACCATCGCCATGCTGCTGGTCAACACCGTCGAAGCGGCGGAACGGGCCGCGGCCTGAAGACCGGTCCCGCGCCCCGCCGTGGCACCCTTGTGGGTTTGCCCCGCGCCCTTCCGGGGGACGGGGCAAACCCACAGTCGTCTCTGGGCGCGGTGCGCGAGACCGGGCGCGCCCAGGGCCTGCCCTTGCTTTTCGGCCTGCCGCCCCAACCTGATCCTTATGCCTGCCGGCGCGCTCGCGTGCTGCCCGCCCTCCTCTCACGCTATTGGTAACACCATGACCCAGAATCCCTTGCTCGCCCCCGTCTCAGAACTGGTCGACTACCAGGCGGTCAAGCCCGCCCACGTGGTGCCCGCCATCGAGGAACTGCTGGGCATCGCCCGCCAGGCCGTGGACCGCGCCGCCGATCCGGCGCTGGCGCCCACCTGGGAAGCCGTGGTCGAGCCGCTGGATACCGCGTCCGAGCGGCTGTGGCGCGCCTGGTCGGTGGCCGGCCACCTGAACGCCGTCGTCAACACGCCCGAACTGCGCGAGGCCTACAACGCCGCGCTGCCGCTGGTGACCGAGTTCTCGACCTGGGTCGGCCTGCACGAAGGCCTGTACCAGCAGTACCAGCGCCTGGCCGCCGCGCCCGATTTCGCGTCGTGGTCGCCGGTGCGCCGCCGCATCGTCGAGATGGCCCTGCGCGACTTCCGCCTGAGCGGCGTCGAGCTGCGCGGCGCCGACCGCGAGCGCTACGCCGCCATTTCCGACCGCGAGGCGCAGGCCTCGCAGAAATTCTCCGAGAACGTGCTGGACGCCATCGACGCCTGGTCGCTGCTGATCGAGGACGAGGCCCGCCTGGCCGGCATTCCCGCCGACGTGCGGGCCGCCGCCCGCGCCGCCGCCGAGGAAGACGGCAAGCCGGGCTGGAAGCTGACGCTGAAGATGCCCTGCTACCTGCCCGTCATGCAGTACGCGCAGGACCGCTCGCTGCGCGAGGCGCTGTACCGCGGCTACGGCACGGTGGCGTCGGAACAGGGCGACGCCCGGTTCGACAACTCGCCCCTGATCGAGGAACTGCTGTCGCTGCGCGCCGAGGAATCCACCCTGCTGGGCCTGGGCACCTTCGCCGCGCTGCGCCTGCAGACGCGCATGGCGCGCGACGCCAAGGAGGTCACCACCTTCCTGCGCGACCTGGCCGCGCGCGCCAAACCGTATGCCCAGCGCGACCTGGCCGAGCTGAAGGCCTACGCCGCCGCCGAACTCGGCCTGGCCGAGCTGCAACCCTGGGACGTGGCCTATGCCTCCGAGCGCCTGCGCGAATCGCGCTACGCCTATTCCGAAGACGAGGTGAAGCAATACTTCACCGAACCGCGCGTGCTGTCCGGCCTGTTCGAGGTCATCGAGACGCTGTTCGACGTGCGCCTGGCGGAAACGCCGGTGTCGTCGTGGCATGCCGACGTGCGCGGCGTGCGCGTCGAAAGCCCCAAGGGCGACCTGATCGGCTACCTCTACCTGGACCTGTACGCCCGCGCCGGCAAGCAGAGCGGCGCCTGGGTCGACAGCGAGCGCACCCGCCGCGTGGTCGCCGGCCGCGTGCAGACGCCGATCGCCTACCTGACCTGCAATTTCTCGCGCCCCAACGGCGACCGCGCCGCCGTGCTGACGCACGATGACGTCATCACCCTGTTCCACGAAACCGGCCACGCCCTGCACGCGCTGCTGTCGGAAGTGGACGAGCCCGGCGCCGCCGCCTTCGCCAGCGTCGAATGGGACGCCATCGAACTGCCCTCGCAATTCATGGAGAACTTCTGCTGGGAATGGGCGGTGGTGCAGAAGCTGTCGGCCCACGTCGACAGCGGCGAACCGCTGCCGCGCGCGCTCTACGACCGCCTGGTCGCGGCCCGCAACTACCAGAGCGGCATGCAGACCGTGCGCCAGATCGAGTTCGCGCTGTTCGACATGCTGATGCACGACCGCGCCAAGGGCGCCAGCATCAGCGAAGTGCTGGCCCTGCTGCAGGAAGTGCGCGCCGAGGTCGCGGTGCTGTTCCCGCCCGCCTGGCACCGCCTGCCGCATGCCTTCTCGCACCTGTTCGCGGGCGGCTACGGCGCCGGCTACTACAGCTACAAGTGGGCCGAGGTGCTGTCGGCCGACGCCTACGAAGCATTTGAAGAAGCCGCGGCCAGGCAGGCCGGCAACGCCCTGGGCACGCTCGATCCGGCCACCGGCGCGCGTTTCCGCCGCGAAGTGCTGGCCGTCGGCGGCTCGCGTCCCGCCGCCGAGTCGTTCGCCGCCTTCCGTGGCCGCGCCCCGCGCATCGACGCGCTGCTGCGCCACAGTGGCATGAGCGCGGGCTGACCGATTCGCGCATGATCCATGGCCCGCTTGCGAGCGGGCCATTTTTTTGGCTGGCCGCGCTAGCGCTCCCCCGGCCGGCGCGCCGATACCACCAGCCAGTTCCCATGCGCCGACGGTTCCGAACCGGCCTGGCGCCAGAAGTGGCGGCTGTCCTCGTCCTGCGCGTGTTTCAGGCGCGCCTGGCAATAGCGCCGCGCGGGCCAGGCCAGCAGATGATCGAGCCAGCGCCCTTGCCTGGTCTCGATCACGGAATGCAGGGTGATGTCGTGGAATCCATGATGCGCCAGCAATTGATGCAGCTGGGCAAAACCCAGGGGGAACAGCGCGCCTTCCGTGCGCGCCGCGGCGCTCCAGGGATCGACATGCACACCGCGCAGCAGCGCCCGCAGGCGGACCCGCACGCGGCCCGCGTTGGGCGTGGTCAGCACCAGCGTGCCGCCCGGGCGCAGCGCGTCATGAAAGCCGCGCACCAGCAGGCCGGGGTTGGACGCCAGGTGGATCGCTTCGCTGCAGACCACGGCGTCGTAGGGCGCGGCCGCGGGCAGCGGCGTTTCGAGGTCATGCACGGTCAGGCGCCGGTAGCCATTGGCCGAGGCCGGCAACCCGGCCGGACCGATGCCATCGAGTTCGACATCGCGTCCGGTCGCCGGGCGCACCATGTCGCCCAGCCAGCCGCGATTGCAAGGCGCGTCCAGCACACGCCCCGCCAGGCGGCTGCGCAGGATGTCGAGCACCACGGGGTAATACGGGAAATAGGGATAGCCCAGCGCGTGGCTGGCCGCGGTGTTCATAGGGTGGCACCTCGCCGGTAACTGACAATATCCTGACTGTAGCTGTCAACAACCGTTCGCATGGCCCGATTTGCCACTTCTCCAACAATATTTCGACAAAGCTTCACAAGTGCGCCGCGCGCCCCTTGCGCCGGGACAAACACCACCGTTGGCGGTGCGCGGCCAGCGCGCCGCCAACGGGTAGAATCGACGGGTTTATCCCTCCAACCGGCGATGGAACCCATGCGACACCTGCTTACCGGACGCGCCTGGCGCGGTCTCTTCCTGGCCCTGTGCATGCTGCTTGCCGCCTGCGGCGACCGCAATGTCGATTGGACGCTCTACAACGTCAAGGGCCACCTGCCCGACCTGAAGTTCTCGCTACCGGGCGCCGGCGGCAAGACCGTCAGCAGCGATGACCTCAAGGGCAAGACCGTGCTGCTGTTCTTCGGCTACGCCAGTTGTCCCGACATCTGCCCCACCACCATGGCGCAGTTGACGGCGGTGCTGCAGAACCTGGGCGACAAGGCGCGCGACGTGCGCATCGTGTTCGTCAGCGTCGATCCGCATCGCGACACCCCGGACATCCTGCAGGCCTACGTCAATGCGTTCAACAACCAGGCCATCGGCGTCACCGGCAATGAAAAGCAGGTGGCCGACCTGGCGCGCCGCTACCGCGTGGCCTACCAGATCGAAAAGCCCCGGCCCGGCGACGACGCCGACCAGTACGAGGTGACGCACAGCCGCGGCGTGTACATTTTCGACAATCAGGGCCGCGCCCGCCTGCTGGCTTCGGACACCGACAGCATCGAGGCGATGACCAAGGACCTGCGCCTGCTCATCGACCTGACCTCGTAGGGCGCCATGCAACATTGCTGCACCGACGACGCGGCGCAGCATGTTGCGTGCTTGCCCCACACACCAGTTGTTACAGCCCCGGCGGCACGCGCGTGAGTAATATCAGGGCACATCGCCCTTTACCCTCGCAAGGAGTACGCGCATGAGCATCATCATCATGATCATCGTCGGCTTCATCGTCGGGCTGATAGCCCGCGCGATCATGCCCGGAGACCAGAACATGGGGATCATCATGACCACCATACTGGGCATCGTGGGCGCGGTCGTGGCCGGCTTCCTCGGCCAGAACCTGGGCTGGTATGCCCCGGGCGAACCGGCCGGCTGGATCGGCTCGGTGGTCGGCGCGATCATCGTGCTGTTCGTGGTCGGCCTCATCGCCAAGAAGCGCGGCTGACGCGCCTGGCGCGCGCCATGCAAAGCGGGCCGATCGAAAGATCGGCCCGCTTTTTTTACCACTGTCGGCGCGCCGCGAGGCTCAGCCCGGCTGCCCGCCAGGCGCGGCCGCCGCGTCCGGCGCGGGCTGCGCCGCCGTGACGGTGCGCTCGGTCCAGCCACCGCCCAGCACCTTGTACAAGGTGACCAGGTTGGACAGACGCGACAGGCGCGTATCGACCAGCGCCTGCTGCGCGGTGTAGAGCGAACGCTGCGAATCCAGCACCGTCAGGTAGTCGTCGATGCCCTGGCGGAAACGCTGCTCGGACAGGTCATAGGCGCGCTGGTTGGCGGCCACCAGTAGTTGCTGGGCCTGGATCTGCTCGTCCAGCGTGCCGCGGCCCGCGAGCGCGTCGGCGACTTCGCGGAAACCGGTCTGGATCGTCTTCTCGTACTGCGCGACCTGGATGTTCTTCTGCACCTTGGCCAGGTCCAAGCCCGCCAGCAGCGAGCCGCCGGCGAAGATCGGCACCGTGATCTGGGGCACGAAGCTCCAGGCGCCCGAGCCCGCGTCGAACAGCCCGCCCAGGCTGGCGCTGGCGGTGCCGGCGTTGCCCGTCAGGCTGATGGTCGGGAAGAACGCGGCGCGGGCCGCGCCGATGTTGGCGTTGGCGCCCTTGAGCTGGTGCTCGGCCGCGCGGATATCCGGGCGGCGCGCCAGCAGTTCGGACGGCAGGCCGGCCGGCAGCGCGGTCGGCAGCATGCCGTCGTCGAGCTTGACGGCGTTGTCCAGCGCCGCCGAGATTTCCGGCGACAGCGGCTGGCCCACCAGCAGCACCAGCGCGTTGCGGTCCTGCGCGGCCTGGCGCGTGTACTGCGACAGGTTGCGCTGGGCGGTGCGCAGGGACACTTCGGCCTGGCTCAGGTCGAGCGCCGTGGACAAGCCCTGGTCGTAGCTCTGCTTGGTGAGCTTGTAGGAGTCGTCCTGGCTCTTGAGCGTGTCGCGCGTCAGGCTCAGCAGCTCCTGGTCGGCGCGCAGCGTCAGGTAGGCGTTGGCCACTTCGGCGATCAGCGTCAGCTGGGTCGCGGTGCGGGTCTCGTCCAGCGCCAGGTACGATTCCAGCGCCTTGTCGCTCAGGCTGCGGATGCGGCCGAACAGGTCCAGTTCCCACGAGGACAGCGCGGCGCCGACCTGGTAGTTGTGGCTGGTGCTGGCCTGGCCGCTGGGCGACAGGTCGGCCGGCGTGCGCTGGGCGGTTTCCTTGCCGGCAATGCCGACGCTGGGCAGCAGGTCGGCGCGCTGGATGCGGTACTGCGCCCGCGCCGCCTCGACGTTCAGGGCCGCCACGCGCAGGTCGCGGTTGTTGGCCAGCGACTGCTCGATCAGTTGCTGGAGCAGCGGATCGGCGAAGAAATCACGCCAGCCGATGTCGGCCGTGGCCACGGCGCCGACGGCGTCGGCCTTGTAGGCCGGGCCGCTCGGATAGGCCGACGAGACCGGCGCGTCGGGCCGTTCGTAGGTCGGGGCCAGCGAGCAGCCCGCCAGGGCCGCCGCCAGGGAAAGGGAAACCAGGGTTCTCATCTGCAGCTTCATTGCGGTTTTCCTTCGACGGACACGTCCTGCGCATCGTTGGCGCTGGGGTCGTGCGGATCGCGCCGCGCGCTCATGCGTTCCACCTTGAACAGGCGCAGCATGATCACGAAGAACGCGGGGACGAAGAAGATGGCCAGGAAGGTCGCGGTCAGCATGCCGCCGATCACGCCCGTGCCGATGGCGTTCTGGCTGCCCGAACCGGCGCCCGAGGAGATCGCGAGCGGCACCACGCCCAGGATGAACGCCAGCGACGTCATCAGGATCGGGCGCAGGCGCTGGCGGGCGGCGTGGATCGCCGACTCCGTCAGGCTCGCCCCAGCCTCGTAGTGCTCCTTGGCGAACTCCACGATCAGGATGGCGTTCTTGGCCGCCAGGCCGATGGTCGTGAGCAGGCCCACCTGGAAGTACACGTCGTTGGACAGGCCGCGCAGCATGGTCGCGCCCAGCGCCCCGATGATGCCCAGCGGCACCACCAGCATGACCGCGGACGGGATCGTCCAGCTTTCATACAGCGCCGCCAGGCACAGGAACACCACGATCAGCGAAATCGCGTACAGCGCCGGCGCCTGGGCGCCCGACAGGCGTTCTTCGAACGACATGCCGGTCCATTCGAAGCCCACGCCCACCGGCAGCTTGCTGGCGATGCGTTCCATTTCCTCCATCGCCGCGCCCGAGCTGTAGCCCGGCGCCGCCTGGCCCTGGATGTTGTACGACGGCACGCCGTTGTAGCGGTTCAGCTTCTGCGGGCCGAAGCTCCAGGTGGCCTTGGCGAACGCCGAGAACGGCACCATGTCGCCATCCTTGTTGCGCACGTACCATTTGTCCAGGTCTTCGGGCAGCATGCGGGCCGAGGCCTCGCCCTGCGCGAACACCTTCTTGACGCGGCCGCGGTCGATGAAGTCGTTGACGTACGACGAGCCCCAGGCGGTGGACAGCGTGCTGTTGATGTCCGACACGGCCACGCCCAGCGCCCGCGCTTTCTCGCGGTCGATGTCGAGCTGGTACTGCGGCGCGTCCTCGATGCCGTTGGGGCGCACGCCCTGCAGGATCTTGCTTTGCGCCGCCTCGCCCAGCAGCTGGTTGCGCGCGGCCAGCAGTTTTTCATGGCCCACGCCGGCGCGGTCCATCAGCTGGAAGTCGAAACCATCGACGTTGCCCAGTTCCATCACCGAGGGCGGCGGCACCACGAACAGCATGGCGTCGCGCTCGGTCTTCCTGAAGTGGGCATTGGCGCGCGCCGCCACGGCGGCCGCCTTGAGCTTGGCGTCGCCGCGGTCTTCCCAGTCGCGCAGCTTGATGAACAGGATCGAGGCGTTCTGGCCGCGGCCGCCGAAGTTGAAGCCATTGACCGCGAACACCGAGGTGACCGCGTCCTTCTCTTCGGTCAGCAGGTAGTTGGTGGCCTCGTCGATGACGGCCTTGGTGCGCTCGGCGGTGGCGCCGGCGGGCGTCTGGATCTGGGCGAACAGGATGCCCTGGTCCTCGGCCGGCAGGAACGCGGTGGGGATGCGGGTGAACATCCAGCCCATGGCGATGACGATGGCCAGGTACACCACCATCAGGCGCTTGGTGCGGCCCAGGCCGCGCGCCACGGTATTGGCGTAGCCATGGCTGCTGCGGTCGAAGGCGCGGTTGAACCAGCCGAAGAAGCCGCGCTTGGTGCCGTGGTGGCCCTTGGGAATCGGCTTGAGCAGCGTGGCGCACAGCGCCGGCGTGAAGACGATGGCGACGATCACCGACAGCACCATCGAGGACACGATGGTGATGGAGAACTGGCGATAGATCACGCCGGTCGAGCCGCCGAAGAACGCCATCGGGATGAACACGGCGGCCAGCACCATGGCGATGCCGATCAGCGCGCCGGTGATCTGGGTCATGGACTTGCGGGTGGCCTGCTTGGGCGTCAGGCCCTCTTCGGCCATCACCCGCTCGACGTTTTCCACCACCACGATGGCGTCGTCCACCAGCAGGCCGATGGCCAGCACCATGCCGAACATGGTCAGGGTGTTGATGGAATAGCCGAATGCGGCCAGCACGCCGAAGGTGCCCAGCAGCACCACCGGCACCGCCAGCGTCGGGATCAACGTGGCGCGGAAGTTCTGCAGGAACAGGTACATCACCAGGAACACCAGGATGATGGCTTCCACCAGCGTCTTGAACACTTCCTCGATCGACAGGCTGACGAACGGCGTGGTGTCGTACGGATAGACCACGTCCATGCCCGGCGGGAAGTACGGCTTCAGGTTATTGATGGTGTCGCGCACCGCCTGCGCCGTGTCGAGCGCGTTGGCGCCCGGGGCCAGCTTGATCGCCAGGCCCGAGGCGGGCTTGCCGTTGTAGTAGCTGTCGATGGCGTAGGTCTGGCCGCCCAGTTCGATGCGGGCGACGTTGGCCAGGCGCACCTGGGAGCCGTCGGCATTGACCTTGAGCAGGATGCGGCCGAAGTCTTCCGGCTTTTCCAGGCGCGAGGGGCCGATGATGGTGGCGTTCAACTGCTGGCCGCGCACCGCGGGCAGGCCGCCCAACTGGCCGGACGAGACCTGGACGTTCTGTTCCTTGATGGCGTTGACCACGTCGACCGTGGTCAGGCCGTAGTTCACCAGCTTGGCCGGATCCAGCCAGATGCGCATGGCGTACTGCGAACCGAACAGCTGGAAGTCGCCCACGCCCTGCGTGCGGCTGATGGGATCCTGGACGTACGAGGCGACGTAGTCGGCCAGGTCGTCCTTGGTCATCGTGCCGTCGGTGGACACGAAGCCCGCCACGATCAGGAAGTTCTTGGTGGCCTTGGTGACGCGGATGCCCTGCTGCTGCACTTCCTGCGGCAAGAGCGGCTGCGCCAGCGACAGCTTGTTCTGCACCTGCACCTGGGCGGTGTCGGGGTTGGTGCCTTGGCGGAACGTCAGCGTGATGGACATGCTGCCGTCGGAGTTGCTTTCCGAGGAAATGTACTCCAGGCCGTCAAGGCCGTTCATCTGCTGCTCGATCACCTGCACCACGGTGTCCTGCACCGTCTGCGCCGAGGCGCCCGGATAGGTCACCGCGATGCCGATGGCCGGCGGCGCGATGTTCGGATACTGCGAAACCGGCAGCTTCAGGATGGACAGCGCGCCGGCCATCATCAGCACGATCGCGATCACCCACGCGAAAACCGGTCTATCGATAAAAAACTTTGCCATGCAAGGCTCCCTGACTACTGCTTGGCCGCCGCGGCGCCCGCTTGCGGTTGCTGCGCCGGCTTGGCGCTGGCTTCAGTGGCAACCACCTCGACACCCGGACGCACCATCTGCACGCCTTCCACGATGACCTTCTCACCGGCCTTCAGGCCGTCGGTGACCAGCCACTGGTCGCCGATGGCGCGGTCGGTCTTGATTTCACGCAGTTCGACTTTGTTCTCGGCATTGACCACCAGCGCCGTGGGCAGGCCGCGCTGGTTGCGCGTCACGCCGCGTTGCGGCACCAGCAGGCCGTCGGCGGCAACGCCGTCGACCAGGCGGGCGCGCACGAACATGCCCGGCAACAGGCGGCGATCCGGGTTGGGGAACACCGCGCGCAGCGTGACCGAGCCGGTGCCCGGGTCGACCGTGACTTCGGAGAACTGCAGCTTGCCCTGCTGGGTGTATTGCGAGCCGTCTTCCAGCGTCAGCGTGACCAGCGCGGCCTGCTCGCCCTCGGCCTTCTTGAGCTGGCCGCTGGAGAGCGCGTTCTGCAGGCGCAGCAGCTGCACGCTGGACTGCGTCACGTCGACGTAGATCGGGTCGATCTGCTGCACGGCGGCCAGGGCCGTGGCCTGGTTGGCCGTGACCAGCGCGCCTTCGGTGACCGAGGAACGGCCGATGATGCCGCTGATCGGCGACAGCACCTTGGTGTAGACCAGGTTGATGCGCGCGGTGTCGAGCGCGGCCTTGGCCGACAGCACGTCGGCGACGGCCTGGTCGCGCGCGGCCACGGCGTTGTCATAGGTCTGTTGGCTGACGGCGCGGGTGGCCACCAGCGGCTTGTAGCGCTCGGCCAGCAGCGCGGCGGTCTTCTGCTGCGCCTGGGCACGCGCCAGGGCGGCCTTCTGGCTGTCGAAGCTGGCCTGGTAGAGCGCGGGGTCGATCTGGTAGAGCTGTTCGCCCGCCTTGACCTCGCCGCCCTCGGTGAACAGACGCTTCTGCACGATGCCGTTGACCTGCGGCCGCACTTCGGCGACGCGGAACGGCGAGGTGCGGCCCGGCAATTCAGTGGTCAGGGAAACCGGCTTGGTGGTGAGCGTGACGACCGTCACCTGCGGCTTGCCCGCCTGGGGTGCTTCCTGCTTCTTGCCGCAAGCGGCCAACGTCAGGGCCGATGCCGTCAGCGTGACCACCGCCGCGCCGCGCCACATAGCGCTTTTCTTGTTCATAGATTGCATTCCCGATTTCCAACTAAAAAGGTAGCCCTCACACCCGCCCACCGGGGCCTGCGCCCGCCGGGATTCCGGCGACAACGACGGCGCAAGCCGAACCATGCATCGGTTCGGCTCGTGAGGATTGACTGGGGTGGTTTCGCCTCAGACATTCAGGCAGGGCTTCGACGCTTTGCTGCATTGCAGAATCGGCATTTTGCGTTATCCCGCCCGAGAAACAAAGAGGCATATTACGAAAACATCATTCCAGATATGGGACAATAATTCGCCCCGCCATATGACAGAATTCCTTCCATGAAACGCTTACAAGGCATGGAGCTCTTCGTGGAGGTCGCCAAGACGCACAGTTTTAGCCGTGCAGCGGCCGCCCTGGGAGTGCCCAAATCAACACTGTCTCGCCAGGTGGCCGAACTGGAACGGTCGGTCGGCCTGCGCCTGCTCAGCCGCACCACCCGCAAGGTCGAGCTGAACGACGCCGGCCGGCTGTACTTCGAACGCTGCCAGCGCATCGTGGCCGAGGCCCAGATCGCCCACGAGGAGCTGCAGAAGCTGGTCGACACGCCGTCGGGGCCGCTGCGGGTGAACATGCCGGCGGATTTCGGCACGGACTTCCTGGCTGAATCGTTCATGGAGTTCTCGCGCCGCTATCCCGACGTCACCTTTTTCCTGGACCTGGCCAATCCCGACCACGCGCAGCGCGTGTTCCAGACCAGCGATATTTCCATCGAGATCGGCGAACTGCCCGACTCGACGCAGATCGCAAGGCTGCTGGGCATGCTGCCGGCCCATTTGTACGCCTCGCGCGAATACCTGGAGAAGCACGGGGAGCCGAAGCACCCCAGTGACCTGACCCGCCACGAGTGCATCGAGTTCCGCGCCGAAGGCGCCGGCCGCGTGACCCGCTGGCCGCTCAACAGCGGCGACCAGCACATCCAGTTCACACCCGGCAACCGCTTTTCCGTCAATGGCGTGGCGATGGCCCGGCGCCTGGCGATGCTGGGCGCGGGGATCACCGTGCTGGTCGGAGGCCAGACGGCCGAGCAGAAATCGGGCCAGCTGCGACGGGTGCTGCCGGACTGGCAACTGGGCCCGTTCCCGGTCTATGCCGTCACGGAATCCCGGTTGTTGCCCGCCAAGACCCGGATCTTCATCGAATTCCTGATGGAGCGCCTGGGCGGCGACGGGCAGGCGAAGGATACCGCGCCCTTCATGAAATGAAGGGCGCTCGGAAACAGACTGAAAAATCTGTACGCGGCCTGCAAGGGCCGAACCCGCAAGCGTGCGGCGGCGTTGCGCCGCGCCCGTCAGAAGCGTTCGTCGTCGCGCAGGTAGCGCCACTGGCCCAGCGGCAGGTCGCCCAGGGCCACGCGGCCGATGCGCACGCGCTTCAGGCCCACCACCTTCAGGCCCACCAGTTCGCACATGCGGCGGATCTGGCGTTTCTTTCCTTCGCGCAGCACGAAGCGCAATTGGTCGTGGTTCTGCCAGCGCACCTGGGCCGGCTTGAGCGCCTTGCCATCGAGCGACAGGCCGTGGTTGAGCAGCGCCAGGCCATTCTCGGACAGGTCGCCCTGCACCCGCACCAGGTATTCCTTGTCGATGCTGGAGTCCTCGCCGATCAGCAGCTTGGCCACGCGGCCGTCCTGCGTCAGCACCAGCAGGCCCTGCGAATCGATGTCCAGCCGCCCGGCCACGGCCAGACCGTCCAGGTGGCCGCGCTCGAAGCGCTGCGGGCTGCGGTCGCCGGCAAAGCGCGAACGCGCGTCGATCAGCGCGACCGCGGGGGTATAGCCTTTTTCCGCCTGGCCCGAGACGTAGCCGACCGGCTTGTTGATGAGGATGGTGACGCGGGAAGTCTGGCGCGCCTGCGCGGCGCGTTCCAGCGTGATGACCTGGTTGGGGAAGGCGCGCGCGCCCAGTTCGGACACCACTTCGCCGTCGACCCGCACCCAGCCGCGTTCGATATAGCTGTCGGCCTCGCGGCGCGAACAGAGTCCACGCTCGGACATGAGCTTGGAGATTCGTACTTTTTCCATGGGCGGTATTGTATGCGCAGGCCCCGCCGGCGCCCCCGCCTCGGGGCCTGCGCCGGCGCGCCTGCGGCAATCGGCCACAGGGCATCGCGCCCGGACGGCGCGCCGGCCTTGGCATAATACGCAGCCATGATGAATCTAGCCGCAGCACATCACCCTCCCCTCGCCGCGGGCTGGCTGGCCAGCGCGCCGCCCGTCCTGACACTCACGCAGCGCCACTGGCTGTTCCGCCCGGGCGCCCTGACCGCCGGCCTGCGCCAGGTCGGACAGGTGCGCCTGCGGGTGCTGGCCGAATATGCGGACGGCGCCCCCGCCGACGAGGCCCATGCCATGCGCATCGCGCCCGGCGCGCCCGTATGGGTGCGCGAAGTCCTGATGTCGGTCGACGGCATCGACAGCGTGCCGGCGCGCAGCCTGACGCCCTTGCGCGCTTCGCACGGCGCCTGGCAGGGCATGCGGCGGCTGCTGACGCGACCGCTGGCCGACATGCTGTACCACGACAGCACGGTGATCCGCTCGCCTTTCGCCTGTCGCCGCCTTGCCTCGCCGGTGCCGTTCCACGCCACCGCCCTGGGCGCCCTCGCGGCCAATGGCAAGGCGCGCGAGGCTGGCCGCGTGTGGGCGCGGCGCTCGGTATTCTGGCGCCAGGGCCAGCCGCTGCTGGTGGCCGAGTGTTTCCTGCCGGACTTCTGGAAGCTGCTGGCGGGCCGCGCGGCGCCGCCGCTGGTGCCGCACCAGCGCACGCCGCGCTAGGCGCGGCGCAATGCCGCGGGCGCGGCCGCCCGCGCGCCATCCCACGCCATGCAATCCCGCGCCCTTGCCCCCGGGCCGCCGGTCACGCATGGGCCGGCGCCGGACGCGGCCGCGTGTCCACCGCCAGGCACAGCAAGCCCGTCAGCAACGCCAGGCCAACGTGGCCGATGTACAGCGGGTCGAAATCCGCGTGACTCAGCGCGCCCTTGCCCAGCAGCAGCACCGTCAGCGCCACGCCAAGCACCGCGCCGATCTGGCGCGTGGCCTGGTTGACCGCGCTGCCCACCGCATAGTGCTGCGGCGGCAGCCGGTTGACCGCGGCGCCAGCCAGCGAGGGCAGCACCATGCCCACGCCCAGCCCGCTCAGCAGCAGTCCCGGCAGCCAATGCGCCAGGTAGGCGGGCTCGGCGCCGGGCACCAGCAGGAACCACAGGCCGCTGGCGGCATAGACCAGCGCGCCGCCCACCAGGAACGGCCGATGCCCCATGCGCGCGGCCAGCTTGCCGGTGATGATCGCGGTCGGCATCACCAGCAGCGGACCCGGCGTGACCGCCAGGCCGGCGCGCGGCAGGCTGTAGTGCCAGACGCCCGTCATGTAGAAGAAGAAAGCGAAGAACATCATCGCGAAGGCAATGCCGAAGCTGAGCGTGGCCAGGTTCACGTAGCGATAGGTGCGATGCTTGAACAGCGCCAGGTCGACCAGCGGATGCGGCGTGCTGCGGGCCCAGCCCACGAAGGCCGCCAGCGACACCAGCCCCACGGCCGCCACCATCCACAGCTCGCCACGGCTCCAGTGCGGCGATTCCGACTGCACGATGGCCAGCGCCAGCGCGCCCACGCCCACCATCAGCAGCGCCATGCCGACGCCATCGACGCGCCGGCGCGCTTCGGGCCGCACCGATTCCACGAGGCGGGCGGCGCCGAACCACAGCGACAGCGCGCCCAGCGGCAGGTTGATGTAGAAGGCCCAGGGCCAGCCGGCGGCATCGACCACGAACGCGCCCAGGCTGGGGCCGACCGCGGCGGCAAGCGCCGCCACGGCGCCCCACAGGCTCACCGCCACCGAGCGCTGCGCGGCCGGGAACGCCGCCAGCACGATGGACAGCGAGGCCGGCGTCAGCAAGGCCGCGCCGACCGCCTGCGCCACGCGCGCCGCGATCAGCCAGCCGACGGTGCCGGCCAGGCCGCAGGCGGCCGAGGCCGCCAGGAACAGCAGCACGCCGATCATGAACATGCGCTTGCGCCCGTGCGTGTCGGCCAGCCCGCCGGACGGGATCAGCATGGCCGCATAGACCACCGTGTAGGCGTTCAGCACCCAGGACATGTCGGCGGCCGAGGCCTCGGGAAAGCCGGCGCGCATGGCGCCGAACGCGGCGTAGAGCATGGTCGCGTCGAGGGAAACCAGGAACACGGCCACGCTGGCGATCCAGAAGATCGGCCAGGGGGATTCGGCCGCGGACGGCGCAGCGGCGGCTTGGTGAGCCGCGGGGGTGGCATTGGAATGCATGTCGATCGGACTCGGAAATGGCGTCGGGAAGGTCGCGAAGGCGTGGCGCCCGCGGTTCATGCCTGCAGGTAGACGGGCGGCTCGGCCGCCAGGCCTTGCTTGACCTGGCGCGTGGCGTCGTCGGCCAGCACTTCCTCGGCGCCGGCTTCCAACGCCTCGAAGGCCTGGCGCACCACCGATTCGGGCGTGCTCTTGGGCGCGTCCAGGCCGCGCGTCAGGTCGGTATCGACAAAGCCCATGTGCAGGCCCAGCACCTGGGTGCCCTGCTCGCGCAGTTCATGACGCAGGCCGTTGGTCAGGGCCCAGGCGGCCGACTTGCTCATGCCGTACACGCCCAGCAGCGGCCGGTTGATCCAGCTCGCGATCGACAGCACGTTCAGCAGCGCGCCGCCGCCGTTGGCGGCCAGCACCGGCGCGAACGCCTGCGCCACGCGCAGCGGGCCCAGCAGGTTGGTCTCCAGGTGCCGGCGGGCCGATTCGATGCTGTCGTCGGCCAGGAAGCCGCCGGTCGCGGCAATGCCGGCGTTGTTGATGACCAGCGTCACGTCCTTGGCCAGCGCGGCCGCGGCGGCCACGTCCTCGTCGCTGGTGACGTCGAGCTTGATGGCCTGCAGGCCCGGCAGCGAGATGCTGGCCGGATCGCGCGCGCCGGCGTAGACCTTGCGCGCGCCACGGGCCAGCGCCTCGCGGGCGAAGGCCAGGCCGATGCCCCGGTTGGCGCCGGTGATGAGGACGGTAGCGTTCTTCAGTTCCATGATGTCTTTCCTTGGGTGCTGCGTTCTGGCTGTGGCCGGTGACACCGGCCGGTTATATAAATATGATGATCATCATATTTATGGGATGAAGAAAGGCCGCGCAATGCGGCCCGAAAAAGGGGGCTTCAGTGGGCGGCCTGGCGGCCCTCGCTGTCGTACTGGTCGAGAATGGACTGGCGCGCGGCCGCCAACATGGCGTGGCCCTGCGCGTTGTCGCCGAGCGCGCGGGCCAGTTGCATGGCGCCCACCAGGCTGCTGGTGATCGCCATCGCGGCGTGCGGGCCGGCGTCGGCCGGCAGCGCCTGTTGCACCACGCCGACCAGCCCGGTCACCCGGCTGGCCGAGATGTCCCGCACCTCGGGCGACTGGCGCGGCATCTCCGAGGCCAGCGCCGAAATCGGGCAGCCCCCTTCGCAACCGACCAGGTGGCCCTCTGACAGATAGCTCTCGACCAGGGCGCGCAGCGGGCTGGCGCCTTCGGCGCGGCGCCGCGCCATGCCTTGCGCCATGCGGGCGGCGCCATCGCGGCCGGCGCGTTCCATCGCCGCCACCAGCATGGCGTCGCGCGACGGGAAATGCGCATAGAAGCCGCCGTGCGTGAGCCCGGCCTCTTTCATGACGTCCGCCACGCCCACGCCGGCATAGCCTTCCCGGCGAATCGCTCGCGCGGCCGCTTCCACGATGCGGTCATGGGAGAGCTCTTTGCGGGAAGCGGGGCCGGCCATGGTCGGGACTCCTGAATATGATGACCATAATATAAACCCGCCCCCGAGGCTTTGCACGCTTTTTTTGTTGCGGCGCACTACAGCGTCGCGATCACCCGCGACAGCAGGCGTTGCGCGCCTCGCGGCCCGAACGAACGGGCATCAAAAGGGGACAAGTCTGGCCATCAGCGCCAGATTTCGGGCTCGATGCTGACTTCGCCCTTGTCGGCCGAGAAATACACCACCCCGTCCGAGATATTGGCATTCAGCTGCATGGTGCGCTCGGCCAGGTTGGCGAGGGCGCGGGTCTGCTCGGATGGCAGGTTGATGACCTTGAGGTTGCGGGTGCGCTCCAGCTTGTTGCGCACGCCGTCCCACCAGATCCTGCTGGCGGAACCGCCGTAGCAGTAGACGATGACCTGCTCGGCGCGGCCGCAGGCGCGCAGGATGCGGCGTTCTTCGGGTTGGCCGACTTCGATCCACAGGGTGATGGCGCCGGTCAGGTCCTTGACCCACAGGTCCGGCTCGTCGGTGTCGCTCAGGCCCTTGGTGAAGGCCAGTTCTTCCTGGGCCTGCAGCGCGTAGGCCACCAGGCGCACCATCATGCGCTCGTCGGTTTCGGAGGGATGGCGGGCGACCGTCAGCGAGTGGCTGCCGTAGTAGTGCCGATCGGTGTCGGCCACGTTGAGGTCGGCCTTGTAGATAGTGGCGCGCAGGGCCATGGCGAGAAAATCCGTTGAATGGGGCGAATAACTGAAGGCCGCCATGATACCGCCTGTGGCGCGGCCGGCCCCGCGCAACGGCCGCCGCCCGCCGCCGATGCGGCGGGCGATCAGGCAGTGGCTCAGTACACGCCGACGGAATGGCGCGCGACGTAGTGCCCTTCCCCGACCCGCACCAGCGGCTCGACCAGCGGATCGTCGCCCAGTTTGCGCATCGGGCTGGGGATTTCGTCGACCAGCAGCGAGCGCTCGCGGTGCCGGCGCTGCGGATCGGCGATCGGCACCGCCGCCATCAGCTTCTTCGTGTAGGGATGCTGCGGGTTCTCGAAGATGGCGCGGCGCGGACCGATCTCGACGATCTGGCCCAGGTACATCACCGCCACGCGGTGGCTGACGCGCTCGACCACCGCCATGTCGTGCGAAATGAACAGGAACGACACGCCCAGCTCGCGCTGCAGGTCGAGCAGCAGGTTGACGATCTGCGCCTGGATCGACACGTCCAGGGCCGACACCGATTCATCGGCGATCACCACCTTGGGGTTCAGCGCCAGGGCGCGCGCGATGCAGATGCGCTGGCGCTGGCCGCCCGAGAACTCGTGCGGATAACGGTCGATCATCTCGGGCGCGAGGCCGCACTTGTCCATCAGCCAGCGCACCCGCTCCTGCGCCGCCGCGCCGCTGGCCACGCGGTGGATCAGCAGCGGTTCCATGATGGAATAGCCGACCGTCATGCGTGGGTCGAGCGAGGCGAACGGATCCTGGAAGATGAACTGGATGTGGCGGCGCAGCGTCTGCATGGCGCTGCCGCGCAGCGCGCCGATGTTCTGGCCGTCGAACTCGATCGTGCCGCTCTTGCTCTTGACCAGTTGCAGCAGCGAACGGCCGGTGGTGGTCTTGCCGCAGCCGGATTCGCCCACCAGCGACAGGGTCTCGCCCGGATACAGGTCGAAGCTGACCTTCTCGACCGCATGCACGCGCTTTTGCACCCGGCCGAAGATGCCGCCGGTGATGTCGAAGCTGGTGGTCAGGTCGCGCACCTTCAGCACCGGGCCGTTGTCGCGGCGCACGGTGGACGGCTGCGCCACCGGGGCGGCGGCCGGCTCGGCCTGGCGCGCGGCCTCCTCGACCTTGAGCAGCGGGAACGGCGCCGGCTCGTCGGTGCCATGCATGGCGCCCAGGCGCGGCACGGCCGACAGCAGCGCGCGGGTGTAGGCATGCCGGGGACGGGCGAAGACGTCGTCGGAACCGCCCTCCTCGACCTTGTCGCCGCGGTACATGACCAGCACGCGGTCGGCCACTTCGGCCACCACGCCCATGTCGTGGGTGATGAAGATGACGCCCATGTCCATTTCTTCCTGCAACTGGCGGATCAGTTGCAGGATCTGGGCCTGGATGGTGACGTCCAGGGCCGTGGTGGGTTCGTCGGCGATCAGCAGCTGCGGCTTGCAGGACAGCGCCATCGCGATCATGACGCGCTGGCGCATGCCGCCGGACAACTGGTGCGGATAGCGGTCGAGAATGGCGCGGGCCTCGGGGATGCGCACGCGTTCGAGCATGCGCAGCGTTTCGGCGCGCGCCGCGGCCGCGTCCAGCCCCTGGTGCAGTTGCAGGGCCTCGGCGATCTGGTTGCCGGCCGTGAAACTGGGGTTGAGCGAGGTCATCGGCTCCTGGAAGATCATGGCCACGTCGGCGCCGCGCACGCGTTGCAGCGTGCTGTCGGGCGCGTTGACCAGGTCCAGCACGTCGCCGTTGCGCCGGCGCAGCAGCATGCCGCCGTTGACGATGCGGCCGCCGCCGTATTCCACCAGGCGCATCAGCGCCAGCGAGGTGACCGACTTGCCCGAGCCGGACTCGCCCACGATCGCCAGGGTTTCGCCGCGATCGACGTGGAACGACACGTTGCGCACCGCTTCGACGACGCGCTCGGGGGTTTTGAAGCGCACGGTCAGGTCGTCGACCTGGACGACGCGTTTGGGGTCCATGGTTGCCATGATGATTACTTGTCCTGACGGGGATCCAGCGCGTCGCGCAGCCCGTCGCCCAGCAGATTGAAGCCCAGCACCACCAGGAAAATGGCCGATCCGGGGAAGATCGACATCCAGGGCGCCTGGGTCATGAAGTTCTTGGCGGTGTTCAGCATCGAGCCCCACGACGGATTCGGCGGCTGCAGGCCCAGGCCCAGGAACGACAGGCTGGCCTCGGCGATGATGGCCGTGGCGATGGTAATGGTGGCCTGCACGATCAGCGGCGGCATGACGTTCGGGAAGACGTGGCGGCAGATGATGCGCAGGTCCGAGGCGCCCAGCGCGCGGGCGCTCTGCACGTAGTCCTCGCTCTTGACCGCCAGCACCTGCCCGCGCGTGAGCCGGATGAACTTGGGCGCGGCCGACACGCCGATGGCGATCATGGCGTTGGTCAGGCTGGGGCCGAGGAAGGCGGCTAGCGCGATGGCCAGGATCAGGAACGGGATCGCCAGCAGCGCCTCGGTGGCGCGCGAGATGCAGCTGTCGGTCCAGCCGCCAAAGTAACCGGCGGCCAGCCCGAACGGCACGCCCACCACCAGCGCGATCAGCACCGACACCAGGCCGGCCATGAGCGAGGCGCGGGCGCCATAGACCATGCGGCTGAAGATGTCGCGGCCAAGCTCGTCGGTGCCCAGCCAGTAGGAGGCCGACGGCGCCTTGCGGATGGTGGTGAAGCTGGTCTGGAACGGGTCGTGGTTGGCGACCAGCGGCGCCACCAGCGCCACCAGCACGAAGAACAGCACGATGCCCAGGCCCAGCATGGCGACGTGGTTGCGTTTGAACTTGGCCCAGGCGCGGCTGCGGCTGCGGGGCGGCGTGACGGCGGCGGCCGTTGCGGGAAGTGCGCTCATGCGTGCCTCAGACGGGGATTGACCAGGATGTACAGGATGTCGGCCAGCAGGTTCATCAGGATGAAGCCCACCGCGACGCAGAGCACCACGCCCTGCACCACCGCGTAGTCACGCGTGAAGACGGCGTCGACCACCAGCTTGCCGAAGCCCGGGATGGTGAAGACCTGTTCGGTCAGCACGGCGCCGGCCATCAGTTCCCCGAACAGCAGCGTCACCAGCGTGACGATCGGCATCAGGGCATTGCGCAACGCATGACGCAGCACCACGCGGCGCGGCGACACGCCCTTGGCGCGCGCGGTGCGCACGTAGTCGGCCGACAGGGCCTCGAGCATGGCCGAGCGGGTGTGGCGCATCAGGTAGGCGGCGATCGCCGTGGACAGCACCAGCGCCGGCATCAGCATGGTCTTGATCGACAGCCAGAAGTCCTCGGTCGGCGACACGTAGCCGGATGCCGGCAGCAGCTTCCACTGCACCGACACCACCATGATCAGGATGATGCCGAGCCAGAAATTGGGTATCGACATGCCGGACAGCGCCGCGATGTTGGCGCCCATCTCGACCGGCTTGCCCTTGCGCACCGCCGCGACGATGCCCATGGGAATGCCGATCAGCAGCGCGAAGAACATCGCCATGGCGGCCAGTTGCAGCGTGACCGGCAGCTTCTGGCCGATCAGGGTGGTCACCGGCACGTCGGTGCGCAGCGACTTGCCCAGGTCGCCCTGCACCACCTGGGTGGCCCAGGCGACGTACTGCACCGGCAGCGGGTCGTTGAGGCGGTATTTTTCGCGCAGGTAGTCCAGCACGGCCGGGTCGCGCTCTTCGCCGGCCATGGTCAGCACCGCGTCACCGGGCAGGATTTTCTGCAGCATGAAGACGATCATCGACACCAGTATCAGGGTCGGTATCGCGACGATCACGCGGCGCAAGATGAGTTTGAGCATGAGGGAAAACCGTAGAACGAAAGCGGCGGACGGAGCCGGCCCGTCAGGGCACGGCGCGCGGCCGCCGCGGGAAACGACCGGCCGCGTTCAGGCAGCCGGCGGGCGCGGCGGCGAACCGCCGCGCCGCGATCACTTCTGCGCGAACGTCACGCCCTTCAGGCGGATCATGCCGTCCGGGTACGGCACGAAGCCCTTGACCTTCTTGGCCAACGCGAACGGCCATGGCTGGTAGTAGTTATACACGCCGGGCAGCTCGTCCTGGATGATCGCCTGCGCCTGGTCGTAGATGGCGCGGCGCTTGGTTTCATCGGGCACCGTGCGGGCCTCGTTGAGCAGCTTGTCGACGTCCGGGTTGCAGTAGTGGCCGTCGTTCAGCGCGCCCTTGCAGGTCACGAAGCTGTGGATGTTGCCGTCCGGATCGACCCGGCCCGACCAGCCCAGCATCACCACCTGGAAGTTGCCGCCCGCGGATTCCTTCTGCAGCGCGGCGTACTCGGTGGGCCGCAGCGACAGGTCGAAGCCGGCCTCGGAGGCCATGGCCTGCACCATCTCGGCCACCGACGAGGTGGTGGTGTTGTTGCCGAACATGACCTCGGCCTTGACGCGGTCGAAGCCGGCCTGCTTGAGCAGCGCGCGCGCTTTGGCCACGTCGCGCTTGGTCACCGGGAACTTGTCGCTGTGGTAGGGGCTGGCGGGCGGGAACGGCTGCTGCGCCGGTTCGAAGATGCCGCCGCCGGCCACTTCGTTGATGGCATTGCGGTCGATGGCGAGCTGGAACGCCTGGCGCACCAGCTTGTTCTTGAACGGATTGTCCTCGGCGCGCTTGCCGTTGGCGACGTTGAACATGAACTGCTGGAAGCCCAGGCCGGCCACCGGCGCAAAGGTCAGGCTGGCGTCGTTCTTGACCTGCGGCGCATCGGACGGGTTCAGGCGCTCGAGCAGGTCCAGGTCTCCGGCGCGCAGGTTCGACAGGCGCACGGTGGTATCGGGGATCGGCAGGAAGGTGATGCGCTTGAAGGCGTAGTCCTTGGCGTCGTAGTACTGGTCGAATTTCTCCAGCACGACGCGGTCGTTCTGGATGCGCTCGACGAACTTGTACGGACCCGAGCAGATCGGCTTGCGACCGACCGCGGCCACGTCGGCGTCGGCGAACGACTTGGGTGACAGCATCATGCCGGCGCGGTCGGACAGTTGCGCCAGCAGCGTGGCGTCGGGCTGCTTGAGGGTCAGCACCAGGGTGCTGGCGTCGGGCGCATCGACTTTCTCGACCGAGGCCAGTTCGCCCTTGCGCAGGCTGTCGGGCAGCGTCATGGCGCGTTCCAGGTTGGCCTTGGCGGCGGCGGCGTCGAACTTGCTGCCGTCATGGAACAGCGCGTCTTCGCGCAGCTTGAAGGTCAGCACCTTGTTGTCCGGGCTGAACGACCACGAGGTGGCCAGTTGCGGCACGAAGTGCAGCTTGGGATCGATGTCCACCAGCTTGTCGCACAGCGAGGTGAAGACGATGCGGCCGACGTAGGTGCGGGCGCGGTGCGGGTCCAGCACGTCCGGATCTTCCTGCAGGCCGATGCGGATGTTCTGGGCGCACGCGGCGCCGGCGGCCAGCGCCAGCACGCTGGCGCCGAAGGTCATGGTCAAGCGTTTCATTGTGTTTATTCCCCTTGTGGCTGCAATGCCCGGCTGCAAGGCCGGGCCGCGATGCGTGACAGCAATGCCCGCGTCAGAAACCCACGGCCTGGCCGTCACGGCGACTGTCGCTGGCGGCGACGTAGCCGAGCTCGTTGTCGCTTTCGGACATGCGCCAGATGAATTGGCCGGCGCCGAAATCCATGTACGGATCGTCCACGGATTTCAAAGCATGCCCCAGGTCTTTCAGGCCCGCAATAGTGGAAGCCTTCATATTGGTCTCGATATCCAGCGTGAAATCGCGGTTGACCTTCCAGCGCGGCGCGCAGCAGGCGGCCTGCGGGTTCTGGTGGTAGTCGACCATGCGGATCACGGTCTGCAGGTGGCCCTGCGGCTGCATGTCGCCGCCCATCACGCCGAAGCTCATGACCGGCTTGCCGCCGCGCGTCAGGAAACCCGGGATGATGGTGTGGAACGGCCGCTTGCCGCCCTCGACCACGTTGGCCGACTTGGGATCCATCGAGAAGCCGACGCCGCGGTTCTGCAGGCTGATGCCCGTGCCCGGCACCACCACGCCCGAGCCGAAACCCATGTAGTTGGACTGGATGAACGAGATCATCATGCCGTTCTCGTCGGCGGCGGTCAGGTAGACGGTGCCGCCGGCGGCCGGGCGGCCCGCGCCGAAATGGGTGGCGCCGTCCAGGCGGATCAGCTTGGCGCGGCTGTCCAGGTAGGCATCCGACAGCATCTGCTCGGGCGTGACTTCCATCGAGCGCGGGTCGGCCACGTACTTGTAGAGGTCGGCGAAAGCCAGCTTCATGGCCTCGATCTGCAGGTGCTGCGACTGCACCGAGTCGACCGGCATGTCGGCGATGTTGAAGCGCTCGACGATGCCCAGCGCGATCAGCGCGGCGATGCCCTGCCCGTTCGGCGGGATCTCGTGCAGCTCGTAGCCGCGATAGGACCGCGAGATCGGCTTGACCCATTCCGGGCGGTAGCCGCGCAGGTCTTCCAGCGTCATGGCGGCGCCGCATTCCTGGCTGAAGGCGGCGATGCGCTCGGCCAGCTCGCCTTCGTAGAAATCACGGCCCTTGGTGGCGGCGATGCGGCGCAGCGTGTAGGCGGCGTCCGGAAAGCGGAAGTGCTCGCCGACCTTGGGCGCGCGGCCCTCGGGCATGAAGGCCTGGGCGTAGCCCGGCTGGCTGCTCAGTTCATTGGCGGCGGCGGCCCATTTGTGCGCCACCACCGGCGGCACGGCGTAGCCGCGCTCGGCGATCTCGATGGCCGGCTCGAACAGTTGTTCGAAGGGCAGCTTGCCAAGCTTTTCGTGCAGCGCGGACCAGCCGGCCACCACGCCCGGCACCGTGACCGCGTCCCAGCCGCGCTTGGGCTGGATCGCCAGGCCGTCGGCGCCGACGCCGTATTTGCGCTTGAAGTATTCGACATTCCAGGCGGCCGGGGCCACGCCCGAGGAATTCAGGCCATGCAGTTCCTTGCCGTCCCAGACGATGGCGAAACAGTCGCCGCCCAGGCCGCAGGAGACCGGCTCGACCAGCACGATGGTGGCGGCCGCGGCGATGGCGGCGTCGACCGCGTTGCCGCCCTTGAGCAGCATGCGCAGGCCAGCCTGGGCGGCCAGCGGGTGCGAAGTCGACACCACATTGCGCGCGAACAGCGGGATGCGGATGGAGGGATACGGGTTGACCCAGTCGAAGGATTTCATGGCGCTTGTCTCATAGAGGTAAGCAGGCGAAGGTACTCCCGTGATCTAATTAAATCAATTTGATTTTTTGTTCGGTAATAAAAGAAATTTTTGTGAATTGATCCCATGAGCACCATCCGATTCCTGCGCACCTTCCTGGCCGTGGCGCACCATGGTTCGTTCTCGGAGGCGGCCGAACAGGTGGCCCTGACGCAGGCCGCCGTCAGCTTCCAGATGCGCTCGCTGGAGGCGGAATTGGGGCGCGAGCTGTTCGACCGCAGCGGGCGGCTGGCCATCCTGAACGCGGCGGGCCGGGAATTGCTGCCGGAAATCAAGCACTTGCTGGATTTATACGACCGCATGCGACTACCGCGCACGGTGCCGGGCGAACTGGCCGGGTCGGTCTCGGTGGGCAGCATCGTGTCCTGCATGGGCACCTTGTCCAAGGTGGTGTCGGGCATGAAGAAGTCGCATCCCAAGCTGGACGTGCGCATCCTGTCGGGCAAGGCCAGCGAGCTGGCCGGCAAGGTCGAGGACGGCGAACTGGACGCGGCCTTCCTGGTGGAGGCCGGCCGCAAGATGGCCAGCACCCGCTGGACCCCGCTGTATGAAGAACCGCTGGTGGTGATCGCCCCGCCCTCGGCCGCCGGGCGCGACGCGCGCCAGGTGCTGGCGGGCAACCCCTTCCTGCGCTTTGACCGCACCCAGCGCACCGGACTGCAGATCGACCGGCTGCTGCGGCGGCTGGCCGTGCCGCTGGAAGAGTTCCTGGAACTGAACGCGATCGAGACCCTGGTCGAGCTGGTGCGCCAGGAGGTTGGCGTGACGCTGCTGCCGCTGATCAACGGCTCGAACTGGAGCGACAGCCCGCAGTTGCGCATCCTGCCCCTGCCCGACGACCTGGGGCCGGCGGCGCGCGCCATCGGCATGCTGGAGCGGCGCGAGCACGCCCGCCAGGGCATCACGACGGCCATCTGCGAAGCCTGCGCCGCGGCCTTCCGGGCGCGTGACGCGCAAGAGCCGGCGCAGGTCCGCCTCTAACGACAACGCCCCGCGTCGTCTCCCGGGCGGAAGCGACACGAGGCGTTGCGCCGGGCGCGGCCATTGCCGGCCGCACCCGCGCGGCGGACCTTACTGGCCCATCGCCGGATCGGTGACCGAGGCCTTGCCCGTCTCCACCCGGCCGGCAAAGCGGCGGATGTAGGCCGGGTCCTCGTTCAGGCGCGCCGTGAAGTCGTACCAGTTGCCGCTGGCCTTGAGCGACCACGACTGCTCGACCTGGCTGCCCGCCGGCACCGTGATCGTCCACTTCTCATTGTTGGTGTAGTAGGCGTTCGGCGTGATGACGAAGGTGCAGGGCCTGGTGCCGCTATTGATGAAGCTGGTGTAGACGTCGCCGTTGGCGATGTCGTAGCAGACACGGATTTCCGCGCCCAGCCCTTCGGTGCGGGCCAGCGCCAGGTCGCCGGCGAAATGGCGCAGGTAGCCGTTCGGGCCCATCACCCACAGGTCGTACTTGCCGCCGTCGGCGGCCACGTCCCAGCTGCCTTCCAGCTGCTTGTTGGGCTCGACCGCGTAGCGGCGCGGCAGGCGGTCCAGGTGCAGGCGGTCGTACACGTGGAACACGCCGGCGGCGCTGCCGGTGTTGGCGAACACCAGCCACATGGCGCTGCTACCGGGCTGGGCGCGGCCGCTGGTATGCATCTCGTAGGGCAAGGCGCGCGACGGACGCACGCCGGTTTCCTGCCTGGGCTTGGCCTGGGTGGTGGTGTCGGGCAGCGGCACCTGGGCCAGCGCCTGCTGGTCGGCGCGGGCCTGGTCCGCCGTGGCCTTGGTCCACATGGTCAGGTCGGGCAACTGCTCGCTGTTGGGCGTGGCGAAGTTGAAGGCCGAGGTCAGGTCGCCCAGCACCGCGCGGCGGTAATCGCTGATGTTGGTTTCCTTGACGCCGAAGCGCGCTTCCAGGAAACGCAGCACCGAGGTGTGGTCGAAGGCCTGCGAATTGACCCAGCCGCCGCGGCTCCAGGGCGAGACGACGTACATCGGCACGCGCGGACCGGGGCCGTAGACGCGCTTGTCGGCCGCATCCTGCAGCGACGGCTTGATGTGGCGCTCCAGGTCGGTGTTGATGGTGGATGCGCCCGCCATCGAACCGTCCGGGTTGAGCGACGGCGCGGCCGGCGACGGCACGTGGTCGAAGAAGCCGTCATTCTCGTCGAAGTTGATCAGCAGCACGGTCTTGCTCCAGACGTCCGGATTGGCCGTCAGGGCGTTGAGCGTTTCCTGGATGTACCAGGCGCCCTGCACCGGGCTCGACGGGCCGGGGTGCTCGGAATAGTTGGCCGGCGCCACGATCCAGGACACCTGCGGCAACGAGCCGTTCAGCACGTCGTCGCGGAACGACTGCAGCAGGCCGTTGTCGCCGGCCATGGTGTTGGCCACGCCCTTGTACAGCGGATTGCCGCTGTCGGCCGCGGGCGTCCAGGCGGGCGGATTGGGGTTGCTGGCGGTCGGGTCGTTGCCGGACAGCTCATAGGCCTTGCGGAACTGGCGGAAGCCCGCCAGCGGGTTGTCGGTGAAGTTGTCGGGCAGGTTCTGGTAGACCTTCCAGCTGACGCCGTTCTCCTGCAGCTTCTCGGGATAGGTCTTCCAGGTCCAGCCGATGGTCGAGGCGCCCAGGCCGTCCCATTGGTTGCGGGTCGAAGGGCCGTTGCCCAGCGCCAGCGGATCGTTGGTGCCGGTCCAGTGGAACAGGCGGTTGGTGTTGGTGCCGCCGTGCGAGGAGCAGTGGTAGGCGTCGCACAGCGTGAAGGCCTCGGCCAGCGCGAACTGGAACGGCAGCTCCTGGCGGGTGTAGTAGCCCATCGACTGGTTCTGCTTATAGCGCGGCCATTGGTACAGGCGGCCGCCGTCCCAGGCGTTCTGCGCATCCGGGTAGTCGTGCGGCGTGCCGGACACGCGCTGGGCGTTGCCCTTGGTGCTGTCCAGGTGGTACGGCAGCACCACGCGGGTGCCGTTGGTCTGTTCCCAGACCGAGCGGTTCTGCGGCAGCGGCACGGTGATGCGGTCGCCGAAACCGCGCACGCCCTTGAACGTGCCGAAGTACATGTCGAACGAGCGGTTTTCCTGCATCAGGATGACCACGTGCTCGACGTCGTTGATGGTGCCGGTGCGATTGTTGGCGGGGATGGCCAGCGCGCGGCGGATGGCGGGCGGGAACATCGACAAGGCGGTCAGGCCGGCGGTCGAGGCGGCGGCGTTGCGCAGGAAGCGGCGCTTGCCGGCGTGGATCGGGTCTTTGGCGGACGTCACGGATACTATTCCTTGGATTCTGGAGAAGGCGCGGCGTCAGGGCGCGCAACGCAACTGGGGCTTGGCCGGCTGGGTCGGCGTTTCGGGCTGGTTGCCGGGGTTGCCGGCATCGTCGTCGTCATCCTTGTCGCCGCCGCAGGCGGTCAGGACGGCGGCCACCATCAGGGCGGCGCCCATGCGCAGGCAGGCGCGCAGGATCGGGTTGGCGGTATTCATGGGGTGTCTATCCTCGGACATCAGGGAATCAATTCGGAAACGGACTTGCCGGACATGGCCAGCGACTTGACCTCGGCTTCGGTCAGGGCGCGCGACCAGAAGGCCAGGTCGTCGAAATACATGGTGTAGGGCCCCTTGGTGCCGGCGCAGCACACGCCGTAGGTGCCCTTGCCGTCTTCGTTCAGTCCCAGGTGCGGACCGAACAGGCCGGCGATCTGGGCGAAGTTGACGGTGCCGGTGGAGATCGAGCGGCTGAACCAGCCCATTTCGGTGTCGTAGACGTAGGCGGCCATGGTCTTGGCAGTCTTGTTGACGACCATCGCCACGTAGACCGGCTTGTTGGCCGTGAACTTGACGCCATTGATGTCCACGCGGCTGCCGCCGGCCAGGTTGAAGCGCAGCTCGGGGCCGGCCCACTGGGCGATGGTGATGCCCGGGTTGGCGCCGGAGTTGTAGTCCTTGTTGCCCAGGATGGAGCGGTCGTTGGCGGTGCCGTCGGACTGGTACCAAAAGCCGATGGTGAACGCCTGGACGCTGTCGAGCAGGCCCGCCGGGTAGTCCAGCTTGAAGGCGCCGATGGGATCGCCGCCGCGCTCGTTGCGGAACATCTTGCCGAACACGCCCTTGTCGGCGAACGCCGGCGCCTGCACGCCGTCATAGGGCGTGATCACGCCGCCGCCGGCGGCCTTGTCGGTCAGGTTGCCTTCGAACGGGAACAGCATCGTCAGGCCGGAACTCAGCGACGGCAGCAGCGGCACCGGCGCGGTGTAGACCACCGTGGCGCGCACCGCCGTGACGGCGCCGCCCACCGCGATGGCGTAGTTCAGCTCGTGCACGCCTTCGGTGGTGAAGGTGAAGCCGGTGTCGACGTAGTCCGTGGCGGTGCCCGGCAGGCGCGCGATTTCCTTGGCGTCGCGCGTGATCACGATCTCGCCGGTGGGCGTGCCCACGCGGCTCCAGCTGAGCGACACGCTCTTGTTGTCCATCGAGGTGCGGCTGGCGCCGCGGCGCAGCGCCACCGCTTCGAACAGCGAGGTGCCGGCCATGTCGTACTGGCCCGGGGCCGGCAGCGCGCCCAGGTGCGCCAGCAGCGTCGGCGCCGCGTCGGCCGCGCTCGGCAGGCCGTACCACGCGGTGTCCCAGACGCCGTCGACCGCGGCATCGTCGGCGCTGCCGCCGAGCAACGGCGCGCGGTTCAGCGCCAGCAACGTGGTCTTGTTCAGCGACAGCGGCAGGCCGTCGCTGCCGCCGGTGCGATCCAGGCCGTGGCTGGAAGCCACCACCACCAGCCAGTTCTCATCCGGATGGGCGGCGCGGCGGTCCGCGACCTGCTTGAGCAAGGCGCCGATGGCGCTGTCGGCCTGCCGCAGGGTGGCGCGATAGCCCTCGCCGAAACCGGCGCTGGCGGCCGCGCGCTCGGCGGCGCCGAACTGCGCCACCACCACGTCATAGCCTTCGGTGATGCGGTCGCGCGCCTGGCTGGCGACGCAATCGTCGACGCCGGCACAGTCGGTCAGGCTTTGCAGGTAGCCGGCATCGCGATCGCCGCCCACCAGGCCCGCCAGCAGCGACGAATTGAAGGCCGCCGCGGCGCGCGTGGCCGGCTTGGCGGCCTTGATGCGCTGGAACAGCGTGGCCGACTTGGGCGCCTGGCCCGGCGCGTTGCTGCGCACGCCGTGCTGGTCGGCCCATTGGCCGGTCAGCAGCGTGGCCCAGCCCGGCGCCAGCAGCGTCGGTTGCTGCGTCACGCCGCCAATGACCCCGCCGGTCCAGGAACGGGTCGCCGTCAACTGGGCCAGGTTGGGCAGGGACTTGTCCGTCATGCCCTGGCGGTAGGCATCGTAGGTGATGCCATCCATGCCGATGAACAGCACCTTGGCGTTCGCGCCGCTGCCCGGTTGCACGGTCGGCGGCGCCGCCGTGTCGTCGTCCTTGTCGTCGTCGCCGCCACAGCCGGCCAGCGCGCCCAGGGCCGCCAGCGCAGCGCACCAGCGCTTCCACTTCAATAACTGCATGCTCTTTCCCTTTCGAAACCCGCTTTGTGGGTGGCCCACATAGTGGCGACGCAAGGTGAAAGACCCATGAAGCGAAGAAAGGAATCGTTGATCGATGGATCAGGTTTTTTTTCTGCAGCGCTACAGACCGCAACAGGAAGGTGCCTGCCTGCGCCTGGCCGAAGCGCCCGATGCGGCGCGCCATCGCGCGGTTGTCATGATCGGCTGCTAGAGTCGGGCGCATTCCCGCCGTACCGCCATCGCCCGACCATGCCCCTGTCTTTGCGCCCGTCCCTGCCCGCCGCCCCCGCCGCGTTCCGTGTCCTTGCCATCCTGGCACTGGCCGCCGGCCTGGGGGTGTGGGGCGCGATACTGTTGGCGCCCGCGCCGGCCGCCCTGCCCGCCGCGGTCTCGGCGCCCGCCCCGCGCGCCGCCGACAACACGCCGGTGGCGCTGTGGTTCGGCCGCGATGAGGCGCTGCGCACGCAGATCAGCGTGCTGGGCGTGATCGCGGCCGGCCCCGACGGCGCCGCGGTCTTCAGCGTCGACGGGGGTCCGCCGCTGGCCTGGCGCGTCGGCGACGAGGTCGCGCCCGGCATCGTGCTCAAGAACATCGGCGCCGACGCCGTCACCGTCGAGCAAGGCGGCCGCGCCAGCCGCCTGGCCACGCCGGCCTCGCCCGCGCCCGATGGCGGCATCGCGCGCGCCGCGCCGTGAGCCGCGCGCCTCATATTGCTGTCATATTTCATGTCCACAATCGCACGCTTCTCACTGAAATACCGGAGTCGTGAAGTGCGCCAGTCATCGCGTGGGCTCGCCCGCCAGCAGGGTTTCACCCTGATCGAGATCATGGTGGTCATCGTGATCATGGGGATTCTCGCCGCCCTGATCGTGCCGCGCGTGCTCGATCGCCCCGACCAGGCGCGCCAGGTCGCCGCGCGCCAGGACATCGGCGGCATCATGCAGGCGCTCAAGCTGTACCGACTGGACAACGGCCGTTATCCGACCACCGCGCAAGGCCTGCGCGCGCTGGTGGAAAAGCCCGAGGGCGCCTCCAACTGGCGCGGCTACCTGGACAAGCTGCCCAACGACCCCTGGGGCCACCCCTACCAATACCTGAGCCCCGGCGTCAAAGGCGAAATCGACGTGTTCTCGTTCGGCGCCGACAACAAGCCCGGGGGAGAAGGCGGCGATGCCGACATCGGTTCGTGGGAACTCTGAGCGCGGTTTCACGCTAGTCGAAGTCATGGTGGTGCTGGTGATCGTCGCCATCGCCGCCAGCATGGTCAGCCTGTCCGTCGGCAAAGGCGCCGATCCGTTGCGCGACGATGCCCAACGGCTGCTCGACGCATTCACCGTGGCCGAAGGCGAGGCCCGCAGCGACGGCCGCGCCCTGCGCTGGTCGCCGGCCAGCGGCGGCTGGTCGTTCGAACGCGCCGGCCGCTCCGATGCGCCGACCGCGCAGGACGACAGGCCCCTGCCCATGGACCGGCTGGAACACGACGCGGCCCTGCGCCCGCAGTCCTGGCGCGCCGGCCAGGTGCAGTGGCGCCTGGATCCCGACCGCCCGCTGGTCTTCAACACCGAATGGGTCGCCGATCCATTCAGCCTGCGGCTGCGCGCGGGCGATTCGCATGTGACGCTGACGCGCGACGCCGCCGGACACTATGACATCCGCTGAATTGCCGCCCCTTCCCGCGCGCCGGCGCGGCCGCCAACGCGGCTTCACCCTGATCGAAGTGCTGGTGGCGCTGGCCATCATCGCCGTGGCGATGGGCGCCGCCCTGCGCGCAACCGGCGTCATGGCGGCCAACAACCGCGCCTTGCAGGACAAGACCCTGGCGCTGCTGGCGGCGCAGAATGCGCTGACCCAGCTGCGCCTGGAACAGACGCTGCCGCGGGCCGGCTCCCAGACCGTGGCCTGCCCGCAGGGCGGCCTGGCGCTGCAATGCGAACTGGTGTTCAGCAACTCGCTGAACCGCAGCTTCCGCCAGGTCTCCGTCAAAGTGCGCGACGGCGCCAACGGCGCGTCCCTGCTACAGCTGGACGGCCTCCTGTCGAGCCTGCGATGACACCTCGCCGCGTTGCCTCCCACGCCCAGGCCGGCTTCACCCTGATCGAAGTGCTGGTGGCGCTGGCGCTGATGGCGCTAGTCAGCCTGATGGCCTGGCGCGGCCTGGACAGCGTCTCCAGCGCGCGCGACTGGATCGCGCGGCAGGCCGACGACACCGATGCCATCGTCCGCGCGCTCGGCCAGATGGGGCGTGACGTGGAGATGGCCTACAACGGCCCCTCGTTCGCCGCCCCCGGCATCGACGCGCGGGTATTCACGTCCGGCGTGCGCCTGCTGCGCGGCGCGGCCGGCACGCAGATCCTTGAAATCCTGCGCCCCGACCCGGACGGCGACGGCCGCTGGCAACGGGTACAGTGGTCGGTGCGCCAGGACGGCCTGTGGCGCGCCAGCGGCGTGCCGGCCGAACAGGGGCCCCTGCCGCCGGTCAACGAGGGCGTGCTGCTGCTGTCCGGCGTGCGCGCGCTGACGCTGCGCGGCTGGGTGACAGGCACGGGCTGGTTGGACACGCGCGCGCCCTTCCCCGCCACGCCGGCCGGCATCGAGATCACCCTCGAGCGCGGCCCGGCCGGCGACCTGCGGCGCTACAGCCGCATCCTGGAGCTGCCATGAGGCCGTCCCTGCCGCGCGAACGCGGCGCCGCGGTGGTCAGCGCGCTGATCATCGTCGCCATCGTCGCCGCCTTGACCACCAGTCTGTTCCAGCGCCAGACCGCCAGCACCCGGCGCATCGAGAACGAAATGGCGCGCGTCCAGGCGCGCATGCTGCTGGCCGGCGGCATCGACTGGGCGCGCCTGGTGATACGCGACCATGGCCGGCGCGAATCCACCACCCGCGGCGACCAGATCTGGGCCACGCCGGTGCTGGACACCCGTATCGAGCGCCCGGGCGACGATCGCGTGGCGGTGTTCTCCGGCAAGGTGGAGGATGAACAGGGCAAGTACAACCTCGGCAACCTGGCCAGCCACGGCGCGCCCCAGCCCGAGCAGGAAAAGGTGCTGCGGCGCCTGCTGGGCGTGATGGGCCTGCCCGATACGCTCGCCGGCCGCATCATCGACATCATCGCCGCCAGCCAGCCGCCGGCGCCAACCGCCGGCGCGCCCATGCCGGCCCAGGGCGGCCAGACGCCGGACGCGCGCGCGCCGCAACCGCGCGGCATCGACGACGTCGCCGCCCTGCTGGGCCTCGAGCCGGCAGTGCGCGGCGAACTGCGACGCACCATGACGGTGCTGCCGGTCGCCACCAGCGTCAACGTCAATACGGCGCCGCCCGAAGTCATCGCCGCGCTGGTGCCGGGCCTGTCGCTCAGCCAGGCGCGCGCCCTGGCTGGCGAACGGGACCGCGGCAACTGGTTCAACAACAGCGGCGATTTCGCCAACCGGCTCGCCGCCACCGGCGTCAAGACGCCGGCCCCCGCGGTCGCCACCGCCAGCGGCTGGTTCCTGGCCAGCGGCGCCGTGGTCTACGAACGGGCCCGGGTATCGATGCAGGCCTTGATACGCAGCGCCCCGCCCACTGCGCCCGACACCATCTGGACGAGAGAGAACCCTTGAAAAATTCCTTGCGCATCGCGCTGGCCCCGCTCGCCGAACTCGGTCCCGGCTCGCCGCTGCCCTACGCCTGGTTCGACCGCCGCGGGCGCTGCGCGCGCCAGGGCGAATTGACGCTGCAGGCCCTGGGGCAGGCCTACCCCCAGGCCGCCTGTGAAGCCGTGCTGCATCCGAGCGACGTGATCGCCACCACGGTGCAACTTCCCGCCGTCGCCAAGGCGCGCTTGAATGCCGCCGTGCTCGGCGCGCTCGAACCGCTGGTGTTGAGCGACCTGGACGACCTGGCGATCGGCCACGGCCCGCGCGACGCCGATGGCAATGTGGCATTGGCCTGGGCCCCGCGCGAGCCCGTGCGCCGGGCCTGGAGCCTGCTGCACGCGCAGGGGCTGCGCGCCCACGCCCTGGTCGCGCCCCAGGCGCTGGCGCCGCACGAGGCCACGCCACTGCGCGACCCCGCGGACCCGCGCTGGCTGGCGCCGTCGCCATCCTGGTCGCTGGCCATGCCGCAACTGGCGCCTGCGCGCGTATCGCGCTGGCGCCCTGCCTGGCGCTGGAGCGCGATCGCCGCGGCGGTGTGGATCGGCGGACTGAACCTGCATGCGGCGCAATTGCGCGGCGAGGCCCAGGCCTTGCGCGACGGCATGCGCCGGCAAGTGCTGGCGGCCTTTCCCGAAGTGCCGGTGGTGCTCGACCCCGCCCGGCAGGCGCAACAGGGACTCGAGGCGCTGCAAAGCCGCCGCGGCGGCGCCCATGCCGGCGATTTCCTGCCGCTGGCGCGGGCCGCCGCCAAGACCCTGCCGTTTGCCGCCGACAACGTGGCGCAACTGGGCTACGCCGACCAGGCGCTGACGCTGCAATTGGCCGACAGCGGCGCCCAGGCGCAGCGCGTGGCCGAAACGCCCGCCTTGGTCAAGCAGGCGGCCGCCCAGGGCCTGAAGCTCGAGCGCGGCGACACCGACAACACCTGGCGCATCACGCGCACGCAACCATGAAGCCCATCGAACGCCTGAGCGCCGGCTGGCGCGCCGCCGTCCTTCCCCTGGCCCCCGCCGCCCGGCGCGCGCGCCAACGCTACCAGGCATTGGCCCCGCGCGAGCGGCTGCTGGTCAATGGCGCCGCCGCCCTGCTGGGCGCGGCCCTGGTGTTCACGGTGCTGATCGAACCGGCGCTGGATTCGGTGCGCAAGCTGCGCGACGAACTGCCGCGCCTGCGCGGCCAGGCCGCCATGGTGGCCGACCTGACCACGCAGGCCGCGGCGCTGCGCGGCAAACGCACGGGCCCGGCCGCGACCCTGCCGACCGCGGCGGATATCGGCGCCAGCCTGGAGCGCGCCGGGTTGCCGGCCGACCATTGGAAAGTAGCGCAGCCCGGTCCGGGCGACAGCATCACCGTGGCCGTGACCGAGATCCCGTCGTCGGCGCTGCTGCGGTGGCTGGAAAACACCGTCGGCGACTGGGGCCTGATGGTCAAGACGGTAGCCCTGACGCGCGCCACCAATGCCAACGGCCGGCCTTTGCCCGGCCTGGTGAACGGCAGCGTGACACTGGCCCTGCCCGGCCCGCAGGCGCGTTCCTGATGCGCCTGCCCCGCCTGTCCAAGCGCGCCGGCCTGGCGCTGGCCTGCGCCGCCAGCGCCCTGGTTTTCGGTAGCGCCGTACTGCCGGCCCGCTGGCTGCTGGCCCTGCAGCCGGACGATGCCCCGCTGGTCCTGGCGGATGCCGCCGGCACCCTCTGGAACGGCGCCGCCTGGATCGCGCTGGGTCCGCCCGGCGCGCGCCGCATGCTGCCGCAACCGCTGCATTGGCAATGGCGCTGGTCGTCGCTGACGCTGGAGCTGTCGCATCCGTGGCTGCAGGGGCCACTACGCGCCGGCCTGGGCTGGGACGGCGTGGCCGTGTCGGCGCAATCGCTGCGGCTGCCGGCCACGGTGTTGCCGGCATTGGGCGCGCCCTGGAATACGCTGGCGCCCGAGGGCACGCTGGAAATCAGCTGGCAGGCATTGCGCCTGGGCGCCGCCCTGCCGCAAGCGCCCCTGGCCGAGTTGCGCTGGCGCGATGCGGCCACCGCCCTGTCGCCGGTGGCGCCCGTGGGCACCTATGTGCTGCGGGTGCGCGGCGACGGCCGCGCCGGCGCCACGCTGGCGCTCAGCACCGACAGCGGCCCGCTGGCGGTCACCGGCCAGGGCAGCCTCAACGCCCGTGGCGTGCGCTTCCAGGGCCAGGCCACCTTTGCCGCCGGCGCCACCGAGGCCGAACGCGGCGCGCTCGACGGCCTCATGTCCGCGCTGGGGCGGCGCAGCGACGACACGGTGGTCTTCGGCACCGGCAAATAGCGCCGGGATAGCCCCGGACGCCGGCCGCCGCGTTGCGCGCCGGCCACGTCGCGCCCAATACCGGACCGATTCACGTGCCGTCGCGCGCTCCCGCCACGGCCCTCGCGCAGTCCGCGCCACGCCCCGCCTGCCGGCACGCAGCCGGCCCGCGCGGCCATCCCGCGACCACACCGTAATCTCGGACCGGCTCGCGATTGACGCAAAAATTCATAAAACATAACGTTTTGAATTGTTTTTACCTTCGCCGTGTTGCTTCGCTCGCGCCATGCCACATTCCCCCGCCTCTCCCGCCGACGTCCCCTACACCCCTCTTTCGCCCGGCGCCGCGGCGCGCGGTCTCGCAACGGCCGGTTCCTGTATCAACTGACGCGCCATGGCCCGGGCTCGTCGCCCGTGGCGCCTGGCGCGTCGCTCCTGGAACCTGCCCATCAGATGCCCTGCGCCATGCCTTCCGTCTTTGCCCCCCGTACGCCGCTGCGCCTCGCCGTGCTGGCGGCGTCCCTGACCACCGCCTGGACCGCCCAGGCGCAGAATGTTGGAACCGCTGGCGTCCCTGCCCCCACACTGGCCCCGATCACCGTCATTGACCGCTCCAACCAGGGCTCGATGCGCCCCGGCGCATTGCGCGACGAACTGGTCAAGACCGAATCCATCAGCGAACGCGCCATCGCCAAGGCAGGCGCCACCAACGTCAACGAAGCGCTCGACAAGAATCCCGGCATCGCCGTCCAGGTCGAATGCTCGATCTGCAACGTACGCAACATCCTGCTCAACAACCTGCCGGGCCGCTACACCACGCTGATGATCGACGGCGTGCCGATCTTCTCCTCGGTGTCCTCGGCGTACGGACTGGACAGTGTCAGCGTCTATGGCGTCGAACGCATCGACGTGGCGCGCGGCGCCGGCGCCAGCCTGATCGCGCCCGAGGCGCTGTCCGGCTCGGTCAACATCGTCACCAAGCGCCCCACCGAGGCCGAGAACCGCGCCCGCGCGCAGATCGGCAGCTACGGCTCGCGCCAGGGCGACGCCTACCTGGCGCGGCCGTTCGAAGGCGGCGCCATCACCGCCACGCTCAACTACAACAAACACGATTCCGTCGACGCCGACCACAACGGCATCTCCGAATACACCGGCTACGACCGCCGGCTGGGCGGCATCGGCTTCTTCCTGGACGACGCCGGCGGCTTCAAGGTGCGCGGCCGGCTCGACGTGGTCAACGAAAAACGCGGCGGCGGCGCGCTCGGCACGGACTACTCCGCCATCAAGCACAGCACCACGGGCAATCCCTTCGACTGGCGCGGCGGCGTGCACGGCTCGCCCGACCGCGACGGCTGGGTCAATCCGGCGGACGGCAGCGTCATGGCCTACGACGACGGCCGCGGCGGCATGTCCGAGATCATCTTCACCGACCGCGTGCAGTTCATCTCCACCGGCGAAAAACGCTTCGGCGACAGCCTGCTGCGGCTGGCCGTGGGCGCGGCCGAGCACAAGCAGGACAGCTTCTACGAACTGGCCACCTACGTCGCCCGCCAGAAGCAGTACTACGCCGAGGCCAGCTGGCAGACGCCCATCGCGGGCTGGTTGACCACCCTGGGCACCAACTTCCGCTACGAAGATTTGAGAAGCCACGGCAGCATGGAAGACGGCACGCCGGTACGCGGCGTCGACGACTACACCTACCGGACCCCGGCGCTGTTCCTGCAAGCCTATCGTTCCCTGTTCGATGACGCGCTTGAAATCAATGGCTCGGTGCGCTACGACCGCCACAACGTCTTCGGCGGCATCACCTCGCCGCGCCTGAACGCCCTATGGCACCACACCGAGCGGCTCTCCAGCCGCTTCAGCGTCGGCAAGGGGTTCCGCGCGCCCACCAGCTTCTTCGAGCAGGAACATGGCATCCTCAACACGATCCGCATCGATCGCCAGATCCCCCGCAGGCACGCTGATCTTCGCCCGTCCCAACGCCAAGGCCTATCTTGGCCTGGACTACGACCGCGGCGATCTCGACCTGAACGCCAAGCTGGTCTGGACTGGCCCGATGAACCTGCGCAAGTTCCACGACGACGGCTCGGGCCAGCAGGATCGCTACAACCTCGACGGCACGCCCAAGCGGGACAAGAGCCCGGGCTTCTTCACCCTGGATGTGCGCGGCGAGTACGCCATCAACAAGCATTTCACGGTCTACGCCGGGGTCGACAACGTGTTCGACTACAAGCAGTCGGACAAGGAAAGCCCGCTTTTCGTCAATGGCGACGGCGGCTTCGACGTGACCCAGCTGTGGGGGCCGAGCCGCGGGCGCTACCTGTACGCCGGCACCAAGCTGAGCTTCTGATGCGTCGATTGCTGCTGTGGCCATGCCTGGCGCTATGCGCCCCGCCCATCCTGGCGGGCGCCCAGCCGGCCGGCCGCCCGCAGGCGGGCCTGGCCTGGGATTTCTCGCTGCCGGCGCTGGACGGCGGCCGCTTCGTGCGGCTGTCGGACCAGCAAGGCCCGGTCCTGGTGAATTTCTGGAGCCGAGACTGCCCGCCCTGTGTCACCGAGTTGCCGCGCCTGCAAGCATTCGCCGACGCCCATCCCACGTGGACGGTGTTGCTGGTCAGCACCGATACCCCGGCCGCCGCCACCGAATTCGTCCGCGCCCATGCGATCACGCTGCCGGTGCTGCGCCCCGGCGGCAATGTCGCGGCCCTGATGCGCAGCGCCGGCAACCGCGTCGGCGCCCTACCCTTCACCGTGGCGACCCGGACGGCCCGCGTCTGCGACGGACAGCTGGGCGCACTGTCAGCCACGGACCTGCGGCGCATCGCCGATGCCTGCGCGGACGCGCAGGCGCCGGCCAAAGCGACGCCCTGAGCGCGCGCGATCACGCTCCGCCGCGCGCGGCTACGCATCGCGGGTCACGCGCAGGATTTCCTCGGGCGAAGTCTCGCCGCTTTCCACCCAGCGCGCGCCGTCCTCGCGCATGCTGAGCATGCCGGCGGCGCTGGCGGCGCGGCGCAGTTCGCGCTCGTCGCTGCCTTCGTGGATCAAGCGGCGCGCCTCGTCGTCGACCGTGAACAATTCGTGGATGCCGGAACGACCCGCGTAGCCGGTGTGATTGCAGGCCTCGCAGCCCACCGGCTGGAACACCCGCGCGCCATCCTGCGTCGCCGGCTTCTTGCAGGCGGGGCACAGCTTGCGCACCAGCCGCTGCGCCAGCACGCCGAGCAGCGAGGACGACAGCAGGAACGGCTCCACCCCCATGTCGGTCAGGCGCGTCACCGCCGACACCGCGTCGTTGGTATGCAGCGTGGCCAGCACCAGGTGGCCGGTGAGCGAGGCCTGCACCGCGATCTGCGCGGTTTCGAGGTCGCGGATTTCACCGATCATGATGACGTCCGGGTCCTGCCGCAGGATCGCGCGCAGCGCCAGCGCGAAACTCATGTCGATCTTGGCGTTGACCTGCGTCTGGCTGATGCCAGCCAGGTCGTACTCGATGGGATCCTCGACGGTCAGGATATTGGTGGTGGCGGCGTCCAGCCGGCTCAACGCCGCATACAGCGTGGTGGTCTTGCCGCTGCCGGTGGGTCCGGTCACCAGCACGATGCCGTGCGGCTGGCGGATCAGGCGATCGAGCTGGCGCAGCACGCCCGGCGCCATGCCCAGCTTTTCCAGCTGCAGCCGGCCGGCCTCCTTGTCCAGCAGGCGCAGCACCGCCCGTTCGCCGTGGCCGGTCGGCAGGGTCGACACGCGCACGTCGATCGGACGGCCGCCCACCCGCAACGCGATGCGGCCATCCTGCGGCAGGCGCTTTTCGGCGATGTCCAGGTGCGCCATGATCTTGATGCGCGAAATCAACGCCGCATGCAGCGCCTTGCGCGGCGACACCACGTCGCGCAGCGTGCCGTCGACGCGGTAGCGCACCACCGAATGGGTCTCGAACGGTTCGATGTGGATATCGCTGGCGCCATCGCGCGCGGCCTGGGCGAACAGCGCGTTGATCATGCGGATCACCGGCGCGTCGTCCTGCGCGTCCAGCAGGTCGGCCACCTCCGGCATGTCCTGCAGCAGGCGGTCCAGGTCGATCTCGTTTTCGGCCACGCCCATCACCGAGGCGGCGTCCTCGGCGTGGCTGTAGGCCGCCGCCAGCAATGTCTCAAGCGCCTCGTCGTCCACCTGCGCCACGGCGATGTCGCCGTGGCAGCGCCGGATCTCGCGCACCGCCCATTCCGGCGTGCGCGGGCTCACGGTCAGTTGCGCATGGCCGGCGCGCAGCGACAGCACCGCCCGCTGCGCCCGCGCCCACGCGTACGGCAAGGGATGCGCGCTCATAGGTGCGACACCAGCTCGCCCTTGAAGCCCAGCTCGCGCAGCAGCGCGGTGGCCGTGGAGATGGTGCCGGGGTCCTTGGACACCTGGCTGCGCACCACATAGCCCATGCCGCCTGGACCTGTCTGCACATAGGCCTGCAGGCCGCTGGCCTGGACGCGCTGGGCAATGCGATCGGCTTCGCCGCGGGTCTTGACCGAGGCGAACTGCAGGGTCGCGCTGGTGGTGTCGGCTTCGCCGTAGAGCGAGGCGGGATCGCGCGCCACGCTCACGCCCAGCGGCAGGTTGGCGCGGATCGGCAGCGACGGATCGCTGGTCTGGGGCGCCGCCGGATACTGGCGCACCGCGAACGACTCGACCGTGGCGGGCGGCGGCCGCCGCATCGTTTCGGCCAGTTGCTCGGGCCGCATGTCATAGACGTTGTTGGACACCGACGGTGCCGAGCCCGGCGGCGGCAGCATCGGCGCCTGCATGTTGGGCAGCAGCCAATGATTGCCCGGCTGCGCGCCGCCCTGGGCGCGGCGCATGTAGTCGTAGCGGTCCATCGTCACGCTGGCGCTCTGGCGCGCGTCGCGCACCACGTAGGGACGCAGGAACACCATCAGGTTGGTCTTGGTGCGCTTGCGGCTGTCGTACTTGAACAGCGAACCCAGCACCGGAATCGAGCTCAGGCCCGGCACGTTGTTGGAGGTCAGCGTCACGTTGTCTTCGAGCAGGCCGCCCAGCACGATGATCTGGCCGTCATCGATCAGCACGCTGGTATCGATGGCGCGCTTGTTGGTGACGATGCCCGTGGTGGCCGACGAACGGCTCTCGTCGATGCTGCTGACTTCCTGGTAGATGTCGAGCTTGACCGCGCCGCCCTCGGAGATCTGCGGCCGGATGTTCAGCTTCAGGCCGACGTCCTCGCGCTGGATGGTCTGGAACGGGTTGTTGTTGTTGCCGCCGTTGGTGACGTACTGGCCGGTCACGAACGGCACCGTCTTGCCCACCAGGATGCTGGCGGACTGGTTGTCCAGCGTCAGCAGGTTCGGCGTGGACAGGATGTTGGCCTCGCCGGTGTTCTGCATCGCGCGCGCCAGCACGCCCAGGTTGATGACCTTGTTGCCCAGCACGTCCACCGTGCCCTTGACCACGCCCAGGCTCAGGCCGCTGCCGAGCGCGTCGATCGAGGTGGGGCCGGTGCCCGTCAGGCCGCTGCCGCCCAGGTTGGTGCCGCCGATGAAGCTGGTGCCGCCGCTGTTGATGTTGCCGGCGCCGGTCATCCACTGGATGCCGAATTCGGCCGCCGCCTGCTCGCTGACCTCGACGATCAGGCTTTCCACCAGCACCTGCGCGCGGCGCTGGTCGAGCTGGTCGATCACTTCGCGCAGGCTGCGGTACAGCGGCTCCGGCGCGGCGATGATCAGCGAGTTGGTGGCCGGATCGGCCTGGATGGTGGCGCCGCCCGCGGAATACGACACCGCCTGGTTGCCGGAATCGTCGCGCGCGATGCGCTCCTGGTCGCCCGACAGGCCGCCCTTGGCGTTGCCGGACGCATTCGTCGAGCTGGACATCCCCAGGCCGGTGCCGGTATTGCCGCCGGAACCCTGGGGCGACCGGTTGCCGCCGGCCTGGCCGGGACCGCCGCCAGCGCCGCCCGAGGGATTGGCTCCCGGCGCCGAATTGGCCTGGCCAGCCAGCAAGCCGCCCAGGACTTCGGCGATGCGGGTGGCCTGCGCGTTGCGCATGTAGACCACGTGCAGGTTGCCCGCGCGGTTCTGCTGCGCGTCCAGCTTCATGATCAGGTCCCGCGCCAGCCGGGTGCGCGCCGGGCTGCCCGCGCGGATCAGGACGCTGTTGCTGCGCGGGTCCGCCACCACCGCGATGCGCTGCGTCGGATCGCTGCTCTGCGTATCCAGCAGCTGCGAGGCCAGGATGGCGATGTCGGACGCGATGCCCGAACGGATCGGCACCACATCGGTGTCGATCGAACTGGGCACATCGATACGGGCGATCACCGCCGCGATGCGGTCCAGGTTGTCGGCGTAGTCGGTCACCACCAGCGTGTTGTTGCCCGGATACGCATTGATCGGGTTGTTGGGCGGCACCATCGGGCGCAGCACCGGCACCAGGTTGGCCGCGTTCTCGTACTTCAGCGGGAATACGCGCGTCAGCATCTCGCCGCTGTTGCCCGATGCGCCACGCGCGAACGCCGCCACCGGCACCGGCCCCTTGGCCGCGCCGGCCGGGGTGGCCGCCGGGCGCGGATCGCCCACCACCGCGCTGCCCTGCAGCTTGGCATCGGCCTCCGGCACCACCCGCGTCACGCCGTCCACCTCGACGATCGCAAAGCCCTGCAGCCGCAGCGCGCCGGTAAGCATCGACAGCGCCTGGCCGCTATCGACCGGCCGGTCGGACACCAGCGTGAGCTTGCCCTTCACGCGCGGATCCACCAGGAAATTGCGCTTGGTGAACAACGACAGCGCACGCAGCACGGCGGGGATGTCCGTGTCGACGAAGTTCAGGCTGACGCGATTGTCCGCCTGTTGAGCATGGGCCTGGTTGGCCGCGGGTCCGAGTTGGCTTGCCGCGAGCAAAACCGCTAGGCTGAGTTGCGCGATATGACGCATGACGGGATGTGCCTGAGACGTGAAGTCGTGTGAAAAAACGTGAAAGCGCGTCGGAGTATACGGGGTGACACTGCAACACTACGGTCATAATCCAAAGGCAAGGTGACGGGCTGCAAAGCCTTGATTTACGGGCCTTTGCGCCGATCGGCGCGGGGCCCGAACCACCTCCCACCATGCCATCCTTTCGTTACGAAGCGACTGACGCGCTCGGCAAAATCGTGCACGGCACGATCGACGCCGACAGCGAGCGCGGCGCCCGCAACCAGCTGCGCGGCCGCGGCCTGCTGCCCCTGTCGACCTCTCCCGCCGCGCGCGCCGAAGGCCTGGGCGCCGCCCTGCGCACGCGCCTGTCCGACGCCGACCTGGCCTGGCTCACGCGCCAGCTCGCCAGCCTGCTCGCCGCCCGCCTGCCGCTGGACGCCGCGCTCGGCGCCACGCTCGAACAGGCCGAGAAAAAGCACATCGCCGCCACGCTCGAAGGCGTGCGCGACGATGTGCGCGCCGGCCATCGCCTGTCCACCGCGCTGGCCTCGCGTCCGCGCGACTTCCCCGAGATCTACCGCGCCCTGATCGGCGCCGGCGAGGAATCCGGCGACCTGGCGCAGGTCATGGAAAAACTGGCCGACTACATCGAGGAACGCAATACGCTGCGCAGCAAAGTCATGACGGCGTTCATCTACCCCGCCGTGGTCGCCTGCGTCTCCGTCATCATCGTGGTCTTCCTGCTGGGCTACGTGGTGCCGCAGGTGGTGTCCGCCTTCAACCACGCCAAGCAGCAGCTGCCGCTGCTGACCCGCATCATGCTGGCGCTGTCCGACTACGTGCGCGAATGGGGCCTGACCACCGGCGCCGTCATCGCGCTGGCCATCGTGCTGTGGCGTTACTCCCTGCGCGTGCCCGCCGCCCGCCGCGCCTGGCACGCCCGCGTCCTGCGCCTGCCCCTGGCCGGCCGCTTCGTCCTCGGCGTCAACGCCGCCCGCTTCGCCTCGACCCTGGCCATCCTCTGCGGCAGCGGCGTCGCCCTGCTCACCGCCCTCGAAGCCGCCCGCCGCACCCTCGGCAACGACGTCCTGCGCGGCGCCGTCGACGAAGCCGCGGCCCGCGTGCGCGAAGGCGCCTCGCTATCGGCCTCGCTGGCCGCGCAGAAAGCCTTCCCCTCGCTCCTCATCCACCTCATCGCCAGCGGCGAAAAGACCGGCCAGCTCCCCGAATTGCTGGACCGCGGCGCCCAGAACCTGTCCCGCGACCTCGAACGCCGCGCCATGGCCATGACCGCCCTGCTCGAACCCGCTCTCATCCTGCTGATGGGCGGCTTCGTCCTGCTGATCGTGCTGGCCGTGATGATGCCGATCCTGGAAATGAACCAGCTGATCCGCTAGACGCACAAAAGGAAAAGGCCCGCGTCCACCCGCGGGCCTCGGAGAGTCGATGACGGACGCCAACAGGGGCGGCGACCAACCGCTAAACATTCACGACGAACAACACGCAAACCATCAGGCAAAACGCGCATCAAAGACGCCGCCAGTCAAGGCCGCAGCCACTCCCCCTCTCTACCCCAGCGCGAAGCGACACCGGTCGACGCCTGCCACCGCGTATGCCCGAGGCGGCCGCCCGCGCGGCCGTCTCGGGCGGGCCCCGCAAGTCCTCCGCAGGCAGCCGCCGCAGCAGCGCTTCATTTCTCAAAGGTGCGAGCCCGGCGCGCTGGCGTGACGGGTGCGGGCGCCGTCGATGCGCCCGAGGGAATCTGAAGGCAGTCGCCGCAGGCGACAACGAAGATGACGAAGGGGCAGTCCGGAGCGAACGCTCCGGACCGCAATCGTTGGCGCCCGCACCCGTCGCGTCAGCGCGCCGGGCGGCCCAAGAACACAACACCTGCCCAAAAAACTTCGGGGAGACCATAACGATCCCCCCGACAGTCAACCCGAGCAAACCCAGCGCAAATTCAAAGCGCCTCTTCGTCGCTCTCCCCCGTCCGAATCCGGATGGCCTGTTCCACCGGCGTCACGAAGATCTTGCCATCCCCGATCTTGCCGGTACGGGCCGCCTTCACCACCGCCTCGATCGCTGCCTCGACCTGGTCATCCGGCAGCACCACCTCGACGCGGATCTTCGGCAGGAAATCCACCACGTATTCCGCCCCGCGGTAAAGCTCGGTATGCCCCTTCTGGCGCCCGAACCCCTTCACTTCGGTCACGGTCAGCCCGCTGACGCCGACCTCGGCCAGCGCTTCGCGGACTTCGTCGAGCTTGAAGGGTTTGATGATGGCGGTGACTTGTTTCACGTTGGTCGTCCTGATTGTTCGATCTGTTCCGGCGCCCGGGCTGCCTGTCGGCCGCGGGCGCGATGATTGAGAGAATACCACCGGCGCCCGGCCCGGCAGGCCCGGCCCCTTGCCTGCCGGGAAAACCCGCAGGCGGATCAGCCCGGCGGCGCCTGGTCCGGAATCCGGTCGGCGTCGCGCAGCCACACAACCGACTCGGAATCGCTCGGCGCGCGCCAGTCGCCACGCGGCGACAGCGACCCGCCCGAGCCCACCTTGGGCGCGTTCGGCACGCAAGTGCGCTTGAACTGGCTGAGACGGAAGAACCGGTCCAGGAAGATCTTCAGGTTGCGCTTGATGGCCGCCAGGTCGTACTGGTTGCGCGCCACGTGGCCGCCTTCCGGCCAGGCGCCGGCATCGCGGTCGCGCCAGGCCGCCAACGCCAGGAACGCCACCTTGGTCGGCGCGAAACCGTAGCGCAGCGTGTAGTACAGGTTGAAATCCTGCAGCTCGTAGGGCCCGATCGTGTCTTCGCTCTTCTGGGTCGGCTTGCCGTCGTCGCCGCCCGGCACCAGTTCGGGGCTGACATCCGTGCCCAGCACGTCCAGCAGCACCGCCGCGCCCGCCTCGCCCAGGCGGCCGGATTCGGCCACCCAGCGCACCAGATGCGTGATCAGCGTCTTGGGCACGCTGGCGTTGACGCTGTAATGGGACATGTGGTCGCCCACGCCATAGGTGCACCAGCCCAGCGCCAGCTCGCTCAGGTCGCCCGTGCCGATGACGATGGCGTTGTTGAAATTGGCGATGCGGAACAGGTGGTTGGTGCGCTCGCCGGCCTGCACATTCTCGAACGTGATGTCGTACACCGGCTGGCCATCGGCATAGGGATGGCCGAGGTCCTTGAGCATCTGCAGGCAGCTGGGGCGGATGTCGACCTCGGAGGCCGTGCAGCCCACCACCGCCATCAGCTGGCGCGCCTGCTGCAGGGTGCGCGTGCTGGTGGCAAAACCCGGCATGGTCACGGCCAGGATGTTGGCGCGCGGCAGCCCCAGCGTGTCCATGGCCTGGGCGCAGACCAGCAGCGCGTGGGTCGAATCCAGCCCACCCGAGATGCCGATGACCACCTTGGACATGCCGCTGGCCGAGAGCCTCTGCGCCAGCGCCTGCACCTGGATGTTGTAGACCTCCTTGCAGCGCTCGTCGCGGCGCCGGGGGTCGGCCGGCACGTACGGAAAGCGCGCCACGCGCCGCTCCAGCGGCAGCTCGGCATCCTCCAGCGGCGCCGCGACCGGCACCGGCACCTGGCGGAACTTGCGCACTTCATCGCGGTGGCGCCGCGCCGACTGGCCGAAGGTGGTCTGGTGCATGCGCTCGCGCGACAGGCGCTCCAGGTCGACGTCGGCAAACAGCAGGTGCGACTCGTTCAGGAAGCGCTCGGACTCGCCCAGCAGCTCGCCGTTTTCGTAGATCAGCGCCTGGCCGTCCCAGGCCAGGTCGGTGGACGACTCGCCGCGGCCAGCCGAGGTGTACATGTAGGCCGCCAGGCAGCGCGCCGACTGCTGCGCCACCAACTGGTGGCGGTAGGCCGACTTGCCGACCACGATGTTCGAGGCCGACAGGTTCACCAGCACCGTGGCGCCGGCCAGCGCCGCGAACGAGGACGGCGGGATCGGCACCCAGACGTCTTCGCAGATCTCGACGTGGAACTGGAACAGCGGCAGCTTCTCCATCTGGAACAGCAGCTCGGGGCCGAACGGCACCGTCTGGTCCAGCAGGCGGATCTCGGTGGCGACGGCGCAATCGGCCGCGCTGAACTGGCGCGCTTCGTAGAATTCGCTGTAGTTGGGCAGGAAACTCTTGGGCACCACGCCCAGGATGCGGCCGCCGGCGATGACCACGGCGCAGTTGTACAGCTGGTGCGCCACCCGCAGCGGCGCGCCGACGATGACGGCGATATCCAGCTCGGCCGTGGCCCGCGCCACCTGGTCCAGCGCCGCCTCGCAGGCGTCCAGGAGGGCCTTCTGGTGGAACAGGTCGTCGCAGGTATAGGCCGACAGGCCCAGTTCGGGGAACGCCACCAGCACGGCGCCGCCCTGGGCCGCCTGCTGCGCCAGCGCGATGGTCTGCGCGGCGTTGAAGGCCGGGTCCGCGACCTTGCACTCGGGCACGCCCACGGCGACCCGGGCGAAGCCATGGGAATACAGGTTGAAGAACGGGTTCGACATCGGATCCATCGCCTGGGGCGCCTTGATACGGAACTGCACGAAACGGGCCTGCTGCAGGCCCTGGGAATCCTACCGGGCGATTATCTCACGGCGTCATGCGCCGGACGGCGGTGCCAGGCGCTCCGGATCGGCCCGGTGATGCGCGCCTTCGGCCGCCAGCGCCGCCTGGATGGCGCCCTCGCGCAGGTAGCTGCCCATGGCGCCGATGTCCGCCCCAGACGGCTGCTGGTACAGCCGCAGGCCCAGTTCCGGCAGGATCGCCAGCAGATGGTCGAAGATGTCGCCCTGGATGCGCTCGTACTCGACCCAGGCGGTGACGGCGGTGAAGCAATAGACCTCGACCGGGATGCCGTCGGCGGTGGGTTCCATCATGCGCACCATCATCGCCATGTCCTGGCGCACCTCGGGGTTCTGCTTCAGGTAGGCCAGGCCGTAGGCGCGGAAGGTGCCAATGTTGGTCAGGCGGCGACGGTTGGCCGGCACGCTGGCCAGCTCGCCCATGGTCTGGTTGGCCTGGGCGATGTCCTGGGTCTTGACCCGCAGGTAGTCGTGCAGCAGCCGGAAGCGCATCAGCCGCTGGGCCTCGTCGTCGGTCAGAAAGCGCACGCTGCTGGCGTCGATGCGCAGGGTGCGCTTGATGCGCCGGCCGCCCGATTCGAACATGTGGCGGTAGTTGCGGTAGCTTTCCGAGAACAGCTTGTAGGTCGGCACCGTGGTGACGGTGTTGTCCCAGTTCTGCACCTTGACCGTATGCAGGGCGATGTCCTTGACGAAGCCGTCGGCGTTGGACTGCGGCATCTCGATCCAGTCGCCGATGCGCAGCATGTCGTTGCTGGTGAGCTGGGTGCTGGCCACCAGCGACAGCAGCGTGTCCTTGAACACCAGCAGCAGCACCGCCGACAGCGCGCCCAGGCCGGAGATCATCCACAGCGGCGAGCGGTCGATCAGGATCGACAGCACCAACACGGTGCACACCGCCATCAGGATCAGCTTGCTGATCTGGATATAGCCCTTGATCGAGCGCGTCTGCGCCCGGGTGGTGGCCGAATAGGTGTCCTGCCAGGCGCTCAGCACCCCGGAAAACGCCACGAACACGCAGATCCAGGCGCCGGCGTGGGCCAGCCGCCCGACCAGCGTGACGGCCTTCTCGACGTGCGGCACCAGGTCGATGCCCACCGACACTACCGCGAACGGCACCGCGTACCACAGGTTCTGGTAGGCGCGGCGGCGCTGCAGGGCCTTGTCCCAGTCTTCGTGGCCGCTGACCACCAGCAGCCGGTGCGCCAGCAGCAGCACCACCCGCGCGACCACCCACTGGACGAACAACGCCGTCAGGATCAGCACGCCGATGCCGACCAGCGTTTGCGCCCACGGCTGGTGCGGCATATAGGTATCGAGTTCGGTGGCCAGCTGTTCCCATTCCATGGGCATAGGTCGTGTGCTCTCTTCTAACAACGTGGGGGGATGGCGTCATCCGGCATCCGGGGCGTACGGAGCCCGCCGCGACCGGATATGACCCTGAATTATCCGACAACTCGCGCCGGCGCAGGTTTCCAGCCGCAACAACGGCAGGCGCGGCCCGTGGCGCCGGGATTCGTCAGCCGCCCGGGGCAGGCCCTATAATCCCCGCCATCATGGCAAACACTCCCTCCCCCGATCAAAACCAGTTCGCCAACAAGGCGCAGGCCTGGTCCGCCCGGTTCTCGGAACCGGTTTCCGAACTCGTCAAACGCTACACGGCGTCCGTGGACTTCGACAAGCGCCTGGCGCGCGTCGACATCCAGGGTTCGCTGGCGCACGCCGACATGCTGGCGGCCCAGGGCATCATCGGCGCCCAGGACCTGGCCGACATCCAGCGCGGCATGACCCAGATCCTGTCGGAAATCGACGCCGGCAGCTTCCAGTGGCTGCTCGACCTCGAAGACGTGCACCTGAACATCGAGAAGCGCCTGGTCGAGCTGGTCGGCGATGCCGGCAAGCGCCTGCACACCGGCCGTTCGCGCAACGACCAGGTGGCCACCGACATCCGCCTGTGGCTGCGCGGCGAAATCGACACCCTGATCGACCTGCTGCGCCAGCTGCGCCACGCGCTGGCCACGGTGGCGCTGGACAACGCCGCCACCATCATGCCGGGCTTCACCCACCTGCAGGTGGCCCAGCCCGTCACGTTCGGCCACCACCTGCTGGCCTACGCCGAGATGTTCGGCCGCGACGCCGAGCGCCTGGCCGACTGCCGCCGCCGCGTCAACCGCCTGCCGCTGGGCGCCGCCGCCCTGGCCGGCACCTCGTTCCCGATCGACCGCGAACGCGTCGCCAAGACGCTGGGCTTTGACGGCGTCTGCCGCAACTCGCTCGACGCCGTCTCCGACCGCGACTTCGCCATCGAGTTCTGCGCCGCCGGCGCGCTCATCATGACGCACGTCTCGCGCCTGTCCGAAGAACTGGTGCTGTGGATGAGCCCGCGCGTCGGCTTCATCGACCTGGCCGACCGCTTCTGCACCGGCAGCTCGATCATGCCGCAGAAGAAGAACCCCGACGTGCCCGAACTGGCGCGGGGCAAGACCGGCCGCGTCAACGGCAACCTGGTCGCCCTGCTGACCCTGATGAAGGGCCAGCCCCTGGCCTACAACAAGGACAACCAGGAAGACAAGGAAGGCCTGTTCGACACCGTCGACACCGTGCGCGACACGCTGACGATCTTCGCCGACATGGCCGCCGGCATCAAGGTCAAGGCCGACAACATGCGCGCCGCCGCGCTGCAGGGCTTCGCCACCGCCACCGACCTGGCCGACTACCTGGTCAAGCGCGGCGTGCCGTTCCGCGACGCCCACGAAGTGGTGGCCCACGCCGTGCGCGACTGCGAACAGCGCGGCTGCGACCTGGCCGACCTGTCGCTGGATGAGCTCAAGGCCTATCACCCGACCATCGGCGACGACGTGCACCAGGTGCTGACGCTGGAAGGCTCGGTGGCCGCGCGCAAGCACGTGGGCGGCACCGCCCCCGAGCGCGTGGCCGAGGAAGCCCGCCGCGTGCTGCAGGAGACGGCGGCGCAGTAAGCCCGCGGTTCCCTTGCTCTAAAACAGGCGGCCCCGGATTTCCGGGGCCGTTTTCTTTTGTGGCCACGCTACGCAAATGACCTGTCACGGCGTGTCATTCCTCGTTTCCGATCTCGCACGAGCGGCGGGGACGGGTTCGCTATGATGGGCGCTTTTCCACTCAGCCCCTCCCCCATGCCAGCCCTGCGCGCGTCCTGGTTTCCGCCGCCCCTGTCCCGTCCAGCCATCCTGACGGCCGCCTGCCTGCTGGCGCTTGCCGCCCTCCCCGCCGCCCAGGCGCAGACGGCGCGCAAGCCGTCGCCGTACGAAAACAACGTCATCGAACCCCTCAAGCCCCCCCGGCCGCTCACCCCCGAGGAGATCGCGGCGCGCAAGGCCGAGGATGCGCGACGCGGCGGCCCGGCCTTCATGGCCCGGGTCGAAAACGAAGCCGCGTTCCGCCAGCTGGCCCGGGTCTACAACGCCGGCACGCCGCTGGAAATCCCGCACGTACTGTTCGTGATCGACCGCCAGCGCGGCAATCGCATCCATTACCTGGACACGCCGCGCTACGGCCTGCACGAGACCTTCGCGCGCGAGCGGCGCCTGCTGCCCGGCAAGGACAAGGCCGTGCTGATCGCGCAGTACAAGGACCCCAACCGCCGCCTGCTGTTCGGCACCCTCAGCTGGCAGCGTAACCTGCCGGGATATACCTATGAATTCTGGGAAGGCGACCGCCTCACCCCCGAGCTGTTGAAGCTGGCCGACGAGGTGGTCGCCAAGAGCTTTTACGCCCCGGTCCGCTTCAAGACCAACTCGACCCTGCACGAACAGGCCGCCACCACGGCCGGCCTGACCTTCGTGACCCAGGAAGCCCTGCTGCGCGAACAGGCCTTCCTGCCGCTGAATCCCGGCAGCGCGCAGGGCCGGCTGCGCATCGTCGCCTCGATCGAGGCCACGCCCGACCTCCAGCGCGACGACATCGTGGTGCTGGACGAGGTGCCGATCGCCATCCCGCCCGTGGCCGGCCTGATCACGCAGCGGCCGTCCACTCTGCTGTCGCACGTCAACCTGCTGGCCAAGGGCTGGGGCATTCCCAACGCCTACGTGCGCGACGCCACCACCGCGCTGCGCCAGTACGACGGCCAATGGGTCACCTTGACCGTCAGCGGCAACGACTACCAGGTGCGGCCCAGCGACAGGCCCGCCAGCCAACCGCCGGCCACGCCGCCCAAGCCGCGCGCGCAACTGCCCAAGCCCGACCTGAGCGTGCAGGCGCTCAAGCCGCTGGATGCCCTGGCCGTGCGCGACAGCCGCCATTGCGGCGTCAAGGCCGCCAACCTGGGCGCGCTCCGGTCCGCATTGCCGCCGGCCGCCAGCGTGCCCGACGGCTTCTGCATCCCGTTCGCCCAGTACGCCGCGTTCATGAAGCGGCTGAATGTGGCGCAGCGCATGGCCGCGCTGGAACAGCGCCCGGACTTCATCGCCGACGCCGAGGTGCGGCGCAAGGAACTGGCCGCCCTGCGCCAGGACATCATGCAAGCCGCCGTCGACCCGGCGCAGGCCGAATCCTGGCGCGCGCTGTGGCAATCGCGCCTGAAGGGCACGGGCGTGTTCGTGCGCAGCTCGTCCAACTCCGAGGACCTGCCCGGCTTCAGCGGCGCCGGGCTGTACACAACCGTGCCCAACGTCACCCAGCCCGACGCCTTGGCCAAGGCGGTGCAGACCGTATGGGCCTCGGTCTACAACTTCGACGCCTACGAAGCGCGGCGCGCGGCCGGCATTCCCCAGGACGCGGTGGTGATGGCCGTGCTGGTGCAATTGGCGGCGCCGTCCGACAGCTCCGGCGTCATGATCACGCGCGATCCGTTCGACGCCAGCCGCCGCTACGTGACCTACATCTCGGCCAAGCGCGGCCTGGGCATCAAGGTGGTGGAAGGCAAGCGTCAGGCCGAGCAGGTGATGTATTCGAGCTGGTCCAAGGCGGTGCAGGTGCTGAGCCGCTCGGCCGAGGACACGCAATTGGTGGCGGACGCCGGCGGCGGCGTGCGCGAAGTGCCGATCGCGCCGGACGCGCGCCAGGTGCTGAACGACGCGCTGGTGGCGCGGCTGGCGGCCGTGGGCCGGCAGGTCAAGCAACGCCTGGGCAAGGTCGACCAGGACATCGAATGGGCGGTGGTCGGCGACAAGATCATCATCCTGCAGGCGCGGCCCTACATCGACGCGCGCCGCTAGCGAGCACGAACGCGGGCGTTCAAGGCCTGTTGCCTTGAACGCGCGTGCCGCGCCGCGTGTCCTGCACGCATCACGGGCAACCCATGCCGTCCGGCAAACGGGCCCACACAGGAAAAAGCCGCGGCGGCGGGCAGGATGCCCACCACCACGGCTTCGGATACACCACGACAGCTTCTAGATGTGCAGCGCGTGCCCCAGCGCCTTGAGCGCGGCTTCCTGCACCGCTTCGCCCAGGGTCGGATGGGCGTGGATCGTGCCCGCCACGTCCTCCAGCGTCGCGCCCATTTCGAGCGATTGGCCGAACGCCGTCGACAGTTCCGACACCCCGCGCCCCACCGCCTGCCAACCCACGATCAGGTGGTTGTCGCGGCGCGCCACCACCCGCACGAAACCGTCGGTGGATTCCAGCGTCATGGCGCGGCCATTGGCGGCGAACGGGAACGAGGCCGCCAGGCAGTCCAGCCCGGCCGCTTCGGCCTCGGCCGGCGACAGGCCGGCCACCACGACTTCGGGGTCGGTGAAGCACACCGCCGGGATCGCGGCCGGCTGGAAGTGGCGGCGCTTGCCCGCCACCAGCTCGGCCACCATCTCGCCCTGCGCCATGGCGCGGTGCGCCAGCATCGGTTCGCCGGCGATGTCGCCGATGGCCCAGACGTCGCGCATGGAAGTGCGGCACTGGTCGTCGATGCGCAGCGCGTTGCCCTTGCGGTCCAGTTGCAGGTTTTCCAGGCCCCAGCCCTGCGTGCGCGGACGCCGGCCAACGGCGATCAGCACCCGGTCGGCGGGCAGCGCGGTCTCGGCGCCGCTGGCGTCCTGGATCCGCACCGCCGTGCCAGCGCCATTCAGCCCCAGCACCTTGCGGCCCAGGTGCAGTTCGACGCCCAGCTTGGCGAGGGCCGCGGCCACCGGCTTGGTCAGCTCGGCGTCATAGGTCGGCAGGATGCGATCCTGCGCCTCGACCACGGCCACCTCGGCGCCCAGCTTGCGGTACACCGTGCCCAGCTCCAGGCCGATATAGCCGCCGCCCACCACCACCAGCTTCTTCGGGATGTCGGCCGGCGACAGCGCCTCGGTCGAGGACACCACCATGCCGCCGAACGGCACCGAAGGCAGCGGCGTCGGTTCGGACCCGGCCGCCAGCAGCAGGTGCTCGCACTGGATGCGCTGGCGGCTGCCGTCGGCGCTCTCGACCTCGACGGTCTTGCCGTCCAGCAGGCTGGCCCAGCCCTGCACCACCTGCACGCCGTTCTTCTTGAGCAGCGCGCCGACGCCGCCGGTCAGCTTGCCGACGATGCCGTCCTTCCAGGCCACCGTGCGGCCAATGTCGATGGCGGGCGCCGACACCGAGATGCCCAGCGCCGACTGGCCGGCGTAGTGCCGCGCCTTGTCGAATTCCTCGGCCGCGTGGATCAGCGCCTTGGATGGAATGCAGCCGATGTTCAGGCAGGTGCCGCCCAGCCGGTCGCCCTCGACCAGGATGGTGGGCACGCCCAGTTGCCCGGCGCGGATCGCGGCCACGTAGCCGCCAGGCCCGCCGCCGATCACCAGCAGGGTTGTCGTCTTGGTAGTCTGGCTCATGCTTACTCCACGAAAAGCAGCGCGGGTTGTTCCAGCAGCGCGCGCACGGCCTGGATGAAGCGGGCCGCGTCCATGCCGTCGACCACGCGGTGGTCGAACGAGGACGACAGGTTCATCAGTTTGCGCGCCACCACGGCGCCATTGCGGAAGGCCGGCCGCTCGACGATGCGGTTCACGCCCACGATGCCGACCTCGGGATGGTTGATGACCGGCGTGGTGACGATGCCGCCCAGCGGCCCCAGGCTGGTGATGGTGATGGTCGAGCCGGACAGCTCGTCGCGTCCGGCGCTGCCGGCGCGCACCGCCTGCGCCAGCCGGCCGATCTCGGCCGCCATCGACCACAGGTCGCGGGTTTCGGCGTGGCGCATCACCGGCACCATCAGGCCGCCGTCGCTCTGCGTGGCGATGCCGATGTGCACCGCGCCATAGCGCGTCACCTGGCCGGCCTCGTCGTCATAGCGGGCGTTGATCTGCGGGAAGTCGCGCAGGGCGATCACCATGGCGCGCGCCAGCAGCGGCAGCAGCGTCAGCTTGCCGCGCGACTCGCCGAACTTCGCGTTCAGGCTGGCGCGCAGGTCCTCGAGCTCGGTGACGTCGATTTCCTCCACGTAGCTGAAATGCGGAATGCGGCGCTTGGACTCGGCCATCTTCTGCGCGATCTTGCGGCGCAGGCCGATCACCGGCACCTGCTCTTCGTCGTTGCGCTCGGCGTACGCCGGGCCGCGCGCGGCGGTGACCGCGCCCTGCCCTTGCAGATAGGCGTCCAGGTCCTCGTGCATAACGCGGCCGGCCGGGCCGCTGCCGTGCACGTAGCGCAGCTCGATGCCCAGGTCCCAGGCGCGCTTGCGCACCGCCGGCGAGGCCAGCGGCTTCTCGCCGGGTTGGCGGGCCGCGGCGGGCGACTGGCGCGCGGCGGCCGGACGGCTGGCCGGCGCGGATGGCGCTTGCGGCGCGGCGGCGGCAGGTTGCAGCGACGCGGCGATCTGGCCGGCAACGCCGCCGGCCGGCGCCTTATCGGCCTTGGCCGGTGCCGGCGTGCTTGCCGCCGGCGCGGGCGCGGCAGTGGCGGCCTGCGGCGGCTGCGCCGCCGCCTCGCCCTTGACATTGCCTTCGCCTTCCACTTCCAGGCGGATCAATTCGCCGCCCACGGCCATCACCTGGCCGACTTCCCCGCCCAGCGCGACCACGCGGCCGACCACGGGCGACGGGATCTCGACCGTGGCCTTGTCGGTCATGACGTCGGCCAGCGGCTGATCCTCGGCGACGGTGTCGCCCACCTTGACGTGCCAGCCTACCAGTTCGACCTCGGCAATGCCTTCGCCGATGTCGGGCATCTTGATGACATGAATACCCATCTCACACCTCCATCGCGCGTTTGAACGCTTCGCCGACCCGGCGCGGGCCGGGGAAATACGCCCATTCCTGCGCGTGCGGATAGGGAGTATCCCAACCGGTCACGCGCTCGACGGGCGCTTCGAGGTGATGGAAGCAGTGTTCTTGCACCAGCGCGATCAGCTCGGCGCCATAGCCGCAAGTGCGCGTGGCTTCGTGCACCACGACGCAGCGGCCGGTCTTCTTGACCGAGTTGACGATGGTCTCCAGATCCAGCGGCCACAGGCTGCGCAGGTCGATGACCTCGGCGTCGATGCCGGTTTCCTCGGCCGCGGTCAGCGACACGTGTACCGTGGTGCCGTAGGTCAGCACCGTCAGCGCGTTGCCGGGCCGCACGATGGCGGCGGTGTCCAGCGGCACGGTGTAGTAGCCGGTCGGCACCACGCTGCCCGGGCGTCCGGTCCACGGCGTCACGGGACGGTCGTGGTGGCCGTCGAACGGACCGTTGTACAGGCGTTTAGGCTCCAGGAAGATGACCGGATCGTCGTTCTCGATGGACGCGATCAGCAGGCCCTTGGCGTCGTAGGGGTTGGACGGCATCACCGTGCGCAGCCCGCAGACCTGGGTGAACATCGCCTCGGGGCTCTGGCTGTGGGTCTGGCCGCCGTAGATGCCGCCGCCGCAGGGCATGCGGATGGTCATGGGCGCGATGAATTCGCCCACCGAGCGGTAGCGCAGGCGCGCCGCTTCCGACACGATCTGGTCGGAGGCCGGATAGAAATAGTCGGCGAACTGGATCTCGCACACCGGCCGCAGGCCGTAGGCGCCCATGCCCACCGCCACGCCGACGATGCCGCCTTCGGAGATCGGCGTGTCGAACACGCGCGAGCTGCCGTACTTGGCCTGCAGGCCCTCGGTGCAGCGGAACACGCCGCCGAAATAGCCCACGTCCTGGCCGAACACCACCACGTTGCCGTCGCGCTCCAGCATCACATCCATGGCCGAGCGCAAAGCCTGGATCATGGTCATCGGCGCGGACGCCGGACCAGCATTGTTATCGATAGCCATGACTCACACTCCGAGCTGCTGACGTTGCCGGCGCAGGTGCTCCGGCATGTCCTTGTAGACGTCTTCAAAGATGCTGGCGGCGCTGGGGACGTGGCCGTCCACCAGGGTGCCGTAGCTTTCCGCTTCCTTCTGCGCCGCCTGGATCTCGGCGTCGAGCTCGGCGCGCACCGCGTCGTGCTCGGCGTCCGACCAGATGCCACGCAGGATCAGGTGCTTCTTGAAGCGCTCGATCGGGTCGCCCAGCGGGAAGTGGCTCCAGTCGTCGCCGGGGCGGTACTTGGAGGGGTCGTCGGAGGTGGAGTGCGGGCCCGCGCGGTAGGTCACCCATTCGATCAGGGTGGGGCCGAGGTTGCTGCGCGCGCGCTCGGCGGCCCAGCGCGAGGCGGCGTAGACCGCCAGGAAATCGTTGCCGTCCACCCGCAGCGAGGCGATGCCGCAGCCCACGCCGCGGCCGGCGAAGGTGGCGCCCTCGCCCCCGGCGATGGCCTGGAAGGTCGAGATGGCCCACTGGTTGTTGACCACGTTCAGGATCACCGGCGCGCGGTACACGTGCGCGAAGGTCAGCGCGGTATGGAAGTCCGCCTCGGCGGTGGCGCCGTCGCCGATCCAGCCCGACGCGATGCGGGTGTCGCCCTTGATGGCCGAGGCCATGCCCCAGCCCACCGCCTGGATGAACTGCGTGGCCAGGTTGCCCGAGATGGTGAAGAAGCCGTTCTCGCGGTCGGAATACATGACCGGCAGCTGGCGCCCCTTGAGCGGGTCGCGCTCGTTGGACATGAGCTGGCACATCATGGTCACCAGCGACACGTCGCGCGCCAGCAGGATGCTCTGCTGGCGGTAGGTCGGGAAACACATGTCGCCCTGCTCCAGCGCCAGCGCGTGGGCCGAGCCGATGGCCTCTTCGCCCAGGCTCTGCATGTAGAAGGAGATCTTCTTCTTGCGCTGGGCGGTCAGCATGCGGCCGTCGAAGATGCGCGTCTTGAGCATGGTGCGCATGCCTCGGCGCAACAGCTCGTCGCTGATCTCCGGCGCCCACGGGCCGACGGCGCGGCCGTCGTCGTCGATGACCCGCACCAGGCTGTAGGCCAGGCTGCCGGTGTCGATCGCGGCGACATCAATGGGGGGTTTGGGCACCTCGCCGGGCGGCGACAGGCGCAGGTAGGAAAAGTCGGTCTTGCAACCCGGACGCCCGGTAGGCTCGGGGACGTGCAACTTCAGCGGCCCATATTGGCTCATGAATTGTCTCCACGCTTGATCGTGTCATGCGCATTCTTCTTACCAAGACACTGCCCAGGGGGGTGACCTCGGACATTGCCATCGTCGGCCTGTGCAAAGGGATAAACATGCACGGCCGGGAGCCAGAGTAGCACAGGGCGCGGCCCCGAGACAGGGGCCGCGCCAGGCCTCGCTCGCCGCACAGGCCCAGGGCCGGCCGGCGCGCGCGGCGGGCGGTTTTCCCCCTCCTGCCCGTCCGGTTTTACCAGCGATAGGTCGCCGTGCCGATCACCCGCCGCGGCTCGCCATAAAAGCAACCGTAGGTGCAACTGCCGATGTAGGTCTTGTCGGCCAGGTTGGTGGCGTTGAGCGCGAATTTCCACGGCCCGGTGGTGTAACTCACCATGGCATCGAACAGCGTGAAGGACGGTACCTCGACCGCCGTGCCATGCGCCAGGCCGCGCGTGCTGCCGACGTAGCGCACCCCCGCGCCGACCCGCAGCCCCGGCAGGCCGAAGGCGCCGAAGCCGTAGTCGCCCCAGACCGAGAACTGGTTGAACGGCACCGAGTTCAGGCGCTTGCCGACCTCGTCCGGTTGCAGCGGGCTGGCCTTGAGCGTGCGCGCATCGGTGTAGGCGTAGGCGGCGATCAGGTTGGCGTGGCGGCCGACGCGGGTGCGCGCTTCCAGCTCCAATCCGCGGGTGCGCGCCTGACCTGCCTGGATCTCGTAGTTCGTGTCGAACGGGTCGGCCACGTTCACGTTCTTGCGGGTGAGCTGGTACACGGCCGCCGACAGCATGATGTCCGACCCGGCCGGCTGGTAACGCAGCCCGGCTTCGTACTGCTCGCCGGTGGTGGGCTTGAAGCGGCTGCCCTGGCGATCCTGGCCGCTGGTCGGCTCGAACGATTCGCTGTAGCTCAGGAACGGCGCCAGGCCGTTGTCGGCCAGATAGACGACGCCGGCGCGGCCGGTGAAGGCCTGGCTCTTTTCGTCGTCCGCGATCTTTTCGCCGGTGAAGAAATTGCGTTCGTTGACCGTGACCCAATCGTGGCGGCCGCCCAGCAGCAGCACCCACTTATCGGCGATCTTGACCTGATCCTGCAGGTAGACCCCCAGGCGCTTCATGTCGGTTTTCGAGGACGACCACGGGAACGGCGTAGCCGGTCCCAGCGGGACGCCATAGACGGGGTCATAGAGATCGATGTTGGTGTTGCCGCGCAGGTAGCGCTCGGTCTCGTGCCTGGGCACCGAGTAGTCCAGGCCCGCCAGCAGCGTGTGGCGCAGCGGGCCGGTAGTGGCGTCGTACTGCAGCGATGTATCGGCCACAACCGCCGAAGACCGGTCCCAGCGCGGCATCGCGCCGCGATCGGCGGTGTGGCGCTGGTCGGCCTGTAGCTGCCAGATGTCGGTGGAGAAATAGGTGCTGTCCGCGTGGAAGTAGCGCACGCTGTTGCGCAGCTTGAGCTGGTCCGTGAATGCGTGTTCGAACAGGTAGCCGATCGAATAGCGCTTCATGATGAACTTGTCGAAGCCAGGTTCCCCCGTGAATCGATTGCGGGGAATCCTGCCGTTGGGATTGGGCAGGACCGTGCCCTGGCCAGGCAGGCCGTAGACGTAGGCCGTGCGGTCCTCCTGGTATTCCGCCAGCAGGGTCAGCGAAGTGGCATCGCTGGGTTGCCACTTGAGGGCCGGGGCCACGTAGGTCCGGTCGTCCGGCACGTGATCGATGAAGGTGTCGCTGTCGCGCTTCAGGGCGGTCAGGCGGTACGACCATTTTCCCTCGTCATCGAGCGCGCCGCCGAAGTCGCCGGAGATCTGCTTGCGGCGGAAGTTGCCCGCCTCGACATTCAGTTCATGCAACGGCTCGGTGGTGGGACGCTTGCTGACCGTATTGATGACGCCCCCCGGCGGCGCCGCGCCGTAGAGCACCGAGGCCGCGCCCTTGAGGAACTCGACCCGCTCCAGCCCGTACAGTTCCTGCCGTCCGTTGTAGATGTTCACGGTGTACAGCGTGCCATCGCGATAGTAGCTGCCCTGGGTGCCGCGAAAGCCGCGCAGGAACAGGCTGTCGGACGTGCGGTCCTGGCCCTCGGCGCGGCTCACGCCCGCCACGTAGCCCAACGCGTCCTGCAGGCTCTGCGCCTTGAGCGTCTCGATTTCCTCGGCGCCGACCACCGTGATCGACTGCGGCGTCTCGATGATGGGCGTATCGGTCTTGGTGCCGGTGGCGCTGACATGGGCGGCGTAGCCATGCAGCGGGCCTGTGGCCGATTCCGCCGCGCCGGTCACGCGCACCGGCTCCAGCAGGGCCGCCCCGCCCGTCTGCGGCAGGGGCCGCGCGCTGAAGGTGCCGTTGGCGGTGATGCGCAGTTCCAGGCCGCTGCCGGCCAGCGCCTGGCGCAAGGCCTGCTCGGTCGTGTAGGTGCCTGCCACGGCTGGCGCCTGGCGGCCCGCCACCAGCGCCGGATCGACGGACACTGCGCGGCCGCTCTGGCGCGCGATGCGGGTCAGGGTCTCGGCCAGCGGCGCGGCGGGCAGATCGTAGCGCTGCGCCAGGGACGCGCCCGATTGGGTGCCCGCCTGCGCCTGGGCGATAGCGGCCGGCGCGGCCAGGGCAATGAGGAACGCGGCCGCCAGCTGCGGCGCGGGACGAACGGGGAACATGGAATCTCCTGCGACAAGGGGGTGCTTCAGGAGGTATGTCCAGCGAGCCCGCCGCAAGCGATCATTTTTTTTCGGCGGCATCGGCGCGCAGGTCGATGCTGACCAGCCAGCCGCCCAGCCCGCCGACCTCGATCGGCAGGGTCTGGCGCAGGGATTCCAGTACCCGATCGGTATCGTCCAGCGGAAAGGCGCCCAGCACCCGCAACCGCGCGGCCTCGGGTGAAATGCGCAGGAAGCCGCGCCGGTAGGGCCGCAACGCCGCCACCACCGCGCCCAGCGGCTGGTCGCGCACCACCAGCATGCCGTCGTGCCAAGCCGCGGTTTCGGCCAGCGCGGCATCCGACGCGCCGATGCCATCCGCCCCGAAGCGCGCGCCCTCTCCCGCCGCCAGGACGCGCCGCTGGCCCGCCGCGCGGACTTCGACGCTGTGCTCGATCACACAGGCGACGCTGCCCTGCTCGTCGCGCGCCACGCCGAACACCGTGCCCAGCGCCTGCACCTCGCCATCGGGACTGGCGACGATGAAGGGCCGCGCGGCGTCGGCCGCGACCCGCACGTACACCGCGCCCGCGCGCAGCCGCAGCACGCGGGCGCGACCGTCGAACGCCAGGTCGACGGCCGAACGCGCGTTCAGGGTGACCTCGCTGCCGTCCGGCAGTGGATAGGTGTGGCGTTCGCCCGTCCCGGTGCGCAGGTCGGCGGCCAGGGTCCGCAACGGCGTCTGGCGGTCGACCAGGGCAGCGAGTCCGCCGGCCGCCAGCGCCAGCAGCAGGGCATTGCGCAGTGCGCGGCGACGCGAGACCGGCGCCAGCAGCGCCGCGCCCGCGGCCTGGATCGAGGCGCCGTCGCCCAGCGGCGCAAAAGTGGTTTTGACGGCGCCGGCAACCGCCTCCCAGGCGGCGGCGTGACGGGGATCGGCCTGGAGCCAGGCCTCGAAGCGGACGCGATCGGCCTCGGCCGCCTCGCCCGACGACAGCAGCACCATCCAGTCGACCGCGGCCTCGACGACGGCCGGCAGCGCGGGCACGCTCATGCGGCCAGGCGCGCCGCCACGCACAGCGTGATGGCCTGCTTCATGCCGCGGCGGACGGTGATGGCGGATACGCCAAGGCGTTCGGCGATCTGCGGATAGGTCAGCTCGTGCAACTGGCTCAGGAGAAAGATCTGCCGGACGCGCGCCGGCAGGCGCTGCAAGGCCCGGTCGATCTGCATCAGGGCCTCGACCACCAAGGCGCGCTGCTCTTCGCTGGGAACGCTGGCATGCGGCAGGGCCTCGAGGCTGTCAAGATAGGCGCGCTCGAGTTCGCGGCGGCGCCAGAACGTGTACAGCGTGCGTTGCGCCAGCGTGGTCAGGAACGCGCGGGGTTCGTGGATCGGCTCGGTCGGGCGGCCGGCCAGTACGCGCACGAAGGTGTCGTGCGCCAGGTCGGCGGCATCATGGCGGCAACCCAGCCGGCGACGCAGCCATTCCAGCAACCACGGATGATGGGCCTCGTACAGCTGGGCGGCGGTGTGCGGCGTCGGCTGCGCAGGATGGGACATGGAGGGAATGGGAGGGCGGGCTAATCAACAATAAGAATTATTGTCATTTATTGATGGCCGCGCAAGCCTGCTTCGTGAAGCCGGACGGCGAGCAACGCCGGCCGGGGTCGACGGCCTGCGCCAGGGCGACCTCTATACTTGCACCTTCCGATTTCCCAGGAAACCGACGTGCCTCGATTGACCGCCTCGAAATGGTTCAGCTGGACCGGCATCGTGTTTGCCGCGCTTTACCTCGCCGTCGTCATCCTTTGCATCGCCGGCGCGCTGTCGGCGGACGGCGACGACAAGGGCCGCTTCATTCTGCTGCAACTGCCCTTGGCCTTGCAGCTTGCGCTGCTGCACGACCTGAACCTGGACCGGCTGCTGGGCGACCTGTCGTGGACCGGCGGCTACCTGCTGATCGGGCTGCCCACGCTGGCCCTCTTCTATTTCGTGGGCTGGGGCCTGGAGAAACTGGTGCGCGCGGCCTTCCGGCCCATCGCGTCGCAACGGTAGGCCACGCCGCTCGCAACACGAAAAAACCGGCCAGCGGCCGGTTTTTTATCGAACCACGACGCGCCTCAGGCCGGACCGGTCCACTCGGTGACGAACTCGCGGTAGTCCGGGCGGTTGGCCGGCGGCACCGCGCACGCCGGGGTGCCGATCGCCAGGAAGCCGAGGAAGCGGTAGTCGAGCGAATCCAGGCCCAGCGCTGCCTGCACGTCTTCGACGTAGGTGCCGATGCCGGTGCTCCAGAACGCGCCGTAGCCCAGCATGTGGGCGGCGTTCAGGATGTTCATGGTGGCGCAGCCGGTGGCCAGCAGTTGCTCGGCCTCGGGGATCTTGGTGTTGTCGTGGGCGATCTTCTGCGCCACGGCGACGAACAGCGGCACGCCGGCCATCCACTCGCGCACCGACTTTTCCTTTTCCGGCGTCATGCGCGGGTCGCCGCTGCGCTTGACGGCTTCCAGCGCCACGTCGGCCAGCTTGCCGATGGCCTCGCCTTTGATCACCACGAAACGCCAGGGACGCAGCGCGCCGTGGTCGGGGGCCGACATGGCGGCCTGCAGGATCTGTTCGAGTTCGTCGGGCTTGGGCGCCGGCGCCCGCAGGAACTTGACGGAACGGCGCGAGGTGATGGCGTGCAGGGGCGTGGCGGTGGCGGTCTGGGTCATGGAGTCAGGCACAAGTTACGGAATTCTGGCGGTTTCCCAAATGGGAAAGAGAAGGGTTCTCATATTACGCCATGGCCGCGCCGGGGACGGCTATCCCCCTGCCCGGCGCATGGCGACTAGGACGTTCAACCCAGGTGGGTATGGCGCTCCTGGCGTTCCTCGACCTGCATTTCCGACAGGCCATGCAGGATGCCGCAGTCTTCCGTATCGGGCCGCGCCGACAGGCAGCGCTGGCGCAGATCGGTCAATTGCGTCTTCAACTGGGTCAGCTCGGCGATGCGCTCGTCCACGTGGGAAATGTGTTCGTCGAACAGTTCATTGATGGGGCCGCATCCTGCCTGGTGATTGTCGGCCAGCGACAGGATCGCGCGGATCTCGTCCTGGGTCATGTCCAGCGCGCGGCAGTTGCGGATCAGCCGCAGGCGCTCCAGGTGGGGCTGGCCGTAGCTGCGGTAGTTGTTCAGTCCCCGTTCCGGGGCGGGCAGCAGCCCTTCCTTCTCGTAATACCTGACGGTTTCGACCGTGGTGCCGGCCGCCGTGGCCAATTCGCCGATACGCATCGTGCCTCCCGGACGCATCCGATGGATTTAGGGGGTTGACCCTATAGTAACTCCAAGGTGTGCAATGCGGTCAATGGCTTACGAAAAGGCAACGAGAATGTCTTCAGCATCGACCCGACACCCCGGACACCCCGCCACCGCCGGCGCCTGCTGCGGTGGACACGCGCCCGCCGCCAAGCGCGCCGGCCCGGGCTGCGGCCACGACCATGGCCAGGCCCAGGGCCACGATCACGACCATGATCAAGGTCACGACCACCGCCACGATCACGACCATGGTCAAGACCACGACCACGACCACGGCCACGGCCACGCGCACGACCATGGGCATGGCCACGCCGCCACGGCCTGCTGCAGCCACGACGCCGGCGCCATCCGCATGTCGGGCGGCGCGGCCGCGCTGCAGGCCGGCCCGGGCCAGTTGCTGGCGCGCCTGCGCATCGGCCAGATGGACTGCCCCACCGAGGAAACGCTGATCCGCAAAAAGCTCGACGGCGTCGCCGGCGTGCACGCGCTGGACTTCAACCTGATGCAACGCATCCTGACCGTGGTGCACGCCGAAGGCGCGCTGGACCGCATCACGGCGGCCATCAAGTCGCTGGGCATGACACCCGAGCCTTTGGCCGACGACGCGCCGCGCACGCCGGCCCCGGCCGCCGCGCCCGTGAACTGGTGGGCCATCGGCGCCGCCGGCGTGCTCGCCGCGCTGTCCGAAGCGTCGCACTTCGCCGGCATGCACTGGGGCGTCACCGCCGCGCTGGCGGTGGCCGCCATCCTGGCCTGCGGCATCAGCACCTACCGCAAGGGCTGGATCGCCGTGCGCAACGGCAACCTGAACATCAACGCGCTGATGAGCATCGCCGTCACCGGCGCGGTGCTGATCGGCCAGTGGCCGGAAGCGGCCATGGTGATGTTCCTGTTCAATGTGGCCGAACTGATCGAGGCCCGTTCGCTGGACCGCGCCCGCAACGCCATCCGCGGCCTGCTCGACCTGGCACCCGAAACCGCCACCGTGCGCCAGGCCAACGGCGCCTGGAAACAGGTGCCGGCGGCACAATTGCAGATCGACGATGTGGTGCGGGTGCGACCGGGCGAACGCATCGCCGCCGACGGCATCATCGTCAGCGGCCGTTCGGCGGTGGACCAGTCCCCCATCACCGGCGAAAGCCTGCCGGTGGAAAAGGCCGAGGGCGACCAGGTCTACGCGGCCACCGTCAACACGGCCGGCTCGTTCGACTACCGCGTCACCGCCGCCGCCGGCAACACCACGCTGGCGCGCATCATCCACGCGGTCGAACAGGCCCAGGGCGCGCGCGCGCCGACCCAGCGCTTCATCGACCGTTTCTCGCGCATCTACACACCCGCCGTGGTCGGCGTGGCGCTGCTGGTGGCCGTCGTGCCGCCGCTGCTGTGGGACCAACCCTGGTTCGACGCGATCTACCGCGCGCTGGCGCTGCTGATCATCGCCTGCCCCTGCGCCCTGGTGATCTCCACGCCGGTCAGCATCGTCAGCGGCCTGACGGCGGCCTCGCGCCGCGGCATCCTGGTCAAGGGCGGCGTGTACCTGGAGGAAGGCCGCAACCTGAAGTGGCTGGCGCTGGACAAGACCGGCACGCTGACCCACGGCAAGCCGGTGCAGACCGACCTGCAGGACTGGGACGTCTCCGACCTGGCGCGCCAGCCCGCGGCGCAGGTCGCCGCCAGCCTGGCGGCCCGCTCCGACCACCCGGTGTCGCTGGCCGTGGCCAACGCCGCGCGCGACGCCGGCCAGGCCCTGCTGGAAGTGGACGACTTCACCGCCCTGCCCGGCCGCGGCGTCAGCGGCAAGGTGGACGGCGTGCTGTTCCAGTTGGGCAACCGCCGCCTGATGCGCGAGCTGGGCGTGTCGGACGAAAAGCTGGAAGCCCGCTTCGACGAACTGGAACAGCAGGGCAAGAGCGCTATCGCGCTCAGCGATGGCCAGCGCGTGCTGGCGCTGGCGGCGGTGGCCGACACGGTCAAGCCCACCAGCGCGGCCGCCATCGCCGACCTGCACGCGCTGGGCGTGCGCACCCTGATGCTGACGGGCGACAACACGCCCACGGCGCAAGCCATCGCGCGCCAGGTCGGCATCGACGAAGCGCGCGGCGACCAGCTGCCGGAGGACAAGCTGGCCGCCATCGAAAGCAAGCTGGCGCCCGCCGGCAAGGTCGGCATGGTCGGCGACGGCATCAACGACGCCCCGGCCCTGGCCCGCGCCGATATCGGCTTCGCCATGGGCGCGGCCGGCACCGGCACCGCCATCGAGACGGCCGACGTGGCGCTGATGGACGACGACCTGCGCAAGATCGGCACCTTCCTGCGCCTGTCGCGCGCCACCCACCGCGTGCTGGTGCAGAACATCGCGCTGGCGCTCGGCATCAAGGTGGTGTTCCTGGCGCTGGCGATGACCGGCAACGCCACGCTGTGGATGGCGGTGTTCGCCGACGTCGGCGCCAGCCTGCTGGTGGTGGCCAACGGCTTGCGGCTGCTGCGGGCCGCCCCGGCGGCGAACTGAAGCACCGCCCTGATGCGAAACGCCCCGGCAGGAATCTCCTGCCGGGGCGTTTTTCCACATCGGCGCGGCGTCGCGCTTGCGCGCCGTCCGATCGTTCAAGGCGCACTGCCCGGGAAGGCGGCCGGGGCCGCCTCGATCATGCGGGAATGCAACGCCGATCGCGCCGCGCGTCAGCCCGTCTGTTCTTCCTGCGGCCAGTCGCGCAGCACCGGCGCGTCCGGCGCGCCCGGCCCGACTTCGCGCAGGTGATCGTGCTGCAGCAGCGCCATGCGGTAGGCGTCGCGGTAGGCGCCGTTGGAAAAGAACTCTTCCTTGAGCAGCCCTTCGATCTGGAAGCCGCAGCGCTCGTAGATGTGCACGGCGGCGCTGTTGTCCTTGTCCACCACCAGGTAGACCTTGTGCAGGTTCAGCACGCGGAAGGCGTAGCCCACCGCGATGCGGGTGGCGGCCTTGGCGTAGCCGCGGCCCTGGTAGCTGGGCGCGATGATGATCTGGAATTCGGCGCGGCGGTGGATGTAGTCGATTTCCACCAGTTCCACCAGGCCGGCCGGCTGGCCGGTGTCGTGCTCGATGATGAAGCGCCGCTCGTTCTGGTCGTGCAAGTGGCGGTCATAGAGGGCAACCAGTTCGTCGTAGGCCTCGTAAGGCTCTTCGAACCAATAACGCATGATGACGTCGTTATTGTTGATCTTGTGGACGAAGTGCAGGTCGCCGCGCTCCAGGGGGCGTATTTTGATATCGGATATTACCGACATAGAAACCTCCGAAAGTGCCGCCATTGTAGCTGACATCGCCCTGAAAAGCCCATTGCATGGAGATTTCACTAGAAGAATGGCTTGTTTATTGACCTACAGCAGAAAAATGGCTGAAAAAGCGCATGAATACTGGAACTTTCAATATTCACGCGCCGCCATCCGTAACGAAATCCACCCACAGCCCCGGCCGGGCATTGCCCCCCTACCCTCGGCACACATGCCGCCACTACAGCGCCGAGAATGCCGGCAGGCGCTGCTCGATGCGGCGCACCACTTCGTTGGCGGCCGATGACAGCGGCCGCCCCAGGCGCAGCAGCATCTGGCATTCGGGCGCGCTCAGGATCGGATGCGCGATCGGCAGCGCCACCAGTTCGCCGCTGGCCAGTTCGTGGTGCACGCCCAGGTTCGGCATCAGCGTCACCCCGGCGCCGCTGATGGCGTACTGCTTGAGCACCCGCAGCGAATTGGTGGTCAGGCTCGGCGTCAGGTGGATGCGTTCGGTGAACTCCAGCAGGTCGACCGCCTGGCGCAACCCGTAAGGCGCGGACATCAGCGCGAACGGATACGGCAGGATGTCGGCAATGGTGAGCGGGGCGCGATGACGCGCCAGCGCATGGCCGGGCACCGCCAGCAGGCAGACCGGATGCTTGCGGCTGGCGCGGCAGCGCAGCCGCGGATCGACCGGCGGGTTGTAGGCCAGGCCGATGTGCGCGGCATCCGTGGCCACCGCCTCGACCACCTCGTTGACCGAGCCGACGTTGACGCTGACGTTGATGCGCGGGTGTTCGATGCAGAACGGCCCGACCACGTGCTCCATCAGGCTGTCGATGAAGCCTTCGCTGATCATCAGATGGACGTTGCCGCGCCGCATGCCGCGCAGTTCCTGCAGGCGCGTGTTCAGGTGTTCCTGCTGCGCGCGGCAGGCGCGGTGGTATTCCAGCAGCATGTCGGCGGCCTCGGTCGGCGTCAGGCCGCGCGCGCGCCGTTCGAACAGCGCCACGCCCAGTTCCTTTTCCAGCAACTGGATCTGGCGGCTGATGACCGAGGGCGCGGTGCCGAGCTTGTCGGCGGCGCCGCGGATCGAGCCACAGGCCACGACCTCGTTGAAGTATTTCAGCCGCGTCTGGCTGATTTCGGCCATCGCTCCCCCTGTATGTTTTGTCATGGACGCCCAGACGCCGGGCAGCATGGCCGCGGCGTCGCTTTTCCGTTGCCCTGAAGGCAACGATAATTTATCACCCAGGTCATTGTTTCGAACACTGCGTGCTCGCAATATGGACGCCGCGCGGACCCGCCCCGGGAACCGCCGCCATCCCAACCACCGCGGCGGGCGCAGACCCGCCCGCGAGGAGACACGCAATGCCCAATCAGGCCACGCCAGGCGCCGATCCGCGCCTGGCTCCGCTCTATCGCAAGATCACCTGGCGGCTGCTGCCGTTCCTGCTGCTCTGTTATGTGTTCGCCTACCTGGACCGCATCAACATCGGCTTCGCCAAGCTGCAGATGCAACAGGACATCGGCATCTCGGACGCCGTCTACGGCCTGGGCGCAGGCATCTTCTTTCTCGGTTACGTGATGTTCGAGGTGCCCAGCAACCTGCTGCTGACGCGCATCGGCGCGCGCCGCACCATCAGCCGCATCATGGTGCTGTGGGGCCTGACCTCGGCCTCGATGCTGTTCGTGCAGGGCGAATGGAGCTTCTACGTCCTGCGCTTCATGTTGGGCGTGTTCGAGGCCGGCTTCGCCCCCGGCATGATCTTCTACCTGACCTACTGGTATTCGCAGTCGCGCATGGCCGGCGTCATGGCGGTGGTGATGCTGGCCGGCCCGATCGGCGGCATCGTCGGCGGCCCGGTCTCCGCCTGGATCATGACGGCCTTCTCCGGCGCGCATGGCCTGGACGGCTGGCAATGGATGTTCCTGCTGGAAGGCCTGCCCTGCGTGCTGCTGGGCGTCATCGCCTTCCGCTACCTGGACGACAAGCCGGCCGAGGCGCGCTGGTTGAGCGCCGAGGAAAAGGCGCTGCTGGCCGCCGACCTGGACAGCCGCGGCGCGCACAAGAAGCACGCCTTCGCCCAGGTGCTGCGCGACCCGGCCATCTACGGCATGGCGCTGACCTACTTCTGCCTGATCTGCGGCATCTATGCCGTCAGCTTCTGGCTGCCGACGCTGCTGAAGCTGGCCGGGGTGCAGGACACCATGCAGATCGGCCTGTACTCGGCGATCCCCTACGTGGCGGCGGCGGTCTTCATGCTGTGGTTCGCGCGCAGCTCCGACCGCCTGCGCGAACGCCGCTGGCACACGCTGGTGCCCGCCCTGCTGGCCGGCGTGGCGTTGTGCGTCGCCACCGCGGCGCCGACGCAATTCGCGCTATCCCTGACGGCCATCACGCTGGCCACCGGCTTCATGTGGGCGGCCTACACGGTATTCTGGGCGATTCCGTCGCAGTACCTGCAAGGGGAAGCCGCGGCGGGCGGCATCGCGCTGATCAACAGCATCGGCTTGCTGGGCGGCTTTCTCAGCCCGTCCATCATCGGCTGGGTCAAGGAATCCACCGGCAGCCTGGCCGGCGGCCTGTACGCGATCTCCGCCCTGCTGGTGGCCGGCGCCCTGCTGCTGCTGGTGAACCGTCCTGCCCAATCCGCGCCCGCGCGCGCCTGACGCTCAAAGGAATCGATCATGCATATTCTGGTGGCTGGCTTCCAGCACGAGACCAATACCTTCGCGCCGTCCAAGGCGGCCTACGAGAACTTCGTGCGCGGCGAGGGCTTTCCCGCCATGGTGCGCGGCGAGGACATGCTGGCGCTGCGCGAGGTCAACATCCCCGCCGGCGGCTTCATCAACGCCGCGCTGGCGCAGGGCCACACCGTGCGCACGGTGATCTGGGCCGGCGCCAGCCCGTCGGCCCACGTCACCCGCGACGCCTACGAACGCATCGCCGGCGAGATCGTCGACGCGGCGCGCGCCGGCGGCTTCGATGCCATCTACCTGGACCTGCACGGCGCCATGGTGGCCGAGCACCTGGACGACGGCGAAGGCGAGCTGCTGGCGCGGGTGCGCGCCCTGGTCGGCCCCGGCGTGCCGGTGGTCGGCAGCCTGGACCTGCACGCCAACGTCACCGCGCGGATGCTGCGCGAGGCCGATGGCCTGGCCGCCTTCCGCACCTATCCGCACGTGGACATGGCGGTGACCGGCGAGCACGCCGCGCGCCTGCTGGCCGCGCGCGTCGCGGCCGGCGACAAGTGGGTGCGCGCCGAACGCCGCCTGCCCTTCCTGATCCCCATCAACGGCATGTGCACGATGCTGCAGCCGTCGCAGGGCGTGTACGAGGAACTGGAACGCCTGGAACGGACGCCGGGCGTGGCCTCGATCTCGTTCGCGCCGGGCTTTCCGGCGGCGGACTTTCCCGAATGCGGCCCGGTGGTGTGGGCCTACGGCACCGACGCCGACGCGGTCGAACGCGTGACCGAAGCGCTTTACCAGCGCGTGTTGGAACTGGAACCGCAATGGTCGCCCGACTTCCTGGCGCCGGCCGACGCGGTCAAGCGGGCCCAGGCGCTGGCGGCCGGCGCCTCGCGCCCCGTGGTCATCGCCGACACCCAGGACAACCCGGGCGCGGGCGGCGACGCCAACACCACCGGCATGCTGCGCGCGCTGGTCGAGGCCGACGCGCAGAACGCCGCGCTGGGCCTGTTCTACGATCCCGAGGCCGTGCGCCAGGCGACCGCCGCCGGCATCGGCGGCAAGGTGAAGCTGCGCCTGGGCGGCCAGTCCGGCGTGGCCGGCGACGCGCCGTTCGAGGGCGAATTCGTGGTCGAGACGCTGTCGCCGGGCAAGCTGCGCTTCGATGGCCCGATGATGAACGGCATGGACGTGGACCTGGAAGCGGTGGCCGGGCTGCGCCTGGGCGGCGTGCGCGTGGTGGTCAGCGCCACCAAGTCGCAGATGCTGGACCGCAACCTGTTCCGCGTCGGCGGCGTGCAGCCCGAGGAGATGGCGATCCTGGTGGTGAAAAGCTCGGTGCACTTCCGCGCCGACTTCCAGCCGATCGCGCATGAGGTGCTGGTGGCCAAGGCCCCGGGCCCGATGCAGGCCGATCCCGCCGACCTGCCCTGGACCCGGCTGCAACCGGGCATCCGCATCAAGCCGCTGGGGCCGGCATTCGCGGCTTGAATTCGCAGCCTGGTCTTGAACGGAACGCGGATGGAAGGCGGACGGCCGCGTCCTACTTGAGCTTGCCCTGCGGGCTGACGAAATCTTCCAGCGTCAGCCCTTTTTCCTTGAGGATGGCTTCCAGCAGCGGCTGCAGCTTGCCCAGGCTTTCCTGGACGGTCTCGCGCACCGTGTCCACCACCACCTGGGTGCTGCGCTCGATCTCGATGTTGACGTGGTCGCCCACCTGCTTGTCCTCGAACACCGTCATGCGGCGGGTCTCGGGGATCAGCCAGACTTCGAACCAGCCCTCGGCGCGGTTCACCTCGGACACGGTCAGGCTGGCGCCGTTGATGGCGATGTAGCCCTTGGCGAACACGTACTTGCGGAACGCCTCGGGGATGCTGAAGCGCATCAGGCGATTGGTGTCCGACGACTTCACCATCACCACTTCCGAGGTGAAATCGACGTGGCCGGACAGCGGATGGCCGCCGATCTCGGCGCCATCCCTGGCGGCGCGCTCGACGTTGGCGCGGTCGCCTTCCTGGTAGCTGCCCAGCGTGGTAATCGCCAGGCTTTGCAGCATGACGTCGAAGGTGGCGTGGTTGGCGTCGAGGATTTCGGTGACCGTCAGGCAGACGCCGTCGGTCGAGACGCTGGCGCCAATCGCCAGGTCCTTGCAGAAGCCGTCGGGAAACGCCAGCGTAAACGTGCGCAGGCCTTCGCGGTCCGCGATGTTCGCGATCTTCGCGGTGCCTTGGACAATACCGGTGAACATGCTGATCCTGGATACGGGGCGTGGTGCCCCTGGCAAAACATCAAAGGTAACCGATATTTTGCCACCGGGCGCCCGCCCCTGCCGGGGCGTCACGCCCGGCCGCCGCCGGATCAGTGGCGGATGGCGATGGTCTTCAGGGTGGTGAAGCCATACAGCGCCTCGAAGCCCTTTTCACGGCCGTAGCCCGACTGGCGCGAACCGCCGAACGGCAGTTCCACGCCGCCGCCGGCGCCGTAGTTGTTGACGAACACCTGGCCGGCGCGCAGCTTGCGCGCCAGGCGCAGCTGGCGGCCGCCGTCGCGAGTCCAGACGCCGGCCACCAGGCCGTAGAGCGTGCCATTGGCGATCTCCAGCGCCTCTTCCTCGGTGTCGAACACCATGGCGGCCAGCACCGGGCCGAACACCTCTTCCTGCGCCAGGCGGCTCTTGGGCGGCACGTCGCGGAACAGCACCGGCGGCTGGTAGAAGCCGCTGTCGGGCGCGCCGTCCTTGAGCTGGCCGCGCGCCGCGACCTTCAGGCCCTCGGCTTCGGCCTCGGCCAGGAAACCGCGCACGCGGTCGTGCTGGCGGGCGCTGATCAGGGGGCCGACGTCCAGGTCCTGCGCGGCGGGGCCGGTGACGGTGGCCGCGAACGCCTCGCCCAGGCGCGCCAGCACTTTCTCGTAGACGCCGCGCTGGATCAGCACACGGCTGCCGGCCGAGCAGGTCTGGCCCGCGTTCTGGATGATGGCGGCCAGCAGCACCGGCATGGCGGCGTCCAGGTCGGCGTCGTCGAACACGATCTGCGGCGACTTGCCGCCCAGCTCCAGCGTCACCGGCACGTGGTTCTCGGCGGCGGCGTGCGCCACCATCTTGCCGGTCTGCGGCGAGCCGGTGAACGAGATGTGGTCGATGCCGGGATGCGCCGACAGCGCCGCGCCGGCCTCGTGGCCATAGCCCGTGCAGATGTTCAGCGCGCCGGCGGGCAGGCCCACCTCGGCGGCGATCTCGGCCAGCTTGAGCAGCGACAGGCAGGCGTCCTCGGCCGGCTTGACCACGCAGGCGTTGCCCGCGGCCAGCGCCGCGCCGACGCTGCGGCCGAAGATCTGCAGCGGGTAGTTCCAGGGCACGATGTGGCCGGTCACGCCATGCGCTTCGCGCACGGTCAGCACGGTGAAGCCCGGGGTGTAGGGAATGGTCTCGCCGTGCAGCTTGTCGACCGCGCCGGCATAGAACTCGAAATAGCGCGCCACGGCGGCGGCGTCGGCGCGGGCCTGCTTGATCGGCTTGCCGGTGTCGGCGGACTCCAGCTGCGCCAGCTCTTCCTGGCGGTCGAGCAGCGCGAAGGCGATGCGCATCAGCAGGCGGCTGCGGGCGGCCGGGGCCATCTGCCCCCACTCGCCCTCGAAGGCCTGGCGCGCGGCCGCCACGGCGCGATCCACGTCCGCCTCGCCCGAGCGCGCGATGGCCTCGAACACCTTGCCATCGGACGGGTTCAGCACGGGGATGGTTTCGCCGCTGGCGGCGGGCACCCATTGATTGGCGATAAAGTTCTTCTGAGTCACGGTGTGCGGAGTAAAGTAGCGGCCGGTTGGCCGGTTGCGGAACGCGCGGATGCGGGGGTCTCCTGGCGCGCCCGGTGCAGCCGGATCGCGCCACCCGGGCGTCGATGGCGCGCGGTGTGGTTATAGGGATTCGTCCAAGGTAAGGGAGCGCCTCGCAACTTGTCAATTGAATTGACAGCTTTTATCCCAAGCTTCAGGATATTTTGATGCCGACTCGGGTTATCCCTAGGGTCCCAAGCCATGCCGCCATGCACTCCAACGCCGGCAGCCGTTTTCCGATTTGTCATGACCATTAACAAACCCGGCCTTCGCGCCATGGGAGCAAGGCAATGAGCAAGGTGCGCGATCCGCAACTGGACAAGCTGCTCACCGCCGCCAGCCGGCCGCGGCCCGAGCTGGACGTCCTGGCCGAAGTGGCCTCGGGCCTGGGCTACGTGCGCGCCGAACGCTTCGCCGAGCGGGTCTACGAAAGCCTGTTCTACGCCATCGCCACCGGCAAGATCGCGCCCGGAGCCAAGCTGCCGACCGAACTGGAACTGGCCGCGCTGTTCGAAGTATCGCGGCCGGTGGTGCGCCAGGCGCTGGACCGCTTGCGCGAAGACCAGCTGGTCGAGTCGATGCGCGGTTCGGGCAGCTACGTGCGGGCCAAGCCCGACCTGATGGGCGGCATGCCCGCGGTCGACCCGGCGCGCCGCGTCGGCCACATCCTGGAGGGCCTGGAACTGCGCATGGTGATCGAACCGGAATGCGCCTATCTGGCCGCCCTGCGCCGCACCGACGACGACCTGGCCGAAATGGACCGCATGCTGGCCGGCTACGAGGCCGCCGATGCGGCCGGCGCCATCGCCCACCACCACGACTACGGTTTTCACCGCGCCATCGCGGCGGCCACCGGCAACCAGCGTTTCGTGCAGGTGCTCAAATCGCTGGAGTACGACGTCAGCCATGCCGTCAACGTGATGCGCCACCTGGTGCACAGCGAACCCTGGAAGCGCACCCGCGCCGCCATCGACGAGCACCGCCAGATCTATCGGCTGATCCGCGAACAGGACGCCGAGGGCGCCCGCAACATCATGCGCGCCCACATCGAGAAGGCCCGCAGCCGCATGCTCAACAGCGGCTCGGAACAGTGAACCACCCTTCTTGCGACGTCGCGCCGGGATAGCCGCCCGGCGCCGGCCCTTTCCGCTTCACCCTGTCCATCCGATTCATCGCCCGTTTTCCTGCCTGATCACCGCCATGCCCAGCACCGCCCTCCCCCTGGACCAGCAACTCGTCATCGTCACCGGCGCCAGCCGCGGCCTGGGCGCGGCCATCGCGCGCGCCTTCCTGCGCGAAGGCGCGCGGGTCGTCGTCAACTACCTGAACAGCGAAGCCGCGGCGCGCGAACTGGCGGCCACCGCCCCGGACCGCGCCCTGGCCGCGCGGGCCGACGTGCGCGACGCCGACGCGGTGGCCGCCATGGTGGCGCGCGCCAGCGAGCACTTCGGTCTGCCGGTCGGCACGGTAGTCAACAACGCCCTGCCCGCCTTCCGCTTCGACGGCGACGCCCGCCCGCATGCCGACACGCTCGACTGGGCCCGCATGAACGCGCAGTTCGAAGGCAGCGTGCGCGCCGCCCTCAACACCACCCAGGCCGCGCTGCCGTCGATGCGCGCGGCCGGCGGCGGCCGCATCATCAACGTCGGCACCAACCTGGTCCAGAATCCGGTGGTGCCGTACCACGACTACACCGCCGCCAAGGCTGCCCTGCTGGCCTTCACGCGCACGCTGTCGCACGAACTGGGCGCCGACGGCATCACCGTCAACATGGTGTCCGGCGGCCTGCTGCGCACCACCGACGCCTCGGCCGCCACGCCCGACGAGGTGTTCGACCTGATCGCCGCCGGCACGCCGCTGCGCGAAGTGACCACGCCGGAACAGTTCGCCGACGCGGTGCTGTTCTTCGCCAGCCCGTGGTCGCGCGCGGTGACGGGGCAGAATTTGATAGTGGATGGCGGATTGGTGAAGGGGTGATGCCGGAGCCGCGCGGCGCGCGCGCCGGGCACGGTATCATCTGGCCCAGATAACGGCGCTTTCCCGGATCGGATTTCGATGGGACGCCGCCACGCGCCGTCCGCCAGCGCGACGCCATGCGTCCGGCACGGCCAGCCACAACAATATTCGGGCAGACACGCAACATGAAACTCGCCACCTGGAACGTCAACTCCCTCAACGTGCGCCTGCCCCAGGTGCTGGACTGGCTGGCCGCCAATCCCGTCGACGTGCTCTGCATCCAGGAACTGAAGCTGACCGACGACAAGTTCCCCGAGGCCGCCTTCAAAGAGGCCGGCTACCACGCGGTCTGGGCCGGCCAGAAGACCTACAACGGCGTTGCCATCGTGTCGCGCGTGCCGGGCACGTCCATGGTGCGCAACCTGCCCACCTACGAAGACCCGCAGCAGCGCGTGCTGGCCCTGACCTTCCCCAGCGCGGACGGCGACGTGCGCGTGGTCTGCGCCTATTGCCCCAATGGCCAATCGGTCGGCTCGGACAAGTACGCCTACAAGCTCGAATGGTTTGCCGCCATGCGCGCCTGGCTGGCCGACGAGATCAAGCAGTACCCCCGCCTGGCGGTGCTGGGCGACTACAACGTCGCCCCGGCCGACGAGGACGTGCACAACCCCGAGAAATGGGAAGGCCAGGTGTTGGTCTCCGAGCCCGAGCGCCAGGCGCTGCGCGACCTGATCGATCTGGGCCTGGCCGACTCGTTCCGCCTGTTCGAGCAGCCCGAGAAGTCGTTTTCGTGGTGGGATTACCGGCAGTTCGCGTTCCGCCGCAACGCCGGCCTGCGCATCGACCACATCCTGCTGTCGCCGCCGCTGGTCAAGCGCTGCACCGCCTGCGTCATCGACAAGGAACCGCGCCGCAACGAGCAGCCTTCCGACCACGCGCCGGTGGTGGCCACGCTGACGTTCGATTGAGCCAAAAATCTTGCGCACCGGCTTGCACGGCGCGCGGAAATTCCTGTATAGTTGCGCTCTTGCTTGATTTGGGGCGGTAGCTCAGCTGGGAGAGCGTCGCGTTCGCAATGCGAAGGTCGGGAGTTCGATCCTCCTCCGCTCCACCAAAATTCCAGATGAAAAAGCCTTGGAAACACAATGTGTTCCAAGGCTTTTTTGTTTCTACAGGCTTGATTTATTGGCTTCGCGGCTAATGCCGCCGCCGCGGCACAAGTCCGCCCGGTGATTTTCGGTAGCTAATGGGAAATCAGCGTATGCACCCAAGTACGGAAAAAATTGGCTCGCGAGTGGGACAGATTTGGGACAAGCCTTACCCGGCTCAGCACACGAAGTTAGCCTTTGGGACATCAGACTATGTAGCTGCCCCGCCTGCCGAAACTTCAATACGATTCGAGAGTCAACGGTTCAGGTCTCGCTTCTTGGCCCTGACAATGTTGATGTAGTCCATACGTCTGCTCTCATCCACAAACTGATCCGACGAAATTTTCTGGTAGACAACTTCAAACCGCGTTCCCACCAAATCTTCGAGGCGTCCTACTAAGCCTGCCAGTTCTGTAAGAGATGCATGTTGAAGGTCACCAAGATCATTCTCCACAATGCACGCAACAGGAGTAGCTCCGGCCTCGCGTTGGATAAGCTCCCGGACGACAACGAACTGCTTACCTTCCACCGGCGCGGCCAACTGCGCTCCCTGGAACTCAGAAGGGAAAAAATTCCCATCCTCATCAAACATACCGAACAACCATTCTCGGCCGCCGTACTGCATATCTCTCACGCTCTTCTTGTCATTAAAACGCTGGACCAAACTTCGCAGTCCTTCATTCAGCTGGGCTCCGGTGCTAGCCTCTACAATTTTTAGGAGTTCTTGCTGAAATTCATTTGCATGCTCGAATTTTATGTCTACCAGAGGACCCAACACATAGGGGCGGTTCCAGTCATCTGATTGGAGAACCGAGGAAGATGGGTACATCCCAAAACAAGCACTGAGATAAATAACAAGATTAGGAGGCAAAACACGAAAGTAGTCTTTGTAGTCCCAGAACATGATTTGAGCGCCGTCACCTGACTCAATATCGGTACCCGTTCGAGGTATGCCGTGGCCGCTAATGATTAGTATTTTCGGGTCCTGATCGTCGAGACGGTGCAAATTCTCAATTGCGCACGATAGAACACGACGGAATTCATCACTATTAGCATACGTGGCTTGGTACACAATCCAATTAGGTGGGACTGCCTTACTAGCCAAATACCTTTTATTTGTCGTCAAGTCTGACTGTTCAATAATTGCACATGAGATCACTACTGCAACTCCAAATTCTGATTAGCGTGTTCTGAACACACTCAGGAACGACGCAGCCAAGGTTTGAGGGTATGTAGATCCAGCAACGTGAACCTTCCACCATCTTGCCATCCACCAGTATCGATGTAGTAGACATTGCCGAGCTGTGCTGGTTTGCGCAGCGTCATATGGCCATGGACAACCGCCCGAACATTGCGAACAGGCTGGGCATATTGCAGTCGATATCGGTCTATGAACCACAGGCATGCATCCTCGTCCTCTGGACTGAAGGTAGCGCCGTGGATAGCTTGCCAGTCGTCATAAGGAAAGTCGGCATGTACCAGACCGACAACACCGCCCGGCGTTTCGACCTCAATTGCCAACGGCAAGGCGTTCAAGCACGCACCGATACGTGCTTGGGTATCGCTATCGCATGCATCCAACCACTCACCACCATGGAGGCGATGATCGACCTGGGGAACCGGGTTGTTCATCGCCCGCCGCCAAGTCATGAGATCGTGATTCCCACAAATGGCATGAAACCACGGGCGCTCCAACCACGCTAATACATCGGCGGACTCTGGCCCGCGATCAACAAGGTCCCCGACGGCGAACAATCGATCATGGTCGGGTGAAAACTTGGCGGCGGCCAGTGCGGCATCGAGCCGACCGAAATGGCCATGGATATCACCCACCGCAAAGTCGCGACCCGTCGCATTCAAATGAAAACGCTGGACCCGTGCATTACCGGGCCTCGTGCCTGATTCCATGTAGTGTCCTGCTGCTCATTCTGCGCGACCCTCATGATACTTGGCTATTAACGGTAGAGTGACTTATGATCCGGGACATTGAGCTTCGGCTCGATATCTTCGAGGTTGTCAGCCTCGAATGTGATCCAGAATGAGTGGGAGACCAGGATGGTGTGCGTCCTGGCGCTTTCCGGACAGGCGAATTTTTCGCCCTGCTGTCTAGAGCATTTATAGTGGGTGTCCCAAGAAAGCAAATCTGCCGCGTATTCAACCGCTCAGGGATCACTGGACGCTAACGCGGCAGTTGAGCCACCCCAAAGGTGAGATAGGGGAACGGCAAAAGTGAACATGCGACACAGCGCCGGGGTAGCGTCCGGCAAAGAGCTTCAGGGTGTAGGGGCAAGCGAGTGACTCTACTGAACCCTGTCGGTGACGCGACAGACCACCCTTAGGCTCCCGAAATCAGGCCCAGTCTTGCGGGCGTTGCCAGGAAGTGCTGTTTCCTCCAACGCCTTACAGAGCCTCACCGCAACTCGCGTATTGGCGTCGTCCTCCAAGACGACTGCCCTTTACGCCCGAGGTGCGGAAATGGCCGTTTTCCCCGTCAACACGCTTGACTTCCTTAGCAAGAGCTCCCCCCCGACTCTGACTGTTGAACAGGTCAGCCAGACGCGCGTTGGTCGCAGCACGCCTCGCCCGCCGGGATCTACGTCAGGTCCCGTGCCAGTCCCCACTGCAAGCGCAATTTCTTGATTTCCCAGACGCGCTGTGCGCTGCGCTCGGCCACGCAGCGGGCCTGTGCCTGCTCATCGGCCGAGCCCTGGTCCCGCGCCGTGCCACACTGGGACTCGGTTTTCTTCAACCATTCCCGCTGCGCCCGGCGCAACGCGTCGGCGTCTTCGGCGCGCAGGGCCGGCGAGGCCAGCGTGCGCCGATAAAGCTGGTTCAGGCGATCGTCGTAGTACTGCCGGAGAAAGGAGTAAGGCTGGTCGGGATCCAGTTCGCCCGGGAGCCGGCTGAGGTCGAAAAACTCGCCCTGGTTGCCGTTGTAGAAGCCGTTGTAGCCGACAGTGACCTGGAAGAAATGGCCGCCTGGCTGCGCCGGCGTATTGCCTACCGGCGTGGTGCGCCAGCGCAACAGCAGATAGTCGGTATTGCCCAGTTGGACCAGCACCTGGGAACGCAGGTCGGATATCTGCAGATGGCTGTCGCGCAGGACAGCCGCGTAGCAAGGCTCCTCGGTATTGATGTCCTGCGGCACCGGCCCGGGGCAGGCGCCGGACTGCACCATGCCGTCGGCCGCCTGCGATTCGTCCAGATCGATGGAGATGACGCCCAGCAGCGCGGCCGCCTGATCGCCATCGCGGGCCATGTCGAGCAGGTCGACGACCAGGGTGGCCTCGGCGCGCGCGGCGCTGGCAGGAACGAGGGCCAACAGGACGGCGAGCAGCATCGCACGCGCGTTGCCAGCCTGGCTGCCGCGCCCGGCCAGCGCAAGCGAGCCACGGAGATCAGCGGCGGGAAAGGACATATCGACGGCTTCCTTGGAGGGCGACGCGCCTGCCAGAGGCGCAATGATGGGTGGCCGCTATCTTATCGCGGTCCCGTCGAGGGTTTGCCGTGCCTGCGAACTGCGATACAACGTTAGGCGCCGCCGGAGCCATTCAATCCGTTCCGCGCCGTTCGCGCCGGGTCTCCCGGCCTTCAACCGCATCAAGGGATCAACCATGCCCGCCCCCGCCACACCGCTCGACGAACGCCTGCCGCTGCTCCTGAGCCTGAACGCGGGCTATGTCGACACCCTTGGATTCATCGCGCTGCACGGCCTGTTTTCGGCGCACGTGACCGGCAACTTCGTCACCATCGGCTACGCGCTCGGCAACGGCGCCTCGGGCGCCTGGACCAAGCTGGCGGCCCTGCCGATGTTCTGCCTGGGCGTGTTCCTGGCGCGGCTTTATGGGCAGGCACGACGCGACGCGGGCAAGCCGGCGTTCATGCGGCTGCTCACGGCCAAGACGCTGCTGCTGTGCGTGGCCGCGGCGCTGGCCCTGGCGCTGGGGCCGTTTGCCCCGGGCGACAGCTGGGGACTGTTCGCCACCGGCATGACGCTGGTGCTGGCGATGTCGATCCAGAACGCGGTGCATCGGGTGCACCTGGGCGCGGCCCCGCCCTCGACGCTGATGACGGGCACCACCACGCAGATCATGCTGGACCTGGCCGACGCCGCGCGCGGCCAGGCCGACGAGGCGGCCAGGCGCCGCATGGGACGCATGGGACGGGCGGTGCTGGCGTTCGCGATCGGTTGCGGCGCGGCCGCGCTGCTGCACGTGTCGATCGGGCTGTGGGCCTTCGCGCTGCCGCCGCTGGTGTCGCTGGCGGGACAGGCGCTGGCGCGCCCCTACCCCGGCTGACGCGCCTGGCTGGCGCGCCGGGCCCGGGCGCCCTTGCCCTGGGGCCGCGGATCGCGTGGCGTCTGGCCGGCCCGCCGGCCGCGCAAGCGGCGGGCAATGGCGTCATAGAGCCGCACGCCGGGCGTGCGCATCAGCAGGAACACCAGTACGCCCAGCAGCAGGGCCAGCCATACGGCGCGCAGCGAGATCATGGCGCTCCCCCCGCCGGTTCGGCGCGCAGGTGACGGCGGATCGACCGCGAGAAACCGATCGAATCCTCGCCCAGGATCGGCGGAATGCCGACGAAGCCGCGCTCGCGCAGCGTCTGCAGTGGCAGCCGGGTATCGAGTCCGCCTTGCTCATAAAGGTATTCGGGCAGGTAGCCCGACAACAGGATGCGGTAGTCCAGCGGCAGGCCGGGCACGATGGCCCGCACCATGCGGTAGACCAGCGTGGTGCAGTTGGCGGTGACCGTGTGGTAGAAGCGCGGCGTGTCCGCCAGCTCGTTGGCGGTGCGCACGTACGACAGGAATAGTTCGCGCATGGCATCGACCGGCATTTGCACCGGGTAGATGTAGACATTCTCGGCGCGCGGACCGGCGCGCACGTAGAGCACGTCGCGCTCGTCGGCGGCAACCACGCTCAACTCGAACTTCTTGAAGAAGCCGCCCAGCTCCGAGAATTGTTCGCCGCGCTCCTTGCGGATCTCGACCGAGAACACCACGTGACGGCCATCGGCGAAACCGAACGAGACCAGGGTGTGGGCGATGGCGGGGCCGTCCCAGTACGACAGCACCATGTCGACCGACCGCAGGTCGTTCAGGTCGTAGACCCGGGTTTCCCAACGCTGCGTGTAATCGCTGTCCGAGCGCCACTTGAAGTCACGCACATTGTCCAGCGTGACGATGCTGCCCGCGACATTGCCGCGCAGGGTGCGGGCCACGTCGTCGGCCCAGACGCGGTCGTTGGAGGGCGCGATGCCTTGCCACCAGGCCGCCAGCGCGATCACGGCCAACAGGTAGGCCCACAACGCGGGCCGGCGGCGCAAGCGACCGACGCCATGCCACAGCCGTAGCAAGGCATACAGCCCCAGCGCGACCCAGGCCAGCATCAGCACCGCCTTGGCCCAGACGGCCCCCGGCCCCTGATACCAGAACGCCAGGCAGGCCCACCCGATGGAGAACAGCATCAGCAGGCTGAGCGCGGCCCGGCCCAGCAGCCGCAGGCCGCGCCGGGCCCAGCCGGCGCGGGTGGCGTCAGGCACCGGCGCCATGCTGGCTCACGATTTCCAGCACGCCGTTGATGACGAACTGCACGCCCATGCACACCAGCAGGAAACCCATGATGCGCGAGATGGCCTCGACCCCGCCGTTGCCGATCAGGGCGACGATGCGGCCGGCCGAACGCAGGCAGATCCAGAACAAAAGGCCCAGCAGCGAAAAGACGATGACCGGCGTGACGGCGATGGTCCACGCGGGATACTGGCTGGCGGTCTCGCCGCCGACGGTCGAAGCCGCGCTGATGATCATGGCGATGGTGCCCGGCCCCGCCGTGCCCGGCAGCGCCAATGGCACGAAAGCGATGTTGGGCACCTGGCGGTGAATCGCGACATCGGCGGCGACGTCGGCCTCGCGCTCGTCACTGGCGGCGCTGGCCGCCGACGGAAACAGCATGGTGAAACCGATGCTGACCACGATCAGTCCGCCGGCGATGCGCAGGCCCGGGATCGAGATGCCGAACGTGGCCATGATCCAGGCGCCGGCGTAGTACGTGACCAGCATGATGCCCACCACATAGCAGGCGGCCTGCCGGATCTGGCGTTCGCGCTCCTTGTAGGGAATGTGCTGTCCCAGGGACAGCAGCATGGTCATGGAGGTCAGGGGATTGGCCAGCGGCAGCATGAGCGCCAGGCCCAGGCTGACCAGCTTGCCCAATTGAACCAGATCATCAATCATCGCGGCGAAGGAGAAAACGGCGGGTCGGGAGGGACGAGCAACGCGCGCGTCCGGCGTCATCGACCGCGCTACACCGCACAGTGTAATGTAAGCAAAGGCAAACATCCGTATTTACCGGGTGGCGCGGTCCGGTACCATGCTGCCCGGGTGGCCGCCGGCCACGATCCCTAGAGGAATTGCGCCGTGACCGTCCTTCGCCCGCGCGGCTGGCTTGCCGCCCTGCCCCTGCTGTTCGCCCTGGCCGCCGCGCCCGCCGTGGCCGGCATGGATTGCGCGCGGGCGCGCACGCCCACCGAGAAGACGCTGTGCGCCGATGCCGCGCTGTACCGGCTCGACGATGAGCTCGGCGCCGCCTATGCCAGGTTGCGCGCCGCCCAGCAGCCCGGGCAGAACGAGGCGCTGCGCCAGGCGCAACGCGGCTGGCTCAAGCAGCGCGACGCCTGCGGCAGCGATGCCGAATGCCTGCGCCAGCGCTACGACACCCGCCTGGCGCAACTGCAGGCGCAGCAGTCCCGCGCGCTGGCCTATCGCCCCGACGACATCGATCGCCTGGCGCTGGAAGACCTGCGCCAGGCGATCGAGGCCGCGCGCCAGTCGAATCCGGAATTTGCCGTGGAAACCGTGCTGGCGGCGCGCTCGCTCAAGGCCGAGGCCAGCGCCATCCACAACGAACGCGCGGCGGACGGCGACGGCCCGGCGCGCCTGCCCGCCGCCCGCCCGGCGGGTGTCACCGAGGACGAATGGGCCGCCGTGCTGGCGTCGGACCTGGAATCCGACGCCGAAGAAGGGTCCGTCTCCTACCTGCTGCTGGACCTGGACGGCGACGGCCGCCGCGACCTGGTGCTAGACAGCTACATCGGCGGCACCGGGCTGTTCTCGGAGGTCAGCGCCCTGCGCCGCGACGGCGACCGCTTCCTGCCGGCCGACCTGAGCGGCGCGCCGGACGCCGGCGCCTCGCTCTATACGATCAATGGCCGCGGCGCCAACCAGTCGGGCGACTGGATCCGGCTGCGCGACCGCGTCTACGCCGTCTACCGCGTCGGCGCCTACGGCGAAGACCGGCTCCATCTGCTGCGGCCGCTGCGCCGGGTGGGCGAGGTGCCGACGCTGACGGTGCGCTACCGCTACGAACTGTCGGTGCCGCGCCAGCAGAAGAACAGCGACAAGGGCACGGTCAGGACATTGGACGAGACGCTGCACGCGGCATTGACGCGCGCCGTGGCCGCCGTGCCCGCCGACCGCGCCTGGGGCGACGCGCCAAGCCGCAAGCCGCTGTGTCCCGTGCCGGCCGGCACCGCCCAGGACGAAAGCGGCGCCTACTTCGGCTTCGGGCCGGGCCACTACAGCTACGAGACCGTCGCCGACGTGACGGTGCAGGCGGGCCCGCGCTGCTACGTGGGCCGGGTGGTGGACTGGTTCGGCGACTACAGCGCCAAGTCGGGACTGTCGGCGCAGATCTGGATCCGCGACCCCGCGCCCGGAGACCGGCAGGAATCCTTCGACCTGCACGGCAGGCGCCGCGCCGTCGGCGTCGAAGCCGGCATCGGCCCCGTGGTCGGCGACAACGGCGCGTAGCCCGCGGTCAGCCCCCCGGCCGGCGCCAGTGCCGCGCCGCCAGCGCCAGCAGGCGCGCGTCGGCGCCTTCGGCGGCCACCAGTTGCAACGCCACCGGCATGCCGTCGACAAAGCCGGCCGGCAAGGCGATGGCCGGCAGCCCCAGCAGGTTCCACGGATTGGTCAGGCCCAGCAGCGTCTCGCGCACGGCGGCGCTGCCGGGGCCGGCCACGCTGCGCTGCTGCAGCGCCGGCGCGGTGATCGCCACCGCCGGCAACGCCAGCACGTCGACCCGCTCGAAGATGCCCGCGAACACGCCGCGCAACCGCTCGCGGGTGTTGCGCGCGCGGACGTATTCCCAGCCCTGCACCGGACGTGAGGCGCGCAGGCGCTCCAGCACTTCGGGATCGAACTTGCCGGGTTCGTCCTCGACCCGCTCGGCGTGCACTTCATAGGCTTCCGAACGCTGGATGGCGCCCAGCGCCGCCTGCAAAGCGCGAGCGTGGCGCGTGACCTCGGCGCCGTCCACCAACACGCCGCCGAAGCCTTCGGCGAGCGCGCGGGCGCGGGCCGTGACGGCCGCATCCTCGATGGCGAACGGCGCGTTCGGCACCCACATCATGCGCGGCGCGGCCAGCCCGGGATCGGCCGCCTCGGCATAGGCGCCAATCGCGCCGCCGGACAACGCCTGCATGAAGACCTGCGCATCCTCGACGCTGTTGGCCAGCACGCCGGCATCCTCGATGCTGGGCGCCAGCGGGAACACGCCGCGGGCCGACACGCGGCCATGGGTCGGCTTGAAACCGACCACGCCGCACAGCGCGGCGGGCACGCGCACCGAGCCGCCGGTGTCGGTGCCCAGCGCCACCGGCACCATGCCCGCGGCCACCGCGGCGCCGCTGCCGGCGCTGGAGCCGCCCGTGATCTGGCTGGTGCGCCACGGATTGCGCGCCGCGCCCTGGACGCTGCGGTCGCCGGTGGGGCCGTAGGCGAATTCATGCGTGAGGGTCTTGCCGATGACGATGGCGCCCGCCGCGCGCAACAGCGCCACGCAGTCGGCGTCGGCCGCGGGCCGGTGCCCAAGGAAGTGCGCCGCGCCCATGGTGGTGGGCATGTCGCCGGTATCGACGTTGTCCTTGATGGCGACGGGGATGCCGTGCAGCGGCCCGCGCACCTGGCCGCGGGCCCGCTCGGCGTCCAGCGCGCGGGCGGCGGCCAGGGCGGCGTCGGCGTCCACGTGCACGAAGGCGTTCAGTTGCGGGTTCAGGCGCTCGATGGCCGCCGCCGCGTGGCGCACCAGCGCTTCGGCGTCGAGCGCGCCCTGGCGCATGGCGTCCTGCAGTTCGGCCACGGTGCGGCCGGCGAAAAAGCCGGGTTCGACGGCCAGCGCCGGAACGGGGTTGGATTGCGGATTCATCGCGTGGCTCCCTGGTAGTTGGCGGGCAGGCGCGGGCCGACGCCCGGACGCACCTGCAACATGGCGATCATGCCGACCGCCGTGGCGACCGAGGCGGCCACGAACATGACCGAATAGCCGTGGCGCGCCGCCAGGTAACCGGTCAGGGTCGGCGCCAGGATCGAGGCGATGTTGGCGAAGAAGTGCATCAGGCCGCTGAAAGTGCCGACGCGGCTGGCGGGCGCGGTATCGATCACCACGGCCCAGTAGACCGAGTTGGGCATGGCGTTGAGCGCGTTGGCCAGCGTCATCAGCGCGATCACGGCGAACACCGACTGCGCCTGTGACACCAGCAGGAAGCACAGCGTGGTGGCCAGCAGGCAGCCGGCGGCGAACCAGCTGCGGGCGATCTTCAGGTTGCCGGTGCGCCTGGCCAGCATATCGGAGATGCGGCCGCCCAGCAGCACCGTGACGCAGGCGCCGGTCCAGGGAATCATGCCCATGTACCAGAGCGAGGACAGGCTGTAGCCGAAGGTGTCCTGCAGGTACTTGGGAGTCCAGGTCAGCAGCAGGAAGTTGACGTAGTTGAACGAGAAATAGCCCAGGGTGTTCAGCACCAGCGTCTTGCTGCGAAAGAAGCTCCACCACGGCAGCGCCGGCGCGTCGCCGCCCTGCCCGGCCGCCGCCTGCTCGGCGCGCGCCGCCTGGATCTCGCGCAGTTCGGCCGGGGACACGCGCGGGTTGGTGTCGGGCCGGTCGGTGAAGATGCGCATGAACAGCACCAGCACGAGCAGGCCGGCCGCGCCCAGGATGTAGAACATGGCGCGCCAGCTGCCGGTCAGGCTCAAGAGGCCCACCGCCACGGGCGCGGTCAGCAGCGCGCCCAGCGGCGTGCTGAGCAGGCCGAAGCCGACCACGAAGCCGCGTTCGCGCGGCGTGGCCCAGTTGGCGATGGTCTTGTTGATGATGGAGTACGCCGGCCCCTCGGCCGCGCCGAACAGGATGCGGATGGTGGCAAAGCCGGCCAGCGCCGAGCCGCCCAGGAAGGCCAGGCCGAAGTCGCCGGCCCAGGCGGTGGCGATCTCGAAGATCGACCAGGTCACGCCGGCCACGATCCAGACCTTGCGCGGGCCGTAGCGGTCGGCCAGCATGCCGCCGAACAGCGCGCCGACCATGTAGCCATAGCCGAAGTAGCCCAGCACGGCGCCCCAGTCGCCGCGATCCAGACCATATTCGCCGGTGATGTGCGCGGCGGCGTAGGACATGGCGCCGCGGTCGATGTAGTTGATCAGTGCCAGCAGCACGACCATGGTGAAAATTCGGTAACGGAACCGCGAGTTCCGGGATTCAAGTGTCATTGCGATCAATCCAGTCGATTTACCCAAACGTTTGGGTTGCGCAATGCTAAGGGCTCCGAACGCAAAAATCGACACCGTGTAAACCCTAGGTTGCCGCCTAAGGCCCTGGGACGGTATTCGTGCGTGTATCCTCCAGCTCCATGAACAAATCCCGCCCTGTCACGTTGCAAAGCCTGGCGCGGCAGCTCGGCCTGAACGTGTCGACCGTGTCCCGCGTCCTCAATGGTTCCGAGGACGACGCCCGCGCCGCCGCCGCGCCCGACACGGTCAAACGGATCCGGGCGCTGGCCGCCGAGCTGCAATACCAGACCAATCCCCACGCCGCCAGCCTCAAGACGCGCCGCAGCCGCACCATCGGCGTGCTGGTGCCGCGCCTGTCGGACATGGTGCTGGCGACCATCTACGAAGGTATCGACGAGGCCGCGGCCGAACACGGCTACCTGACCTTCGTGTCCAACACCCAGGACGTGCCCGACAAGCAGCGCAAGCTGATCGACATGGCGCTGGCGCGGCGCGTGGACGGCCTGATCCTGGGCGACGCCCACAGCCACGACGGCGCCGCGCCCAATCCGCTGCTGGCCGAACTGGCGCGGCGCGACGTGCCGTTCGTGCTGGTCAGCCGCCATGCCGACGACCACTGCGCCGTCACCTGCGATGATCTCGAAGGCGGCCGGCTGGCGGCCGAGCACCTGCTGGCCATGGGCCACCGGCGCATCGCGGTGATGGTGGGCGAACCCTTCACCAGCACGGGCCGCGACCGCTCGGCGGGCTTTTTCGCGGCCTGTGCCAGGCACGGCGTCGAGGTCCCGGCCGCATGGCGCATCGAAAGCCCGTTCGACACCGACGCCGGCCGCCACGTGGGCGCGCGCTTGCTGGCCGGCCCGGACCGCCCCACCGCCATCTTCGCGGTCAACGACTTCCTGGCGGTGGGCGTGATGGGCGCGGCGCGCGAGCACGGCCTGGAGGCCGGCCGCGACGTGGCCGTGGTGGGCTACAACGACACGCCGCTGGCGGGCGCCCTGCCCATCGGCCTGACCACCATCCACTCGCCCATGCACCAGATGGGGCGGTTGGGGCTGGAACTGTTGCTGCAGAAAATCGCCGGCGGCCGCCCGGACAGCGTGCGGCTGGCGCCCACGCTGGTGGTGCGCGGCAGCAGCGACCGGCCGATACCGGGCTGAACCGCGCCGACAGGCTCGGCCACCGGCCGCATGGCCAACCACCGGGCCCGATCGGCCCGGACGATCGCCGCTTTCCTCACCCCCGCGCCGGCTTGACCGCCCGCGTCGCCAGGAACGTCGGCACGTAGCGGTCGATCAGGAAGCGCGGCCGCGGCTGGAGGTCTTCGTGAAAGCCCGCCAGCAGGAAACCGGCGTCCAGCTGGCCGCCGATCTGGTCGCGCAGGCTGTGGCCGAACACCAGAGCCTCGCCGCGCGCGCGCTTGGCGTCCAGCGCCGCCGCGTCGAGCGCGCGGGTGTCGGCGTAGGGCAAGGCATGCACCGGCCGGATCAGCCCGTCCCGGGCGTAGCGCGGATCGCGGTCGCCGACGAACACCACCGGGTTGTAGAAGCTCGACAGCAGGCTGCCGCCCGGGCGCAGCACGCGAAAGCACTCGCGCCATACCGGCCGCACATCGGGCACGTATAGGTTGGAGATCGGGTGGAACACCACGTCGAAGGACTGGTCGGCGAAGGCCGACAGGTCGCGCATGTCGCCCTGCACGGTGGCCAGCGCCAGGCCGTCGCGCGACGCCACGGCGCGGTCCTGCGCCAGCTGGCGTTCGGACAGGTCGAACACGGTGACCTCGGCGCCGGCCGCGGCCAGCACCGGCGCCTGCTGGCCGCCGGCGGACGCCAGGCACAGGACGGCCAGGCCCTTCACCTGGTCGAGCCAGCCGGCCGGCAAGGGGCCGGGCGTCAGGCGCACGGCCCAGTCGCCGCGGCGGGCGGCGGCGATGACGTCGGGGGTGACGGGGCGCGACCACTCGCAGTCCTGCGCGGCGAGCTGGTCCCAGGCGGCCTGGTTGTGGGCGATGAGGTCGAACGGATCGTGAGCAGGCATGAAGCCTCCGGAGTCGTGATGCGGACAGGGCCGCGCGGGGCGCGGCTGGCGGACGGGCGCGTTGGCGCGACAGGCCCGGCGTGCAGACCCGGCATCACGGACGGCGCGGCCCGCTCGTCGGGCGAGGCGGGCGCGTCAGCGGATGGGGTCGCCGGATGGGGTCGCGGGATTGGGTCGCTTCAGGCAGCGAGGATCACGTCGTCATACTCCGGTGGGATGGCGGCCATTCTAGCGCACGCCCCGCTGGTGCCGGCGCGCGGAGCGCGGCAAGGCATCGGGCGGCAAACCCCTGCCGCCAAAGAGATTCGCGGCCCGGATATCATGATCGCCCCAAGACAACACCCTTTGAACCAGGCATCCACGCCATGAGCACCTCATCCCCCAGGCTCGTCGACATCGGCGGCAAGCGCGTTCTGCAATACGGCGAGACCGGCCCGGCCCTGGCCACCGGCCAGGACACCAATGACCTGATCAGCGCCGCCTGGGAACACGAGGCCGAGTGGCTGGCGCTGCCCGCCGCGCGCGTGCATCCCGATTTCTTCCGGCTGGAAACGCGCATCGCCGGCGAGCTGATCCAGAAGTTCGTCAACTACCGCCTGCATTGCGCGGTGGTAGGCGATATCTCGGCGCACCTGGCCGCCAGCAAGTCGCTGCGCGACTTCGCCTACGAGACCAACCGCGGCCGCGTGTTCTGGCTGCTGGAGGACATGGCGGCGCTGACGGCGCGACTGACGGCAGGCCAAGGCTGAGCGGGCCATCGGTCGGCTGCCTGGCTCGTCCCCCTGCCCGGCGAGCTCGTGGCGCGGCTAGTGGTTATTGCTGGCATGGAAAAAACGGCAACTCAAGGAAAGCGCCAAGCTCGGTCCATTGCGCAAAGCCCCTTCGGCGCGGACGGTCTTGCTTGACGCTGGCTCGCCCCGAACCGTATTCTTATTTGAACGATCATTCCATAAACCACGCCATGCGCACCAAGGATTTCGAACCCGACGAAGTCGCCGACGCCGCCATGCAGGTGTTCTGGCGGCGCGGCTATGCCGCGACCTCCGTGCAGGATCTGGTGGACGGCACCGGGCTGGGACGCGGCAGTCTCTACAACGCCTTCGGCAGCAAGCAAGGCCTGTACGAGGCCGCGCTGCGGCGCTATCACGAACTGACGGCCGCCAATCTCGACCTGCTGGCCCGGCCCGGCAATGCGCGCGAGCGCATCGGCCGCCTGCTCGACTTCATCGCCGACGACGAATTGCGCGAGCCCTCCCGGCGCGGTTGCCTGGTCGCCAACGCCTCGCTCGAAATGGCGGGGCAGGATGAGATGGTGGCCGAACTGGTGCGGCGCAATTTCCAACGCCTGGAAAAAGCGCTGGAACAGATCCTGGCCGAAGGGCAGGCCAACGGCGAGATCGACGCCGGCAGGTCGCCGCGCGCGCTGGCCCGCTTCATCGTCACCACCGTCCAGGGCCTGCGCGTGGTCAGCAAAGGCAGCAACGCGCGCGAGCGCCGCCAATGGCTGGGCGACGTGATTTCAGTGGCGCTGGGCACGATCTAGCACATCCCCTGGCATACTGGACCGCCTCGGCACCCGCGCTTTTTTTCGTTCTTTTTTGGAATGACCATTCCAATTCAATCGCAATCGGAGTTTCCGCATGAGTTTCACCTCTCCCCTGCCCGCCGAGGGCTGTCCCGAACACGGCGCCGACAGCCTGCCCATGGGCAGGCTGCTGGCCCTGGCGCTGGCGGGCTTCATCGCCATCATGACCGAGACCGTCCCCGCCGGCCTGCTGCCGCAGATCGGCCTGGGCCTGGGCGTGTCCGAGGCGCTGGCCGGCCAACTGGTGACCCTGTTCGCGGCCGGCTCGGTGCTGGCGGCCATTCCCATCATCGTCGCTACCCGCGGCTGGAACCGCCGCCCGCTGTTGCTGTTGGCCATCGGCGGCCTGTGCATTTTCAACGTGGTGACCGCGCTGTCGGCGCACTACGCGCTGGCGCTGGCGGCGCGCTTTGGCGGCGGCATGGCGGCCGGCCTGCTGTGGGGGCTGCTGGCTGGCTACGCGCGCCGCATGGTGGCCACCCGCCAGCAGGGCCGGGCCCTGGCGGTGGTGGGCGCGGGCCAGCCGCTGGCGTTGTGCCTGGGCGTGCCGGCCGGCGCCTGGCTGGGCAGCCTGATGGACTGGCGCGGCGTGTTCTGGCTGATGGCCGCCGTGTCGCTGGCGCTGGTGGTCTGGATCCGCGCGGCCGTGCCCGACTTCGCCGGCCAGGCCGCGCGCCAGCGCCTGCCGATCGCGCGGACCCTGCTGCTGCCCGGCATCCGGCCGATCCTGTTCGTGCTGTTCACCTGGATCCTGGCGCACAACGTGCTCTATACCTACATCGCGCCCTACCTGATCCACCTGGGTCGGCCGGCGTCCGTGGACATGGTGCTGCTGGTGTTCGGCGCCAGCGCGGTCGCCGGCCTGTTGTTGACGGGCGTGCTGGTGGACCGCCGCCTGCGCCGGCTGACGCTGCTGTCGCTGGCACTGTTCGCGCTGACCGCCACCGCGCTGGGCCTGGCCGGCGCCCACCCCGTCGTCCTGATGGCTGGCGTGGCGTTGTGGGGACTGAGCTTCGGCGGCGCGCCGACGCTGTTGCAGACCGCCCTTGCCGACACCGCCGGCGAACATTCGGAGGTGGCGCAATCGATGCTGGTCACGATCTTCAATCTGGGCATCGCCAGCGGCGGCCTGCTCGGCGGCGTGCTGCTGGACACGGCCGGCGCGGGCTCCTTCGCATGGACGGTGGCGGCACTGGCCGCGATCGCGCTGCTGGCGGCCTGGCGCGCCCGCGGCCACGGCTTCCGCCCCGGTCACCGGCACTGACGTCAGGGCCGCGGCGGGCGTACGGCCGCCGTGACCGAGCGGCGCGCCGCGGCGACCCTCAGTCGCGCGCGCTGCGGCCGGCGATCGCCGCCAGTGGCGCCAGCATGCATGCGGCGGCGGCCAGCAACGTGGCCGGCAGCCCCCAGCGGTCGACGCCGATGCCGCCCGCCAGCGCCCCCAGCGCGATCGCCAGATTGAACACGCCGACGAACCAGGACGTCGCCGCCTCGATGGCGCCGCGTGAAGCCTGCATCACCCAGGTCTGCAACGCGACCGAAACGCCGCCGTACGACAGGCCCCACAGCAGCAACAGCGCCACCACGGCGCCGCGCGCCTGGCCCAGCCACGGCAGCAATGCCAGCGTCGCCAGCAGGCCCAGCAAGATCGCCAGCAGGGTCGCGCGTGGGTGCCGTCCCGCCATGCCGCCGGCGGCGAAATTGCCCACGATGCCGGCCACGCCGTAGGCGAACAGCAGCGGGCCGATCCAGGCCGGCGCGAACCCCGCCATCGACTGCAATACGGGCCGCACGAAGGTGTAGGCCATGAAATGCCCGGCCACCAGGAACAGCGTGATGAACAGCCCCCGCCGCACGTCGGGGTTGCGCAACTGCCGGCCCAGCTGGCGCGCCGTGACCGATTGCGCCACCGGCAGCGGCGGCAAGGCCGGCGCGGCGAACAGCAGCACGGCCGCGCTCAGCGCCGCCATGGCGCCAAACGCGCTGCGCCAGCCCGCCAGATTGCCGATCAATGCGCCCAGCGGCACCCCCAGCACCGACGCCACCGCCACGCCGCCGAAGATCACGGCGGTGGCCATGCCGATGGCGGCGGGCGGCACCAGCCGTCCCGCCAGGCCGCCGGCCACCGCCCAGATGCCGCCGATGCAGACGCCCACCAGCACGCGCGCGGCCAGGAACCACGCCATGTCCGGCGCCAAGGCGCTGCCCAGGTTGGCGGCGGCCAGCAGCAACAGCAGGCCGCACAGGATGCGGCGGCGGTCGACGCCACGCGCGCCCATCACCACCAGCGGCGCGCACAGCGCGGCCAGCAGGCCGGGCACCACCATCAGCCAACCGACACGGCCGGTCGACGCGTCCAGGCTGGCGGCGATCGGCAGCAGCAAGCCCACGGGCAGCATCTCCGTGGTGACGACGCAGAACGTCGCCATGCCGGCCGCCAGCACGCCGGCCCAGGCAGCGGGCGGGCTGGTGGCCGCCGTGGCGGGCCGGGGTTCGATGGCGATGCTGCGGGTCATGGGAGGTTTCTCACCTGAGGGGAACAATGGAAAAGTGAATGGCGGGCCGGTCGTGGGGTCCATCTACCTGGCCAGTCTACTGTTTCCATTTCACTGATAAAGTAGCCTCATGGATAAACAAAAGGGACGATTTGTCGCCAATCGAGCGCTCGCTCCCCTTTCCTGTTGGAACTGCCCATGACGCCCCTCACCGCCACCGGCATCGACCACCTCGGCGACGTGCTCGCATTCGTGCGCGTCGCCGACGCGCAGAGTTTCACGCTGGCCTCCGAACGGCTGGGCCTGTCGCGCTCGGCCATCGGCAAGTGCATCGCGCGGCTCGAACAGGGCCTGGGCGCGCGGCTGTTGCATCGCAGTACCCGCAGCGTCAGTCTCAGCGACGAAGGCCGGCTCTTCTACGAGCACGCGCAGCGCATCCTGGCCGAAGTCGACAACGCCACCGGCGCCATGGCCAGCCGCCAGGAGGCGCCGCGCGGCCGCCTGCGCATCGACCTGCCGGTGGCGCTGGGCCGCCTGCACATCATGCCGCTGCTGGCGTGCTACCTGCGGCAATGGCCCGAGGTCGAGGCCGACGTGAGCTTCAGCGATGACTACGCCGACCTGGTGCGCGATGGCATCGACCTCGCCATCCGCATCGGCGGCGAGGCCGACAGCCGGCTGGTGCGGCGCGTGCTGGCGCCGCATCGGCTCATCACCTGCGCCGCCCCTGCCTACCTGGAACGCCACGGCGTCCCGGCCTCGCCCGACGCGCTGGCGCGCCACCGGACGCTGGCCTTTACCCACATGGGCGCGCCCGTGCCGTGGCGTTACGCCAGCCATGGCCAGGAGCGCAGCGTCGCCGTGGCCGGGCGCCTGCGGCTGGGCGACACCGAAGCGCTGCGCGATGCCGCGCTCGAGGGCGCCGGCATCGTCCAGCTGGGCGCCTTCCTGGTCGGCGAAGACCTGCGCCAGGGCCGCCTGGTGCCGCTGCTGGAAACCCACGCGCCACCCGGCGCGCCGGTCTGCGCCGTGTACCCGCACCGGCGCCACCTGGCGCCCAAGGTACGCCGCCTGATCGACGAGATCGCGGCGCGCTGGGCCGGCGGCGCGCCCTGGGGCGGGTTCGGGTCGCCTCCGATTTGAATCAGCTATCATGATGATCAGCATCGCCTTGCACGATGCAAACGCCCGCGCCCCGCAGACTCACACTAGCATAGCGCGGCACCCAGCCGGCCTTCTTGCCGCGCTAGCCTGACCCGCCTTACCCCCGGAGTTTTTCTTGAGCGACATCTATCACTTCAGCCGCGGCACCGCGCCGCTGCTGATCTCCATTCCCCACCTGGGCAGCCAGTTGCCCGATGCGCAGCGCGCCCGCATGACGGCCGTCGGCCAGCAGTCCGGGGACACCGACTGGCACCTGGACACCCTGTACCAGTTCGCCGACGCGCTGGGCGCCTCGGTGCTCGGCGCGCGCTACTCGCGCTACGTGGTCGACCTGAACCGCCCGCCCAACGACGAAAGCCTGTACCCCGGCCAGACCAAGACCGGCCTGTGCCCGACCCACACCTTCCGCGGCGAGGCGCTGTACCAGCACAACGCGGCGCTGACCGACGACGAGCGCGAGCATCGTCTGCAGACCTACTGGCAGCCGTACCACGCCAAGCTGCGCGAGGAACTCGACCGCATCCGCGCCGAACACGGCACCGTGCTGCTGTGGGAAGCCCATTCGATTGCCAGCGTGCTGCCGCGCCTGTTCGAAGGCAAGCTGCCCGACCTGAACGTGGGCACGGCCGACGGCGCCAGTTGCGCGCCCGACATCCTGGACGCCATCGCCGAACGCCTGCCCGGCTGCGGCTACACCAGCGCCGTGAACGGCCGTTTCAAGGGCGGCTACATCACCCGCCACTACGGCTCGCCGGCCGAAGACATCCATGCCGTGCAACTGGAGATGTGCCAGTCCACGTATATGGACGAGTCCTATCCCTACGGCTACCAGGCGAACGCGGCCGCCAAGGTCATCCCGGTGGTCGAGGGCATGGTGCGCGCCGCGCTGGCGCAAACGCTGGCGCGCAAGCGCTGATCCGCCCGCCCGACCGCCCGATGAACCGCCTGCCCGACCGCGACGCGGATCCGTATCCCGAATGGAGCCTGCTGCTGGCCTGGGTGGCGGTGGTGCAGGCCGCGTCGGTTTCGGGCGCGGCCCGTTTGCTGGGACTGTCACAGGCGGCGGTGTCGCAACGGATCAAGCAGCTCGAAGCCGCGCTGTCGACCGAACTGCTCGACCGCAGCACCCGGCCGGCGCGCCCCACCCCCGCCGGCGACCTGCTGTTCGAGCACGCGTCGCGCCTGCTGGCGCAGGCCGGCGACATGACCGAAAGCGTGCGCAACCTGAGCCGCGCGCGGCGCAACATCGTGCGCTTCGGTTGTGTCGACTCGTTCGCCGGCACCCTGGGGCCGACGCTGATCCACGGGCTGTCGGGCGCGTCGCGCCAGATCCGGTTGTGGTCCGGCATTACCCCGGTGCTGGACAGACAACTGGAAGAACGCCAGCTGGACCTGGTGATCAGCACCAGCGCCGCCGCCGATGCGCCCGCGATCCGCAAGCTCGGCCTGTTCAGCGAGCCCTACCTGCTGGTGCTGCCGCGCGCCACGCCGCCGCAGGAAGCGCGCTCGCTGGCCGAACTGGCGCGCCGCAGCCCGTTCATCCGCTACAGCGCGCGTTCGCACATCGGCGCCGCCATCGACCGGCTGCTCGAATCGCGCGGCGTCTTCATCGAGCGCACCTTCGAATTCGATAACACCGATCCGCTGCTCAGCCTGGTCACGGCCGGCCTGGGCTTCGCCATCAGCACGCCGCTGTGCATCTGGCAATCGCGCCATTTCGTCGATCAATTGCGGGTGTTGCCTCTGGCGCCCTGCCTGGACAAGACCCGCGCCGATGCGCCTGACCTGGCGCGCAGCTTCTATCTGGCGGCGCGGCCGCAGGAGGCCGGCAAGCTCCCGGCCGAGGCCCGCAACGTGATCCTGGTGGCGGTCGAACGGCTGATGCGGCAAGACGTGGCGCCGGCGCTGGGCTTGCCGCCTGCCACGCTCTGGCGCAGCCTGCGCCGCTGAGCCGCCGGCCGCGCGCGTCGGGCGCCCCGGCCCGCGCCGTCACGACACCGCGCCGCGCCCATAGCTGCCCGTCAGCAGCGCGCCGCGCGTGAAACGCGCCAGCGCATACGGCGCCAGGGGGACGTCGGTCGCCAGCCCCAGCGCTTCCTGCGCCAGCACCCGCCCCACCGCCGGCGACAGCTTGAAACCATGTCCGGAAAAACCGAATCCGGCCACCAGCCCTTCGACCCCGGCGATACGTCCCAGCACGGGATTCCAGTCGGGCGTGACGTCGTACACGCCCGTCCACGACGCGGCCAGTCCGGCCTCGGCATAGGCCGGAAAACGCGCGGCCACCTGTTCGCCGACCTCGGCCACGTAATCCAGCGGCACATCGCCCTGCTCCACCTCTCCGGGCGCCAACCTTTCGCCCTCCGTGCCCTCGCTGACCAGCATCTGGTTGCCGCCATAGCTGCGGCAATAGAGCATGCCGGGCGAGGCCAGGTCCTTGTAGACGGGCATCGTGTAGGCATAGGGCGCGGCGGCGCATTGCAGCGCCAGCACCGCGTGGCGCTCGGGCGCCAATGGCATCGCCACGCCGGTCCAGGCCGCCAGTTCGGCGGTCCAGATGTTCTGGGTGCTGACCACCACCGCGCTGGCGTAGTCGCCCGCCGACGTGGTCACGCCGGTCACGCGCCCGTTTCGAGTCAGCAGGCCGTGCACGGCCACGTTCTCGCGGATCGTCACGCCGCGCCGGCGCGCGGCGCGCGCGAAGCTGGTCGCGACCAGGTAGGCGTCGGCGAAACCGGCCTCGGGCTCGAAGCCGATCAGCGCGGCATCGCCGAAATCGGCGATCGGCAGCAGCTCGCGCGCCTGCGCCGCGTCCAGTTCGTGCACCGGGATGCCCAGCGCGCGCTGCTGCGCCAGCGCCGCGGCCAGCGGCGCGCGCTTGTCATCGTCGGCCGCGGCTATCAGGTAGCCGCAGCGCACCAGGCCGCTGGCGGCGTCGTCGTCGCCGACGTAGGCGGCGAAGTCGGTGAACGCGCCCCACGAACGCCGCGCCAGTTCGACGTTCTCGCGCACCGAGTAATGGGTGCGCAGGATGCCCGACGATTGCGCGGTGGTGCCAGCGCCGATGGCGCCGCGGTCCAGCACCAGCACGTTGCGGGCGCCCAGGGCCGCCAGGTGGAAGGCGACCGAGGCGCCGACCACGCCAGCGCCGATCACGATCACGTCATAACTCTTCATGGCCACGCTCCAGAAAGCAATGGCGGCAGTGTGACGCGGGCCGCGGCCGGCGCCCGCTATATCAGCGCGGCGAATATTGAGTAGAAGCGACCGATGGGCAACGATGGAAGGAAAACGGCGTCATGGCAGCCGGCCCGCCAGCGTCCAGGCCAGGCGCCAGCGGCTGCGCGACGGCCAGTGTGCTGTCCCGTGGACACGCCCGCACGAAATCCAGGGGACAGCACACTAGGCCGCGCCCGGCTGACGCCACGACATCGTCGCGCCGCGCCCCTCCTCGGCCAGGAACTCCACCAGCGCCGGCAACGAGGCGTCCATCGGCCGGTTGGCGTGGATGCGCATCACGTATCCCCACGAGCCCGGCATGCGCAGCCCCGGCGCCAGCGTCACCAGCCGGCCGCTGGCCAGTTCCTCGTCGATCAATGGCGCTCGCCCCAGCGCGATGCCGACGCCGGCGGCCGCCGCCGCCACCACCGTGCTCAGGCCGCTCAGCACCAGCGGATCCTGGCCGGCGCTTTCCGGCAGGCCCAGGCGCGGACGCCAGGTGCGCCAATCGGTTTCGGGACTGTCGATGTGCTTTTCCTCCAGCCAGCGGTGGCGCGTGAAGACCGCGGGGTCGTCGCGTTCGTCGGGCGCGACCAGCGCCGGGCTGCACACCGGCACCACGGTTTCCGTCATCAGCGGGATATCGCCCGGCGCCGCCAGGTGCGGGCCGAGGGCGCGCACGTGCAGGAAGGCCAGGTCGATGTCCTGCGCTTTCCAGGCAGGGTCCTGGCTGGCGTGCAGGAACACCTGGATGTCGATGTCCGGGTGCAGTTCGATGAAGCGGCCGATGCGCGGCGCCAGCCAAAGCGCGGCCAGCGAGGGGTTGGCCGACACGTTCAGGTTGTAGCGCCGCTTGCCGCGCGCGCTGCTGCGGGCATGGCGGCAGGCGGTCTCCAGCAGGGTCAAGGCCTGTTGTACCGACACCAGCAGCGCGGCGCCGGCCTCGGTGGTTTCCGCCCGGCGCACCGTGCCGCCCCGGCGCAGCAGGCTCACGCCCAGGTCGGCCTCCAGCGCGCGCAGCTGATGGCTGACGGCGCTCTTGGTGACGTTGAGCTCGGCCGCGGCGCGGCTGAGGCTGCCCAGGCGGGCGACGGCCTCGAAGGCGCGCAGCGCGGCCAAGGGCGGCATATGGGTGGGCAGGGTCGGCATGGGTTGAGTTTATCTCAACCCATGATTGAATAACTATCGCTATCGCGCAAGGGCCGGATGCGTGACCATGCAGGCTCTGCAAGGAGCATTGATATGTATTTCGATTCGAGGCTTTGGCAACTGACCGCGGGGCTGCGCGCCGGCATGGCGGGCGGCATTTTCCTCGGCCTGCTGGCGCTGGCCGCGGGCATCGCCCGCTACGTTTTCCTGGGCCAGCTGCTGGCGCGCATGTTCGACGGCGCGCCCTGGCAGGACTGGCTCGCGCCGGCCCTGTACGCCGGCGCCATGGTGCTGCTGCGCGCCCTGCTCGACCACCTGCGCACGGTGCAGGCCAACCGCTGCTCGGCGCAGGTGCAGCAGACGCTGCGCGCGCGGCTCTACGACCGCATCGTGGCGCTGGGGCCGGCCTGGTTCGCCAACCAGCGCACCGGCGGCGTGATGCTGACGGTGGTGGACGGCGTGGAGCAATTGCAGACCTTCTTCGGCCAGTACCTGCCGCAGGTCGCCATCGCCGCGGCCGCGCCGTTCGCGATCTTCGCCGTCATCGCTTTCTGGGACGTGCCGACCGCGCTGGTGTTCCTGGTCGCGGCGTTGTTCGCGTTGTTCGGGCCGATGGCCGTGCACATGCTCGACCGCCGCGCCAGCCTGGCGCGCACCCGCTCGCTGAACGAATTCGGCGAGGAATTCCTGGACGCCGTCCAGGGCCTGCCGACACTGAAATCGTACGGCCAGGGCAAGGCCTGGGGCGAGCGCCTGGCCGCCCGCGCCCGGGCCCTGTCGGACAACACCTTCTGGGTGCTGTCGGTGAGCCTGCTGACGCGCGGCATCAGCGACCTGGGCGTGGCGCTGGGCGCCGCGCTGGCGCTGACCGTGGGCGCCTGGCGCGTGGCCGCCGGCGACATGAGCGTGGAAGCGCTGCTGATCGTGCTGATGGCCGGCACCGAGATCTTCCGCCCGCTGCGCGACCTGCGCTCGGTGCTGCACCGGGGCATGCTGGGCCAATCGGCCGCCGCCAGCATCCACGCGCTGATGGACGCGCAGCCGCTGACCGCCGCCCCCGCCGTGCAGGCGGGCGCCGCCCCCGCGCGGCTCGACCCCACTATTGAATTCGACGCGGTGGCGTTCTCGTATTCGCCGCAGCGCCCGGCGCACCAGGGCCTGTCGTTCCGCGTCGCCGCCGGCGAACGCGTCGGCATCGTCGGCCCCAGCGGCGCCGGCAAGTCCACCATCGTGCGCCTGCTGTTGCGCGAGTGCGTGCCGCAGGCCGGCGCCATCCGCGTCGGCGGCCACGACGTCAACCGGCTCGACACGCAGACACTGCTGGGCCAGATGGCGCTGGTCAGCCAGGACATCACGCTGTTCCACGGCACCATCGACGAGAACCTGCGGCTGGGCCGGCCCGACGCCAGCCATGACGAGGTGCGCGCCGCCGCCCGCGCCGCCAACATCGACGACTTCATCATGGCGCTGCCGCAAGGCTACGCCACCCGCATCGGCGAGCGCGGCCTGCAACTGTCGGGCGGCCAGCGCCAGCGCGTGGCGATCGCCCGCGCCCTGCTGCGCGACGCGCCCATCCTGATCCTGGACGAGGCGCTGTCGTCGGTCGACACCGAGAACGAAGCGCTGATCCAGCAGGCCCTGGACCGCCTGATGGCCGGCCGCACCACGCTGATCCTGGCGCACCGCCTGGCCAGCGTGATCGGCGCCGACCGCTGCCTGGTGCTGGACCAGGGCCGCGTGGTCGAGCAGGGCCCGCACGATGCGCTGATGCGCCAGCGCGGCCTGTATTACCGCCTGATGCATGAACAGGCCCTGGCGCTGGCCGCGCCGGCCGCGCCCGCGCAGGCCGCGATGGCGCGCGCGGCCACGCCCGCCGCCCACGGCAATGACGATGACGCCGGCGGCCAGGGCCCGGCGCTGCGCTCGCTGGATGCCGATGCCGAACAGGTCGGCTGGCGCGCCACGCTGGCGACCCTGCTGTCGGTGGTGCAACCCTGGCGCGGCACCCTGATCGCCACCATCCTTCTTGGCGTGGCGCGGGTGGCGGCCTTCATCGGCGTCGGCGTGCTGAGCGCGCTGGTGGTGGCCGCCATCCGCGACGGCCGCGACACCTCCGCGCTGATCGTCGGCCTGCTGATCGCCGCGCCGCTGGCCGCGCTGTTCCACTGGCTCGAATCGTGGCTGGCGCACGCCATGGCCTACCAACTGCTGGCCGACATGCGCGTCAAGCTCTACGACAAGCTGGAGCGGCTGGCGCCCGCCTACCTGCTGCAACGCCGCTCCGGCGACCTGGTGGCGCTGGCGACGCAGGACGTCGAAATGGTCGAGTACTTCTACGCCCACACCATCGCGCCGGCCATCGTCTCGGTGCTGGTGCCGCTGTCGGTGCTGGGCTTCCTGGCCTTCTACAGCTGGCCCGTGGCGCTGGCGCTGCTGCCGTTCCTGGCCTATGCGCTGGTGTCGCCGGTGCGCGGACGCCGCAAGGTCGACGCGCTGGGCGACCACGCCCGCCAGGCGCTGGGCGAAATGAGCGCGCACACCACCGACACCATCCAGGGCCTGGCCGACCTGACCGCGTTCCAGGCCACCGGCCGCCGCCGCCAGGAATTCCTCAAGGTCGCCGACCAGTACCGCGTGCGCCGCCTGGATATCCTGCGCGACCTGTCGCGCCAGACCGCCTGGTTCGAGACCGCCATGGGCCTGGGCGGCCTGGCCGTGGCCGTGGTCGGCGCGCTGCAGGTGTCGGCCGGCGCCCTGTCCGCCAGCATGCTGCCGCTGCTGGTGCTGATCGCGCTGGCCACCTTCCTGCCGGTGTCGGAGATCTCCCAGGTCAGCCGCCAGCTGGCCGACACCATCGCCGCCACCCGCCGCCTGCACGTGGTCAACAACGAGCCCGAGCCGGTCACCGACGGCCCGCTGCCGCCGCCGGTGGCGCCGCACGGCCTGTCGCTGGCGTTCGACCACGTGTATTTCACCTATCCCGGCAAGAGCCAGGACACGCTGCGCGACCTGAGCTTCACCGTGCCGGCCGGCGCCACCGTGGCCGTGGTCGGCGCCTCGGGCGCGGGCAAGAGCACCGTGGCCAGCCTGCTGCTGCGCTTCTGGGATCCGCGCCAGGGGGCGGTCAAGCTCGACGGCGTGGACGTGCGCCAGCTGCGGCTGGACGGCCTGCGCGAACGCGTGGCGCTGGTGACGCAGGACACCTATCTGTTCAACGACACGCTGGAGGGCAACATCCGCCTGGCGCGTCCCGACGCCAGCCGCGAGGAACTGGCGCGGGCGTTGGAACAGGCCGCGCTCGGCGATTTCGTGCGCAGCCTGCCCGAGGGCCTGGCCACGCGCGTGGGCGAACGCGGCATGCAGCTGTCCGGCGGCCAGCGCCAGCGCATCTCGATCGCCCGCGCCTTCCTGAAGAACGCGCCGGTGCTGATCCTGGACGAAGCCACCTCGCACCTGGACACCCTGTCCGAGATGCAGGTGCGTGGCGCGCTGGATGTGCTGATGCGGCACCGGACCACGCTGGTGATCGCGCACCGCCTGGCCACCATCCGCGACGCCGACCTGATCCTGGTGCTGGACAACGGCGCCCTGGCCGAGGCCGGCACCCATGACCAGTTGCTGCGCAAGCAAGGCGCGTACGCCCGGCTTGCCAGCCACCAGGGGGCGCGCGACCTTACCGCCGGTAGCGCAACGTCTCTTCCGACGTAGCGTTGCGCCGCACCTCGTCCGCCGTGAACCACACCCGCTTGCTGCCAAAGCTGTTGTACAGGTCGAACTGGTCGCGGGTGTGCGGCGACGGCGTGCCGTCCGGGGCGACGAAGCCGCTCTGCCCCGGCGCCACCACGTCCACCGCGCGCACCGACCTGCCGTCGAACACCGTCATGTTGTTCTCGGTGCCGCGGTTCTGCGTGGCCGGATAGCTCAACACCGCCTTGGCGTCGGCCTGCGGCACGCCCAGGAAGTTCTTGGGCGCGAACACCATCGGCGGCGCCGGGATCTTCCACGCGGCCGGATCCTTGCCATAAGCCTGGCGCAAGGCCGCCAGCGCGTCGTCCAGCGCCGCCAGGATGACATCGTCGGCGCGCGCGCCATTGAAGAAGTCATACCGCTGCGGCACCCCGGCAGCCGGACCCGCCAAGGCGTTGAACAACACCTTCACGCCGGTGGTCAGGTTGAGCGAACCAGTGGCAGGCGCCTGCGGCGTCGGATACCCGGTGGCGCTGTACCACTTGAAGAAGTCGGCCGGCATCTCGTCGGCCAGGGTGCGCTTGAGCATCGCGCGCAGCCAGGCGTCCATCACCGCCGGGCCGGCGTTGTCGTAGTAGCCCGGCTCGCGCTCGCTGGTCATCATGCCGTCCCAGCCCCCCAGCCCCGCCACCAGCCGCACGCGCGGATCGTCGGCCGGCAGCCCCTGCACCGCTCGTTGCAGGAACGGCAGGAAATGGCGGCGGTTGACGTCGGCATAGCTGGTGGTGCGGATCAGGTCCCACATCTGTTGCGGGCTGACCTTGCCGCCGTTGGCGGTCATGGCCTTCAGGCGCGTCTCGATCTCGGCATAGCGGTCGGCCTGCCCCCAGACGATGGCGAACAGGTCGGTGGAGGGATAGCCGCGCATCGGCTGGTTGTTCCAGTTGGCGATGAACCCCTGGCCCGGGTTGTAGACCTGCGGATTGGTCGAGAACGGCAACAGGCCCAGCCAGTCCATTTCGCCGGTGCCCGGCACCGGCAGGCGCGGATCGTGGCCCGGCCGGCGCCTGGGATAGAAGCCCGTGTGCGCGTAGCCGATGTTGCCGCGGTCGTCGGCGTAGTACCAATTGATGGTCAGCGCGTGGCGCGCCGCCTGCGCCTTCCATTGTTCCCAGTTGGCCGACTGCGTCTTGCGGGTCCAGGCCATCAGCGATTGCAGTTCAAAGCCCTCCCAGGCGCGCGCCTTGGCATAGGCCACGTGCTGCGCGTCGTCGAACTTGACGATCAGGCCATGCACGCTGCGGTACACATCCAGCGTCACCGGCGCCGCGTCCTTCACCAGGATCAGGTCAGTGCGCTTTTCCAGCGTCTTCCATTGGCCGTCGTGGAAATAACGGTTGCGGTCGGCCGGATCGAGCTTCTCGGCGTAGATGTCGACATCGTCGCCGAAGCCCGCGGTCGAGCCCCAGGCCACGTGCGCATTGTGGCCGAACAGGATGGAGGGATAGGCGAACGGCGTGTTGCCGACCACGTCGAAGCCGGCGCCGTGCAGGCCGATGCCGTAGGTGTAGGCCGGATTCCACCAGCCGAACTGCGGGCCGTTCAGCAGGATCGAACGGGCATCCTTGGCATGGTCACGGCCCACGATCCACATGTTGCTGGTGGTCGGGAAGCCTGCGATGCCCGGCTGGCCCGATTGCGCGTATTGCTCGGCCAGTCGAGCCCGCAGCGTGGCGGGCGCGCCATCGACCACGCCGCGCGTGGCCGGATCGCGCACCACGCGTTCGAGCATCGGCGGCGTGCCGTCGTAGCGCGGCAGCGCGTAGGCCAGCTGGTCCGCGCCTTCCGGCTGGAACACGGCCGGCTGGTAGCTGCCCTCCTGGGGCGGCACCGTGGTCGGCGCGCGGCTGTCCGTCAGCCAGCGCAGCTGGTTGAAGATGCGCATGGCCTCGGCCTCGCCGTGCCTGTCCTTGAGCGCCGTCAGCAGCGCCAGGTTGTCGATCTCGCTGTTGGCGTCAGAGAAGCGGTTCGCCATGGTGCCGATGAAGATCATCGCCACGTCGTAGGCGGTCCAGTCGGCCGGCGCGAAGCCCAGGTCGTTGAATTCCTTGGGCATCAACTGCCCCGGCTGCGCGCGGATCCGCGCCAGCCAGGCGTTCATGCCGGCCGCGTAGCCGTCCAGCACCTGGCGGTCGGCGGCCGGCAGCGCCGCCAGCTGGCGCTGGATGCGTTCGGGCGAAAAATTGCCGCGGATGGATTTGTCGAACGCCACCATCGACGCGCCGAGCACTTCGGCCACCCGGCCCTGGGTGCTGCGCCGCGCCATCTCCATCTGGAACAGCCGGTCCTGCGCCACCGCGTAACCGTAGCCGTAGAAAATGCCGTACACCGTGTCGGCGTAGACGTGCGGCATGCCATGGGCGTCGCGCCGGATCGTGACCTTGCCGTTGACGCCTTGCGCCGGGGCCGCGACGGCTGCGGACTCCTGGCCCGCGGCTTGCGCCACGGGTTGCGCCATCGCGGGCAGGCAGGAACAGGCCGCCACCAGGGCGGCCGACAACACATGCTGCTTCATTGAATCTGTCTCCGTATCGAATGGGACCGCGCCGCGAGCCTGCCGCGGGCGATGGCGGCGCCTCTGCCGGGCGCCGTCCGCGGACCATGATACGGAGCCGCTATCTATAATTCCAATGCATTTAATTCATACAATTCATGCGGTTGGAACATGGACTTCCAGAAACTCAAGCACCTGCTCGCCGTGGTCGAACACGGCACCTTTTCGCGCGCCGCCGACAAGGTCAACCTGTCGCAGCCCGCGCTCAGCCGCAGCATCCAGGCGCTGGAGGCCGAGCTTGGCCTGCCGTTGCTGGACCGCGGCACCCGCCAGGTGCGCCTGACGCCCTACGGCGCCTGCGTCGCCGAACGCGCCCGCCGCATGCGCTACGAGGAAGCCGAACTGCGCCGCGAACTCAAGACCCTGGCCGGCGGCGAATCCGGCGCGCTTTCGATCGGGCTGAGTCCCACGCCCGCCTCGCTGCTGCTCACGCCCTTCCTGGCCCACATGGCCACCCATTACCCACAGGTGCGCGTGGCCGCCGAACTGGGCACCACGGCCGCCCTGGTCGACCTGCTGCGCGCCGAACGCATCGACGCCATGGTTTGCGACGCCCGCATGCTCCATGGCGCCGCCGACATCGAAACCCGCCCCCTCGCCCCCCTGCGCGCCGGCATGGTCTGCCGCAAGGGTCATCCCATCCTGGCCCACCGCCGCCCCGCCATCGAGCACATCCGCCAATACCCGGTCGCCTCCAGTACCCTCAGTCCCGAGGTCGCGCTGCGCCTGGCCGAAACCCTGGGCGCCGCCGGCGCGCCCGAACAGATGGTCAGCGTGCGCTGCGAGAATCTCGACCCGCTGGTCCGCCTGGCCCTCGCCACCGACACCCTGCTGCTGGGCGTCATCTGCGTCACCCGCCAGGAACAGCAGGCCGGCCAGCTCGTGGAAGTACCGCTGCCGCCCGATCCCCAGCGCCAGGGCCACTACGTCCTCGCGCGGCTGGCCGGCCGCAGCCCGCTGAAGGCGCAGGACGCGCTCTACAGCTACACGCAGCAGTGCTGGAGCGGCTTTGCCGGATTTCGCGCGAAGCAGCCGGCGGCGCGGCCGCGGCCAGGGCCGGTCAAGGGCCCGTGACGCGCGTGATCCAGTACGGCGCGAGATAGCCGAGCAGGACGCCCAGCGCGACGGCCAGCAGGTAGCCGTCGATGCCGGCGCCGAGCAGGGCCGCGACCAGCAGGCATCCCGCCACGGCGCAGCCGACCTGCCACAGCGCCGGATAGCGGAACGCTTTCGGCTCGATGGCCGGCGCCCCGATCGCGCCGAAGATGGCGCCGGTCAGCGCGAGCCAGATCACGCTTTCCAACGAATAGCCCGTGGTCCAGCCGCCGATGACGACAAACAGCGCGGCGAAGATCAGGCAGGCCGCAAGGGCCAGTCTGATGCCGGCCGACAGGGTGCGTTTCATGTCATTTTCCTTGGCGCATGGGTGGCCAAGTGTATCCGTCCCGGCCGCCGCATCGCGCCTCACCCGCCCGCGCCTCAGCCGCCGTCCGGCAGCCACTCCTCCAACGTCACCTCGAACGTCATGCAGACAGGGTTCGCCCCCGGGACGAACACCCCGCCGTGCACCCGCCCCGCCGGGTCCGCCACCACCCCCGACAGCGAGGCCACCACCGACCCGTCCGCCTGCGCGCGCACCTCTCCCGCCAGGCTCACGATCTCCACCGCCGGCCCCTCCAGCTGCCGCACCTCCCCGCCGCGCGCATACAGGCAGGCATCCACCAGGCTCCCAAGCGCGCCGCGCACGAAGGCGTTGCGAAACCCCTCCGCCAGGCACAGCTTCTCCACCCCCTGCACCAGATCCTCGTTGGGCCCGATGCGCGCATACGCCACCCGCCCCATGCTTCCGCTTTCGACCTCGGCCGGCATCATCGTCAGATCTCCCGCGGCTGCAGTAGCCGCAAATTGGTTTCGGCGTCATAAGTGGCGCGCAGTTCGAAGCCTTCCAGCGCCGTCACCAGCACCGTCACCGGCGCCGCGCCCACGATCGTGGTCTGCGGGATCAGGTGCCCGCCCAGCAGCGCCCCGCCCTGATCGCAAAACGCCGCGTGACAGTGCACCAGCGGCTCGCCGTTGTCGCCCTTGCCCAGCGTGGCGTTGCCGAAGATCAGCGTGGCCGCGCCCGCCGCGATCGGCGCGGTGTACGCCACCACCCGCAGATGCGCCGGGTCCGGCGGCGCGGTGCAGTAGTCGAGATGGCTGAATTCGCCGCTCAGCAGCGTCATCGAGGCGTTCTCCACGCCCAGCGGCGCCAGGCCATTGACCAGCGCCTCGAACAGGCTGGCGCCGGGCTGCAGCGCCAGCCGGACATGGCGGCCGCGCCGCGCGCAGCGGCTGTGTATCCGGACCGGGTTGAAGGCTCCCGGGTGTATCAGCGTCCTGGGGCGGGGCAATACCGGTGATCCCCGCAACGAACGATCCACGGTGGTGGTTCGCATGATGTGCACTCCGTGCGCTTGTGGCGCAAGATGGGAATGAAAGCTGAAAACGCGGGCGTCAATGCACCGCCGGCAGCATGCCCGCCGCGGTGAAGCCGCCGTCCACACAGATCACCTGCCCGGTCACGTAGCTGGACTGCGACTCGTCCAGCAGCCAGCCGATGGTGCCGTTCAGTTCCTCCGGCGCCGCGTAGCGATGCTGCGGCACCACCCGACGCCAGGCCGCGCGCGCCTCATCCGTGTGCATCTGGCTCACCAGCGGCGTCTCGATCGGCCCGGGCGCGACCGCGTTCACGCGGATGCCGTAGGCGGCCAGCTCCACCGCCATCACCCGGGTCAGCGTCACCACGCCTCCCTTGGAAGCCCCGTACGCCGCCCGGCCCGCGTTGCCGCGGATGCCCGACACGGACGCGATGTTCACGATCGACCCGCGGCCGCGATCGCGCATGCGCCGGGCCGCCTCGCGCGCCACCACGAACGACCCCACCAGGTTCACTTCCAGGATCCGCCGCAGCAACGCCGCGTCGGTCTCCAGGAACGGCACGTCGCGGCCGATACCCGCCGAATTGACCAGCCCGGCGATCGGCCCGAAGTCGGACTCCAGCCTCGCGATCGCCTCGCTCACCTGCGCCTCGTCGGACACATCCATCCGCACGCAGCCCAGCCGATCCGCCGGCGCCAGGCCTCGCACCTCGTCCAGTCGTTCCTGCGACACGTCGGCCACCAGCACCCGGCGTCCCGCGCCCAGCAGGCCACGCGCGACGGCCAGGCCAATGCCCGACGCGCCTCCCGTGACCAGCACCGCTTCCTGCGCTCCATCCATGACTCGGTCTCCTCGTTGTGTGCTCGCGATGTGTTCGCGATGTCCGCACCCTCTTGCGCGGCCGCCGCGCGGCGGCCCCGTTTCCTAGGCAGGCGCCAGGCAGCCCCGCTCGCGCAGGGCCTCGCGCACCAGCTTCTTGGTGATCTTGCCGTAGCCCGACCGCGGCAGCGCATCCCAGAAGAACACCTGGCGCGGCAGCTTGTAGCGCGCCATGCGCGATCCGAGCCAGGCCAGCAGGGCCTCCTCTTCCAGTGTCTCGCCGGGTCGCAGCACGCACACCATCACCCCCACCTCGCCCCACACCGGGTCCGGCACCCCCAGCACGGCCGCCTCCGCGATCGCCGGATGCGCCAGCACCTTTTCCTCGACCTCGCGCGGATAGATATTGGAGCCGCCCGAGATGTACATATCGGATTCGCGGCCAGTGATGTAGAGATACCCCGCGTCGTCCTGGTAGCCCAGGTCGCCGGTGCGGAACCAGCCGTTGCGGAAGGCCTTGGCGTTGGCGGCCGGGTTGTCGTAGTAGCCGGCGAACACCGCCGGCCCGCAGACGCAGATCTCCCCGGTCCGGCCCGCCGGCAGCGGGTTGCCGGCCTCGTCCTGGATGCTGACCTGCATGCCGATGCGCTCGTAGCCGCAGGTCCCCACGCGCGCCTCGGGGCCGTCGCCGTCATGGTGCTGCGCCGGCGGCAGCACGGTGATGTTGCCGGTGACCTCGCCCAGCCCGAAGTACTGCACCAGCACACGGCCCAGCTTGGCCAGCGCGCGCTTCTGGTCTTCGCGGTACATCGGCGCGCCGGCGTAGATCACATAGCGCAGGCTGGTGTGGTCGAAGGCGTCCACCGCCGGATGCTCGACCAGCAGCTTGACGATGGTCGGCACGGTGAACATGTTGGTCACCCGGTGCGCCTGCACCAGGCGCCAGGCCTCTTCCGGGTCGAAGCGCTCGCCCTCCGGCAGCACGGTGGCGGCCGCGCGCGCCACCTGGGTCAGGAAATGGATGCCCGCGCCATGCGACAAGGGCGCCACCACCAGGCTGACGTCGTGTTCGGTGGTGCCCGGCATCAGGTCGCACAGGTGATTGGTCAGCACGAAGGCCATCTGGCCATGCGTCAGCACCGCCGCCTTCGGATGGCCGGTGGTGCCGGAAGTGAAGAAGAACCAGCAGGGGTCGTCGTAGTCCACGTCGACGCAGGCCGCCGGCGCGTCCTGCAGGCGCGCATCGATCAGGGAGGCGGTGTCGGCCGCGCCGAACTCGCCCGGGCCCAGTCGCGCCAGCAGGGCCAGGTCCGGCATGGCCTGCGCCACCGCCGCGGCGTGCGCCGGCGACTGGCCCTCGCACAGGAAGGCCTTGACCCCGGCCGCCCGCGCCAGGTAGACGGCCTCGTCCGGTGAAATGCGGCAGTTGGTCGGCACCCAGACCGCGCCCAGCCGCAACACGGCAAACAGAGTTTCGGCGAACGCGAAGCTGTTGCGCGCGTGGACCAGCACCCGGTCGCCCTTGCCCACCCCGTGCTCGGCCAGCGCCCGCGCCAGCGCGGCGGTGCGCGCGTCCAGCTCGCGCCAGCTCAGGCGCGCCTGGCCGCAGACCAGCGCGGCGCGCGCCGGATGGCGGCGCGCCGCCTGCACCAGGAAATGCGCCAGGTTCATCACCCGCCGCGATACCGGCGCCACGCCGCCGGGCGGCGCCGCGACCTGCTGCAACGGGCCGCTCATTTGACGCGCTCCAGGATGCTGACGTAGTTGGCCACGGCCGCGCCGCCCATGTTGAAGACGCCGGCCAGCGTCGCGTCCGGCACCTGCATGGCGCCCGCCTCGCCGGCCAGTTGCAGGCACGCCATGACGTGCTGCGACACGCCGGTGGCGCCCACCGGATGGCCCTTGGCCTTGAGTCCGCCCGACGGGTTGACGGGCAGGCGCCCGCCCTTCTGCACCCAGCCTTCGCGCAATGCCCGCACGCCATGGCCGCGCGGCGCCAGGCCCATGGCCTCGTACTCGATCAATTCGGCGATGGTGAAGCAGTCGTGCGTCTCCACCAGGCTCAAATCGTCCAGGGTCGCGCCGGCCTCGGCCAAGGCCTCGCGCCAGGCCCGCGCCGCGCCCTCGAAGGCGATGGGATCGCGCCGGCTCAGCGGCAGGAAGTCATTGACGTGGCGCCGCGCGCGAAAGCCGATGGCGCGGCGCAGGTCCGCCGCCGTTTCCGCGTCGGCCAGCACCAGCGCCGCCGCGCCGTCGGAAATGGGCGAGCAATCGGTGCGCCGCAGCGGCGCCGCCACATAGGGATTTTTTTCGGAAACGGTATTGCAGAACTCGAAGCCCAGGTCCTTGCGGATCTGCGCATAGGGATTGTCCAGCGCGTTGGCGTGGTTCTTGGCGGCGATGCGGGCCAGCGCCTCGCCGTGGTCGCCATGGCGCTCGAAATAGGCCGTGGCGATACGGCTGAACACGCCGGCAAAGCCGCCCGGCAGCGTGGCTTCTTCCTTGCGGTAGCTGGCATTGAGCAGGATATCGCCGGTGTCCTCGGTGGAGCGGGCGGTCATTTTCTCGGCGCCCACCACCAGCGCCACGCGGCCGCGCCCGGCCTCGATGAAATCCATGGCCGCGTACAGCGCGGCCGACCCCGTGGCGCAGGCGTTCTCCAGCCTGGTTGCCGGCACATGGGCCAATGCCGGATCGGCCAGGGCCACCAGCGCGGCCTGGAAATCCTGCTTCTGGAAACCGCTGTTCATGACGCCGGCATAGATGCCGTCCACGGCCTGCGGACTCACGCCCGCGTGCTCCAGCGCGGCGCCGGATACCCGCGCCATCAGGCTTTCGGTGTCGGGGTCGTCGAGTTTGCCGAATGGGATGTGCGACCACCCCACGATGACGGCACGCTTGCTCATTGCTGTCTCCTCTGTTGGCAGCCCCGCCCCGCCGGCATGGCGGATCAGGGCTTGGGCTTGGCGGCCGGCGGGCGCGCCCGCGCCTCGCGGCCTGCCGGGTTGGCCTGCGCAAGCAGGCGTTTGGCCTCGCGTGACAACAGCTTGGCCAGCTGGAACTGCCTTTCTTCGTCCATGCGCGATTCGACCGCGGCGATGCTGAGCGCGCCCAGCACATGGCCCTGCTCGTCGCGCAGCGGCATGCCGATGCCCCACGAACCCGGCACCACCAAGCCGCGGTTCACGGCATAGCCCTGTTCTCGCACCTCATCGACCAGCGTGCGGATCAGCGGCACGGAGTAATGCGGATAGCGCCGTTCTATCAGGCCGGCATTGGCCTGCAGGCAGGCGTCGACCTCGTCGTCGGGCAGCGCCGCCAGGATGGCCAGGCTGCCGGCGCCGATGCCCAGCGGATGGCGATCGCCGGGCAACAGCACGTGGGTCTTGAGCGGGTAGTCGCCGTCCTCGCGCAGCACGCAGACCGCGAACACGTCGCGGCGCAGCGAAAAGAAGGCGGAATCACCGCATTCGTGGGCCAGCCGCGCTACCACCGGCGCGGCCAGCCGGTTGATGCCGAAGCGCTCGCTGGCGATGTTGCCCAGCACGTGGCATTCGGGCCCGAGAAAGTAACGGCGGCTGGCGAGGTCCTGCTCGACCATGCCTTCGGCGGCCAGCGCGGCCAGGATGCGGTGCACGGTGGGCTTGCTCATGCCCGTGTCGCGCGTCAACGCCAGCAGGCCCGCGCCTTCGCCGCGGGTGCGCGACACCGCGCGCAGCACCAGCATTGCGCGGGATATCGCCTGGGCGCCACCGACCTGGGATGAGGTCTCCGTCACGTCTCCGCCTGTTTTTTCATCAGGTCCATTTTGTGGACCGTCAATGTGATTTTGTTTTTTCATTCTGCACCAGTTTTATAGATTTACGCTAGCGAATCAATATGATTTAATGAATTTAAGGGTAGTAAGCAGGTCCATATAATGGACCTCATGCAAAGATAAAGCAACAAGCCTGGCAAGGCGCTTTATCCGGCCGTCCTCGACGGCGGCCGGATCTCATAACCAAGGAGACAGCATGAACACGACTCGACGCAACCTCATGCGCGCCGCGGGAGGCGGCGCGCTGCTCGCCCTGGCGCCGTTCCAGCGCACGCTGGCGGCGCCCCAGTTCCGTTACAAGTACGCCAACAACCTGCCGCCCTCGCATCCGATGAACCTGCGCGCCAACGAGGCCGCGCAGAACATCCTCAAGGACACCGGCGGCCGCTTCGAACTGGCGGTGTTCCCCAGCAGCCAGCTGGGCTCCGACACCGACACCCTGAGCCAGCTGCGCGCCGGCGCCGTCGAGTTCTTCACCCTGTCGGGCCTGATCCTGTCGACCCTGGTGCCCAGCGCGTCGATCAGCGGCGTGGGCTTCGCCTTCCCCGATTACGCTTCGGTCTGGAAGGCCATGGACGGCGACCTGGGCGCCCACATCCGCGCCGACATCAATGGCAAGGGCCTGTTCGTCATGGATCGCATCTGGGACAACGGCTTTCGCCAGGTCACCACCAGCTCGCGCGCCATTACCGGCCCGGACGATTTCCGCGACCTGAAGATCCGCGTGCCGGTCAGCCCGCTGTGGACCTCGATGTTCAAGGCCCTCGGCTCGTCGCCGGCCAGCATCAACTTCAACGAAACCTATTCGGCGCTGCAGACCCGCGTGGTGGACGCGCAGGAAAACCCGCTGGCCATCATCCAGACCGCCAAGCTGTACGAAGTGCAGAAGTACTGCTCGATGACCAACCACATGTGGGACGGCTTCTGGTTCCTGGGCAACCGCCGCGCCTGGGAGAAGCTGCCGGCCGACATCCGCGAGGTCGTCGCCAAACACATCAACGCCGCCGGCATGGCCGAGCGCGCCGACGTGCTGGCGCTCAACAATCAGCTGCAGGCCAAGCTGGCCGAGCAGGGCCTGGCCTTCAACACCCCCGACCCCGCGCCCATCCGCGACGCGCTGCGCCGCGCCGGCTTCTACGCCAGCTGGAAGGAAAAATACGGCGGCAAGGCCTGGGGCCTGCTGGAGCAGGCCGCCGGGAGCCTGTCATGAGGGCTGCGCTCACGCATCCGGCGGAAGTGCTGCCCACGGCCGGTGCCGCCCCGGGCAGCCGGCGGCCCTGGGCCATCGCCGCCGACAATGCCCTGGGCCACCTGGTGGAGATTCCCGCGGCCATCCTGGTGGTCGCGGAAATCGTCATCCTGTTCTCGGGCATCGTGGCGCGCTACGTGCTGCACACGCCGCTGGTGTGGTCCGACGAGCTGGCCTCGATCCTGTTCCTGTGGCTGGCCATGCTGGGCGCGGTGATCGCCTTCCGCCGCGGCGAGCACATGCGCATGGGCGCGCTGGTCAATCGCGCCTCGCCCGCCACCCGCGCGCTGCTGGACATGGTGGCGGTGGCGGCGGCGCTGGCGTTCCTGCTGCTGCTGCAGGCGCCCGGCTACGAATACGCTTCGGAGGAACGGTACGTCACCACCGCCGCGCTGGAGATCCCCAACATCTGGCGCGCCGCGGCCCTGCCGGTCGGCACCGCGCTGATGCTGCTGATCGCGCTGCTGCGGCTGGTCGAACGCGCGCAGTGGCGCGTCACCGGCCTGGCGCTGCTGCTGGTCGGCGGCGTGGTGGCCGCCATGACGGCGCTGCAGCCGGTGCTGGCGGGACTGGGCAACCTGAACCTGCTGATCTTCTTCGTCGGCGTGGTGGCGGCCACGGTGTTCGCGGGCGTGCCGATCGCCTTCTCGTTCGGGCTGGCCACCTTCGGCTACCTGTCGCTGACCACCGACGTGCCGATGATGGTGGTGGTCGGGCGCATGGACGAAGGCATGTCGCACCTGATCCTGCTGGCGGTGCCGCTGTTCGTGTTCCTGGGCGTGCTGATCGAGATGACCGGCATGGCCAAGCGCATGGTGGCCTTCCTGGCCAGCCTGCTGGGGCACGTGCGCGGCGGCCTGTCGTACGTGCTGATCGGCGCCATGTACGTGGTCTCGGGCATTTCGGGCGCCAAGGCGGCCGACATGGCCGCGGTGGCGCCGGTGCTGTTCCCGGAGATGCGCGAGCGCGGCGCCGACGAGGGCGACCTGGTGGCGCTGCTGTCGGCCACCGGCGCGCAGACCGAGACCGTGCCGCCCAGCCTGGTGCTGATCACCATCGGCTCGGTCACCGGCGTGTCGATCACGGCGCTGTTCACCGGCGGCCTGCTGCCCGGGCTGGTGCTGGGCGTGATGCTGTGCCTGGTGGTCTGGTGGCGCAACCGCCGCGAAGACCTGAGCGCGGTGCGCAAGGCCAGCGGCCGCCAGATCGGCCGCGCCCTGCTGGTGGCGCTGCCGGCGCTGGCGCTGCCCTTCGTGATCCGCGCGGCCGTGGTCGAGGGCGTGGCCACCGCCACCGAGGTGTCCACCATCGGCATCGTCTATGCCACGCTGATCGGGCTGCTGGTCTACCGCTGCTTCGACGCCAAGCGGCTCAAGCCCATGCTGGTGGACACCGCCTGCCTGTCCGGATCGATCCTGCTGATCATCGGCACCGCCACCGCCATGGCCTGGGCGCTGACGCAATCGGGCTTCTCGACCCAGCTGGCGCAGGCCATGGCGGGCCTGCCCGGCGGCGCGGCCACCTTCATGGCGGTGTCGATCGTGGCGTTCGTCATCCTGGGCAGCGTGCTGGAGGGCATCCCCGCCATCGTGCTGTTCGGTCCGTTGCTGTTCCCCATCGCGCACCAGATGGGCATCCACGAGGTGCACTACGCCATGGTGGTGATCCTGGCGATGGGCCTGGGCCTGTTCGCGCCGCCGTTCGGGGTGGGCTACTACGCCGCCTGCGCCATTGGCCGGGTCGCGCCCGAAGCCGGCATCCGCCCCATCCTGGGCTACCTGGGTTCGATGGCGGTCGGCATCGTGGTCATTGCCGCGGTGCCGTGGATCTCGACGGGGTTCCTGAAGTAAGGCGCCTGGCCGGCGGCCGCGCCCACGTGGCGCGGCGCGCCGGCGCACCTACCGCCGTGGGGAAAAACCCACACGCGAGCATTCCCCCACCGCTCGCGCGGTTGATCCGCCTACACCACTTCTATAGAATCTTCAATTCGGGCCTGTGCCCATTCTTTTTTCCCTTCACCTACACCTGGGAGGCGCAAGATGATGAATCCGCATACCGCCATCCCGCGCGTATCTCCGCGACGCCATTAAGTCGTCGCTCGCGCGGCCCCATCGCCAGACTACCTGGCGACTGGTCCGCCGTGCCCGCCCCAAACCCCTGAACGCAATGCCCGCGCCATGAGGCGCAGGTCGTATCACCTTCTTCCCAAAAGGAAACCGGCGCCTTCGCGTTGCCGGGCGATCGCAATGAATCGAACAAAAATCGATCTGCGAGGACAAGCCTTCAAGGACGTCCTCGGCTTTACCTTCCGCTATTGGCGCGCCCAGCCCTGGCGCACCACCCTCATCGTCGCGCTGGCCCTGTTGTCGGCCGTGGCCGATGTGCTGACCCCGCTGTACGCGGGCCGGCTGGTCGACGCCGTGGCCTCCGGCGCCTCGTCCGACGCGCAGGTCTGGGGCGCGGCCGTCACCGCGTTCTGGCTGCTGATCGCGCTGGGCATCGGCGGCACGCTGCTGCGCCAGGGCGTGTTCCAGAACATCATCGTCTTCACCCTGAAGATGATGAACGGCATGGTGTCCAACGCCTTCTACCGCGTGCAGCGCTTTTCCACCGACTGGCATGCCAACAGCTTCGCCGGCTCGACCGTGCGCAAGATCACGCGCGGCATGTGGGCGGTGGACGTGCTGAACGACACGCTGCTGGTGGCGCTGCTGCCGTCGGTCATCATGCTGGTCGGCGCCACCGTGCTGCTGGGCATCCACTGGCCGGTGATGGGCCTGGTGGTCGGCCTGGGGTCGGTGCTGTACATCGCGGTCACGGCGGCGCTGTCGCTGGGCTACGTGGCGCCGGCGGCGCGCCTGGGCAATGCCTGGGACACGCGTATGGGTGGCGCGCTGGCCGACGCGGTCAGCTGTAACCCGGTCGTCAAGGCCTTCGGCGCCGAGACCCGCGAGGAAGCGCGCCTGGACCGCGTGGTCGACAAGTGGCGCCGCCGCACGCGCCGCACCTGGATCCGCGCCACGATCAACGGCGGCATCCAGGGCGCGATGCTGGTGGCGATGCAGGCCGGCATCCTGGGCGCGTCGCTGCTGCTGTGGTCGCGCAACCAGGCCAGCGTCGGCGACATCACCTTCGCGCTGACGATGTTCTTCATGCTGCAGGGCCACCTGCGCGACGTGGGCATGCACATCCGCAACCTGCAGCGCTCGGTCAACGACATGGAGGAACTGGTGGCGCTGGAGAAGCAGCCGCTGGGCGTGGACGACCGCGCCGGCGCGGGCGAGATCCGCGTCACGGCCGGCGAGATCCGCTTCGAGGACGTGACCTTCCGCTATGGCCGGCACGACGTGGCGCTGTACGACCGCTTCTCGGCGCGCATCGCGCCGGGCGAGCGGGTCGGCCTGGTCGGGCATTCGGGTTCGGGCAAGACCACGTTCATCAAGCTGATCCAGCGCCTGTATGACGTCAACGGCGGCCGCATCACCATCGACGGGCAGGACATCGCCCAGGTCAAGCAGGCGTCGCTGCGCAGCCAGATCGCCATCGTGCAGCAGGAGCCGGTGCTGTTTCACCGCACGCTGGCCGAGAACATCGCCTATGCCCGCCCCGGCGCGACGCAGGCCGAGATCGAGCAGGCGGCGCGGCTGGCCAGCGCGCATGACTTCATCATGGCCCTGCCCAAGGGCTACGAGACGCTGGTGGGCGAGCGCGGCGTCAAGCTGTCGGGCGGCGAACGCCAGCGGGTGGCGATCGCCCGGGCCTTCCTGGCGGACGCGCCGATCCTGATCCTGGACGAAGCCACGTCGAGCCTGGACAGCGAAAGCGAGGTGCTGATCCAGCAGGCCATGGAACGCCTGATGGTCGGCCGCAGCACGCTGGTGGTGGCGCACCGCCTGTCGACGGTGCGCGCGCTGGACCGCCTGCTGGTGATGGACCGCGGCCGCATCATCGAGGAAGGCAGCCACGACCAGTTGATCCGCTTGAAAGGCGGCCTGTACCGGCGCCTGTTCGAGCGCCAGGCCCTGGAGCTGACCAAGGGCCTGACGCAGGCGGAGATGCTGGCCGACGGCGCCCGCCCCGTGCCGGCGCGCGCCGATGGCGAAGACCAGGACCAAGGCCAGGACCAGGACGAAGCGTCCTTCGCCTTCGGCAAGTAGGCAAAAGGCCTGACGCAAGTCAGGCCTTTTTTTCTTTGCCGCCGGCGCGTCCCGCATGCGCCGCCCGCGCGGCCCCCGTCCTGCGCCGCCTCAACGATTCAGCGTCAGCCGCAGGCCGAAGGCGATCAGGGCGCCGCCGAACACGGCGCCCTCCCATTTCTGCACCCGCGGATGCGCCGCCATCCAGCGCCCCAGCGCGCCGCCAGCCAGGGCGCACAACACGTCGAAGGTCAGCCCCAGGCTCACCAGGATCACGCCCAGCAACGCGAACTGCCGGCCGATCGGCCCCTGCGCGGGCGACACGAACTGCGGCAGCAGCACCGAGCAGAACAACAACGCCTTGGGGTTGAGCACGTTGGTCAGCACCCCGCTGAGCAACGCCGCGCCAAGCCCTTTGCCGCGCGCGGCCGCCTGCGCCTCGTGCGCCACGCCGTACGACATGGGACCGGCGCGCAGCAACCGCAAGCCCAGCCAGATCAGGTAGCCGCCGCCCACGGTGCGCGCCGCGTCGAAGGCCCACGGATGCGTCTTGAACAGCGCCGCCAGCCCCAGCGCCGCCAGTGTCACGTGGGCGGCGCGCGCCAGGGCCAGGCCCACGGCCACCGCCAGCGCCTGGCCGCGCCCGCGCAGCGCCCCGGTTTCAAGCAGCAGGATCATGTCCGGCCCCGGCACCACATAGACAATCAACAATGCCCCGAGAAACAACGCCATATCGGCCATGAGCCACGCTCCGTGCAGCAGGAAATGGCGATCATTCTAGGGAAAAGGCATCGGCATGTGCTTGCTATTCCTGCCAACAGGAATAACATGATTGGCATCTTGGACCAATCAAGCCCTCCAAAATTTCATTCCATGCCAAAACGCCAATTGGACGCCTATGACCGGCGCATTCTCGAGGCCCTGCAGCAGAACGGCCGCCTGACCAACGTCGAGCTGGCCGAGCAGATCGGCCTGTCGCCCTCGCCCTGCCTGCGGCGGGTGCGGCTGATGGAGGAAGCCGGCGTGATCCAGGGCTACGAAGCCCGGCTGGCGCCGGACGAAGTCGGGCTGGGCCTGACCGTCTTCGTCGGCGTCAAGGTCGAGCGCCACCACGAACGCGACGCCGAGCAGTTCCGCAAGGAAGTCTGCGCCCTGCCGGAAGTGGTGGCGGCGCACCTGGTGTCGGGCGAATCGGACTTCCTGCTGCAGGTGGTGCTGCCCGACCTGCGCGCCTACGAACGCTTCCTGCTGACCACGCTGCTCAAGCTGCCAGGGGTGAAGGACATCCGCAGCAACTTCGCCATCCAGACCGTCAAGCCGCAGAGTCCGCTGCCGCTGGACCACCTGGGGCATTGAGCGCGGCCTGGCGCACCTTGGCGCTGCGCCGCTCGAAGCGCGCCTGCGACTGCGCCAGGTACTGCCGCACGATGTCCGGTTCCGAGGTCCTGGGCGTGCCGCCGGGAAACGGCGGCTCGGGGTCGTATTCGATCTGCAGCTGGATCAGCTTGGCGACCTCATCGCCGCACAGCGTGGCCACCACCTTCAGGGCCATGTCGATGCCCGACGTGACGCCGCCGGCGGTGAAGACGTTGCCGTCCACGCACAGCCGCGCGTCGGTCGGCACGGCGCCGAAATGCGCCAGCAGTTCGCGCGCGCGCCAATGGCTGGAGGCGCGCTTGCCGCGCAGCAGGCCGGCCGCGCCCAGCAGCAGCGAACCGGTGCAGATGCCGAAGACGTAGCGCGCGCCCAACGCCTGCCTGCGCGTGAAGGCTACCCAGTCCGGGTCGAGGATGGCATCATCCGTGCCCGGCCCGCCCGGCACCACCAGCAGATCGCAGGGCGGCGCCGACGCCAGCGTCTGGGTCGGCACGAAACACAGGCCGCGATCGCTGCGTACCGGATCGGGCGATTTTGCGACAAAATCGACGCTGAACCCGGGCGCGGCGGCGAGCACCTCGTAAGGCCCGGTCATATCGAGCTGGGTCAGCCCTTCGAACAAGAGAATATTGACATGCACGACGATGCTCCTTCGCAGAATGGAACCGCCAGCGTAGACCGACAGGCCGGCGCGCGTGCGCCAAATGGCGGCACGATCGCGCCAAAACGCATTGTCTTCCTGCTGTACGACGGCTTCCAGCCGCTCGACCTGGCCGGGCCCTGGCAGGCATTCAGCGGCGCCAACGACGAAGGCGGCGCCGGCTACCAGTTGAGCACCGTGGCGGCCACGCCGGTGGTCGGCACCTGGGACCAGGGCCTGCGCATGCAGGTCAACGCCACCTTCGCCACCGACGACGACGCGCCGATCGACATGCTGTTCGTGCCGGGCGGCCCCGGCATCGACCAGGCCGCCGCCCATGGCGAAACCCTGGCCTGGCTGCGCCGCCGCAGCCCGCAGGCACGCCGCACCTGCAGCGTGTGCACCGGCGCCTTCCTGCTGGCCGCTGCCGGCCTGCTCGATGGCCGCCGCGTCACCACCCACTGGCGCTCGGCCGACCGCCTGCGCCAGCTGCATCCCGGCCTGAAGGTGGAAGACGACCGCATCTACATCGAAAGCGGCGCCGTATGGACCTCGGCGGGCGTGACCGCCGGCATCGACCTGGCGCTGGCGCTGATCGAGCGCGACGTGGGCGCGCGGGTGTCGCAGGACGTGGCGCGCCGCCTGGTGGTCTTCATGCGGCGCGACGGCGACCAGCGCCAGTACAGCCAGTCGATGCGCCTGCAGGACCGCCTGGCGGCGCCGTTCCGCGACCTGGTGGAGAAGATCGAGGCCAGCCTGTCGGCGCGCTGGTCGGTCGACGACATGGCCGACGCCTGCCATATGTCGCGCCGCACCTTCCAGCGCAAGTTCGCGGCGCATTTCGGCGTGACGCCGGCCGAGGTCCTGCGCCAGTTGCGGCGCGAGCGCGAAGGCGCCCTGCGCGCGGCCGGCAGGGCCTCGGACAAGGCCGTGCGCCATGCTCTCGGGGCAGCGGGCCGGCCGTAGGGCCTGTCGCGCCAAGACAAACCTTGCGCCGGCGTTGCCGCGGCGCGCGGACTGCCCCTATCATCCCGTCCAGGCCCGTTTCCCATACGCCATGAGCGAATCCGCCCCGTCCTCCCCCTGCCCGGAATGCGGCCAGCCCCAGACCGTCACCGAACAGGGGCTGAGCCTGATCGCGCGCTGCGGCGGCTGTGGCTGGATGGTGGCGACCACCAATCCGCACCACCCGATCATGGACCGCACGCCCTACACGCTGCGGGTGCGGGCCGGCGACCTGCCCACGGCCAGCGCCGTCGCCCGCCTGGCGGTGGCGCTGGGCATCGGCGTCAAGCGGGCGCGCGACCTCATCGCGCAGGACCTGCCGGTGGCCGAGAACGTCCTGGCGCTCGAGGCCATCCGGCTGCACGGCGTGCTGGCCGGCGCCGGGTTGCAGGTGGGGATCACGCCGCCACTTCGCTGGCCGCTGGAGCGCCGCGACTGACGCGGCGGCGCCCCGCGGCCCGCGCGAGGCGCCTTGCCGTGTGAACGCCTACCCGGCCAGACCGACCGACATGCCGCCGCAGACGTACAGCACCTGCCCGGTCATGAAGCCGGCGCGCCGGTCCAGGAACGACGACACCGCATGCGCCACGTCCTCGGGCCGGCCGATGCGCCCCACCGGGATGGCGGCCTCCAGCGCCACCGTCCTGGGGTCGCCCGGCGGGTTGGACTGGTCGAACAACTCGGTGGCGATCGGCCCGGGCGCCACGGTGTTGATCGTGATGCCGGCCTTGCCCAGTTCCAGCGCCCAGGTGCGCGTCATGCCCACCAGGCCGGACTTGGTGGCGCCGTAGACCGTGCGGCCCGGCTTGCCCAGGCCGGCGCGGCTGCCGATGTTGACGACCCGGCCATAGCCGGCCCGGCGCATGCCGGGCAGCAGCGCCTGCATCAACAGCAACGGCGCGGTCAGGTTCACCGCCACCATGCGCGCCAGTTCATCCTGTGTCACCGCCTCGATGTCGGCGACCTGGATCACGCCGGCGTTGTTGACCAGGTGCAGCACCGGCCGCGCCGCCGCCAGCGCGGCGGCCGCCGCGGCCGTGGCGGCGGCATCGCCCAGGTCCACGGACTGGAAGGTTTCGCCCGGCAGCGCCGCGTCCGGCGGCCGACGGCTGAAGTTGACGACCTCGAAGCCGTCCTGCAACAAGCGCGCGACGATGGCGCGGCCGATGCCCCGGCTGCCGCCGGTGACCAATGCGATGGGGGTTGTCATTGCGCCGTGATTCCCTTGTCCTTGATGAGGCCGCCCCATTTGGCGCGTTCCTGCCTTTCGAACGCGGCCAGGTCGGCGCCGAACAGCGTGCCGGGCCGCGCGCCCATGGTGGCGAAATTGGTGGCAATGGCCTGCGAGCCCAGGCCGCTGCGCGCCGCCTCGATCAGCTGGCGCACCACCGGCTCCGGCGTGCCGCGCGGCGCGTACAGGGCGAACCAGGCCGTCACGTCAAAGCCCGGCAGGCCGGACTCGGCCACGGTAGGCAGGTCGGGCAGCGAGGCATCGCGCGCCGCCGACGTCACCGCCACGCCCCGCACCAGGTTGCCGTCCTTGATCTGCGCCAGCGCGCCGGGCAGGTTGTCGAACAGCAGGTCGACCTGGCCGCCCGCCACCGCCGGCAGCGACGCCGAGGTGCCCTTGAACGGTACGTGCAGCATGGTCACGCCGGCCATGGCCTCGAAGTAGGCCCCGGTCAGGTGCACCGACGAACCGATGCCGGGCGACGCATAGGTCAGTTTCTTTTCCTTGTTCTGGCGCGCCGCCTGGATCACGTCGGCCACCGTCCTGTAGGGCGACTTGGCGCTGACGGCGATGACGTTGGGCGTGGTCGACACCAGCGCGATCGGCACCAGGTCGCGCTCGGGGTCGAACGCCATGTTGTTGTACAGGAACTGGTTGATGGTCTGCGTGCCGATGGTGCCCAGGCCCAGCGTGTAGCCGTCGGCCTTGGCGCGCGCCACGTAGGCCATGCCGATGTTGCCGCCCGCGCCCGGCTTGTTCTCGACCAGCACGGTCTGCTTCAGGCCCGGCTGCAGCGCGTTGGCGATGGCGCGGCCGAAGATGTCGGCGCCGCCACCCGGCGGATACGGCACGACCACGGTGACGGGATGCTCCGGATAGCCGGCCGCCTGGACCGCATAAATCGGGGCCGCGGCCAGCACGGCCAGCGCCGCCGTGGCCAGCGCGCGCCGCCCGGCGCGCCTGTGCAGGGAATGCGTCATGGATCTGTCTCCTCGCGAATCCGCTTGGCGCGGATTTCTTCTGGCTCCGCCTCGGGGCGGATGCTGTCGATGGGCGCCCGCGGAATGCGGACACTTCCTATAGTACGTAAATACGTACTATATTCACAAGAACGCGAAAAACATACCGGAGACAAACCATGAAACGCTGGACGCGCCGTCCCGAGGGATCGACCTGGGGCGATTTCGGGCCTGACGACGAGATCGGCCGCCTGAACCTGCTGACCGAGGAAAAAGTGCTGCAGGCGGTGCGCGAGGTGCGGACCGGCAAGGTCTTCTGCCTGTCGCTGCCGCTGGACCTGCCCGGCGGCAACGTGCTCAACCCGCGCCGCCACCCGCCGCAACTCAAGCCCACCTTCCGCGACGGCACGCCCTACCTGAACTTCGCCATGGCGCGCCTGCAGCCCGACGCCGTCGACGTGCTGTCGGACGACCAGGTCACGCTCAGCCTGCAGTACTCGACCCAATGGGACGGCCTGTGCCACGTGGGCGCCCAGTTCGACATCCAGGGCGACGGCCAGGCCCGCCGCGTCTACTACAACGGCTATGCCGCCGGCGTCGACGTGTTCGGCGGCGAGGACGCCGGCCCCGACGCCTGCTGCCCGCCGGGCGGCTCGTATGCGCGCAGGCTGGGCATCGACCGCTATGCCGAAAAAGGCATGCAGGGCCGCGGCGTGCTGGTGGACCTGGCGCGCGCCTTCGGCCCCGGCCGCACGCTGGTGGGCCATACCCAGCTGCAGGCGGCGCTGCGCGAGCAGCGCGTGGTGGTCGAGCCGGGCGACATGCTGGTGCTGCGCACCGGTTTCGCCGAAACGCTGGTAGAAATGGCCGGCCAGCCCGATCCGCACCAGCTGGAGCAGACCGGCGCGGTGCTGGACGGCGCCGACCCGGCGCTGCTGGACTGGATCACCGACAGCGGCATCGCAGCGATCTGCGCCGACAACTACGCGGTCGAGGCCTATCCGGCGCGCACCACCGGCCCCGGCCATTCGATCCTGCCGCTGCATCATCACTGCCTGTTCAAGCTGGGCGTGCCGCTGGCCGAGCTGTGGTACCTGAAGGCGCTGGCCGACTGGCTGCACGCACAGGGCCGCAACCGCTTCCTGTTGACCGCGCCGCCGCTGCGCCTGCCGGGCGCGGTGGGGTCGCCCGTGACGCCGATCGCCACGGTGTGACGCCATGACGCAATCCTCCCTCCTCTTTTCGCAACACCTCGACGCCCTGGCGGCGCGCCACCCCGGGCGCCCCGCCCTGATCGACCGCGACCGGGCCATCAGCCACGCCGAACTGCGCGCGCGCAGCCGCGCCCTGGCCGCCGGCCTGGCGCGCATCGGCGTGCGGCCCGGCCAGCGCGTGGCCGTATGGCTGCCCAATTGCGCCGCCTGGGTCGAGACCTTCCTGGCCTGCGCCCACCTGGGCGCGCTGGCGCTGGCCGTCAACACGCGCTTTCGCTCCCTCGAACTGGCCGACATCCTCGGCCGTGGCGGCGCCGACTGGCTGGTGTTCTGGCCCGGCTTCAAGGGTATCGACTTCCAGGGCATCCTGGACGGCGTCGCGCCCGAACACCTGGCGCGGCTGCGAGGCATCGTCGCCGTGTCCGAAGCGGACGAACCCGCCGCCGCGTCGCTGCGAGGCAAGCCGGTGCACCGCTACGCCGACCTGCGCGCCTGCGCCGACACGCCCCCGCCGCCCCAGCCCGACGCCGGCGTGCTGTGCTTCACCACGTCCGGCACCACCTCACAGCCGAAGTTCGTGCTGCATGACCAGGGCACCCTGCTGCGCCACGGCGCCGCGGTGGCGCAAGCGTTCGGCTACGACGACGACAGCCGCGTGCTGGCCAGCGCGCCGTTCTGCGGCGCGTTCGGCTTCGCCACGCTGGCGGGCGGGCTGGCGCGGGGCGTGCCGGTGGTGTGCGCGCCGGTGTTCGACGCGGCCGAATCGGCCGCCGCGATCCAGCGCCACCGGGTCAGCCACACCTACGCCAACAACGAGGCGCTGGTCGCCATGATGCGCGCGGCCGCGCCCGGCGCATTCGCCTCGGCGCGCCTGTTCGGCTTCGCCAGCTTCACGCCGGCGCTCGACCACATGCTGGACCTGGCGCGCGCGGCCGGCGTGCCGCTGACGGGGCTGTATGGGTCCAGCGAACTGATCGCGCTGGTGGCCGGCCAGCCGCGCGACCCCGCCGAGGGCGACGTGGCCGCGCGCCACCAGCCAGGCGGCACGCTGATCTATCCCGAGGCGCGGGTGCGGGCGCGCGACCCGGCCAGCGGCGCAATCCTGCCGCACGGCGAATCGGGCGAGCTGGAAATCCTGTCGCCCAGCCTCATGCGCGGCTACCTCGACAACCCCGAGGCCACCGCCCGCGCCTGCACCGACGACGGCTACTTCCGGACCGGCGACCTGGGCTACACCCTGAACCCGCGCCAGTTCGTGTTCCAGACCCGCATGGGCGACTCGTTGCGCCTGTCCGGCTTCCTGGTGAATCCGGTCGAGATCGAACAGATGGTGGAAACGCTGCCCGGCGTGCGCGCCTGCCAGGTGGTCGGCGCCACCCGCGACGGCAAGACCGTGCCCTACGCCTTCGTGCTGCTGCGGGAAGGCGCCAGCGCCGACGCGACCGGCTGGACGGCGGCCTGCAAGCAGGCCATGGCCGGCTTCAAGGTTCCCGCCGGCTTCACGGTGCTGGATGCGTTTCCGTCCGTGGAAAGCGCCAATTCGGTCAAAATCCAGAAACACCGGCTGCGCGAGATGGCCGACGCCCTGCTCGCCGCCCCCGCTACCTCCTGACCGATCCGACCATGCCCGCGCGCCCGCTTTTCTCGCACAGCCCTCAACCGCTCTACCTGCAGGCGGCGGCGCTGTTTCGCAGCCATATCCAGAACCGCACCTGGCGGCCGGGCCAGCAGATCCCGCCGCTGGAAGCGCTGATGGAAACCTATGGCATCTCGCGCGCCACCATCCGCCAGGCCCTCGGCCAGCTGGAACAGGACGGCCTGATCCGGCGTTCGCGCGGGTCCGGCACCTTCGTCAACGCCGACCTGCCGGAGACGCCGACGCTGCTGATTCCCAAGACCTGGGCCGAGACGGTCGAACTGAGCAACCAGCTGGGCACGGTGTCGCTGGTGGAGTCGAGCGCCGATTCGCCGCTGCCCGACACGCTGGGCATGCCGTGCGCGGCGCAGCGCGGCGGCAGTTTCCAGTACCTGCGGCGGGTGCACACCACCGAGGCCGGGCCGTTCTGCTATAGCGAGGTATTTCTGGAAAGCAGCCTGTTCCGCAAGCATCGCGCCCGCATCCAGAAAAGCACGGTGGCGCCGGTGCTGGACCAGTTCTACGGCGCCCGCATCAGCGAGGCGCGCCAGGTGCTCAATGTGATCGAGGCCGGCCAGGAGTCGGCCGAATCGCTGCGCATCCCGGTGTCCTCGCCAGTGGCCGAACTGCGCCGCTACGCCTGCATCGACGGCCGCGTGGTGTATTTCGCGCGGCTGGAATTTCCGTTCCGCAAGGTGCGCATGGAGTTCGACCTGTTGAGCCAGCGCTAGCGCCACCGACCTTCCCAGGAGACTTCGCCGGCCGACGCGCGGCCGGCGGCGCACGCGCCAACCCGCGTTCGCCCGCTGTTCCCGACCCATCACAAAAGCGCGGCCATCCGGCCAAAGCGCCCGCAGTGCCCGCAAGCATCCGGCATAACCATAAATGGAGACAACCATGACCCCCATGCCCCGGATTTCGCAGCATCGCAGCCCCCCTCCCCGCCGCTTCCCGCGCGCCGCAGCCATGGCCGCGGCCTGCGGCGCCAGCCTGTTCGTCGGCGCCGCCAGCATGGCGCAGACCACCCCCGCCGCCATTTCCGACGATATCGTCCGCCTCGGCCTGATCCTGGACATGAGCGGCATCTATGCCGACGTGACCGGCAAGGGCAGCGCCACGGCCGCCCAGATGGCCATCGACGACTTCGGCGGCAAGGTGCTGGGCAGGAAAATCGACCTGATGGTGGTCGACCACCAGAACAAGGCCGACATCGCCGCCGCCCGCGCCCGCGAGTGGTACGACACGCAGAAGGTCGACGCCATCCTGGACGTGGCCGGCTCGGCGCCAGCCCTGGCGGTGCTGGAGGTGGCGCGCGAGAAAAAGAAGATCGTGGTGTTCAGCGGCCCGGGCACCGAGCGCATCACCAACGACCTGTGCTCGCCGTATTCGGTGCACTACACCTACGACACCTGGTCGCTGGCCAACACCACCGCCCGCGCCACCGTCGACCGCGGCGGCAAGAGCTGGTACTTCCTGACCGCCGACTACGCCTTCGGCCACACCCTGCAGGCCTCGGCCACCGAGGTGGTGAAAGCCCGCGGCGGCACCGTGCTGGGCGCCGCGCGCCATCCCATCGGCACCAGCGATTTCGCCTCGTACCTGCTGCAGGCGCAGGCCAGCCGCGCCCAGATCGTCGGCCTGGCCAACGCCGGCGGCGACACGGTCAACGCCATCAAGGCGGCGCGCGAATTCGGCCTGACGCAAAGCGGCCAGAAGATGGCCGGCCTGCTGCTGTACATCAACGACATCCACGCCATCGGCCTGGATGCGGCGGCCGGCCTGATGCTGACCGAGGCCTTCTACTGGGACATGAATGACCAGACCCGCGCCTGGTCGCAGCGCTACTACGACAAGCTCAAGAAAATGCCCAACATGAGCCAGGCCGGCACCTATTCCTCGGTGATGCACTACCTGAAGGCGGTGCAGGCCGCAGGCACCGATGCGCCCGACGCGGTGATGAAGCAGATGAAGGCCATGCCGATCAATGACTTCTTCGCCACCAACGGCCGCATCCGCGAGGACGGCCGCATGGTCCACGACATGTACCTGTTCGAGGTGAAGACGCCAGCCGAATCCAAGCGGCCCTGGGACTACTACAAGCTGGTGGCGACGCTGCCGGGCGACGAGGCCTTCATGCCGCTGTCCAAGTCGACCTGCCCGCTGGTGAAGGCGGCGGCGAAGTAGACCGGCGGGCCGGTCCGCCGGCGCTGGCTGGCCCTGGCGACGGCGCCGCCACGGCCTCATCGCCCGGGGCCGAACGACAATGGCGCCACGAGCCACGAAAGCGCCCCGGGCTCGCGGCGCCCGCCTGCGTTCAGCGCGAGGCGGCGACCGCCTCTTCCAGCATCTCCAGCCGGTCCTGGCCCCAGAACAGCTCGCCGCGATACACGTACGACGGCGAGCCGAACACCCCGGCCGCCACCGCCGCGTCGGTGTTGTCGCGGTAGGCCCGCCGCGTCGCCGGCTGCTCGGCGGCGGCCATCAGCGCGCCGGCATCCAACCCCTGCTCCCGCGCGATGGCGCGCAGCGTGTCCGGCGACGAGATGTCCCGCTCCTCGCACCACTCGGCGGCCAGGATGGCCTTGTACAGGGCCGCCACCGGCAGGCCGGCGGCATCGGCGGCGATCACGAGGCGCGAGGCCAGCCCGGCGTCCGGGCACATGTGGGCCGGCGTGGCATTGACGTGGATACCGAGCTTGCGGCACCAGCGCGCCAGCTCGGTCACCCGGTAGGCCTGGCGCTCGGGCGCGCGCTGGCCCAGCAGCACGCCGCCGGTGCGCGCATAGACCTCGGGCAGGTCCACCGGCAGGTAGCGGATGCGCGCCTGCTGGCGCGCCGCCAGCGCCTCCAGCCGGTCGGCCCCCAGGTAGGCCCAGTCGGAGTTCAGCCAGAAGTAATAGTCGATGGTCTTCATGTCGTCCTCAGGTCCGGGCGCCGGCCGGCACGCCCAGCGCGGCCTGCGCCGGCGTATCGCCGCGCATGCGCCAGGCGCTGAACACCGCCACCACGCCCAGCGCGCTCAGGTACCACACCACGTATTTCGGATCGCCGCCGGCGCGCGCCAGCAGCCAGGTCGCGACGATCGGCGCCAGGCCGCCGCCGATCGCGCCGGATACCTGCACCGCCAGCGAGATGCCGGTGTAGCGCACCTCGGCCGGGAACTGGCTGGAGAACAGCGTGCCCTCGGGACCGTACAGGCAAGCGTAGACCAATCCCACCGCCAGGCATACCGCGACGATGATCCAGCCGGTCTGTCCGGTGGCCAGCAACTGGAAAAACAGCGGCGCGCACGCCAGGATGCCGACCGCGCCGGCCATGAACACCCACTTGTGGCCAATGCGGTCGCCCAGCATGCCGAACAGCGGCATGGTGAACAACGCCAATGCCGCGCCCCAGATGGTGGCGTCCAGCATCACCGCACGGGGAATGCCCAGCGTCCCGGTGGCGTAGGCCAGCGAAAACGTGACCACCGTGTAGAACCAGGTGACCTCGGCCAGCCGCGCGCCCACCACCGTCCACAGCGCGCGCCGGTGATGGCGCAGCACGGCCGCCACCGGCACCTCGACCTTGGCGCCCTTGTCGCGCATCTGCTCGAAGTCGGGCGATTCGGCCACCTTGACGCGGATGAACCAACCCACCGCCAGCAGCACCACGCTGGCCAGGAACGGCAGGCGCCAGCCCCACGACAGCATGTCCTGCTCCGGCAGCCCGGCCACCGCGCCCATCGCCAGCGACGACAGGATCAGGCCCGGCGCCACCCCGGCCTGCGGCAGGCTGCCGAAAAAGCCCTTCTTGCCCTGCGGCGCGTGCTCGACCGCCATCAGCACGGCGCCGCCCCACTCGCCGCCCACCGCGATGCCCTGCAGAAAACGCATCAGCACCAGCAGCACCGCGGCCCAGTAGCCGATCTGCTCATACGACGGGATCAGGCCGATCAGGATGGTGGGCACGCCCATCAGCAGCAAGGTGATCAGCAGCATGGACTTGCGGCCGATCCTGTCGCCGTAGTGGCCGAAGATCACGCCGCCCAGCGGCCGCGCGAAAAAGCCCACCGAATAGGTAGCGAACGCGGCCAGCGTGCCGGTCAGCGGATCGAACGACGGAAAGAATATCTTGTTGAAGATCAGCGCGGCGGCCGTGCCGTACAGGAAAAAGTCGTACCACTCGATGGTGGTGCCCATCATGCTGGCCAGGCCGGCCGTTACGTAGTCCCGGCGCGAACGCGCGGGCGCTGTCTTGGTCGTCATCATCGTGACTTCCCCTTGGAGATATAGGTATGTGAGCGGCGTCGAATCAACGGGCGGGCCGCGGCAGCGGCGCGACGCCATGCGTCTGGCGGCACCAGTAGTCGAAGGTGGCGCGCACGATCGACGGCTTGAGCAGGTAGTCGTGGGCCTCGCGCGCCAGCGCGTCGTCCACCGGCGTCAGCGGCCCGAAGGCCTGCGCGCGGATCTGCATGCGCGCCGCCCGTTCCAGGTAGACCGACAGGTAGGTCGCCTCCTCACAGGAAGCGCCGGCCGTCAGGTAGCCATGGTGCGCCAGGATGATGGCGCGCTTGGCGCCCAGCGCGCCCGAGATGATGACGCCCTCCTGGTCGGCGATCGGCACCCCGGGCCATTCGCCCAGGAAGGCGCAGTCGTCGTGCAGCGGCGTCATGTCCATCTGCGCGATCACCAGCGGCTGGCGCGCCGCCGCCAGCGCCGAGGCCCACGGCGAATGGGTGTGGATGATGGATTGCACGTCGGGTCGCGCCTCGTAGACCCACAGGTGGAAACGCGTCGCCGGATTGGCCATGCCCTCGCCCGTGAGCGTGTGCAGGTCACGGTCGACCTCGATGAAGTCGGCCGGCGTGGCTTCGTCGAAACCCAGGCCGAAGCGCAGCGTCCAGTAGGCGCCGGGGCGCTCTGAACGCACACTGATCTGGCCGGCCAGGCCGGCTTCCTGCTCGGTCATTGCCAGGATGCGGCAGGCATAGGCCATGGTCTCCTGGATGGTGCGCGGCACGGCGCGCAGGTGCTGCGCCATTTCCTGGGTGGCGCGGGTGTCGAAGTACGCTTTTTCGCGCAGGGTGTTGTCCATGCTGCCGCCTCCTGATGCGGTCGGGTGGCGCGCACGGAGGGCGCGCCTTGGCGGACAGTATGGAAAGCGCCCCGCCGGCGAGCCATGCAGCGGCGCTCATAGCAGCTATTCGGCGCGGCGCTCCCCAGGGGCGCCGGCGGAGCGGTACGGGTAAACGCCGACTCAATCCCGCGCGATGCGGCGGGCGCAGTCCAGCAGCTCGCGCACCAGCGGCAGCGGCGGCCGCTGCGCCAGCGTGATGGCCACCACCCGCCGGCGCAGCACCGGCTGGCGGATGACGACCTTGCGCAGGCCGTAGTCGGCCAGCAGCTTGTCGGGGATGCGCGAGGGCAGGATACAGGCGCCCACCCCCGAGGAAACCAGCTTGAGCATGGCGTCGATGGTTTCGGCCTCGGCCACGAACTCGGGCTGCAGGCCGGCGCTGTGGATCATCTTGCGCAACGCGTAATGCGGCGGAAAACCCACCAGCCGCAGCGTCATGGCGGCCAGGTCGGCGCCATCCTCGACCGCGACCCCATGCCGCACGATCAGGCACATGTCGTCGTCGAACAGCGGCGTCGAGGCCAGCGCGTCAGAGGCCACCGCGGCGTCATAGACGAAGCCGATGTCGGCCTTGCCGCTTTCCACCAGCGCCACCACCTCCGGCGAACTGCGGCCCATGACCGACAGATTGACGTGCTCGCGGCTGCTGACGAATTGCGCCACCACCTCGGCCATGAAGTAGTAGCTGAGCGTATGCACCGTAGCCAACCGCACCGAGCCCTGCGTCACGCCTTCGCGCTGGCGCACCGCCTCCAGCGTCTGGTCGATGCTGCGATAGGCCGGCAGGATGCCATCGAGCAGCCGCGCGCCCGCCTCGGTCAGTTCGACGCCGCGGCCGGTGCGCACGAACAGCGGCTTGCCCACGTGGGCTTCCAGCGCCGCCAGCTGGCGGCTCAGGCCGGACTGGGTCTGGTCCAGGTCCTCGGCGGCCCGCGACAGCGATTTCAATTCCGCGATCCGCACGAAATAGCGCAATTGCCGGTCCGGCGTGTCCATGCTGCTTCCCCCCGCGAGCCCGAGCGCAGGCCCTGTCGTTATCCAACGCGCTCATGGCGGCGCGCCTGACAGTGTGCACCAAGGGGCGGGCCGCCACTACCGGGATTTGCGCTAGGCCGCCGCGGCCCGGACGGGCGATCTGCTAGCGGGCCCGCGGCGCCGCGTCGCCAGGCGCGCCCAGCCGCGCCAGCGTCGGCGCGCACAGCAGGTAGAGCGCCGCGCCCGCCACCCAGGGCCAGCCGGTCCAGCCGCCGACGCTGGCCGCGTACAACGTAGTGAAGGCCAGCGGGCCGGCGATCGCGGCGGCACTGGCCAGGCTGTTCATGGCGCCCTGCAACTGCCCCTGGCTGCCCGCGCCCGCCCGCGCCGACAGCAGCGCCTGCAACGCCGGCGCGCCCACGCCGCCGGCGGCCAGCAGCAGCATCAGCGGCGCCGCCATCCAGCCCTGCGTGGCGCACGCCAGCAGGACATACCCCGCCGCGTCCGCCGCCATGCCCACCACCAGCGCGCCGCGCTCGCCCAAGCGCGCGCTCAACGGGCCCGGCAGCGTCGCCTGCGCCACGGCGTGCAAGGCGCCAAACCCGGCCAGCGACAGGCCCACCGCCGCCGCGTCCCACTGAAAGCGGTCCTGTCCGTACAGCACCCATAGGGATCCCGGCACCTGCCCCGCCATCTGCATCACCAGGAACACCCACAGCAGGCCGGCCAGGTTCTTGCCGCCCAGTGCCTGGCGCAGACCGCCAATCGGATCCAGCGCGCGCCACGACCACGGCGCGCGAGCGCCCCGGCGCGATTCCGGCAGCCACGCCAGGGCCGTCAGGAAGGCCACGCCATTGGCCGCCGCGGCCGCCACGAACGGCATACGGGCGCCGGCCAGCCCCGCCAGGCCGCCCAGCGCCGGCCCGAGGATCATGCCCAGCCCGAAACAGGCCGACAACTGGCCGAAGCGCCGCGCGCGCCGCGACGGATCGCCGGCGTCGGCGATGCAGGCGCCGGCCACCGCGCCGGTGGCGCCCGTAATGCCCGCCAGGATGCGTCCCGCGTACAGCACCCACAATGCCGGCGCGGCCGCCATCACCAGATAGTCGACGGCGGCGCCCGCCAGCGACACCAGCAGCACCGGCCGCCTTCCGTAGCGATCCGACAGCGCGCCCAGCACGGGCGCGGCCAGGCACTGCGCCAGCGCATACAGGGACAGCAGCACCCCGTAATGGGCCGGCGTGGCCGCGGCATCGCCAAGCTGGTCGAGCAGGCCCGGCAGCACCGGCATGATCAACCCGGCGCCCGCGGCATCCAGGGTGACGATGAACAACAGCAAGGCAATGGCGCGGTCCGGCATCGAGGCAATAATTTATCGGTGATAAGTTCGTGCATCATAAATTGATCAGTGATAAATTATCAAGCCCAACAAGGAGTCCCTATGGCCAAACTGCAACGCGACGCCGTCATCGCCGCCGCGCTGGACTTGCTGAACGAGGTGGGCGTGGACGGCCTGACCACGCGCAAGCTGGCCGAACGCCTGGGCGTGCAGCAACCGGCGCTGTACTGGCATTTCAAGAGCAAGCAGGCGCTGCTGGACGCGCTGTCGGACGCCATGATGCGCGAGCACATGCATACCCTGCCGTCTCCGGGCGGCCCCTGGAAGGAATTCCTGTACGCCAACGCGCGCAGCTTCCGCCGCGCGCTGCTGGCCTATCGCGACGGCGCCCGCATCCACGCCGGCACCCGCCCCGCCGAACCGCAATACGATCGCGTCCAGGCGCAGATCAAGCTGCTGTGCGACGCCGGCTTCACGCCGCTGCGGGCCGCCAATGCGCTGGTGGCCATCAGCCACTACGTGGTCGGCTCGGTGATGGAACAGCAGGCCGGCGAGGCCGCCGCGCCCGAGCGCGTCGCGCCGCCCGCGCCCCCGCCCGCCCTGGCACGCACCATGAAGGCGCTGGACCGGCAGGGACCGGACGCGACCTTCGAATATGGATTGGCGATGATGCTCGACGGCCTCTCGCCCGACCTGCCATGACCGCCCAGCCTTCCCGCCCCATCCCCGCCACCATCGCCGCCGTGCTGCGCGACGGCCACGTGCTGCTGGTGCGCCGCGCCAACCCGCCGGACCAGGGCCGCTGGGCCTTTCCCGGCGGCAAGATCGAGGCCGGCGAGCGCCTCGAAGACGCGACCGCGCGCGAGCTGTTCGAAGAATGCGGCGTGCGCGCGCAGGCGCTGCAGGTGTTCGACGCCGTCGACGTGTTCGACCACGACGACAGCGGCGCGCTGCGCCGCCATTACATCCTGGTCGCGGTACTGTGCCGCTGGCAGTCGGGCGAACCGGTGGCCGGCGACGATGCGCTGGACGCCCGCTGGGTGTCCCTGGCCGAACTGGACGGCCAGGCGCTGGCCACCAGCTTCGGCGTGGCGGCCATCGCGCGCAAGGCGGCGGCGCTGGCGGCGGCGGCCGGCATTCTCTGATACCGTAGCCCTGCCCGCCGCCGACCCGGCGCCCTACCCGCCCGCCCATGTTCGACACCTACCTGTCCCGCTGGAACCTCGTGCCCGATGGCGCCCCCATCACGACCCATGCCGCGCGCCTGCTGCCGGTGCGCCAGGCCGGCGTGCCGGCGATGCTGAAGGTCGCGGTCGAGGAAGACGAACGGCAAGGCGGCGTGCTGATGACCTGGTGGGACGGCCACGGCGCCGCGCGGGTCCTGGCGCACGACGGCGACGCCATCCTGCTCGAACGCGCCACCGGCACGCGCTCGCTGGCCGGCTATGCCCGCAACGGCCGCGACGACGAAGCCACCCGCATCCTGTGCGGCGTGCTGCGCGAGCTGCACGCGCCGCGCGCCAGGCCGCTGCCGCCGCTGCGGTCGCTGGAAGAATGGTTCGTCGAGCTGTGGCCGATGGCGCGGGCGCGCGGCGGCATCCTGGCGCACAGCGCCCGCTTCGCCCGCGCGCTGCTGGACGACCCGCGCGACCAGGTGGTGCTGCACGGCGACGCGCACCACGACAATGTCCTGGACTTCGGCGAACGCGGCTGGCTGGTGATCGACCCCAAGCGCCTGTACGGCGAACGGGCCTTCGATTACGCCAATATCTTCTGCAACCCCGACCTGTCCGATCCGGAGCCCCCGGTGGCCATCGCGCCGGGCCGCTTCGAGCGCCGCCTCGGCATCGTGCTGGAGGAATCCGGACTGGAGCGCCGCCGGCTGCTGCAATGGGTGGTGGCCTGGTGCGGGCTGTCGGCGGCCTGGTTCATGGGCGATGGAGACGATGCGGCGATCGACCTGGAGATCGCCAGGCAGGCGCTGGCGTTACTGGACCGCTAGAACCGGCGTCCCCGCCTCAACCGCCGGCGATCTGCTCCAGATACCGCGTCGGCGACACCCCCATCACATTGCGGAACATATAGACGAAGGCGCTCGCGCTGGCATACCCCAGCGCCCGCGCCACGTTCACCACCGACTGCCCCTGCAACAACCGGCAGATGCCCTCGTCGATGCGTACCTGCAGCCGCCAGTTGTGAAAGCTCATGCCGGTCTCGTCCTTCATGCGCCGCGCCAGCGTGCGCGCGCTGGCGCCCATCCGTTCGCCCCACTGCTCCAGCGTGTCGTCGTTGCCGGGCGATTGCAGCACGGCGGCGCAGACCTTGCGCAGGCGCCGGTCGAACGGCAGCGGCAACTGGCGATGCTGCCGCTCGGTGCCGGCCAGCAGGTTCAGCAACAGCTCGGCGCTCAGGCGCTGCACGGGCCCGTGGCGCGCCGCCGGCTGGTTCAGCGCCAGGATCAGTTCGCGCATCAGCGGCGCCACGTCCAGCGCGCAGGTATCTTTCCACAGCCAGGGCGCGGCGTCCGGCGCGATGAAGGCCGAGCGCATCGTCACCTGGCCGACCATGCGCACCTCGTGCGCCACGCCGGGCGGAATCCACAGCGCGCGCATCGGCGCCAGCAGCCAGGCGCCGTCCTCGGTCATGACGCGCATGATGCCGGTGGGCGAATACATCAGCTGGATGCGCTCGTGCGAATGCGGCTCTTGCCGCTGGCCATCTTCGTAGTGGAACGAGCGCGCCACCACGGGCGGCGCATCGACGGGAAACTCACGCATTGGCGGGATTTCGATAGCAAGGGTTGATCGGCCCCCAATCCAGCCAGTTATGTCTGTTTTTCGACATTTTCTGTCCAGCAAACAGGGAACTTGCTTTTTATCATTAATGCAAATGATTCCCATTGTTTTCAAAAGAAAATGACGCCCGTCGCACTTCCCCCTGTCGCATTTGTCCCACGCCGCCTCCCCGCCTTCCGCCTGACCCTCGCCGCCGCCCTGCTGGCCCAGGCCGGCCTGCCCGTCCTGGCCCGCGCCGCCGACGAGGTGCCGCAACTGAGTCCCGTGCGAGTCACCGGTGCCGCCGAAAAGCTGTCGGACCCCGGCCAGACCGAGGGTTCGCAGTCCTACACCGCCAATACCGTCACCATCGGCAAGACCGGCGCCAACGTGCGCGACATCCCCAACTCGGTGTCGGTGGTGACGCGCCAGCGCATGGACGACCAGAACATGGTCACAGTGGAGGACGCGCTGCGCCAGACCACCGGCGTCAGCGCCATGACCTACGGCGACGGCACCGCCTACTTCACCGCGCGCGGCTACGAGACCGACGTGCAGTTCGACGGCGTGCCGGCCAACGGCGCGCTGCAGTACCTGCCCCAGTTCGACCTGGCGCTGTACGACCGCGTCGAGGTGCTGCGCGGCCCGGCCGGCCTGCTGCAGGGCTTCGGCAGCCCCGCCGGCACCGTCAACCTGGTGCGCAAGCGGCCACAGGACGCCTTCAGCCTGACCGGCGCGGTGATGGCCGGCTCGTGGAACAACTACCGCACCGAACTGGACGCGACCGGCCCGATCACGGCCGACGGCCGGGTGCGCGCCCGCGCCGGCCTGGCCGCGCAGGACCGCGACTTCTTCTTCGACAAGGCCCACAATCGCCAGGGCCTGGCCTACGGCTCGCTCGAATTCGATCTGACCGCCAACACCACCCTGACGCTGTCGGCGGCCTACCAACGCCAGCGCGAGGCGCCGTTCGACTACGGCCTGTCGATCTACTCGAACGGCCACATCATCGACTCGCCGCGCAAAGGCTTCTACGGCACCGACTGGTCGCGCGGCGACACCACCCTGTCGGAAATCTATTCGGAACTGAGCCACCGCTTCGCCAATGGCTGGACCGGCCAGGTGTCGATGAACTACCGCTCGACCGACATGGACAGCCGCTACGGCTACGTCAACGGCCCGGTCAATCCCGCCAACGACCGCGCCGGCTACCGCCTGCAGACGCAGAAGGACCAGATCCGCTGGATCGGCTTCGATACGCATGCCTCCGGCCCCTTCAGCCTGCTGGGCCGCACCCACCAGGCCATGATCGGCGCCAACTACGCCGAGCGGCGCCAGGACAGCCGCTCCGGCGGCATGAACATCAGCAACGTGTCGATCCACGACATCGACGTGCCCGATCCGGACCTGCCCTACACCTCGGGCGACGACTCCAAGTCCAGCCAGATGGGCGTCTACGGCCAGCTGAGCTTGAACGTGGCCGACCCGCTGACGCTGATCGTGGGCGGACGCCAGAGCTGGTACCGCAACGCCACCCAGGCCATCCTGCCGGTGGCGGGCGACACCCAGCGCGATCCCGAGGTGCGCAAGTTCGTGCCCTACTACGGCGCGGTAGCGCAGTTGAATTCGTGGCTGTCGGCCTACGCCAGCTATTCGGACATCTACGCCTTCTCGGAAGCCTGGCAGATGACGGCCGACGGCAAGCCGCTCAAGCCGCGCACCGGCAAGCAGTACGAGATCGGCCTGAAGGGCCAGTTCCTGGACGGCGCGGCCAATGCCTCGCTGGCGCTGTTCCGCATCCGCGACAAGGACCGCGCGGTGGCCGACGACGCCAACCCGGGCCGCTACCTGGCGCAGGGCGAGGCCCAGAGCCAGGGCGTCGAGGCCGAGATCAGCGGCCGCCTGCTGCCCAACTGGGACCTGTACGCCGGCTACACCTACCTGCAGACCCGCTACCTGTCCGACCCGACGCAGGAAGGCCAGATCGTCAACCCGGAAACGCCCAAGCACCTGTTCAAGGTCTGGACCACCTATCGCTTCACGCCCGACGTGCTGCCGGGCTGGCGCGTGGGCGGCGGCGTGCGCGCGCAGAGCCGCACCAGCCGCAACAACGTTTCGTGGCAAGGCGGCTACACGGTGGTCGACGCGCAGGTCGGCTACAAGGTGAACCGCAACCTGGACGCCTCGCTGACGCTGAACAACGTCTTCGATCGCCACTACTACGCCCGCGTGCCGTCCAACTTCTACGGCATCTACGGCGAACCGCGCAACGTGATGCTGACGCTGCGCGCCACCTACTGACGCGCGCATGGGGTCCGGTCCGACAACGGGCCGGCATCCCGCCCTGTCAGACAGCCGCCGGGAACGATCGGTTAAGGTGTAGCCCCACACCCCTTGACCCTTCATTCCTGGAGTAACGAATGACCGGATTGTTTATCGTGGTGGCGGCGCTGGCATTCCTGATGCTGGCGGCGTATCGAGGCTACAGCGTCATCCTTTGCGCGCCCATCGCGGCCATGGGCGCGGTGCTGCTGACCGACCCGTCGGCGCTGGCGCCGGTGTTCTCGGGCATTTTCATGGAGCGCATGGCGGGCTTCGCCAAGCTCTATTTCCCGGTGTTCCTGCTGGGCGCGGTGTTCGGCAAGCTGATCGAGCTGTCCGGCTTCTCGCGCGCCATCGTGCAGGCGGTGCTGCGGCTGATCGGCGCCGAGCGCGCCATCATCGCGATCGTGCTGGTGTGCGCGGTGCTGACCTACGGCGGCGTGTCGCTGTTCGTGGTGGTATTCGCGGTCTACCCGTTCGCGGCCGAGATGTTCCGCCAGGGCGGCATTCCCAAGCGGCTGATGCCGGGCGCGATCGCGCTGGGCGCGTTCACCTTCACCATGACGGCGCTGCCCGGCACGCCGCAGATCCAGAACATCATCCCCACCACCTTCTTTGAAACCACCACCTGGGCCGCGCCCTGGCTGGGGCTGATCGGCGCGGCCTTCACGCTGACCGTCGGGGTGGCCTACCTGGAATGGCGCCGCAAGCGCGCCGCGCTGGCGGGCGAAGGCTACGGCACCGAACTGCGCAACGAACCGGACACGCCCGCCGGCGGACGCGAGCATCACCCGCTGGTCGCGCTGCTGCCGCTGGTGGTGGTGGGCGTGGCCAACTTCCTGCTGACGCGCTGGATTCCCGGCTGGTACCCGGCCGGCTCGCAGGTCGAACTGCCCGGCCTGCCGCAGCCCCTGCCGGTCAACGCGCATGACCAGGTGGCGCTGTGGGCGGTGATGGGCGCGCTGATCGCCGGCATCGCCACCATCCTGCTGTTCTCGTTCTCGCACATCAAGGCGCATTTCGCCGAAGGCAGCAAGAGCGCGGTCTCGGGCGCGCTGCTGGCGTCGATGAATACGGCGGCGGAATATGGCTTTGGCGGCGTGATCGCGGCGCTGCCCGGCTTCCTGATGGTGGCCAGCGCGCTCAAGGCGATTCCCGACCCGCTGGTGGGCGAGGCGGTGGCGGTGACCTCGCTGGCCGGCATCACCGGTTCGGCCTCGGGCGGCATGAGCATCGCCCTGGCGGCCATGGCGCAGACCTTCATCGACAGCGCCCAGGCGGCCGGCATCCCCATGGAGGTGCTGCACCGCATCGCCGCCATGGCCTCGGGCGGCATGGACACGCTGCCGCACAACGGCGCCGTCATCACGCTGCTGGCCGTCACCGGCCTGACGCACCGCCAGTCCTACGGCGACATCTTCGCCATCACCCTGATCTCGACGCTGTCGGTGTTCCTGGTGATCGCGGTGTACTACCTGACCGGCATCGTCTGATCGTCCTGGCCGAAGGCGCGGCCAAAGATGCCGGCCAGCCACTGGCTGAACACCCGTACCCGCGCCGACACCTGGCGGTTCTGCGGATACAGCACCGACACCGGCATCGGCGCCGGCGGCGCGCCGGGCAGCACCAGCTTGAGCCGGCCGGCGGCCAGGTCCTCGGCCACGCGGTAGCGAGGCACCTGGACCAACCCCAGCCCGGCCAGCGCCGCGCTGGCGTAGAGCTCGGCGCCGCTGACGCTGATGACCGAGCCCGGCCGCACCAGCACGTTGCGCCCGTCCACCGTGAAATCCAGCGGCAGGCTGCGGCCGCTGGACGAGGACACATAGTCCACCGCCCGGTGCCCTTCCAGATCATCCAGCGTGGCCGGTTCGCCGTAGCGCGCCAGGTAGGCCGGACTGGCGACGGTGACCTGCGGCATCAGGGCGATCTGGCGCCCCACCAGCGATGAGTCCTGCAGCGTGCCGGCGCGCAGCACGCAGTCCACGCCCTCGCGCACCAGGTCCACCAGACGGTCGTCTTCGCCCAGGTGCAGCACCAGGTCGGGATAACGCTCCAGGAAGCCCGGCAACGCCGGCATCACGAACACCCGCGCCAGGGTGCCCTGCATGTTGACCCGCAACAGGCCCTTGGGCGCGGTGTTCAGGAAGGCGCCGTCCGCTTCCTCCAGGTCGGCCAGCAGGCGCACGCAGCGCCGGTAATAGGCCTCGCCGTCATGGGTCAGCCGCACCTGGCGCGTGGTGCGTTCCAGCAGGCGCGCGCCCAGGCGCTTTTCCATGCGCTTGATCAGATTGGTGACGGTGGCCCGCGGAATCCGCAGATCCTCGGCCGCCTTGGAGAAACTGCGCCGCTCGGCGATCCGGACGAACACCTGCATTTCCTGGAAACGGTCCATGCGCGGGCTCTATTATTAATACAGATGAAATTATGTTAGCAAAACTGGCCTAATTATCTTTGTTTTGGAATAGTCCATGATTCGTTCCACCGCATGATTCGTCCTACATTCCACCCAGGAGTCACCATGAATTCCCAAGTCTCCCAACGCGTCGCCCTGGTCACCGGCGCCTCGCGCGGCATCGGCGCCGCGATCGCCCGCCGCCTGGCCGCCGACGGTTTCGCCGTCGCCATCAACTACGCCGCCAGCGCGGCCGAAGCCGACGCCCTGGCCGGCGAGATCCGCGCCGCGGGCGGCCGGGCGCTGGCGGTGCGCGCCGACGTGTCCAAAGCCGCCGAGGTGCGCGCCATGTTCGACCAGGTCGAGGCCGGCCTGGGACGCATCGACGTGCTGGTCAACAGCGCCGGCGTGCTGAAGCTGCAGGCGCTGGCCGAGGCCACCGACGAGGTCTACGACCAGACCTTCGACATCAACACCCGCGGCACCTTCAACACCCTGCGCGAGGCCGGCACGCGGCTGGCCGACGGCGGCAGCATCGTCAACGTCTCCAGCACCACGCTGGCGCTGAACCTGCCCACCTACGGCCTCTATATCGCCAGCAAGGCGGCCGTGGAAGGCTTTACCCGCGTGTTCGCCAAGGAACTGCGCGGCCGCCGCATCACGGTCAACGCCGTGGCGCCGGGCCCGGTCGCCACCGACCTGTTCAAGCAGGGCAAGAGCGCGGAACTGATCGAGCACTACGCCAAGATGCCGCCGCTGGAACGCCTGGGCGAACCCGAGGACATCGCCGGCATTGTGTCGTTCCTGGCCGGCGCCGACGGCGGCTGGATCAACGGCCAGGTGTTGCGCGCCAACGGCGGCATCGCCTGACGCGCCGATCCGGCGCGGATGCTACTGTTGCGCCCATGCCAGGAATCGACGCAATGGACCCGATGACAACGCCCCGCGCAATCCGCGCTCCTCATCCAGAAAACGCCCGGCGCCGCGCGGCCGGCCTGCGGGCCAGCGCCGTGGCGGCCGCGGCGCTATGCCTGGCCCCGCTGGTCTCGCCCGCCGCCTGGGCCACGCCGCCGGTGCAGACCGGCGACCTGGTCTTCCAGCAATCCCGTTCCGCGCAGAGCCTGGCCATCCAGCAGGCCACCCGCTCGCCCTACAGCCACATGGGCATGATCGTGATGCGCCAGGGCGCGCCCTACGTGCTGGAAGCCGCCGCCACGGTCAGCTACACGCCGCTGGCGGCCTGGGCGGCGCAAGGCGAACGCGGCGCCTATGTCGTCAAGCGCCTGCGCGACACGGCGCGGCTCACGCCCGAGGCGCGCGAACAGCTGGCTCGCGTGGGCACGGACTATGTCGGCAAACCCTACGACCTGGTGTTCGGCTGGTCGGACGAACGGATCTACTGCTCCGAACTGGTCTGGAAGATCTACCAGCGCGCGCTGGGCGTGCGGATCGGCGCGCTGCAACCCTTGAAGAGCTTCGACCTGAGTCCGCCCGCCGTCCAGGCCAAGATGCGCGAGCGCTACGGCAAGGACATTCCCTGGGACGAGCCCATCATCTCGCCCGCCGCGATGTACGACTCGCCGCTCTTGACCACGGTCGCGGACCGCTAGGCGCGTGGCCGGCGTCGACGTCGTGGCGCTCGCGCGGGCCGTCCCGTTCATGGGCAGATTTATTCCAACCGGGACTCATTCCATGAAAATTACTTGTTTGTCGTGATCAACCGCGGGGCCTAGCATGAGTGGCATCCCCCGACTTCACGGAGACAAGCCCGCCATGAGCGCCCCGATTCCCGCCTTCCCCCACAGCCACATCGAGCGCGACGCGCGCGGCGTCTACACGCTGCGGATCGACGACGCCAAGAGCCTGAACATCCTGGCCTCGCCGGTCACGCTGGGCCTGACCGAAGCCGTGCGCTGGATCGCCGCGCAGGCCGACGCCCGCGCGCTGGTGCTGCGCGGCAGCGGCGACAAGGCCTTCGTCGGCGGCGCCAACATCTATGAGATGGCCGAACTCGATCCGGACGGCGGCCGCGCCTTCATCACCCGCCTGCGCGACCTATGCGAAGCGGTGCGCGCGGTGCCGGTGCCGACCATCGCCCGCCTGCCCGGCTTCTGCCTGGGCGCCGGCATGGAACTGGCGGCGGCCTGCGACATCCGCCTGGGTTCGCGCGACGGCGTCTTCGGCATGCCGGAGGTGCAGGTCGGCATTCCGTCGGTGATCCACGCCGTGCTGCTGCCGTCCCTGATCGGCCCGGGGGCCACCAACTGGCTGCTGCTGACCGGCGCCACGGTCGATGCCGAGCAGGCGCTGCGCTGGGGCTTCCTGCAATTCCTGTGCGAGGCCGGCGAGCTGGACGCGCTGGTCGAGCGCACCGTCGCGCCCATCGCGGCCAGCGGACCGCTGGCCGTGCGCTCACAGAAGGCGCTGCTGCGCTATTGGGAAACGTCCACGGTCGAGGCCGGCCTGGACCGCAGCGTCGACGCCTTCGGCGCGGCCTTCGCCACCGACGAGCCGCGCCGGCACATGGCGCCGTTCCTGGCCCGCAAGCGCGCGCGGGAGGCGCAATGACGGCGGCTGTCCCGGCCGCCGGCCCACTGGCCGGCGTGCGCGTGATCGACATGACCTCGGTCGGCATGGGCCCCTACGCCACCCAGATCCTGGGCGACATGGGCGCCGAGATCATCAAGATCGAAGCGCCCGAGGGCGACGTGTTCCGCGCCTCGGCGCCGGCCGCCTCGCCCGGCATGGGCGCCGTCTACCTGAACCTGAACCGCAACAAACGCAGCGTCACCCTGAACGCCAAGGACCCGGACGACCTGCGCCGCCTGCTGCGGCTGGTCGACGATGCCGACGTCTTCATCTCCAACGTGCGCCCGCGCGCGCTGGCGCGGATCGGCCTGGACGCCGCCAGCCTGCGCGCGCGCAACCCGCGCCTGGTCTATTGCTCGGCGGTGGGATTCGGCCAGGACGGTCCCTACGCCGCCCAGCCGGCCTTCGACGACATCATCCAGGCCATGAGCGGCCTGGCCGACCTGCAGGGCCGCAACAGCGGCGCGCCGGCCTACATCAACACCATCATGGCCGACAAGGTGGCCGGGCTGACACTGGCCTACGCCATCCCGATGGCGCTGTACGAGCGCGAGAAATCCGGCCTGGGCCAGGCGATCGAGGTGCCCATGTTCGAGACGCTGGTGTCCTTCACGTTGATCGAGCATCTGGGCGGGCGCACCTTCGAACCGCCGCGCGGCGGCATGGGCTACAGCCGCGTGCTGTCGCCCGAGCGCCGGCCCTACCGCACCCGCGACGGCTTCCTGGCGCTGCTGCCGTATACCGATGCCCAATGGCGGCGCTTCTTCACCCTGGCCGAACGCGCCGACCTGGCCGCCGATCCACGCTACGCCAGCGCCCGGACGCGCGCCGGCAACTTCGACGCGCTCTACCGCGACCTGGCGGACATCGTCGCGTTGCGCAGCACCGAAGACTGGCTGGCGCTGCTGGCCAACGCCGACATTCCGCACTCGCGCGTCAACCCGCCCGAGGCACTGTTCGACGACCCGCACCTGGCCGCCACCGGCTTTTTCCAGCGGGTCGAGCATCCCACCGAAGGCACGCTCACGGCCACCGCGATCCCGGTGCGCTTCTCGCGCACGCCCGGGTCGATCCGCCGCCTGGCGCCGCGCCAGGACGCGGATCGCGATATGCTCGATCCGGATTGATTCCCCGGGACGCGGCGGGCGCGTGCTTGCGCGTCCCGGGCCCTCCCGGGGCGCCCGCCCCCATTCCGTCGCGACCATGAACATCACCCTGAAGCAGTTGCGCGTGTTCTGCGCGCTCTACGAGTTGCGCAGCTTCACCGCCGCCGCCCGCGCCGCCTTCGTCACGCAATCGGCCGTCAGCAAGCTGTGCGCCGAACTCGAGGCCGAAGTCGGCCAGCCGCTGTTCGAGCGCTCGACCCGCAGCGTCACGCCCTGCGAGGGCGCGGCCGACTTCTATGCCTATGCCCAGGAGATCCTGGGCACGGTGCGCGCCGCCGAACGCAGCATGTCCGGGCTGCGCTCGCTGGAGCGCGGCGTGGTCGGCGTGGCCTGCTCGCCGATGATGATGGTCGGCCTGCTGGGCGGGGTGATCGCGCGCTACCACCGCCGCCATCCGGGCGTGAAGCTGGACCTCTTCGAACTGAACACCGACGAGACCATCGAGCACGTGCGCCACGGGCGCGCCGACTTCGGCATCGTCTCCACCGACATCGACGGCGACGAGCTGGCCGCGCGCGTAATCTACCGCGACACCATGCATGCCGCCTACGCGCCCGGCCATCCGCTGGCGCGCCGCGAACAGCTGCGCTGGGCCGACCTGGCCGCGCACGAGCACATCACGCTGCGCAACGTCTACAGCGTGCGGCGCGCCGTCGACCGCATCAGCGGCGAACTCGACCTGCAATTCCAGTCCGGCATCGAGGCCGGCATGCTGACCTCGGTGCTGAACCTGGCGCGGGCCGGCCTGGGCATCACCGTGGTGCCCGGCTACGTCTGCGCCTTCGCGCGCCAGCTGGGCCTGGTCACCGCGCCCATCGGCGGCGCCGGCCAGCGCGGCCATGCGCTGTGGCTGATCCAGCGCCACAGCGCGCGCCTGTCATTGGCGGCGGACGCCTTCCTGGCGGACCTGGAAAAGACGCTGCGCGCGCGCGAGGCCGCGCCCGACCCGACCCGCTACGACGAGGACGCCGCCGAACCGTGAGGCGGCGCCGGGCGTGAGGCGGCGCCGGGCGTGAGGCGGCGCCGGGCCGATGCGCACGGCGCGGCACTTATCCGGATACGGAATAGGTCTATGAAAATTAGTCCCTTGTTGCGATAAGCCGCGCGGCCGCATCATGACGGAAATCGCGGCCGTTGCACGCCATCGCGGCCGCAGAAGAACACAGGAGACTTTCATGACCCGATCCCCGCAACGCAGCCGCATGCGCCGGTTCGCCGCCTGCTGCGCCCTGGCCCTGGGCACAGCAGCCAGCGCCGTCCAGGCCGACGACGCCTACCCCGGCAAGCCCATCACCATCGTGGTGCCGTTCTCGCCCGGCAGCGCCACCGACACCAGCGCCCGCATCCTCACGGAAAAGCTCGGCCCGCGCCTGGGCGTGCCGATCGTGATCGAGAACAAGCCCGGCGCGTCCGGCACCATCGGTTCGTCCACCGCCGCGCGCGCCGCGCCCGACGGCTACACCCTGATCCTGACCAGCAGCTCGACGCACTCGGCCACGCCCGCCCTGTTCCGCAAGCTGCCCTACGACCCTACCGGCGACTTCATCCACGTCATCCGCATCGCCACCATTCCCATGATGCTGGTGGTGCGCGCCGATTCCCCCTACGGCTCGGTGTCGCAGCTGGTGCAGGCCACCCGCGCCAAGCCGCTGAACTATGCCTACGGCTCGCCCACCAGCCAGATCGCCGGGGCCACCTTCAACAGCGTCGCCGGCGCCGCCGCCAACGCCGTGCCCTACAAGAGCCAGCCGCCCGCCGTCACCGACCTATTGGGCGGCCACGTCGATTACCTGTTCGCCGACCTGTCGGTGGTGACCTCGTTCATGCACAGCGGCAAGCTCAAGGGCATCGCCTTCACCGGCCAGGCGCGTTCCAAGGACTTCCCCGACGTGCCGACGCTGGCAGAACTGGGCTACCGGAATTTCGACCTGGTGGTGTGGGTGGGCGTGGCCGCGCCCAAGGACACGCCGGCTCCGGTGGTCGAGCGCCTGAACCGCGAAATCACGCGCATCCTGAGCGAGCCCGACAGCATCGCCAAGTTCGAGACGCTGGGCATGCAGGTCGCGCCCAACACGCTGGCCGAACACCGCGCCTTCGCGCAATCGCAACGCCAGATCTGGACCCAGCGCGCGATCGACGCGAAGATCGAACCGCAATAAACGCGCCGGACGCGGCCTCAGCCCATCCGGACCGGGGCCGCCGCGTTGGCCAGCGGCATCACGGCCAGCCGCAGGCCCATCGCCTTGAGAATCGCCAGCAGGCTGGCCAGCGATGGGTTGCCCTTGGGCGACAGCGTGCGGTAGAGCTGCGTCGGATTCAGCCGCGCCTGCTCCGCCACGGCCTGCATGCCGCCGAACGCCTGGGTCATCTGGCGCAGCACCACCAGCAATTCGCCCTGGTCGCCATCGGCCAGGATGCTGTTGATCGTCTCCAGCGCAAGGGCGGGGTCGCTGCGATAGACCTCGACCATTGCTTCATCATGGGGCTTGCTTCTCATCATCCGTTCTCCGTTGCCAGTCATGCCAATATTCCACCGCGCGGTGGATGTCGGCATCCTGCCTGCGCTTGCTGCCTCCGGCCAGCAACAACACCAGCCGTTCACCGGACAGCGCGTAGTAGACACGCAGGCCCGGCCCCGTATCGATACGTAATTCCCACACGCCCTCGCGGCAGAACCGGTGATCGCCGAAATTCCCCGATGCCAGACGCGCCACACGGCGGATGACCGCCACCTTGTCGCGCATGCCGCGCAGGCCGCGTAGCCAGGTGGCATAGGAATCCTTGAGTTTTCCAGGGGTGAGGTAGTGTTCGATTCGGTACATACGATATTCGTCCATAGACGAATTTCAGTCAAGTCAGCGCAGTCAGTTCGCCAACAAGATAGGACACTCCCCTGGTTCCTGCTGGACGGTGCGTGATCTTTTCCTCCCCCACTCATGCCTTCTCGCAACAAAAAAACGGGCGCCAAAGCGCCCGTCCGTCCTGCCGGGATGTTGGCTACCCGTCAGAACCGATACTGCGCCGTGGCGATCACCGTGCGCGGCTCGCCCACGCGGATCTGGCCGGCGCTGGTGGCCGAGACGTAGTAGGTCTTGTCGGTGATGTTGCGCACCGCCAGGCGCCAGTCCCACTGGCCGACGCGGTAGCCGACCAGCGCGTCCCAGGTGGCGTAGCCGGGCAATACCGCGGTGTTGGCGTTGTCGGCGTAGCGCTGGCCGACAAAGGTCAGGCCGGTTTCGCCGTACAGGCCCTCGGCCGGCTTGTAGGTCAGGAATACGCTGCCGTTGCGCCGCGCCACGTTGCTGACGCGGTTGCCGGCCAGGCCGTTGTTGTCCTGAACGATGGCGGCGTTCTGCAGGCCGATGCCGCCGCGCAGGTACCAGTTGCCCGCGAGCCGTCCGGCGGCCGTGAGCTCGATGCCGCGCGAGCGCTGCTTGCCGGTCAGCAGCACGAGGGTCGGATCGACCGGATCGGTGGTGCGACGGTTGTAGAGTTCCAACTGGTACAGCGCGAGCGTGGTGCTCAACTGCCCGTCGAGCCAATCGCTCTTGACGCCCACTTCGTATTGGCGCGTGTGTTCGGGGTCGACGTCGTTGGTGTTGCCGCGCGCGTTCGGCGTGATGCCGATCAGGCTGCCGCCCACGGGCGAGAAGGTCTTGCTGTACGAGGCGTAGAAGGAATGGTCGCGCAGCGGCGTCCACACCACCCCGGCGCGCGGGCTCACGCCACGGCTGTCGCGGCGGGCCGAGAGGTCGAGCATGCGATTGGTCGAATCGACGCTGAAGCGGTCCATGCGCAGGCCCAGCAACACCTGCCAGGCGTCGTCCAGCTTGATCTGGTCCTGCACGTAGTAGCCCTGGCTGCGGGTCTTGTGGCGGGCCGAACTGCTGAGCGTCATGGCGCCGTCGTGCTGCCGCGACAGGTCCGGATCGTACAGGTCCAGCGCCGGCACCGGTTGCGCGCCCGGTCCCCGCGCCAGCGTGGTGTAGAGATCGGGCGTGCGGTCCTGGTTCGCCACTTCCACGCCGAACAAAACCCGATGCTCGACGCTTCCCGTGTGGAACAGGCCCTCGGCTTCAAGGTTGTTGTTGATGCTGCGCGTGGTCAGGTCCTGTTGCCAGCGGGTGCGGCTGACCTTGCCGGTGGCGGCGCTGTAGCCGGTCAGGTAGGTATTGTCGAACTTGCTGTCCAGCGCGAACACGCCCAGCGTGTAGCGCAGTTGCCAGCCCGGCGCCACGCTGTAGGCCAGCCGCGAGCGGAACGATTGCGCGCGGTCGTCGATGTAGTCGCGGTCGGGGTCGCCGTAGACGATCGAGCGGCCGACGTCGGCCGGCCGGCCGTTGACGCTGGGGATGCCGCGGTCTGGGGTGCGGTCGTAGCGGCTGTACTCGTACTGCACCAGCCAGTCCAGGTCGGGCGTGATGCGCCAGTTCAGCGACGGCGCCACCAGTTGGCGAGTGCCGCCGATCTTGTGGCGGAAGCTGTTGCTGTCTTCCTGGCCGATGTTCAGGCGCACGCTGACGTCCTGGCCGGGGTCGGCGCTCAGGTCGCCGTAGAAGCTGCGCAGGTCCCAGCTGCCGGCCACGGCCTCGAGCGTCGATTCGCGCCCGGGCTGCGGCGCCTTGCTGACGCGGTTGACGATGCCGCCCTGGCTGCCGCGGCCATACAGCACCGCCGCCGGGCCCTTGAGCACCTCGATCCGCTCGATGTTGTGCAGGTCGCGCACGTACTGGCTGTCGTCGCGGATGCCGTCCAGGTAGAAATCGTTGCTGGCGTCGAAGCCGCGGATGCGCAGCGAATCGAAACGGGTGTCGGAGGCGTTGCTGACGTTGGGGATGCCGGACAAGGCTTCGCCCAGCGTATTGATGCCGTAGTTCCGCAGGTTCTCGACCTTGACGCTGTCGATGGCCTGCGGCACGTAGCGCGCGGCGGTCTGGGTGCGGGTGGCGGTGGTGACTTCGGGCACCCGCGGATCGTCGGCGTTGGCGCCTTCGACACTGATGGCGGGAAGCTGCGCGGGTTCGGCGTGGAGCGTGGCAACGGGGACCATCAAGGCCAGCGCGGCCCCAAGCGTGAGGCGGCGCGGTACAGGAAAAACGGGCATCGCAAGCTATCTGTAAGATTCATCGAGCCGCGATCATATCGATAATGAAACTTATTTGTAAATGAGAATCTTATCATTTACAAAACCCTTGCTTTGGCTGTTGCGGTGTCGCAACGACACCCGCGCGCCAGCACCTCGCCGGTCGCGCCACGCCATCCCCTGCCCTCCATTCGCATGAGCCGACGGCGTCGTGCGCGCGCCTTGCAACGCTCGCGAATCTGCGACGGTCCTCATCCATGCCGACGAGTCTCGGGTCATCCAGCCGCATGACATCGCGGCCCCGGACGCAATGTTTTCCAAACAATCACTCCGATGTTTGCACTACGGAAAACTCTAGCCGGCCGGACGAGGTTTGCATGAGAGGGACGGGGCGACACCTGTATTAGGCTGGCCCGGCAGTACTCCGACTCACCTTGATCGATTGGACGAAAGCAAATGAATCAACTCATTCATCCGGACTGCCATCCCTTTACCGCCGCAGGCAATTTGAAGCAAGTCTCCGCGTTCTATGAGGAAGGACGACGTGTCATGTGGATGATGCTGCGCGCCCAGCCGCGCCCCTGCTTTAACCATGAACTGATCGACGAAATCATGACCCTGGCGCGCGCCGCCAAGGACTCCGGCCTGCCCATCGACTTCTGGGTCACGGGCTCGCTGGTGCCGCAGATCTACAACGTCGGCGGCGACCTCAACTTCTTCGCCGAAGCCATCCGCACCGGCCGCCGCGAGGCGCTGCGCGCCTACGCCCGCGCCTGCGTCGATTGCGTGCATGCGGCCACCCGCGGCTTCGACACCGGCGCGGTGTCGCTGGCCATGATCGAAGGCACGGCGCTGGGCGGCGGCTTCGAGGCGGCGCTGGCGCACCACTTCGTGCTGGCGCAGAACAACGCCCGCATGGGCTTTCCCGAAATGGCCTTCAACCTGTTCCCGGGCATGGGCGGCTATTCGCTGGTGGCGCGGCGCTCGGGCATGAAGCTGGCCGAGGAATTGATCGGCAGCGGCGAATCGCACACCGCCGAATGGTTCCAGGCGCGCGGCCTGGTGGACGTGCTGTTCGAGCCGGGCGACGCCTACAAGGCCACCCGCACCTTCATCGACGTGATGCGGCCCAAGCTGAACGGCATGCGCGCCATGCTGCGGGCGCGCCAGCGGGTGCTGCAGCTGACGCGCTCGGAACTGATGGATATCACCGAGGACTGGGTCGACGCCGCCTTCTCGATCGATCCGAAGGACCGCGCCTACATGGAACGGCTGGTGATGGCGCAGAACCGGCGCTCGCCCGCGGGTCCCGATGGCCTGATCGACGCGACCATGCATTGAGGCCGGCGCGCGCCGGCCGCGTCAGGCGATCAGATGCAGCCGGCGCCGCTGCGCCAGCCAAGTGGTCAGTTCGGCCGCCGGCATGGGCTTGGCGTACAGGTAGCCCTGCTTGGCGTCCACCCCCAGCGTGTCCAGGAAGGCGGTTTCCTCCTGGGTCTCGACGCCCTCGGCGATCACCTGGAGTTCGAGCGTGCGGGCCACCGCCACGATGGCCCGCGCCAGCGCCTGCGACACCGGGTTCTCGTTGACGCCGCGCACGAAGCTGGCGTCCAGCTTGATCGCGTCCAGCGGAATGCGGGCCAGCTGCGACAGCGACGAATAGCCGGTGCCGAAGTCGTCCAGGTGGACGCGCGCGCCCAGCTGGCGGAACTGCTTCATCAGCTCGATCGCCGCGACTTCGTCCTCGATCAGGCAGCTCTCGGTCAGCTCGATGTCCAGCAGGCAGGGGGCCAGGCCGGCGTCGCCGACCGCCCGCATGAATTCACTGACCACGCCCTTGTCGTCCAGCTGCCGCGCCGACATGTTGATCGCGACACGCAGGTCCAGCCCGTCGCGCTTCCATGCCGCGGCCTGGCGCGCGGCCTCGCGCATCACCCACACGCCCAGCTGCGAGATCAGGCCGGACTCTTCCGCGTAGGGAATGAAGACGCTGGGGCAGATCATGCCGCGTTCGGGCGAACGCCAGCGCAGCAGCGCCTCGACCCCGTCGACCTCGCCGCCGCGCCCGGCCAGCTTGGGCTGGTAGTACAGCATCAGGTGGCCTTCGGCCAGGGCCTTGCGCAGGTTGGTGTCGAGCCAGACGTAGTCGGCGTTGCGGCGGTCCATTTCGGGCTGGAACACCCGATAGGTGTGGCGCCCGGCCTCCTTGGCCACGTACATGGCGATATCGGCGCTACGCACCACGCTGTCCAGGTCGTCGCCATGCTCGGGATACATGGCGATGCCGATGGAGCAGCTGGTGTAGACCTCGATCAATTCCTGGCGGAACGGCTCGCGCAGGCGTTCGATGATGCGGCCGGCGGTGGCCTCCAGCTGCCACGCCTCGGCGTGTTCCTGCAGCACCAGGAATTCGTCGCCGCCCAGCCGCGCCAGCGTCTGGCCGGGCGCCAGGCAGCTGGAAATGGCCACCGACACCGACTTGAGCAGGCGGTCGCCGAAGCCGTGGCCGTAGTGGTCGTTGATGCGCTTGAAGTTGTCCAGGTCCAGGAACAGCACGCCGCCGCGCGCGCCCTCGCCTTCGGCCAGCGCCGTCTTCAGGCGCGTGGTGATGGCGTGTCGGTTGGGCAGGTTGGTCAGCACGTCGGTGTTGGCCAGCACCCGCAAGCGCTCCTGCGCCTGGCGTTCCTCGGTGATGTCGGTGCCCGAGCAGATCAGGTAGACGCGCTTTTCGCCGCTGCCGCTGGTGACGAACTTGTTGCGGAACAGGAACAGGCGCGGGCCCTTGACCGTGTTGATCAGGCGCTCGACCTCATAGGACTGCCCGCGCTTGTAGAACTCGGCGATGTTGCGGCGCGAGGCGGCGGCCTCCTCGCGCGTCATGAACATGTCGAACACGCTGCGCCCGACGATGTCCTGCTCGCGCTTGCCGGTGTATTCCTCGCTGACCTTGTTGAAGCGCTGCACGCGCCCGTGCTGGTCGACGATGACGATGACCGAGTTGGCCTCGGACACCACCGTCTCGGCGAACGACAGGCCTTCGACCAGGTCGCGCGCCACCGAGTCCGTGTCGCTGTGCGCCGAGGCCGTGCCGGCCCATTCGTTGGGATTGATCTTGCGGCCGACCAGCCGCAGCTGTATCGGATCGCCGTACAGGACGATGTCGATGCGCAGGCTGGCGGTGATGCCGGTCAGGGCGCGGATGGCCTGCGCCTGCTCGGGCTTGAGCGCCATCGCGATGTTGGTGGCGCCCTTGACCGCGGATAGTTCGATCGCGTCGCTGTCCGCCGCCAGCCTCCAATAGGGGCTCGGCGTACCGAAATGCAGGTACAGGATCGATTTTTCGTCCTGAGTCTCAGTCATTGGTGTCCCCCGCCGTCCTAGGAAGGCCTGCGAGAAACATACGGCCTAGCCAGTTCGGGGTCAACCACCCGTGCGAACAGCGTTTGGGCTGTATTGCGGATTATTTCATCGTCCCAGGCAACTGTAGCGTCATCATCGCCCTTGGCGCTATGGACGATTCACGGGAGGAAAGCCAACTTCACGACCGTTGCGCAACCCGGCATCCACCATGCAAACAATAACGCCGGAAATTTGTGACCATTTCCCGCATGTGGCGCAAATGAAGCAACGCGAGGGACGCGCCGGTGCCGCCGCGTCCCCCGCCTGCAAGGCCTTACTCGGGCTTGACCCCGGCCTCGTCGATGACCTTGGTCCAGCGCGCCACCTCGGCCGACACGCGCGCGCCGGCATCGGCCGGGCTGGTCCATTCGGCAATGGCGCCCTGGTTCAGCAGCGAAGCCTTGACCGCCGGCTTGGCCAGGATCTTCTTGAGCTCGCCGTTCAGGCGGTCGATCACCGGCGCCGGCGTGCCGGCCGGCGCGACGATGCCGAACATGGAGCTGACCTCGAAGCCCGGCAGGCCGGCTTCGGCCGCGGTCGGCACGTCCGGCAGCGCCTCGACGCGTTGCGCCGAAGTCACCGCCAGCGCGCGCAGCTTGCCGGCCTTGATGCTGGCCTGCGAGGCCGGCACGGTCTCGATCATGCTGAGCACCTGGCCGCCCATCAGGTCGGTCATGGCCGGGCCGCTGCCCTTGTAGGGCACATGCAGGATGTCCACGCCGGCGGTGCGCTTGAACATCTCGCCGGCCAGATGCTGCGGCGAACCGTTGCCGGCCGACGCCATGGTGACGTAGCCCGGGCGCGACTTGGCCAGCGCGATCAACTGCTTCAGGTCATTGGCCTGCACCGAGGGGTTGACCACGAACACCAGCGGCACGGTGCCGACGATGGACACCGGCGCGAAGCTCTTTTCCACGTCGTAGGTGACGCGGCCGCGGTACAGCGCCGCGTTGATCGAATGGCTGGTTAGCGCGCCCATCAGTAGCGTATAGCCGTCGGGCTGGGCCTTGGCGACCTGGTCGGCGCCGATGTTGCCGGCGGCGCCGGCGCGGTTTTCGACGATCACCGACTGGCCCAGCGCGCCGGTCAGTTCCTGCGCCAGCACGCGGCCGATCACGTCGGTGGCGCCCCCGGGCGGGTACGGCACGATCAGGCGGATGGGCTTGTCGGGATAGGCGTCGGCGGCCACGGCGGGCGCCGCGGCGCCGGTACACAAGGCCAACAGGGAAAGCAGCAAGGCGCGGCGGGGCCGCAGACGCAGGTCTGACATGTAGGTCTCCTGCCGGGATGGGTATAGGAATGGAACGGACGCCCGGCTCGTCAACCGCGCCAGTGTAGGAGGCCAATCTTGATTGATGAATCAGAATTTTTCTATCGACTGATCTTATTTGGAGATCAATAAATATTTATCGCAAAAGCGCTTGCCGGGCGTTTCCCAGGCTGTATATGATCTTCGCCCTGTATTATCAATAATATTATCGGGAAGCAAAATGACGGACGACACCAAGGGCGGCAAGCCCGCCCAGGGCCCCTTCGACAGCGACGGCGCGCGCAGCACCGGCGTGGCGCGCGGGCTCACCAACTACGGCGACACCGGCTTTTCGCTGTTCCTGCGCAAGGCCTTCATCAAGGGCGCCGGCCTGTCCGACGACGCGCTGGCGCGTCCCATCATCGGCATCGTCAACACCGGCAGCAGCTACAACCCCTGCCACGGCAACGCGCCGCAACTGATCGAGGCGGTCAAGCGCGGCGTGATGCTGGCCGGCGGCCTGCCGATGGACTTCCCCACCATCTCGGTGCACGAGAGCTTCTCGCAGCCCACCAGCATGTACCTGCGCAACCTGATGTCGATGGACACCGAGGAAATGATCCGCGCGCAGCCGATGGACGCGGTGGTGCTGATCGGCGGTTGCGACAAGACGGTGCCGGCGCAGTTGATGGGCGCCTCGTCCGCCGGCGTGCCCGCGATCCAGCTGGTGACCGGCTCGATGCTGACCGGCTCGCACCGCGGCGAACGCGTCGGCGCCTGCACCGACTGCCGCCGCTACTGGGGCCGCTACCGCGCCGAGGAGATCGACGCGCCCGAGATCGCCGACGTCAACAACCAGTTGGTGGCCAGCGTCGGCACCTGTTCGGTGATGGGCACCGCCAGCACCATGGCCTGCCTGACCGAGGCCATGGGCATGATGGTGTCCGGCGGCGCGTCCGCCCCGGCCGTCACCGCCGACCGCGTGCGCGTGGCCGAGCGCACCGGCGCCACCGCCGTCGCCATGGCGGCCGCGCGCCTGACGCCCGACCGCATCATCACCGGCAAGTCCATCGAGAACGCGCTGCGCGTGCTGCTGGCCATCGGCGGCTCGACCAACGGCATCGTGCACCTGACCGCCATCGCCGGCCGCCTGGGCATCAATATCGACCTGGCCGGGCTCGACCGCATGAGCCGCGAGACGCCCGTGCTGGTGGACCTCAAGCCCTCCGGCCAGCACTACATGGAAGACTTCCACCACGCCGGCGGCATGCTGGCGCTGCTGCGCGAACTGCGCCCGCTGCTGCACCTGGACGCGCTGACCGTCTCGGGCCGCACCCTGGGCGAGGAACTGGACGACGCCCCCGCGCCGTTCAAGCAGGACGTGATCCGCAGCGTCGCCGCGCCCATCTATCCGGTGGGCGGCCTGGCCGTGCTGCGCGGCAACCTGGCGCCCGGCGGCGCCATCATCAAGCAGTCGGCCGCCAATCCCAAGCTGATGGAGCACGAAGGCCGCGCGGTGGTGTTCGAGGACGCCGAGGACATGGCCCGCCGCATCGACGACGAGGCGCTGGACGTGACCGCCGACGACGTGCTGGTGCTCAAGCGCATCGGCCCCACCGGCGCGCCCGGCATGCCCGAGGCCGGCTACATGCCGATCCCCAAGAAGCTGGCGCGCACCGGCGTCAAGGACATGGTGCGGATTTCCGACGGCCGCATGAGCGGCACGGCGGCCGGCACCATCGTGCTGCACGTCACCCCGGAGGCCGCGATTGGCGGACCGCTCGCCTACGTGCAAAATGGCGACCGGATCCGCCTGTCGGTGGCGCGGCGCGAAATCGCCCTGCTGGTCGAGGATGCCGAGCTGGCGCGCCGCATGGCGGCCGGCCCGGTCGAGCGTCCGGCGGCCGAGCGCGGCTACCGCAAGCTGTTCCTGCAGACCGTGACGCAGGCCGACCAGGGCGTGGACTTCGACTTCCTGCGGGCCGGCGCCACCCGCGACACCGTGCCCAAGCAATAACGCCTTTCCCCCTTGCCCATGAACGCCATCAGCCCCGCCACCCTCGAACCCCAAGCGCCCGACGCCCTGGCGGCGGCGGTCGCCGCGCTGGAGGAAGACATCGTCTTCGGCCGGCTGCATCCGCGCGAGCGGCTGACCGAGGACGAGCTGATGGCGCGCTTCGACATGAAGCGCCACGCGGTGCGCCAGGTGCTGGTGGAGCTGGAGCTGCTGGGCGTGGTCGAGCGCAAGCGCAACGTCGGCGCGGTGGTGCGGGCTTTCTCGGCGCGCGAGGTGATGGAGCTGTACGCGCTGCGCGAAGTGCTGGAAGTGCATGCCGCCAGCCTGATGCCGCTGCCGGTGCCGCCGGCGCGGCTGGCGGCGTTGATCGCGGTGCAGCGCGAGCACGACGCGGCCGTGGCCGATGGCGACGCGCGCCGCGTGTTCCGCAGCAACCAGCGTTTTCACCGCGAGTTGTTCAGCCTGCTCGACAACGCGGTGCTGGGCCAGGCCATCGAGGAATACGCGCGCCGCACCCATCCGATCCGCTTCGGTTCGCTGGCGGCCGCCAATTACCGCGAACGCGCCCGCCAGGAACACTGGGCCATGATCCACGCCCTGCGCGACGGCGACCGCGCCGCGCTGATGACGCTGTGCCGCGAGCACCTGCTGCCCTCGCGCGACGCCTACCTGGCGTCGGAACAGGCGCGCCGCGGCGCCTGACACCATACCCGCCGCGACCTCACCGCGCCTCTTCAGCCAGATACTGCCGCAGCATCGCCACCAGCGCCGCGGCCGCCGGCGGCAGGCTGCGGTTGCGCGCCGTCACCAGCCCGATCGAGCGTTCGGCCACCGGGCCGATCAGCGGCCGCTGCACGATGCCGTTCTGCGCCACCGCGCCGGCCGCGATTTCCGGTAATGCCGCCACCCCGAAACCGCACTCCACCATCGCCACGATGGTGGTCAGGTGTTCGGCCTCGAAGGCCGGCGTGAAGCGGATGCGATTCTGCAGGAAGGCCCATTCGGTGTACTGGCGCACGCTGCTCGGATGCACCATCGACACGTGCGCCGCGCCGGCCGTGTCGGCCCAGCGCAGCGGCCCCCTGGATCGCGCCAGCGGATGCGCCTCGGGGATCAGCAGCAGGAAGCTGTCGGACATCAGCGGCTGGTAATGCAGGTCGGCGTGCTGCGGATCGGCGGCGGTCAGCGCGAAGTCCACGTCGCCGGCGCGCACCAGGTCGAAGGCCGGCCCCGACAGCGTGTCGCGCACCTTCAGCGCCACCTGCGGATGCGCCTGGCGGTAGGCCATCAACACCCGCGGCAACAGGCGCGCGGCCAGCGACGGCAGCGCCGCCACCGACACCTGGCCGTGCTCGGCGCTGGCGATGCCGCTGACCGCGGCAATGGCGTCGCGGAAGGCTACCTGCAGGGCGGCGGCCTGCTGCATGAAGACCTCGCCCGCCGCCGTCAGCCGCACGGTGCGGGTGGTGCGGTCGAACAGCCGCACGCCCAGCGCCTCCTCGATGCGCTGGATCTGCGTGGACAGGGCCGACTGCGACAGGTGCAACTGCGCCGCCGCCTGGCGGAAGTTGAGGGTGCGGCCCAGCACCAGGGTGGTGTCGATGTCGCGCATCGAAAGATTGATTTGCATGCCGTCCTGCGCCTGGCTCATTGATCCGAATTGTCGATCATTCTATCCAAAAAATCTGATTCATCAATCAAACAAGCTTCTCTACACTCGGCGCCCAATACAGTCATGCGCGCCGACACAAGCGCGGGCACAGACGAGAGATGCAACAGCGGGTTCAGAACAAGGAGCAAACCATGCAGACGGACGCGAAGGCCCTGCCCAATCCGGGCGCGGCGCATGCGGTGGTGGTGGGCGGCGGCACCATGGGCGCCGACGTGGCGGTGGTGCTGACGCGCGCCGCCTGCCGCACGACGGTGATCGAGCCGGACGCGGCGCGCGCGGCCGCATTGCCGGCGCGGGTGGCCGACAATCTCAAGACCATCGGCCGCGAGGCCCAGGTGGCGCAACTGGCCACGGCCGCCAGCCTGGACCAGGTGGACTGGGCCAGCGTCGATCTGGTGATCGAGTGCGTGCCGGAACGGCTGGACATCAAGCAGGCGCTGTTCGCCGAGCTGGTGCGCCGCGCGCGGCCCGACGCCATCCTGGCGAGCAACAGTTCCAGTTTCCCGATCAGCGCCATCGGCCAGGGGCTGGCCACGCGCGAGCGCATGCTGGGCCTGCACTTCTTCATGCCGGCGCACCTGGTGCCGCTGGTCGAGGTGGTGATGGCCGAGACCAGCGACGAGGCCCGCGCCGACGCGCTGATCGCCTTCATGCGCCGCTGCGGCAGCGTGCCGGTGAAGGTGCGGCAGGACCTGCCGGGTTTCCTGGCCAACCGCCTGCAGCACGCGCTGTCGCGCGAGGCCTTCAACCTGATCGACCGCGGCATCGCCTCGCCCGAGGACGTGGACGCGGCGGTGCGCTTCGGTTTCGGTTTCCGCTTCCTGGCGGCCGGGCCGGTGATGCAGCGCGACCACGCCGGCATCGACGTGCACGCGGCGGCGGGCGCGACCATGTACCCGACGTTCTGCAATGACGACCATCCGGCGCGCTGCCTGACCGAGCGCGCCGCCGACGGCCGCCACGGCATGAAGGCGGGCGAAGGTTTCTATGCCTGGACGCCGGAGACCATCGCCGCCGAGCGCGCGCGCTATGACCGGCTGCTGCGCGCGGGCCTGGACCTGATCGCGCCGGAACTGCCGGAGATCCAGCCGTGAGCGCCGTCCAGTTCCCCCGCCCCGCCCTGGCCGAGTCGCCCGTCATCGTGACGGTGGCGCCCAACGGCGCCTACAAGAAGGCCGCCGACCATCCGGCGGTGCCGCTGACGGCCGAGGCCCTGGCCCAGGAAGCCCGCGCCTGCCTGGACGCGGGCGCGGCAATGATGCACATGCACGTGCGCAAGCCGGACGGCAGCCATCTGCTGGACGCGCAGGCCTACCGCGATGCGCTGGCGGCGGTGCGCCGCGCGGTCGGCGACGAGCTGCTGGTGCAGGTGACGAGCGAGGCGGCCGGCGTGTACAAGGCGGCCGAGCAGATGGCCCTGGTGCGCGAGCTGCAGCCGGAAGCGGTGTCGATCGGCCTGCGCGAGATCGCCGTGCCGGAGATTCCGGAAGACGAGCTGGCGGCGTTCCTGGCCTGGGTGGCAGAGCGGCGCATCATGACGCAGATCATTCTGTACGACGAGGGCGATGTGCGGCGCTGGCTGTCGCTGCGCGCGCGGGGGCTGGTGCCGCCGGGCGCGTGGTCGGTGCTGTTCGTGCTGGGGCGCTACAGCGTGGGACAGACGTCGTCGGCCTATGACCTGCTGCCGTTCCTGGCGGCCTACGATCATTCGCTGCCGTGGGCGGTGTGCGCGTTCGGGGCGCAGGAGAATGCCTGCGTGACGACGGCAGCGGCGTTCGGGGGGCATATGCGAGTGGGGTTCGAGAATAATCTGAAGCTGCGGGATGGTTCGGTGGCTTCGGGAAATGGCGAGTTGGTGCGGCAGGCGGTGGAAGGGGCGATTGCTTTGGGGCGGCCGGTGGCGGATGCCGCCGAGGCGCGGCGGATCTATGGGGCGATTGGTTAGCGGTTGATTGATACGGCCTGTATTTGATTGCTGGCCATGGACATCTTGCTTGGGCCGCCCTGCGCGGCCTGCATGGACATACGCGATCCGTTCGCGGTCGCGGGTCCCGGGGGCTGGGTTCGCGTTCAGTCGCTTATTGAGTGGGGATGAGTGGGGAGTGCGCTGTTCCTCTCGTTATATATATCAGCACATAATGCCACCGCGAATTATTGCGCTGTGGTGCAACATTGACGCGTCTGAAACGCATCTGCTAAAAACTTCGACATCCGCACGTTAAACGCAATACCCCGACTGTCTGGTGAGGTGGTGTGTGTCAAACGAGTCTGATGGCTACACTAAGCCGCAGGAACTGCGAAGTTTTCTGTTCCTGACGGCGGTCATGGCCCCCGTTCTTACGGTGATCATCGTCGCGGGCTACGGTTTCATGGTTTGGTTCTATCAGTTGTTTGCCGGTCCGCCGGGCAGCTGATGCGTACCGACGGAACCGACCCCATGTCCGCGCATCCTTCCCCGGCCGCCGCGCCGGCTTCCCCCGAATTGCATATCGCCAGCCTGGTCGTGCATGCCACGCCGCGGCGGCTGGACGAGGTGCGCCTTGCGGTGCTCGCGATCGCGGGCGCCGAGATCCATGGCGCGTCCGAGACGGGCAAGCTGGTGGTGACGCTGGAAGCCCCCTCCACTGACGACATGATGGCGCGGATCTCGCAGATCCAGCGACTGGATGGCGTGCTGGCGTCGGCGCTGGTGTACCAGCACGCCGACACGCTGGCCGCGATGAACGAGGAGATCGACGATGGCAATGGCCCGTAGGGATTTCATCAAGCAGTCCGCCGCCGCCGCGGCCGCCACGGTGGCGGGGATTCCGGTGGTGGGCTACACGCAGAACATCGTGACCGAGTCGGAGGCGGCCAAGCTCAAGTGGTCCAAGGCGCCCTGTAGGTTCTGCGGGACCGGTTGCGGCGTGAACGTCGCGGTCAAGGACAACCAGGTGGTGGCCACGCATGGCGACTTCAATGCCGAGGTCAACAAGGGGCTGAACTGCGTCAAGGGCTATTTCCTGTCCAAGATCATGTACGGCAACGACCGGCTGACGCAGCCGCTGCTGCGCATGAAGGACGGCAAGTACGCCAAGGATGGCGAGTTCGCGCCGGTGTCGTGGGACCAGGCCTTCGACGTGATGGCCGAGCAGTTCAAGCGCGTGCTCAAGGACAAGGGGCCGGAGGGCGTCGGCATGTTCGGCTCGGGCCAGTGGACGGTGTGGGAAGGCTATGCCGCGCTCAAGCTGATGAAGGCGGGGTTCCGCTCCAACAACCTGGACCCGAACGCGCGCCACTGCATGGCGTCGGCGGCGGTGGGGTTCATGCGGACCTTCGGCGCCGACGAGCCGATGGGCTGTTATGACGATATCGAGAACGCCGACGTGTTCGTCCTGTGGGGCTCGAACATGGCGGAGATGCATCCGATCCTGTGGACCCGCGTCACCGACCGGCGGCTGTCGGCGCCCAAGACCAAGGTGGCGGTGCTGTCGACCTTCGAGCACCGCTCCTACGAGCTGGCCGACCTGACGCTGACCTTCACGCCGCAGACCGACCTGGCGATCCTGAACTACATCGCCAACCACATCATCCAGACCAAGCGCGTGAACCGCGAGTTCGTCGACAAGCACACGGTGTTCCGCGAGGGCAATACCGATATCGGCTACGGGCTGCGGCCCGACCATCCGCTGCAGAAGGCGGCCAAGAACGCCAACGACGCGGGCGGCTCCAAGCCGATGACGTTCGACGAGTTCGCCAAGTTCGTGTCGCGCTACGACCTGGACTACACCGCCAAGCTGACGGGCGTGCCGAAGAAGTCGCTGCAGGACCTGGCCGAAATGTACGCCGACCCCAAGCTGCGGGTGACGTCGTTCTGGACCATGGGCTTTAACCAGCACACGCGCGGGGTGTGGGCCAACAACATGGTCTACAACATCCACCTGCTGACCGGCAAGATCTCGACGCCGGGCAACAGCCCGTTCTCGCTGACCGGCCAGCCCTCGGCCTGTGGCACGGCGCGCGAGGTTGGCACGTTCTCGCATCGGCTGCCGGCCGACCTGGTGGTGACCAATCCCAAGCACCGCGCCCACGCCGAGGAAATCTGGCAGTTGCCGGCCGGCACCATCCCGGAGAAGGTCGGGGCGCACGCGGTGCTGCAGAACCGCATGCTGAAAGACGGCAAGATCAACGCCTACTGGGTGATGGTCAACAACAACATGCAGGCGGCCGCCAACCTGATGAACGAGGGGCTGCCGGGCTACCGCAATCCGGACAACTTCATTGTCGTGTCCGACGCCTACCCGACCGTCACCACCATCTCGGCCGACCTGATCCTGCCGGCCGCCATGTGGGTGGAGAAGGAAGGCGCCTACGGCAACGCCGAGCGCCGCACGCAGTTCTGGCACCAGTTGGTCAACGCGCCGGGCCAGGCGCGTTCCGACCTGTGGCAGCTGATGGAGTTTTCCAAGCGCTTCAAGGTCGAGGAAGTCTGGCCGGCCGACCTGCTGGCCAAGAAACCCGAATACCGCGACAAGACCCTGTTCGACGTGCTGTTCGCCAACGGCAAGGTCAACCGCTATCCCAACACCGAGCGCGACAAGGACTACGCCAACCAGGAGGCCGATGCCTTCGGCTTCTATGCGCAGAAGGGGCTATTCGAGGAATATGCCGAATTCGGCCGCGGCCACGGCCACGACCTGGCGCCCTTCGACACCTACCACGAGGTGCGCGGATTGCGCTGGCCGGTGGTCAAGGGCAAGGAAACGCTGTGGCGCTACCGCGAGGGCAGCGATCCGTACGTCAAGCCGGGCGCCGGCTTCGAGTTCTACGGCAACCCGGACGGCCGCGCCATCATCTATGCCCTGCCCTACGAGCCGCCCCCCGAATCGCCGGACAAGGAGTATCCGTTCTGGCTGTCGACCGGACGGGTGCTGGAACACTGGCACTCCGGCTCGATGACGCGGCGGGTGCCCGAGCTGTACCGGGCCTTTCCCAACGCGGTCTGTTTCATGCACCCGGACGACGCGCAGGCCATGGGCCTGCGGCGCGGGGTCGAGGTCGAGATCATCTCGCGGCGCGGCAAGATGCGCACCCGGCTGGAAACGCGCGGGCGCGACAAGCCGCCGCGCGGCCTGGTGTTCGTGCCGTGGTTCGATGCCGGCCAGCTGATCAACAAGGTCACGCTGGACGCCACCGACCCGATCTCGTTCCAGACCGACTTCAAGAAGTGCGCGGTCAAGATCGTCAAGGTCTGACGCACCGGAGACAGCCATGAATCGACGCGCCCTCGCTTTCGTATTGTGCGCAGCCTGTAGCATCGCGGCCTGGGCCGCGCCGCCGTTCGAGGTACAGGACCCGATGCGCGGCCCCACGCCCATCGCCGACGAGACCGACCCGCCGCTGATCAGCCCGATCGAGAACAAGGACATCAAGCGGATGCGCACCTATTCGATGCAACCGCCCACCATCCCGCACAGCATCGACGGCTACCAGATCGACAAGAACTTCAACCGCTGCCTGGCCTGCCACGCCCGCGTCAACACCGAGGAGACCCAGGCGCCGCCGCTGAGCGTGACTCACTACATGGATCGCGACAGCAACGTGCTGGCCGAGGTGTCGCCGCGGCGCTACTTCTGCGTGCAGTGCCACGTGCCGCAGGCCGAGGCCAAACCGCTGGTGTCCAACACCTACCAGGACATCGACGTGATCCTCAAGCGCCTGACCGCCCCGGCGTCCGACAAGAAGTAAGGCACGGGGAACCGCCATGGTCAAACTCATCAAGCGCTACTGGAACATCATCCGCCGGCCCAGCGTGCACTTCAGCCTGGGTTTCCTGACGGTGGGCGGCTTCATCGGCGGCATCCTGTTCTGGGGCGCCTTCAACACCGCCATGGAATTCACCAACACCGAGAAGTTCTGCACCGGCTGCCACGAGATGCGCGACAACGTCTACGCCGAACTCAAGGGCACCATCCACTTCACCAACCGCTCGGGCGTGCGCGCCCTGTGTTCCGACTGCCACGTGCCGCACAACTGGACCGACAAGATCGCCCGCAAGATGCAAGCGTCCAAGGAGGTCTGGGGCAAGATCTTCGGCACCATCGACACGCGCGAGAAATTCGTCGACAAGCGGCTGGAGCTGGCCAGGCACGAATGGGCCCGCTTCAAGGCCAACGATTCGCTGGAATGCCGCAACTGCCACAACTACGACTACATGGATTTCACGCGCCAGAGCGTGCGCGCCCAGAACATGCATTCGACCTACCTGGCCGACAAGAGCAAGACCTGCATCGACTGCCACAAGGGCATCGCCCACAAGCTGCCCAACATTCCGCCCGGCGAACTGTCGTCGGTGCCCGGCCTGAACGGAACGGAAAGCCCGCATGCGGCCCGCTGATCCACCCTTCGCCGCCCTGGCCGGCGCCGGGGCGGACAGCGCCAACGCCGCGGCGGACGCCGGCCTGCGCGCGCTCGGTCTGGTCGGCCGGCGCGGCGCGGCGGCCCCCATCGACCTGGCGCTGGCTCCCGGCCAGCTGCTGCGGGTGCGCGGCGCCAACGGCAGCGGCAAGACCAGCCTGTTGCGCATGCTGGCCGGCCTGCTGCGGCCGCTGGCGGGCGGCGTGCAATGGCGCGGCCGCGACATCCGCCGCGATCCGGCCGCCTACTATGCGCAGATGGCGTTCCTGTCGCACGGCAACGGGCTGTGCGGCGAACTGAGCGCGGCCGACAACCTGCGCTATGCGCTGGCGATCGCCGGCGCGCCCGCGGTCGACGCCGGCCCGGCGCTGCGCGCCTGGCGCCTGCAGGCCTGCGCCGACCAGCCGGCGGCGCGCCTGTCGCAAGGCCAGGGCCGACGGCTGGCGCTGGCCGCCACGGTGCTGGCGCGCAAGCCGCTGTGGCTGCTGGACGAGCCCGACGCGGGGCTGGACGCCGCCAGCCTCGCGCTGCTGGACCAGGCGCTGGCCGCGCACCTGGCCGGCGGCGGCCTGGCCGTGGTGGCCTCGCACCGCCCCCCGGACCTGGCCTTGGCCGACACGCAAACCCTGGACATGGACGACTACGCCGATGCTGGCAACGCTGTGGCAGTTGGCGCGCCGTGAACTGCGGCTGGCCTGGAGGCGGCCGGCGGAAACGCTGGGCGCGACGCTGTTCTTCGTGGTGGCGGGTTCGCTGTTCCCGCTGGCCATCGGCCCCGACCCGGCGCTGCTGGCTGCCATTGGCCCGGGCGTGCTGTGGGTCTGCGCCCTGCTCGGCATCCTGCTGACGCTGCAACGCCCCTTCGCCCAGGACTACGACAACGGCGCGCTGGAGCAGCTGCTGGTGTCGCCGCACCCCCTGCCCGTGCTGGTGGCCACCAAGCTGGCCGCGCACTGGTTCAGCAGCTGCCTGCCGCTGATCCTGGCCAGCCCGGTGCTGGCGCTGCAGTTCGGCCTGACGCCGGGCGCCATCGGCGTGCTGGCGTTGTCGCTGCTGCTGGGCACGCCGACGCTGGCGCTGGTCGGCGGGCTGGGCGCGGCGCTGACGCTGGGCCTGCGCGGCGGCGCGCTGCTGCCGCTGCTGGTGCTGCCGCTGTACGTGCCGGTGCTGATCTTCGGCAGCGGCGCGGTGGCGGCCGTCCACGCCGGCCTGGGCGCCGGTCCGCAATTGTCGTTGCTGGGCGCCGGCCTGTGCCTGGCGCTGCTGCTGTGCCCGTGGAGCGCCTCGGCCGCGCTGCGCGTGGCGTTGGACTGAGGACCGGCCATCATGCATTCGCCCCCGCATCTCACCCTGCTGCCGACCCCGCCCGCGCGTCCCGGCTGGCTGCGCTACGCCGCGCCGCAGCGCTTCTATCCTCTGGCCGGCAGGCTGATCCCGTGGCTGGGGCTGGCCGCGGCGCTGTTCGCCGCCGCCGGCCTCTACGTGGGCCTGGTCAAGGCCCCGGTCGACAGCCAGCAGGGCGAGGTCTACCGCATCCTCTTCATCCACGTGGCGGCGGCCTGGATGTCGATGTTCCTGTACCTGGTGATGGCGCTGTACGCCGCGCTCGGCCTGATCCTGCAGACGCGGCTGTCGTTCATGATGATGCGGGCGCTGGCGCCCACCGGTGCCCTGTTCACGTTCCTGACGCTGTGGACCGGCGCGCTGTGGGGCAAGCCGACCTGGGGCGCCTGGTGGGTGTGGGACGCGCGCCTGACCTCGGAACTGATCCTGCTGTTCCTGTACCTGGGCTTCATGGCGCTGCAGGCGGCCAGCGACGATCCGCGCCGCGGCGACCGCGGCGGCGCCATCCTGCTGCTGGCCGGCGTGGTCAACGTGCCCATCATCTATTTCTCGGTGCGCTGGTGGAGCACGCTGCACCAGGGCGCCTCGATCAACCTGACCACCGCCCCCAGCATGGCCCGCGTCATGCTGGCGGCCATGCTGCTGATGGTGGCGGCGTTCTGGCTGTACAGCGCGGCCGCGTCGCTGGCGCGGGTGCGCGGCATCATCGCCGAACGCGAGCCGGCCTCGGCCGAACCGCCCCGGGAGCGCCGATGAGCTGGGACGCGCTGTTCTCGTTGCAGGGCCATGGCCCCTACCTGCTGGGCGCCTACGGCGTCACACTCGCCCTGATTGCCTGGGAAGCCGGCACGCTGTGGCGCCGGGCGCGGGCGCGCCGCCGCGCCGCCCGCCTGCGCGCCGGGGACGGCCGATGAGCCCGCGCCGGCGCCGCGTGCTGGCGCTGCTGGGCGGCCTGGGCCTGCTGGCCGCGGCCGTCGCGCTGGTGCTCAATGCGCTGCAATCGAACCTGGTGTTCTTCTTCACGCCAACCCAGGTGGCGGCGCGCGAGGCGCCCGCCAGCGGCAGTTTCCGCGTCGGCGGACTGGTGCAGGAAGGCTCGGTTCAACGCGATGGCCTGCGGCTGCGCTTCATCGTCACCGACACCGCGCACGCGGTTCCCGTCACCTACCAGGGCCTGCTGCCCGACCTGTTCCGCGAGGGCAAGGGCGTGGTGGCCGCCGGCAAGCTCGACGCCGACGGCGTGCTCCATGCATCGGAGGTGCTGGCCAAGCACGACGAGAACTACATGCCGCCCGAGGCCGCCGACGCGCTCAAGCGGGCCGCCGCTGGCGCCACCAGCAACACGGCGCGGGCGGACGCGCGATGATCCCGGAGATCGGCCTTTTCAGCCTGATCCTGGCGCTGCTGGCGGCGCTGGTGCAAGGCACGCTGCCGCTGGTCGGCGCCGCCACGGCCTGGCGGCCGGGCATGGCGGTGGCGAGGCCGGCGGCCGTGGCGCAGTTCGGCCTGGCCACCGTGGCCATGGGCTGCCTGGCCTGGTCGTTCCTGCAAAACGACTATTCGGTGCTGTACGTGGCGGCCAACTCGCACGCCGACCTGCCCGCCGCCTACCGCTTCGCTGCTGTCTGGGGCGGCCACGAAGGCTCGCTGCTGCTGTGGCTGTACCTGCTCAGCGCCTGGACCCTGGCGGTGGCGCTGCGCAGCGCGCGCCTGCCGCCGGCCTTCGTCGCCCGGGTGCTGGCGGTGATGGGCTGGATCAGCGCCGGCTTCCTGCTGTTCCTGCTGTTCCTGTCCAATCCCTTCGAACGCCTGATGCCGCCGGCCATGGCCGGCCGTGATCTCAACCCGCTGCTGCAGGACCCGGGCATGATCGTGCACCCGCCCATGCTGTACATGGGCTATGTCGGCTTCTCGGTGGCGTTCGCCTTCGCCATCGCGGCGCTGCTGTCGGGCGAGCTGGACGCCCTGTGGGCGCGCTGGGTGCGGCCGTGGACGCTGGCGGCCTGGACCTTCCTGACCATCGGCATCCTGCTCGGCAGCGCCTGGGCCTACTACGTGCTGGGCTGGGGCGGCTGGTGGTTCTGGGACCCGGTCGAGAACGCCTCCTTCATGCCGTGGCTGGCGGGCACCGCGCTGATCCATTCGCTCATCGTCACCGAGCGGCGCGGCGCCTTCCGCAGCTGGACGGTGCTGCTGGCCATCTGCGCGTTCTCGCTCAGCCTGCTGGGTACCTTCCTGGTGCGCTCCGGCGTGCTGACCTCGGTGCACGCCTTCGCGGTCGATCCGGGCCGCGGCCTGTACATCCTGGGTTTCATGACCCTGGTGGTCGGCGGCTCGCTCGCGCTGTACGCCTGGCGCGCGCCCAAGGTCGGCCTGGGCGGCGGTTTCGCCCTGCTGTCGCGCGAATCGCTGCTGCTGGCCAACAACGTGGTGCTGACCGTGGCGGCCGCCTCGGTGCTGCTGGGCACGCTGTATCCAGTGGTGCTGGACGTGCTGGACTGGGGCAAGATCTCGATCGGCCCGCCCTACTTCGAGGCCGTGTTCGTGCCGCTGATGACGCCGGCCATCTTCCTGATGGGCGTCGGCCCGGTGGCGCGCTGGAAGCAGGCCAAGGTGCCCGAGCTGGGCCGGCGCCTGGGCATCGCGTTCGCGGTCAGCGTGGCCACGGCGGTGCTGCTGCCGCTGGCCATGCCCGGCCCGGCGCGGCTGGGCTCGCCGCTGGTGGTCCTGGGCCTGTGGCTGGCGGCCTGGTCGGTCGCCAGCGCGGCGGCGCACGCCTGGCAGCGCCTGACCGACGGCGACGGCCACTGGCCGCGGCGGCTGGCGCGCCAGCCGCGCGCCTGGTACGGCATGCTGCTGGCCCACGCCGGCATCGGCGTCTTCATCGCCGGCGCCACCCTGGCCAACGGCTACGAGGTCAAGCAGGAACTGCGGCTGGAGCTGGGCGCCGAGCAGGAGGCTGGCGGCTACCGCTTCACCTTCACCGCGCTGGCGCCCGCCAGCGGCCCCAACTACAGCGCGCAGCGCGCCGAGTTCCGCGTCACCCGCGCCGACGGCCAGCCCGTGACCACGCTGTACCCGGAAAAGCGCCACTACACGGTGCAGGACATGCCGCTGAGCCAGGCCGCGATCGACAGCGGTTTCTCCCGCGACCTGTTCGTGGCGCTGGGCGAACCGGCCGGCGCCACGGCCTGGACGGTGCGCATCCAGGTCAAGCCGTTCATGGCGTGGATCTGGTCGGGCTGCCTGCTGATGGCGCTCGGCGGCCTGCTGGCGGCGGGCGACAGGCGCTACCGCCAGGAAACGGTGCGCGCGCCCCATCCCCGCGCCGGCGCCATGCCGGCCGCCTCGCGCGAGGGCTACTGACATGCTGCGCTACCTGGTGCCGCTCGCCGTCTTCCTGGCCATGGCCGTCTTCCTGGCCATGGGCCTGTCGCGCGATCCGCGCGCCGTGCCCTCGGCCATGATCGACAAGCCCGCTCCCGCCATCGGCCTGCCGCTGCTGCAGGCGCCGGGCGAGCGGCTGGAGGTGCAATCGATGCGCGGCAAGGTCTGGCTGCTGAACGTGTGGGCCTCGTGGTGCGCGCCGTGCCGCGAGGAATTGCCGGTGCTGCGGGAAGTTGCGCAGCGCCACGGCGTGCCGCTGTACGGCCTGAACTACAAGGACAAGCCGGAAGACGCGCGTGCCTGGCTGGCACGCCATGGCAATCCGTACCAGGCCTCCGCCAGCGACGTCGACGGCCGCGTCGGCATCGAATACGGTGTGTACGGCGTGCCCGAGACCTTCGTCATCGATGGCGCCGGCCGTATCCGCTACCGGCAACTGGGCCTGATCACGCCGGAGATCTGGCGCACGCGGTTGCAACCGATGATCGAGGCGCTGCAATGAGGCAGCGGCCAACCCCTCGCGCTGGCGCCTGGCGCCCGCCTCGATCTCCCGGCAAGACCGGCGGCCGGGCCGCGGGACGCCCTGGCCGCCGCCCGTTGCGCTGGTTGGCCGCGCCCTTGCTGGCGCTGTGGCTGGCGGCGTGGCTGGCCGCGCCGGTCCAGGCCCAGTCGCCGTTTCCCCCGCTGCCACCCGCGCTGGAGCAACGCGCCGAACGACTGGCGCACGGCCTGCGCTGCCTGGTGTGCCAGAACCAGTCGCTGGCCGAATCCAACGCGCCGCTGGCGCACGACATGCGCAACCTGATCCGCAGCCAGCTGGCCGAAGGCCGCAGCGACGCCCAGATCATGCGTTTCTTCGAAGACCGCTACGGCGATTTCGTGCGCTACGAGCCGCCCTTCAAGCCGATCACCTGGCTGCTGTGGCTCGGCCCGTTCGCGCTGCTGGCGCTGGGCTTCGCGGTGCTGTGGCGCACCGTGGCGCGACGGCCCCGCAGCCGCGCGCCGCTGACCGCCGATGAACGCGCCCGCGCGGCCCGCTACCTGGATACCGGATCATGACGCCGCTCTGGCTTGCCGTGCTGGGCTTGCTGCTGGCCACCCTGCTGTGCCTGGTGCCGCCGCTGTTGCGGCGCCCGCCACCGACGCGCGACGACGCGGCCGACAGCGGCCTGCGCGCCTTCTATCTGGCGCAGCGCGAACAATTGCGGCGCGACCAGCGCGACGGCGCCCTGAGCGCCGAGGCGGCCATGCGCGCCGACGAGGAACTGCAACGCGACCTGCTGCAGGACCTGGCCCAACGCCACCCCGGCCGCGCGGCGGTCGGCGGCCAACGCGCCGGCATCGCCGCCGCCTGCCTGCTGAGCCTGGCGCTGCCGCTGGCGGCGGCCCTGCTCTACAACCACCTGGGCAACCCGCGCGCCGCCGCCAGCGCCGCCACGGCCGTCACCGCCGAACCCCATGCCGGCGACGACGGCGACACCATGGCGCTGGCCATCAACGCGCTGGCCCAGCGCCTGCGCGCCACGCCCGACGACGCCGACGGCTGGTACACGCTGGCGCGCTCCTACGAAACGCTGGGCCGCTACGGCGACGCGGCCGCCGCCTATCGCGAAGTGCTGCGGCTGGTCCCGGCGCAGCCGCAGGTGCTGGCCGACCTGGCGGACGCGCTGCTATCGGCCAACCAGGGCGCGCCGGACGCCGCCTCGATCGCGGCGGTGGCGCAGGCGCTGGCCGCCAATCCGGACCAGCCCAAGGCCCTGGCGCTGGCCGGCATGATGGCCCTGCGCCGTGGCGACGCCGCCCAGGCGCTGGAATACTGGCAACGCCTGCAGGCGCTGCTGCCGCCGGACTCCGAAGCCGCGCGCCAGATCGAATCCAATATCGCGCAGGCGCGCGCGGTCGCATCGGCAAGCGGCGCGCCGCCTGCGACGCCAGGCCGGATGCCCGGCCAGATGCCCGGCCAAACCCAGGCAGCGGCAATGGCAGCCGCGCAATCCTCGCCCCCGCAAACGTCCGCCGCCAAGCCGCCCGCGAGCCAGACCGCCGCCCCGGGCAGCGTCAGCGGCCAGGCGCGCATCGCGCCCGCCTTGATGGCCCAGGTGCAAGCGACCGACACGGTCTTCATCCTGGCGCGCCCCGCCTCGGGGTCGCGCATGCCGCTGGCCGTGTTGCGGCTGCGCGCCGCCGATCTGCCGCGCGCCTTCACGCTCGACGACAGCAATGCCATGTCGCCGCAGGCGCTGCTGTCCAGCGCCGGCCGCGTGCGCGTCGAGATCCGCGTCAGCCGCTCGGGCACGGCCATGCCGCAGCCCGGCGACCTGGGCGGCACGCCGGTGGAAACCGACGTGCCTGCCGGCGGGCTGGAACTGGTGGCCGACACCGTGCTGCGCTAGCGCGCCGGGGCCGCTCGCCGCCGCCAGCGGCGGCGTCGTCCCGGCATCACCGCGCGGCCTCAGGCCCGCTCGATGCGCGCCGGCAACCCTTGCCGCACCGCCGCGCCCGAGACCCAGTCGATCCAGACGTTGGCATGATCGCCGCGCGTCGCGTCGCCGAAGCCCAGGTCGTTCAGGTTCACGCCCGCCGCCAGCGCCGGATCGTGCGGCATCGGCTTGCCATCGACCAGGTGGGCGCGCGCGCCCAGTTCGGTGTGGCCATAGCCGTGCTCGATGCCGACCGCGCCCGGCTGGATGCCGTCGCGCAGCAGCGCCAGCCCGGTCACCGCGCCGCCCGGCGTGACGATGCGCACCCGATCGCCGTTGCGCAGGCCCAGCCGCTCGCCGTCCTGCCGATTGATCGACACCGGATTGTGCGGATGCACCTGGCGCAGCCGGTCCACGCCGATCGACATCGAACTCATCAGGTTGGACTTGAACGAACTCAACAGGAACGGCCAGTCCGCCCGCGGATACTGCTGGCGCACGTCGCGTCCGTCGGCCAGCCGCGCCGGATACCAGGTGGGGCAGCCGCTGTAGCGCTCGCCCGTCATGGCATGGCGGAACCCGGCCAATTCCTCGCTCCACACCTGCAAGGGCTTGGCCCAGGCCTGGCGGGTCTGGCCGGCATCGGTCCAGGCGTCGCGCACGCGATCGAAACGTCCGCCGCGGCTCATCACCATGGCCACGCGGCGCCACTCCTCGGGCTTGAGCTTGCCTTGCAGCGCATCGCGGTAGCGCGCCACGCCGGTCAGCTCAAGATCGTCGTCGCTGGCCTCGGGCACCGGCCGCCCGGCGCCGAAGGCGATGTTGGCGATGCCGCGCAGGAAGAAATCCTCGGCCGTGTCCAGCGGATAGTGGTTGCCGTCCGCATCGGCGATGGCGTTGGCGCCGAAGCCCGGCATGCCGATGCGCTTGGCGCAGGCGATCAGGAACGACTCCAGGCACACCGGGGCGCCGTCGGCGGTGCGCGCCACGCGGGGTTCGACCGCCGGCCAGCGCACCGTCGACGCCTTGGCCACCACGTCGGCCCACGGCGCCGACACGCCCCAGCTTTCGTAGGTGACGGTGTCGGGAACGATGTAGTCGGCCAGCGCGTTGGTCTCGTTGATGAACGGATTGATCGACACCGCCAGCGGCAGGATCTTCGGGTCCTTCAGCTTGTCCAGCAGCACGTTCCTGAACCCGGCAATGCCGTAGATCGGGTTGCTCATGTGGTTGAACCAGACCTTGGCGCGATACGGATAGCCCGCCAGCGCCGACGCCAGCATCTCGGAGCTCAGGCCGCCCGTGGCCGGATACCAGGGTGCGGCGGCCGGATAGACCGGCTGGCCGGCGGCCTGCTTGCGCTTGAACTCGCTCGACTTCTCGTACGGAAAGCGGTTGCGCGACAGGGCCACGCCCTTGGGCGTGGCGCGGTTGACGAAGCCCGCGATGTTGTAGCGCGGCCCGGCGCCGTAGGGCGGGAACGGGCCGGCGTCCAGCACCAGGCCGCCCTCGACGTTGAGGTTGCCCACCAGCGTGTTGAGCATGGCGATGGCGTAGGCGGTGTAGAAGCCCGCGCCGCTCATGGTGCCGCCATGCGCATCCGCCACCGCGCGCTTGCCGTGGCTGGTGAAGCGCTCGGCCAGTTCGGCGATCTTGGCCGCCGGCACGCCGCACAGGGCGGCGTATTCGTCCAGCGACTTGCGATGCGCCTCCTGGCGCAGCAGCGACAGCGCGCTGCACACGCGCAGCGCGGCCGGCGCGACCCCCAGGCCCGGCGCCGCCACCGCCTCGTCCACGAACAGCGTGGCAGGCATGGCGCCGGTATGCGGCGCCAGCGTGCCGTCCTCCAGGCGCACCACGTACACGTCTTCCCACTTTTCACCGGCATCGGCCGGCTTGGCCCAGCCCAGGTCGGCGCCGCGCAGGAAACTGCCCTGGCGCGGATGGCCGGGCTCGGCGATCACCAGGTGCGTGGCGTTGGTCCATGCCGCCTCGCCCGCCGCCTTCATGGCCGCCGGGCCGGGCTGCGCCAGCGCGCGCGCGTCGAAGCGCTCGTGGTCCAGGATCCAGCGGATCAGGCCCATCGCCAGCGCCAGGTCGCTGGCCGGATTGACCGGCACCCATTCATTGCCCGAGCCGGCCGACAGGCTGGAGGACGCGGGCAGCATCGGCGACACCACCACATAGGTGAAGCCGGCCTCCTCGGGCCGGGTGCGGGCCTCGGCCAGCTGGCGCGCCTGGCGCTGGAACGGGTTGCCGGCCTGCGCCGGCGCCGCGCCGATGAACAGGCCGAAGCGGGCGTTGTCCCAATCCGGCTTGCCGTGCGGCATGCCCTTCAGGTCGCCCAGCGCCGCGCCCGCGCCGACGCGGAAGCTCTGCCCGCAATAAGAACCATGGTTGCTGAAATTGACGGTGCCGAACGACTGGCCGGCAAAGCGCTGGATGAGCGGCGTGCGGCCTTCGTTGGAGGCATCGGTGAACAGGAACTGGTTGACCTTGGCGCCGTACTCCGGATTGGCCGGATCCAGCGGCGTGTCGCGGTCGAAGATGGCGCGCAGGCCATCGACGTGGCCCTCGCCGAACAGGTCGCCGCCTTCGCACACCTCCTGCACCAACTGCTCGAAGGAAATCGTCTGCCACTTGCCTTCGCCGCGGCCGCCGACGCGCTTGAGCGGCTGGAGCACGCGGTACGGGCTGTGCATCTGCTCCAGCATGGCCGAACCGCGCGCACAGGACGTGGCGCGGCCTTCCAGGCCGTTGTCGCCGCCCAGTTGCGCGTAGGTCTCGCGCACCGGCGCGTCCATCGCGGCCGGGCGCGTGGTGGCCAGCGGGTGATACGGGTTGCCGGCCACCCGCAGGATGCGGTTGGCCTTGGTATCGACGCGCAGCCGCACGCCGCACTGCGTCCAGCAGCCCAGGCAGCTGGAGGGGCTGACGGTCTGGCCCGGCTGGGTCGACAGCAGGCCCGTGACCGGGTCGATGCGGAATTCGGGCGTCAGCGAATTGCCGCGCACCGCATGCGCGGTGGGCACGCCGGCGGTGCCCTGCGCCAGGCCCTTGACGGCCTTGGCGACGGTCTCGCCGTAGCCGGCCGCGAAGGCGGCCATGCCGCCGGCGACCACGCCGCCGCGCGCGATCAGCTTGCGGCGCGCGGCGTTGTCGGGTTGATCGGGCCCGTCGGCATGGGCGGGGATATCGTCTTGGTGAGGCTTGTCCATGGTCATCTCGATGCGAATTCTTGTCGGGCCGGCGGCATCAGGCCGCCAGGCCGCGGGTGCGGGCCGGGAACAGTTCCAGCGCATAGGTCACGGCGGCCACCAGCGCGACGCACAGGCCCAGCACGCCGATCATGCCGAGCAGACCGTCGCTGCCCCAGGGCATGTCGTACAGGTACAGGCCGGCGCCGTACTTGGGCACGCCCTGCACGCTCATGAACACGACCCAGCGGAAGATCCACGCAGCCGCCAGCATGGTCAGCGCCAGCGCGGCCGACGGCAACGGCGCCGCCAGGGTGCGCGGCGCGCGCTGCAGCAGCGCGATCATGCAGAACGCGGTGGCCACGGCGCCGGCCAGGCTGGCGCGCCACACGGGGAACTCGCCGAACAGCCGCAACGCCGCGTCGAACGAGGCATCCACGCCCAGCAGTCCCAGCAGGATCCAGGCGCCCGCGCCGATGGCCATCATCACCACCGACGTCACGCCGAGGCGGCGCAGCAGCTCGACGGGCAAGGCCGCCATGCCGCCGGGCAGCCAGCGCCCCACCAGGAACATCGCCCCCAGCGCGCCCAGCCAGGCGGTCAGCGCGAAGTTCAGCGGCAGGAACGGCGTGTGCCACAGCGGACGGGCGCGCAGCACCATGACCTCGGCCCCGGTGTAGACCAGGATCGACACGGCCGACAGCGCCAACGCCAGCGCCAGCAGGCGCACCCAGACCATGCGCCCCCACCACCAGGCGGCGCAGAACAGCACGGCCAGCCCGGTGAAGACCGGCAGCAGCAGCGCCCCCAGCCACATCCACGACCACGGCGTGAGCCGGGTATAGAAGTGCCAGAAGCGGCCCGGCTGGTGCAGGTCGGCCAGCAGCGAGACCGGCGCGGCAATGGCGCACACCAGCAGCACGGTCACGGCGGCCGGCAGCAACCGGCGGGCCGGCGATCCCGCCTCGCCAAAGGCGGCGCCGGCGGCCGTCAGCGCGGCGGTGGCGGCGATGCCGATAAGAAAGAAATACTGCACCGCCCAGGGCAGCCAGGCGGCGTCGTAGACCGGGGTCAACAATTCGGTGATCTGCATGAGGCTCCCCTTCTCAATGGCCGCCGGCCAGGCGCACGCCGGCCTGGCCGTCGATGTGGTGCACGAAGGCATCGGGCAGGCCGATGTAATAGACGTGGGGATCGGTCTTCATCTCGGGCTTGAGCACCTTGATGTCGGCGCGATGCTCGGCCATCAGCCGCGAGATCGCGCTGTCGGGGTCGTTCAGGTCGCCGATGATGCGCGCGCCGCCCACGCAGCTTTCGACACAGGCCGGCAGCAGGCCGGCTTCGAGCCGGTGCTCGCAGAAGGTGCACTTGTCGGCGGTCTGGGTGTCGTGATTGATGAAACGGGCGTCGTACGGACAGGCCTGCACGCAATAGCCGCAGCCGACGCAGCGCTCGTTGTCGACCAGCACGATGCCGTCCTCGCGCTGGAAGGTGGCCTGCACCGGGCAGACGGGCACGCAGGGCGGGTTGTCGCAGTGGTTGCACAGGCGCGGCAGCATCACCATGGCGCAGGGGCTGCCGTTGTCGGGCTGGACTTCGTATTGCAGGACGGTGGTGCGGAACTGGCCGACGGGCGGCAGGTTTTCCAGCGAACAGCTGACCGTACAGGACTGGCAGCCGATGCATTTGCGCAGGTCGACCAACATGCCGTAGCGCTTGCCGGGAATGCCGGGACGACGGGGAGGTTGCTGGTTGATGCCGGTGCCGGCTTCGGCACGGATGGGGATGATGGTGGCCGCGGCGCTCAGGCCGAGCAGGTTCTTCAGGAAACCGCGTTTGCCCGGGAGGGGGACTTCGGGTGGGGGGTGAGGCACAGACTTCTCCGCGAATTATGTCGTTGTGCCATTAACTTATCGCTTTTGGTTATATAGAGAGTTGATGCCGATCAATAGGGGACGGGTTTATTTAAGACCTTTCTTACCCCCCTGCCTCGAAAGACCGCAGGTAGTCCCGATCCAGGTGAAGAAACGCGACCAGCAGCCCCGCGACCGCCGGATAGAAGCGGAACGCCAGGGTGTCCACGCCGTCCACCAGGGCCTGCCAGTGCGCGACCCAGGGCATCAGCGCGGCGTCCAGATAGGCCGCCTGCTCCCCCGCGCAGGCGGCGACGTCATTCGCCCGCCCGCCCTCCCGGCTCCAGCGCGCCAGCGCCGCCAGGATGACGGCAATGTGGTCTTCGGGCTCCTTGAACTGCGCGTCCAGCCGCAACTGGCTGGACTCCAGGAACGCGCGCATCAGCCGCGCCGGCTCGCCGTACAGCTGCCCACCTTCCTCCAGGTAATGCGAGGCGTAGGGAATGGGCGCCGCCCGCCCCTCCAGCAGGAACAGCGCGGCGAAGTCGGCCGCGTTTTCCAACGGCGCGTCGGGGTGCCCCGCCCATGCCTTGAACACGGCGGCCACAGCATCGGCCTGCCGGCCAAGCCCAAGCGCCTTGAACACCGCCAGCAAATGATCGGCGCCGCCGCCCTGGCACAAGGCCATGGCGCCGGGTTCCATTTCCCTGGCAAAAACGGTGGAAAACCACCCATACAGCTGCGAACGCAGCTGGCAGGCCGCGCCCCAGTCAGGGTCGGATAATGCAAGGTTCAACGCATGCTCCATGAAATCACAGGATCCACACCGGTCGGCGTTCCGCGCCGGCCGAGGCCTCAATGCCGGGCCAGTGCCTTGCCATCGATATCCACCTCGGTCGGGCCGCCGAACGCGGTCACCGGTGGCGCCACGCCCTTGTACGGTTCGATTTCCACCAGGCAGGTGTTGGGGCTTGGCCCCTGCGCCAGCTCGGAGGTGCCGACGTCCAGCGTCAGCGTGTTGGGATCGCCATAGGTGTCCAGCGCGCCGATCTCCGGCCCGGTCGGCCCATACCAGGCGCCCTCCTGGATGCGCACCACCCCGGGGGGAAGTTGGCCGAAAGCGACGCGCCGGCCAGCAATTGCCCACGGTCGTTGAACACCCGCACCAGGTCGCCATGCTTGATGCCGCGCTGACGGGCATCGTCGGGATTGAGGTAGACCGGTTCGCGCCCCTGGATGGTGTAGGTGGCGCGCCGCGAGGGCGATTCGCAGGTTTGTGAATGCAGGCGGGTATCCGGATGCGCCGACTGCAGCCAGAGCGGGAATTTGTCCGATCGCGGACCGTTGTGGGAGCGTTCGGCCTTTTCCATCCAGACCGGATGCCCTTTGCAATCGCGGTAGCCAAAGCCGGCAATCTTGCGGCTGTAGATCTCGATGAACCCGGACGGCGTGCCCAGCGCGTTGACCTCGGGGTCTTCGCGGAAATCGGCGTGGCGCACCCACGGTTTGCCCTCCGGGAACAGCACGTAGCCCTGCTCCCAGAATTGCGCGAACGGCAGCATGTCGAAGCCCTTGCCGGCATTTTCCTTGCGGCAATCCTCGTACAGCGACTCGACCCACTGCATCTCGTTCATGTTGCGCGTGTATTCCACGTCGCGTCCCATGCGCTTGCAGAAGTCCGTCCAGATATCGAAGTCCGAGCGCGAGTGGTACAGCGGATCGACCAGTTTGTGCATGGCGATCACGCCGCGGTTCGAATAGGAACCGTAAGCGTCGATATCATTGCGCTCGTAGGGGGTGCAGGCCGGCAGCACGATATCGGCGAAGCGGCAGGTGGCGGTCCAGTTGTAGTCGATGGCCACCACCGTTTCCAGCTTCTGGTACGCGCGCTTCATGCGATTGCGGTCCTGTTGCCGGTGCCACTGGTTGCAGCCCGAGAAGATCGCCACCTTGTACGGCGGCAGCTTGACCTTGTGGCCATTGAAGTTGATTTCCTTGCCCGGTTCCAGCAAGGCGTCGATCACCCGCGACACCGGCACGACGGCGCTGTACCCCTGGTAGTCGTCGTTCTCGTGCCGGGGTTTGCGGCCGGTATCCAGGTTCAGCGGAAACGCGCCCGGCATCGACGCGCCCGAGGCCGACACGCCCACCGAACTGTAGTGGTGCGAATAACTGATGCCGCCGCCGGGCAGGCCGATCTGGCCCAGCATTGCGGCCAGGATCGCGCCCATCCAGTAAGGCTGCTCGCCATGCTGTTGGCGCTGGATCGCCCAACCGAACATCAGCTGCGTGCGATTGGCCGCCATCAGGCGCGCCAGCTCGCGGATGCGCTGCGCCGGCACGCCGCAGATCGACGCGGCCCATTCCGGGGTACGTTCGATCTTGTCCTCGGTCTTGCCCTCGACGTAGGCGATGAACTCGTCGAAGCCGACCGCATAGGTCTCGAGGAACTTAGCGTCGTACAGGTTCTCTTTCCACAAGGTGTGGGCAATGCCCAGCATGAAGGCCACGTCGGTCAGCGGATTGACGTACTGGTGCTCGCAGTCCAGGTAGTTGCGCGTCTTGCTTTTCACCGGATCGACGCAGATCACCGTGATTTCACGCTTCGCGACCTTCTGCCTGAGCTGCTCGAAATAGGCATAGGCCTCGTGCGTTTCGGTGTTCCAGCCGACCTGCAGGTTCTTGATCGGATCGCTGGCCCAGAACACCAGCACCCGCGTTTCCTTGAGGATGATGTCCCAGGACGTGCCCTGCGAATACACCTCGGTCGAACCCAGCACGTAGGGCAGGATGGTCTGGCCGGCCCCGGTCGAGTAGTCGCCCGCGGTGCCGACGCTATAGCCGTGCATGCCCATGGCGCGCAGCATGTGGTTGCCGCAGCTGTGCATCAGCCCCACCGAGCGCCAGCCGACGTTGCCCACATGCAGCGCCCAGGGGCCATGGTCGCGCTGCACCCGCTCGAGCTCGTCGTAGACCAGGTCCAGCGCCTCATCCCAGCCGACCCGGATGAAGCGGTTGTCGCCGCGCAGCGCCTGGCCCGCGGCGCCGCGCTTGCGATACCAGTCGAGCCGCACCATCGGATAGCGCACCCGCGAGGCGCTGTACAGCACGTCCAGCGTGCCATCGAGGATCGGCGTCGGATGCTTGTCGAACTCGAAAGGCTTGATTTCCACGACGCGGCCGGCCACGACCCGGGCGCGGAATGCGCCCCAGTGCGCGCCGGAGAACCGCCAGCGGCCCGGGCCGGCGTCCTCATCGCCAAGCGTGGCGGCGCGCAGCACGCGGCCATTGCGCAACAGCGGCGGCACCACCATGGAGCCCAGCGAGGCGGCGACACCACCCAGGAAACGACGACGGGAGAGTTTCATGTCTTTCTCAGTGGGCCGCGGCCACACTGTCCTTTGCAGCAAAATCGGAGGAATGCAGTTGCAGGTATTTCAGGACCAGCTTGGCGGTCTGGTCGTCCATGTTGGTGAAGCCGACCATGCCGCCGAACAGCCCGGGCCATTGGTTGGCGTCGTGCGAGGCCTCGTTCGGCTGCCGGTGGCAGACGCTGCAGCTCTGCGAATAGCTCTTCCTGGCCGCCGTCCAGATCGGCGCGACGTCAGCCACCAGGCCGCCGCCGCGCAGCCAGACCGTGGCGGCGATCTTCTGCCATTGCAGGCCGGTCACATCGTCGATCCGGCTTTCGATGACATGGACCACGCCGTCGTCGCGCGACACCTCCTGGCTCAGCACGGCGCTGGTGATGTTCAGGCCGAACTGGCCGTACAGCACCCGGGCGTAACCCTTGTTCTTCCTCCAGAGTTGCAATTCGACCTGCACCGCGTCCTTTTTCTTCTGCAGCACCTTCACGCCGGTGGCGATCTCGATGGCGCCGATCTCGCGGTCCAGGCCCTCGTCCGCGTAGATCGGCTGCGGCATGACGCTGTAGTACTCGCGGCCGGCGTCGATGGCCGCGCCGCGTGCGTCGGCCGTGAGCGCCGCCAGCGCCGGGTTGCCCTGTGACTTGACCTCGGGCAATCGGTGCGCGATGCCCTTGTGGCAGTCGACGCAACTGGCATTGCGCTCGGCCGCGCCGTGCATCGTGGTCTGCGAGGTCACCCGCATCTTGTCGAAATCCATGCTGGCGTAATCGTGGCAGTTGCGGCATTCCTTGGAATTGTTGGCCTTGAAGCGGGCCCACTCGCGCGTGGCCAGCACGATGCGGTGTTCCTGGAATTTCTCGGGCGTGCCGATCGTGCCCATCAGGTGTCCCAGCACTTCGCGCGAGGCCTGCATCTTGCGCGCGACCTTCGAGGTGAAGTCATGCGGCACGTGGCAGTCCGGACAGTGGGCGCGCACGCCCGAACGGTTTTTCCAATGCACGCTCTGCTGCAGTTCCGGCAGCACGGTGTCGCGCATCGAGTGGCAGGAAATACAGAACGCCTCGGTGTTGGTGGCGTTCATGCCGGTGTTGAACAGCGCCAGGAACGTGACGCCGCCCAGGAACCCGCCGATGACCAGCACGCCCAGGCCGATGCGGGTGGCGGGGCGCAGCAACAGCGCGCCCATCCATTGGATGATGGACTTGGCGATCTTGAAGGGATTTTTCATGTCGGTGGCTCAGGCTGCGTTTTTCTCGGACGGCGCATTCATGTCGGCGGCCCCCAGAACAGGATTTGACCGAACCAGACGATGAATCCGTACACGCAGATCATCAGAAACGCCACGACGGGACACGCTACAAAGGCCAGCGACAGGAACTTTGCCCACTCGGCCCCACCACCATTGCTGCTGTGCTTGGGTTTGCTTTTCACGGAGTACAACTATTTGGATATGAACGGCTACTACGTCGAACCGCGCCGCGGCACAAGCAAGGCCGGCGGTCCCCGCGAGGGCCGTTGGCGGTTCGATGCCTTTTCATGATCGACGCGCGGCCGGCCCCCGCATGTTGATCTCCGTCAAGCGCCGCGGGTAACACGCGCCATCGCGCCCATTACTCAGACCGATCTGAAGCCACGGCCCGCCAGCGCTCGAAAACGCATACGGTCGCGTGGCGATCGGCGCCATGATGCGGCCAACGGTAAACGCGTCCGACATAAATCCAAATGCGCCACGGCCACGCAAAACCGCGGCCTGGATTCATTAATATCCCATCCCGTTGTCGGCTTCGCGCCGCCCTTGATGCAGCGGGGATTGTTGTCATGAGTATCTGGATGGGCGCCGGCCATGCTTGAAGCGGAAGGGCTCACCTGTTCGAAAGGAACCCGTCTGCTGTTCGAAGACGTGTCGTTCCAGCTGCGCGCCGGGCAATTGCTGCGCGTGACCGCACCCAACGGCCATGGCAAGACCAGCCTGCTGCGCATCCTGTGCGGCCTGGCGCGCGCCGACGCCGGCACGGTGTGCTGGCGCGGGGCCGACATCCACCGCCTGGGGCCGGGCTACCGTCAGCACCTGCTCTACCTGGGCCATGCCGACGCCCTCGCCGATTCCCTCACCCCCCTCGAGAACCTGCGCTTCCTGTGCCAGGCCCAGGCCGATGCCGTCAGCACGGCAGCCTGTCGCGACGCCCTCTGCCGGATGGACCTGGCGGCGCTGCTGGACCTGCCGGCGCGTGTGCTGTCGCGCGGCCAGCGGCGCCGCGTGATGCTGGCGCGGCTGTCGCTGCGCCCGGCGCGGCCGCTGTGGATCCTGGACGAACCCTTCAACCTGCTCGACGCGGCCACGGTGGCGGCGCTGACACGGACGCTGGCAAGCCATTGCGACAACGGCGGACGCGTCCTGCTGACCACGCACCAGGAGGTTGCCTTCGACCGGCCGGTGCGCACCCTCGACCTTGGCCCGCACACGCCATGACGTGGCAGGACAGCCCCTTCTTCGCCGTCCTGCGGCGCGACCTGCTGCTGCTTGGCCGCGGCCGGGCCGACGCCATTGTCTCGCTGCTTTTCTTCGTGCTGGTCGCCTGCCTGTTCCCGCTGGGCGTGGGCGCCGATGCGTCCTTGCTGCGCACGCTCGGACCCGGCGTTCTATGGGTCGCCGCGCTGCTCGCCACGCTGCTGTCGCAGCATCGACTGTTCGCGCAGGACCACGCCGACGGCACGCTCGAACAACTGCTGCTTTCGCCGGGCGCCGCCACGCTCTGGGTGCTGGCCAAGATCACGGCGCACTGGATCGGAACCGGTCTGCCTTTGGTGGCCGTGGCGCCCCTCATGGGCCTGCTGTTTGACCTGGGTCAGTGTTCGCGCCGGACCCTGTCGCTATCTTTCGCGCTGGGAACGCCGGTACTGGCCCTGGTCGGCGCGATCGGCGCCGCGCTGGCCCTCGGGATGCGCGGCGGCGGCGTGCTGCAGGCCCTGTTGCTGCTGCCCTGGTTCGTGCCGGTGCTGATCTTCGGCGCGGGCTCCGTGTCCGCCTGCGCCACGGGCCAGCCGCCCACGACCGCGTTCCTGCTGCTTGGCGGCGCGCTGCTGGCGGCGCTGGCGCTGGCCCCGCCCGCCTGTGTCCTGGCGCTGCGCTTCGCCGTCGAAGAATGAAGATGCCTTCCATGCCCACTCCCCCCGCCCGCCACGCCACCCGCCTGCTGCGGTTCGCCGCGCCGCAAGCCTTCTATCCGCTGGCGGGCAGGCTGGTTCCCTGGTGCGCCGGACTCGCGATCGTGCTTGGCGCCTGCGCCCTGGCGATCGGCTTTTTCGTCGCGCCCACCGACGCCACGCAGGGCGAGGTCTACCGCATCATTTTCATCCACGTCGCGGCCGCGTGGATGTCGCTGTTCATCTATCTTCTGATGGCGTTCTGGTCCGCGCTCGGCCTGGTCCTGCGCACCCGCCTGTCGTTCATCATGGCGCGCGCGCTGGCTCCCACCGGCGCGCTGTTCTGCTTCGTCGCGCTCTGGAGCGGCGCGCTGTGGGGCCGGCCCACCTGGGGCGCCTGGTGGGTCTGGGACGCGCGGCTCACCTCGCAACTGATCCTGGGGTTCCTGTACCTGGGTTACCTGGCGCTGACCGCCCTGACCGTCGATCCCCATCGCGGCGACCGCGCCGGGGCGCTGGTGGCGCTGGTGGGCGCCATCAACGTCCCCATCATCTATTTCTCGGTGTCATGGTGGAGCACGCTGCACCAGGGCGCTTCGGTCAGCCTGACGCGCGCGCCGTCCATGGCGGCGACCATGCTGGCCGCCATGCTGTTGATGGCGCTGGCCGCGTGGGCCTACACCGCCGCCGTCGCGCTGGCGCGCGCGCGCGTCATGGTGCTGGAACGGGAATGGCCGGCCGGCTGGGTGCGCGACCTGGCGCGCCGCGAGGCCGCAACACGCAAGGAGCCGGCATGATGCACTGGGAATCCTGGGCCGCGTTCTGGCACATGGGCGGGCGCGCCGGCTACGTCTGGGGCAGCTATGGCGCGCTGGCCCTGCTGGTGCTGGCCGAATGCGCGTCGCTGGCGCGGCGGCGCCGCCGCGCGCTGCGACGCCTGGCCGCGCTCGATCGCGCCAGCCGCCCGGCGGCCAGGCGGCAACGGCGGGACGCGGAACCGGCATGACGACACCCCGCCGCCGGCGCCTGCTCCTGCTGCTCTGTGCGGTCGCGCTGTTGAGCGCGGCGGCCGCCCTGATCCTGACGGCCATGCGCCAGAACCTGGTGTTCTTCCACACGCCCAGTGAAATCGCGCGCGGCGAGGCGCCGCGACAGCGGCTGTTCCGCGTCGGCGGCATGGTGCTGGCCGGCTCGCTGCAACGCGAGGCCGACGGCCTGGGCGTGCGCTTCATCGTCACCGACACCGCCCACGAGGTGCCCGTGGTGTATCGCGGCGCCCTGCCCGACCTGTTCCGCGAAGGCACGGGCGTGGTGGCCCAGGGCACGCTGGACGCCGACGGCGTGTTCACCGCCACCAGCGTGCTGGCCCGCCATGACGAGAACTACACGCCGATCGAAGCGCGCGACGCCATCGAGCGCGCCCACGATGCCGGCAGGACGGTACAGCCATGATCGCCGAGGTCGGCCACTTTTCCCTGATGCTCGGCTTCGCGCTGGCGCTGGCGCAGGCCATCGTGCCGCTGTATGGCGCCTGGCGCGGCCGCGCGGCGCTGATGGCGGTCGGCCGCGCTGCCGCGCGCGGGCAACTGCTGTTCGTGCTGTTGTCATACGCCTGCCTGCACCTGCTGTTCATCGCCAATGATTTCTCCGTGCGGCTGGTGGCGGACAACAGCCACACCCGCACGCCGCTGATCTACCGCATCACCGCGGTCTGGGGCAACCACGAGGGCTCCATGCTGCTGTGGATCGTCTCGCTGTCGCTCTGGACGGCGGCGGTGACGCGCTGGAGCCGCGGGCTGCCGGAGGCCTTCACGGCGCGGGTCCTGGGCGTGCTGGGCACGGTCAGCGCGGGATTCACCGCCTTCACGCTGCTGACCTCCAACCCCTTTTCCCGCCTGTTGCCCGCGGCGCCGGAAGGCCGCGACCTCAACCCGCTGTTGCAGGACCCCGGCATGATCATCCACCCGCCCTTGCTGTACCTGGGCTACGTGGGCTTCAGCATCGCCTTCGCCTTCGCCATCGCGGCCCTGATGACGGGGCGCCTGGACGCCGCCTGGGCGCGCTGGTCGCGGCCCTGGACCGTGGCCGCGTGGGTCCTGCTGACCGCCGGCATCGCGGTGGGATCGAGCTGGGCCTATTACGAGCTGGGCTGGGGCGGCTGGTGGTTCTGGGATCCGGTCGAGAACGCCTCGTTCATGCCGTGGCTGCTGGGCACCGCGCTGATCCATTCGCTGGCCGTGACGGAAAAGCGCGGCGCGTTCCGCGGCTGGACCGTGCTGCTGGCGATCGGCACCTTCTCGCTGTCGCTGCTGGGCACGTTCCTGGTGCGGTCCGGCGTCGTCACCTCGGTACATGCCTTCGCCACCGACCCGGCGCGCGGCCTGTTCATCCTGTGCCTGCTGGCGGCGGTGGTCGGCGCATCGCTGCTGCTGTACGCCTGGCGCGCGCCGCGGCTGCAGGGTGGCGGCCGCTTCGAGCTCGTGTCGCGCGACGCCGCCTTGCTGGCCAACAACGCGCTGCTGTCGGTGGCCTGCGCGGCGGTCCTGCTCGGCACCCTGTATCCGTTATTGCTCGACGCCCTGGGCCTCGGCAAGATTTCGGTCGGCCCGCCCTACTTCGACACTACCTTCGTGCCGTTGATGACGCCAGTGCTCATCCTGCTGGTGCCCGGCGCCCTGGCGCGCTGGAAGGCCGACACCTGGCAACGGCTGGGGCGCCGCCTGCGGCCGGCCACGCTCGCCAGCGTGCTGCTGGGCCCGGCGCTGGGCTACGGGCTCGGACACTTCACCTGGCGCACCTGCCTGGGCCTGTCGCTGGCGGCCTGGATCGTGCTGGGCAGCCTGCAATTGCTGGGCGAGCGCCTGCGCGGCGGCGGCCGGGCCGGCATCGCCACCCGCCTGCGCGGCATTCCCGGAAGCTGGTGGGGCATGTGGCTGGCCCATCTCGGCCTGGGCGTGTTCATCATCGGCGTCACCATGGTCAACAGCTTCCAGTCGCAACTGGACGTGCGCATGCTGCCCGGCCAGACCGCCCGCCTGGCCGGGTACACCTTCACCTTTGGCGGCGTGGAGCAGGTCGCCGGTCCCAACTGGATCGCCGCGCGCGCCACCCTCGATGTCGCGCGCGGCGGCAAGCACGTCGCCACGCTGCGACCCGAGACCCGCCGCTACGTGGCGCAGGCGATGCCAATGACGCAGTCGGCCATTGACGTCGGCCCCTTGCGCGACCTCTACACCGCCCTGGGCGAAGGCCTGCCCGACGGCAGCTGGATCGTGAACCTGTTCCACAAGCCGTTCATCAGCTGGATCTGGGCCGGCTGCGCGTTGATGATGCTGGGAGGCCTGGCCGCCGCCGGCGACCGCCGTTATCGCAAGCAGGCGTCGCGGCGCGACGCCGCGCCCCCGCAACACACCCGGCGACCGCACAGCGAACAGCCATGAAACTCCGATCCCTCCTGCCCCTGCTGTTGTTCATCGGCCTGACGGCCCTGCTCGCCATTGGCCTGGGGCTGGACCCACGCGAGCTGCCCTCGCCCTTGCTGCGTCGGCCCGCGCCGCCTTTCACGCTGGCGCGGCTGGACGCGCCCGGACGCCAGTTCGGGCTGGACGACATGCGCGGCCAGGTCTGGCTGCTCAACGTCTGGGCCAGCTGGTGCGTCGCCTGCCGCGCCGAACACCCCGTGCTGCTGCGCGCCGCCCGCGAAGGCCGCATCGCCATCGTCGGGCTGGACTACAAGGACGAAGACAGCGCCGCCCGCGAATGGCTGGCGCGCCTGGGCGACCCCTACACCGCCACGGTGGTCGACCCCGGCGGCAAACTCGGCATCGACTATGGCGTGTACGGCGTGCCCGAGACCTTTCTCATCGACGCCCAAGGCGTGATCCGCTACAAGCACGTCGGGCCGGTCACGCAGGACGTGCTCGACAACATCCTGATCCCCCGGGCGCGGGAGGCGCTGAATGAACCCTGACATCCTCCGCGCGCCCCGCCCCGCGCCCCGGCGCGCCGCCTTGGCCGCCGGCTTGCGCGCGGCCTGCGGCGGCGTCGCGCTGGCGCTGGCCATCGCGGCCCGCGCCACGGCCGGCGAGGCGCCCGCCGCCGCGCCCGACCCGGCCCTGGAAGCGCGCGTCCAGGCCTTCACGCGCGACCTGCGCTGCCTGGTGTGCCAGAACGAATCGCTGGCGGACTCGCGCGCGCCGCTGGCACGCGACCTGCGCGACGAAGTGCGCCGCCTGTTCCAGGCGGGCCAGGACGATACCCAGGTGCGCCAGTTCCTGGTGTCGCGGTATGGCGACTACGTGCTCTATCGCCCCCCGCTGAAAACCCGCACCGCGCTGCTCTGGATCGGGCCCGGCGTGCTGCTTGCCGGCGCCATGGGCGGCCTGCTGTGGCGCTTGCGACGCCATGCCCGCACGCCGGAGCCGCCCCTGCCTGCGCCACAAGCGCAAGCGGCCCGGGCCCTGCTGGCCGACCTCTCGGAAGACGCCGGTCCGTCCGCTGCCGGCGGGGAGCGCGCTCCGTGACCCTGTTCTGGCTCCTCGCGGCCGGCATGGTCGCCGTCGCCCTGCTGTTCGTGCTGCCGCCCCTGCTGGCGCCGGGGGCCACCGGCCGCCGCGACGGCCCGCCCCAGGCGCAGGCATCCCTGGCGGTATTGCGCGAACAACTGGCGCAATTGCAGGCCGACCAGGCCTGCGGGCGCATCGCCCCGGACCAGTATGCCCAGGCGCTCGCGGAGATCGAGCGGCGCGCCCTGCGCGAAGGCTGCGCAGCGCCAGATCCCCTGGATACCCGGCCCGCGCCGCGCTGGGCCCTGGCCGTGGCCCTGGGACTGGGCGCGATCAGCGTCGGCCTGTATGCCGTGCTTGGCACGCCGTCGGCCCTGGCGCCGGCGCACGCCAGCCTGGACGCGGCGATCCCCGCCAGCGTCGACCACGACGCCAACGATCCCATGGCCGACCGGCTGGCCGGCTTGATCCAACACCTGCAAGCCCATCCGGACGACGCCGCGGCCTGGACGACATTGGCCCACACCTACGCAACGCTGGGAGATTTCGCCGACGGCGCGGCAACCTGGGCGCGCATCGGCGCCCGGGCGCCGCAAGATCCCGGCGTATTGGCGGAGTGGGCCGACCTCCTGGCCACGGCGGCGGACGGCGATTTTTCCGGCGAACCCGACCGCCTGATCGCCCTGCTGCTGACGCTCGCGCCCGACGACGTGAAAGGCCTGGCCCTGGCCGGCACCAGCGCATTTTTCCGGGGCGACTTCCAGCGGGCCATTGACGACTGGGAGCGCCTGCTGCCCCTGGTCGACCCCGACGGTCCCGTCCACGAGCAGGTCCAGGCCAGCCTGGCGCAGGCCCGCCGGGCGGCCGGTCTTGCGGCGGCGCCCGGCGCCGCAGGCGCCGCCTTCCTGCCAGCCCCCCCGATCGTAGGCGCTGAAGGTCGCGGCCGGCAGGACTGACCGGCCGCCTCGCGCACGGCCAAGCCCCGCTCGTATTCCGCTTTTCACATTCCGCTTTCCGCGCTTCGTCTCCGGCCGCATGTCGCGGCACCCGCGCCGCCAACGCCCCAACGCGCAGGCTCAGGCCGGCATCGTCAACGCCTCGCGCCAGGCGGCCAGTTTCTTCTCGAACGATGCGGCCGCGTGGGCCGGGCTGGTGGATGGCAGGTCGACATATTGCAACGGCCGCTGCGGCAGGCGCGGCAGCACATGGCGGCGGTAGAGGCTGGCCGCCTTGGCGCCGTTGAAGCAGACCCGCACCAGGCGTGGATGGGCCCCAAGGAACGCCGCGAAGTCGTTGGGCACCAGGGTGTCGACACGGATGTCCGCATCCAGGCTGCCCGGCCGTTCGCAGGCCTGCAGCACGTCCCAGAGCGCGACGCCGGCGGATCGCAGCGCTTGCAGGCGCCGCGCGTAATCGGCGGCGGGATCGAAGCCGAGCACCCGGGCCGCGATGGGCCAGAAGGCGTTGCGCGGATGGGCGTAGTAGCGTGCCTGCCGCAGCGACGCCACGCCGGGCATGGAGCCCAGCACCAGGATGCGGGCGTCGGCGGCGGCCACCGGGGCGAAGCCCTGGACTTGGGGAGATCGGTCAACCACGGCTGTGTCGGCTTGTCGTTGCATGGCGCAAGAATACCCGGGTTTACAGGCCCTTCGTCGCGGGTCGCGCCGGCCGCCGGCACCGCGCCAAGCCCGGAATTCCTCCCCCCGCCCTCGCTGCACTGGCAACGCTGGCCCGCCTTGGGGCCGTCAGCGTCCTATTGCTGGAACGGTGCTTATCAATGGCGGGGACTACCGCAACCGCCGTCCCGCCCTTATCTTGATAGGTATGACGAACGGCCCCGCAGGGGCCGCGCAACAGGAATGACGATCATGAAGAAGATTCTGGGTGTGCATGCCAGTCCCCGTCCCCACTGGGTGGGTGACGGCTTTCCGGTGCGCTCGATGTTCTCGTACAACGACAAGGGCAAGAACGTCAGCCCGTTCCTGCTCCTGGACTACGCCGGCCCGGCGCAATTCACGCCGACCACGCAACCGCGCGGCGTCGGCCAGCATCCGCACCGCGGCTTCGAAACCGTGACCATCGTCTACAGCGGCGAGGTCGAGCACCGTGACTCCACCGGCAACGGCGGCGTCATCGGGCCCGGCGACGTCCAGTGGATGACGGCCGCCTCGGGCATCCTGCATGAAGAGTTCCACTCCCCCGCGTTCACCCGCAAGGGCGGCGAGCTGGAGATGGTGCAGCTGTGGGTCAACCTGCCGGCCAAGGACAAGAAGGCCCCGGCCGGCTACCAGAGCCTGCTGAACGCGGATATCCCGGTCGTGTCGTTGCCCGACGATGCCGGCTCGCTGCGCGTCATCGCCGGCAGCTATGGCGGCCAGACCGGCCCGGCGCGCACCTTCACGCCGATCGACGTGTGGGACGTGCGCCTGTCCGCGGGCAAGGCCACGACCTTCGCGATCCCGGCGGGCCGCAACAGCATGCTGGTGATGCTGCGCGGCACGGTGCTGGTCAACGGCGAAGCCGTGGCGCGCGACGCGCAGCTGACGCTGTTCTCGCAGGACGGCGACGAGATCACGGTCGAAGCCAACAACGACGCCGTGTTCCTGGTGCTGAGCGGCGAGCCGATCGACGAGCCGGTGGTGGGGTACGGGCCGTTCGTGATGAACTCCCAAGCGGAGATCGTCGAGGCGATCCAGGACTTCAACGCCGGCAAGTACGGGCAGATGCATTGAAGGATGGGACCGGCGTCGACGCGCCGGTCCTGAATGGAGCCGCGTTTCCTGTTGGGGAAACGCGGCTTTTTGCTTTGATCGGCGGGAAGTGCGAAGGGCTCGTTACGACCCAAAGCGGGCATCAAAGCCTGGTTCAAAAACTTCTCACGGAGCTTTTCTATTTCGCTCGAATTTCGTCAACAGACGCTTGAATTCGGATTGCATCGTAAATGTTCAAATTAAGCTGAGCCGCCGAGAGTTGGCATTTGGTAGAGCCATGGCTAATCAAGCGCCTGAGCTGCTGCTTGGCAAAGCACCGCTGTCGCTGCCAGCAATGCGCCGATGGAGTTCCACTTTGATTGTGCTGCCAAAGTCTCCCGCACTTCCCATCCATCGAATGTCACGCCAGAAAGGTCTGGATTCGTTCCCTTTTTTTCAGCCGCCAGACGCCGCTGCCGGATAGCACTCTCGCGAGATACCTTTACCTGGCTTGCGTAGATCCAAGCCGAGGCTGATGCAAGACTTGAAACGATTTAAATTACTGTCAAGATTCCCATGACTACTTGATCTCTTTAGGAAAGTGTTGGCTAGGTCATCCACAGTATAGGGATCAGCTTGAGCAAGAGCGGTGGCCGGATGTCTCCTTCTAGCCGAAAACGGGCATTTGCGGCACCGCACTGAGACCTGAGCTAGACCGCTTCGGTCTTCTAACGGCCGTAACGACGGTCTGCGGCCGGCCGCCCCCCTGGGTCGGTGCCCATGAAGTTCGACGTTTACGGCAGATTTTCGATTTGCACCAACGATGAAGTCCGCTGAGCGAGGCTACTATGCTGTGCGGCCTTGCGACAAACACAACTGCAGAAAGTCGAGCGGCTCCAACGGTTTCGACAGTGCAAATCCCTGCCCCTTGTTGCAACCGAGCCGGCGCAGGGTAGCGATACTGGACTCGTCCTCGATACCTTCGGCTACCAGATTCATATTCAGCAATCGCGCCAATGAGGAGATGGTCGCAATGATGCCTCGAAGGGGGGCTTTCTGATCGACTTCTTTGACGAAGGAACCATCGATTTTGACCTCATCGAAGGGCATCGTCGATAGCAAGTTAATAGTAGCGAAGCCGGATCCGAAATCATCCAGTGAGGTCAAAAACCCGAGTGCACGTAACGAGTTCAAAGACCCCGACAAAAGGAGGGGGTCTTCAATAGGCAGTTCCTCGGTCAGTTCGATCTTCAGTAAACGGTTAGGCAAACCCGCGTGTTCCATCTTCTGGGCAAGAAATTGAGCAAATCCCTCGGTGCAAATGGTTTTCACCGAAGCATTAACTGCGATCGGAACGCCTACGCCACGTCCGTAAAGGACTTCAAGGATTTCAATAACCTTTTTCTTCACAAATCCGAATAGCGCCAAATTCAGATCTAATCGATTGACGATTGGAATGAACACCGTGGGCGATATGTTACCCAATCGGGGATGTGTCCAACGGGCCAACGCTTCCGCACCCAGTAACGCCTTCGTGTGCAGGTCATACTGCGGCTGCAGGGCGATGTGGAGGCCCGTTCCACCGCTTATTGCTGCAATCAGATCTTCCTCTAGCTGAAGCTCCTCATGTGGCACGATGGGCTGGAGTGGGGGGGTGTGAGTGTTCAAAAGGCGATCCAGGACCGCCGCAACCCTGGCGACCTCATAGCCACGTGTAATGCCGACGCTGATTCCGGCCTGCTGCGCCAGCCTGGCATGAGCCTGAAGCGCTTGCAGCGAAATCCCCGCGCCCCTTTCCAGGTCGGGAGTAGCCTTTTGCGGGTCGTCGATTGAAGATTTCGAGTCCGTTGGAGAGTGCGAGGTATCGGAAGCCGTCTCCATTGACCATAGAACTCGGGGCGGCTCCAGCAGCCTCCCGTCCTTCCTCATTGTTTGTAGCAGACTAGGAAGCATCAGCCCTCCGTTTTCGCCTGGTTGGATGCTGCATACGATTACGTCTATGGCCGTCGTCCGCACCAGTCTTTCTACATCGTCAAGACAAGTTGCATGCTCGAAGCGGGTGATGCCCAAGAGGGTCAGCGTGTCCATGACTTCACGAGCCTGCTCGGGCTTCGGTGTGAACGCGATGACGCTGACTTTCCGCGGGCCCGTGGGGGATGCTTCCTCTATGTGTGGGTGTCCCATGTATGTCGCTCGGGTGAATTTCTGTGTCAGCGACTGTAGGGCTCTGAGAGAATTTAGGAAATAAGAATGGGACGAAAATTGGTTGGGGAGATCGCTTTCGTGTGAGGCCAATCTGCGAAGCGAGGAGCGAACTTGGTGCTGACGCACACCTTTGGCAATCAGGCGATGCGTTTATTGGCAATTCTTGACGTTCTAGGGCGCGTTTTATCGGATTTTAGGAGTGCGCTGATTTTTTCTGGAATGGGCTATTTGTATAGTTCCTATTATGCGAGGTCGGCATCGCGAGCGGCACTTAAACGGGCATTGCAGTTCAGTCAAGCGTACGAAGCGGGATCCGCCGCGCGTGAATCTGCCACAGGCGCCCAATGTCCGCCAGAGATTCGAGTACATCGCGAATTTGATACGGCCCTACGCTATGAGTCGCCGTTGGGCGCGACGCGTACGACAATTGAACTCTTGACCGCATTCGTGACCGTCGATAGTCGACCGGGTCAGCTTGGCATGGGCATGGGCATGGCCGCGGCCGGCGCGCCTGAAGGGCAAGTTGGCAGTTCCGGTGCGGTCATGCACACGTGCGGTGTGTCATTGAGCGACTTCCTTGCGATAGCGTGCGGCGCAGCGTGCCAGAGGCAATTTAAAGGCACATTGAACGTGGTCTGTTGCGCCTCGCCAAGGAACGTAGTCGGTGTCGCCTAGCCGGCTCCTGACCATTGAGGTTGCTCTTCACCCGGTGTGGCACGCTTGATCACACGGGCCCCGCCTCGTCATCTTGCTTGGCGACGGGATTCGTAGTATTTATCAACCAATCCAGAGAAATCTATCGGACCAGTCCGAACGGATTCTCGTTAGGACTAGGGGCGACTATTGTGTCGAACAACTTGGTAGGTTGCGTACGCGTGGCTATCTTGGACGATCATGCCGTGGTTCGGAACGGTTTGGCTGCCTTTCTGAAATCCGAAGCGGGCATAGACGTTGTCGGGGTCTACAACAGCAGCCGCGCAATGATCGAGGGGATCACGCAGAAGCCGGCCGATGTGTTGGTAGTCGACTATGCGCTTGGTCCCGACGACATGGACGGCGTAGCTTTGATCCGCGCACTGCGCATCAAGTTCCCGACCTCCCGTCTTGTTGTGCTATCGGCTCACAGCGATCCGGCTACTGTTGCCTTGGTCCTGAGGGCGGGAGTGCGAGGATTCATATCAAAGATGGAGGACATGTCGGAGATCACTCGTGCCATTCGGGTGGTGGCTGGTGGTGCCGTCTTTCTTCAGCCTGAAATGACGCTCCGTTTGGCCGACGCAACGACGAGCCATGCTCCTGAACAGAATGACGCTTCGGACGATGCTGTCTATGGAGCTGCTCTATCGGTGCGCGAGCGGGAGGTCATTCGCTGCTTTCTCGACGGAATGACCGTGACGCAAATTGCGGAGAAGTTCAATCGGAGCATTAAGACGATCAGTAGCCAGAAGGCGGCAGCGTTTCGAAAGCTCGGCGTAACGTCCAACAACGGGCTGTTCAAGGTCCGCCATATCATCGACTCCCTATGACTTCGCAGACGCCCCTGGGGCATTTCCTGGGAGCGTTGCTGTTGATCGGAACGAGCCTTTTTGCGCAGCTGGCTTTGGCTGATCATCCTGCGCTTCTTTCCGAAGAAGAGCGTGCTTGGATAGTCGAGAATCCGATCGTGGTAGTGGGCGTTAGAACGAACGTTGCTCCCCTGGAATACGTAGAGAATGGCCAGCTGAAGGGATTGTCGGCGGAGTATCTTAAGGCGGTCAGCAGGCTGACTGGCCTCAAGTTCAAGACCAAGGAAATAAGCGACGCGTCCACGTATCAGTCGAAATGGCTGGCAGACGGCGTTGTGGACATGGTCGCGCTTGCCGCCCGCAACATTCAGCCCACTTCGGGCGCGTCTGATTCGCTGTTTACCGCACCCTATTACGTCAGCGCGACGATTATCGTTACGCGCGCGCGTGCTCCTATCATGATGGATCTGGGCGAACTGGACGGGCGCACCGTGGCAGTGCCAAGACACAGCCCATATGAGGCGAAGTTCCGTGAAGTGTTGCCTGGCGCAAAATTCGTAAGCGGCGACGGGGCTGAGGGGACGCTTGAGATGGTGGCGACAGGGAGGGCAGATGCCGCAATCGCCCTGGACGGATTTCTTTCTCCTGTGCTGTCGTCCCGCTATAACGGCCTCCTGCAAATATCCGGTGTGATCTCGTCAGTGTTTGCCGAGTTGAGCATGTCGGTTTCGAAGAACAGGCCGATGCTCTATTCCATTATTCAGAAGGCGCTGCAGCAGATCACGGCGGAAGAGTCCTACCGAATGAATGAGGCGTGGCTCGAACAGGCCCGGTTTGGTGAGCCGTCGCTGGAGGTGCTCGTCCGGCATTACGGTCCACAGGGGCTGATGCTCACTGGAGTGTTTCTCTTGCTTGGCGGACTGGCCTACGCTTGGCGGCGCGAGCACCTTCGGGCGGTCAGGGGCGAAGCTGAGAAAGCGATGTTTCTCGCCGTCATGAGTCATGAAATTCGATCCCCCATGAACGCGGTGCTCGCTTCGGTTGAGTTGTTGCAGCGCACCCCGTTGGACGATGTGCAGCAGCGATTGCTCGGTTTGGCCTGCCAGGGCGGTGAGTCGCTGCTGCGGTTACTCAATGATGTGTTGGATGTGAGCAAGTTGGAGGCGGGAAAATTTGTGCTGGAGTATGAACCGGCCGACATTGTCGCGCTAGTGCGGGAAGTGCTCGATTCTCTCCGGAAGCAGGCTGAGGAAATGGGCGTCGAGCTCGTCTTTGCCGTGCCCGATCCTATCGGTTTTCTGATGCTGGATACGTCCAGAACGGCACAGATTCTGCAAAACCTGGTGTCCCATGCTATCGGTTCTACCCCCCGCGGGTCGGTTACGGTCAAGGTGACTATCTCGCCCGCCGAGGATTCCGCATCTGGCGGTGTGCTACGTATCGAGGTCTCGGACACGGGTAGCGGAATTGATGGGCAGGGCTATTTCCAATCGTTCCTATCCAACGCGCAGTGGAGGCGATCGATGAGGGGCCGCCTCGGCGGAGCGGGCCTCGGATTGCTGCTTTGCCGTGAACTTATCTCGCGCATGAATGGTGACATCATGGTATGCAGTGTGCCAGGGGCAGGCACGACGGTCGCTCTATCGTTGCCGGTTCGGCATGTAACCGAGAACGATGGAGCGGCGGCGCAGTCAGAAATTCCGGTGCGCCGGCCCGAAGTTGGACATCCGGTCATTCTTCTCGTAGAGGATACGCCCGCGAACCAGTTTCTGATTCAAGCGCAGCTAGAGCGACTCGGGTGCAGATTCCGCATTGCGGCTAATGGCGAGGAGGCCATGCAGGCCTTCGAGCAGGAAACGTATGACCTGATTCTGTTGGACTGCAATTTGCCCGATACGGACGGCTATCGGCTCGCCCAGCAATTCCGGGTGGATGAGGCCAAGCTCGGTGCCAGGCGATGCGCAATCATCGCGATCTCGGCGATAACGGGCAGCGCGCACGCCTTGCGCTGCTTAAACGCGGGTATGGACGGAGTACTCAGCAAGCCAATTGGCCTGGCTAAACTGCAAAGCACCATCGAGAGCTTTTGTGGCGTTCTGTTGACTGAGTCGACAGATGCCTCCAACACGCGAGGATGCTCGGCGCAGGCGATGGATTCCGGTGTGGCGCTACGTCTTGTGCAAGATGATCTCCGCTTGTTGGACGCTGCATTGGCTGAGGCCGATTTTGCCAGAGCGAAGCATCATGCACACCGCGTGCTTGGTGCAAGCATGAGCTTGGGACTATCGGCTCTGACTGGTTTGGCTAAAGGGCTCGAGGATTTGCTCGAGGCAGGCCAGGACATGGACGCCGAAGACGTCTATCAGGTGCTCAAAGACGCGAAATTGGAACTTGAGCGTCTTATCGCCGCTGACAAGGGCTTCCATTGAGACAGGGGCATTTAACCGAGTCCCCTGACGGACTCGACGGGGCTAGGTGGCGCGACCGCGTACGCAAGTGGATCCTTATCTTGGTCTGCGCGGCGTGTTCCAGCGTATTCGTTGCGGTTCTGCTTCTAGGCGCGGCCGATCTTAAAAATCCGAGCAGATCCCCTTCCGCAAATCCGACCGTGCAGCCAAAGCCGGAGCTCAGCCACGCAGAGCAAGCTTGGATAGCCGCCAACCCGGTTGTGAGGGTCGGCGTGATGCCCAATAGGAGCCCGCTTGAATACATGGATGACGGCATCGTACGTGGCTTGCCTAAGCAGTACCTCAATGAGGTCGGTCGTCGCACTGGATTGGTCTTCACCTTCAGACCGACCCAGGGCACGAAGTCTCGGTTGGATTGGTTGAAAAGTGGGGAGATCGATATGTTATCGATGGCTTCACGAAACCTTGGGCGGGTCGCCAACGAGCCAGGAGTGCTCTTCACGCCTGCTTACATCGTCAGTGCTGCGGTCGTGGTGACGAGGGCGCGCGATCATGCAGTCACCGAGTTGGACGAGCTTGCCAATAAGACCGTCGTGGTTCCCGAGGAGGGACCGTACGCCGAACTGCTAAAGGGTGTGGCAGGAAAGGTAAAGCTGACCTCCGAAACACGAAGCACCGCAGTGTTGGACATGGTGGCAGAAGGCGACGCGGACGCTACGGTAGGAACGGAACTCTTCTTGGTTCCCTATCTGAACCGTCGCTATGTAGGGACGCTGCAGATTGCCGGGGTGCTCTCTTCCATGACCGCTGAAATTGCCATGGCCGTCTCCGAGGAAAAGCCATTGCTTTGGTCCATTCTGCAAAAGACGCTGCGCTCAATCTCCGTCGAAAGAGCGGCTGAACTGCGGCAATCCTGGCTCGAGGAGATTGACCTGGGCGCACCGTCGATGGCGGTATTGGTTCGGCACTATGGCACGCAGGGCCTAGCGGCTTTGACTACGCTATTGCTGCTGGGCTTTTTTTCGTATCGAACGTGGCGAGAGTACCGAAGGGCAGTAAGAAGCGAACGGGAAAAGGAGATCTTTCTCTCCGTGATGAATCAAGAAATACGGACGCCCATGAACACTGTTCTGGCATCGGTGGAGTTGCTACAGGGCACGTCGATGGACGATCGGCAGAGACACTTGGCCGGTTTGGCCGACAGCGGAGCTGGCGCGCTGTTGCGCTTGTTGGATGGTGTACTTGATATCTCCAAGTTGGAGGCTGGAAAGGTCGTGCTCGAGTACGTGCCCACGGACATCTCAAATCTGGCGCGCGATGTTGTCGACCTGCAGAGATTGCGGGCACAAGAGAAGGGCATCGGGCTGAGTTTGACGGTTCCCGAAGCGAGCCCAATTTTGATGCTAGATCCGACACGCACGAATCAGATTCTTCATAACCTGGTTTCCAACGCGATCAAGTTCACGGAACGCGGGGGCGTTGACGTCCAAATAGCGGTCTCCAACGTAAGTGATGGCGAGCATCGCAGAGCGCTCGAGTTGCGCGTCTCTGACACCGGTATCGGCATATCGGAATCGGCGCAGGCGGCTTTGTTTCGCCCCTATTCGCAAGTCTTCGGTTCGCCGTCTCGTCGGCCGGATGGGACCGGCTTGGGATTGTTAATTTGTCGAGAATTGGTCTCGCTTATGAAAGGCAAGATCACACTACGCAGCTCGACAGGCGTGGGGACGACGGTGACGGTAACGCTTCCTGTCGATCTCTGTGTGCCGGGCGCGGTTGACGAGCCGGAGGCCCGGGTGGTGAGTTCATCAGGCGAGCGCCTTAGAGTTTTGCTCGTCGAGGGGCTACCCGCGAACCAAGCTGTGCTACAGATGCAACTTGCGAGTCTCGGATACGACGTTTCGGTGGCTGGCGATGGCGCTCGAGCGCTTCAAACGTACCTGCAAGGGTCCTGTGATCTGGTGTTGATGGATTGCGATCTGCCGGATATTGACGGTTATGCCCTGGCTCGGGAGTTCCGCCGTCACGATGCTTTGCGGCGAAAGTCCGCCCTTCCCATCATTGCAATTTCGGCGGCAACCGGAGCAGAGCACGCCCTGCGTTGTGTGGAGGCTGGTATGGATGGCGCTATCAGTAAGCCCATTCGGCTGGCCAAGCTGAGAAACGCCGTTGAAAGATGGGGCGGCAGCAGGGCATCTGGGATTACGGACGCAGATACACGCTAGAGCGCCTGGCTCTCGCGCACCCTCTTGCTTCGGGCTGAGATGGTAACGATCCGGCCATCAAGGCCGGTAAAGCGCCGTTCGTGCCCCGGGGGCCGGCGCGGGGCGAAGGAGCCGTTCCAGTCTCGCAGCGATGCCATGCGCACAGGGCCACCCTCGATCAGCGCCAGCTGGAACGACAGGAACTGGTCTTGAGCCTCGCAGCGCGTCGATCTTTATCCTCGCGATATACCCTGCATGAAAAAGACGAGCCGAAATTTCGGAGTGCGCCCTATGTCCCGCGCGAACGTCGGTTGATAGCATGGATTTGTTGCCAAGATTCATCTGCGCAACGTCAATTCAAACCGATCTCACCTCTCAAATTTATCGCTCACTATGAATCGTCTTCTCCTCGCCTCGTCGATCCTGGCTATTTCCGCCGTCACTCCCACACTGGCGCTGGCCCAAGCAGCCAATCCCAACGGCGGCACGATCACCATCAACGGTGAAATCACGGCTCAGACCTGCAAGATCGAAAATGGTAGCGGCGACATTACCGTTACCCTGCCCAAGATCGCCGCTGGTCGCATGCAAGCCGCTCAGACCGCGGGCGCAACGCGCTTCATGATTCGCTTGACGGAGTGCGAACCGAATTCGGGGGGCGTGCGCGCGTTCTTCGAGCACAGCACTGGCGTTACCGCGGAAGGGCGTTTGACCAACCTCGCCACGGGTACTGCTGCCACCGGAGTGCAGGTCGAGTTGTTCAACATTACGAACGACAATCAAATCAATATCGGTGCTACTGCGGACACGCAGAATACCGACTTCGTGGATATCGCAACGGGTGCTGCGACGCTGTCGTATGGCGCGCGCTACTACCGCACGGCGCCGACTGTGACTGCGGGTCTGGTACGAGCTCAGGCTGTTTACTCGTTGAACTACCGCTAATCTCCCCAGGGCGGCTTTCGGGTCGCACGAGTTCTGTGGCCCGTTGCTCGCCTTCAATCATCATGATCCATTCCTTTTTGTGCGCATCTATGCGCCGAATCACCGCCGGGTTCGCCGTTTTCGGCATGGTCTTGGCTTTGCCTAGCTGGGCGGCGGTCGTCATTCATGGCACACGCGTCGTGTACCCGGCGGCGGAGCCTGAAGTGTCTATTCGATTGGAGAATTCCGGGTCGGCGCCCTCGTTGACGCAAATCTGGATCGATGACGGCGATGCTGCGATGAATGCAACTGACGCGGAGGTGCCGTTCATTCTGACGCCGCCCATGGCTCGAGTTGATCCCGGCAAGTCGCAAATCGTGCGGATTCTTTACTCGGGCGGGGCGCTCAAGGGTGACCAGGAGCGTTTGTATTGGTTCAATGTGCTCGACATTCCTCCTGAGTCCAGCGAACAAGATACCAACAAGCTGCAGCTCGCGTTCCGCTCGCGTATCAAGCTATTCCTGCGCCCGGCTCAGATGACCGAGGTGGTGGAGGATGCGCCAGCCAAGCTTTCTTGGAAGGTTCGGGACGGCGGCTCGATCGAGATTTACAACGGCTCGAAGTTTCATATCACCTTCTCTGCAGCGAGCGTCAAAGTCCCTTCGCAAGAACTGGTATTTGACGACCAAGCGATGCTGGCGCCTGGCCAGACGATGACGGTGCGCCTCAAGCAGGGGGCAGCAAGTACTGGCGACAAGGTGAACTTCAGCATCATCAACGACTACGGCGGCCAAACCAAAGGCGAGTCCTTCTTGCAGTAGCCGCTGCCAAAAACGAGCAGGTGCGAGCGCTTGGTGCACTTTTTCTGCGCCTGTTTCGACGCGAATTGACTCTGCTGCGTGTTTCCAGAAAAGACTATGAATAGCGTTCTCTCGCAGCGACCGCGTCATCGCGTTTGCCGAAAATTTGCCGGGACCATGACTTTAGCCTTTAGCGCGACGATAGCGGTTCAAGCGCAGGAGGTCCGGTTCAACCAGGGCTTTCTCCGGTCGGTGGGTGGGCCGATGGATGTGAGCCGCTTTGAGCAGGGCAACTCCGTCCTGCCAGGCGCTTATGGCGTTGAGGTCTATCTAAACGACAATTGGCTTGGCAAAAGCACGGTTGTTTTTCAGCAGGAAGCAGGGGCGCCAACGGCACGCCCATGCTTTGACCTGCCCTTTTTGCGCCGGCTTGCCGTCAATGAAGGCAAGATCGGCGCGACAATCGCAGACTTGGATGCCGGAGCGTGCGGAGACCTCAGCGATTTGTTGCCTGGGAGCCGCTACAGCTACGACGCCGGAGAGCAACGACTGGATATCACTATCCCGCAAGCGATGCTCGTACGCGGCGCCAGGGGTTATGTAGACCCGACGCTGTGGGATGACGGGATTTCCGCGGGTTTGCTTAATTACAACTGGAATTTCTATTCCACTAAGCCTCGCTCGGGCGCATCTGATAGCTTCAGCTACTTGGGGTTGAATGGCGGGGTCAACGTTGGCGCATGGAGATTTCGCCATCAGGGGAACTATTCCTGGAACAATCGAACGGGGTCTGACTACACCAGTAATCAGACGTACTTATCGCGCTCGGTACTTCCTCTGAAGGGGCAACTGTTGGTGGGGGACGCCTTTACCGATGGCCGCTTGTTTTCATCGATCGGCTTCCGCGGCGTGCAGTTAAGTTCCGATGAGCGAATGCTGCCGCAATCCCAACGGGGATACGCTCCAGTCGTGCGGGGCATTGCGAATTCGAATGCCAGGGTACGAATCCTTCAGTCTGCGAATGTGATCTATGAAACCACGGTTCCGTCCGGGCCATTCGAGATTTCCGATATCTATCCCAATGGCTTCGGTGGTGACCTGACCGTTGAAGTCACAGAAGCGGACGGTCGTGTGCTGGTTTCGCGCGTGCCATACGCCGCGACCGTCAATTCGTTGCGGGAAGGGGGAATCCGGTATCAGCTCACGATTGGACAATACCGCGATCGACAGCTCTCGGAGAAGCCGACCTTCGTGCAGGGAGGCTTGACCTATGGCTTCAATAACCTGTTGACGGGGTACGGCGGATTCATCGGCTCGGCTAACTATCGGGCAGCCGTCGCGGGCGCCGCGGTTAACACGCATCTTGGCGCCTTCGGCTTGGACGTGACGGGAGCGAATGCGGACCTCGGCTCCAGGGAGTCCACTACCGGCCACAGTATTCGCCTTGGGTACTCGAACTATGTCGATGCCACGAAAACCAATGTGTTGATTGCCGCGTACCGATACTCCACACGGGGCTATCGCGAATTCGGCGAGGCGATGGCGTTTCGCCAATGGCAGGGAACGGGCGGGTATACCGATTTACATGCCCGTAGAAACCGATTGCAGGCCAATGTTTCGCAGCAATTGGCGCCGGGTTACGGGTCCGTGTATATGACCGGATCTGTCGAGGACTACTGGAAAAAATCAGGGCGCGGGACAGAGGCTAGCGCGGGCTATTCGAACAGCTATCGTTCGATGACGTACTCAATTTCAGTTGCTCGGCGTCTGGATGTCTTCTCGCAACGTTGGGAAAACCAGTACATGTTGAATCTCTCTTTTCCTCTTGGCGGACGAGAGTCCACTAACTATGCCTCGACAACATTGCAACGAAACTCCAACGGCACGGCGACTGCCTCGCAGACGGTATCAGGCATGCTTAGCCGAGATCGGAATCTTACCTATAGCGTTACAGCCAACTCACAACGCAGTGGTGGTTCGCGCGACGCCAATGTTAGTGGATCTCTTGACTACACCGCCGTCGGGACCCGAGTGAACGTCAGTGCGGGTACTGGAAGGAATTACACCCAGGCTGGAGCCAGTCTGAGTGGCGGCATCGTTGCGTATGGGGGGGGCGTCGCATTCTCTCCGGTTCAAGGAGACACCTATGCTGTACTGGAGGCTCCGGATGGCGCAGGAGCCAGCATTGGAAATGTGCCGGGCCAGCGTCTGGACGGGCGCGGCAGGGCTCTGGTGTCAAACCTTCTGCCGTATGAATACAACTCCATCACTATTGACCCCAAGGGGCTCCCCCTGGGGGTGGAGTTTAAGTCGACGGAACAGCGTGTGGTTCCGACTGCTGGCGCAGTTGTCCTGGTACCGTTTGATACGGTGAATCGTGGCAGGACGGTTGTTTTGCACGTCCGGCGCGCCGATGGCAAACCACTGCCTTTCGGTGCTCAGGTGTTCGACGCCAACGGCAAGACGGTCGGTGTCGTCTCGCAGGGTAGTCGGATCCTCGCCAACGGATTAGATGTGGGGCCGGCGACCCTCGTCGTCAAATGGGGTGACGGTGACACGGGCCGTTGCACCATTACCTCGGAGATTCCGGAGCCCAAGGAAAAAGGGCAACGTATGCAGGTTGTCGAAGGGTTGGAGTGCTTACCTTTCGCTTCGCCCGACTCGCGGGTGAGCCCTTAGTCCACCGGAGCGGCTTTACGCCAAAAAAGTATGAATGCAAAATATATCTCACTCTTTCGTTGTCCTCCCCTTATCTTCATTAGCTTGTTGCTGGCGTGCGTTACCACGCCTGCTTTTTCGCAACAGACGGTTGGACCCCAGACGGCCAGTTGCACCAGCGCATCGCCCACGACGATGACACTGCAATTGCCGGCCAGCATTTCCGTTCCCCGTGATCAGCGCCCAGGGGAAGTCATTGCACTTACCAATTGGGTATCTGTGGATGAATTGAGCAGAGGGGTCTGCTCGTTTCAGGGTACTACAACAGCCACCCCCGCCGCGGCTGCGGGATACAGCGGCAGATTTTCGCTGCCCGCCCCAGTTCGCACTTACGTCGAGAACGGCATCACATATTCCGTATATGCTCTGAACGGAGCGCCCGGTGTTGGCGCTATCTTCTCCATCCGTCCGCGTCAACGGATCCTCACACCGCCTGGTTGTGGCGATATATTCCCTGAGCGGACTCAGCAGTCGCAATTTGACAGAATGGATTCCACCTCCATCTGCACCGGAAATGTGGCATCGCGGTATGCTGTGGGGATTACTGTTCGTGCCAAACTTATTCGCTACGCTCCTATTGTCGACGGTACACGGATAAATCCGACGGTCGTTTTCGATGGGTATCCATTAATTCGTAGCGCGGGAACCACTCAGCCCGGTTCGCCCGTCCTTCCTTCAAATTTGCGAGTTATTCTAGGCGCAACCACCATCAACGTGCTCACCTGCTCGACTCGTGACGTACAGGTGAATATGGGTCGAGTGGCAAGATCGGACTTCAATGGCGTTAATGGGCCGCTGCGTTCCTTTGCCATCAACCTCAATTGCCCGGCAAACATGAACAGAGTCACCGTCCGGGTAGATCCAAACACGGCGGAAATCGGCAACCAAGGCGTTGTGGCATTAGACGCTCAGTCTTCGGCCACAGGGGTGGGAGTTCAGCTCCTGACGGGATCGGGGGCGGCGTTTCCTTTGCGAACAGCAGTACCTGTGAGTCAATATAACCCTGTCCAGAGCGGTTCTTTCGATATTCCTGTACAGGTTCGATATGTGCAAGTCGGTGGAGCGATTTCTGCTGGTACGGCCAACACGACCATGATGTTCACCTTGACGTACGAATAGAGTATGGAGGGCGCTCGCGCCTATATTTGATCGCAGGCACGTGCTGTACGCTCTGGAGAGGGTAGTCGTCGACCTCGCGCTTTGAGGCCGGCGTCCGGGGAGTTTCAGGAGATCGACCTCAACGACATAGGAATCTGCTCCACGAGGCGCACGCCAACATGCGAGCAACACCGCCGCGCGCGGCCGAGCTTGTGGCCGCGCCAAAGCCCGGCTAGGATCGGCTCAACCGCATTCCCGTTCCGCCCCCGCATCCGTGATGGAAGCCACCGTGACCGAACCCAGCGCCATTGAAGTTTCAGCCGAAGCCGCATCTCGTAAGGGCGAATTTTTCCTGATCGACGCCGGCGTCTTGGAAAACGGCAGGGTTCCCGGCATAGAAATCGCCAACGAAGGGAAGCTGATCGATCCGGGGATGAATGTCGTCGCGCGGCCTGATGGAATGCCAGATCAGTATCCGGAGCGTCCCCACCTGGTTCATGTGCCGGCGAAGGGCGCAATGCCACGCGATCTGGAAGAGCTCGCCGGCATATGGATTGTGTCGGAGCCGTTGAAGCAACTGTTTGAGCAGTTGGACGCCGAGGCGTTTGCATTTGTGGCATGCGACTTCAGCCTTGCCGACGGCAGCCCCGCCTCTCCGTACTATCTGGGCAATGTGCTGCGCAGACTCGATGCCCTGGATGAAGCCACTTCTCGCGTGAGGATCAAGCTCGACCACAATTATCAGACCGGCGAGAACGAGAAACTTTATAGCCTCGTCGGCGGGGCCAGCTTGGTGTTCAAACAGGATGTTGTGGGAGCTGCCCATATCTTCCGCCAGGATCGCATGGGAGCGCCTCCCATCTGCGACCGCGCCATGTTTGATGCATTGCGCGCGGCCAACTTCTCCGGCGTACGGCTGCGCGATGTCGCCGATATTTAGAGCGGGGCCACCAGGTCCCGAATGTAAGCCACCAGCGTGGTCGATCCGCGCAGCGGGGTGTCCGACAAGTCGAAGCCGCTGTCGACGCTCACCTCGGTCATACGGGCATAGGATTCAGCGGCGGCTTCAGAAAATCCCTGGCTGACGAACGCCTGCCGCCATGCCGCTCGCGGTACGACGCGGACCTAGACCGGCCGGCCCAAGGTCTCGGCGAACGCTCGCGCTACGTCGCTGGGTGTATACCGTCTCGGGCCTTCTACGTAGCGGACGCCGCGGTCGTCGAGAGACGTCATTAAACGGGCGGCCGCGACTTCGCCCAGATCTTTCGGCGCGACCATCGGGATGGCGAGATCCGCCGGGAAAAGACTGGGCAACACGCCGGTGTTGCGCACCGTTTCGAGGAACCCGTCCCAGTTGCTCATGTAGTAAGCAGCACGGTTCACGGCCGCCGGCAACGCCTGGGCCCGTAGCCCTTCTTCCAGCTCCCACAGCACGTTCAAATCGCCAATGCGGCTGCCCGGCCGGGCGCCGCCCGTCGATTCGGCAACGACTTTTTCAAGCCCGGATCCCTCGAGCGCGGCGAGTATGTTCGCAACGGTATGTCTTTCGACGACGTCGGTGTCGGTGGTGGTGTCCGCCGGAGGATTCAGTAGAAAAGCGCGTCGGCCACGCCGGAACGCGGCGCGTAATGACGCCACGTCTTCCACATTGGCCTGGACAATGTCGGCGCCCCGAGCGCGCCAGTGCGCGGCGCGAGCCGCCGAACGGGTGACTATGGTTACCTCCGCGCCAAGCGCGAGCAAAGCGCGCGCGGTTGCCGCCCCGACGTGGCCGGTTCCCCCCATGATGATGTACATGTGTATGTCCTCCGGTTGATGCGGGTTGCGCGCCTCCCGGCATCCGGGCCGCGCCTCACCGAGTCAAACAGATTTCCCGGCTATCGCTGGCCACATTGTGTAACGGCGGTACCCCTCGGAGTAAAGGACGCCCGCTGAGACTTGGCGCAGAACGCAGTGCGCCGAATGCCGGCCATCGCGCCGACACAGCCAAACCGAAACCGCGATGCTTGCGAGCGCTCATGCAGACGAACTGGAATATGAAGCCTCGCAATAGCAACGAGGCATCCCTACGTTGCCTTCATCTCCTTCTCTTTCTCCTTCGCCAGCTTTTCCTTGTCCTTTTTTGCCCCGTCGTAATGGGACTTGATGGCCAGAAACATGCCCGTGCCCAACACGAGGATCTTGAACGTACCGAAGATTACAGGGACCCAAAAATTCATCATTTCCTCAAAACGCTACGTCAGCAGCTGCAAGCGGGAGTGGGACAAGCGAGCGCCACAAGTCCTATGGACAATCAAAATCCTACCGCCAAGCTCCATACACACATCTGAATTGTACGGCTTTTGTGGCCTGCATAATCTTCAAAAAATCCATACATTGCAGTAAGACATGCCCACCCCATCGCCTTGAAAAACATACAAGGCTTATGCGCGAACCTTCCCCTTGGCGCTCGGCCGGACAGCGTGGCCAGCGCCCCATGGACGGATTCATCCCGCCCCCTTCCCCCTCCTCAGACAAGCCCGATTTCCTGCCCTTCCCCGCCAATTCGGCCGGATTCTCCTTGCCCATCGACTATAAAAACAAAACGCTTTCCATTCGCACTCCCATCGCGCCGTTTCCCCATGAAAAAGTGCCTCGCCACCACCGCCTGCCAGGTCGGTGGCCTATACCGCGAGCATCGTGGCTGGCTGCGCAACTGGATTCGCGGCAAGGTCCGCCGCGCCGAGGACGCCGACGACCTGCTCCAGGACACCTTCGTCCGCGTCCTGTGCGCCGCCCCGCCTTTACACCCCGGCCCCACTTCCCTGCGCGAGCCCCGCGCCTACCTGACCGCCGTGGCCGGACGGCTGGTCGCCAATTTCTACCGCCGGCAGGCGCTCGAAATCGCCTATCTCGAAGTACTGGCCACCCTGCCCCCGCAGCAGGTTCCCTCCGCCGAAACGCAGGCGCTGGTGCGCGAAGCGCTGTTCGAGTTCGACCGCATGCTCGACGGCCTCAATCCGAAGGTAAGACAGGCCCTCGTGCTGTCGCAATTCCAGGGGCTTCCCTACGCCGAGATCGCCGCGCGCCTGGACGTCTCGCTGCGCACGGTCAAGAACTACATCGCCCAGGCCATGGCGCACTGCTGCCTGGCCGCCTTCTGATGCGCGATTGACGGCATGACCGAAGTCCTCCCCCCGACGTCCGCCGAGGAGCGGGCCGTACACGAGGCGGCGCGCTGGTTCGCCTGCCTGATGGCCGAGGACGCCACAGCGCGCGACCGCCTGGCCTGGCAGGCCTGGCTCGATGCCAGCGCCACGCATCGCCAGGCCTGGAATCGGCTGCAATCGGTGCGTCATGCCTTCAGCCGCGTGCCCGGCAACGTCGCCGCCTCCGTGCTGGCCCGGCCCGCGCGCCGCCAACTGATGCGCCGCAGCCTGCTGTCGCTGACCGGCATGGGCCTGTTGGCGGGCAGCGCCTACGGCGTGGTCCGTGCCCGGGACGCGGACGCATGGCATACCGCCACCGGCCAACGGCGCCGGCTGCAACTGGAAGATGGCTCCCAGCTCTATCTCAATACGGCCACCCGCGTGACGCTGGAGTTCAACGACGAGTGGCGAAGGGTCGTGCTGCGCGCCGGCGAAATCCTGGTGCAGGCGCATCCGGACCAGGCCGCGCGGGTGACGCGGCGTCCGTTCATCGTCAGCACGCCGCACGGCGACATCCTGCCCGAGGAGGCCCGCTTCACCGTGCGCCTGCATGACCTCGCCACGCGGGTCGAGGTGCTGGATCAAACCGCCACGGTCCTGCCGGGCCGCGCGGCTGCGTCACCGGCGGCGTATCGGCCCGCCGTGCTGCTGCACGCCAACCAGGCGGTGTCATTCGACGGCGACGGCGCCGGCCCGGTGGGCGTCGCGGCCGCCGACGCCGCGGCGTGGCTGCATGGCCGGCTCGCGGTGGTCGACCGGCCGCTGGGCGAGGTCATCGCCGAATTGGCGCGCTATCGGCCCGGCATCCTGCGATGCGATCCCGCCGTCGCCGGCCTGAAGGTCTCCGGCGTCTTCTCGTTGCGGGACACCGACGAAGCGCTGGCGGCAATATCAGACAGCTTCCCCGTGCAGACGCGACGGCATACGCGCTACTGGGTGACGGTCATGCCGCGCCCCGCGGCGTAGCGGCGCCCTCGGCGGCGCCGGGCGGCCAGACCGTGCCCGCGTCGTCGGTCTCCAGCCGCGAATTCAATCACATAAGTATTTTTTTCAATCGCGTTTGCACTTTTGCATGGTCTCGCGTGTCTTCGTAGCGATGGCGCCCGCCATGAACGCGAACCGAACCGGTGCCGCGTCTGGACGCGCCGCATGTTCAACCCTTCCATCGCAGCATCGCCATGTCCGCTACCCGCCTCGCATCACCCTCCGCCCAGCCTCGCCGCCTTCCGCGTCACGCCTCGCCCCGCGCGCGCCAGTTCACGCTGAATGTCACGCTGCTGGCCCTGTTGGCCGCCTTCACGCCGCTGCGCGCCAGCCATGCGCAAACACCTCCCGCCCTGAGCGCCAGCACCTTGCGGGTGGATATCCCGGCCGGGCCGCTGAGCACCGTGCTGAACCAGTATGCGCAGGCGGCCGACGTCAGCCTGTCGTTCGACGCCGCCCTGCTGGCGGGCAAGGAATCCGCCGGGCTGCGGGGCAGCTTTGACGTGGAGACGGGTTTTCGCCGCATCCTGCAAGGCAGCGGCTTCGAAGCAGTGGCGAGCGCACCGGGCCGCTACATGTTGCGCGGCCTGCCGCAAGCGGCGGCCGGCACGGACGCGGCGGGCGTGACCCAGCTGAACGCCGTCACCGTCAGCGGCTACCGTGAAGGCGACGCGCCCAACCGCGGCTATACCGTCAGCAGCACCTCCAGCGCCACCAAGCTCGACCTGGCGCCGAAGGAGACGCCGCAGAGCATCACGACGTTCACGGCGCAGCAGATCCAGGATCAGGGATTGTTGACGGTGGGCGAAGTGCTGGACCAGACGCCGGGCATCACGCTGATCACCGCCGGGGTGGCGGGAGCCGGGAACCAGCCGATCTTTTCGCGCACGTTTCCGGTGACGTCGGTGCAGATGGACGGCGTCATGGCCAGCAGCTACATCCTGTCGGGCCGGGCGGATGGCAACATGGGCCTGCAGGACTCCTTCCTGTACGAGCGCATCGATATCCTGCGCGGCTCCACCAGCCTGACCGGCGGCGAAGGCGACGCCTCGGCCAGCCTGAACTTCGTGCGCAAGCACCCCTACCTGGACCGCCACCTGTCGGCGAACCTGAAATACGGCAGCTGGAACAATCGCCGCGCCGAGCTGGATTTTTCCACGCCGATCAACGACCGCTTCCGCATGCGGATCGCGGCGGCCATGCAGAAGGGCGATCACTGGGTCGAGCGGGTCAAGAGCAACCGCACGGCGGTCTCGCTGATCGGGGATCTGGACGTGACCGACAACAATCGCATCAGCGCGGGGGTGACGCAATTCGACTTCAAGCTGGACGGGGCCTCGCCGCATGGGGTGACGCGGTTTTCGGAGGTGTACATCAACAGACCGCCGGAATATCTACCCGAATTCCTGCGCGACCAGCCGCGAGGCAGCGGCGGCATCATATTCCCGACCACCGGCGTTGCGCGCAGCTTCAACAATGCCACCCCTTGGTCGCGCACCCATCGCACCTACACCAATCTGTTCCTGACCTGGGATCATGATTTCAACGACGATTGGTCCTTCAAGGCAAGCTACAACCATGCCAGCAACAAAGACGATATTCTGTACGGGGAAATGGGCGGCGCGTACTACATGCCGCAGGCGGGCTTCGCCGACTACGCGCCGGGCGGGTTCGCCAGTTACGTGGCGAAGCGCGACAACGAAGAGAACATCGTCAACGCCGTGGACGTCCACCTGAAAGGCCGTATCGAGGTGCTGGGCCGGACACAGGAATTCGTCGTGGGCGCCAATGCGTACAACACGCATCACATGAGATATGGCGGTTATGCCAGTAGCGGGACGGCGCAATCCCCGGCACTCGCCTTCAATTCGTGTGGCTTCCGGAATCGGCTCTGCATCCCCCCAAGAGGCACCCCACTAAAGCGGATATCGCTGGGCGCCATTCCGATCGACAGCTTTACCTCCCGCCCCCCCGAAACGTGGGACTGGGACGGCCACAACGATATGTACCACACCCGTGAGCGATACCTCACCACGTATCGGCAGACCGGATACTACTTCAGCAGCCATTTGCGCCCCATGGAGCGCGTGCACCTGATCCTGGGCGGCCGCTGGGCCAAGGATGTCATGTCGGACGATGTCGAGACCGACTGCCTCGTCGACGATTGCGGCCCGGGCTGGAATTTCGCGCGGCCGCTGACCAACCCCGTGCTGCGCCCGAAATTCCTGCCCTATGGCGGCCTGATCGTCGAACTGACGCCGCAGATGAACGCCTACTACAGCTACGCCACGTCCTACGTGCGCGACCCCGAATACAACGGTGAAAATGGCGGCACCAGCGCCCAGACCGGGGCCTACCTGCCCCCGGTGCGCTCGGTCACCGAGGAAGGCGGCGTCAAGGGCGCGTTCTTCGACGAGCGGCTCAATGTCGCGGCCTCGTACTTCCGCATGACGCAAAAGGACTTCCCCAACCAAAGCTACGATCCGAACGCGCCGACCACCAACAACAAGGGTTGGCGCGTCTATGGCTGGGAGTTCAACGTCACCGGCGCCCTGACGAAGGACTGGAACATCGCCCTGGGTTACGTGAAGCAAAAGCAGATCCTGCCGCCCTTCGACGGCGAAATCCTGTTTTCCGCCGTGGACGACCTGACCGGCAGTTATCGCGCGCCGGAGAAGTCCTTCAAGCTGTTCACCACCTACCGCCTCAAGCGCCTGACCCTGGGCGCGGGCGTGCGCTGGCAGAGCAGCACGCAGTCCGCGTGGATTCCCATGGACGTGCAGCAACGCAAGCAGGACTGGATGATGAAGCAGGATGCCTATTACCTGGTGGACCTGATGGCGCGCTACCAGATCGACCAGCGCTTCGCCCTGCAACTGAACGTCAACAATGTGTTCGACAAGGTCTATTACCAGCATGAACGGTCTCTTAACTCAGGCGCGCCGCGCAATGCCCTGCTGACCTTGAGCTACCGCTTGTGAGTGATCGAAACGCTCCTTCCAGCCTGCAAGGCAAACCCAACAGATACAAATTTTTCGGGCCAATCTTTGCACTTTCGAGGGCCGTCGCGTGTCCTCGTAGTGTGGACACTGACTCGACCGGATTTCCTTGAATGTTCCGGAAACGCCATCGGCCAGTGAATTCACATCCCCCAGGACCAACCCTGGTTGTCCCTCGGTCATCACTGGGATTTCCTACTCTCCTTTTCAAGGAAACCATCATGTACAGACTCACCAAGCTCTCCGCCGCGTTGCTGCTGGCCGGCTTTGCCGGCGCCGCTTCCGCCGGATGGAACCAACTGGACCTGAACCAACCCAGCAACCTGGACGAACAGGAAAACGTGGTCTACCAGGGTTCGTTCAACTACAACGGCCAGACCTACGGCCCGTCCACCGCCGTGGCCGCGCCGACCCAGGCCAGCGCCGCCATCGCCAGCGTGTTCGACCTGAACGCCCTGCAAGCCTTCACCCTGTACGGCAAGAACGGCCCCGGCGGCACGGGCCACAACGACGACCTGAGCCTGACCTCGAACGACGATTCCTCGGCAGCTGGCGTCAAGACGCCGGTGGTCTACCGCATCTACCGCCAGAACTATTCGGCGGCGACGGTCAATCTGGCGCGGGGCACCGAGGGCCGCCACTTCGTCAAGCACATCATCGGCGAGCAGACCGCGCCGGGCACGCTGGTGAACGGCACGTACAACTACGCCGGGGTGACGTTCTCCAACTTCCCGCGCGGCATGTTCGACTATCAGGTCACGGTGACCGGGCCGAGCGCGGCCACGGGCGAAGGATCGTTCTCGCTGAACGAAATCAAGATTCCGGCCAGGATTTCCTCGACCGGCAAGAACATCGTCTTCGATATCACTAACGGCAAGCTGGATCCAGCGGCGTTGGCCACGACCAGCAACGGTCTGGTCTTCGCTGGAGACGTAACGATTACGGCAAACGACGTCAGCAATTCGAAGGCGTGGGAAGAAATCGGTGGCCTCGATGCAGACCCCACGTACAGCCTGACCCTGTTCGGCCCCAACGGCGCGGAAATCGCCGGCACCATCACCGGCCTGCCGGAGCGCATCGGCGGCGTAGCCGTCATCGGCGCCAAGCAGTAAACGCCGTGGCAAAGCCGGGGCAGGGATTTTTATTTAATAGACATCAATCTCACTTGTACTTCTATTTGAATATTAGACATCCCTGACCACCGGCCTCGCCCATCACGGACTGCAAGGGTTCTCCTTGCAGTCCTTTTGCCTATCCACTACCGCATCCGGGAGACCCGTGCCGCCCCGCCCTTCGCGCCGCTCCGAGCGTTCCGCCGCGCTCATCCTTGCGCTGTTCGTCCTGAGCCTGCCGCCCGCGCTCCAGGCCCAACCGGCCGCGCCGCTCCCCGCCGCCCTGCCCGCCCCCGTCCGGCCGCTGGAACCGGACACCCCGCCGCTGCCGCCCCCGCCTCGTCCCACGCCGGCCATCACGCACCGCCACCCCGCCCAACCCGCGAACCCGCGGGTCGAACTGACGGACCAGGACCTGGCCCGCAACCTCAAGCTGACCGAACGCATCCTCAACCAGGCCATGCTGCAGGAGGACTGGAGCACCTTGCGGCGCGTGATGCGCTTTTATCCCTGGATGACCGGCGTCGATCCGATCCTGCGCGACTATGTGCATGGCGCGCTGCTGCGCCACGATGGACGCCTGGCCGAGGCCATCGCGCTTTACCGCCAGTTGATCGCGCAACATCCCGACCTGGGCTACGTGCGGCTGGAACTGGCCGCCATGCTGATGGAGGACCGCCAATTCGCGCAGTCCGACGCCGAACTGGCGGACCTGCGCCTGGGATCGCTGGAACCGGCGGCGCAGCGCAGCGTGATGCAGTACCGGCAGGCGCTGGCCCAGCAGCGCCGCTGGAATTTCCGCCTGGGCGCGGGCACCGTCCACAGCAACAACGTCAATTCGGCCAATCGCGACCCGATGCTGTACCTGCCGATCGCGACGCGGCGGGGGCCGGTGTGGGCGCCGTTCGCCAAGAGCCGCGATGCGCTGCCCAAATCGGATTGGGGTTTGAAGTACAGCGGCAGCGCCAATGTCGAACGCAATCTCGGCGGGCATCACTACTACACGCTGGGCGCGGATATCGACGGCACCGCCTACCGCGTGCAGCGGGACTACAGCGACCGTACCGTGACCCTGCGCGGCGGCTACAAGTGGCAGGATGCCACGCGCTGGTTCGCCGCGACGCCGCAGGCGGGCCGAAGCTGGATGGGTGGCCGGCGCTACAGCCACAACCACGGCATGAGCCTGGAATACGGTTGGCGGCCAGCGCCCGACTGGCAATTGATGGGCGCCTGGCTATGGCTCAAGCGCGGCTATGACGACCGCGCCTATGCCGCCTACGACGGCCACCTGGACGTGCTGTCGCTGACGGCTATCCGCGTGTTCTCGCCGGCGCTGCTGGCCTACGGCAGCGTCGGCCTGCAGCGCGAAGCGGTGGCGGCGGGCGAGTACACCTATCGCTTCCCGTGGGCGCAATTGGGCGTGGTCAAGACCTTCGGCCGGGTGCTCGGCGCGCGCCTGAGCGCGCGCTACGGCCGGCAGGCGTATGAGTCGCCCTACGCCCTGTTCCTGAACCAGCGGCGCCGCGACCGCGAATTGCGCGTGGACGCCTCGGTCTGGTCGCCGGACTTCAAGATCGCCGGGCTGGAACCGAAGCTGAACCTCAGTTACCTCAAGATCGCCAGCAATTTGCCCATGTATGCGCGGGACCGGACCGAAGTCAGCCTGATGTTGGAGAAGCGGTTCTGACGGGATGCGACTACCGGCCGGGTTGCAACAGGCTCTGGTTCACCTCTCGCAGGTCGACGATACCGAGCAGGCCCATGTTGCGCCGGATCTCTTCGACGATCAGCGCGATGGCATGGGCCACGCCGCGCTGGCCGGCCACCGTCGCCGCGTAGTTGAACGGACGGCCCACGAATACGCAGCGCGCGCCAAGCGCCATCGCTTTCAGCGCGTCCGTGCCTCGCCGCACGCCGCTGTCGAGCATGACGTCCATGCCGCCCGCGGCGTCCACGATGGCGGGCAAGGCATGCAAGGGAGAAACGCTGCCATCGAGCTGCCGGCCGCCATGGTTGGACACGATGACCGCGTCCATGCCGTGCGCGCGCGCGGCCCGCGCGTCGTCCGGGTGCAGGATGCCCTTCAGGACCATCCTGCCCTTCCAGGTCTTGCGTATGGCGGCCACGTGTTGCCAGTTCAGGTGGCCGCGATCGGAAAAGTCTCGCAGCACATTCCCGGACAGGATGGGCGCGCCGCGCGTCGCATAGTTGTTTTCGAAGTGCGGCATGCCGTGGCGGGCCAGCGTGCGCAGAAAGGTGCCGATCAACCAGCGGGGGTGCGTGACGCCCTGCCAGGCCAGGCCGACGCTGGGCCGCAGCGGCGTGGAAAAGCCCGCCCGCACGTTGTTCTCGCGGTTGGCGGCGACCGGCGTATCGACGGTCAGCACCAGTGTGTCCACCCCGGCTGCGGCGACGCGATCGATCAGCGCGGCGATCTGCGCGCCGTCGCCGGGAAGGTAGGCCTGGAACCAGGTCCCGGGCGCCGCCTCCATCACGGTTTCCAGGCGGATCAGCGAAGAACCGCTCATGATGCAGGGCACGCCCGCCTCGGCCGCGGCGCGGGCCAGCATGACATCCCCGCGATAGCTGGTCAGCGCGGCAATGCCCATGGGCGCCACGCCAACGGGCGCCGCGTACTCGCGGCCCAGCACCGTGCAGCGCGTGCTGCGGCGGGACACGTCCACCAGCACCTTGGGCCGGAACCCGTAATCGTCGTAGGCCCGCCGATTGCCGCGTTCGGACTGTCCGTCTTCCACCGCGCCCGACACATAGGCATACAGGGGCTTGGGCAGTATCCGCCGGGCGGCGGCTTCGAAGTCGTGCAGGCTGAGCATGCGGCGCAGCGGATCTGACATGATGGGATTCCTGGCGGCGCTCGGCGGCCGATCCGCCGTGCAAGGGTCTTGACGGCGAAAGACTATAGGCCGGGCCGAGAGTTGAATAAAGTGACTTTATTGAAGACCTTTATTACACTTTTCGTCGCCCTCAATCGGCTCGCCGCCGGCCCGATCCTCCGCCCCCATGACGCTCAAGCAACTCGAGGCCTTTTACTGGGCCGCCACCTGCAAGAACTTTGCCATCGCCGCGAATCGGCTGAATATCTCGGTGTCGTCGTTGTCCAAGCGGATCGGCGAGCTGGAATCCTCGATCGGCGCCGCGCTGTTCAGCCGCAGCGCCCGTAGCGCGACCCTGACCGCGCTTGGCGAGCAACTGGTGCCCCATGCCAAGGACCTGCTGCGCAATGCGGACCAGTTCATGCAGCAAGCCAGCAACAACCTCAGCTACTCCGGCCGTTGCCGCTTCGGCGCCGGCGAGCTGACCGCCATGACCTGGATGGCCGGGCTGATCGACGTCATCCAGCAGGCGCACCCCAACCTCCTGGTCGAGCCCTTCGTGGGCGTGGGCGAACTGGTCGAGCGCGGGCTGGAGGAAGGCGAGCTCGACTTCGCGGTGATCGCGGGGCCCTCGTCCCGGTCTTCGCTGGCCTCGCGCGTGATCGGCAGCGCCCATTTCGAATGGGTGGTGTCGGCCAGGGCCGTGCCCGATGCGGCCTCGCTCGAAGTGGCCGACCTGCCTGGCCTGACGCTCATCACCCTGCCGCAAAGCTCGGGCGCGATCCGTATTCTCGACGACTGGCTGACCGAGCAGCGCGTATCGCCAGGCCGCAATCAATGCTGCAACAGCTGGCCCGGCATTGCCGCCATGCTGCGGCAGGGACTGGGGCTGGGTTTCCTGCCCGCCGCCTGGGCCCAGGTTCTCATCCAGCGCGGCGACCTGCGGCGGCTGCCGCGCTTTCCGCCATTGCCGCCCCTGGCCTACACCTTCCAATGGCGCCGCGACGATACGCGGCCCATGCTGGAGAGCCTGCGCTCGCACGCGCAGGCGTGCCTGGATTTCCACGCGCCCGCCGGGATGATCTAGCCCCTCTGCGCGTACGCCCCTGCCAACGCTTTCCAAAAAGCGTTGTTTTCGACATCAAATTATTCGCTTTAAACCGCCGTGAGCCCAGCGTAGAGTCGCCTCGGACAATCATCCAAGGAGACAAGACGCCATGTCGGAGTTCGGATTCACGCTGCAGGAATGTCCTGCCGGCCCCAGCCGCGAGACACTCGCGACATATGAAGCATTGGCGGTCGCCAACATCAGCGATGCGATGAGCCGCGCGACCGGAACCTCGGCCTTGCGCCCGATGCATCGCACCCGCCGCATCCTGGGCCGCGCCTACACCGTGCGCACGCGGCCCGGCGACAACCTGATGGTCCACAAGGCGATCGATTCCGCCGAGCCGGGGGATGTGATCGTGGTCGATGCGGGCGGCGACATGAGCAACGCCATCATCGGCGAGATCATGGCGGGATGGGCCGCCAGGCGCGGGCTGGCGGGCTTCGTGATCGACGGCGCCATCCGCGACAGCGAGACGATCGGCGCCGGCGACTTTCCCGTCTACGCGCGCGGCGTCGCCCATCGCGGACCCTACAAGGACGGCCCGGGCGCCATCAACGTGCCGGTAGCGATCGACGGCATGGTGGTGCTGCCGGGCGACCTGCTGGTGGGCGATGCCGACGGACTGCTGGCGATCCGCGCCGACGAAGCGCTCGCCATCGCGGCGCGCGTGCGCGCGATCGCCGCAGCGGAAGCCCGCGTGCTGGAGGACATCGCGCGCGGAACGCTGGATCGCGCCTGGGTCGACGCCACGCTCACGGCGCGAGGCGTGCTGTGAGCGTGGCGGCACATTCCAAACCCGCCCGGCTCTGCCGCCTGGACCTCTGGCTCGATCCGGTGTTCGACGAGATCATCGGCGGCACGCCCGGCATCTCGCTGTCGGTGCTGCCAGCAAGGGGCGACGATGCCCGTACGCTGGCCGGCCTGAAGTCGGCCCATGCGTATCACGTTTCCGCGGCCAAGGACGAACTGCCGCGGCAATGGTTCGTCAATGCCGAACTGATCGCGCAATGCCCGGACCTGGTATGTGTTTCGTCCGGCGGCGCGGGCTACGACACCATCGACGTGGCGGCCTGCACCGCGGCGGGCATCGCCGTGGTCAACCAGGCGGGAGGCAACGCGGAGTCGGTGGCCGAGCACACGTACGCGTTGCTGCTGGCCGTGCAGCGGCGGGTGGTGGAATCCCACCATCGCCTGCGCCACGACGCCGGCTTCACGCGCGAAGATCTGATGGGCCACGAAATCCATGGCCGCGTCCTCGGCCTGGTCGGCATCGGCAAGATCGGCACCTGTGTCGCCCGCATCGCGCGCGGCTTCGGCCTGCGCGTGATCGCGCACGATCCGCTGCTGTCCGCCGACGTCATCCGCAGCCGCGGCGCGGAACCGGTGTCGCTGGACGAATTGCTGGCGTGGTCCGACGTGGTGTCGCTGCATTGCCCGCTGGACGCCTCCACGCGCGGCCTGTTCGGCGCAAAGGCCTTCGCGGCCATGAAAGGCGGAGCGGTGTTCATCACGACGGCGCGCGGCGGCATCCATGACGAAGCGGCGCTGCACGACGCGCTGCGCGCGGGGCATCTGCGCGGCGCGGGGCTGGACGTCTGGGACCAGGAGCCGCCCGAGCGCGGCGCGCCGCTGCTGGGCCTGCCCAACGTCGTCGCCACCTTCCATACCGCCGGCGTCACGCACGAAGCCCGGCGCAACGTCGCCCGTTCATCGGCCACGCAGCTCGCCGCGATGCTGCGTGGCGAACGCCCACCGCAACTCATCAATCCGCAGGCCTGGCCGCTGGCGGCCAAACGCATCGCAAACCTGACATAACAACGCGGCGGGGCCGCTGCCCGCGCCGCAAGGCGCGACGCAGGCCGGACCCCGCCAAAATACCAAGGAGACAACTCATGCAAAGACAAGACAAACGCTGGACGCGGCGCGCCCTTGCGACCCTGCTGGCGGGCGCCGCCCTGTTGACCGGCGGCGCGCGAGCGGCCGGCTATCCCGAACACCCGATCAACCTGATCGTGTCGTACGGGCCGGGCGGAGGCACCGACCTGGTGGCCCGCATGATGGCGCCCTATCTGCAGAAATACCTGGGCGGCGATGCCCGCATCGTCGTGCTGAACCGCCCGGGCGCGGGCGGCGCGATTGGATTCTCGGAGCTGGCCCGGGCCCAGCCCGACGGCTACACCATCGGCTTCATCAACACGCCGAACCTGTTGACGATTCCCATCGAGCGCAAGACCAGTTTCACCTGGCGCAGCTTCGATCTGCTGGGCAACCTGATCGATGATCCCGGCGCATTCTCGGTGCTGAACGACAACCCGATCAAGACCCTGGCCGACCTGTCCGCCTACGCCAAGAAGAACCCGGGCAAGGTGACGGTAGGCACCACGGGCACGGGCTCCGATGACCACCTGGCCATGCTGCGCTTTGAGCGGGTGTCCGGCAGCAAACTCAGCCACATCCCCTACAAGGGAGCCGGGGAGGTACGCGGCGCGCTGGCGAGCGGCGAGATCACGATCGGCGCCATCAACGTGGGCGAAGCGCTGCAATACCAGAAAGGCGGAACGCCGCTGCGCATGCTGGGCCAGATGGGCAAGACGCGGTCGGCGGCGCTGCCGGACGTGCCCACCTTCAAGGAACAGGGCTTCGATTTCGAGCTGGCATCGCTGCGCGGCTTGGCCGCGCCCAAGGGCCTGCCAGACGATGTGCGCGCTAAGCTCGTCTCCGCCGTGAAGCGCACGGTGGACGATCCGGAGTTCCAGGCCAAGGCCAGGGACATGTTCGCCCCGCTGCGTTATCTGGCGCCCCCCGAATACGCCAAGGAACTGGCGGCCGGCGAAGCGGAGTTCCAGGCGCTCTGGAAGGAAGCGCCGTGGCTGGATAAGTAGCGGATCAGCGGCGGCCGCGCAGCACGCATGCCAGCGCGCCGCCCGCCAGCGCCAGCACGGCCAGCGTCGTCGCCTGCGGGTGCATCGCGCTGCAGGAATACGCGCTGAACCTGCGTCCGGGGCGCCGCACCGCCGCATGTTCTCCGCCGGCGTCGTACAGCGAATCCTGCCCCATTTCCTCGTAGGTCCGCGGACCTCGCTGGTGGCGAAACAGCCAACCCGCCATGCGGTCCGCCAGCCCCGGCATGTTCTGGCCAAAGGCCGAAATCGCCCTGGCGGCGCCGCCCACGAAAAGATCACGCACCGGCGTCTGCGCGGCATGCAGGATGGCCTCGGCCACCAGCTCGGGCGCATAGATGGGCGGAGGCAGGTCCGGCTGGGCGTCCATGTAGTTGCGCGCGTGTTCGGTGAACTTGGTGGCGATCGAGGCCGGTTTGATCAGGGTGACCGAAATCGGCGCGCCCAGTTGCCGCAGCTCCATGCGCAAGGCGTCGGTGTAGCCCTTGACCGCATGCTTTGCCGCCGAATAGGCGCCCTGCAGCGGAACCGCGCGATCGGACACTTCGCTGCCCAGATTGATGATCGCGCCGCCGGTGGCCTTCATGTGCCGCACGGCGGCCAGCGAGCCATACACCACGCCCCAGTAGTCGGTGTCGAACAACTTGCGCTGGTCTTCGATCGGCACCTGCTCCAGCGTGCCGTAGATCGACACACCGGCGTTGTTCACCCAGGTGTCCACGCGTCCGAACCGCTCCACGGCAAGCGCGAGGATGCGCTCATGATCTTCCTGCACGCCAACGTCGGCCACCACGGTGGCGGCGGCGCCGCCTTCCTGCGTAATGTCCCGCGCCACCTGTTCCAGCGCCGCCTCCTGGCGGCCCGCAAGCACCACCCTGGCCCCCTTGGCGGCCGCCATGCGCGCGGTCACGGCGCCGATGCCGCTGCCGGCGCCCGTGATCACGATGACCTGGTCACGCAACGGTTTCAGATTCACTTTCATGCAATTCTCCCGAGCGAGGCGCCCCATGCGCCTGGCCCGCGGGAGCAGCAAGCGCAATGCCTGGGCGCTCGACCAAGGTGGACACGCTGATCCCTGTTCGCCGAGCAAAACCTGTCCGTCCGCGATAAGTTCACAAGACAAATAAGCGCTCTGTGCAAACCGCCTCGCAGGGAGACCTGGAGGACATCCCTTGGCCCGTCCTGCAACTCAGACGAAAGCCGCCAGAAAACGGAGGCATTGACAATATAAAACATACCCGTATCGGGTATAGTACGGAGGTAGAAATGAAGCGCGTCCTGAAGCGAAAACACTTCGCCCGATGGCAAGCAAGCGAACGGTTACCCGATACTGCCCTTTGCATGGCGGTGAGGGAAATGGAAAGCGGCTTGGTCGACGCCAACCTTGGCGGCCTGCTCTACAAACAGCGAGTCGCACGTCCTGGCGGCGGAAAAAGCCATGGCTACCGTACTTTGATTTCCGCCCGAGTAGGCCACTGCTACGTATTCCTGCATGGATTTTCCAAAAACAGCCAGGAAAACATCACACAGGATGAGCAGAAGGCGCTGCGATTCGCCGGGAAGATGTTTCTCGAGCTATCGCCGGAGGCATTGTCGAAGGCGCTGGGGGCCGGCATATTGTTGGAGATTCATTGTGAGCAAGATCATTGAGTCGGTGCGTGGCGACCTGGCGGCGCTGCAGGAAGCGGGCGCCATCACCAAGGTCACCATGCGCGAGTTCGACAGCCTCTGCCCGCCCCCCGTACGGACCTTTGGCGCAGCCGACATCCGCCGGCTGCGTGAAGCCTTGAATTTCAGTCAACCCGTATTCGCGCTGCACCTGCACACCACGGCCTCGACCGTGCGCAAATGGGAACAGGGCGAAACCCGCCCCACCGGCCCTGCGCTCAAGCTGCTCAACCTGATCGCCGACAAGGGACTGCAGGCCATTCTCTGAGCGCAGGCGTCGCCCATTGGCGCCGATGGCGATTTTTCGCAGTCCCCGGACAGGCGCGGCGAAAAACGGATAGTTCCGCCGCCGGCGGGACGGGTTTTCCAGCAGTCCCGCCACCGGCCCGGCGCTTTACTATGAGGACCATCATAAAGGCGCGCCGCAACCTTGCGGCCGCCAGGGGAACCGGTGGCCGCTGCCCGTCGGACATCAGGACAGAGCAAGGAATCCCGGCCATGCTGAACATGACGCAGTCCGATGCCGAGGCATCATGGCACCCCGCCGAGCCGCGCTCGGCGGGAGCGGGAATGGCCGGCGCCGCCGGCTGGCGCGCCGACACCATCCTGGCGACGCCCGCGCACCAGCTGTTCGCCTCGGGCGACCTGGACGAGGCGCGCGCCATGGTGGGCCGGGTGATGCGGCCCCACCACCTGGGGGTGGTGGGTTCGACGCAGCGCCTGAACGCGCGCATGCACCACCAGCCGCTGGGCGAGGTGTCGCTGAACCGGCTGCGCTACGGGGCGCACGTCGAGATCCGGCCGGGACCGCTGGAGGACTTCTTCCTGGTGCAGATGCCGCTGGCGGGCACCGCCCTGATCGAAAGCGGGCCGCAGCGGGTGGATTCGACGCCGGACGTGGCCTCGGTGGTCAGCCCGGACGACGACCTGGCGATGCACTGGGCCGACGACAACGACCAGTTCATGCTGCGCGTGGGCCGCTCGCTGCTGGAGCGCACGCTGGTGGGCCACCTGGGCTGTACCCTGGAGCGGCCGTTGCGCTTCCAGCTGGGGTTCCGCTGGCGCGAGTGTCCGGCCTGGCGCTGCCTGATGGCGTATCTGCTGGACTGTTCCTCGCAGCACGCCGACCTGGCCGAGCACAAGCTGATCGTGCACCAGATGGAACAGCTGGTGGCGGCGACGCTGTTGTCCACCCTGCCCCACAACTACAGCGCCACCCCGGCGGGCCGCCGCGGCGCGGTGCTGCCGCGCCACGTGCGCTGCGTGCAGGATTACCTGCAGGCGCATGCGCACGAACCGGTCAGCGCCGAGCAGCTGGCGCGCATCGCGGGAGTCAGCGTACGCAGCCTGTATGCCGGCTTCAAGGAATTCCTGGGAATCAGCCCCATGCACTATCTGCGCGACCTGCGCATGGAGCGGGCGCGCGCTGAGCTGGTGTCCGGCGAATGCCAGAACGTCGCCGGCGTGGCGCTGCGCTGGGGCTTTGCCCACCTGGGGCGCTTCAGCGCCAGCTACAAGGCGCGCTACGGCGAAAGCCCCAGCCAGAGCGTGCGCCGGCACGGTTGAAGCGGCAACGTCGACAAGACGGGCGGGGCCTGCCGTTCAGGCTGCCGTGGCGCTGGTCCATCGCACACGGCTCCCTGCCTTGCGCCGCGCGCATCAGCGCGGCTTCCAGGTCAGCCCGTCGGTCGAGCGGTATTCCGGGATGCCGGCGCAGCAGCCGCCAGCGCCGAACGCCTGGCGGCCAATGAACGCCTTCACGAAGCCCTTGCCCGCGGTCAGTTCCTGGCGCACGCAGCGCGTGGGCAACAGGGAGAAATCGCCCTCCAGCACCAACGTCCAGGCGACATTACCGCCCTCTGCCGAGTCCACCTTGTAAACCTTGCATTCATGCATGAGCAGGTGGATGGGCTTGCCCGCCAGCTCTCCCCTGAACTGGAGTTCGGGTGGCGTTTCCTGGGTGGCCAGGGTTTCGGCCGTGAACCTGGACCCCGCGGGCGGCGGCGGCGACGAATCGCAGCCCGCCAGCGCGACGGCCGCGCACACGGTCAGCAAGGCAAGGCGGGCGGCGCGTGCCAATGGCGCGGCTCCGTCAGGCCACGTTCGCGTAGCGTTGTTCAAGGTAGGCGATGATGTCGCTGGACTCGTACATCCAGCGTGTGCCTCCCGCTTCCTCGATGCGCAGGCAAGGCACCTTGACCTTGCCGCCGCCGGCCTCCAATTCGGCGCGCGCCTGGGGATCCCCCTTGGCATCGCGCAGCGCAACCGGCACGTTCAAACGATGGATGGCGCGCCGCGTCTTGACGCAGAACGGGCAGGCATGGAATTGGTAGAGCGACAGCGCGGCCGCCTCGCTATCGACGGCGGCCTGGCCTTGCGCCGAGCGTCGCTGCGGGCGGGGCCGCGTAAGCGCATCGCCCAGCACAATCAGCTGGCCCAAACCGACACGCAAGGCTTTGACAATCATGGATGGCAACTTGAAACGAAAAGGAGCCTTGAGTCTAGCCCATTCGCGGCGACAGGCGGTTTGCGCCCCGCCTTGCCAGCCCCCTTCCTCCTGCCGTGCCGGCCAGGCCACCGCCTTTGGACCAGGCGCTGCATGCCCCCGCTAGAACGGAATGGCCAGCTTGACGTAAAGCTGCGCGCCTTCCGGCCGGTTCTTGACCTGGAATTCCTGCTGCCACTTGGCGGTGAACAGCCAGCCGCGGTCGTTCATGTAGCGCACCGAGGGACCGATGCCGATGGCGCGGGCGCGGCCGGCGGCGCTGTTGGGGCCGCTGTCGTCGGTGACCTGCTGGAAGGCGTGGCCGCCCACGCCCAGCACCCAGCCCTTGCCCACGCCCCAGCCGAAGGCGTAGTCGGCGTGGATGGCCTGGCCGGAACGGGTGTCGGTGGCCGAGTTGCGGAAGTTGAAGTCGTACATCAGCTTCAGATCGGCATTGAAGCCGTCCGGGCTGATGCGGCTGAGCGCGAAGACCGGCTGGGCGGTCCAGTAGTTCTTGCCCAGGCTGGACGGGTCCTTGCGATCGTATTCGCCGGTGGGCGCGTACATGTCCAGGCCGACCACGTAGTGCAGCGATTCGGACAGGTGATAGCCCAGCGCCACGCCCAGCGTCATGTCGCCCAGGCCGGTGCTGCGGTAGCGCTGGCCGCCGGCCTTGAAGGTCACGTCCAGCAGCGGCGCGATGGCATGGAAGGCCAGCTGGCCGCCCAGCACCTGCTGCGGCGTGACCCAGATCAGGCGCGGGGCCAGCACGTTGACGTCGACCTTGAAGTCCGGCACCGGCAGGCGTTCGCCGTCGTTGCCGCGCAGCTTGTCGTAGCGGGCGCCGCCGGCGTAGACCAGCATATGCACGCCAGGCGGCGGCAGCGCGCCCGACATGAAGTTCTCCAGGCCGTCCGGATAGATGCCCAGGCCGCCGCCTTCGGTGGCTTGCGCCACGCCGCCGGCCAGCGCCAATGCCGCGGCGCAAGCCAGCCGGCGTGTCAGGTGTCTCTTCATGTTCCGCTCCTGCCCCCGCGGGGCGCGAGATGTTGCGCGACGAGATAGCCGGAGCCGCCGCCCAGTCCGGGGCCCGGATGGGTGGCGGCGCCGATGTGGAAAAGGTTGCGCAGCGGCGTGCGGTGGCCGCGCGCGCCCTGGCTGCCGGCGAAGGGGCGCAGCCAGAAGAACTGGTCGGGCGAACAGACGCCCGCGTAGGGATCGCCGCCCACCAGGTTGCAGTTCAACGCCTCCAGGTCGGCCGGCGAGTAGCTGCGGCGGCCGACGATGCGTTGCGCCAGGCCGGGCATGACCGGCTCCAGCCGCGCCTGCACGCGGTCGGCCACGGCTTCGCGCAAGGTCTCGGTCCAGCGGCCGTCGGCGGGCGTGTCGATCAGGCCGGCGGCATCGCCCTTGACGCGCGCCGGCAGCTCCTGCATCTGCACCCACAGGATCCAGCCGCCGGCCGGCGCGCGCGACGGATCCACGGCGACCGGCTGGCCGATGGCCAGCGTCGGCCGCGCCGGCAACAGGCCGTTGTTGGCTTCGGTGACCGAGGCGCAGACCTGCTCCATGCTTTCGGTCAGGTGTACCAGCGGCACCTGGCGCAGTTCCGGCGTGCGCCAGTCGGGCGGCGCGTCGAGCGCGAAATGGATCTGCATGCCGCCGCGGCCGTGGCGGTAGCCGGCGGCGCGGCGCCGCACCGGCTCGGGCGCGTCGGGCAGCAGCGCGCCGTACAGCTGGCCAGGCGTGACGTTGCAGACCACGGCTTCGGTGGCGTGGTATTCGCGGCCGGCGGCCACGACGCCGACGGCGCGGCGGCGGCGGCCCGCGCCGCGCGTCAGGATGCGTTCGACGGCGTTGCCGGTCAGCAGCCGGCCACCGTGGTGCTCGATCACCTTGGCCAGCGCATCCACCACACCCTGGCTGCCGCCCTTGACCACCGGCATGCCACCGGCCACCACCGCGGCGAAGGTCAGCTTGCCGATCAGCGCCGAACAGGCGTCGTCGGGTCCCAGGCCGGTGTGCAGCACCCACGGCGCGATCAACGCGCGCACGGCGTCGGATCGCAGTTCACGGTCCGACCAGCGGCGAAAGCTCTCCAGCGAATCGGCGGCGAACGCCATCAGGCCGTCCAGGCCGCGCCGGCGCCACTCGCCGAACAGCAGCTTGAGCATGCCGGCGCCGTACGGGTTCTGCCCCAGCAGGCCGAAGGTCAGCGCGGCGTCTTCGCCGAACAGGCGTTGCGCCATGGCGCCGAAGGCCTGGCCGTCGCCGGGCGCCCAGGCGTCCAGGCGCCGCGCGCTGTCCGCGATGTCCTGCCTGAGCGCGATGCCGCTGCCGTCGGGCAGCGCCAGGCCGGTGCTGTAGTCGCACTGGGCGAATTCCAGGCCGGCGGTCTGCAACGCCGGCTTGAGGGCGGCGTAGGCGGGGCCGCCGACGAACAGCGGGTACCAGCTGGACAGCACGTCGTGGCGGTAGCCGGGAAACAGCTCCTCGGTGCGGATACAGCCGCCCAGGCGGTCGTTGCGCTCCAGCACCAGCACCGATTTGCCGCGCTGCGCCAGCAGCGCCGCGCACACCAGCGAATTCATGCCGCTGCCCACCACGATGATCTGGGCGTCGGACGTCGATGAAACAGGCATCACAGGCTCCGGCCGGCCACGCGGACCGGGAAGGTTGATGAAGCGATGGCGCATGCGCCCCCATGCCGGCGCGGGCCGACCTGGCGGCGCGCGCTACGTCAGCGCGGTGAAGCGCCCCGCGTGGAACACCAGCGGCGTGGCCTCCAGGCTGGCCACGCGCAGCACCCGGCCGAACAGCAGCAGGTGGTCGCCGGCCGGGCTCTGCTGGTCGTTGGCGCAGACCAGCGTGGCCACGGCGCCGGCGATGGCGGGCACGCCCTCGGGCACCTCGTGCAGTTCGGCGCCCTCGAACTTGTCCGCCACCGCCGGGTCGGCGAAGCGGCGCGCCAGCGCTTCCTGGCCGCAGGCCAGCACGCTGATGGTGAAGTGATCGCAATCGCGGAACGCCGCCAGGTTGGGCGAACGGTTCACCAGGCTCCACAGCACCAGCGGCGGATCGAGCGACAGCGAGGCGAACGAGTTGATGGTCAGCCCGACCTTGCGGCCGTCCGGACAACGCGTGGCGACGATGGCCACGCCGGTCGGGTAGCTGCCCAGCACGCCGCGCAGGACCTTGGGGTGCAGGTCGGTGCTGCCCCAGTCCAGGGCCGCCATCACGCCGCCGCCCGGGTGGATTTGTCGGCGATGAAGGCCGCGCAGGCCGTGGCGTCGGTCCACCACGGGAAGAAGTTGGGCGGATGGTTGAAGCCATTGGCGACGGCGCTGGCCAGCGCGGGCGCGTCGCCGGCGGCCTGCAGCAGCCGCAGCAGGTGCGGCGGCGGCGGCAGCAGCATCGAGTTGGTCCAGTCGACCACGGCGCTGGCGTAGTCCCAGAAGCGCTCGAAGGTCTGCCGCATCCACTCGGCGGTGAAGGGCTGGTCGCCGCGCGCCAGAATCGCCTCCAGGTAGACGGCGCAGGCCTTGGTGGCGTTGTTCGAGCCCTGGCCGGTGATGGGGTCGTTGGTGACCACGGCGTCGCCCAGGCCCAGCACCAGGCGGCCGGATGGCAGCGTCATGACCGGCTTGCGCACGGTGGGCGCGAAGCTGCCGGCCAGGATGCCGTTGGCGTCGGTCAGCTCGACGGCCGCGCAGCGCTCGGCCTCCCAGGGCAGGAAGGTGCGCAGGATGTCCAGGCTCCTGGCCAGGTGATCCTGCGGCGTCCTGATGTCGCGCCAGCAGTCCATCGGGCCGCCCGGCACGCCTTCGAACACCATGATTTCGCAGGGACCGCTGTGAGTCAGCGCGGGAAACACGAAGTACTCGCCGACGCCGGGAATCAGGTTGAAGGCGACCCGCGAGAACACCGGCGCCGGGCGCATGCCGTGCACATACGTCAGCGCCAGCGCGCGCTGCGGCTTGTCGAAGCGCGAGCGCGCCGCGTCGCGTTCGAACAGCTTGACCACGTCGCCCTTGCCGGCGGCCAGCAGCACCAGGTCGTGCGAGGCGGCCAGCAGCTCCAGTTCGGCCACGCCGCCATCCTGGATCAGCAGGCGGCCGCCGCGGGCGGCGAACAATTCCATCCAGGCCGGCATCTTGATGCGCTGGTCCACCGCCTGCGCCGGGCGGTCCAGGCGCGCGGCCCAGTCGATCAGCTTGTGGCCGGGGCGCTCGGGATGCGGCACGGCCAGGCCGATGCCCTCGACCGGCGGACACGCGGCCTCCCACTGGTTCAGCCCCAGGTCGCGCTCGATCCGCAGCGAGGCATCGAACATGCATTGGCTGGACATGACCTTGCCGCGGCGGATGTCGTCCGGCTCGCGGTTGGTGACCACGGTCACCTCATAGCCCTTGTCCAGCAGGCCCAGTGCCAACGGCAGGCCGGCCTGCCCTCCCCCGACGATTGCGATTCGACGCATGATGGTTCTCCTGTTTGGTGTGCGCGGCCGCCGGATGCGCGGCGGGCCGGGATGCGGCAAGACCGGGCTTATTCGGCCAGGCGCGGGATGGCGGGACGGGCCTGCTCGGGCCCCATGGCGGAATAACCGCCGTCCACGGCGTAGTCGGCGCCGGTGACGAAGCTGGCGTGGTCCGACAGCAGGAAGGCGACCACCTCGGCCACTTCGGCCGGATCCCCGGCGCGGCCCAGCAGGTGGAAGTCGGCCGCGACGCGGTCGGTCTTGGCGCGGTCGCCGTGGGTCAGTTCGTCCATGACGCGCGACCAGGTCCAGCCGGGCGACACGGAATTGACGCGGATGCGGTCGCCGGCATAGTCCATCGCCAGGCTGCGGGTGACCTGCAGCAGCGCGGCCTTGGAGACCGGGTAGAGCCAGCGGCCGGTCTGCGCCACGCGCGACGAGATGCTGGTGAAGTTGACGATGGCGCCGCCGCCCGCGGCCACCAGGTGCGGATGCACGGCGCGGGCCGCCATGACGGCGCTAACGACGTTGATGTCCAGGGCGCGCAGCCAGTCGGCGCGGCCGGAGGCGGCGCCGTCGTCGAGGTAGGTGGCGGCGAGGTTGACCAGGTAGTCGATGCGGCCGAAGTGGGCGGCGACCTCAGTGACGGCGCGGGCCAGCCGGGCGTCGTCGGTGATGTCGAGCGGCCACGCGCGGATGCCGTCGGGGTCGCTGGCGGCGACGCGGGCGGCGCCTTCGGCGTCAATGTCAAAGATGGCGACGCGCACGCCCCCGGCGCGCAGCGCGGCGACGACGCCGGCGCCGATCAGCGTGGCGCCGCCGGTGACGATGGCGGTTTTATCGGCCAGTCCCTTCATTTTGTTTGCCTCTTGGGTTGCTGAGATCGTGAGGCGGATGTTGCGGGCGGGCGCTGGCGGGGCGGTAGCCGGATTTGGCGGCGGGTATCCGGGGAGTGCGGGTATTGTGGGGTGGCTTGATGCCCGTCAGGGGGGGATGGCCGGTGGCTGCGGTGGGTATCCGGTTTGTGCTTCGTATGTATGCGGGCGGGGGAGTTGTGGCTTTGGGAGGAGGTGCTTCGTAGGTCGCCCCTCGGGCAGGCGGCCTCCCGGGCGGGCGCCCACGATTGCGGTCCGGAGCCTTCGCTCCGGACTGCCCCATCCTCAACCTTGTTGCCGCCTGCGGCGGCTGCCTTCGGTTTCCGTCGGGCGCATCGAGGTTGCCCGCCCGGGAGGCCGCCTGCCCGAGGGACTACGAGTCTCTCGGTCTGTCGCGCTGCTGGACCCGTGTGCAGGGAATGGAACTTTCAGGGCTGCCAACTTGGCCGCGCGGGCGGCCAAGTTTGGCGTCCAGGTGTTTGAGGGGGGACGAATGCGCTGCGCGCCGGTGATCGATGCATATCCATCTTCCGCAACGGGGTGGGAGGTATAGAGATGTTGACCATTCCACAGATGCGGGGCACGGAAGGTGAAGCGTGTATCGCGTCGTGCGGTCAGTCCACCCTTCTCCACACACTGGCGAGCCAGGGTTGTTGTTCGCGGGGCAGGCCGTCGGGGCGGTAGTAGTGTTCGAGTTCTTCGAAGCCCGCGGCTTGCAGCAGGGTGCGCCAGCCATCCAGGTCGTGGTAGGCGCCGTAGCGGCCGCGGTTCCAGCCTTCCTGGTTGCCGCCGCGGGGGTTGGAGCTGAACAGGACGCCGCGGGGTTTGAGGGTGGCGCGCAGGTCACGCAGGACGCGGGGCAGTTCCTGCGTGGGAACGTGGAACAGGACGGCGTTGGCGAAGATGCCGTCGAAGCGGGCGGCGGGCAGGTGCAGGCGCAGGAAGTCCTGGTGCCAGACCTCGCAGCCGCTGGCGGCGCGGGCCATGGCGACGAAGCTGGGGGTGCCGTCCAGGCCGACGGCGCGGTGGCCGAGGGCGGTGAAGGTCTTGAGATCGCGGCCGGGGCCGCAGCCCAGGTCGAGGATGTCGCAGGGCGGCTCGCCCTTGATGTGGCGCAGCAGCGCGGCGATGTTCTGGCTGACGTCGTGATCGCGCGTGCCTTCCTCGAAGGACTGGGCGCTTTCTTCGTAGTGGGCCAGCGTCAGCGTGGTGATCTTGGCGAGGTCTTCGGCGTCGAGTTTCATGGGACGATTGTGCCGTAAAAAAAACCCGCGCACGTCACCGTGCGCGGGTTTGGGATCGGGCGCGGCCGGCCTAGGCGCGGCCAACTGAAGCTCGGCCGGCTTGGTCTGCCCGGCCTCAGGCGGCCAGGCGCCCTTCGATCCTGGCCTTGGTGGCGGGCAGGTCTTCGGGCAGGCCCTGGGCCAGCTGGCCGAACAGTTCGTCGTGCAACGCCAGTTCGTCGCGCCAGGCGCCGTCGTCGACCGACATGACCTGTTCGAACTTGTCGGGGCTGAATTCCAGGCCGGTCCAGTCGATGTCCTGGTAGCTGGGCGAGATGCCGAACACCTGGTCCACGCCGCCAGCCTGGCCGTCGATGCGGCCCAGCATCCAGCGCAGCACGCGCATGTTCTCGCCGAAGCCGGGCCAGACGAATTTGCCGTCCGGGCCCTTGCGGAACCAGTTGACGCAGTAGATGCGCGGCAACGTGGCGCCGGCGGCTTCGAGCTGCTTGCCGAGCTTGAGCCAGTGCGTGAAATAGTCGCTCATGTTGTAGCCGCAGAACGGCAGCATGGCGAACGGATCGCGCCGCACCACGCCCTGCTGGCCGACGGCGGCGGCGGTGGTTTCCGAGCCCATGGTGGCGGCCATGTAGACGCCTTCGACCCAGTTGCGCGCCTCGGTCACCAGCGGCACGGTGGTGGAGCGGCGGCCGCCGAAGATGAAGGCGTCGATCACCACGCCCTGCGGGTTTTCCCATTCGGGGTCGATCGACGGACACTGCGCCGCCGGAGCGGTGAAGCGCGCGTTGGGGTGGGCGGCCTTGCGGCCGGTCTCGCGGGCGATGGCGGGCGTCCAGTCCTGGCCCTGCCAGTCGATCAGGTGCGCGGGCGGCGTGTCGGTCATGCCTTCCCACCAGACGTCGCCGTCGTCGGTCAGGGCGACGTTGGTGAAGATGACGTTGGCCTTGAGCGTGGCCATGGCGTTGAAGTTGGTCTGCTCGCTGGTGCCCGGGGCCACGCCGAAATAGCCGGCTTCGGGGTTGATGGCGTGCAGGCGGCCGTCGGCGCCCGGCTTGATCCAGGCGATATCGTCGCCGATGGTGGTGACCTTCCAGCCGTCCATGCCCTGCGGCGGGATCAGCATGGCGAAGTTGGTCTTGCCGCAGGCCGACGGGAAGGCGGCGGCGACGTGGTACTTGCGGCCCTTGGGCGAGGTCACGCCCAGGATCAGCATGTGTTCGGCCAGCCAGCCCTGGTCGCGGCCCATGGTGGAGGCGATGCGCAGCGCGAAGCACTTCTTGCCCAGCAGCGCGTTGCCGCCGTAGCCCGAGCCGAAACTCCAGATCTCGCGGCTCTTGGGAAAATGCACGATGTACTTGGTGGCGTTGCAGGGCCAGGCCACGTCGGCCTCGCCGGCGGCCAGGGGCTTGCCGACCGAATGCACGCAGGGAACGAAGTCGCCGTCGGCGCCGAGCACGTCGTAGACCTGCTTGCCCATGCGCGTCATGATGCGCATGTTGACCACGACGTAGGGGCTGTCGGACAGTTCGACGCCGATGTGGGCGATGTCCGAGCCCAGCGGGCCCATCGAGAACGGCACCACGTACAGCGTGCGGCCGCGCATGGCGCCGTCGAACAGGCCGTTCAAGGTCGCGCGCATCTCGGCCGGGTCGGCCCAGTTGTTGGTCGGGCCGGCGTCCTCGACGCGATCGGAGCAGATGAAGGTGCGGTCCTCGACGCGCGCCACATCGGACGGGTCCGAACAGGCCAGGAATGAATTGGGCCGCTTGGCCGGGTTGAGGCGGCGCATGGTGCCGGCCTGGACCATCTGTTCGCACAGGCGGTCGTATTCTTCCTGCGAACCGTCGCACCACTCGACGCGATCCGGCTTGGCCAGCGCCACCACGCTGGCGACCCAGTCGATCAGGCCGCGGTGCTTGACGTACGCGGGTACGTTCAAGGCCGCCAGGCCCCCGTCCAAGGGCTTATTCATTAGGGTTATCTCCATACTAAGGCTAATGGCGATACGGCCCCGTTTGACTGGGGCCGTATACATGTTTGCGCCATCATACTTGCAGCGCCGGGCAGGCCGTCAACCCGACCAAACGGACGAGTTTGTCACCGGGTTTGTCACTGTTTCATTGGCGCTTGTCGCGTCCGCCGCCCTCATGCGTGGCTACCGTCGCGCAGCGAGCGGCGGATGATCTTGCCGGTGGCCGTGGTCGGCAAACTGGTTACAAAGCGGATGCGGCGCGGGTACTCGTGGGCCGCGAGCCGGGTGCGCACGTGCGCTTGCAACGCCTTGACCAGCGCCTCGTCGCCGGCCACGCCGTCATGCAGCACCACGTAGGCCATCACCACCTCGGTGCGCTCGGCATCGGGCACGCCCACCACGGCCGCCATGCGCACCGCGGGGTGGCCGAGCAAGCAGTCTTCGATGGGGCCGGGGCCGATGCGGTAGCCGGCGCTGGTGATGACGTCGTCGTTGCGGCCGACGAAGCGGATGAAGCCGTCGGCGTCGCGCACGCCCATGTCGCCGGTCAGCAGGTAATCGCCGGCGAATTTCTCGGCGGTGGCCTGCGGGTTGTTCCAGTAGCCCAGGAACATCACCGGATCGGGCCGCAATACGCCGATATTGCCTTCCTGGCCATCGGCCATTTCGGCGCCCTGCTCGTCCACGATGGCGACCCGGTGTCCGGGCGCGGCGCGGCCGATGCTGCCGATGCGCGGCTCGAACAGGGATGAGCACGACGACACCAGCATGTTGCATTCAGTCTGGCCGTAGAACTCGTTGATGGTCACGCCCAGCACGCGGCGGCCCCAGTCGATCAGTTCGGCGCCGAGCGATTCGCCGCCGCTGGCCACCGAGCGCAGCGCCAGCGCATCCGGCGCCGGCGGATTGGCCACGCCGCGCATCATCTTGAGCGCGGTGGGCGGCAGGAAAGTGTGCGTGACGCCATGGCGCGCCATCAGGTCGAAGGCCGCGGCGCCGTCGAATTTCTCGAAGCGCCGCGCCAGCACCGGCACGCCGTGGTGCCAGGCCGGCAGCAGCACGTCCAGCAGGCCGCCGATCCAGGCCCAGTCGGCCGGCGTCCACATCAGCGTGGCGCGCTCGGGGAAGAATTCGTGCGACATCTCCACGCCCGGCAGGTGGCCGAGCAACACGCGATGGGCGTGCAGCGCGCCCTTGGGCTTGCCGGTGGTGCCCGACGTGTAGATGATGACGGCCGGATCGTCGGCCGCGGTGGGATCGGCTTCGAACTGCTCGGATTCGGCGTCCAGCGAGGCGTGCAGCGGCAGCGCCCCGCCCTCGCCCGGGCCGTCGATGCAATAGACCGTCTTCAGGGCCGGCAGCGTGGCGCGGATCTCCTGCAGGCGGCGGCAGCCCTCGGCGTCGGTGATGAGGGCGGCGGCGCCGCTGTCGGCCAGGCGGTACTGGATCGCGTCGACGCCGAACAAGGTGAACAGCGGCACCGCCACCGCGCCCATCTTGTAGACGGCGATGTGGGTCACGGCGGTCTCGGGCGCCTGCGGCAGGTACACCGCCACCCGGTCGCCGCGCCGCACGCCCTGGCGCCGCAGCGCGTTGGCCAGCTGGTTGGCGCGCGCCTTGATCTGGTCGAAGCTGTAGCGCGTCTGGCTGCCGTCGCTTTTCTCGTGGATCAGCGCCAGGCGGCCGCTGCCGTCGGCCCACTTGTCGCAGGCGTCCACGCCGATGTTGTAGGCCGCCGGCACCCGCCATTGGAAGGAGGACGCCAACTGCGCGTAGGTTTCGGTTCTGGACAGCATGATGAATCGGTCTCCGTGTCGTTGTTCTTTTGGTCGCGGTCCTGGCCGCTATTTTGGTCGCTATTTTGGTCGGTATGATAGTAAGCCCTGGCCACTTCCCATCGCCCCGCCGTACCCATGGAAAAAACCGCCGCCGTCCCGATGCGCCGCCCGCCGGCCAGCGCCAAGTCCGAGCAACGGATACGGGACATCCTGCGGGTGGCGCGGCAGGTGTTCTCCGAGGCCGGCTTCCAGGCCGCCACCACCACCGAGATCGCGCAGCGGCTGGGCGTGTCCGAAGGCACGGTGTTCACCTACTTCGGCGGCAAGCGCGAGTTGTGCGTGCGCGTCATCAGCGACTGGTACGACGAGATCATCGCCAAGGTCGAGGACTACCTGCCGCACGTGCAGGGCGCGCGGGCCCAACTGCATTACCTGGTGCATGCGCACCTGCGCCACCTGCTGGCCGAGGGCACCGGGCTGTGCGCCTTCATCCTGTCCGAGGGCCGCGCCCGCAATGACGATTTCGGCGAAATCTACGCCGGCCTGCAGCGGCGCTACACCGCGCCGTTGATGCGCATCCTGGCGCAGGGCCAGGCCGACGGCCACGTGCGCCAGGACATGCCGCTGCGCCTGTTGCGATCGGCAGTCTATGGCCCGATGGAGCATGTGCTGTGGGACGCCATCCTGCGCGGCACGCGGGTCGACGTGGCGGCCACCGCCGACCAGTTGGTCGACTTCCTGTGGCAGGCGTTGCAGCCGCCGCGCCGCGACGCGCTGGCGCTGGCGCAATTCCGGGGCGAGGTGCAAGACGCCCTGCATCGGCTTCAGTCCGCCGAGAACAAGGACGGCGGCGAGTACTGAGGAAAGCCGTCGTAGGTCTCGCCGCGCGCGGCTGGCGGCAGGGTCCAGGAGTGGCGCGCGTTGGGCACGCCGCCATCCACGCGGATGACACTGCCGTTGATGAAGGCCGCCGCCGGCGACAGCAGGAACACCACCGCCGCCGCCAGTTCGGCTTCGGTGCCGAAGCGCTGCAACGGCACCTTGGCGGCCAGCCCGCGCAACACCGCGCGGTAGTCCTCGTCGTAGCTGTCCATGCCGCTTGAGGCGATCCAGCCGGGCGCCACCGCGTTCACGCGCACGCCGGCATGGGCCCATTCGCAGGCCGCCGTTTCGGTCAGGTTCCAGACGCCGGCGCGGGCCGCGCCGGCGTGTCCCATGCCGGGCATGCCGCCCCAGATGTCGGCCAGCATGTTGACGATGGCGCCGCCGTGCTGGCGCATGTGCTGGGTGTAGACCTCGCGCGCCATCAGGAAGGTGCCGTGCAGGTTGTTCTGCACCACCGCGTTCCAGCCATTGAAGCTGATCTGCTCCAGCGGCGCCGGGAACTGGCCGCCGGCGCAGTTGAACAGGCCGTCGATGGCGCCATGCGCGGCCAGCGCGTCGGCCACCGCGCCGCGCACGCCGGTTTCGCCGCGGATGTCGCAGGCGTGCAGCGTGATGCGGTCGGCGGCCTCGGGATAGATGCGCGCCAGTTCATCGCGCGCGGCCTCCAGCTTTTCCGGCTTGCGGCCCACCAGCGCCAGGCGCGCGCCCAGCGAGGCCAGCTCGTGCGCGGTGCAGCGCCCCAGACCGCTGCCGCCGCCGGTGACCATGACGGTCTTGCCGTCGAACAGGCCCGGCCGGAAGACCGACGCGTAGCGCGCCGTCGCGGCGGCGCCGTCGGGGGAATGGTTCATGTCTCGCTCCGTTGTCATTTTTTTGAGGATAACTCAATATTTGACCCTAAAACACGCATTACTCGCGTATTACCCTATGGAAACAATACGCCGTATCAGGTTATTAATTGAGCACCAATCAATAATCTGGAGACCCGCATGAGCACCCCGCCCCCGCTGCTGGTGGACCGCGACGGCCCCATCGCCCGCCTGACGCTGAACCGCCCGGACATGCGCAACGCCTTCGACGAGACGCTGATCGCGGCGCTGACCACGGCCGTGCGCGAGGCGGCGGACGATCCGGCCGTGCGGGTGCTGCTGCTGACCGGCGCGGGCAAGGCGTTCTGCGCGGGCGGCGACCTGAACTGGATGCGCAAGATGGCCACGCTGAGCGACGCCGACAATCGCGCCGACGCCGGCCGCCTGGCGCGGATGCTGCGCGCCATCTGGTCCTGCGCCAAGCCCGTGGTGGCGGCGGTCAACGGCGACGCCTACGCGGGCGGCATGGGCCTGGTGGCGGCCTGCGACGTCGCCATCGCCGCCGATCACGCGCAGTTCTGCCTGTCGGAAACCCGCCTGGGCCTGCTGCCGGCCACCATCAGCCCGTACGTGATCCGCGCCATGGGCGAACGCGCGGCCAACCGCTACTTCCTGACGGCTGAACGCTTCGACGCCGCCGCCGCATACCGCATGGGCCTGCTGCACGGCGTCGTGCCGCTGGCGCGGTTGCAGGACGAGGCCGGCGCCGTCTGCCGCGCGCTGTGCGATAACGGCCCGCAGGCGGTGCAGGCCAGCAAACGGCTGGTGCGGGATTTCGCCGGCCAGCCGCTGGATGACGCGCTGGTGGCCGATTCGGTCGAGCGCATCGCCGCGGTGCGCGCCTCCGAGGAAGCGCGCGAAGGCGTGAGCGCCTTCCTGGAAAAGCGCCCGCCGGCCTGGCGCGCGCCCTGACGCGCGGCATGAGCCCCGCGCGTGGACGCGTCAACGCGATGTCCCGCGCGGACCAGGGGAAGTATCCGGGTTAACCCCGAACGACGTTTAAGATGCGGGCTTCGTCCACAAGAGAAGCCGCATGCCCGCCCTTCGCCGCGCCGCCTGGAAACGTGAAATCACCGCCACCCTGCTGCTCAGCCTGCCGCTGGTGCTGACCAACCTGGCGCAGATCGCGATGACAGTGACGGACGTGATGTTCATCGGCCACCTGGGCTCGCAGCCGCTGGCGGCCAGCGCGCTGGGCGCCAACCTGTATTCGGCGATCGCGTTCTTCGCGCTGGGCCTGGTCAGCGCCACCGCGCCCATGGCCGCGCATGCCGAGGGCGCGCGCCGCAATTCGGTGCGCGAGGTGCGCCGCACGGTGCGCCAGGGCTTCTGGAGCGCGGTGCTGATCTCGGTGCCGGGCTGCCTGGCGCTGTGGTTCGGCGAGCACATCCTGCTGCTGTTGCGCCAGCCGCCCGAGCTGGCCGCGCCGGCGGGCCAGTACCTGCGGGCGCTGCTGTGGGCGATGCCGCCGTTCCTGGGCTTCCTGGTGCTGCGCTCATTCGTGGCCGCGCTGCAGCAGCCGCGCTGGGCCTTCATCGTGGCGGTGGGCGCGATCCTCTTTAACGTCTTCGGCAACTGGGTGCTGGTGTTCGGCAACCTGGGCGCGCCGGCCATGGGCCTGATCGGCGCCGGCGTGGCCAGCGCGCTGGCCAGCCTGTCGCTGTTCGTGGGCATGGTGATCGTGGTGCTGCGCGACCGGCGCTTTCGCCGTTACCGGCTGTTCAGCGGCCTGCTCCAACCCGACTGGCAGCGCTTGCGGGCGTTCTGGAAGCTGGGCCTGCCGATCGCCGTGACGACCGCGTTCGAAGTCACCATCTTCAACGCCGCCGCCTTCCTCATCGGCTGGCTGGGCGAGGCCGAGCTGGCGGCGCACGCCATCGCCATCCAGATCGCCAGCGTGACCTTCATGATCCCCTACGGCGTGGCGCAGGCGGCCACGGTGCGGGTCGGCTATGCCCAGGGCGCGGGCGACGGCGTCGGCGTGACGCGCGCCGGCTGGAGCGCATTCGGCCTGGGCATCGGCTCGATGGTGATCGCCGCGGCCCTGATGGTGACCGTGCCGTACGCGCTGGTGTCGGTGTTCATGGACGTGCACGATCCGGCCAACGCCAAGGTGCTGGCCTTCGCGGTCAGCTACCTGGCGGTGGCGGCGGTGTTCCAGATCGTCGATGGCGCGCAGGTGCTGGGCGCCGGCATGCTGCGCGGCCTGCACGACACCCGCGTGCCGATGATCTACGCGGCGATCGGCTATTGGGGCGTGGGCCTGCCTTGCGGCGCCTGGCTGGCCTTCCAGGCCGGCTGGCGCGGGGTCGGCATCTGGAGCGGACTGGCCATCGGGCTGGCGGTGGTGGCGGTGCTGATGATGCAGCGCTGGGCCCGGCGCGCCTCGCTGGGATTGGTGGGGCGGCGCGTGTCCCACATGCCATAATCGCCGATGCAATTCCTGGAACCTACATGCCCACCGCCTCACCCGTTTTTCCCCCCCTGAACGCCGCGCGCCTCTGGCAGCGCGTCGAGACCCTGTCACGCTACACCCTGCCCGACCAGCCCTGGACCCGCCGCGCCTTTTCGCCGCTGTTCCTCGAGGCACGCGACTGGCTGCGCGGTGAATTCGAGGCCGCGGGTTTGACCACCCGCCTGGACGCCGGCGGCAACCTCATCGGCGCCCGCGCCGGCCGCAACGCGCAACGCCAGCCCATCGCCACCGGCTCGCACTGCGACACCGTCATGAGCGGCGGCCGCTTTGACGGCATCATCGGCGTGCTGGCCGGCATCGAAGTCGCCCACACCATGCGGGAACACGGCATCGAACTGGAGCATCCCTTCGAGGTCATCGACTTCCTGTCGGAAGAACCCAGCGACTACGGCATCTCCTGCGTCGGCAGCCGCGCCCTGAGCGGCCAGCTCAGCGCCGACATGCTGGCCGCGCGCAACGCCGACGGCGAGACGCTGGCGCAGGGCATCGCCCGCATCGGCGGCGATCCGACCGCGCTGACCCAGCCCCTGCGCGGCCCGGACGGCACGGCCGCCTTCGTCGAACTGCACATCGAGCAAGGCCCGGTGCTGGAAAGCCGCCAGCTGCCCATCGGCGTGGTCACCAACATCGTCGGCATCCGCCGCGTGCTGATCACGGTCGAAGGCCAGCCCGACCACGCCGGCACCACGCCCATGGACATCCGCCGCGACGCCCTGGTGGGCGCGGCCCGCATCATCGACGCCGCCAGCCGCCAGGCCAGCGCCGCCAGCGGCAACCCGCACTACGTGGTCGCCACCGTCGGCAAGCTCGCCATGACGCCCAACGCCGCCAACGCCGTGCCCGGCCGCGTCGAACTGACGCTGGAAATGCGCAGCGACAGCAACGCCGTGCTGGACGCTTTCCCCGAAACGCTGATGGCCGGCGTGGCCGCCGACCTGAAGGCGCTGCGCCTGACCGCCGGCTTCGTGCAACTGAGCCGGGCCCAGCCCACCGACTGCACGCCGCTGGTGATGGACGCGGCGCAGGCCGCCGCCGACCAGCTCGGCTACGCCAGCATGCGCCTGCCCAGCGGCGCCGGCCACGACGCCGTCTACATGGCGCCCACCGGCCCCATCGGCATGATCTTCATCCCCTGCCTGAACGGGCGCAGCCACTGCCCCGAGGAATGGATCGAGCCGAAGCAGCTACTGGACGGCACCCGCGTGCTGTACCAGACCGTGCTGGAACTGGATCGCGTGTTGTCCCGATAACTACCCCGACGCCGCCATGGAAGAAATAGAACTGAACGACAGCACCGCCGACCGCTACCTGCTGGACACGCCTGGCCTCACGCTGCTGGTGTTCCACAGCCGCACCTGCGGCACCTGCCGCATCGCGCGCGAACAACTGCCCAAGCTGGACCTGCCGGTGCAGCGGGTGTGCTGGGTCGACGCCGGCGAGAACGGCGGCCTGGTGGAACGCTACGAAGTCTTCCACCTGCCGGCCATGTTCGTGACCCGTGACGGCGCCTTCTTCGGCCCGGTGCAGGCCAGCCTGGCCGAATGGGATCTGCGCCAGCAGATCGGGCTGGCGCTGGACAGCTACCCGGCCGAACTGCCATGAGCGCCATCGCCGCCGCCATGGCCCCTTCCCGCCGGGCGTTGGACACGCTGGCCACCAGCGTGATGCTGCTGTTGTGCGTGTGCTGGGGTTTCCAGCAGATCGCCATCAAGCTGGTGGCGGCCGACATCTCGCCCATCATGCAGGTCGGCCTGCGCTCGGCCTTCGCCGCGCTGGTGCTGGGCGCGGTGGTGTGGCGCGCCGAAGGTTCGCGCGCGCTGCGCGACGGCACGCTGGGCGCCGGCGTGCTGGTGGGCCTGCTGTTCGGCTTCGAGTTCCTGGCGATCGCGCAGGGGCTGGTCTACACCACCGCCTCGCACATGTCGGTGTTCCTGTACACCGCGCCGATCTTCACGGCGCTGGGCCTGCATTGGCGCGTTCCCGAGGAACGCATGGCGCCGCTGCAATGGCTGGGCGTGGCGGTGGCCTTTGGCGGCATCGCCGTGGCCTTCCTGGGCAACGGCCAGCCGCAAGCGGCCAACGCCGCCAGCAACATGCTGCTGGGCGACGCGCTCGGGCTGCTGGGCGGGCTGCTGTGGGGCGCCACCACGGTCGCGATCCGCCGCACCGCGCTGTCGGAAGCGGCGCCTTCCAAGACCCTGTTCTACCAGATGGCGATCGCCGCGCTGGTGCTGCTGGTCTATGCGGCGGCCACCGGCAACGCCGGCATCCGCTACACGCCTGCGGCCATGCTGAGCGTGGCGTTCCAGTCGGTGGTGGTGGCGCTGTCGAGCTACCTGGCGTGGTTCTGGCTGCTGCGGCGCTACCTGGCCTCGCGCCTGTCGATCCTGTCGTTCATGACGCCGCTGTTCGGGGTGTCGTTCGGCGTGCTGATCCTGGACGAGCCGCTGGACGGCGCCTTCGTCGTCGGCGCGCTGATGGTGCTGGCCGGCATCTCGCTGGTGAGCGGCGCCGGTCTGCTGCGCGAGAAGCTGCGGCGCGGCAAGCGCGCCTGAATTGCGCGGATCGGCGCGCGGGCTGGCACGCCGGCCGGTGCGCCGGTTGTGGTCCGGGGCATGCCCGGGCCGAAGCGCGGATCGATGCGCCGGCCCTCAGGCCCGGCGCCCACCGCCCAGGTTCAACACGATCAACGCCGCGCCCGCCAGCACCAGCGCGAAGCCCCACCAGTCGGCGGCATCGGGGCGGTCCCCCACCAGCGCCATCGCGCCCAGCACCCCGACCACCGGCACCATCAACGTGGTCAAGGCCGCCACCGTCGCGCTGACCCGTTCGCTCAGCACGAACCACAGCCAGTACGCCACGGCCGTGCCCAGCACGATGTGGAACGCCAGCGCGCCCGCCACGCGCGCGCTCCAGCCCTGCGTCGGAAAGGCTTCGCCCGCCAGCAGCACGCCGCCCAGCGCGCAGGCCGCGCCTACCGCCAGCTGCCAGGCCGTCACCACGATGCGATGCCCCATCACCGGCCAGCGCTTCAGGTAGACCGTGCCGGCGGCCCACCCGAAGGCGGCGGTGAGCGGGAACACCAGGCCGCGCGCGGCGGCCAGGTCATGATCGGCAAAGATGGCGCGCAGCACCGGCCAGGCCAGCACCGCCACGCCGGCGGCGCCCAGCAGCAAGGCCAGGCCGCGGCGGCGGTCCAGCCGTTCGCCCAGCACCGCCCAGGCCAGCAATGCCGACATCATCGGCATGGTGAACGTGAGCACGGCGGCGCGCGACGTGCTGGTGCTGAGCTGGGCCCAGGCCACCGCCAGGTTGAACACCGCGACGGCCAGGATGCCGCCGACCACGATGCCCGGCCACGAGGCCCGCGGCGGCAGCAGCGCCAGCCTTTTCATGCGCGCCAGCGCCAGCAGCAGCAAGGCGCCGCTGCCCAGCCCCAGCAGGCGCAGGGTGAACGGCGGGCAGATCGACAACACGATCTTGACCGCCGGCCAGTTCAGGCCCCAGAACAGCGCCAACGCAACCGGGATCAGGCGCACGCGGCCTTTTCCCGGGCGATCAGCTCCGCCAGGCCCTGGCGCTGGTTGCCCTCGGCGTCGAAATTGTCGGGGCTCAACCAGTTCTCATAGGCCGCGCGCAGGGCCGGCCATTCGCTGTCGATGATCGAGAACCAGGCGGTGTCGCGGCTGCGGCCCTTGTAGACGGTGGCCTGGCGGAAGATGCCTTCGAACTGGAAGCCCAGGCGGGCCGCGGCGGCGCGCGACGGCGCGTTCAGGCTGTCGCACTTCCATTCATAGCGACGGTAGCCCAGCTCGTCGAAGGCGCGGCGCATCAGCAGGAACTGCGCCTCGGTGGCGATGCGGGTGCGCTTGAGCAGCGGCGAGAACGCCACGAAACCGACCTCGATGACGCCGTTGGCGGGGTCGATGCGCATCAGCGACAACGAGCCGATCGCGCGGCCGCTGGCCAGGTCCATGACCGCATGGTGCATGGGATCGCTGGCGGCATGGGCCTGCGCCTGCTCGGCGAACTGGCGGTAGGCGGCCGCGTCGGCGAAGGGGCCGACGCTCATGTAGGTCCAGTCGCGGCCATCGGGCGCCTGGCTGAAGGCGGCGTACAGGTCCGCCGCGTGGCGTTCGGCCGACAGCGGCTCCAGGCGGCAGTAGCGGCCCTGCGCCGGCGCCACCGGCGGACGCGGGCGCGGCGTCCAGCCGGACAGGTCGGGGCCGATGGGTTGTTGATATGCATTGACGCGCGGTTGCATGCTGCGAGGCCTCTCCAGGTTGGGGGAACGCCGCCGCCAATGGCGGACGCCCGCCAGGGTAATTTCCGTCACGGCGGACCCTGGCACGCTCTCACGATAGCCAAACCGTGGCATGATAAAAAGCACCACGGTCCGTAAATTTAATAGAGCCATGACAGAACCTGCCGCCCTGCTCTCCAGCCCGCTGGCGCGCGGCCCGGGCGCCCTGCCGCGCCAGCGCCAGCTGATCCAGCGGCTCAAGCAGGCCATCCTGGCGGGCCAGTTGCCGGCGGGCGGCAAGCTGCCGGCCTCGCGCGTGCTGGCCGACGAACTGCGCATCTCGCGCAACACCGTGCTGATCGCCTACGAACAGTTGACCGCCGAAGGCTACGTCATCGCCGACCGCCAGGGCACGCGCGTGGCGCCGCTGTCGGCCGCCGCCGCCAGCGCGGCGAAGCAGGCCACCCGGCGCGCCGCCGAGCAGGCGGCCAGACCGGCCCCCGGGCCGGCCGCGGGACAGGCGTCCCGGCCCGAGGCGCCCGTCTTTCGCACCGCCGCCCGCCTGTCGCGCATCATCGCGACGCGCGCCCCCAACGATGGCTCGCTGCCGCTCACGCCCGGCACCCCCGCGCTGACCCAGTTTCCCATCAGCGCGTGGCGCCGGGCCCAGGACCGGGCGCTGCAGGCGGCGCCCGCCGCCACGCTGGGCTACGGCCCGCCGGTGGGCGAACCCGCGCTGCGCGAAGCCATCGCCCAGTACCTGCGGGTGTCGCGCGGGGTCAATTGCGATGCCTCGCGCATCGTCATCACGGAAGGCGCCCAGGGCGCGCTGGCACTGTGCGTGCAACTGCTGACCAATCCCGGCGACACCGCCTGGCTGGAGGAACCCGGCTACCGCGGCGCGAAGTCGGCCTTCCACGCGGGCGACCTGAACGTGGTGGCGATGCGGGTCGACGCCGACGGCCTGGCCATCAACGAGGACGACTGGCTCACCCGGCCGCCGCGCCTGATCCAGGCCACGCCCACGCACCAGTACCCGACCGGCGCCGTGCTGTCGCTGGCGCGCCGGCTCGACCTGCTGGAACGGGCGCGCCGCGCCGGCGCCTGGATCATCGAGGACGACTACGACAGCGAATTCCGCCACCAGGGCGAGCCGATCGCCGCGATGCAGGGCCTGCTGCCCGACGCGCCGGTGCTGTACGTGGGCACGTTCAGCAAGACCATGTTCCCGGCGCTGCGGCTGGGCTTCCTGGTGCTGCCGCAGGCGATCGCCGGGCCGGCCATGCCTTCGATCGTGGAAATGCTGCGCGGCGGGCACCGGCTGGAACAGCTGACGATGGCCGCCTTCATCGAAAACGGCCAGTTCTCGCGTCACCTGGGCCGCATGCGGCGGCTGTACCGCGAGCGCCAGGCGGCGCTGCGCGAGGCGCTGGCGCAACACCTGGGCATCGACCATGAAGTGCTGGGCGGCCACAGCGGCCTGCACCTGACGGTGCGGCTGCCGCCCGATGTGCCCGACCGCGCCGTCGTCGAGCAGGCGCGCCGGCTGGGCATGAATCCGAACGCGCTGTCGACTTTCGCCATCACGCCGCAGCCGCAGGACAACGGCCTGGTGATCGGCTACGGCAACACCAGCGCCGACCGCTACCCGGCGCTGGTCAGGCAATTGGGCAAGCTGGCGGCGGCGCTGCGCCACTGAAACGCTGAATCTCAGCGGCGCGAATCGAGCGCCATGCGCAGCGCCAGGCCGGCCAGCACCGTGCCCATCAGCCAGCGCTGGATCGCGATCCACAGCGGCCGGCCGGCCAGGAAGCCGGCGATCGAACCCGCCATGATCGCGATGACGGCGTTGACCGACAGGCTGATGGCAACCTGCGTCAATCCCAGCGCGATCGACTGGGTGAACACGCTGCCATGGTCGGGCTGGATGAACTGCGGCAGCAGCGACACGTACAGCACGGCGATCTTGGGATTGAGCAGGTTGGTCAAAAGCCCCATCGTGAACAGCGTGCGCGGGCTGCTGGCCGGCAGCTCGCGCACCTGGAACGGCGAACGCCCGCCCGGGCGCACCGCCTGCCAGGCCAGGTACAGCAGATAGAGCGCGCCGCCGAAGCGCAGCGCATCGTAGGCGTACGGCACCGACATCAGCAGCACCGTCAGGCCGAATGCCGCGCACAGCACGTAGAAGATGAAGCCCACCGCCACGCCGGACAACGAGATCAGCCCCGCCTTGGGCCCCTGCGAAATCGAGCGGGACACCAGGTAGATCATGTTGGGCCCGGGCGTGAGCACCATGCCCAGGGCGACCAGGGCGAACGTCAGGAGATTGGCGATGTCAGGCATGATGCGCCGGCGCGGGCCGGTCGGTAGTGGGAAGATGAACAGCCACGTTATCTGAAATCTGTATCGGAACAGCGGATTTTTTCGCGCGGCGTGGCGGCCTGGAAACAACACACCGGCGGCGATTAAATGTCGCCGGATGGGCCGCGGCGGCCGCGAGGTATACAGTGATCGGCTAGGGCCTGCTCACACTAAAAGGAGCCTCGCATGGGTACCCAAATGAGTGACTATCAAGGCGCGAAGCGCAGTCGTGGCAGGTCCCCGGCGAGCATTCGCAACGCTGAGAGGCGCTCATTTGGGTACTCACCCTTCGGGCAGGCCGGTAATCGGGCGCCAGGCGTCGTTGCGCTCACCTTGCGTGGCACAGCCACGCGGCGGCGACCGCGCCTAGCCTGGCGCCCGATTACCGGCCTGTGCGAGGCTCCTTTTAGTGTGAACAGGCCCTAAGGCCGCAAGCCCCGGGAGGATCCACGCATGCCACCACGATCATCACCCGCCACGCCCGCCGCCGGCCGTGCCGGCGCCATCCGCGTCGGCGTGGGCGGCTGGACCTACGCGCCCTGGCGCGGCGCCTTCTACCCCGACGACCTGCCGCACGCGCGCGAACTCGAATACGCCAGCCGCCAGCTCACCGCCATCGAGGTCAACGGCACCTACTACAGCAGCCAGAAGCCGGCCACCTTCGCCAAGTGGCGCGACGAGACGCCAGATGATTTCGTGTTCTCGCTCAAGGCCTCGCGCTATGCCACCAACCGACGCGAACTGGCCGGCGCCGGGGAATCGGTGCATCGCTTCGTGCACGGCGGCATCGCCGAGCTGGGCCCCAAGCTGGGGCCGATCGTGTGGCAGTTCGCGCCCACCACGGTGTTCAACGCCGACGACTTCGGCGCCTTCCTGGCGCTGTTGCCGGACGCGGTGGACGGGCTGCCGCTGCGCCACGTGATGGACGTGCGCCACGCCAGCTTCGCCTGCGAAGAATACCTGGCCCTGGCGCGCCGCCACGCCGTGGCCACGGTCTACACCGACAGCGAAGACTACCCCTCGCTGGCCGATGCCACCGGCGATTTCATCTATGCGCGGCTGATGCGCGCCAGCACCGCCTTCAAGGCCGGCTATGCGCCCAAGGTGCTGGACGCCTGGGCCGACCGCCTGCGCACCTGGGCGCGCGGCGCCGATCCGGACGACCTGCCACGGGTGGGCACGCGCAAGCCGTCGGGCGCGACGCGCCCGCGCGACGTCTTCGCCTTCTTCATCAATGGCGCCAAGGAGCGCGCGCCGGCGGCGGCGCGCGCGATGATCGAGCGGCTGTAGCCGGCGCGGCCGCGCCGGGCCGCCTGGCGCGGCTGTGCCGGCCGTCAAAGGATGCCGGCCCCGGGGACCGGCGACGGCGTCAATTCGCGACCGGCGTGCGCAGCGTCACGAATTCCTCGGCAGCGGTGGGGTGGATGCCGATGGTGTCGTCGAACACGCGCTTGGTGGCGCCTGCCTTGAGCGCGATGGCGATGCCCTGCACGATCTCGCCGGCGTCAGGGCCGACCATGTGCACGCCCAGTACCTTGTCGGTGTCGGCGTCGACGATCAGCTTCATCAGGGTCTTTTCCTGCGATTCGGTCAGCGTCAGCTTCATGGGACGGAAGCGGCTTTCGAACAGCTTGACCGGATGGCCGGCGGCGCGCGCCTCTTCGGTGGTCATGCCGACGGTGCCGATGTTGGGCAGGCTGAACACGGCGGTGGGAATCAGCTTGTAGTCGACCTTGCGGTATTCCTCCGGGCGGAACAGGCGGCGCGCCACCGCCATGCCCTCGGCCAGCGCCACCGGCGTCAACGGCACGCGGCCAATGACGTCGCCGATCGCCAGGATCGAGGGTTCGCTGGTGCGGTATTCGTCGTCCACCGCGATGAAGCCCTTGTCGTCGAGCTTGACGCCGGTGTTCTCCAGGCCCAGGTTGTCCAGCATCGGCCGGCGGCCGGTGGCGTAGAACACGCAATCGGCCTCGATCACGCCGCCGTCCTTGAGCGTGGCGGCCAGGGTGCCGTCGGCGCGCTTGTCGATGCGCGCCACCTCGGCGTTGAACTTCAGGTCGATGCCCTTCTTGGCGAGTTCGTCGCGCAGGTGCTCGCGCACCGCCTGGTCGAAGCCGCGCAGGAACAGCGGACCGCGGTAGACCTGGGTGGTCTGCGCGCCCATGCCGTTGAAGATCGAGGCGAACTCGACCGCGATGTAGCCGCCGCCCACCACCAGCACCCGGCGCGGCAGCGTCTTCAGGAAGAAGGCCTCGTTCGAGGTGATGGCGTGTTCCTTGCCGGGAATGTCCGGCACCTGGGGCCAGCCGCCGGTGGCCACCAGGATGTTGGCGGCGGTATAGGACTTGCCGTCGACCTCGACGGTGTGCGGGTCCTTGATGCGGGCGTGGGCTTCCAGCAGCGTCACGCCGCTATTGACCAGCAAGTTGCGGTAAATGCCGTTAAGACGCTCGATCTCGCGGTTCTTGTTGGCGATCAGCGTGGGCCAGTCGAAGCTGGGCTGGCCGGCGTTCCAGCCAAAGCCGTGGGCCTGTTCGAAGTCTTCGCTGTAGTGGGCGCCGTAGACCAGCAGCTTCTTGGGCACGCAGCCCACGTTGACGCAGGTGCCGCCCAGGTAGCGGCTTTCGGCCACCGCCACGCGGGCGCCGAAACCGGCCGCGAAGCGGGCCGCGCGCACGCCGCCGGAGCCCGCGCCGATCACAAACAGGTCGAAATCGAATGCCATGGTGTTTCCTTCGCCGTCCCACTGCCGGGACGCATTTCACTGTCGGGAGAAGCGCTATTTTGCACCAGTGCGGCCCCGTCGGTCGCCATGCCCCCAGCCCCGGCCCGGTCACACCGTCGGAGATCCGGCGCGGATCCGGACCAGCGGCCTGTCACCGCGCCGGCGCGACCCGGTGACAGGATGCCGGCGTCGCGGCCCGGCCGCCCGCGCGCCCTACGGCAAGGCCGCCGACACCGCCTCCGGATCCAGCCCGTAGCGCCGGATCGCCTCGGCCGCCCGCTCCGCCGGCAGCACGCCGTCGTCGGCCAGCGCCTTGAGCGTGGCCAGCGCGATGTGGTGCCGGTCCACTTCAAAGAACGCCCGCAGCGCCTGGCGCGTATCCGAACGGCCGAAGCCGTCGGTGCCCAGCGTCACGTAGCGGCGCCCCGCGAAAGGACGGATCTGCTCGGCCACCGTCTTCATGTAGTCGGTGGCCGCGATCACGGGCCCCGAGGTGTCGGCCAGGCGCGTTTCGACGAACCCCTGGCGCGCCGCGTCCAGCGGATGCAGGCGGTTCCAGCGCTCGGTCTCCTGGCCGTCGCGGCGCAGCTCGGAATAGCTGGTGACGCTCCAGACGTCGGCCGCCACGCCGAAGTCCTGTTGCAGCAAGTCGGCGGCGGCCAGGGTCTCGCCCAGGATGGCGCCGCTGCCCAGCAGTTGCGCGCGGACCTCGCCCGGACCGCCCTCGCGCAGGCGGTACATGCCCTTCAGGATGCCGGCCTCGGCGCCTTCCGGCATCGGCGGATGGGCGGTCTTCTCATTGATCAGCGTCAGGTAGTAGAAGACGTCTTCCTGCTCCTGGTACATGCGGCGCATGCCGTCCTGCACGATCACGGCGATCTCGTAGGCGTAGGCCGGGTCGTAGGCGATGCACGACGGGATCACCGAGGCCAGCACGTGGCTGTGGCCGTCGTCATGCTGCAGGCCCTCGCCTTCCAGCGTGGTGCGGCCCGAAGTCGCGCCCAGCAGGAAGCCGCGCGCGCGGATGTCGCCCGCCGCCCAGGCCAGGTCGCCCACGCGCTGGAAACCGAACATCGAATAGAAGATGTAGAACGGGATCGTGGCCACGCCATGGGTGCTGTAGGCGGTGGCGGCGGCGATCCATGAAGCCATGGCGCCCGATTCATTGATGCCTTCCTGCAGGATCTGGCCGCGCCGGTCCTCGCGGTAGACGCTGAGCTGGTCGGCGTCCTGCGGCGTGTACAGCTGGCCCACGTGCGAGTAGATGCCGACCTGGCGGAACATGCCGTCCATGCCGAAGGTGCGCGATTCATCGGGCACGATGGGCACCACGCGCGCGCCGATCTGCGGATCCTTGAGCAACTGTGCCAGGATGCGCACGAACGCCATGGTGGTGGAGAATTCGCGGCCGTCGCTGCCCTTCAGGTGCGCGGCGAAGGCTTCCAGCGCGGGCGTGGCCTGCGGGCCCGGGCCGGCCGGACGCAGCGGCAGGTGGCCGCCGGCGCGCCGGGTGGCGGCTTCCAGGTAGGCCTGTTCCGGGCTGCCGGGTTCCGGCTTGAGGTACGGAATGTCCGCCAGGCGCTCGTCCGGCACCGGCAGGTCGAAGCGATCGCGGTACGCGCGCACCGCCGGGTCGGCCATCTTCTTCTGCTGGTGGTTGGTGTTGGCGGCTTCGCCGGCCGCGCCCATGCCGTAGCCCTTGACGGTCTTGGCCAGGATCACCGTGGGCTGGCCGCGATGCGCCAGCGCCGCGGCGTAGGCCGCGTGCATCTTGACCGGGTCGTGGCCGCCGCGGTTGAGCGCGCCGATCTCGTCGTCGCTCAGGTGCGCCACGCGCTCGAGCAGCACCGGGTCGGCGCCGAAGAAATGTTCGCGCACGTAGGCGCCGCCGCGCGCCTTGAACACCTGGTATTCGCCGTCCACGCATTCCATCATGCGGCGCCGCAGGCGGCCGTCGTGGTCCTGCGCCAGCAGCGCGTCCCAGCCGCCGCCCCAGATCACCTTGATGACGTTCCAGCCGGCGCCGCGATAGACGCTTTCCAGTTCCTGGATGATCTTGGCGTTGCCGCGCACCGGGCCGTCCAGGCGCTGCAGGTTGCAGTTGACCACGAAGATCAGGTTGTCGAGCTTTTCGCGGCCGGCCATGGCGACTGCCGCCAGCGTCTCGGGCTGGTCCTGCTCGCCGTCGCCCAGGAAGCCCCACACGCGCCGGTCCTGCACCGCGATCAGGCCGCGGTCTTCCAGGTAGCGCATGTAGCGCGCCTGGTAGGCCGCCATCAGCGGCCCCAGGCCCATCGACACGGTCGGGAACTGCCAGAAGCCGGGCATGGTGCGCGGATGCGGATACGACGCCAGCCCGCCGCCGCCGATTTCGCGGCGGAAGCGGTCCAGCTCCGCTTCGGACAGGCGCCCTTCCAGGTAGGCGCGGGCGTAGATGCCGGGCGCCGAATGGCCCTGGATGTAGAGCATGTCGCCCAGGTAGTCCGGCGTGGCGGCGCGGAAGAAATGGCGGTAGCCGGTTTCGTACAGGGTGGTGGCCGAGGCATAGGTGGCGATGTGCCCGCCCACGCCGGAATGCTTGCCGGCGCGCAGCACCATGGCCATGGCGTTCCAGCGCAGATAGGCGTCCAGCCGCGCCTCGATGCGGGTGTCGCCGGGGAACGGCGCCTGGGCCGGCAGGCCGATCGTGTTGACGTAGGGCGTGACGCCGGCCGCGGCATAGCCGCCGCTGCGGGCGCGGTCCTGGTCGATCAGGCGGTCCAGCAGGTAATGCGTGCGCGGCAGGCCTTCGTGCGCCAGCACAGCCTGCATCGCGTCCAGCCACTCGCTGGTTTCTTCGGGGTCGATGTCGACGCAGTCGATCTCGGGTTCCATGGGCATCCTCCTTGTGGTGCGCAAGCGGCGCCCGGACACGAAAGGTCGGCGCCATCGTTTCACATCGTGAATTGCATTTGCATAATGTGCAATTGCAATCGTATGGAGGTTTTTGAACAATTGCAAGTGCAACTATTTGAGCGCATGGACGGCACCCACGGGACCAGGCCCGACGGCGGGAACCTTGGAGGCGGCCGCGCCAACCTGCGGGCGGGACAACGGCGAGGCGGGAAGGAAGGAAGGAAGGAAGCGGCCCGGCCATCGCGGCCGGGCTCCTGTCCGCGCCTAGCGCGCGGCGTCCATCATGTACGCCACGGCGGCGCGCAGCGTGGCCTCGTCGGCGGCGGTGCCGCCGCGCGGCGGCATGGCGCCCTTGCCCTTGAGCACCGTGGCCAGCAGCGCGTCGGCGCCCTGCGCCAGGAACGGCGCCCAGGCCTGCTTGTCGCCCAGCTTGGGCGCGTTGGCCACGCCGCTGGCGTGGCATACCACACAGGCCGAGCGGTACAGCTTTTCACCGGCCGGGTCGAGCTGCGCCGGCGCGTCGGCCGCGGCATGGGCGAGCCCGCCCACGGCCAGGCCGGCCGCCAGTGCCAATCTGATTGCGAGGGACATGGCGGGCTCCTGGTCAGCGCGGAATCGGCGCGGGCGCCTTGATCTGCTTCATCAGGTCGTCGTTCCACTTGCCCTCGACCTTGATGTGGCCGGCCGCGCCCAGTTCGAAGGCCTCGATCAGGTTGTGGTTCAGGTAGGCATACACGCCAGGCTGCTTGAAGGTGTAGAGCGCGGCGCCGGCCGACCCGCCGCGGATGAACCAGGTTTCCAGGTCGCGCTGCGGCGGGTTGGCGAACTTGCCGGTCTCCCAGACCCAGTCGCCATGGCCGCCGATCAGGTGCGGGCGGGTGTCGCGATTGGCCTGCGAGTGGATCAGCAGCACGGTCTCGCCGACCTTGGCGGTGAGCGCGTTGGCGCCGGTCAGCGCGCCGACCTTGCCATTGAAGACGATGTGCGACGGCGTCAGCGTGCGCATCACCTGCACCGTGTCGCCATAGCTTTCGGCCAGCGTGGCGTAGTCCTTGTACTTGCCGTCCGGGCCCTTGGGGATGTACAGGTCGAACTCGCCGATGGTGTAGGCGCGGTCGTAATGCAGCGGCTTGCCCTGCGGATCCTTCAGGCCGTCTCGCGGCAGCACCATCAGCGTGCCGCTCATGCCCGACACCACGTGCCAGGGCACCATGCCTTCGGGCGCGCAGTGGTAGACGAAGGTGCCGCTGCGGTCGGCCTTGAAGCGCAGCGTGGCCTGCTCGCCAGGGTTGACGTTGGTGAGCTTGGCGCCGCCCAGCGCGCCGGTGGCGCCGTGGAAGTCGACGTTGTGCGGCATGGCGTTGGTGGCCGGGTTGACCAGCGTCAGCTGGACGTAGTCGCCCTCGTGCACCACCAGCGTGGGGCCGGGCATGGAGCCGTTGAACGTCATGGCCTGCAGCGTCGTGCCCTTGTCGTCGATCACCATCTTCTTTTCCTCGATGGTCATGGTGAATTCGACGACTTTGGGGCCCGACTTGGTCGCCTGCTCGTGCGGATGCACCTGGGGCGGAGCGACCAGCGTGACCTTGGTATGGGGCAGCTTGTCGGCGTCCTGCGCCCAGGCGGTCCCGGCGGCCATCGTAAAAGCCAGCGCCGCCGCCAGCAAAGTGGGCCGTAATGCGTTCATGTCCAGCTCCTTATCGGGTTTTCAACTGCCGTGTAGGTCGGCAACCCTATTGAATGGCGCATGCCCTTCCCGTTCTTTGCTGTAGCGCAAACTCGGCGCCAGCCTGGCGCCGCGCGCGCATTGCCACGGCCGGGTGGCGGTGCCACCATGAAAGCGCAATCCCCCCATGCCAGGAGCCCGTGATGCCGTCGCCCCTTTGTCATGCCCTGCTGCGCAATCTGGATCTCTTCAAGCCCTTGTCCGATGCGCAGCTGGAATCCGCGCTGCGCGGCGCGCAGCCCTGCCGGCTCGAAGTTGGCGCCGTGGTCTACCACCAGGGCGCCAGCGCCGCGCATTTCTTCGTGCTGCTCAGCGGCTGCCTGAAAGTGGCGCAGGTCACGCCCGAAGGCGGCCAGGTGGTGGTGCGCTACGTCAATCCCGGCGATCTTTTCGGCCTGGCGTGCGCCATGCGCCAGCCGCGTTATCCCGCCACCGTGCTGGCGGTGCAGGAAAGCGTCTGCCTGGCCTGGCCCGATGCGCTCTGGGAGCATTTCACCAATCACCACCCGCAGCTGGCCGCGCAGGCCCTGCAGACGATGGGCCGGCGGCTGCAGGACGCGCACCTGCGCATCCAGGAACTGTCCAACGACGAGGTCGAGCAGCGCGTGGCCCGCGCCCTCCTGCGGCTGGTGGACAGTGCCGGCGAACCCACGGCCGACGGCATCGGCATCGCCTTTCCCATCACGCGCCAGGACATCGCCGAGATGACCGGCACCACCCTGCACACCGTCAGCCGCCTGCTCAGCGGCTGGAAACAGCGCGGCATCGTCGACAGCGGCCGCAAGCGCATCGTGCTGCGCTCGCCCGCCGCGCTGGCGCGGGTGGGCGCGCACGCGGCGGCGCCGACCTGTGCGGGCTGCACATCCTGTATCGACGGGCCGCCGCCTCAGGCCGGGCCGTCCTCCCGCACCAGCCTCAGCCCCAGGTTGGCCGGCGGCACGCCGACCGAGCAGGCGCCGCCCTTGGGGTCGCGGATGAAGTCGGGCAGATAGGCGATGTGCCGCCCCGCCGCGACGCGGATGCCGCAGTTGCGGTCGGCGCCGTCGTCAGGGCCGGCTGTCCCCGCCTCGCCGCCCTGCGTGAGCGCCAGGATGCGCCGCGTGTAGCAGTCATCGGTCCATTCCCACACGCTGCCCGCCATGTCCATCAGCCCGGTGGCATTGGTGCCATAGGCGCCGAACGGGCGCACCTCGGTGGCTTCCTGGCCGCGCCGGGTCTGCGCGTCGTACTCGGCCAGCCAGCGCTGCGCCGGATCGGCGTCCGAGGCGGGCAGCGGCGTTTCCTCGCGGTAGGCCTCGCCGGCCGCATAGACCCATTCGGCATACGTCGGCAGGCGCCAGTGCTGCCCGCTGCGGTCCGACAGCCAGGCGGCGTAGGCCGAGGCGTCGCTCCAGCTCAGGCCGATCGCGGGCAGGTCCGGCGCATCCAGGTCCCGGAAGCCGGGATCCAGCGGCTTGCAGGCGCCGGCGCGGACACAGGCCGCATACTCGGCCTGGCTGACCTGGCGCGTCATGATGACGACGCCGCGAGCCAGCTCCGCGCGCAGCGGCGCCGGCGACACCGGATAGCCGTTGCGCAGCGTCTCGCCCGGCGGCAGGTAGGCTACCTGCCCCGGCGGCAGCCGCGACACGTCGGGGGAAAGGGAACGGGCCCGCTCGGCGGGCCCGCAGGCGGTCAACAGGACCAGGAAGACAGCGGCCAGCGGGCGGCGCATGGATGGCGCTCCGGTTGCGCCCGGGGTCACGATGCCCCGGGATCCGCTGTCATTGGAACGCCGCCCGGCCTGGTCCTCTTTGCGCTGGCGCAATGAGCGCAATGGACCGGGCTCAAACAGCAGGCCGCCGCCCCGTGGATGCGCCTGCCGCGCGCATCCACGCCGGACCCGCAAGCTAGCGGCGCGCGGGCTCGGCCCGCAGCACCGGCTCGGCCGCGGCGGGTTTGCCGCTGAGCAGGCCCAGGATGACCTGCACCACCATCGCCAGCGCCCCCAGCAGGAACACCACGTCGCCGAATGTGCGGCCCCAGCGCAGGGTCTTGAGGATGTCCTGCTGCATGAAGGCCTCGCTGCGCGCGTACCACATGCCTTCGCTGACGCTGGCATGGAACTGGATCAGGCCGATCGGCAGCAGGCTGGTGAAGATCATCAGCGCCAGGCCCAGGTTCAAGCCCCAGAAGGCCAGCTTCATCAGGCCGGGGCTGAGCGCGTACTGCGGCCGGATGTAGCGCAGCACCAGCAGCGTGAAGCCCAGCGCCAGGAAGCCGTAGACCCCGAACAGCGCGGCGTGCGCGTGCACCGGCGTGGTGTTCAGGCCCTGGATGTAGTACAGCGACACCGGCGGGTTGATCATGAAGCCGAACACGCCCGCGCCCAGCATGTTCCAGAAGGCCACCGCCACGAAGCACATCAGCGGCCACTTCAGGTTTTCCATCCACGGCGCGCGCGTCTTCAGGCGCCAGTTCTCCCAGGCTTCGTGGCCCAGCACGATCAGCGGCACCACTTCCAGCGCCGAGAAGCTGGCGCCCACCGCCATCACCGGCGTGGTGGTGCCGGCGAAATACAGGTGGTGGAAGGTGCCGGGAATGCCGCCCAGCATGAACAGCGAGGCCGAGGCCAGGCTGGCGGTGGTGGCCATGCGGCGCGACACCAGGCCCAGCGTCGAGAAGATGAAGGCCAGCGCGGTGGTGGCGAACACTTCGAAGAAGCCTTCGACCCACAGGTGCACGATCCACCAGCGCCAGTACTCCATCACGGTCAGGTGGGTGCGCTCGCCGTAGAAGAAGCCGGCGCCGTAGAACAGGCCGATGGCGCCGACCGACGCGGTCAGCAGCGCCAGCAGGTTCTTGTCGCCGCCCGGCGTGCGCAGCGCCGGCACGATGCCGCGCAGCATCAGCACCAGCCAGAAGCAGATGCCGGCGAACTTGCCGATCTGCCACAAGCGGCCCAGGTCGACGTATTCATAACCCTGGTGGCCCAGCCAGAAATTCAGGTCCGGCGGCATGATCTGCGCGATCGCCAGGTAGTTGCCGGCGAACGAACCGACCACCACCAGCACCAGCGCCCAGAACAGGATGTCGACCCCGGCCTTCTGGTACTTCGGATCGCGCCCGCCATTGATCAGCGGCGCCAGGAACAGGCCAGCGGCCAGGAAGCCGGTGGCGATCCAGAACAACGCGCTCTGGATGTGCCAGGTGCGCACCAGCGAATAAGGGAACCACTGCGACAGGTCGATGCCATAGAACTTCTGCCCCTCGACCGTGTAGTGCGCGGTGAAGCCGCCCAGCAGCACCTGAAAGCCGAACAGCGCCACCACCAGAAACAGGTATTTGCCCAGCGCCCGCTGCGAAGGCGTGAGCGCGAAGGTGGTGAGCGGGTCGCGCGCGGGGGCCGGCGGCTCGTCCTCTTCCTTGCCGCGCAGGAAGGCCCAGGCCCAGATCAGCAGGCCGATGCCGGCCAGCAGCACCACCACGCTGATGATCGACCACATCACGTTTTCACTGCTGGGGTGGTTGCCGATCAGCGGTTCGTGCGGCCAGTTGTTGGTGTAGGTGACCGAGGTGCCCTCGCGCTCGGTGGCGGCGGCCCAGGCGGTCCAGAAGAAGAAGTGCGTCATCTGCCGGCGACGGTTGGCGTCCGGCAGGGTGTTCTCCTTCATGGCGTAGTTTTCGCGGCTGCGATGCAGCGCCGGCGCGTCCGAGAACAACTGGTCGTAGTAGGCCTCGGTCTGCGCCACGGCCTGCGCCCGGCGCGGGCTGAGCGTGAGCTTGCCGCCGGCCGCGTCCGCGCGGTTGGCGCGGTACTCGGCCTTGAGCTGCTCGCGCAGCGCGGCCTGGGCCGGCGCGTCGAGCTGGCCGTAGTCGCGGCCGTGCGCATCGCGCGCCGCCAGATCGAGCCAGGCCATCAGCTCGCGGTGCAGCCAATCGGCGGTCCAGTCGGGCGCCTGGTAGGCGCCATGGCCCCAGATCGAGCCCAGCTGCATGCCGCCGATGGACTGCCAGGCGGTCTGGCCATCGAGAATGTCGTCGCGGCCGAACAGGCGCGTGCCGTCGGCGCTGGCGACCTCCTCTGGAATGGGCGGCGCCTGTCGGTAGACTTCACCGCCATAGAAGCCGAGCAATGCGAACGTGACCGCCAACACGGCGATCAACGTGAACCATAACCTTCGATACGGGCCCATGATGGGAACACCCTCCTGTGTTGCGTTGTGGGGTATGCCCTCCCATGCGAAATTCGTGCCAGGGAAAAAACCAGGAAAATCAGCAACTTGAAACAGGGCCGGTGCTTTCTACCCGAACCTGGCAGGGTATAAAGAACCGGCATGCGGTGATTTCCACCCTGCCAGCGGCGGTCCGGGCCTCTACAATCCGGGCTGCGAAATCTCTAGACAAAAGGAAGCGACCGCATGGCCACGGGCAAGCCCGACGCGTGGAGCCTCTTCCTGACCGCGCATGCGCTGGTGGTGGAAGAGATCGAGAAACGACTGTCCGCCGCCGGCCTGCCGCCGCTGGCGTGGTATGACGCGCTGTGGGCACTGGAGCGCGCGCCGCAAGGCACCGCGCGCATGTTCGAGGTGGCCGAGCGCATGGTCATCGCGCGCTACAACCTGACGCGCCTGATGGACCGCATCGAGGCCGCCGGGCTGGTCGAGCGCTTCCGTTCCGACGAGGACCGCCGCGCCACCTATGCCCGCATCACGCCGGACGGCCTGGCGCTGCGGCGCAAGATGTGGAAGGTCTACGGCCCGGCCATCGACGAATTGTTCCTGTCGCAACTGCCGCAAGCGCAGCAGGACGCCATGGCCGAACAATTCCGCCAGATCGCCCGCCATGCGCGGGCCTTGTCCAAACCTGCCGCCTGACCCGGCCGCCACGGAGTCCGCATGTCCGCCCGTCCGCCCCTGCACATCGGCATCGTCGCCTGCTCGGCGGAAGGCGCCGCGCTCTGCTACCGCACGATCTGCGCCGAGGGCGCCCAACGCCTGGGGCCGCACGCGCACCCCGAGGTGTCGTTGCACAGCCTGTCGCTGGCGGACTACGTGGCGTGCCTGGAACGCAATGACCTGGCCGGCGTGGGCGCGCTGATGCTGACCTCCGCGAACCGGTTGGCGCGCGCCGGCGCGGATTTCCTGGTCTGCCCCGACAACACCATCCACCAGGCGCTGGACCACGTGCTGCCGCGCTCGCCCCTGCCCTGGCTGCACATCGCCGAGGAAGTCGCCGCCGTGGCGGCCGCGCGCGGCCTGCGCCGCATCGGCCTGCTCGGCACTCGCTGGCTGGTCGACAGCGCGGTCTACCCCGACAAGCTGCGGGCGCGCGGGCTGGACTACGTGCGCCCGGCGCCAGACGACCGCGACCTGCTGGCGCGCGTCATCATGGACGAACTGGTCTACGGCGTCTTCAAGCCCGAATCGGTGGCCTTGCTGCAAGGCGTGGTGGCGCGGCTGCGCCACGCCGGTTGCGACGCGGTGGTGCTGGGCTGCACCGAATTGCCGCTGGTGCTGGACGACGCCAACTGCGCGCTGCCGACGCTGGACTCCACCCGCATCCTGGCGCGCGCGGCCCTGGATCGCGCCCTGAACGCGCCTACGCCGCCGCGCGCGGCGGCCTGAGGCGCGCGTTCAGAGCTGGTCCAGCCCGTACTGGCGCAGACGATCCAGCGCCAGCACCTTGATCTGGTTGTACGACAGCGCCAGCACGCCCTGGTCCGCCAGCGTCTGCAAGGCCTGGTTGACGCGCTGGCGCGACAGGCCCGTCAGGTAGCCCAATTCTTCCTGTGAAATCGCCAGCGTCAGGTCGGTGGACGGATACAGCTGCGGGTTGAACAACTGCGCCAGCGACTGCGCCACGCGCGCATCGGCGTCCAGCAGGCGATGGTTCTGGATCGAGGCGATGAACTCGCCCATGCGGTCGTTCAGCTGGCCGATGACGAAATGCGAGAACGGCAGGCTGGCCGCCAGCAGCGCATGAAAGGTGGCGGCCGGCACCAGCAGCACCAGCGACGGCTGGATCGCCACCACGTCGTACTTGCGCAGCTCGCGCTTGATGACGCTGCCCTCGCCGAACCAGCCGCCCGGCGGCACCCCCGAGAACGTGCAGCTGCGCCCCGACTCGTTGTAGATCGCCAGTTTCAGCAGGCCGCTATGCACCCCCAGCCAGTAATCCGACGGCGCATTGCGGCGCGCGATCCAGGCGCCGCTGACCACGTGTTCGGCGCGCGCCGTGGCCAGCACCAGGTCCTGGTGCGGCGCGTCCAGCGCGGCGAACCAGGCGCAGCCGCGTAGCAGTTCGGCCAGCTCGGTCTGGGAAACAATGTTTGAAACATCGGACATGGAAAGAACCGTGTAAAACTGCGGGTTGGACGCCCGAAAAAAGGTCTGTCATGCAGGCGACAGACACCATTTTCCGGCGGCCGATAAGCTCTAGCAAGCAGCGGGATCCCTGCCAACGATCAACCCCGGCGATCCAGATCAAGTTTCCCGCACAAAAGCATATCCGGGCGCACTCGCGCCCCACAGGAGACAAGCATGAGCAGCCTGTTCGACCATGGCCTGGCACGCCGTGACGCCAACTACGAACCCCTCACCCCGGTCGACTTCATCGCCCGCGCCGCGCAGGTCTATGGCGACCGCCTGGCCGTGGTGCACGGCGCCGTGCGCCGCACCTGGGCCCAGACCTACGAACGCGCGCAACGCCTGGCCGGCGCGCTGGCCGCCGCCGGCATCCAGCGCGGCGACACGGTGGCGGTGATGCTGCCGAACATCCCCGCCATGGTCGAGGCGCATTTCGGCGTGCCGATGCTGGGCGCCGTGCTCAACACCCTCAACACCCGCCTGGACACGCCCAGCGTGCTGTTCATGCTGGGCCACGGCGAAGCCCGCGCGCTGATCGTCGACACCGAATACGCCGAGGTCGCGCAACGCGCCCGCGCCGAATTCCCGCACCTGAAAGTGATCTCGGTGCACGACCTGGACGGCGCCCCGGCCACCCTGCCCGGCGCCACCGACTACGAGGCCTTCCTGGCCGCCGCCCCCGCCACCTTCGACTGGCGCCCGCCGGCCGACGAATGGGACGCGATCGCGCTGAACTACACCTCGGGCACCACCGGCGATCCCAAGGGCGTGGTCTACCACTACCGCGGCGCGTACCTGAACGCCGTCAGCAACATCCTCGAATGGGACATGCCCAAGCACCCGGTCTACCTGTGGACGTTGCCGCTGTTCCACTGCAACGGCTGGTGCTTCGCCTGGACCGTGGCGGCGCGCGCCGGCGTCAACGTCTGCCTGCGCAAGTTCGACCCCAAGACCGTGTTCGACCTGATCCGCGCCGAGGGCGTCACCCACTACTGCGGCGCGCCCATCGTGCAGAGCGCGCTGGCCAACGCCCCGGCCGAGCTGCGCGCCGGCATCACCCATACCGTGCGCACCATGGTGGCCGGCGCCGCGCCCGCGCCGGCGGTGATCGCCAAGATGAAGGAAATCGGCTTCGAACTGACCCACGTCTATGGCCTGACCGAGGTCTACGGCCCGGCCGCCGTGTGCGCCCCGCAGGACGCCTGGAACGACCTGGAAGACGAACAGCGCGCCCTGCTGACCGCGCGCCAGGGCGTGCGCTACCACCTGCAGGCCGGCGTCTCGGTGCGCAACCCCGACACCATGGAGGAAGTGCCGGCCGACGAGCAGACCGTGGGCGAAATCATGTTCCGCGGCAACATCTGCATGAAGGGCTACCTGAAGAACGAGCGCGCCACCGACGAGGCCTTCGGCGGCGGCTGGTTCCACACCGGCGACCTGGGCGTGATGACGCCCGACGGCTACATCCGCATCAAGGACCGCAGCAAGGACATCATCATCTCGGGCGGCGAGAACATCTCCAGCATCGAGGTCGAGGATGCCCTCTACCGCCATCCGGCCGTGGCCGCCGTGGCGGTGGTGGCCATGCCCGACCCGAAATGGGGCGAGACGCCCTGCGCCTTCGTCGAACTCAAGCCCGGCCACAGCGCCACCGCCGAAGAGATCATCGCCCACTGCAAGCTGCTGCTGCCCGGCTTCAAGGTGCCGCGCGCGGTGCGCTTCGGCGAACTGCCCAAGACCTCGACCGGCAAGATCCAGAAATTCGAACTGCGCGCCGCGGTGGGTTCCACCCGCGCCATCGACGCCACCTGATTCCCTCTCATCCAGACCTCGGAGCTCCGACGCCATGACGTACCAAGCCCCCGTGAAAGACATGCTGTTCGTGCTGAACCACCTGGCCGGCCTGCCGCAGGTGGCCGCGTTGCCGCAGTTTGCCGAAGCCACGCCCGACACCGCCCAGGCCGTGCTGGAGGAAGCCGCCACCTTCGCCGCCGACGTGCTGGCGCCGCTGAACCACCCCGCCGACCGCGAGCCCAGCGCCTGGCGCGATGGCGCCGTCACCACCTCGCCCGGCTTCAAGCAGGCCTTCCGCCAGTACGCCGAGGCCGGCTGGCAGGGCATGACGCATCCGGCCGAATACGGCGGCCAGGGCCTGCCCGGCCTCCTGGGCGCGCCCTGCTCCGAAATGCTCAACGCCGCCAACCTGTCGTTCGCCCTGTGTCCGCTGCTGACCAACGGCGCCGTCGAGGCGCTGCTGACGGCCGGTTCGCCCGAACTGCGCGAACGCTTCATCGGCCCGATGCTGTCGGGCCAGTGGACCGGCACCATGAACCTGACCGAGCCGCAGGCCGGCTCCGACCTGGCGCTGCTGCGCAGCCGCGCGCAGCCGGTCGGCGACGGCACCTACCGCATCTCGGGCACCAAGATCTTCATCACCTACGGCGAGCACGACCTGGCCGAGAACATCATCCACCTGGTGCTGGCGCGCCTGCCCGACGCGCCCGAGGGCGTCAAGGGCATCTCGCTGTTCCTGGTGCCCAAGTTCCTGGTCAATGACGATGGCTCGCTGGGCGCGCGCAACGACGTTACCTGCGTGTCGATCGAGCACAAGCTGGGCATCAAGGCCAGCCCCACCGCCACGCTGCAGTTCGGCGACGCGGGCGGCGCCATCGGCTACCTGGTGGGCCAGGAAAACCGCGGCCTGGACGCCATGTTCATCATGATGAACGCGGCCCGCTTCGCTGTCGGCGTGCAGGGCATCGCGGTGGCCGACCGCGCCTACCAGCACGCCCTGGCCTATGCCGCCGAACGCGTGCAGAGCCGCCCGGTGGACGGCTCCTCGCGCGACGCCGTGCCCATCATCCAGCACCCGGACGTGCGCCGCATGCTGGGCACCATGCGCGCCCTGACCGAGGCCGGCCGCGCGCTGGCCTACTACACCGCCGGCCACGCCGACCTGGCCCACGCCAGCGCCGACCCGGCGGCGCGCGCCCGCCACCTGGCGGTGCAGGAATTCCTGGTGCCGATCGTCAAGGGCTGGTGCACCGAAGCCTCCATCGACGTCGCCAGCCTGGGCGTGCAGGTGCACGGCGGCATGGGTTTCATCGAAGAGACCGGCGCGGCCCAGTACTACCGCGACGCCCGCATCCTCACCATCTACGAAGGCACCACCGCGATCCAGGCCAACGACCTGGTCGGCCGCAAGACGCTGCGCGACGGCGGCGCGGTGGCGCAGGCGCTGATCGAGGAAATCCGCAAGACCGAGGAAGCGCTGCAGGCGCGCAGCGAGCCGGCCGCGCGCCTGGTGCTGACGCCGCTGCGCCAGGGCCGCCTGGCGCTGGCCAACACGGTCGACTTCGTGGTGGCCAACGCCGCCGCGCATCCCAACGCGGTGTTCGGCTCGGGCGTGCCCTACCTGCTGCTGGCCGGCACGGTGCTGGCCGGCTGGCAGATGGCGCGCGCGCTGCTCGCGTCGCTGGACCGCCTGGACGAAGACCCGGCCTTCCACCAGGCCAAGATCGCCACGGCCCAGACCTACGCGCTGCACAAGCTGACCCAGGCGCCGGGGCTGGCGGCGGTGGTGGCCGGCTCGATCGAGTATGCCGTGCAGCCCTGAAGCCGCGCCGGTCGCCGCGACGGCGACCCTGGCTTCCTTTCTGAAAGACCGCCACGGCGGTCTTTTTTCATGGAACACGGCCCCGTTAAGCATATAACCAGAAAGAATAATGAAAAGACATAAACATATCTAAAATTATTAAGCGGATCCGGGAAACCCGGCCCCGCGGGCAAGCCGCCAGCCGCACCAAGGCGCCGTCGTTCAGGACATTTCCCTCATGCTCCGCAAGCTGTTCACCGCCGCGCTCGTCGCCACCGCCACATCCTTCGCCCCCGTCCACGCCGCGCCGCCCGCGCTCGAAATCGGCTACCTGCCGATCCTGCCGGACGCGCAGTTGTTCGTGGCGCTGGAAGAAGGCACCTTGCAGGCCAAGGGCGCGCCGGCCCCCAAGCTGGTGTCGTTCCAGAGCGGTCCGGCGCTGACCCAGGCGCTGCTGGCCGGGCAACTGGACGTCGCCTACGTCGGCATCGGCCCGGCCCTGGTGGCCAGCGCCAAGGGCGCCGGCATCAAGGTGGTGGCTTCCAACATCGTCGAGCAGGTCAACGTGGTCGCGCTGGGCGCGCTGGCGCCGTATTTCGCCTCGGGCGATCCGGCCACGGCGTTCGCCCGCTTTGCCAAGGACAAGGGCAGGAAACCCGTCATCGCCAGCTACCCCAAGGGCGCCGTGCCCGAGGCCGCGCTGCAATACTGGCTGCGCAACCGCCTGAAGGCGGACCCCGCCAGCCTGGACCTGATCTACCAGGGCGAGGCGCAGATCCAGCAATCGCTGCTGACCGGCGCCATCGACGGCGCCGCCATCCTCGAACCCACCGTCACCACCGTGCTGACCCGCGCCCCCGAATCGCGCGTGGTGGCGCGCGGCTCGCAACTGTTCCCGAACCAGCCCGGCGCCGTGCTGCTGGTGCGCGACAAGCTGATCGCCGAGCACCCCGAGGCCGTGCAGCAACTGGTCGACGCCCAACTGGCTGCCACCGCCCTGCTGCGCGATGACCCGGCGCGCGCCGCGGCGCACGTGCAGAAATACGTCGGCGGCGGCCGTCTGGACCGCGCGCTGGTGGAAAAGGCCATTCGCAATTCGCATGACCAGTTCGTGGCCGACCCGCACGCCATCGTCGACGCCACCGCCGAGCTGCAGACCTTCCAGGCCAGCCTGGGCACGGTCGAGGCCGCCAAGGTCGACGTCAAGCAGCTGTTCGACACCCGTTTCTACGACAAGGCCAAGAAACCATGAGCCAGACCGCCCCGGCCCTGGCCGCCCCCGCGCCGCGCGCGCGCAAGGGCACGCCGCCCTGGTTCGCCGCCGCGCGCCGGGCGGCGTACGGCATCGGCGGGCTGGCCATCTTCATCGCCATCTGGAAGGCCGCGTTGATCTGGCAATGGGCGCCCCCGGGCACCCTGCCCGACCCATTCGCGCTGCCCGCCACGCTGGTCCAGGAATGGCAATCGGGCCGCCTGCTGCCGGCCATCGGCTCGAGCCTCGTGCATTACTTCTGGGGCCTGGCCGCCGGCACCGCGCTGGGTTTTGCCGCCGGCCTGGCGGCCGCCACGCTGCCGCGCTTCGACCTGGCGCAAGCCTACCTGGCGCGCATCCTGCGGCCGATCCCGCCGCTGGCCTGGGTGGTGTTCGCCATCGCCTGGTTCAAGGTCAGCCACGCCGGCGCCGCCTTCGTCATCGCCATCGGCGTGTTCTGGGTCAACTATTTCGCCACCTACGGCGCGGTGCGCAACGTCGACCCGCGCTACTACGAACTGGCGCGCGCCTTCGGCCATGGCGGCTACCTGGCGCGCGCGCTGGGCGTGACGCTGCCGGCCATCGCCCCCGGCGCGCTGGCGGGCGTGCGCACCGGCATCGGCCAGGCCTGGATGACGCTGATCGCGGCCGAACTGCTGGGCGTGCCGGGCATGGGCCAGGAAATGAACGCCGCCGCCGGCGTCGGCGCCTACGACGCGGTGGTGGTCTACATGCTGATCATCTCGCTGGTCTACACGCTCTGCGACCTGGCGTTCTCGGCGGTCGAAAGCAAGGTGCTGCAATGGCGTCCGTGATCGAATTCTCGAAACTCTCGTACCGGCATCCGGGCGCCGACGCGCCCGTGATCCAGGGCCTGTCGCTGGCGATCGAGGCGGGCAGCTTCGTGGCCGTGGTGGGCGGTTCGGGCGTGGGCAAATCCACGCTGCTGCGCGCGGCGGCCGGCCTGGCCGATCCCGCCGGCGGCGAGGTCCGCTTCCAGGCGCCCGCGCGCCCCGGCCGCCGCAGCCGCGCCGTGGTGTTCCAGGACAGCCGCCTGATGCCGTGGCGCACGGTCGGCGGCAACGTCGGCTACGGCCTCGAAGGCCTGGGCCTGGATCGGCAGGAACGGCAGCAGCGCATCGACGCCGCGCTGCAATTGACCGGCCTGGGCGACTACGGCCGCCGCTGGCCGCACCAGTTGTCCGGCGGCCAGGCGCAACGCGTCGGCATCGCCCGCGCGCTGGCGGTCAAGCCCGACCTGCTGCTGATGGACGAGCCCTTCAGCGCGGTCGATGCCATCACGCGGCGCAACCTGCAACAGGAACTGATCCGCGTCTGGCAGGCATCGGGCGCGGCGGTGCTGTTCGTCACCCACGACATCGAGGAAGCCGTGTTCCTGGCCGACAAGGTGGTGGTGCTGGGGGGCCGCCCGGCCAATATCGCCGGCAACTACGACATCGACCTGCCGCGCCCGCGCGACCGGGCGGACCCGGCCTTCGCGCGGCAAGTGGCGGCAATCGCCCACACGCTGGAACATCACTGAACCCGGGAGACGCGCCGGCTCAGGCCCGGCGCGGCGCCACGCCGCCCGGCGCCGTCCTGCGCGGCAGCGTCAAGGCCCAGAACGCCGCCGCCACCAGGCTCAGGCCGGCGCCCAGCGCGCACACGCCCAACCAGCCGGCCCGCGCATACACGAACGTCGAGGCAATCGACCCGAGACCGCTGCCGGCCGCGTAGAACATCATGTAGCCGCCCACCAGCCGGCTGTGCGCCTGCGCGCCGATGGCGAAAATCATGGTCTGGTTGGTGACGTGCAGCGCCTGCGCGGCGATGTCCAGCAGCAGCACGCCCAGCGCCAGCGCCCACAGGCTCTGGTCCAGGAAGGCGATCGGCACCCAGGCCAGGCACAGCAGCGCCAGCCCCGCCCCCGTGGTGCGCTGGCCATGGCCGCGGTCGGCCAGGCTCCCGGCGCGCGCGGCCACCAGCACCCCCGCCACCCCCACCAGGCCGAAGGCCCCCACCGCCGTATGCGTCAGCGAATGCGGCGGCGCGCTCAGCGGCAGCACCAGCGCGGTCCAGAAGGCGCTGAAGACGGCGAACATCAACAGCGCGATCATGCCGCGCACCTGCAATACCCGTTCGGTCGCCAGCAGCGTGAACAGCGAACGCAGCAGCGCGCCATAGCGCAGGTTGGCCGTCGGCAACGCGCGGCGCGGCAGCCACAGGTTCAGCGCCAGCGCCAGCGCCGCCGCCAGGCCGGCGGACACCAGGTAGACCGCGCGCCAGCCCCACAGGTCGGCCACGGCGCCGGCCAGCGTGCGCGCCAGCAGCAGGCCGATCACCACCCCGCCCTGCGCCGCGCCCACCACGCGCCCGCGTTCGGCCGGGGCCGCCAGCGCCGCCGACAGGGCCAGCAAGCCCTGCGTCATGGCGGTGCCGAGCAGGCCCAGCCCCAGCATGCCGGCCAACAGCCAGGGCGCGGCGGACGCCGCCGCCACCACCACCAGCGCCATGACCAGCAGCCCCAACTGCGCCAGCATCAGGCGGCGGCGGTCCAGCAGGTCGCCCAGCGGCACCACCAGCAACAGCGCCAGCGCGCTGCCGAGCTGGGTGGCGGTGACGATGATGCCCACCGCGGCCTCGTCCAGGCCGAACTCGCGCCCCATGGCGTCGAGCAGGGGCTGCGCGTAGTACACGTTGGCCACGCTCACCGCGCAGGCCACGGCCAGCAGCAGCACCACGGCGGTGGGCAGGGGCGCGGCGGATTCGGTTGGAGCAATGGCGGCGGCAGGCGCCGCGGATGAATCGGATCGGTCAGGCATGACGGCCTCAAATGGTTTTATAACGAAACCAGAATGCTAGGCGCACAGGTTTTATAATGCAACCACAAATTCGCAATTTCCCCCCCGCCGCGAACGTCGGCAAAGGTCAGGACGATATGGTCAAACGCACCAGTCTCGAAGGCGCCGCCTGCCCGGTGGCGCGCGCCCTGGACGCCATCGGCGACTGGTGGTCGCTATTGATCGTGCGCGACGCGTTCGACGGCGTGCGCCGCTTCGGTGAATTCCAGAAAAGCCTCGGCGTGGCCAAGAACATCCTCAGCGACCGCCTGCGCACCCTGGTGGCGCACGACATCCTGGCGGCCGTGCCGGCGTCCGACGGCAGCGCCTATCAGGAATACGTGCTGACGCAAAAGGGCCAGGCGCTGTTTCCCGTCATCGTCGGCCTGCGCCAGTGGGGCGAAGACCACTACTACGGCCCCGCCGAGCCGCACTCCACGCTCATCGACCGCAAGCGCGGGCAAGCGGTGCAACGCCTGGAAATCCGGGCGCAGGACGGCCGCGTGCTGGCGCCGGACGACACGGTCGTGCGCCGCGTCGGCGGCGACCGCGCCTAGCCCGGCGCCCTATTGCGCGCCTGGGCGCGGCGTCTTTGAATGCCGCTTCGTCCTAGGAACGCCCCTGCCCCGAAGCGCCCGGCCATTGCCCCGTGGCCAGCGCGGTCGGCGCATAGTTGCCGAAGCGCCAGCGCAGGGCCAGCGCCCCCGGCCGCGACCGCACTCGCCGCACGTGCACCCGCCACAGGCGTTCGGCCCCGGCGAACGTCTCGATCTCCGGGCTGTCCAGCACCACTTCGGCGCGGCCCGACACCTGCAGCACGTCGCCGCGCTCGAAGTCGATGAACAGCAGCCCCGCGCGCGGATTGAGCACCATGTTGCCGAGCGTGTTGAAAAAGCGGTTGCCGGAAAAATCCGGGATCGTCAGCGTGTCGCCGTCGATGCGCACGAACCCCGGCATGCCGCCCCGGTGCGAGACGTCGACGCGACGCCCGGCCGCCTCCGTGTCGGCATACGTCGCCACGAACAGCGTATCGGCGCGCGCGATCAACGCCCTGTCGGCCTCGCCCAGCCCCGTGCGCTCGCGCGGCGGCCCGGGAAAACGCAACGCCGGCGATCGCGAAAAATGGAAGTCGCGCGCCTGGATGTACTGCGGACAGTTGCCGAACGATTCCGCCACCGCCACGTCGAAACGCTTGCCATCCCAGGCGGCGATGCGTCCGTTCATGCGGTTGCGCCGGCGCGTGTGCAGTTCGATTCCCAGCAGGCCCAGCGGCCGGTCCGGCCCCAGGCCATCGGCCAGCGGATCGTCGGCGTCCGGCATGGCGGCCACGCGCAGCGTCACGGGGTCCGGCGACAGGGCGAAACCGGGTTCGCCTTCCAGCGCCCCGGCCCAGGGATCGCCGCGCCCGTCGACGGCGCCGACCACCAGGAACGGCAGTTGCGCGAAAAAGAGGCGATGCTGGTCCGGCATGTAGTCGCGGATCACCTTGGCGCCGACCTGCGCCATGCGCTCGGCCATGCCGATGTGCGCCTGCAACTGGCGTTCGCCCGCGTGCCAGGGCGCGGCCGGGGCCGCGGGGGTGTCGAGAGGGGGAAGGCTCATGGCCGGCTCCTTGCGCAGCGTGGCGCCGCGGGCATTCAGGCGGCGCGCAGGCCGACCGGCGACTGGACCATCGGCACGAAGCGCGGCCAGGCCTCGATCCGTGCCAGCCATTCGCGCACTTGCGGATACGCCGCCAGCGACACATTGCCCTCCGGCGCGTGCGCCACGTAGGTGTAGCAGGCCACGTCGGCGATGGTCGGCGCCGCGCCGGCCAGGTAAGCGGCGGCGGCCAGTTCGCGCTCCATCACCGCCAGCAGGGCATGGGCGCGCGCCAGCGTGGCGGGCACGTCGTACGGAGCGCCGAACAGCGTCACCAGCCGCGCCGCGGCCGGGCCGCCGGCCAGCGGACCGGACGCGGCCGACAGCCAGCGCTGCACCGCCGCCGCGCCAACCGCGTCCTCGGGCAGCCAGGCCTGGCCACCGTAACGCTTGCACAGGTACACCAGGATGGCGGTCGAGTCGGCCACCACCACGCCGTTGTCGTCGATGACGGGCACCTGGCCGAAGGCGTTCAGCGCCAGGAATTCAGGCCGCTTCTGCGCGCCGCCGCGCAGGTCGACCTCGACATGGCGGTGCGGCACGTCCAGCAGGGACAGCATCAGGGCCACGCGGTGCGAATGGCCGGACAGGGGAAAACCGTAGAACGTCAGGGGAGCGGCGGACATGGCGGCATCTCGGAAGCGGAAACAGGCCCTCATGTTGGACCCTCGCCGCGCGCCCGTGAACAGCCACGCCGCGCAAGACACCATTGCCGCCGGTGAAAGAATTCACGCCGGCAGCGCGGCCAGGTCGCGGCGCAGCGCCTGGACGCAGAAATCGACGAAGCTGCGCACCTTGGCCGAGCTTTTGCGCCCCTCCGGGAACACCACGTGCACCGGCAGCGGCGGGGTTTCATAGTCGCGCAGCACCACCCGCAGGGCGCCGCTGGCCAGGTCGCGCGCCACCTGGTACGACACCACCTGGGTCAGGCCCCAGCCTTCGCACGCCGCCGCCACCGCGGCCTGGAACGACGTCACGGTCAATTGCGATTCCAGCGGCAGGCGCCGCAACTGGCCGTCCTGCAGGAAACGCCATTGGGAGCCGCGCCCCTCCATCGCCGCGGTGATGGTGCAAAAACGGGCCAGGGCGTCAGGGTTGTCGGGCGTGCCGTGGCGCCGCAGGAACTCGGGCGAGGCGCACACCACGCGCCGCACCTGCCCCACCGGCACCGCCGTCAGCGAGGAATCGGGCAGCGCGCCGATGCGCACCGCCACGTCCACGCCTTCGTCCAGCAGGTTCACCACGCGGTCCACCAGCAAGGCGCGCACCGACACCTCGCGATGCTGGCGCAGGTAGCCCAGCACCGCCGGCATCACATGCAGTTCACCAAAGCGCGCCGGCGCGGTAATGTGCAGCGACCCGCGCGGCGCGGCCATCGCGCCGGCGGCGGCATCATCGGCCTGCTCCACGGCCTCGAGGATGCGGCGGCAATCGGCCGCGTAGCGCTCGCCGGCTTCGGTCAGGCGCAGGCTGCGGGTGGTGCGCACCAGCAGCAGCGTGCCCAGCCGCCGCTCCAGCGCCGCGACGCTGCGCGTCACCGTGGGGGCCGACATCGCCAGCCGGCGGGCGGCGGCGGCAAACCCTTGCGCCTCGGCCACCGCCAGGAAAACGCTCATTTCATGGAACCGGTTCACGATGCGCGTCCCTCCGTGTCGCGTATGCCCGCCACGCTCTTCCACATGTCGATACCCCCTATTTGAATTCCTGCCGCAGCCATGCCAGGAACGCCTTGACCGGAGGATGGCGCTCGCGCCCCGGCGCGCACAGGGCAGTGTAGGCCGCGCCCGCCACGCTGACCTCGGGGCGCAGCGGCACCAGCGTGCCGGCCGCGACGCTGTCGGAGACCATCACGGAGCTGGCCAGCACCAGCCCCTGCCCCGCGATGGCCGCCTGCAAGGCGTAGTGTTCTTCCGCATAGGCGTGCACCGCCGCCGGCTTGCGCCAGGCCGGCAACGCGGCCGCCGCGCACCACTGCTGCCAGCCCTCGTCGTAGAGCGCCGAATCGCGCCAGCGCACGGTCACCAGCGCGGGCCGGGCGCGCCGCGCCTGCGCCACCACGGCGGGCGCCCCGTAGACGCCGAAACGCTCGTGCAGGGTGCAGGCCGCGTGCAGCATGGGATAGCGCTGGCGGCTGTAGCGGATCGCCACGTCGACGCTGGCGTCCTGCAACAGGTCGATCGTCTCGGCCTGCGCCTGCAGGCGCAACTGGTACTGCGGATACGCCTGGTAGAAGCGGCCGAGCCGCGGCACCAGCCACAGCGCCGCGAAGGAATGGGTGGTGGACAGGGTCAGGGCCCCGGCCGCGCTGGCCGGCCGCAACGCGTCCAGCGTCTGGGCGATGTCGAGCAAGGCGCCGTGCGCGCTGGCGAACAGCCGGGCGCCGGCGTCGGTCAGGCGCACGCCCTGCGGCACGCGATCGAACAGCGCCACGCCGGCGTGGCGCTCCAGCGCCTTGATCTGGTGCGAAACGGCGGTCGGCGTCACCGACAGTTCGGCCGCGGCCGCCTTGAAGCTGCGCAAGCGCGCGGCAGCCTCGAAGGCGCGCAAGGCGGTAACCGGCAGGGAGGCGAACATGGCAGGCCATCCAGATGAATTGAACTCATCTTAGCCAAGAAATCATCGTTTGTCCCGATGCCTATGGGTGCGTAAATTTTCCTTTGTTCGTTCCACATGTTCCACCCACCGAGGCATTCATACATGAATTCAGATCATCAATCCAAGCGCCTGCTGATCCTGGCCGGCAGCCCCCGCCGCGACGGCAACAGCGCCGCGCTCGGCGCGGCGGCCCAACGCGGCGCGCAGGCCGCCGGCAGCAACGCCACCCTGCTGTTCCTGGACGACTACATCAAGGGATTCCTGCCCGACCTGCGCCATGCGTCCGCGCCGGACGACCGCTACGCCGAGCTGTTCCTGGAACACTTCCTGCCGGCCGACGGCGTGCTGTTCTGCACCCCGCTCTACTGGTACGGCATGTCGGCGCAGACCAAGGCGTTCTTCGATCGCTCGTTCACGCATTACGCCGGCAGCGGCCCCGAGCCCGAGGCGGTCAAGGCCCGCATGGCCGGCAAGCGGCTGGCCCTGGCCGTGGCCTCCGAAGAAACCTATCCCGGCGCGATCCTGGGCGTGGTGCACCAGGTGCAGGAATTCGCCCGCTACACCCACGCCGATTTCGTCGGCGTGGTCCATGGCGCCGGCAACAGCCGCGGCGAAATCGCGGCGGATCCGCGCAACCCGCTGCGGGCGGCCGAGACGCTGGGCGCCGAGTTCTTCACGCGGAAATACTCGGACTATCGGCTAGAGACGCCACGCAGTCACAACGTATGGGCGTCGCCCCCGCCAGACGATGCTCGCCGCGACTGAGCCAGCCCAGCGCGATCGGCCACAGCGTGTCGCGAAAACGCTCGTGGAAAAAAGCGAAGTGGCCGATCCCGTCCAATCCCAGCGCAGCCGGCGCCAGGCGCAGATGGGTGCGGGCGCTGCCGGTGAAGTACGCCAGCAGCCGGCCGACCGCGGCCTCGGTGCCGAATTCGTCATCGGTGACGCTGAGCGCCAGGATCGGCGCCGTCACCGCCGCCATGGCGGCCACGCGGTGATCCGGCCCGCCCCGGCCCTCGAAGCGCGGGCCCATGAAGCTCCAGTCGCGCACCACGCCGCGCGGCGTGTCTTCCAGCCACCCCAGCCGGCGCCCCGGAAAATAACCCAGGCACGCCGCCAGCAGCGGCATCACGACATGCCATTTGGCCAGCATGCGCAGGCGCTGCCCGGCGGCGTAGTCGCGCCAGTAGGCGTATTGGGCGCCCATGGTGAAAATGCGGCGCAGCCCGCGCGCCGAGGGCGCCAGGCCGGTGACGAAACCGCCGATGCTGTGCGCCACCACGTCCACCGGCTGGCCGGGGAAATGGCTGCGCACATAACCCAGCACCGCCTCGAAGTCCTTTTCTCCCCAGTCCATCCACGATGCCTGGAAACCGCGCAGGGACGCGGGACGCGATTCGCCGATGCCACGGTAGTCGTAGGTCAGCACGTCGAAGCCGTGCTGGTGCAGGTAGGCCGCGAAACGCGCGTAGTAGCGGCAGCGCACCGACGTGGCGGCGTTGATGACCACCACGGGCCGCGGCCCGGCCGGATCGGGAGCGGCGTGCCGCCATGCATATCCCCCCAGCGCCACCCCGTCCGCGGCGCGCAGCGCGATGCGTTGCGAATCCATTTCACATTCCTCCCAATCAATCAACATGGCGCGAACAGCCACCGCATGAGTCGATTAAATCCCGCCAAATCGGCCGATTCAACCGATCATTCATCGCCCATTACATGATCCACAGGAATGTCATTGCGCCCGCTTGCGGGCCGCGGACCGGCGCAGCACGCCGGGCGGGCTGCCATACACCTGCTTGAATACCCGCGTCAGGTGGGCCTGGTCGGCAAAGCCTACGGCCAGCGCCGCCTCGGCCAGCGGCAGGCCGCCGCGCAGCAGCGCGCGGGCGCGCGCCACCCGCCAGTTGCGCAGCCACGCCTGCGGCGGCAGGCCATAGCGGCGCGCGAACTGCTTGACCAGCGTGCTGCGATGGCGGCCATCGGCCCGCGCCAGCGCCTCAAGATCAGGCGCGCAGGCGGGATCGGCGCGCATGCGCTGCAGCAACAGCTCGCAGACGTCGGCAACGGCCCCGGCCGGCGGGGCCGCGGGATCGGAGCCGCTCGAGCGGGCCGGCATCGGCCCGGCATCATCGGCTGCTTCGGCCGCCCCGCCCGCCGGCGCGCCATGCGCCGCCAGCAGCCGGAACAGGGCCGCCGACAACTGGGCGCGGCGCACCGCATCATCGGTGTCGTCGGGGGCCAGCGCCGCCAGCCATTGCGCGCACAAGGCCGCGTCGCCGATGACCGGCCCTGGCAGGCCCAGCCCGTCCTCGCGCAGGGCCCGCGCATGCTGCTGGAACCAGGCCGGCTCGATATATGCCATGCGGTAGGCGAGCAGGCCGGCCGAGGTGCCGCCGGTGTGCACCTGACCCGGGGCGATCACCACCAGGTCGCCCTCTCCCGCCTCGAACGGACGGCCGTGCACCGTGAAGGCGCAGCGCCCGCGCGCGATCGCGCCGATCGACCAGGCGTCGTGGAAATGCGCGTCGTACCGGTAGGCGCGCAGGTCGGCGATCAGCACGTCGCCGGGCAGCTCCGCGCCGCAATGCCAGATATGTTGGGAAACCGCCATGGAAAAACCGCCCGTCCGGAACGCTCGGGGTGCCGCCTCGGCACGCCCGGCCAATACGACAGGCTACCCGAAATACTCGCCGTCCGCGGCCAGCGAGCGCGCCAGCAACCAGGCGTTGCGTGGATTTTCGCCCACGCGGCGGACCGCGTAGGGCCACCAGTCGGCCCCGAACGGCAGGTACACCCTGACCGCGTAGCCCAGGCGCCGCAGCGCCAGCTGCCAATCGGGCCGCACGCCGTAAAGCATCTCGAATTCGAACTCATCGGGGGCCCAACCCTGCTCGCGCGCCAGCGCCATCACGGCACCGGCCAGGCGGTCGTCATGGGTGCCGAACACCGGCAGGAAGCCGGCGTCGCGCGCCCGCGGCGTCAGCATGAGGGTGGCCGCGTCCAGGTAGGCCTGGTCGATACGGGCCCGGCCCGCGTGATCCAGCGCGCGTTCCGGGAACGCCCCCTTGACCAGCCGCAACGAGGTGCGCTGGCCGACGACCTGGGCCAGGTCGACCAGGGTGCGGCGGCGGCGCGCCTGTAGCGTCAGGCCGGCCGGCAGCCCGTCCCGCAGCAGTTCGGCGTGCAGCGCGCAGGTGCGCTCGCGCAGGCCCGAATCCTCCATGTCCAGCACCACCCAGTCACGCCCGCCGCCCGCGGCCTGGCGCGCCGCCGCCGCGATGCGCCGGGCGTTCTCGCGCCCCAGCGCATCGTCGCGCATGTAGCCGATGGCGGTAGGGTCGATCGAGACATGCACGTCCAGCCCCGCGCCGCCCAGCGCGGCGCAGGCCTGCATCGCCTGCCGCGTGTTGTGCTCGATGGCCTCGGGGTCCGCCACGTACTCGCCCAGGTAGAACAGCGACGCGCGGATGCCGTGGACCTCGCGCAGCCGGGTGGCGGTGCGCACCGCCTCGGCGATATCCGCGCCGCCGACGAAGCGGCGCGCCAGCGAGCTGCGCGTGGCCAGGGCGCGCATGGCGCGGCCCGCGCCCGGACTGCGCGCCAGCGCAATGGCGGTTTTCTGGAAAAGGCTCATGGGCTCTCCGCTCAAAGAGAGCCACTATGCGGCGCCGCCCCCGCCCCGTCTTGAACGGGAGTGAACCGCGCCGGCGCCCGTCACGCCTTGCCGCAGGCCTGCGCGGCGGCGCGGCCATGGCCGAACAGCGGCCGCTGCACCGTCTGCGCCAACAGCACGCCCGCCAGTGTCACGGCGCCGCCCAGCAGGTGATACGAACGCAGCTGCTCGCGCAGCAGCACGAACGCGGCCAGCGCGGTGAACAGCGGCAGCAGGTTGATGAAGATGCTGCAGCGGTTCGGCCCCAGGCGATGCACGCCCTCGATCCACAGGAACGACAACAGCACCGACGAGAAAATGCCGGCGTACAGGATCAGCGGAATCGTCTTCATGTCGAGCGCCGCCTGCGCGGCCGGCACCCGCAGGTACAACGGCAGCATGTACAGCAGCGCGAAGATCGACTGCACGAAGGTCGATTGCCAGGCCGGCACCGGCACCTTCCAGTGGCGCAGCAGCACGCCATAGAGCGCGTAGGAGAAGGCCGCCATCAGCATCAGGCCGTCGCCGACGTGGATGCCATGCTGGAAGACGCTCAGCATGTTGCCCTGCCCCACCAGATACAGCAGGCCCAGGAACGACAGCGCGCCGCCGGCCGCCATGCCCAGGGTCAGCGGATCGCGCAGGATGACCACGCTCAGCAGCATGCTGAGCAGCGGGATCAGCGCGGTCAGGATGGCCATGTTGGTGGCGGTGGTGGTTTCGGCGGCGCGGTACGACAGCGCCTGGAACACCGCCGACGACAGGGCGCCATACAGCGCCAGCTTGGGCCAGTGGCGCAGGATGGTCTTGCGGTTGCGCCACACCGGCACGGCCGTGAACAGCCCCATGATCGCCAGCGCCAGGATCAGGCGGTAGAACGTGATGGCGGTGGGCGAGATGGCGCTGGCCGCCATCTTGGAAACGATGACATTGCCCGCCCAGAACAGAATGGCGAACAATGGAAACAGGTAGGACATGATGGGGTCACTCGCGGAAATGGGAATCGGCCACCGCCCGCGCGCGGGGCGCAGGGGCGGATGGCCGATATCCTATTGAGCGGTGAAGCGCCCGTCTGCCGATGAACAGGCAGCGACTATCGCAAAAGGGACAGCCCGCGATCAGGGCCGGAAGGGCAGCGCGTCCAGCGGCGCATCCAGCCCGTCCATCTGCGCGGTCAGGAGCGCGGCGCTGCCGCAGGCCAGCGTGAATCCCAGCGCGCCCTGGCCGATATTGAGCCACAGGTTGTCGGCCGCCGGGCTGCGCCCGATCAGCGGCTTGCCGGTGGGCGTGGCCGGGCGCAGTCCGGCCCAGGGAATGGCCTGCTCCAGGTCCAGCGCCGGAAAGGCCTCGCGCACCTGGCGCTTGAGCAGCGCGATGCGGGCCGGATCGATCTGCGCGCCTTCGCTGCCGATGTCCACCATGGCGGCAATGCGCAACACGCCGCCGACCCGCGCGTAGACGATGCGGCGTTCGTAGTCGGTGACGCTGATGCGCGGCGCCACGGCATCGTCATCGGCCAGCGGCACGGTCAGGCTGTAGCCCTTGAGCGGATAGAGCGGCACATCGTGTCCCAGCGGCCGCAGCAGCGCGCGCGTGCCGATGCCGGTGGCCAGCACCACGGCGTCGGCGCCGATATCGCCCTCTTGCGTGCGCACGGCGACGATGCGGCGGCCTTCGCGTTGCAGGCCGGCGACGGGGTTGGACATGGCGCACTGCACGTTGGACAGGCCGCGCAGCCGCTCGAACAGCGCCTGCGTGAACTGGCGGCAGTCGCCCGCCTCTTCGCTGGGGGTGTAGATGGCGCCGGCCAGGCTGGCGCCCATGCCGGCAAGCGCCGGCTCGCGCGCCAGCGTCTGGGCGGCGTCCAGCACCTGTTGTTCGGCGCCATGGGCGGCCTGGTACGCCACCAGCGCGCGCGCCTTGTCCAGCCAGGCCGGGCTGCGGTAGGCGATCAGCTTGCCGTTCCTGAGATGGCCGAATTCCAGGTTTTCCTGCTCCAGCAACGCATGCATGGCATCGCGGCTGAGGAACGACAGCGCCTGCAATTGCGCGGTGGACTCGCGCGCCACCGATGCGCGGCAGGCCAGCGCGAAACTCAGGCACCAGCGCCATTGGTGGGGATCGAGCCGCGGCCGGAAGCGCAGCGGCGAATCCTCGCGCAGCAGCCAGCCTGGCACGCTGGGCAGCACGCCCGGCCCGGCCAGCGGCGCGACATAGCTGTAGCTGAGCTGGCCGCCATTGGCGTAGCTGGACACCTCGGCCGGATGGGCGTGGCTGTCGACCAGCACGACGTCATGGCCCTGGCGCGCCAGGAAATACGCGGAGGTGACGCCCACGACTCCGGCACCGATTACGCAAACGCGCATACCCTGCATCCAAATAAGAAAATGGCAACGGTCTTATTCTGAGGCGGGGGACGGATGATCGCAAATCACCAAAGGCCCAGCACCCATAACCCGCCCTCATGGTCCGGCGTCATGGCCCCGACCCTCGGGGGCTGGCGTCACGGCCGGGCTACGCCGGCCGGCGCCGCAGTCGGCGCGGCCGTCAAGCGGCGCGGTGCAGCTTGATGATGGCGGCGGCGGTCGGATCGCGCACCAGGTCGGCCAGGGAATAGCCGTTGAGCGCCTCGTAGAACGCCTGCAGGGTCTGCGCCAGCACGCCCGACAGGCGGCAGGCGCCGTCCAGCGCACAGGGCGGTTCGCGGCAGTCGATCAGCGGCCCCTGCTGCTCCAGTTCACGCACCAGGTCGCCCAGGCGGTAATCACCGGCCGGGCGCGCCAGCGCCAGCCCGCCGCCCTTGCCGCGCGCCGTGCTGACCCAGCCGCGCTGCGACATGAAGTGCACCACCTTGACCAGGTGGTTGCGCGACAGGTCGAAGCGCGCGGCGATCTCCGGGATGGTGACCGCCGCGGGCCGGTCGCGGCACTGCGTCAGGTACATCAGTACCCGCAGGCCGAAGTCGGTGAATCGGGTCAGTTGCATGGCCGCCAGGATACACCGGTCAGGCCGGCGCGCCACCGCTGCCGAAGGCCTCGGCGTGGATCCGCTCGGGCGCCACGCCCAGCGCCAGCAGCGTTTCGCGCTGCGCCCGCATGAAGCCCGACGGACCGCACAGGTAGTAGTCGGCGCCCGGCACGATGGCCTCGTCGCGGATGGCGTTCAGGTCGACGCGACCGCTGTGGTCGTAATCGCGGCCCTTGCGGTCGCCGCTGCCGACCTCTTCGTAGAACACCGCCTTGCGCACGTTGCCGCGGCTCGCGGCGATGGCGTTGACGTGGTCTTTCATGGCATGCACCGCGTTGTTGCGACAGCCGTGCACGAAGCGGATCTGGCGGGGATCGTCGGTTGCCACCAGGTGGTTCAGGATGGAAACCATGGGGGTCAGCCCCACTCCGCCGCTGAGCAGCACCACGGGCGCGTCACTGTCCTCGCGCAGGTGGAAATCGCCCTGCGGCGGCGCCACGTCCAGCACCCCGCCTTCCTGCAGATGGTCGTGCAGCGCGTTGGACACGCGCCCGGCCGGGTTCTGCGCGCCGCCCGCCTCGCGCTTGACGGAAATCCGCAGCCGGCCCTGGCCGGGCGCGTCCGACAGGCTGTACTGGCGCGGCTGCATCAGGCCCAGTTCGGGCACGTAGACCCGCACCGACACATATTGGCCGGGGCGATACGCCGGGACCTCGCCGCCATCGGCGGGCGCCAGGTAGAACGAGGTGATCTCGGCGCTTTCGGGCTGCTTGCCGACCACGCGAAACGCGCGCCAGCCGGTCCAGCCACCCGGCTTGGTGGCCGACTCCACATACAGGCGCGCTTCTTCGGCGATCAACATGTCGGCCAGCTGTCCATAAGCGGCGGCCCAGGCGTCGACCAGCTCATCGGTGGCGGCCTCGCCCAGCACCTCGCGGATCGACGCCAGCAGGTGCTTGCCCACGATCGGATAGTGTTCGGGCCGGATGCCCAGGCTGACATGCTTGTGGACGATGCGCGTCACCACCGGCGCCAGCACCGAGGGATCGTCGATGTGCTCGGCGTAGGCCGCGACCGCGCCGGCCAGCGCCTGCTGCTGCTCGCCGCCCGCCTGGTGGCCCTGGTTGAAGACGTGCTTGAGTTCCGGATTGTGCTGGAACATGCGGGCATAGAAATGGCGGGTCAGCGCCACGCCATGGGTTTTCAGGACCGGGGCCGTGGCTTTGACCAGGGCGCGGATTTGCGGGCTCAACATCGACTGCTCCTTGCGCTGCGGATGGCGCCGAAGCCACCCTTTTTAAACATGCATTAATAATACATGTTTAAGTGCGGCGCACAAAATCCGCCCGTGCGCTCAAGCGCCGCGCCCCGCCCAGCGGCCCAATTCGCGCCGTTCGGGCCAAGCGCAGGAGAGCGCCGCGCGCCACTCGATGCGCGCCGCCCCGCCGCTGTCGGCGCGCCACACGGCCGCCGCCATCCAGTCTGCGCCAAGACGCCAGGCCGCCGCGTTCCAGTGGCCGGGCGGGGGACGCAGCTCCACCTGCCCCGACGCGTCCGGCGCCAGGCCGGCAGCTGCCATGTCCGCCGGAAAATCCAGGCCGGCCGCTTTCACAAAGGCTTCCTTGAGGGTCCACATCAGGTAGAAGCGCTCGAGCCGGACGGCGCCATCCGCCTGCCGCAACCAGGCCCGTTCGGGCTCGTCGCAGATCCAGTCGGCCAGGGCGGCCGTGGCGCGCGGCCGCATCCGTTCCAGGTCGACCCCCACGGCCCAGTCCGCCGGCGCCCGCGCGCACAGGGCGCGGCCGCCGCTGTGGCTGAGCGACAGCGTATGCGGCGCCGGCATCGCCTCCCGCACGCACTGCAGCAATGCGCGGCTGACCCGCCAGTCGCGGGTTGCCTTGGGCGAGCGTATGGCCGCGGCGCGCGCGGCATCCTCGGGCGAGAGGGCCTGGGTCCGATACGCGCCGACGGCGCCTTCGTCGGCCCACCACAAGGAAAGGGAGAGCCGGCTGGCGTCAATGCGGTCGGGCTGCACGTCGATCAGGAAAAACAAAAATAAGGGACAAATTAAGTTTTTTAGTGACGTTTTTGAATAATTTCAGGGTTTGCGATCGGTGTAAGATCGCGCGCTATGTTGACCTTCTCCATCGCGCAATGGCAGGGTTGGACATCGGGTATGCAAGACGCGGGCAGCTGGCTGCACTGGGCTGAACATCCTTATTGTCCCGTTGGTGAACCCAGCCCGCCGCGCCTCGAATTCCTGCCGCCGATGCAGCGCCGCCGGCTCAGCCCGATGGCGCGCGCGGTATTCGAGTGCGCCTGGCCGGTGGCCGCCGGCCAGCCGCCCATGCCGCTGGTATTCGCATCGCGGCACGGCGAGACCACCCGCAGTTTCGGCCTGCTGCAGGCGCTGGCGGCCGGCGAGCCGTTGTCGCCCACCGCATTCGGCCTGTCGGTGCACAACGCCATCGCCGGACAGTGGTCCATCATACGCCGCGAAACCGACGAGTCGGTCGCGCTGTCGGCCGAGGAAGACGGGCTGGAACTCGCGTTCCTGGAGGCCGGCCTGCTGCTGGCCGAAGGCCACGACAACGTGCTGGTGGTGCTGGCCGAAGAACGCCCGCCAGCGCCCTATTCGCCATGGATCGATGACGTGCCCTTTTCCTACGCGGCGGCCTTTCGCCTGCGCGCGGGGTGCGACTGGCGGCTCGAAAACAGCGCCGACCCGGCCTCCCGCCCGGACGGCACGGCCGCGGACAGCGCGGCGCCCGGCTGGCCCAACGCGCTGAACCTGCTGCGCCACCTGGCGCTGCGCACGCCGCGCTGGCTGCACGCCAACCGCGGCCGCCACTGGCTCTGGACCCGCTCGGCATGACGCCCGCCCCCCCCCAAGCGCGCCAGGATTTCTGGCTGTGGCGCCTGTTCGCCACCGGCATGGCCTTTACGTTGTTCGGCGTGGGCGGATTGCTGCTGCGGCTGCTGGTGTTTCCGCCGCAACGGCTGATTCCCGGCAGCGCCGCCGATCGCCAGCGCCGCGCGCGCCGGGCGCTCAACGGCACCTTCCGCTGCTTCATCCGCTTCATGGTGCGGGTCGGCATCCTGACGGTCGAATTCAAGGGCGCCGAGCGCCTGGGCCGTCCCGGCCAGATGATCCTGGCCAACCACCCGTCCCTGCTGGACGTGGTGTTCCTGGTGGGGCACGTCGGCAACGCCAATTGCATCGTCAAGCACGGCCTGGCGCGCAATCCGTTCATGCGCGGCCCCATCCGCAGCGCCGGCTATATCACCAACGACGAGAGCTTCGACATGTTCGACCGCGCCGCCGCCGTGCTGCGCGCCGGCGAGACCCTGATCGTATTCCCGGAAGGCACCCGCACCCCGCCCGACAGCCTGCCGCGCTTTCATCGCGGCGCCTGCGCCATCGCGCTGCGCGGCGCGCGCGTGGTGACGCCGGTGGTGATCCGCATGAATCCGCGCAGCCTGACCAAGGGCGAACCCTGGTATCGCATCCCGCCCTGCCGCATGCGATACACCATCCAGGTGGGCGAGGACCTCGATCCGGCCACCTGGTCCGATGCGCATCCACTGCCGATCGCAGGACGCAGGATGAACGATTATCTACATGCCTATTTCGAAGCCGAGCTGACGCGCCCCGCCGCGGCGGCCGGCGCCCCTGGGCCCGCCGCCGGGCCCGACAACGAACACGCGCAACAAGCGCCGCAAGTGGAGCCCGAACGGGATGAATCAACTGGAAACTGAGCTCAAGACGCTCGTCATCGAATCGCTGGGGCTGGAGGATATCGGCCCCGACGACATCGATCGCGAGGCCAACCTGTTCGGCGACGGACTGGGCCTGGACTCGGTGGACGCGCTGGAACTGGGATTGGCGCTGCAAAAGCGCTACGGCATCAGCATCGACCCCGAAACGCGCAATATGCGCGAGCACTTCGCCAGCATCGCCAACCTGGCCGAATTCGTCGCGGCGCAGCGCCGCAACTGAGGCAATGGAATTGACTATGCAGACCCGCGAGGAAATCTACAACACGCTGCGCGATACGCTCAACGAGTTGTTCGAGGTCGAGCTCGAACGCATCACACCGCAGGCCAACCTGTACACCGACCTCCAGATCGACAGCATCGACGCCATCGACCTGATCGACCAGGTGCGCCGCAAGACCGGCCGCAAGCTCGACGCCAACGATTTTCGCAGCGTCCGTACCGTTGACGACGTGGTGCAGGCCATGTACCAGAAGCAGCAACAGGACGCCGACGCATGAAACGCGGGGTGGCGTGCGTGCTGGCCGTGGCGGGCCTGGCCTATCCCTTCGTCGTGTATGCGACGCTGGGGCGGGTCAGCGCGGCCTGGCTGGCGCTGCCGTTGGCCCTGCTGTGGCTGGCGCGAGGCCTGGCGGCCGGACGCGGGGGCGAACCGGGCGGGCGCCTGCTGCCGCTGGCCGCGGTCGCGTTCTGCGTGGTGCTGGCGGCGACCAATTCGCCGGACTGGCTGCGCTGGTATCCGGTCATGGTCAACGGCATGCTGCTGGTCCTCTTTGGCGCCAGCCTGCATCGCGGGCGCCCCGTGGTCGAACGCCTGGCGCGCCTGCGCCACCCCGACCTGCCCCCCGCCGGGGTGCGCTACACGCGCGCGGTCACCCGGGTCTGGTGCGGCTTTTTCGCCATCAACGGCACGGTCGCGGCGATGCTCGCCGCCTGGGGCCCATGGAGCTGGTGGACCGCCTACAACGGCGCCATCAGCTACGTGCTGATGGGCCTGTTGATGGGCGCGGAATGGCTGCTGCGTCCCGCCGCGGCCAAGGCGGCCTGAACCGTGGCCTGGACCGCGCTCACACACCTGCTGCTGCCGCAGGCCGCGCCCGCCGGCGACGCGCGGGTCGCGGACGAGCCGGCGCTGTCGCGGCGGGAATTCGCCGCGCAATGCCTGGCCGTGGCCGGCGCCTTGCAGGCGCGCGGCGCGCGGCGCGCCGCGCTCTGGTTCGAAGATGCCGTCGCGCTCGCCATCGCCCTGTTCGCCTGCGGGCGGGCCGGCATCACCGCCGTGCTGCCGGCCGACGTACGGCCGGACACCTGCGCCGCGCTCGATGCCGACATCTGGTTGAGCGACGCCGCGGCGCTGCCTCCGGCGTGCCAGGCATGGCGCCTGGAGCAATTGCAGCACGCGCTGGCCCTGCCGCCCGCCGTCCTCGATCCGGCGCAGCGGCTGGTGTTGTGGACGTCCGGCTCCAGCGGCGCGCCCAAGGCCGTCGGCAAGAGCTGGGACCAGCTCATGCGCGAGGTCGAGGCGCTGCGGCAACAGTGGCCCGACGACGGCGGCCCGGTACTCGGCAGCGTGTCGGCGCAGCACATGTACGGCCTGCCCTATCGCGTACTGTGGCCGCTGTGCGCCGGCCGCCTCATCGACCGCCCGCAACGGCTCTATCCCGAAGAACTGCAACAGGCCAGCCTGCGCCATGCCACTTTCACCTGGATCGCCAGCCCGGCGTTGCTGCGCCGGCTGGGCGAGCGGCTCGACGGATCGCGCCTGCGCGGCCGGCTGGTCCGCCTGTACTGCGCGGGCGGGGTGCTGCCGCCGGACGTGGCCGAGCATATCGGCCGCCAGCTGGGCCAGCGCCCCATCGACATCTACGGCAGTTCCGAAACCGGATCGATCGCCTGGCGCTGCGGCGCGGACCCGTGGCAGCCCCTGGCCGGCGTCGAAGTCGGCCTGGACCCGCGCGGCGCGTTGCGCGTGGCGTCGCCATGGATCGATGCCGCCGACACCCTGACCGCCGACGCCGCGGAGATGGTCGAAGGCGGTTTCCAGCTGCTGGGCCGGCTGGACCGCATCGTCAAGATCGAGGAAAAGCGCGTCGCCCTGCCCATGCTCGAACAGGCGCTGGCCCGACATGCCTGGGTGACCGAGGCGCGCGTGGGCCAGGTCGCGGGCAATCCGCGCCTGACGGCGCTGGTGGCGCTGAGCGCGGCGGGCCTGCACATCCTGCGCAACCAGGGCCGGCGCGCGCTGGTGGACGCCCTGCGCCGCCACCTCGCCACGGGTTTCGAATCGCTGGCCATTCCGCGCGGCTGGCGGCTGTTGCGCCAGTTGCCGTACAACAGCCAGGGCAAGCTGACCCAATCCGATTTCGAGGCCGCGGCCGGCCCGCGTCCGCGCCAACCGGCGGCCACGCCGCTGCCGGCCGACGGGCCCGGCGAATGTCGCTACCGTATCGATGTTCCTTATGACCTGGCGCACTTCAGCGGCCACTTTCCCAGCGCGCCGGTGGTGCCGGGCGTGGCCCAGATCGGCTGGGCCATGGCGCTGGCGCAGCGCGACCTGCAGCCGGCCTTGCGCTTTGCCGGCATGGAGGCGCTCAAGTTCCAGCGCCTGCTGCGGCCTGGCGACACGGCCGAACTCACCCTGCGCTGGGACGCCGGCAAGCAAAAGCTGTACTTCACCTACACATTGGGCGACCAGCCCTGCTCGTCGGGCCGCGTGCTGCACGGAGACCGCCATGGCGCCGCATAGGCTGTGCGCGGTGATCCCGGTCTACGACCATGGCGCCACCGTGGCGGCGGTGCACGCGCAACTGGCGGCGCACGGATTGCCGTGCGTGCTGGTGGACGACGGGTCGGCCCCCGACTGCGCCGCCGTGCTCGATGCGCTGGCGCCCCTGCCAGGCACGCACCTGCTGCGGCGCGCGGGCAACGGCGGCAAGGGCGCGGCAGTGCAGGACGGGCTGCGCGCCGCGCGGCGCCTGGGCTATACCCACGCGCTGCAGGTGGACGCCGATGGCCAGCATGCGCTGGACGATGTGCCTGCCTTCGCCGAGGCGGCGCGGGCGCGGCCCGCGGCCGTCATCTGCGGCGCGCCGCGCTATGGCAGCGACGTCCCTCGCAGCCGGTTGTACGGCCGTTGGCTGACCCGCGTCTGGGTCTGGATCAATACCCTGTCGCTCGACATCCCGGACGCCATGTGCGGCTTCCGTATCTACCCGCTCGAATCCGTGCTGCGAGTGATCGACGGCGCGCAGGTGGGCCGCCGCATGGACTTCGACATCGCCATCCTGGTGCGCCTGCACTGGCGCGGCGTGCCCATGACCTGGCTGCCCACGCGCGTCGTCTACCCGGTTGGCGGCGTTTCGCACTTCAAGGCGCTGCGCGACAACCTGCTGATCAGCCGCATGCACGCGCGCCTGTTCTTCGGCATGCTGGCGCGATCGCCGGCGCTGCTGCTGCGCCGCCTGACCGCGGGACCGCGTCCATGACAGCCGCCGATCCGCACTGGGCCGGCCAACGCGAACGGGGCAACCCCGCGCTGCTGCGCCTGACCGCGTGGGCCGCGCGCCGCATCGGCCGGCGCGCGGTGGCGCCGGTGATATGGCTGGTGGTGCTGTATTTCTATGTCTTCGGACCGCGCGCCCGGCGCGCCATCGGCGCCTACCAGCGGCGCCTGGCGCGCGGCGGCGCGCTGGCCGCGCCGCTGCCCACGCCCTTCCCGGTCTATCGCCAGTACCTGGCCTTCGCGCAGGCGCTGCTCGACAAGCTCGACGTGTGGCAAGGCAGAATCACCCTGGCGGACCTGGACATCGACGACCCCGACGGCCTGCAGGCGCAGATGGGCGCCGGCCGCGGCCAGATCCTGGTGGGTTCGCACCTGGGCAACATCGAGGTCTGCCGCGCGCTGGCCGAGCAGTCCGGCCGGCTCCATTTGAACGTGCTGGTGCATACGCGGCACGCGGTGAACTTCGGCCGGCTGCTGGAAGAAGCCGGCGGCGGCCTGCGCATGATCCAGGTCAGCGAACTGGATGCCGGCGTCATGCTCGATCTGGCTCAACGCCTGGAACGCGGCGAATGGCTGGCAATCGCCGGCGACCGCGTGCCGCTCAAGGGCGATCGCAGCGCCCAGGTCGAACTGCTGGGCGATGCCGCCTTGCTGCCGCAGGGCCCCTGGCTGCTGGCCGGGCTGCTGCGTTGCCCCGTGAACCTGCTGTTCTGCACCCGCCATGGCGCGCGCCACCGCATGTCGATGGAGCGCCTGGCGGACGCCGTCGAATGGACCCGCGCCACGCGCCAGGCCGAGATCGCCCGCTGGGCCCAGCGCTATGCCGATCGCCTCGGCGCGCAGTGCCGCCAGGCGCCGCTGCAATGGTTCAATTTCTATCCCTTCTGGAAAAACGATGCGTGACCACCCCGTCCGCAACGCGCTGGAGTTGCCTGCATGAAACGCCTGCTTATCTGCCTGGCGCTGGCCGTCCTGCCCTGGAGCGCGCGGGCTTTCGATCTCGACGACCTGCAACGGCAATTGCGCGCCACCCCGGTGGTGCGCGGCCATTTCGTGCAGCAGAAGTTCCTGCGCTCGCTGCCACAACCCCTGACCAGCCGCGGCGATTTCACCCTGGCCGCCGGCCGCGGCCTGCTGTGGCTGCTGCGCAGCCCCATCGCCCAGGACCTGCGCATCAGCGCCGACGGCATCGCGCGCCGCGGCCCCGACGGCGCCTGGCAGGCGCTGCCGCAGCATGCCGGCGCCGGCCGTGAAAACCGCCTGTTCCTGGCGGTGCTGGCCGGCGACACCCGCGGCCTGCGCGAGAACTTCGACCTGACGCTGACGGGCGGCGCCGACGCCTGGCAGCTGGTGCTGCTGCCGCGTTCGGCGCTGCTGCGGCAGATCTTCGAGAACATCCAGATCAACGGCGGCAAGCTGGTCGACCGCATCGAACTGCGCGAAGTCCAGGGCGACCGCAGCGTGCTGCAGATGACCGACGCGTCCGCCGCCGACGCCCTGACGCCAGAGGAACAGCGTGCCTTCGCCGATTGAACGCTGGCTGCCACGGCTGTTCAAGCTGGGGCTGCTGCTGGTGCTGGCCCTGGGCGCCTGGCAGTGCCGCCACGGCTGGCCGGTATCGGCCAACCTGATGGAACTGGTGCCGCGGGCCCCGGCCGACGCCACCCGCGATCTGGCCGAAGCCCGCGTCCAGCAGCCGCTCAGCCGTGAATTGATCGCGCTGGTGGCGGCCCGCGACGACGGCGACAGCGCCGCGGCCGCGCGCCAATTGGCGCAACGCTGGCAGGGCAGCGGCCTGTTCGCGACCGTGCAAGTGGACATCGACGTCGACCTGCCCGATCTGCGGGCGCGCCTGCTGGCCAATCGCCTGGCGCTGCTGCCGCCGGCGCAACGCGAACAACTGCTGGCCGACCCGGCCGGTTACGCGCGCCAGCGCGCGCGCGAACTGGTCGACCCGTTCGCCGCCTCCAGCGCGGTATCGGTCGACCAGGATCTGTTCGGCCTGGCGCGGCGCGCCGAACAGGCGCTGCGTCCCGGCGGCGCGGTGCAATACGATGTGGCCACGGGTACGTTGCAGGCCGAAAGCGGCGGCCGCGCCTGGGTCCTGGTGCGCGCCAGCACCCGGGACGACGCCTTCGACGGCGCCGATCCCGGCCGCATCGCAGCGCAGATCGCGCAGGATCGCCAGGCCCTGGCCGGCGCCGACCTGCTGGTGGCCGGCGGCCCGCTCTATGCCGCCGCCGGCCGCGCCCAGGCCGCCGCCGAAAGTGGCTGGATCGGCGCCATCGCCATGGCCGGCATCGTGCTGGTATTGCTGTTGGCGTTGCGCCGCTGGCTGGCCCTGCTGGCGCTGGTCCCGGTGGCGGTCGGCCTGCTGGCCGGCACGGTCGCCTGTGTCGCGGTGTTCGGTTCCATTCACGCGCTGACGCTGGTGATCGGCGCCAGCCTGATCGGCGTTGCCGTCGACTTCCCGATGCACTGGCTGGGCAAGAGCTACGGCATGCCCGACTGGCGCGCCTGGCCGGCCTTGCGGCGGGTGCTGCCGGGCCTGACCATCAGCCTGGCGGCCAGCCTGGTCGGCTATGTCGCGCTGGCCTTCACGCCGTTTCCGGCGCTGACCCAGACCGCGGTGTTCTCCGCCGCCGGCCTGCTCGGCGCCTATGCCTGCACGGTGTGCCAGCTGCCCGCGTGGCTGGCGCGCTTCAAGCCCCGTCCCTGGCCACCGCTGCTGCGTTTCGCGCAGGCCGCGCTGCGCGCGCGGACCCGCCTGGCCGGGCGCCGCGCCGTGCTGTGGAGCGGCGCGCTGCTGCTGGCCACGGTCACCGCCGGCGGCATCGGCCGCCTGGACATCCGCGACGACCTGCGCCAATGGCTGAGCCTGCCCGCGCCGCTGCTGCAACAGGCGCGCCAGATCGGCGAAATCACCGGCTTCGTGCCGACCAGCCAGTTCTTCCTGGTGCGCGCGCCGGACGCCGACGAACTGCTGCGGCGGCAGGCGCGTGTCAGCCAGGCGCTGGATGCGCTGGTCGCCGCCGGCGGGCTGCGGGCCTACACCGCCTTGAGCCAGCGGGTGGCGCCGCAGGCCGACCAGCAGGCTTTCGCCGATGCGCTGGGGAACCTGGCGGACCGGCCCGAGGCCTGGCGCGCGCTGACCGATATCGGCGTGCCGGAAGCGGCCTTGCGACAGGAACTGCGGGCGCTGGCGGCGCTGCCGCCCATCCCGATCGAAAGCGCGCTGCAAGGCCAGATCGGCGAACGCTGGCGCACGCTCTGGCTGGGCCGGCATGACGGCGAAGTGGCTGGCATGATCACCCTGCTGGGCCTGCGCGATGCCGCCGCGCTCACGGCCATCGCGCAGGCCGCGCCCGGCGTCACGCTGGTGGACCGCAGCGGCGAATTGAACCGCATGTTCAGCGCCACCCGCGTCGAGGCCGCCGAACTCAAATTGCTCTCGTACCTGGTGGCGGCGGCGCTGCTGTGCCTGACGCTTGGACGCGCGGCCGCCTGGCGCATCCTGGCGGTGCCGCTGGCCGCCACCGCCTGCAGCCTGGCGGCGCTGGGTTATCTGGGCCAGCCGCTGACGCTCTTCAGCCTGTTTGGCTTGCTGCTGGTGTCGGCGATCGGGGTGGACTACGCCATTTTCATGTTCGAGCGCGTCGCCGGCGCGGCCGCCAGCCTGGTCGGCATCATGCTGGGCGCCCTCACCACCCTGCTGTCGTTCGGGCTGCTGGCCGTGAGCCGGACGCCGGCGATCGCCAATTTCGGCCTGGCGGTGGCGTTGGGCGTGGGATTCTCGCTGCTGTGGGCGCCCTGGGTGCAGCCGCGGCGCGGATCCGGCGCCGGGGACGCGACGTGAAGCCGGCGCACCGACTGCCGGCCTGCGCCCCGCGACCCGCGCAGCCTGGTCCGCGGCGGGTACACTGGGCACGCCGACCGCGCCCCCTTTGCCGGCGCCCGCGCTTGCCGGACCACGGCGCCGCGTGCGCGCCGCCCCGTGGTCGGCCAACCCTGCCATGATTCCTGCCCGCCTTTCCCTTCCGCCCGCCTTCGGGATCTCGCGCGCCGCGTTGGCGCTGGCCTTCCTGCTGGCCGGCTGCGCCGGGGCGCCGCCGACGCCCTCGGCGGCGCCCGCGTTCGCGTTGCCGCGCCAGTTGCACGTGGCCCAGTCGCGCCCCGGCCAGCCCGCGCAGGACACACTGCTGGTGGTGCAGCGCGAAGCCGCCGCCACGCGCTGGTCGTTGTTCGACCCCCTGGGCATACCGCAGGCACGGCAGATACTGGAACACGGCCGCTGGCGCAATGATGGCTTCCTGCGCCCCAACGGCCAGGCGCGCGACCTGTTCGCCGCGCTGGTGTTCGCCTGGACGCCCCTGGACGACCTGGACGCGGCCTATGGCGCCGGCGCCTGGCGCGCCACGGCCGCCGCCGACGGCAGCCCGCAACGCGAACTGCTGCGCCAGGGCGAACCGCGGTGGCGCGTCCGCTGGCCGCGAGACGCCGCGGCCGGCACGCTCGAGATCGAGTCCGGTGACGGCACCGTATGGCGGGTGGCGCCGCTCGGAGAGCGGCCATGACGACCACCTGGCTGAGCCCGCCTGGGGTGGTCTGCGCACTCGGGTCCGGCATCGAGGCCGTGGCCCGCGCCGCGTTCGCCGGCGACACCCGCGGCATGCGCCGCCAGGCCGGCTGGCTGGCCGACCGCGCGCTCACGCTGGGTGGCGTGGACGGGCCGCTGCCACGCATCGCCGACACGCTGCCCGCGCATCACCACAGCCGCAACAACCAGCTGCTGCTGGCCGCCGCCCTGCAGATCGAGGCGCGCCTGCGCGACGCGGTCGCGCGGCACGGCGCCCATCGCGTGGCGGTGATCGTGGGCACCAGCACTTCGGGCGTGAACGACAATGCGCCGGCATTCCAGGCCCTGGCGGCCAATGGCGCGTGGCCGCGCGACTACGACTACCGCCGCCAGGCGCTGTCGTCCCCGGCCGCGTTCCTGGCCGACTGGCTGGGCGCGACCGGCCCCGCCTACACCCTGTCCACCGCCTGCACCTCCAGCGCCCGCGCGCTGCTGTCGGCGCGCCGGCTGCTGGCCCTGGGCCTGTGCGACGCGGTGGTCTGCGGCGGCGCCGACACCCTGTGCCGGCTGACCATCAACGGCTTCGCCAGCCTCGACGCGGTGGACGAGGCCCTGTGCCTGCCGTTTTCGGCCAACCGCCGCGGCATCAACATTGGCGAGGCCGGCGCGCTGTTCCTGATGCAGCGCGAAGCCGCCGCCGACGACGCCGTGGCCCTGCTGGGCGGCGGCGCCAGTTCCGACGCCTGGCACATGTCGGCGCCGGAGCCCGGCGGCGCGGGCGCCCTGCGCGCCATGCGCGCCGCCCTGGACGCCGCCGGGGTGGCGCCCGCCGACATCGGCTGGATCAACCTGCACGGCACTGGCACCGCCCACAACGACGCGATGGAAAGCCTGGCCGTGCATACGCTGTTTCCCCAGGGCGTGCCGTGCGCCTCCACCAAGCCGCTGACGGGCCATGCGCTGGGCGCGGCCGGGGCGCTGGAAGCGGCGCTGGCCTGGATCACCCTGTCGCCCGCCAATACCGCGGGCCGGCTGCCGCCGCACGTCTGGGACGGCCAGCCCGACCCGGCGCTGCCGCGGCTGGATTTCAGCACCACCGGACATTGCTACGCGCCAGGCCGCCGGCGCCTGGCGATGAGCAACTCATTCGCCTTCGGCGGCAACAACACCTGCCTGGTCCTGGGAGCGGCGGCATGACGACCTGGCCCATCGCCAGCCTGCTGCCGCACGCCGGCGACATGATCCTGATCGACGAGGTGCTGGCCCACGACGCCGACAGCCTGCGGGCGCGCGCCGTGATCCGCCCGGGCCCCTACTCGCTGCCCGACGGTTCGCTGCCGCCGTGGCTCGGCCTGGAACTGATGGCGCAGGCCATCGGCGCCTGGGCCGGCTGCCAGGCCCGGCTGGCCGGCGCGCCGGTCAAGCTCGGCTTCCTGCTGGGCACGCGCCGCTACGATTGCCAGGTCGACGCCCTGCCGGCCGGCGCCACGCTGACCATCCAGGTGCAGCGCGGGTTCATGGACGACAGCGGCATGAGCGTCTTCGAATGCGAGCTGCGCGACGACGCCGGCCCGCTGGCCAGCGCCCGGCTCAACGTCTACCAGCCCGACGATCCCAACGTTTTCATCCAGGAACAGCCTCCCCTATGAGCGCCGCCCCGATTCTCGTCACCGGTTCCAGCCGCGGCATCGGCCGCGCCATCGCCCTGGCCCTGGCCGAAGCCGGCCATGACCTGGTGCTGCATTGCCGCCAGCAACGCGCCCAGGCCGAGGCGGTCCAGGCCGAAATCGCGGCCCGCGGCCGCCAGGCGCGCGTGTTGCAGTTCGACGTGGCCGACCGGGCGCAATGCGCCGCCGTGCTGCAGGCCGACGTCGACGCCCACGGCGCCTACTATGGCGTCGTGCTCAACGCCGGCCTGACCCGCGACGGCGCCTTCCCCGCCCTCACGGGCGACGACTGGGACCAGGTGCTGCGCACCAACCTGGACGGCTTCTACAACGTCCTCGGCCCGCTGGCGATGCCGATGATCCGCCGCCGCGCGCCCGGCCGCGTGGTCTGCATGGCCTCCGTCTCGGGACTGATCGGCAACCGCGGCCAGGTCAACTACAGCGCGTCCAAGGCCGGCCTGATCGGCGCCGCCAAGGCCCTGGCGGTGGAACTGGCCAAGCGCCAGATCACGGTCAACTGCGTGGCGCCCGGCCTGATCGACACCGACATGATCGACGCCCACGTGCCGGTCGAGGAAATCCTGAAGGCCGTGCCCGCGCAACGCATGGGCCGTCCCGAGGAAGTCGCGGCCACCGTCGCGTTCCTGATGTCGCCGGGGGCCGCCTACATCACGCGCCAGGTCATCGCCGTCAACGGAGGACTGTGCTGATGCATCGCGTCGTCGTCACCGGCATGGCCGGCATCAGCGCGCTGGGATCCGACTGGGTCGGCATCCGGCGCGCCTTCGAGGATGGCCGCAGCGCCATCCGCGCCATGCCTGAATGGTCGCGCTACCAGGAGTTGAACACCCGCCTGGCCGGACCGATCGAGGACTTCCAGGCGCCCGCGCACTGGACCCGCAAGCAATTGCGCAGCATGGGCCGGGTCTCGCAACTGAGCGTGCGCGCGGCGGAACAGGCGCTGGACGACGCCGGTCTGCTGGGCGATCCGTGCATTGCCGACGGCCGCATGGGCGTGGCCTGCGGCTCGTCGATCGGCAGCACCGCCGAAATCCGCGCCTTCGGCAACATGCTGCTCAACGGCGTCACCGACGACCTGAACGCCAACTCCTACGTCCGCATGATGCCGCACACCACCGCGGCCAATATCGGCATTTTCTTCGAACTCAAGGGCCGCATCATTCCGACCTCCAGCGCCTGCACCTCGGGCAGCCAGGGCATCGGCTACGCCTACGAGGCGGTCCGCTACGGCCGCCAGGCGCTGATGCTGGCCGGCGGCGCCGAAGAACTCTGCCCCAGCGAAGCCATGGTGTTCGACGCCCTGTACGCCACCAGCCAGAAGAACGACACGCCCGGCCTCACGCCGCGTCCCTACGACCGCGACCGCGACGGCCTGGTGATCGGCGAAGGCGGCGGCATGCTGGTGCTGGAATCGCTGGAACATGCGCAGGCGCGCGGCGCGCGCATCCACGCCGAAATCGTCGGCTTCGGCAGCAACTCGGACGGCACCCACATCACCCGTCCCGACGCCCGCACCATGCGCATCGCCATGGAACTGGCTCTGGCCGACGCCGGCCTGCCGCCGCAGGCGATCGGCTACGTCAATGGCCACGGCACCGCCACCGAACAGGGCGACATCGCCGAGACCGAGGCCACCCACGGCCTGTTCGGCAACCGCATGCCCATCAGCTCGCAAAAGAGCTATCTGGGCCACACGCTGGGCGCCTGTGGCGCGCTGGAATCGTGGTTCAGCATCGAAATGCTGCGCAGCGACTGGTACGCCCCGACCCTCAACCTGCGGCACGTCGATCCGCGCTGCGGCGAGCTGGACTACCTGGTCGAGGGCCGCCACATGAGCCACGAATACGTCATGAACAACAATTTCGCCTTCGGCGGCATCAACACCTCGCTGATATTCCGCCGCTGGCCCTGACGGCCGCCCGCCCGACCCGGCCCGGATGCCATCGCGGGAAGGCCCGGCCACGGTTACACTGCCGTTTTGACGCAACAACACAAAGGTTTCCCCATGAGCACCGCTACGCTCAAGACCCGCCTCTCCGACGCCGTCAAGGACGCCATGCGCGCCAAGGCCACCGAGCGTCTCGCCACCCTGCGCTTCCTGCTGGCCGCGGTCAAGCAGAAGGAAGTGGACGAGCGCCGCGACCTGAGCGACGCCGAGATCACCGCCATCATCGAAAAGCAGGTCAAGCAACGCCGCGAGTCCATCGCCGCGTTCGAACAGGCCGGCCGCACCGAAACCGCGGAACAGGAAAAGGCCGAACTGGTGGTGTTGCAGGAGTTCCTGCCGCAGGCCGCCACGCCCGAGGAAGTGGCCGCCGCCATCGACGCGGCGCTGGCCGAAGTGGCCGCCCAGGGCGTCACCGGCGCGCCCGCGATGGGCAAGGTCATGGCCTTGCTCAAGCAGTCGCTGGCCGGCCGCGCCGACATGACCGCGCTGTCGCAGCAGGTCAAGGCCAGGCTCGCCTGAAGTCAGAACGCCCCGCCGAACAGGTCCGGCTGGCGTGATTGTTCCTGGGGATCGGCGAAATTGCTCATGCCGACCCCCGCCAGCCGGTACAGCGTCTGCGCCGGCAGGTCGACCCGCTCGCACAGCAGCCGGGCCATGGTCGCCAGCTCGGCGGCCGAGGCCGGCGGATTGGGATTGGTCTGGCTGCGCGTCAGGATGCGGAAGCGGTCGGTCTTGAGTTTGAGCACCACCGTGCGGCCCAGCGCGCCCTTCTTCAAGGCCTGGCTCCAGACCTTGTCGGCCATGCGGTCCAGGGCCTCGCCGACCGCCTCCAGCCGCACATCTTCCGAAAACGTGGTTTCCGCCGACACCTGCTGCAACGGCTGGTCGGTCTGCACCTCGCGGTCGTCGATGCCGCGCGCCAGCTCGTACAGGCGCCGGCCGTAACGGCCGAAGTAATGCTCCAGTTCCTGCGCGGCGTGCGTGGCCAGGTCGCCCACCGTATGGATACCCAACTGCTCCAGGCGCGCCTGCATCACCTTGCCCACGCCGGGCACCTTGCGCACGGGCAGCGGCTGCAGGAACTCCAGCACCCGTGACGGGCGGATCACATATTGCCCGTCGGGCTTGTTCCAGTCGGACGCGATCTTGGCCAGGAACTTGTTGGGCGCCACGCCGGCCGAGGCGGTCAGGCCGGTTTCGGCGCGGATCTGCTGGCGGATCACCTGCGCCACTTCGGTGGCCGACGGCAGCCCGAGCTTGTTGACGGTCACGTCCAGGTAGGCCTCGTCCAGCGACAGCGGCTCGATCAGGTCCGTATGGCGGCCGAAGATCTGGCGGATCTGGCGCGAAACCTCGCGGTAGCGGTTGAAGTCGGGCGGCACGTAGACCGCCTGCGGACAGAGGCGCTGGGCGCGCACCGCCGACATGGCCGAATGCACGCCGAAGCGGCGCGCCTCGTACGACGCCGCGCACACCACCGAGCGCGGCCCGGTCCACGCCACCACCACCGGCTTGCCGCGCAGCTCGGGGTTGTCGCGCTGTTCCACGGATGCATAGAAGGCATCCATGTCGATGTGTACGATCTTGCGGCTGGCGTCGCTCATGGCGGTGGAAAACGGGTGCCCGGATGGCGCATCGGCGCGCAAGCGGGTGCGAAATGTACGGTCACCGGAAAAATCGCCCCGGCGCGGGGGCCGGGCCCGGCGAACGGCGTAAAAGTGGATATTATGACCGGCAAATCCCCATCTTTCCCCTTCCCCGCGTGACCGCTTCCATGACTGCAACCGCAACTCCCGCTCCGGGCGAGTATTTCGGCCTGGCGATTCCCTTCATGAGTTTCCTGGGCCTGGTGCCCGAACAGATCGCGCCGGCCTATGCCCGCACGTCGCTGCCGTGGCGCCAGGACCTGACCAACAGCCGCGGCGACGTCCACGGCGGCACCCTGATGAGCGTGCTGGACTTCACCCTGAGCGCCGCGGCGCGCGGCTCGGCCGATGCCACCGAGGGCATGGCCACCATCGACATGAACACCACCTTCCTGTCGCCCGGCACCGGCGACCTGGTGATCGAGGCGCGCTGCCTGCGCCGCGGCGCGTCGATCGCCTTCTGTGAAGGCGACATCCGCCGCGCCGACGGCGAACTGGTGGCCCGCGCCACCGCCACCTTCAAGATCATCCGCCGCCGTCCGGGCGGCGACTGAACGGGCGGCGGGCCTTGCGGCCGCCGTCGCCCGATGCGGCCGCAAGGCCCGCCATTGCCCTTACGCCCTTACTTGGGCAGATCGCGCGACGGCTTGACCGGCGGCCGCGGGTCCAGCGGCATGTAGCTGGAGCACGAACTCATGCCATAGACGATCGCGTCCTGCATGGCGCGCATCGCCGCCGCGTCCCAGGTGCCCTTGCCCCACATCACGATGCGGGTGTCGGTGGCCTTGGGACCGGCCGCCTTCAGGTCGACCCGGGTCATTTCGCTGTCGCTGTACGGCGCCAGCACCCGCACCACGGCGGACTGGGCGCTTTCGTCCAGGCTCGACACCACGCGATAGGCGTCGTCGGTGCTGCGCAGGCAGGCGTTGGCCTGGCGCAGCGTGGTGGCGTAGGCGTCCTTGAACGCGACGGGCGCCTTGAATTCGCTGTGCGGCGACGAGCCGTTCTGCGAAATACCCAGCGAGCAGCCCGCCAGGCCCAGGGCCAGCGCCGAGGCCGCGACCAGATTCCGAACCATGTGTTTCTCCAGATTGATAGCCGCGATTATCCCGCAAACGGACTACCGGCATAAGTGGCCCGGCCGGTTCGACACCCCGGCCGCGGCTATGGCATTATCGACCGGTAGTCCGGCGGCGCCCGCGGCCGGGTGGAATCGTCGGAGGTATGCCTTGCTCTCATTCATGAAACACACCATCCTGGCCGCCGGTATCGTCGGCGCCTCGCTGGGCGCCAGCGCCGCGGCGCAGCCGCCCCGGGCCTACCCCCTGAAGGACTTTTTCCGCAATCCGGAACGCGGTTTCTTCCGCCTGGCCGACGACGGCAAGACCCTCGGCTTCATGCAGCCCACCAGCGTCGACGGCAAGCCGCCGCGCATGAACATCTACGTCCAGCCCCTGGAAGGCAGCAAGCCGGTGGGCGAACCGCGCAAGCTGACCAGCGAGTCGGCCCGCGACATCAGCAATTTCTTCTGGAAGGGCGCCGACGTGGTGCTCTACCAGAAGGACTTCGGCGGCGACGAGAACTTCCACGTGCTGGCGGTGGACGCCAAGACCGGCAAGGTCACCGACCTGACCCCGTACGACGGCGTGCGCGCCAGCATCGAGGACGACCTCGAAGACGACCCCGACCACATCCTCATCAGCCACAACCAGCGCGACCCGCAGGTGTTCGACGTCTACCGCGTCAACGTGCACACCGGCGCCGGCGTGCTGGTGGCGCAGAACCCCGGCAACATCGTCGGCTGGCAGACCGACCACGCCGGCAAGGTGCGCGCCGCCGTCACCAGCGACGGCCTGAACACCACCCTGCTCTACCGCGACGACGAAGCCTCGGAATTCCGTCCGCTCTTCACCACCGACTACCGCACCAGCGTCAGCCCGGCCTTCTTCACCTTCGACGACAAGAAGTTCTACGCCCTGTCCAACCGCGGCCGCGACAAGCTCGCGCTGGTGGTGATCGACCCGGCCAGCCCCGACAAGGAAGACGAGATCTTCACCCCGGACACGGTCGACCTGGACGCCGCCGGCTTCTCGCGCAAGCGCCGCGTGCTGACGGTGGCCTCGTACCAGACCGACAAGCCGCAATACAAGTTCTTCGACGCCGAGACCGAAACCCTGTTCAAGAAACTGTCAGCCCAGCTCGAGGGCTACCAGTTCGCAATCCAGGGCGCCAACCGTGATGAAGACAAGTTCATCGTCGCCGCCTACAACGACCGCACGCCGGGCTCGCGCTACATCTACGACGCGCGCGCCGACACCCTCAGCAAGCTGGCCGACATCAACCCGGCCATTCCCGAGGCCGACATGTCGCGCGTGCAGCCCATCAGCTACCAGAGCCGCGACGGCCTGACCATCCATGGCTACCTGACGCTGCCGGCCGGGCGCGATCCCAAGAACCTGGCGTGCATCGTCAACCCGCACGGCGGCCCGTGGGCGCGCGACGGCTGGGGCTACAACCCCGAGGTGCAGTTCCTGGCCAACCGCGGCTTCTGCGTGCTGCAGATGAATTTCCGCGGCTCCACCGGCTACGGCCGCGCCTTCTGGGAAGCCAGCTTCGGCCAATGGGGCCTGAAAATGCAGGACGACATCACCGACGGCGTCCAGTGGCTGGTCAAGCAGGGCATCGCCGACCCCAAGCGCATCGGCATCTACGGCGCCAGCTACGGCGGCTACGCCACGCTGGCCGGCGTGACCTTCACGCCCGACCTGTACGCGGCCGCGGTCGACTACGTCGGCGTGTCCAACCTGTTCACGTTCATGAAGTCGATTCCGCCCTACTGGAAGCCGATGCTGGACAAGATGCAGGACATGGTCGGCGACCCGGTGCGCGACAAGGACCGCCTGGCGGCGACCTCGCCGGCCCTGCACGCCGACAGGATCAAGACGCCGCTGTTCATCGCCCAGGGCGCCAAGGACCCGCGCGTCAACAAGGACGAGAGCGACCAGATGGTCAAGGCGTTGAAGGCCCGCGGCGTCGAGGTGGAATACATGGTCAAGGACAACGAAGGCCACGGCTTCCACAACGACGAGAACAAATTCGAGTTCTACGCGGCCATGGAAAAGTTCTTCATCGAACATCTCAAGCCGTAAGCTTGGCGGGTTCGGCGGCCTCGGCGGCCGCCTCTTCCTCCCGGGCCGCCTGCGGGCGGCCCGACGCACGCGCGCTCCAGGCCATTTCGACCCGGTCGCGCCCCAGCTCCTTGGCCTTGTAGAGTGCCAGGTCGGCGCGAGCCAGGATGCCATCTGCCGAATCGCCCGGCTGCAGCGTGGCCACGCCGCCGCTGGTGGTCATGCGCAATTCCTGCCCCTGCAGGTACAGCGGCGAATCGCGCAGGGCGTCGCAGACCCGCTGCGCCTGCACCAGCGCGTGCGCGGCATCACAGCCGTACATCAGCAAGACGAACTCCTCGCCCCCCAGGCGGCCAAAGCTATCGCTGGCCCGCACGGCCTTGGGCACCACCTGCGCGAAATGGCGCAAGGCGGCATCGCCGGCCGCGTGGCCGTGGCGGTCATTGATGGACTTGAAATGGTCGATGTCCAGCACCAGCACCGCCAGCCTGCCGCCGCTGCGCGCGCAGCGCTGCAGCTCGTGCTCCAGTTCATCCAGGATGCTGCGGCGCGAATAGGCGCCGGTGAGGCTGTCGAAGGTCAGCGCGGCCTGCATCTGTTCGGACAGCGACGTCTGGATCAGCAGCAGCAATGCCAGGAACAGCGCCGGCACCGTCACCGAGCCGCAGACGATGAAGAACAGGCCCCACGGCGCCGGTTCCAGCAACGACGCGGCCTGCGCCCAGCCGCTGCCATAGACGCCGGCGCGCAAGGCATGCAGCACCACCAGGGCGGACAGCGACAACAGCACATACAGGATCACGCCAGGCGTGCGGATACCGCGGCGCTGGCGGAACACCACGGCGCCGGTGGCCGCCATCAGCACACCGGTGTAGCCCGAAAACAGCATCATGCGGCCCACCAGGTCATGCGTGACGTACAGCATCAGCGCCATCGCCGCGATGCCGACCGCGGCCGCGGCGCCCACGCGCAGGACCTGCGGCCGCAAGCCGAAGAACTGCCGCACGCCCACGTACACCAGGCTCACCGCGACCAGCCACGACGTATTCGACACCATCACGTAGACGGCCGGCGGCAGGATCTCGGCCGAGGCGTAGGCCAGCAGCGACAGCACCGCCAACGCGTTGGCGATGGTGAACGCGCGCACGCCCGGCACCCGGCGCGCATTGAACGGCAGCAGCAGGGGCAGCGCCAGGGCCGTGGCCAGGCCCCACACCAGGAAAAATAGTGAAGTCGTCATGTTTTTGCCGGCTTGCGCCCTCCTGGGCGGTCGCCGTCGCTTGGAACAACTGTTGCACCGGATGCGGGCCCGAGGACGCGTTACAGACCCGCACTTTTGACGTTTTTTGTTACCTGCACGGCGCACCATCGCGCCATTTCCGTCGCGCGCACAACGTTCCGTACCGGGATCCGTCCCAATGCCGGCCATACCGCCACGACGGTTGTGCGGTACGCCCGCAGAGAATACGCCAAGGCCTGCGGCCGCGGTCCCTCCTTTGCACTAATTGACAGTTGATTTCGCCGAAAAGCCATAAAGTTCGGCCTGTTGACGGTGCCATCAGAAGTGCCGCAACCACGCCCCACGGGCGTGGCGCGTACTAGCCATGCACTCCCTCGCGCGAGTGCGAAGGTCCCCGCAGCGGGCGCCGCGCAGTGAATACCCAAACGCTCTCCCCTTCGCCGCCGGCGCCTTCCCGCGTCCGCGCCGCGCCTTCGGCAACGCCCACCCGCGTCCGGCCGGCGGAGCCACGAGCGCCCTCATCGCAACTGCGGAAGTATTTACAGATGCTGAAAAGAACAACGCCCCCCAGGGGCCGGGCAGGCCGCCAGGCGCCGCCCGCCTTGATGACGGACCCGCGACGGCGGATCACCGGGCCGAGACTGCAGGCCCTCACCGCGTGCGCGCTGCTCGCTCCCGTCCTGGCGCTGGCGGCGCCGGGCGCCGACTATGACGCGCTGATCACGCGCGCCCGCGCCGGCGACTACGAACCGGCGCTGGCCATGCTGCGCCAGCAAGGCGCGGCGGCCGGCCGCCAGGCGGTGTACGACCACATCGTGATCGCCAGCTGGGCCGGCCGCCCCGCCGAAGCCGTGGGCGCCTACGAAACGCTGTCGCCCTCCCTCGCCCTGCCCGCCGATATCCAGCTGGCGGTGGCGCGCGCCTATCGCGACCTGCGCCGCTGGCCCGAGGCCCTGTCGGCCTATCGCGCCGGCCTGCGGCGCCATCCCGACCAGTCCGCCTTTGCCGCGGGCGAAATCATGACCCTGGCCGACGCCGGCCAGACCGAAGCCGCCCTGGCCGCCGGCAGGGCCTGGAGCAGGCGCGCGCCGCGCGATGCCGATGCCCGCCTGGCGCTGAGCTACGTCCACGTCCGCCTGCGCCAGCCCTACGAGGCGTTGCACCAGGCCGACCAGGCGCTGGCGATCGCGCCCGGCACGCCCTACGTGCTGCGCGAATACATCGCCGCGCTGAGCCGCGCCCGGCTGGCGCAGCCGGCGCTGGATCTGGCCCGCCAGCATCCGGACCTGTTCGACGCCGCGCAGTTGCGCCGCCTGGAAGGCGACGCGCTGGCCCAGCAGGTGCGGCTGGCGGCCATGCCGACGCGGACCGAGGCCGAGCGCTTCGTCATCGCCGACCGCGCGCTGGCGCGCTACGAGGCGCTGATCCCGGCCTGGGAAGCCCTGGGCGATGCCGCCCGCGACGACGTGCTGCGCGCCCGCATCGACCGCCTGCATGCGCTGCACGCCCGCGCCCGCATGGCCGACGTGGTCAGCGAATACGAGGCCTTGCGGGCGCGCGACGTCACGGTGCCGCGCTACGCGCTCAATGACGTCGCCTCCGCCTATCTGTATCTGCGCCAGCCCGAGAAGGCGCGCGACCTGTATCGCCAGGTCGGCGCCGATGGCGCCAACCGCGACGACGACGCGCAAGACCGCCTCAGCACCGAGACCGGCCTGTACTACGCGCTGGCCGAGGCCGAGGAATTCGACCAGACCGGCGCGGTCACCGACGCCATCGACGCCGGCTACAGCCCCTGGCTGTATTTCAAGGGGCAGGCCACCCGCAACCCCAACGACCTGAAGCTGGAAGGCGCGCAGACGGTGGCGGCCGCGCGCCTGCAGGCCGACGACACCGCCGCCGCCGAGCAGCAACTGCGCGGCATGGTCGAAAACGCCCCCAACAATTCCTCCCTGCGCGCCGACCTGGCCTCGGTCTACCGCCGCCGCGACCTGCCGCGCGCCGCGGAACGCGAACTGAAGATGGCCGAAACCCTGGCGCCGCGCGCGCTGCAGGTCGAAAACGGCCAGGGCTTCACCGCCATGGACCTGCAGGAATGGCGCCAGGCCGAGGCGCTGTCGGCCGACACCCTGGCGCGCGCGCCCGAGAACCTCACCAGCCGCCGCCTGGCGCGCGAATGGGAGGTCCACAACAAGGCCGAGCTGCGCATCAGCGGCTACCGCGGCCTGGCCTCGGACAGCCCGGTCAACGGCAACGGCGACTTCGGCATCGACGCGGTGCTGTATTCGCCGCCCATCGACTACAACTGGCGCGCCTTCGGCGGCGGCGGCTACGCCACCGGCGACTTCGAGGAGGGGCGCGGCAACTACCGCTGGCTGCGCACCGGCGTGCAATGGCGCGGCCGCGACCTGACGGTCGAAGGCGAAGTCTCGACCCACAGCTACGGCCACGGCGTCAAGCCCGGCCTGCGGCTGTCGGCCGCCTATGACATCGACGACCACTGGCAGGTGGGCGGTTCGGGCGAAGTGCTGTCGCGCGAAACCCCGCTGCGGGCGCTGACCAACGACATCAAGGCCAACCGCCTGACCGGCTTCGTGCGCTGGCGCGCCAACGAGCGGCGCGAATGGACCCTGTCGCTGTCGCCGTCGCGCTTTTCCGACGGCAACCAGCGCTGGGAACTGGGGCTGGACGGGCGCGAGCGCGTCTACACCGCGCCGCACCTGAAGGCCGACCTGACGCTGGACCTGTCGACCCAGCGCAACAGCCGCGACGACGCGCCCTACTACAACCCGCGCTCGGACCTGATGGTGCTGCCCGGCGCGCGCGTCACGCACACGCTGTACCGCCGCTACGAAACCGCCTGGGAACAGATCGGCACGATCGGCGCCGGCACCTACACCCAGCAGGGCTACGGCACCGGCGGCGTCATCGCCCTGGGCTATGGCCAGCGCTACCGCGCCAACGACGTGCTGGACATGGGCGCGATGGTCACCGGCATCAGCCGCCCGTACGACGGCCAGCGCGAGCGCGAACTGCGCATCGTGTTCGACCTTGCCTACCGCTTCTGAGACCGCCATGTTGCTCAAGCTACCCATCCGACTCCTGCTGGCTGCCCTGCTGCTGCTGGCCATCCTGGCGCTGACCGCCTGCGCCAAGGACATCCCGGTCTACACGCCGCCGTCCGAACGGCCCGTGGCGCCCGCCGAACAACCCTGGGCACAGGGAAATTTCCTGGCCCTGGCCTACCACGACGTCGAAGACGAAGACCCCGACCAGGCCTTTCTGAGCGTGCGCACCGACCGCCTGGTCGACCAACTGGCCTGGCTGCGCGAAAACGGCTACCAGGCCGTCTCGGTCGACCAGATCCTGGCCGCGCGCCAGGGCGGCAAGCCGCTGCCCGAACGCGCCGTGCTGCTGTCCTTCGACGACGGCTACCGCAGCTTCTACACCCGCGTACTGCCGATCCTGAAGGCCTATCGCTGGCCGGCGCTGCTGGCGCCGGTGGGCACCTGGATGGACACCCCCGCCGACAAGCAGGTGGATTTCGGCGGCAGCCCGCAGCCGCGCCAACGCTTCCTGAACTGGGCTGAAGTACGCGCGATTTCGCAGTCCGGCCTGGTCGAGATCGCCGCGCACACCGACGCCTCGCACTACGGCGCGCTGGCCAACCCGCAAGGCAATACCGAACCGGCCGCGGCGATCCGCGCCTACGACGCCAAGACCGGCCGCTACGAGAGCGAAGCGCAGTTCGAAGCCCGCATGGGCGGCGACGTGCGCGCCATCAGCCGCAAGATCGAACAGGTCACCGGTAAAAAGCCGCGCGTCTGGGTCTGGCCCTATGGCGCCGAGGGCGGCAGCACCTTGCGCATCGCCGCCGACAACGGCTACCAGCTGGCGCTCACGCTGGAGGACGGCCCTGGCCGGCTGGCGCGCCTGATGTCCACGCCGCGCATGCTGCTGGCCAGCGATCCGCCGCTCAAGCCGTTCGCCAACAGCGTCGTCGGCATGGAGGCCACGCCCTTCATGCGGATCGCCCACATCGACCTGGACTACGTCTACGACCCCGATCCGGCGCAGACCGACCGCAACCTGGGCGAGCTGGTGCAGCGCATCCTGGACATGCAGATCAACACCGTGTTCCTGCAGGCGTATTCGGATCCCACCGGCGACGGGCTGGTGCGTTCGGTGTACTTCCCCAACCGCTGGCTGCCGGTGCGCGCCGACCTGTTCAACCGCGCCGCCTGGCAGTTGCACAACCGCGCCAACGTCATGGTGTATGCCTGGATGCCGGTGCTGGCCTATGACCTGGACGCCTCGATCCCGCGCGTCACGCGCTGGCAGCCCGGCCAGGCCCAGGCGCGGCCCGATCCGGACCAGTACCGCCGCCTGTCGCCGTTCGACGCCACCGCGCGCGCCCGCATCGGCGACCTGTACGAGGACCTGGCGCGCCATGCCATCTTCGATGGCATCCTGTTCCACGATGACGCCGTGCTGTCCGACTTCGAGGACGCCAGCCCCGGCGCGCTGGCCGCCTACCGCGCCGCCGGCCTGCCCGGCGATATCGGCCAGTTGCGCGCCGACCCGGACACGCTGCAGCGCTGGACGCGCTTGAAGAGCCGCGCCCTGGTCGATTTCACGGCCGAACTGACCGAGCGCGTGCGCGCCGTGCGCGGGCCCCAGATCAAGACCGCCCGCAACATCTTCGCCATGCCGATCCTGGAGCCGCAGTCTGAGACCTGGTTCGCGCAGAACCTGGACGACTTCCTGGCCGCCTACGACTGGACCGCCCCCATGGCCATGCCGCTGATGGAGAACGTGCCCAAGGGCCAGGAAAACGCCTGGCTCGACCGGTTGGTCGACGCCGTGGCGCGGCGCCCCGGCGCGCTCGACCGGACTGTATTCGAACTGCAGGCGCGCGACTGGCGCACCGGCCCCGGCCGCCCCGAGGCCACGCCCGTCGACACCGCGGTACTGGCCGGCTGGATGCAACGCCTGCAACTGCGCGGCGCCCGCAGCTTCGGCTACTACCCCGACGACTTCTCGCAAGACCAGCCCCGGTTGCAAGGCATCCGGCCCGCCATCTCCGAAGCCTGGTATCCCCTCCGATGATCGACCGTCTGATTGCCCTGATTATCCTGCTGGCGGTGCTGGGCGCGCCGTTCGGCTTCACCATGATGCTGACCGGCCAGGCGCTGCTGGGCTTCGTCTTCTTCTACCCGCTGTTCATGTCCGGCATGTGGATGGCCGGCGGCCTGTACTTCTGGTGGCATTGGGAACGGCGCTGGCAGTGGGGCCCCGGATCGGCGCCGCCGGCGCTGGCCGGCGATCCGCTGGTGTCGATCCTGGTGCCCTGCTACAACGAGGCCGACAACGGCGAAGAGACCCTGCTGGCCGCGCTCAACCAGCGCTATCCGAACATCGAGGTCATCGCCATCAACGACGGCTCCAGCGACGGCACCGGACCGATGCTGGACCGCCTGGCCGAACAGCACCCGCGCCTGCGCGTGGTGCACCTGGCGCAGAACCAGGGCAAGGCGATGGCGCTGCGCATGGGCGCGCTGGCCGCGCGCAGCGAATACCTGGTCTGCATCGACGGCGACGCGGTGCTCGACCCGGACGCCGCCGCCTACCTGGTGGCGCCGCTGATCGACAACCCGCGCGTGGGCGCCGTCACCGGCAACCCGCGCATCCGCACCCGCTCGACCCTGATCGGCCGCATCCAGGTGGGCGAATTCTCGTCCATCATCGGCCTGATCAAGCGCACCCAGCGCGTCTACGGCCAGGTCTTCACCGTGTCGGGCGTGGTCGCCGCCTTCCGCCGCGCCGCGCTCGACCGGGTCGGTTACTGGAGCCTGGACATGATCACGGAAGACATCGACATCAGCTGGAAGCTGCAGCGCGACCACTGGTCGATCTTCTACGAGCCGCGCGGCCTGTGCTGGATCCTGATGCCCGAGACGCTGCGCGGCATCTGGAAGCAGCGCCTGCGCTGGGCGCAGGGCGGCGCCGAGGTGTTCCTGAAGAACCTGCGCTCGATCTGGAGCTGGCGCCATCGCCGCCTGTGGCCGCTGATGCTGGAGTTCTGCCTGTCCACCGCCTGGGCCTTCGCCTTCGGCGTGTCGGTGCTGTTGTGGGTGATCAGCCAGTTCGTCACGCTGCCCAACAACATGCACATCGCCAGCCTGATGCCGCCCGCCTTCACCGGCATGATGCTGGCGATGGTGTGCCTGCTGCAGTTCGCCATCAGCATCCTGATCGACCGCCGCTACGAGCCGGGCCTGTGGCGCGCGCTCTACTGGGTCATCTGGTATCCCCTGGCCTACTGGATGGTGAGCCTGCTCACCACCCTGGTCAGTTTCCCCAAAGTCATGCTGCGCAAGCAGGCCGAGCGCGCGCGCTGGACCAGCCCCGACCGTGGCATCAAATCACCGGACGCATCATGATCATCACGACCAAACGCTCGCGCGCGGGCTATCTGTTCGACCTGCTGCTGACCGCGGTCGGCTGGCTCGCCTTCGTCTACCTGTTCGGCGCCGGCATCGTCGCCATCCTGCGCGGCGCGGCCAGCGGGCCGCAGGCGCCGCTCTGGCCGACCTTCCTGCCGACGCTGCAGACGCTCGGCAGCTACGCCGTGCTGGCCCTGCTGAATGCGGCGGTGCTGGTGCTGTGGGCGGCCTACAACCACCTGCGCTTCGGCGGCAAGGACCGACGCCAGCCCATCGCGCCGCTGGACGATCACCGGCTGGCGCTGAGCTTCGCCGTCACGCCGCGCCAGATCGCCCAACTGCGCGCCGCCCGCGTCGCCGTCATCCATCATGGCGGCGACGGCGAGATCCAGGCCATCGAGGCGGCCCGCCCGCGCCTGGCCGCCGTGCCGGCGGCCTGAGGGCGGATTGCGCCCGGAGCGCGCGGGCGGCCGTCACGGGCCGTCGCGCGCCCCCGCTCCTCAGGCGCGCTTGCGCTCCACGTCCGGCAGCAGCACCGCCACGATGCCCAGCAGCGGCAGATAGGCGCAGACCTGGTACACGTAGCCGATGCTGGTGGCATCGGCCAGCTTGCCAAGCGCGGCCGCGCCCAGCCCGCCCATGCCGAAGGCGAAACCGAAGAACAGGCCGGCGATCATGCCGACCTTGCCCGGCACCAGTTCCTGCGCATACACCACGATGGCCGAAAACGCGGACGCCAGCACCACACCGATGACCACCACCAGCACGCCGGTCCAGAACAGGTTGGCGTACGGCAACAGCAGCGTGAACGGCGCCACGCCCAGGATCGACACCCAGATCACGATCTTGCGGCCGATGCGGTCGCCCACCGGGCCGCCCACCACCGTGCCCACCGCCACCGCGGCCAGGAACAGGAACAGGTACAACTGCGCCTCGCGCACCGACAGCGCGAACTTGTCGATCAGGTAGAAGGTGAAATAGCTGTTCAGGCTGGCCAGGTAGAAGTACTTGGAAAACACCAGCAGCCCCAGCACGCCCAACGCGCCCAGCACCTGGTTGCGCGTCAGCCCGTTGCCGGCGCCTTCGCGCCTCGCGCGGGGCTTGAGGCGCGCGCGGTTGGCGGCGTACCAGCGGCCGATGCCGGTCAGCACCACCATGCCGAACAGCGCCGCCAGCGAAAACCACGCCACGCTGCGCTGGCCGTGCGGAATGATGAACAGCGCCGCCAGCAGCGGCCCCAGCGCCGAGCCCACGTTGCCGCCCACCTGGAACAGCGACTGCGCCAGCCCATGGCGCCCGCCCGAGGCCATGCGCGCCACCCGCGACGACTCGGGGTGGAACACCGACGATCCCGTGCCCACCAGCACCGCCGCCACCAGCAGCCAGCCGAACGACGGCGCCACCGACAGCAGCAACAGGCCGGCCAGCGTGAAGCCCATGCCCACCGGCAGCGAATACGGCTTGGGGTTGCGGTCGGTGTAGAAACCGATGAACGGTTGCAGCAGCGAGGCCGCCAGCTGGTACACCAGCGTGATCAGGCCGATCTGCGCGAACGACAGGCTGAACGAATCCTTCAGCATGGGATAGATGGCCAACAGGATCGACTGAATCATGTCGTTCATCAGGTGCGCCACGCTGATGGCGCCCAATACCGCGAACGCGGTCGAAGGGTCGGCAACGGCGGGCTGCGGCGCGGCGGCCGGCGCGGCGTCATCGGGCAGCGCGGCAGCGGGGGTCTGGGATGGGTTCATGGCTTGGACGGGACGGGGGAAACAAAGAAAAGCCCGGCGCAGCGCCGGACCTTGCCAGTGTAGGAAGCATGCCCGCCCTCCGACTGACAATTTTCGTCGGGAAAGTGACAAAATAGGGCCATTCCCCCATGAATTCGGCCTCCTCCATTTGTCGGAAGTGACAACATGCCCACCCGGCCCGCGCGCCTCGACCCGGCCCGCAGCATCGACGCCCAGGACTATCAACACCGTCCCCGCGGCGTGACCGCGATGGCCAAGGAATTTCCCGCCGGCGCGCGCACCGGCGCCCACTCGCATCCGCGCGCCCAGCTCATCTATGCCATCGAAGGCGTAATGCGCGTCACCACGCCCAGCGGCTTCTGGGCGCTGCCGCCGCTGCGTGCGCTATGGGTCCCGGCGGGCGTGTCGCATGGCGTCGACATGGTCGGCGCGGTCTCGATGCGCTCGCTCTACATCCAGGCCGACGCCGCGCAAGCGTACTGGCCGCAATGCCAGGTGATCGAGGTCAGCGGCCTGTTGCGCGAGCTGATCCTGGCCCTGACCGCCGAGCCCATCGACTATCCGTTGGGCGGCCGCGCCGAACAGGTGGCCGCGCTGATCCTGTCCGAACTGGCCGCCGCGCGGGTCGTGCCCATCCAGATCCCATGGCCGCGCGACCGCCGCCTGCAGATCATCTGCGAGGCGATTCTCGACCGGCCCGGGCTGCAGCGCGGCATCGAGGACTGGGGCAGCGAGGTCGGCGCCAGCGCGCGCACGCTCATCCGTCTGTTCCAGGCTGAATTGGGACTGAATTACCGGCAGTGGGTGCAACAGGTGCGCCTGGCCGACGCCGTCTGCCGCCTGTCGCTGGGCGTGCCGGTGGCGCGCATCGCCGCCGACCTCGGCTACCGCAGCGCCAGCGCCTTCAGCGCCATGTTTCACCGTGCCCTGGGCGCGCCGCCGCAACGGTATCTGCACCGACAGGCCGCATGACACCTGCAACCGGCCTTGCCGTTTGTCACGGCGCGCAATACATTTCAGCGCGCGCTTGCCACGCGGCGCTGCGCGAAACCCGCGTGGCGCGTATCCTCAACCCCGTCCCTAAATCCCCTGCCGCCGATCCGAACCGTCCCTGCGGGCAAGTTTGGTTACTGAAACCTTCCGGCGCGGTGGCCGGTCTATAGCGTTCTGCCCTAGAATCGCCAGCAATGAGCACCCCCCAGCAATCCTCCGCCACCCCGGGCGGCAAATCGGGCTTTCCCTGGAAACGACTCCTGATCAAGGCCGGCGTCGCCGTCGCCGGCCTCGGTGTCTGCGGGGCGCTGTTGGTCGGCCTGGCGCTGGCGATCGCCTGGCCCAGCCTGCCCGACCTGCACGCCATGACCGACTACCGGCCGCGGGTGCCGCTGCGCATCTATACCGCCGACAAGGTCCTCATCGGCGAATACGGCGAAGAACACCGCAACGTGCTGCGCTTCGACGAGATCCCGGCGGTGATGCGCCAGGCGGTGCTGGCGGCCGAGGACGACCGCTTCTACCAGCATGGCGGCGTCGACTGGATGGGCATGGTGCGCGCCGTGCTCGTGAACCTCGTCAAGCAATCCAAGACCCAGGGCGGCAGCACGATCACCATGCAGGTGGCGCGCAACTTCTACCTGTCGTCCGAAAAGACCTATTCGCGCAAGTTCTACGAACTGCTGCTGACCTACAAGATTGAATCCGAGCTCACCAAGGACCAGATCCTCGAGCTCTACATGAACCAGATCTACCTGGGTCACCGCGCCTATGGCTTCGCCGCCGCCTCGCGCACCTACCTGGGCAAGCCGCTGTCCGAAGTCACGCCGGCCGAGGCCGCGATGCTGGCCGGCATTCCCAAGGCGCCTTCGCGCTTCAACCCCATCACCAATTTCCCGCGCGCCGAGATCCGCCAGCACTACGTGCTGGGCCGCATGAAGACGCTGGGCTACCTGACGCCGGAACAGACCGAAGAAGCCCTCAAGCAGCACGTAGTGATCCGCGGCGCCGACGGCGCCAGCCTGCGCGGCTTCGCCATCCACGGCGAATACCCGGCCGAACTGGCGCGCCAGCTGATGTACGGCGTGTTCCAGGAGCAGACCTACTCCAAGGGCATCGACGTCTACACCACGATCGACTCCAAGGACCAGGAAGCGGCCTACCGCGCCGTGCGCGACGGCGTGCTGGACTACACCCGGCGCGCGCCCTACCCCGGCCCGGAAGACCAGATCGACCTGCCCGACGGCGTCGAAAAGGACGCCGCGGCGTTCGACGACATCCTCGACGGCGTGCAGGAAAAGACGCCCGACAGCGAAGACCTGCTGACCGCCGTGGTGCTGGCCGCCAGCCCGCAGGAAGTGACCGTGGCGCGCAGCGCGCGCGAGATCATCACCATCTCCGACAAGAAGGCGCTGGCGGTGGTGGCGCGCGCCCTCAACCCCAAGGCCAGTGACAGCCAGCGCATCCAGCGCGGCTCGGTGGTCTACATCCACAAGAACGGCGACGGCTGGGAAATCATCAACATGCCGGCGCTGCAGGCGGCGCTGGTGTCGATGGTGCCGCAGGACGGCGCCATCCGCGCCATGATCGGCGGCTTCGACTACAACCGCGGCACCTTCAACCGCGTCACGCAGGCCTGGCGCCAGCCGGGCTCGAACATCAAGCCGTTCGTGTACGCCGCGGCCCTCGAACGCGGCCTGACGCCGGCCACCCAGGTGTCCGACCAGCCCTTCATGCTGACCGCCGCGCAGACCGGCTCGAAGGACTGGCAGCCCAAGAACGACGGCAACCGCTATGAACCCATGCTGACCCTGCGGCAGGGCCTGTACAAGTCCAAGAACATGGTCACCATCCGCATCCTGCAGGCCATCGGCCCGCAGTACGCGCAGGACTACCTGACCCGCTTCGGCTTCGACAAGGCCCGCTGGCCGGCGGTGCTGCCGCTGGGCCTGGGCGCCGGCGGCGCCACGCCGCTGCAGGTGGTCAACGGCTACAGCGTGTTCGCCAACGGCGGCTACCGCGTCACGCCCTACCTGATCGACAAGGTCACCGACCGCTCGGGCAACGTGCTGATGCAGGCGCAGCCGGTGGTGGCGGGCGACGCCGCCGCGCGCGCCATCGACCCGCGCACCGCCTGGGTCATGGATGACATCCTGCGCGGCGTCACCACCAGCGGCACCGCGGCGCGTGCGCACCAGGTGCTCAAGCGCAACGACATCGGCGGCAAGACCGGCACCACCAACGAGGCGGTCGACGTCTGGTTCTCCGGCTTCACCCCCAGCCTGGCCACCACGGTCTGGATGGGCTTTGACCAGCCCAAGTCGCTGGGCACCAACGAATTCGGCAGCGGCCTGGCCCTGACCACCTGGCTCGACTACATGCAGCCGGCGCTCAAGGGCGTGCCCGAGGCCAAGCCGGCGCCGCGTCCCGACGGCCTGCTGGTGGACAACGGCGAATACTATTTCAACGAATTCCCGCCGGGCCAGGCGGTGGCCTCGCTCGACCTGTCCAGCGGCGACCCGCTGACCGACTTCCTCAACAACAACCGCTCCACCGACGGCGTCGACAACTCGGTCCGGCCCCTGCCCGTGCCCGGCGCGGCGCAGCCGCCGGCCACCCCACCGCAGGCGGGCGCGCCGCAACCGGCCCGGCAGGTGCCGACGCAACAGGTGCCGGCCCAGCAGGCGCCGGTGGCGCAGCCGATTCCCGTGCCGGCCGCCGGCGGCGGCGCGCTGGGAGGCACGCTGGGCGGCGGCGCCGGCAATGCCCCCCCGATCCCGCCGATTCCGGTGCCACGCGTCGAGGCCGACCCGGTGGCCGGCCCCCGCGCCAGCGTCGTCAGCGGCGGCGACGGGCCGCTGGCGGCGCGGCCGCTCTAGCGTGCTGTCCGGCCGATACCCCCCGCGCGAAATCCACGGAACGGCACTAGCGGCCTGGCACCGCAATGCAGACGGGGCGCCCATGGGCGCCCCGTTTCATTTTCCCGCTCCGGTCCCGGCCAGCCCGGCTAACCCGGCTCGACCACCGGGGGCTCGGTCACCACCGCGCGCGGCCAGGCCTGCAGCGTTTCCAGGTCGAGGAAGGTGAAGTAGCCATCCTTCCAGCCCTCGGTATCGATGTGATAGACGTTGCCCAGCGCCAGCGGCTCGGCCACCGGGGTGTGGCCCGCCACCACCGCGCGCACCCCGCGCACGCCGGTGCGGTCCAGTTGCCGCAGTCGGTCGCGCGACCACTGGCAGGCGGCGCTGGTGCGCTTGTAGCGGTCCTGCAACGCCGATTCCAGGCGCGGCCAGAACAACACCGGGCAATCGGCATGCAGCAATCCCACCGCGCCCGACGAGGTCTCGACCTCGATCGCGATAGGCAATTGCCCGAAGGCCTCGGCGTAGACCTGCTGGCGCTCGGCCGGCAGGTCCAGGAACCAGCCGCCGCCGTAGCCGCGCCAGTTCACCACGTCCACCTGGCCGGTGCGGACATGGCGCACCGCATAGTCCTCGTGGTTGCCCTGCACCGCGTAGAACCAGGGCTGCGCCAGCCACTCCAGCGCGGCCTCGCTCTCCGGCCCCCGGTCGACCAGGTCGCCGACGGAAAACAGCCGGTCGCGGCTGGCGTCGAAGCCCATCCGCGCCAGGCTGTCGCGCAGGCGCGTAAAACAGCCATGCACGTCGCCCACCGCGAAATCGCGGCCCAGCTCGTTGCGCGGCACTTTCAGAAAACGTTGCTGCATGATGATCCAGCCCGCCCAATCGGGCCCAGGCTTCCTTTTAACCCGCTTTCATCTGCCCCCAATTACACCTCGCTTGCAAGACGCAACACAAATTGCGTGACGAGAATAGCTATTATTCGTGATAATGTTCCGTCCTTTCCCGAATCTCCATTGAAGGGGGCCGCGCGAGCCGCCCCGCCGTCGCCATGACCGCCGCCTCCACCATCAAAACCTGGTACCTGGTCCACAAGTGGACCAGCCTGGTCTGTACGATCTTCCTGCTCATCATCTGCCTGACCGGCCTGCCGCTGGTGTTCCACCACGAGATCGAGCACTGGCTGGACGACGCCAAGCCCCTGTCCGACGTGCCCGCCTCGACCCCGCCGGCCAACCTCGACAAGCTGGTCGAAAGCGCCAAGTCCATGTACCCCGGCGAAGTGGTCGACTACCTGTTCTTCGACCCCGACGAGCCCCAGGTCTACGTCGGCATGGCCAAGAAGCCCGGCGACGGCATGGTGTCCGGCCACGCGGTGCGCATGGACGGCCGCACCGGCGACGTGCTGCTCGACGGCCCGCTCTACACCGAAGACAAGTTCTCTTTCATGGGCATCATGCTGGCCCTGCACGTGGACCTGTTCGCCGGCCTGCCGGGCGAGCTGTTCCTGGGCTTCATGGGCCTGCTGTTCTGCGTCGCCATCGTCTCCGGGGTGGTGCTGTACGGGCCCTTCATGAAGAAGCTGGAATTTGGCACCGTGCGCGCCGGCCGCTCCACCCGCCTCAAGTGGTTGGACCTGCACAACCTGCTCGGCATCGTGACGCTGGTGTGGGCCTTCGTGGTGGGCGTGACCGGCGTCATCAACGAGCTGTCCACGCCGCTGTTCCGCCTGTGGCAATCGACCGAGCTGGTGCGCATCCTCGAACCCTACAAGGGCCAGGGCGTGCCCGCCGAACTGTCTTCGGCCCAGTCCGCCGCCGACACCGCGCGCAAGGCCCTGCCGGGCAACGAAGTGTCGTTCATCGCCTTCCCCGGCAACGCCTTCGGCAGCCCCCACCACTACATCACCTGGATGCGCGGCGCCACGCCGTTGACCTCCAAGATGAACACGCCCGTCCTGATCGACGGCCGCAGCGGCGAACTGACCACGATCGCGAAAATGCCGTGGTACCTGACCGCGCTGGAATTGTCGCGTCCGCTGCACTTCGGCGACTACGCCGGCCTGCCCCTGAAGATCATCTGGGCCGTGCTCGATCTGATCACCATCGTGGTGCTGGTCAGCGGCCTCTACCTGTGGCTGGCGCGGCGCCGCGCCACCGAAGCCCGCATCGCCGAACTGGTGCGCAAGCACCAGGCCGCCGCCACCCCGCAACGGAGTCCCGCATGAGCAAGCAGAAATCCTCGCGCGGCTTCCTGTTCGTCTGGGGCGTGCCGACCCTGCTGGGCGTGCTCAGCATCTTCGGCCTGCTGGCGGCGCTGCTGGGCACCGGCGCCTGGCACTGGGCCTCATGGACGGCGCTGACCATCCTGCTGGTGGTCATCGCGCGCTACTGGTTCTTCCCGCCCAGGCAACCCGAGGCCTAGAGCCCGGCTGGCACTGAAAGAAGCCCCGCGCAGGCCCTGGGCACGCCGGCGGCGCCCGCCGCTCGCGGGCGCCCTACTTGCCGAACTTTTCCGGATCGGGTCCCAGGCGGGGCCCTTCCTCGATGGCGTCGATCGCCGCCATCTCCGCGCCCGACAGCTCGAAATCGAACACGTCGATGTTCTCGCGGATGCGCGCCGGCGTCACGGACTTCGGGATCACGATCAGGCCATGCTGCAAGTGCCAGCGCAGCGTCACCTGGGCCGGCGACTTGCCATGCTTGCGCGCCAGTTCCAGGATGGTCTTGTCCTGGGTGATCTTGCCCTGCGCCAGCGGACTCCAAGATTCGGTGGCGATGCCGTGCTTATCGTGAAAAGCGCGCAGTTCGCGCTGCGCGAAGCCCGGATGCAGCTCGATCTGGTTGACCGCCGGCGTGACGCCGGTGGCATCGATCAGGCGCTCCAGGTTGGCCTGGGTGAAATTGGACACACCGATCGAGCGGGCACGGCCGTCTTCCTTCATCTCGATCATGGCGCGCCAGGCGTCGACGAACTTCTCGCTGCCCGCCACCGGCCAGTGGATCAGGTACAGATCCACGTAGGCCAGGCCGAGCTTTTCCAGGCTTTCGTCCATCGCCTGGTGGGCCTGGTCGAAACCGTGCCTGTCATTCCACAGCTTGGTGGTGATGAACAGATCCTTGCGCGCCACCCCTGCCGCGCGCAGCCCGGCGCCCACGCCGGATTCATTGCCGTAGATCGCGGCGGTGTCCACCGAACGGTAGCCGGCCGCCAGCGCTTCCTTGACGCTGGCCGCGGCCTGCTCGTCCGGCACCTGCCACACGCCCAGGCCCAATTGCGGAATCTTGCCGCCGTCGTTCAGTTTCACTGTGGGAACCTTCGCCATAACACCCTCCCAAGCTTGCGACGCGACGCTCGCATGGCGAAATCGCGCCAGGTCGCGCAGCCAGGGATGTTGCCGGGCGGTACCCCCTGGCCTACCGTTGATGACGGGCCCGCCCCGCTGCGCCCGTATGGAAAAACAATGCGAAAACCGGATGGAAAACCCCCGGGAGTGGTGCTTTCATCCCAGGGGTTTTCAACTAGATCATAGCGCTGGTGCCGGATAATGGGCCTTTTCGGGGCCTTTCACCCCCGTGGAACCCTGGGCCGCCCCCCGCCTGAACAACTTCCGTCCCCATGACCGCACCAGATTCCCGCCCCGCCGGACGCGGTGGTTTCGCCACCCTGCGCACCCTCTTTCCCTACCTCTGGCCGCCCGGCCAGGCGGGGTTGAAGGCCCGGGTGGTGGCCGCCCTGCTGTGCCTGTTCGCCGCCAAGGCGGCCACCGTCTACGTGCCGGTGCTGTACAAGCACGCCATCGACGCCCTGGGCGAAGGCGCGCCGGGCGCCGTGACCGTGCCGCTGGGCCTGATCCTGGCCTACGGCGGCGCGCGCGTGCTGTCGCTGCTGTTCTCGGAACTGCGCGACGCCCTCTTCGCCCGCGTCGGCCAGCACGTCATCCGCTCGGTCGGCCTGCGGATCTTCCGCCACCTGCACGGCCTGGCCCTGCGTTTCCACTTGACGCGCCAGACCGGCGGCCTGACCCGCGCCATCGAGCGCGGCACCAAGGGCATCCAGACGCTGCTATCGTTCCTGTTGTTCAACATCCTGCCGACCTTCTTCGAGATCGGCCTGGTCTGCATCGTGCTGTGGCGCATGTTCGACGCCTGGCTGGCGCTGGCCACCGGCGCCACGGTGATCCTGTACATGGCCTACACGCTGGCCGTCACCGAATGGCGCGCCAAGTTCCGCCGGCTCATGAACGAAACCGATTCCGAGGCCAACACCAAGGCCATCGAGAGCCTGCTGAACTACGAAACGGTCAAGTACTTCGGCAACGAAGAACACGAAGCGCGCCGCTACGACGCCTCGCTCACCCGCTACGAACGCGCGGCGGTGCGCAGCCAGGTCAGCCTGTCGATCCTCAACGTCGGCCAGGCCGTCATCATCTCCGCGGGCCTGACGCTGGTGATGTGGATGGCCGCCCGCGGCATCGCCGCGGGCCGCTACACCCTGGGCGACTTCGTGCTGGTCAACACCTACCTGCTGCAGCTGTACTCGCCGCTCAGCTTCTTCGGTTTCATCTACCGCGAGATCAAGCAGGCCATGATCGACATGGAGCGCATGTTCGAGCTGCTCGGCCAGGACCGCGAAGTGGCCGACCGCCCCGAGGCGCTACCGCTGCGCGTGGCCGGCGGCGCGGTCGAGTTCCGCGACGTGCGCTTCGGCTACGACGAACGCCGGCCCATCCTCAAGGGCGTGAACTTCACCCTGCCGGCCGGCAAGACCCTGGCCGTGGTGGGCACCTCGGGCGCGGGCAAGTCCACCATCGCGCGGCTGCTGTTCCGCTTCTACGATGCCGACGCCGGCGCCATCCTGGTCGACGGCCAGGACATCCGCGACGTCACCCAGGCCAGCCTGCGCGCCGCCATCGGCGTAGTGCCGCAGGACACCGTGCTGTTCAACGACACCATCCGCTACAACATCGGCTACGGCCGTCCCGGCGCCTCGGATGCCGAGATCGAGCACGCGGCCCGGCTGGCGCACATCCACGACCTGATCATGGCCATGCCCGACGGCTACCAGACCATGGTGGGCGAGCGCGGGCTCAAGCTGTCCGGCGGCGAAAAGCAGCGCGTGGCCATCGCCCGCACCCTGCTCAAGGACCCGGCCATCTTCCTGTTCGACGAAGCCACCAGCGCGCTCGACACCCGCACCGAACGGGAGATCCAGGCCAACCTGCGCGAAGTCAGCCGCGGCCGCAGCACACTCATCATCGCCCACCGCCTGTCCACCGTGGCCGATGCCGACGAGATCCTGGTGCTCGAGGACGGCCGCGTGGCCGAGCGCGGGCGCCACGCGCAGCTGCTGGCCGCGGGCGGCCTGTATGCCGCCATGTGGGCGCGGCAGCAGGAAAACACCGCCGCGCCGGCGGATTGACAAGCCCCGCCCCCTGTCCGAAGATCGCACCCTTTGCTTCCAAGGCCATCCATGCAGGATTCCCGCATCGCCCCCGAAGTCCGCGTCTGCGCCGCCACCGACCTGGTCAACGGCGGGCTCGGCGTCAAACTGCCGGTCACCGACAGCGCGGGCCGCACCACCGCCTTCTTCGTGCGCTACCAGGACCGGGTGCACGGCTACCTGAACCGCTGCGCCCACGTCGGCGTCGAACTCGACTGGGAAGGCAGCTTCTTCACCCGCGCGGGCGACCTGATCATGTGCGCCCGCCACGGCGCCACCTACCAGCCCGACACCGGCCTGTGCGTGGGCGGCCCCTGTAAGAACGGCCGTCTCACCGTGCTGGCGGTCGAGGAACGCGACGGCGCCGTCTACTGGCAGCCCAGCGGCAAGATCCAGCCGCTGGCCGCCGAAGGCTGAGGCCTCAGGCGCGGGCCGGCTCGGCCGCCTGCGTCGGCTCGGCCCGGTCGGCGTAGCGGCGCGCCAGCACCGCGCAGACCATCAGCTGCATCTGGTGGAAGATCATCAGCGGCAGCACCACGATGCCCATCTGCGAGGTGCCGAACAGCACCGTGGCCAACGGAATGCCGGATGCCAGCGACTTCTTCGACCCGCAGAACACCAGCGTGATCTCGTTCTCCTTGGACAGCCCGAGCTTGCGGCTGCCCCAGGTCGTGACCAGCAGCACCGACCCCAGCAGCAACGCATTGACCAGCACCATGGTCGCCAGGTCGATCGCCGGGAACGCATGCCAGATGCCCTGCGCCACCGCCTCGCTGAACGCGGTGTAGACCGCCAGCAGGATCGAACTGCGATCCACCTTCGACAGCACCCGGCTGTTGCGCTGCGCCCAGGCGCCGATCCACGGCCGCAACAGGCTGCCCACCGCGAACGGCAGCAGCAGCTGCAGCAGGATGCGGCCGGCGTCGGCCAGGCCGTGGCCGCCGCCCTGGCGATGCAGCAGCACCGCCACCAGCAGCGGCGTCAGCACGGTGCCCAGCAGGTTGGACGCGGTCGCCGCGCAGATCGCGCCCGGCACATTGCCGCGCGCCATCGACGTGAAGGCGATCGACGACTGCACCGTCGACGACAACGTGCACACGAAGATCACGCCCAGCCACAGCGACGGCGTCAGCAGCCCGGGAAACACGGCCCGCAACGCCAGCCCCAGCGCCGGGAACAGGATGAAGGTGCACCCGAGGATCAGCGCATGCAGCCGCACGTCCTTGACCCCCGCCACGATCGCGTCCGTGGACAAACGCGCGCCGTGCAGGAAGAACAACAGCGAAATCGCCACATTGCTGGCCACCATCATGAACGACGCGCCCTTGCCCACGGCCGGGAAAAAGCTGGCGAACGCCACGGTGGCGATCAGGATGAGGGTGAACTGGTCGGGCAGGAAGCGGCGCATGGCGGGGGGTTTCCAGGAAGGTTGCGGAAACTATAGGCGCGCGGCTTGCTATCGTGAAGGCCACTGGTTACTGTAACTGCTATCGAACTTTCCTATAGGCAGGCCGCCATGCTCAACCCGCTCTGGCTCAAGACCTTCGCCACCGCCGCGGGCGCGCCCAGCTTCAGCGAGGCGGCGCGCCGCCTCGGCCTGACCCAGCCCACCGTCAGCGAACACATCCGCCAGCTGGAGCTGGCACTGGAGCGCCGCCTGTTCCTGCGCGACACCCACTCACTGGCCCTGACCAGCGACGGCCGCAGCCTGCTGGTGCACGCCGAAATCATCCTCGACGCGCACGAACGCGCCGAGCGGCTGTTCGACGCCCCGCGCCTGCGCGGGCGCGTGCGGCTCGGCACCTCCGACGACCTGGCGATGGGCCCGCTGCCCGACGTGCTGGCCGCGTTCCGCCAGGCGCATCCCGAAGTCGAGCTGGACATCACCATCGGCGTCACCAGCGACCTCTACCGGCTGCTCGACGACAACGGGCTGGACGTCATGATCGGCAAGCGCCGCCGCGGCGACCGCCGCGGCCAGACCCTGCACAAGGAAGCGCTCCTGTGGCGCGTCCGCGAAGGCCTGCGCCTGGCGCCCGACGCGCCGCTGCCGCTGATCCTGCTGCGCGAGCCCAGCGTCACCCGGACCCTGGCGCTGGATGCGCTGGCGCGCGCCGGCCGCAGCTGGCAGATCGTCTGTACCAGCACCAGCTACGCCGGCTGCCAGGCGGCCGCCCGCGCCGGCCTGGGCATCACGGTGCAGCCCTCGCACCTGTCCACCGCCGGCCTGGCGGCGCCCGCCGGCGCACTGGCCCTGCCGGCGCTGCCGCAGGTGGAATTCATCGTGATTTCGGCGCCCGCGCCCAACCAGCCGACCCGCGCGCTCACCGAAATCCTGATGCGCAGCTCGTTGACCTGAGACTTTCAACCGGACGACCGCGCGGGCGGGGGCCCCGGCCGCTCAGGCCCGTGACCGCGTGTGCCGCACGCTGCCTTCCAGCGGCTGCGGCTGCTTGAGCAGGTTCAGGATCGGGCACCACTGCTCCACCGCCTCATGCACGGCCCGCACCGCGTCCTCGTCGGCCGGCGACACGATGTGCGCGGTGTAGCGGATGTTGTGCGGAAAGAACGGCACCTGCTCGTAGCCCGGCTTGCCGCCGCGCGGATCCAGGTCGCCTTCGATCTCCACCTGCAGCGATTCCAGCGGCAGTTCCAGCTCGGCCGCCTTGATCAGGAAGATGTGCGTCAGGCAGCTGCCCAGCGATCCCAACAGCAGTTCCGGCGAACTCGGCCCAAGGTCATAACCGGCGAAATCCGCCGGGCTGTCGCTCACCACCTGGTGATCGCGGATGCGGATGCGGCGCACGCCGCTGCGACCTTCCGCGCTGACCTGCGCGCGCAGCTTCACCGGCGTCACCGTGCGCGGGTCTCGCGCATTGCGCGCCAGCACCGCCTCGCGCTTCTGGCCCAGGTATTCATTCAACGTGCTCATCTTGCCTGCCTCGCGTATGTGAAAAGTGGAAGGGAAATGTGCCCGGATGGCGAGTCGCCATGCCGCCTGAAGTGCGCTACTGCCTGCGGCGCGTATCCGGAATCCCGATGGGGGCACGATCCATCGCCAGCAGCAGCGCGCCCAAGCCCTGCGCCGTGGTGTTCTCCATGCGGCCGCCCGGCCCGCAGACGTTGTCCGCGCTGGTCCAGGCCGGCGCCGCGCCCGGCAGGCGCCGCGCCCGCAGCCAGCCGCGGCGATCGACCATGAACTGCGCGCCCGCCAGCCCCTGCGGCGCCAGCCCGGCGGCCAGCGCATAGGCATTCCAGGCGTCCTCGTCCACCGCCGCGCAATCGGCATCCCCGGGCAGCGGACCGCCGCGCGTCAACGCCACGGTCAACAGGCGCGGATCCTGCGGTTCCGGCGGCGCGCCCGGCATCGCCGCCACCACGCGTAGCGGCAGGCCGCGCAGGCCGGCCAGCGTGACCGCGCGCCCGTCGCGGCACGACAACGCCACCACCGGCGCGGGAACCGCCGGCATGCCCGCGCCACCGTTGACGCCATAGGCGTGCACGCGCAGGTAGTCCAGCACCTGCCAGATCTCGTCGGCCGTCAAGGCCTGCGGCGGACCGGCAACGCGCGCCGCGGCGGCCGGCCTGTCGCCAGGCAGTCCGCTGCCGGAGCGACCGTCCCCGCCCTGCGCGCCAACGGCATGCCCGTGGCCGCCTTGCGCCAGGCGCCAGTGCAACTCCCCTTCGAGCCGATTCTCGAACAACGCCGCGCCCAGCACGCTCGGCCAGGTCGGCAGCCCCGGCGCGAGCGGCCCCCGGCCATCCGCCCGCTCGCCATGGCAGGCCGCGCAGTGGCTCTGGTACAGGCGCGCGCCTTGCAGCAGATTGCGATCCGAAAACACCAGGGGCGAACGCTGGTACGACGTGGCCGTCGCTTCCGTCAGCAGCATGCGCGGCGCGGGCCAGCTGGCGCTGGCCAGCAGGCCCGCGGCGGCCGTCAGCCATACCAGCCGGCCCCGCCGCGCAAACAGCGCGCCCACCAGCAGGGCCAGCGCCGCCGCCGTCAATCCCGCCGCCAGTCCCAGGCGCCGCCAGGTATGCGTGCCGACCGGCAGATCCGGGTCGTAGCGCCAGGTGAACGGCCAGTGCGCGATTGCCAGCGCCTCCGCCGGCTGCCAGGCAATCGCCAACGCCAGCAACGTCGCCAACAGCGCCAAGGCTGCCAATACCGTGGCGCCGGCGCGGCGCCACGCCTGCCCCGCCCGTTCCGGCGCGCGGCTGTGCAGCCAGCAAGCCACCAGCGCCGCCAGCAGCAACACAGCGGCGACGGCCAGGGCCAGGTGCCCCAGCCGCGATCCCAGCAGGCCGGGCGCGCCCTGCACCCGTTGCCAGCCCAGCGCAAGCACGCCGCCCACCGCCGCCAACGCCAGCGCCGCCAGCCACGGCAGCGGCAGGCCGGCCGTGATCGCATCGCCCCGCCGGCGCGCGGCGGCCAGGCACGCCAGCATGCCCGCCGGCGCCACCAGGGCCGCCAGCGCCAATGCCGCGTTGCTCACCACGTTGCATCCAGCCCCAGCAAGGCCAGCGCCTGGCGCCGCAACTCGGCCAGGCGCGGGTCGCCGCGATGGCGCGGATACGGCAGGTCGTTGACGATCTCATCCTTGATCCGCGCCGGCCGTTCGCTCAACACAATGATGCGCGAGGCCATGAACAGGGCCTCCTCGACGTCGTGCGTCACCAGCAAGGCGGTGAAGCCGCTGCGCTGCCACAGCTCCACCAGCTCGGACTGCATCGCGATCCGCGTCAGCGAATCGAGCTTGCCGAGCGGCTCGTCCAGGATCAGGATGCGCGGATCGTTCACCAGCGCGCGTGCCAGCGCGGCGCGCTGCGCCATGCCGCCGGACAGCTGGTGCGGATAGGCCTGGCCAAAGGCCGCCAGCCCCACGCGCTGCAACGCGTCGTCGACCCGGGCGCGCTGCGTCTTCAACAGTCCGCGCGCCTGCAGGCCCAGCGCCACGTTGTGCCATACGGTCCGCCACGGATACAGCGTCGGATCCTGGAACACCACGATGCGCGATGGCGATGGTCCGTCGATCGGTTCGTCGTCGGCCAGCAGGTCGCCCTGGGCCGGCGGCTCCAGCCCCGCCACCAGCCGCAGCAAAGTCGACTTGCCGCAACCGCTCGGGCCCAGCAGCGCCACGAACTCGCCGGGCCGCACCTCCAGGTCGATATCGTCCAGCACCGGCAACGCCGCGCCGTCCAGCTCGAAGCGGTGGTTCACGCCCCGCACCGCCAGCGCCGCGCCGCGCGCCGCCGCTTCCTGTGCCGCCGCTACCATTTCACCACCCCCTTCTGCCAGGCCAGCAAGCGATCACGCCCCGCGAACAGCAGCGTGATCAGCCCCGAGAACACCAGCGCCATCACGATCAGCGCGCCGTACATATTGGCGTACGACGCCCAGCCCTGCGCCCACGACAGATACCAGCCCAGTCCCGATTTCACGCCCATCATCTCGGCCGCCACCAGCACCGAAAACGATGCGCCCAGGCCCATGAACAGGCCCACGAACACCTGCGGCAAGGCCGCCGGTATCGCCACCCGCAGCACCAGGAACCACTCGCTCGCCCCCATCGTCCGCGCCACGTCGTAGTAGGCGCGGTTCACGCCCGCCACGCCCGACCAGGTCAGCACCGTGACCGGGAACCAGGTCGCCAGCGCGATCAGGAACACCGCCGCCGACCAGCTCGACGGGAAAAAGAAGAACGCCATCGGCAGCAGCGCCGTCGACGGCACCGGCCCCAGGAAGCGCAGCACCGGATGCACCCAGTAGCCCAGGCCGCGCGACCAGCCGATCGCCACGCCGGTCAGGAAACCCGCCGCCGCGCCCAGGCCGAAGCCATTGGCCAGCAGCCAGAGCGAGTTGGCCAGGCTGTCGGCCAACCGCTTGTAGTCGCTGACGTAGACCTCGATCAGCGACTGCGGCGGCGCGAAGAACGGGCTGGGCAGCAGAGCCAGCTTGGCCGTGGCGACCTCCCACAGGCCCACCGCCACGGCCAATGCCAGCAGCCACGGCCCGGCCCGGTGCAGTGCCCGCACCGGACGGCGGTGGGCGGCGCCGGCCACCGCCGCCAGCAGCAGCAAGGCCGCCAGCACCAACGCCGCCACGCCGAATTCACGCGTGTAGCCCCATGACGTGAAGCCCACCTCCACGTTGGGCCAGCGCAGGGTCACCGCGCCCACCGCCGCCCACAGGGCGGCGGCGGCCACGCCGGTCTTCCACAGGCGCCAGGGTTGCGCCGCGGCCGGCGCGCCGCGCAACGCGCCAACCGCCAGCGTGTCAGCCGAGGACATTGGGCACCACCGCTTGCGCGTACTTGTTGATATCGAGATTGGCGCTGAGCACCTTGATGGTCTTCAGATCCTTGGCATAGCCCACGATCTCTTCGCGCAGCGCCCCGCCGGTCGACGCGTGGCCATGGCTGTGGCTGCGCAGGATCGCCGCCACGCGCTCGGCCGGCACCTTGCCCGGCACGTAGGGCGCGAAGATGCGGGCGGTCTCGTCGGGATTGGACGCGGTCCAGCGCTGCGCGTCGATCACCGCCCGGGTGATGGCCGCGGCCGACTCGGGATCGTTGCGCACCAGGTCGCCGCGCAGCCCGAGCACGCAGCAGGTGCGGTTCTCGTAATCGCCTTCGATGTTGGTGGCGATCTCGCGCAGCTTGTTGTCCTCGCGCAGCGTGTAGATCAGCGGATCGTCGCCGGCGATGGCATCGACCTCGCCCTTTCTCAGCACTTCGCCGAACAGGTCCTGCGGATACTGGCGCCAGTCCACCGACTCCGGATCGATGCCCAGCTGAGCCACGCGGATCGCGAAGAAGTTCTTCACCGGGCTGGCCTGGTCGGACACCGCCACGCGGCGGCCCTTCAGGTCCTGCACGCTCTTGATCGGCGAGTCCGCCGCGGTCAGCAGGCGCATGCAGCCACCGTGCGTGCCCACCGCCAGCTTCACGTCAAAGCCCTGCTCCAGCGGCTTGAGCCAGCGCAGCGCCATGCCGATGCCGCCATCGGCATGGCCGGTGGCGATGGCTTCGAGCAACTGGTCGGTCGAGCCGCTGAAATTGATGCGCTCGACCTTGAGGTTGTACTTGTCGAAAAAGCCGCGCTCCAGCGCCACCGACACCGGCGACTGGCACACCGCGGTCTGGCTCCACGCGATCTTGTAGGTGCGAGGCGCGCCATTGGCCGCCAGCACGCGCGAACCGAGCATGCCCAGCGGCGCCGCAAGGCCCGCCGCGGTTGCCGCGCGCAGCAATGCGCGTCGCGAAATGCCGCGCGCCGCATGGGCGCGCGTTTGGACGTTCGTATTCATCAACCTTCCTTTTGAGCAGACTGTGAATGGCGATGCTTGCCATGCGGCATCATCGGCCCGCGCTCAGGCGTTCGACAAATACAAAGTGGGGATAACAATATGTGGGCGGCGGCCGCGCCGCCGGGTCCCGCGGCAGGCGGCGCGCGGCCCTAGTCCGGCAGGTGGTCGGGAACGCCGTGCTCGTCGACGGACTTGACGCGGTCCAGCGCGTTGCGCGCGGCCGACATCGCTTCGACCGTGCCGCGGAAACGACGCGTCACGAAGATCTCGAACGCCAGGCTTTCGGCTTCTTCCTCGACATCGGGCGTCTCACAGGGCGGCTGCGCGTCCGGGGCGCCGGGGGCCTTGGCCGCCGCATCCGCTTTCACCGGCAGGCGCCGCGTTTCCAGAAAGGCGCGCGCCGGAATGCGCCCCTCGGGTTGCGTCGCGTACGCCACGACGGAAAAACCATTGATGATCTTCTCGGCCATACCGGTTCCCTGTAGGCCGCGCCAATGATCGACGCAGCACGTTGTTAGCGACAACGGCCGCCCGCCGGGAAACTTAAGCGCAAGCACGACGGCCCCGATTGGCTTGCGTCAACCGGGGCCGCGGGATCGCGACGATGCACGCGCGTCTATTTTGTCGACGATATCGCCGACATGCGCGCGCGCACGTATTGCGCCACCTGCGCCAGCACCTGCGACAGGTCGGCGCGCAGCGATTCGAAGCCCGCGTTGCGCTCGCGGGTCGCCTCGTCCATGTACAGCGGACGCCGGATCTCCACCTGCAGACTGTGCCGGTTCAATGCCGGCTGGCCGATCTGCGCGATCAGCTGCACGCCCTTGTAGGGATCGTTGCGCGCCACGGCATAGCCGCGGTCGCGCAGCGCCGTCTCGATCAGGGCGATGAACTCCGGCTCACAGGTGGTGCCGTCACGGTCGCCCAGCACGAAATCGGCCAGCGGATGCGCGCTCTCGCGGCCCAGCCGCTCATAGGCATCGTTCGGCATCGAGTGCAGGTTCAAGTGCCAGACCGCGCCGAAATCGCGTTGCGCGCTTTCGATGGCCTGCGCCAGCGCCGCGTGATACGGCTCGTAGTACGCCTGGATGCGATGGCGCACTTCGGCCAGCGACAGCTTGCGGTCATAGATCGGCGTGGCCTTGTCCATGCGGCGCCAGATCAGGCCCTTGCCCAGCCGGGTCTTCTCGCCGGGATCGAGCGGTTCCGGCCAGGGTTCGGCCAGCAACTCCGGATCCAGATCGCGCAGCGTGCGGTTGGGATCGATGTAGACGCGCGGAAAGTGCGCCGCCACCAGCGTGGCGCCCAATGCCGGCGCCGCCGACCACAAGGCGTCCACGTGCGTGTCCTCGCCCTGGCGCAACTGCGCCAGGCTGGCCGCGGCGCCGAAATCGGCGGGGTATTGCTCGCCACTGTGCGGCGAGTCACACACCAGCGGCAGGGCCGGCGCGGTCGGGGCATGCACGGAAACGGCTTGGAAGTCGGCGTTCGTCATCGTCAGTCAGCCTGGATGTTGGCGGCCTTGGCGACTTTGGCGTAGCGCGCCAGGGCCTGTTCGATCTGCGTCTTGAATTCCTGCGGCGTGGTCGGCATCAGCGTACCACCGACGTCCTCGGCCTTCTTGCGGAACTCCGGATCCTGCATCGCCGCGCGCACCGCCTGGTTCAGGCGCTCGATCACCGCCGGCGGCGTGCCGGCCGGCGCCACCAGGCCGAACCAGCCGCCCGTGCCCATGTCGGGGTAGCCCAGTTCGATATAGGTCGGCACGTCCGGCAGCAGCGGCGAGCGTTCGGCGCCCAGCACCGCCAGCGGCCGCAGCTTGCCGCCCAGCACCTGCGGCAGGGTCGAGGACAGGTTGTCGGTGATGGCGTCCACCTGCCCGCCCATCACGTCATTGAGCGCCGGACCGGCGCCGCGGTACGGCACGTGCAGCAGCTTGATGCCGGCCAGCATCATGAAGTTCTCGATGTTCACGTGGCCCAGCGAGCCCACGCCCGGCGAGGCAAAGCTGTACTTGTCCGCCTGCCCCTTGGCCAGCGCGACGAACTCGGCCATGTTCTTGGCGGGGACCTGCGGATTGATCGCGAAGATACTGGGCACGGCCAGCACGTTGGCCACCGGCTCGAAGTCCTTGAGCGGGTCATAGTTCATCTTGCGATAGACCGCCGGATTCGACCCGTGCGTGCTCATCGTCGCCATGCCGATGGTGTAGCCGTCGGGGGTCGAGCGCGCCACCTGTTCCATGCCAAGCGAACCGCCCGCGCCGGCCTTGTTCTCGACCACGATGGTCTGCTTCAGGTCGCGGCCGGCGTACTCGGCCACCAGGCGCGCCACGATGTCGGTCGAACCGCCCGCGGCGAACGGCACCACCAGCTTGATGGGGCGGGAGGGATAGTCGGCGGCTTGCGCCGGACCGGCAAAGGACAGCGCGGCGCAGACGCCGGCGAGCGCGATGCGCGCGGAACAGCCGAAAAAGCGGCGGGACATGGAGCGACTCCGGAAAAAGGTGCAGGTCTTGCTGCGAGGCCGCCAGTGTCCGAACTTTACGATCCCCTTTCAAACGACTATATTGCACGCCTTCATTACCAACGCTCATGCTAAGGGGCCTGTCGCCTGGCCCCGGGGACCGCCGCGCCATGCGCCTGCACTCGCCGTCCATGTCCGAGCTGCACGCCTTCATGACGGCCGCGCGGCTGGGCAGTTTCACCCTGGCGGCCGAGACCCTGTGCGTGACCCAGGGCGCCGTCAGCCGCGCCATCGCGCGGCTCGAAGCGCATTTCGGCCAGCCGCTGATGCGCCGCAACGCCCACGGCCTGACCCTGACCGAGACCGGCCGCAAGCTCTATGAAGGCGGCCAGGCGCCGCTTCAGGCCATCGAGGCGCTCAGCGCCGAACTGCGCGCCGATGACCGCCGCCTGCGGTTGACCCTGTCCAGCGTGCCGACCCTGGCCAGCGCCTGGCTGGTGCCGCGCCTGCCCGACTTCCACCGACGCCATCCCGACATCCAGCTGGGCTTCGCGGCCTATCGCCGCAACGAGGATTTTTCCGGCGCCACGCCCGACGCCAGCATCCTTTCCGGAGAAACCGGCCAATGGCCCGGTTGGCAGGCGGACTACGTGATCGGCCGGGAAATGATCGCCATCTGCAGCCCCGCCCGGCTGGCGGCGCGGCGCGCTGCCGGCCTGTGGGACACCCCCGCGGGGCTGCTCGGCGAACCATTGCTGTACCACTCCAACGGCATGGACAACTGGACCCGCTGGTTCGAGGCCGCCGACGTGCGCCGCGACGGCCTCAAGCTGGCCGGCGGTTTCGACCAGGTCAGCATCCTGGTCCGCGCCGTCATGGCCGACATGGGCATCGCCGTGCTGCAGCGCTGCCTGCTGCAGGACGACCTGCAGAGCGGCCGCGTCGCCGCGCCCTTCCCCGACCTGCGCATCGCCATCTCGCGCGGCTACCATCTGTGCGCGCCGCCCCAGCGTCGCGACCACTACGCACTGGCCTGTTTCCGGCAATGGTTGCTGGACACCGCCCGCCAGGATCCCGACAACACCGCGCCGGCCGCCGGCACAGCCGTGTAACGGCCAGGAAACAAAACGGGCCCCGAAACGGGGCCCGACAGTAACAAGCAATTGCAGCGACCTTGCGGCGCCACCCTATATCGACGCCCTCAGGGCGCCAATTTGAAGCCCAGGTCCACGCCCCACTTGTCCGTTTCGCGCAGCCACTTGGCGCCGCAGTTCAAGCAACGGAAATGGTCTTCGCGGCTTTCCTCGCGGCCTTTCTGTGTCGGGTTGGTGAATCCCTGGTGCCCCAGATGCGAATGCGGCGCGACGCCTGCAAGCCCGGGGTTGATGCGTTGGCAAGCCAAGCACATAACGCTCATTGATGCTTCCCCACAAACATAGTTACTAAATTGTAAGGGATTTCACCAATGTTTTTCTATTAAAACCTATCCTCGATTAAACAAAAATTGTTAACGGCGCAATTAAACAACGCCTGGCAGCGCCGCCAGGCAGGTCGCCAGGTGGTACGGCGAAGTCGACGGCATGTCCGGACGCACCACCGCCCCGGCGGCGTCCAGGCATTCATACCAACCGCCGGGATGCAGGAAACGGGCACGGAACGCCGCCAACGCCTGGTTCAGGGCCGCCTGCTCGCCCAACACCGCCAGCATCCGCAGATGCTCCGTCTGCGCCCATATGCGGCGGGTATCGTCCAGCACCGCGCCCTGCTCGTCCAGCGCCGCCGCCACGCCGCCCGCATCGACGCCATGGCCTCGGGCCCAATGCACGCCGCGTGGCAGGGACTCGGCCAGGTCCAGCCCATCGAACACCTCGGCCGACTCGCGCACCAGAGACAACCACTCGAATTGATGGCCCGGTTCGATACGATTGCCCGGCGTGCCCTGCGGCAGCTCCGCAATGCACTGCGTCGACGCGCTCAGGAACGATTGGGTCATGACCTGCGCCAACCCGCGCAACCGCTTGGCGAACAACGCCGGTTCCGCCACCTGGGCGGCGGCCAGATAGGCCTCGGTCAGATGCATCATGGGGTTCTGCGCGGGGCCGCGCAGCACCTGCTTCCAGTCCGCGCTCAAGGCGGCGTGATAAAGGCCGTCGGCCGATTTGAAGCGCGACTCGATGACCTCCGCCGTGGCCAGCATCAGTTTGCGCGCTTGCGCGTTGCGCGAGCGCCGGAAATGCGCGGCGCAGGCAAACACGATGAAAGCGTGGGTGTACAGATCCTGCGTCAGGTCCAGCGGGCGTCCCTGAGCGTCGACGCTGTAGTGCCAGCCGCCATGCGCCTCGTCGCGAAACACGCGCACCAGCGAATCGAACAGGCGATCGGCGTGCGCGCCCGCCGCGGCGCCCGGCGCCGCGGCATAGACGTACAGCTGGCGCGCGCACGCCATGGCGCGATAACGCTCGGCCGGCAACGGCGCGCCGCTGGCGGCATCCAGGGATTCAAAGGGCAGACCCAGGGTGTCATTGAAGCCCGGCCCCATCCACAGGGGCAGGATGACGGAGTCGAAATGCTCGCGAAATGCGGTGATGTGCTCCGCCAGCGCGGAGTTGGTCTGTGCGGCAGTCATCTTGGAACGACGCAAACCCGATAAGGGCCGCTTGTTATGGAGCAGCGACGATAACCGAAATTTTCGTCGCCATCTCCGGAACGCCATTCTGAGCGTCATGCGCACACAGACCCGTACAGCCGTTCAGCTTCCGTACAGCGCGCGAGCGCCTAGCGGAAGATGTTTTCCTCGACCCAGTTCTGCGCGAATATCTCCGCGCGATCGCGTGCCTCGTCCAACGAAGCGCAGTTGCCCAAGTGGGAAAACGCGGCATCCACTTCGGTGCCGCCCTCGGCCGTTACCGTCAGCAATACGCCATATCCGCCGGTATCCATGGCCGCTGTGGAAACGTCGATCAGTACTTCCTGGTCACGATGCTGCATGTGCTACCTCCCAGTCGGTTACCTAAACGCGTGAACCACGCGTGACGCATGCGGGTGCAGAATTCCCGCGCTATGAATAGACCTGAATCCGTCACGCAAGTTCATCTTACCGGCGGCGCGCGCGCCGCGATACGTCCGGACGCAGCCAAATCGAACAAACCGTCTCAGGAGATTCCCGTAGCCCGCCCGGACAAGCGCGGACATCGTGAAATATCACATGAACATTCGCAAGAAATGGACGGAATCCCCCGCGTCGACGCGTACGTCATGAACCTGTAGCGGAATCGGAGGGGACGAATCATGAGGACGGCCGGAATCGGCCTGGAGATGAACAGCGGCGCCGGCCGGCGCCGCTCCATCCGCCCTAGCGCAAATGGATGGCGCCGGGTTCTTCCATGCGCAGCGCCAGCTTGCCTTTTTCGGTGATCACCCAGGCGCCCCCGGGGCCGGCATCGATGCAACGTAAAGTCTGCAACGCTTCGGCCACGTGCGCGGGCACGCTGGTCTGCACGGCGCCCGGTTCCGAATTGTCGGCAACGATGCGCAGCCAATGTCCCAGTTCGCCTTTCTCGAAACGATGCAATGCCATGCGTGACTCTCAGTTCAATACTGCAACGATAGCATGCCGGCCCTACGACGGCCGCAGCGCCAGGGGACGGCGCGACGCCAGCGCCGACCCCGCCACGCTCAATGCGATCAGCCCCAGCCCCAGGGCCAGGTCCGGCGAAATGCGCTCATGGAACACCAGCGACGATACGATCAGGCCGATGACGGGCACGCACAGCATCGCGATCGAGGTCGCCACCGGCGGCAGTTTCTGCGTCATGCCCAGCACCACGATGAAAGTCAGCGCGGTGGCCAGCGGTCCGGTATACAGGATCACCGGCCAGGCATCGGGCACGGCCAGGAACAGCGGGGCGCCATCGCGCAGCCATGCCAGGGCCGCCAGCGGCACGGTGGCGATCGCCGTCTGCCACGGGATCATGTCGGCCCCCAGCCGCACATGGCGGTTGCCACGCAACTGGATGATGTTGCAGGCCCAGGCGAAAGACGCGCCAAGCAGCATCACCAGGCCGATCACGGTATGCGCCTGCCAGGGGCTGAACGCCGGCGCCACGATCACGCCGATGCCGGCATAACTGAGCGCGGTGGCCAGCCATTGCGCCGCCGACAATCGCTCCTTGAGGACCAGCGAGGACAGCGGAATGACCCAGATCGAGGTGGCGTATGCGATCACCGATGCGCGTCCCGGCGCCACGTATTGCAATGCCCACAGCGCCAGCGCCGTGAACGCGCCCATCTGCAGCAGCGCCACGCCGGCCACCAGCGGCCACTCCTGGCGCGTCGGCCATCGCAGCCGCCGCAGCGCCGCCAGCACCACCACGCTGATCAGCGCCGCCGAGCCAAAGCGGCTGGCCGCCAGCCAGAGCGGACTCATGTGCGCCAGCCCCAGTTTCATGACGGGCCAATTGCCGCCCCAGATCATGACCGCCCCCGCCAGGGGCCAGAACTTGCGCAACGTGCTCTGCTGAATCATTACCGCCACATCTACCGCTTGAATATTCCGCACCTTGGCCAATTCGCCAAATAAAGGAATAGTCTATAGGGTAAACCCCAGCATATTTCACCTCAATTCACCGCAGGAACGGGCATACTCGGCACAAATGCATTGCCCATCCACGAACGACAGGTCTGTTATGCCGGATATCAACCTGGATGCCACCGACATCCGCATTCTCAACGAACTCCAGCGCGACGCGCGCCTGACCAACGTCGAGCTGGCCGCGCGCGTCAATCTCTCGGCATCGCCTTGCCTGGCGCGCGTGCGCCGCCTGGAAACCGAAGGCCTGATCGACCGCCGCGTCACGCTGCTCAACGCGCGCAAGCTCGGCCTGAAGGTCAATGTGTTCATCCAGATCTCGCTGGACAAGCAGCGCAAGGCGGCGCTCGATGTGTTCGAACGCGAGATCGCCGTGCTGCCGGAAATCATGGAGTGTTACCTGATGTCCGGCGACGCCGACTACCTGATCCGCGCCCTGGTGCCCGACGTCGACGCGCTCGAGCGCCTGATCGTCGAACACATCACGCGCATTCCCGGGGTGGCCAGCATCCGTTCCAGCTTCGCGCTCAAGCAGGTGCTCTACACCACCGCCGTCCCGCTGGGCTAGGCGCCGCGCAAGGCCCGCGCGCTTGCGGGATCGGGCTGCCAGCCCCACAATGAAAAGCGTCCGGCCCCGGAGCGAGGCCGGCGCCCCTTCATCGCTTAGCAAGGAGTCCACCATGCCTGAAACCGACTGGTACCCCGGCAGCACGCTACCCGATCGTCAGGGCTACTTCGAAGTGGCATTCGACACCGGAGAAACCGAAATCACGCGCTACGGCATCCTGGGCTGGGAACCCGCCGAGGAACGCGGCCGCATCCTGCGCTGGCGCGGCCTGGATCCGAAGATCGAAGCCGCCGAAATCGAACGTGAAAGCGCGGTGCGCAACCACGGCGACGACATCCTGCGCTGAAGCGCGCCTTCTCAACGCAAAACGCCGCGGCCTGCGCCGCGGCGTTCTTGTTTGCGTCGTCGGCCGCAGGGCCGGCCGCGACGGTCTTTACATATCGATCTTCGCGATCTTGGTGCCTTCCAGCGACACGCCCGCCATCAGGCCGCCGTTGTTGAGCACGAAACCCACCACCGGTTGCTGCGCCGTATTGGTATCGATACGGCCGTTGGCGCCGATGTTGACCACCGCCACGGTGGCATCGGCGCCCACCGTCCAACCGTTGCTGTTGCGGAATTTGTTCAGGGCTTCATCCGTCATGAACAGCACGAACATCGCCTTGGACTGCGCGCCGGCCTGGAAGCCGATCGAACCCGCCGTGGTGCTGTAGTAACCGGCGTTGGCGCCGCCGACACGCAGCACGCCCTTGCCGTGTTGCGCACCGATGAAGAAGCTGCCGCTCAACACGTCAGGGAAGATCAGCACGCCCTTGGCGCGCGCGACCAGGTCCTTCGATTGCGGCGCGGCTTCGTACAGCTTGCCCAGAGACGCGTTGGCCGCGCTGTTGATCGACTGCCGCTGCTCCGTGGCGGAAGCATTCGATTGCGGCGAAGTCGTGGTGCAACCGGCAAACAACAGGCCGGCCACGCTGATGGTCGCGGCGGCCAGACCGACGCGGCGCAGGACAGGAAAAGTGTCGAACATGGAACTCTCCTTTTTTGTTGTCATCCGTTATCCACTCTACCGGCCTCGAGCATGGGCGCAAGGCACATGATGTGATAAACGAAACAAAACCTACCGGGCCGGCGTTCCACGGAACCCATGCCGGACCATGGGTGGCGCAAGGCGCCATGCCCGCTTGCGCGGCCCGCCGGAGCAACATTTGGTAGGGCAATCCGCGTCTCGATACCAGCCTGCAAGCCGAGCGAAACCCGGCCGAAAATGGCATTTTCAGAGAATGCCGTAGCGCGGTTCACCAGTAGCCAGATCCACCGAGACGATGCCGGACAACACCAGTTCGGCATGCCGCCGCGCCACGCCCTCATCGGCGAAGGTCACGAAACGCGGCAGCGACCAACGCCGCCGGAAGGCCGCATCGCCCGCCCGCGCCACGCTGATCTCTATCGCCAACACACCGGCGTCGAGACTGACGACTTCGCACTGCACCTCGAAGCCATCGATGCGACGCTGTGGCCACACATCCATATCCTCCTCTCCTGAAATCCGCTTGATCCGCCCGCAATATGCCAACAAAAAGCGGGCTTGAAAAGCAATGTTTTCAGGGGGTTATGGAGTACTAGGACGCATGGTGCCGACGTATCTGGACAAGCGCGATAAAGCCCTGAATCCAGGCCGTTTCCGCGGCACCGGCGCGCACACGCGGGGGCGCGCCGGACACGCCTGCGCGCCCTGCTCCGCCGCCACTCAACGCGCCGGCGGATGGATCCATTGCGCGTCCCACAAGGCCTCGCCGCGTTCGAGCGTCGCGGCCAGTTCCTTCTTGCGGCGCAGCGCCACCGCCGCCAGCAAGGCATTGCAGATCGACAATGCCGCCACGTGCGAATCGAATGGCGACGCGCTGGAGGTGCGCGCCAACAGCACATGGTGTGCCTGGGCCGCGGCCGGCGCCGCGGCCGAGTCGGTCACCAGCACCACCTTGCCGCCACGCTCCCTGAAGACCTTGACCGCATTGGCCGCGGCCACCGAGTAGCGCCGGAACGTGAACGCCAGCAGCACATCCTGCTCGTCCAGCCACAACAGCTGGTCTTCCAGGAACAACGGCCCCGATGCCGTCATGGCGCGCACGCCCGGCAGGCACAGGTTCAGGTACAGCGCCATGTGGCTGGCCAGCGGCGCGGCCTGGCGCAGCCCCAGCACGTGCACGCGCGCGCGGCGCTGTGTCAACAACCGCACCGCGGCCTCGAACGCCGCCACGTCGATGGCGGCAAAGGTCGTTTCCAGGTTGTGCTGGTCGTGCAGCAAGGCGTTGCGCAGGCAGGCCTGCGCCGATGGATTGTCGACGCTGACCGCGTCGGCCCGCTCTCCCGGCGAGGCCAGCCGCGCCGTGAGTTCGGCGCGCGCCTGCATCTGCGCCTGGGCGTAGCTGTCATAGCCAAGCTTGGCCAGCAGCCGCACCACGGTTGACGCGCTGGTGCCCACGTTGCGCGCCAGCGCCGTGGCGGACTCGAGCAGGCCCTGGGGATAGCGCGCCTGCATGTCCTCGACCAGGCGCCGTTCGGTCTTGGTCAGTTTCTTGTCGTAGGCGGCGATGCGCTGGTGCAGATTCACGATGCGGGCGGACTCCAAGGTGCCGGGCTCCGGCCGGATCACGGCCTAGGTGATAACCCCAAATTCAACAACGTTCATTGCAGACTATATTTCGTTTTGCAATGCATATTGCAGAATAGATCGAACCGTTATTCCCCACAAGAGAGCTTCATGAAGCACCCGTCCGAGGCCTTGTCGCCCGCCCGCCGCCAACTGCTGATCGCGGGCCTGGCCGCCGCCTTGCTGCCCCTGTCGGCCCGCGCCGACGCCGCCTATCCCTCGCGTCCCATCACCCTGGTGGTGCCCTTTCCCGCCGGCGGTTCCGTCGACCTGGCCGGCCGGCTCTATGCCGAAGTGCTGGGCAAGATCCTCGGCGTCACCATCGTGGTCGAGAACCGCGATGGCGCCGGCGGCGCCATCGGCAGCCAGCGCGTGGCGCGCGCCAAGCCCGACGGCTACACGCTGGTGGCCTCGTCGCAAAGCTCGCACCTGGCCAACCCGCTGATGCATCCCAACCTGGGCTATGACCCGATCAAGGATTTCGCCTCGATCTCGCAGCTGGCGCGTTCGCCCAACGTGCTGGTGACCAGCGCCGCCCTGCCCGTCAAGGATTTCGCCGGATTCATCGCCCACCTGAAGGCGCACCCGGACGATGTCCACTTCGCCACCGCCGGCGTCGGCAGCATGGGGCAGCTCAACGCCGAACTGCTCAAGCACACCCTGCAGGTCGGCGCGGTGCACGTGCCTTATCGCGGCGGCGCGCCGCTGCTCAACGCGTTGCTGTCCAACGAGGCCCAGTTCGCGCTGGATAACCTGGCGCCCTTCCTGCCCCACATCCAGGCCGGCAAGATGCGCGCGCTGGCCGTGGCCGCGCCCAATCGCCTTCCCTCGCTGCCCGACGTGCCCACCTTCGCCGAGCTGGGCTACCCCGTGCTCAATTCAATGTCGTGGATCGGACTCGCCGCGCCCGCCGGCACGCCGCCCGTCGTCCTGCAGAAACTGCTGGAGGCGGTGCAGACCGCCGCCCGCCAGGAAGCCACGGCGCAGTCGCTGGAAAAGAGCGGCGCCCTGCCGCCCGAATTGCAGTCCCCCCAACAATTCACCGACATGATGTCGCAGCGCCTGGCCTTGTACAAAGACCTGATCGACCGCGCCGGCATCCGTCCGGAATAGGTTCCCGCCATGTCCAATCCCGCTTTCGCTCCCGACACCGCGCCGCTCGAGGTCCTGCCGCGCGACCTGTCCGCCTATCGCCAGGGCAACACCGGCATCGACTACGTGCACCGCTTTGAATCGGGCAAGCCCGGCCCGCACGTGCTGATCAACGCCCTGACCCACGGCAATGAAATCTGCGGCATGGTGGCCGCCACCCACCTGCTCGATACGGGCGTGCGCCCCAAGGTCGGCACGCTTACCGTCAGCTTCGCCAACATGGAGGCGTACAACGCCTTCGACATCGACAACCCTTACGAAAACCGCCAGCTGGTCCACAACCTGAACCGTATCTGGTCGCCCGAATGGCTCGACGGCAACGAACAGAGCCCGGAACTGCGGCGCGCGCGCGAACTGCGCCCGGTGCTGGATGCCGCCGATTACGTGCTGGACATCCATTCGACGCGGGCGCCGGTGCAGCCGTTCTGGGTCTATCCCGAAATGGCGCGCAACGCCGCGCTGGCCGCCGCCGTCGGCGCCCCCGCGGTGCAACTGGTGATGCCGGCCGGCCGCTTCCCCGGCACCGGCGTGCTGAACTACGGCCGTCATGGCGACCCCGCTTCGGACAGCGGCGGCGCGCTGGTGGTCGAATGCGGCCAGCATTTCGCGCAATCGGCCGCCACGCTCGCCACCGACGTCACGCTGCGCTTCCTGGCGCACCTGGGCCTGGTCGACACGCCGGCCGGCAACGCGCCGTCCACGCCAGCCCAGCCCTTCCGGCTGCTCGAAGTCCATATGGTCAAGTCGGAAGACTTCACCTTCACCCGGCCGGTGCTCGGCTTCGAGGTCTTCGACAAGGGCGACCTCATCGCCATCAACGCCGGCGAGGAAATCCGCTCGCCGTGCGACAACTGCACGATCTTCATGCCCACCCGCATGCCCATCGTCGGCCGCGAGGCGGTATACCTGACCGAGCCGATGTGAAGGCCAGGCTTGCGCAATCCGCAAGCCCGGCCGGCGCGTCGCCTGGCGGTCAGTCCGGGCGCGAGGCGGCCGCGCCCCCCCTCCCCGCATCACAGGTCTGGAATCAGGCGCTTGCCCAGGCTGATGACCTCGTCCTGCTGGAACCCCAGGCTGGCGTAGAAGTCCTTCACCGCCAGATTGCCCGAACGGATCAACAGGTTGATCTTGGGGCAGCCCATCTCCAGGAACTTGCGTTCCAGCGCCCGCATCAGCGCCGACGCGTAGCCACGGCGCTGATGGGCCGGCGACACCGCCAGGTAGTTGACCCAGCCGCGGTGGCCGTCATAGCCGCCCATCAACGTGCCGACGATGGCGCCGTCCGCCTCGCCGACCAGGAACAGGTCGGATTGCACGGTCAACTTGCGCGCCACGTCCTTGCGCGGATCGTTCCAGGGCCGCGTCAATCCGCAGTCGGTCCACAGCTGGATGATGGCGGCTTCGTCCGCCGGATGGAAAGACCGGATGGCCAGTTCGGGATGCTTCATGCTTCGTTCCTCTCGATGGGAAAAACGAAGGCCGGGCGCTACGCCTCGATGGCAGGAAAGCAAAGCGCGCATGCCGCGCAAACAAAAAGGCCACGAGGGGTATCGTGGCCTTCTGGATGGAACGCCGGGAGAATCCGGCGCTCGAACACGGCTTGCCACTCAACGCAGGCGTCGAGTGATTCGTCGGTTGTCCGCCCGGGCCGGCACGGCCGGCGGGGCATGATGGGTGCGGTGCATGGCGGCCAGCATACACGACCGCGATGCGCCGCGACAAGCTCGCGCCGGCGCATTCAGGCCGCGGCGGGCGCGGGCAGCGTGCCCTCCATCACCACCACCGCCTGGCCGGCCACGCCAGCCCACACGCCGTCCGGGCGCACCTCGGCGTGCGCCAGCAACAGGCTGGCGCGTCCCATGTCCACCCCCTGGCCCACCCGCAGACGCAGCGCGCCCGCGCCCCGCAGCGCCGCCCGCAATGCCGTCGCCGCGCCCGTCGCGCTGCCCGTGGCAGGGTCTTCGGTCATGCGGCCGGTGAACATGCGCGCCTGGATATCCGTGGGTCCCAGCGCCGTATCGGCGCCGCAATCGGTGGTGTAGGCATAGATGGAGCGGGCGCCATCCAGCGGCAGCAAGGCCGCATAGCCCGCCGGATCCGGCCGGGCGCGACGCAGTGCGTCGCGGCTGGCCAGTTGCACCACCAGGAAGACCAGCCCCACCGACACCACCTGCGGCGCATGTTCGGCCAGCAGGATATCGGCGGGCGCAAGGCCCAATGCGCGCGCCGCGGCCTCGGCCGTCACCTGGCTGGCGAGGGTCAAAGGCTGCGGCGCGGCCAGTTCGGCGCCCAGCAGGCGGCCGTCCTCGCCATACCGCAGATCGATGCGCACCAGGCCCGCCTCCTCCTCGAACACAAAGCGCGCCGGCGCCGGCTGGCCGGCCGCGATCATCTCGCGCGCCAGCACTACCGCCGTCCCCACATTCGGATGGCCCGCGAACGGCACCTCGCGGTCGGGCGTGAAGATGCGCACCCAGGCCGTGTGCCCGGCATCGCGCGGCGGCAGCACGAAGCTGGTTTCGGAATAATTGAATTCGCGGGCGATGCGCTGCATCTGCGCGGTGTCGAGGCCGTCGGCCTCCAGCACCACCGCCAGCGGGTTGCCCTGATAGGCGTGCTCGGTGAAGACATCGGCGGTGACGTAGCGGTAGCGCATGCTGGTTCCTTCAAAGGGATGGCGGATGCGGAAAATTATCCGCACCGCCCGCGCCGCGCGACAGACACAGAGCCGCCGAAATCCGGGCATAACAGGCGCGCGGTCGGATCAGGCCCGCCCCGCGCCGCGCGATGCTCAGTCGAACACGGGGCGGAAGAAGCTGCGCTCGTAGCTCAGGATGCAGCGCGTGTCCTCGGCGTACTTGAACGCCGCCTGGCATTGCGCGTCCTGCATCGACTGCTGGCGATAGCGCTCGTACTCGGCCAGGCTCGGGAACGTGAACAAGGCCAGCGCGATGTTGTTGGCGCCTTCGGACGGCAGGAAATAGCCATGGTGCGTGCCGCCGAACTTCTCCACCAGCGGAATCCACATCTTGCCGTAGGCTTCGAATTCCTTGAGGCGGCTGGGGTCGATGACGTAACGCAGATAGCAGGTAACCATGAAGACTCCATGAGGGTAGAAGGGAAAGCGGATGCCGATCCGGCGCCGTCGCCTGCATGGCTTCCCAAAGGGCACGCGCAGGCCCTAGGCAGTGCAGCGACGGCCTGGGACAATCCCACAACCCGCCCCGCGCGTCAACGCGGCCCGCCCCTCGCATCCCACCGTCCGCCCCATGAACCTGATCTCGCACGTGGAAATCCCCGCCGCCGACCTCGAACGCGCCATGCATTTCTATGGCGAAGTCTTCGGCATCGCGTTCGACGGCATCGTCGACCTGCACGACAGCAGGATGGCCTATTTCCCGTTCCAGGAAGGCCGCGACGGCGCCAGCGGCGCCCTGGCCGAAGGCCCCGTCTACCTGCCGACCGAGGCCGGCGCCGTGGTCTACTTCGCCGTTCCCGACATCGACGCGGCGCTGCGCCGCGCCGCCGCCCTCGGCGGCGCCGTGCTGTTCCCCAAGACCCCGGCGGGCGAGTGGCTGGTGGCCGAGATCCGCGATAGTGAAGGCAACCGCATCGCGCTGCAGGCCAGGATCGCCCCCGCCCCGCCCAAAACGGCCGGATTGGGTTAAAACTACCGCTTTGTGCCCGGCCCCGTCGCGACACATCCCGTCCATCCGGAGACGCCTCGTTGGCTTACTTTCTCACCCAGGTCCTGGAACCGCGCCTGTGGATCCTGACCCTCGCCGTGCTGCTAGCGCTGCGCTGCGTGCCGCTGCGCGGCTGGCGCGGCATCGCCGCCACCGGCTTCACCGCCGGCATGGTGTTCGACACCATCCAGTTCCGCGTCGGCCCGCCGCGGCTGTGGGACAACATGGTGCTGGACTCGATGCTGGCGGCACTGTGCATCGCCGTGGTCCTGCAGCTCGCCCTGTCGGCGGCCGCCAGGCTGCGAACGCGCGGCTGATCCCGGCCCGGACGTTCCCCCCTCAATCGAAGCGCGGATCTCCCACCCCGACAAGGAGCGCGACATGGCCCCCCTGGACAGCGATGACGGCGCGACGCGACCGCCCGCCATCCTCGCGCCCCGTCAAGCCATCCTCGACACGATCCTGGACGGCGTGCGGGCCCAGCGGATTCCCGCCGCCATCGATTGGCCCGCCGCCCGACTGCACTTTCCCGACAACGACGGGCAATGGAAATTCTCCGCCGTGCTGGTTGCGATCGTGCCGCGCAGCGATCCCACGATCCTGCTCACGCGGCGCGCCTCGAGCCTGAAGGAATACTCGTCCCACGTCAGCTTTCCCGGCGGACGGCCCGAAGACGGCGATGCCAGCGTCGGCGCCACCGCCCTGCGCGAAGCCTGCGAAGAGATCCTGCTCGATCCCGGCGCCGTCGAGCTGGTGGGCTGCCTGCCGCTGCACAAGACGCGCAAGCGCAATCACGCCATCTTCCCCGTCATCGGCCTGGCCTCGCCCGCCGCCGCGTGGCAGGCGGCGCCCGCCGAGGTCGACGAGATTTTCGAGTTCCCCTTCTCGGCGCTGCTGGACCCGGACCTGCCAAGACAATACGCGGACGGCGAACGCGCCGGCGCCTGGTACTGGGCCGGACAAGAGCACGACATCTGGGGCGTCACCGCCCTCATCCTGAAATCGCTGGCGGCCCTGGCATCCTGTCCGGCCGGCGCGCCCGCCTCACCCTCACGCTAGGTCCACCGCCACCGACATGACCCATGACGCCGATGATGCAGGCTTCGAGCTCCCCAGGCGCTATTTCGCCGCGGCCGCCATCCTGATCGGCGTATTCATGTCGGCGCTGGACAGCTCCATCGTCAACATCGCCCTGCCGACCATCGCCAACGATCTCGACGTCAGCGCGGCCGCCGTCATCTGGGTGGCGAACGGCTACCAGGTGGCCAGCGCGGCCACCATGCTCATCTGCGCATCGCTCGGTTCCAGGATCGGCGAACGGCGCTTCTACACGCTCGGACTGGTGCTGTTCACGCTCGCGTCGCTCGGCTGCGCACTGGCGTCCAGCTTCCACGCGCTGGTGGCGCTGCGCGTGCTCCAGGGCATCAGCTACGCCGTGCTCATCAGCGTCGGCTACGGCCTGTACCGGGTCATCTTCCCGGCCAGCTCACTGGGCACCGTGTTTGGCCTGAACGCCCTGGTATTCGCCGTCGGCACGGCGCTCGGCCCGACACTGGGCGGGCTCATCGTCTCCTATGCCTCCTGGCCCTGGCTGTTCTACATCAACCTGCCGCTCGGCCTGGCCGCGATCGCCTGCTGCTACCACGCGCTGGGCCGGGACACGCACCAGGAACGCGGCTTCGACCTGCCCGGCGCGATCACCTCCGCCGCCGGCTTCGGCCTGCTGGCGCTGGCCGTCGACCAGATCGGCCGCTGGGACAACCGCACCGTGCTGCTGCTCGCCGGCGCCGCGCTGGCGCTGATCGCCCTGTTCGCCTTCGGCCAGACCCGCGCGCGGCATCCGCTGCTGCCCCTGGACATCTTCAAGTCGCGCCGTTACTCCTTCGCGGTGCTGACGTCCCTGACCATGTTCATCTCGCAAGGCATCGCGCTGGTCGCGCTGCCGTTCGTGCTGCAGGACGCCTACGGCTACACCGCCCTGGAATCCGCGCTGGTCTTCACCCCGTGGCCCATCGCGGTCGCCGTCTGCGCGCCGTTCGCCGGGAGGCTCGCGAACCGCTTCAACGCCACCCAGGTCTCCAGCATCGGCGTCTTCACCTTCTGCCTGGGACTCGGCTCACTCGTGCTGCTGCCCGCCGATCCGGGCACCGGCGATTTCCTGTGGCGCGTGGCGCTGTGCGGCATGGGCTACGGCTTCTTCCTGCCGCCCAACAACAAGGAAATGTTCGCCAACGCCGCCAGGAACCGCACCGCCACCGCCTCCGGCGTCCTGTCTACCGCGCGCACCACGGGCCAATCGCTGGGCGCGGCGCTGGTGGCCGTGGTGATCGCCCTGGTCGGCAAGGAAACCGGCGCCGCCTCGGGGCATTTCTCGCGCTATGTCTTCGCCCTGGCCTGCTGCATCGCCGCGCTGTCGTTCTTCGCCAGCCTGGCACGCGTGTACCGCCAGCGCGGCCAGGCGCCGCTGTGAGCGGCGTCGCCGATGGCGGATGCAAGCTGAAAAGGCTGAACGCTGAAAAGGCGGAACGCTCGATAGGCTGAACGTTCACGGCGGGTTGAGCATGATGGGGATGGCGTGACCAGCACCTTCACTCGTATTGCCCTGCCACGTTACATCCTGAGCGCCCTCGCGCAAACGTCATTACATTCGCCGCTCAATTCCCCACTATTCATGACCGGCCCGCGGCGCAGAATCCAGGCATTGCGCCACGGCCACGCCCGCGGCGCCCATCCCTCGCCGACGAATCCCATGAAGTGGTTGCTGATTTCCCTGCTCTGCCTGTCCTGTACGGGCTGCGGCCTCGCCGCCGCGCCCTGCCGCGTCACCTCCGCGGTCATCAAGATCGTGCCGGTGGTGGGCGGCGTCGCCGCCGCGCCGACCGATGCCTGCGCGGAAGTCATCGACTGACCGCGACCCGCGTCAACCGGGTTGGAAAAACGCGCGGCGCTTGCCCGCGCGATGCGGACAAACGCAAAAGAATATCCGCCTCCAGCTGACGGCCTTCGACTATTGGAACGAAACTTTACCGATGCGCTCATCTGGTTTTTTTGCCTTCTCAAAGGCAAAAGGCGCTGACTATACTCGCGCACCCAACGTGTTCGACCGGAGGCTTCCAAATGCTAAAAAGCATCTGCCGCATTGCTCCCGCCGTCATCCTGCCGCTCACGCTATCCGCCTGCATGGGCCTGTCCGTCTACTCGCCCACGCGCAACAAGCTCAATGCGCAGGTCGGCAAGAACATCAATGAAATGCTGCCCGCCTGGCCGCCCGAGACCGGCGCCAAGCCGTTCGTGAACAAAGTCGATGACCAGACCACGAGCTACACGTATGTCTATGGCTACCATCCGGGCCACTACGAAGGCCGCGGCTATTCCACCAACGGCCCGATGGGCACGACGTATGGGTCCTACTGCGCCTACGTGCCCGAATACACCGACTGCGCGGTGATCTTCTACACCGACAAGGCCGGCACCGTGCTGCGCTACGACATGAAGACGAATGGGAAGATCAGCTACAACTCGTGCGGGGAGTACATCAGCGGGTTCAGGTTCTGAGCTGAAGACGCCATCGGCACATCGCATGCGATGTGCGCCCGGAAATGAGAAAGGGGGTTAGTGATTTTCATCACTAACCCCCTAGGGTATTGCTGGTCGGGACGGCGGGATTCGAACTCGCGACCCCTTGCACCCCATGCAAGTGCGCTACCAGGCTGCGCTACGCCCCGAAAGAAAAAGAGTATAGCAGACCTAAAAAATGTTTGCACGCATTGGTGCAAAAAAAGTGCCGAATACTCAAAAAAAATTTGCGTGCCCTACGCAATGCCCGCAACACTCACAGGCAAGGCTCGCGCATGGCACGCAAGGTACTGAATGGCGGACTAAACCACAGGATGAGCTGCACTATGCGACAGAGTGAACTACAGGTCTCAGCGCTCCATGCACGCCGCGTTCAACGACAACGCGCATGGCGCGGGGCCATCAACTCGGATAGACGGCGGTGCAATGCACCGCCATGCTCAGGCCGTGGCGTTGGCGCTCACCGCATTGCCGCTCGAAGCCGTAGCGGCCGAGCCGAGCGCCTCGCCCAGCATCGTCGACACATTGCCCAGCTCGTTGCGCAGGGCCTGCATCTCCGCGCCGCTCAGGCGCACCGCGGCATCCTGGTCGTGTGGCGTGTCGCGCGCATCGCCCAGACGGTTGCGCGCGCCGCTGATGGTGAAGCCTTGCTCGTACAGCAGGGAACGGATGCGGCGGATCAGCAGCACTTCATGGTGCTGGTAATAGCGACGGTTACCGCGCCGCTTCACCGGCTTGAGCTGCGTGAATTCCTGTTCCCAATACCGCAGGACATGAGGCTTGACGCCACACAGGTCGCTGACTTCACCGATGGTGAAGTAACGCTTGGCGGGAATGGGCGGTAAGGTAACGGTGGATTCGGTACGTGTCATAAGAGAATTCTATGCCGCGATGCGTCGAGAGCCGATAACAATTACCGACAAAGCGTATCACTCCTCGGCGTCTGGCGCCGCGGGCGTGGCCTGTTCGACGACGCTCTTGAGTTTCTGACTCGCGTGGAACGTGACCACGCGGCGCGCGGCGATGGGGATGGTTTCGCCGGTCTTGGGGTTGCGCCCCGGGCGCGGCGGCTTGTCGCGCACCTGGAAATTCCCGAAGCCCGAAAGCTTGACGGAGTCACCGCGCGCCAGGGCGTCGCGGATTTCCTCGAAGAACGTATCGACGATGTCCTTGGCTTCGCGTTTGTTCAGGCCGACCCGCTCGAAGAGCAGTTCGGCCAGCTCGGCCTTGGTCAGGGTGCGCGGCTCGGCAAGCATACTGTTCCCCATGGTTCAAGCGCGCTGGCGCGCGCCGTGGGCACTGACCAAAGCGTCTTTGATGCGTGCCAGGCAGGCGGCCACCCGGGCTTCGTCCAGTGTGACCTCAGTGTCCTGTAGCCAGAAACGGAACGCAAGGCTTTTCTCGGCCACGGGCTGGTCGCCCTGGGGCTTTTCGCGCCAGACGTCGAACAGGCGCACGTCCTGCACCACGGCCAGCTGCGGGTCGGCCTTGACGGTCGCCGCCACCGTGTCCAGCATGGACTGGACGGTCACGGGCGCATCGACCCACAGGGCCAGGTCGCGCACCACCACGGGCTGGCGCGACAGCTCGCGCACCTGCGGCAGCTCGCCTTCGGAGAGCGCCTGCACGTCCAGCTCGAACACCACCGGCGCGTGCGCCAGGTCGGCCTGCTGCGCCCAGCGCGGATGCAGCTCACCGAGCCAGCCAACCTGCGTGCCGTCCAGCGTGATGCGGGCGCTGCGGCCGGGATGCAGCGCGGGGTGGGCGGCGGCCTCGAAACGCAGACGGGCGCCACGCGCGCCGAACAGCGCCTCGACATCCATCTTTACGTCGTAGAAATCGACCTGGCGCGCCGGCACGCCCCACTGCTCTTCCACCGACGGTCCCCATGCGGCGCCCGCCAGCTTGAGCGGCTGGCGCACGCCGGCCACTTCCAGCGGACCGTCCTTGGCGGCATCGTCGCGCGCGAACACACGACCCAGTTCGAACAGGCGCACGCGGGTCTGCTTGCGGTTGGCGTTGTGGCGGATGTTGGCCACCAGGCCGGCGATCAGGCTCGAACGCATCACCGACAGATGGCTGGCGATCGGGTTGACCAGCTTGACCGGCGTGTCGTTGCCGGCGTAGTCGCGCTCCCACTCGGCTTCGACGAAGCTGTAGTTGACGACTTCCTGGTAGTCCTGCGCCGCGGCCAGGCGGCGCAGCGCATGCGGGCCGCGGCGCACTTCGGGCTGCGAGAACATCTTGGCGCGCGCCAGCGGCGGCACGGTGGGGATGTTCTCGAAACCGTAGATGCGGGCCACTTCCTCGATCAGGTCTTCCTCAATCTCGAGGTCGAAGCGATACGACGGCGGGGTGACGACGAAGTCGTCGCCATCGAGCGTGAATTCCAGGCCCAGGCTGCCGAAGATCTTTGCGACTTCGGCCTGCGTGACCGGCACGCCCAGCACGCGATGGCAGCGCGCCAGGCGCATGCGCACCGGCTCGCGCTTGGGCAGGTTGACGATCTGGTCGTCCAGCGGACCGGCCTGGCCGCCGCAGATGTCGACGATCAGGCGCGTGATGAATTCGATGTGCTGCGGAATCGTGGCGAAGTCCACGCCGCGCTCGCCGCGGTGGCTGGCCTCGGAGCTGAACTTGTAGCGGCGCGCGCGGCCGGCCAGCGACTGCGGCCACCAGAACGCGGCTTCCAGATAGATGTTCTGCGTGTCGAGGGTGACCGCCGTGGCCTCGCCCCCCATGATGCCGGCCAGGCTTTCGACCTGGTCGCCTGCCACCACCACGCCGACCTTCGAATCCAGCGTGACGGTCTGGCCGTTCAGCAGTTCGAGCGTCTCGCCTTCGCGGGCCCAGCGCACCGACAGGTCGCCGTGGATCTTGTCCAGGTCGAACACGTGCGAGGGCCGGCCCAGTTCCAGCATGACGTAGTTGGAGATGTCCACCAGCGCCGACACCGAACGCTGGCCGGCGCGCTCCAGGCGCGTCTTCATCCAGGCGGGGGTCTGCGCGCGCGCATTCACGCCGCGGATCACGCGGCCGCCAAAGCGGCCACACAGGTCCGGCGCCTCGATCCTGACAGGACGCAGCTCGTCCAAAGTCACGGGCACGGCCTTGGCGGTCGGCACCGACAGCGGCGCGCCGGTCAGCGCGGCCACTTCGCGCGCCACGCCCAGGATCGACAGGCAGTCGGCGCGGTTGGGCGTCATCTTCAGCGTGAAGAGCGTGTCGTCCAGGTCCAGCGCTTCGCGGATCGACTGGCCCGGCGCCATATCGGCCGGCAGCTCCAGCAGGCCGGCATGGTCCTGCGACAGGCCCAGTTCGCGCGCCGAGCACAGCATGCCCGACGATTGCACGCCGCGCATCTTGGCCACGCCGATCTTCATGCCGCCGGGCAGTTCCGCGCCGACGCGGGCCAGCGGCACCTTCAGGCCGGCGGCCGCGTTGGGCGCGCCGCAGACGATCTGCAGCAGCGCGCCGGAGCCATCATCGACTTGGCAGACGCGCAGCTTGTCGGCGTCCGGGTGCGGGGCGATCTCGACGATGTGCGCGACCACCACGCCCGTGAACGCGGGCGCGGCCGGCACGGTGTCTTCGACTTCCAGGCCGGCCATGGTGAGCCGGTGCGCGAGTTCGTCGGTTGCGATCGGAGGATTGACCAGCGTACGCAGCCAGGATTCGGGAAATTGCATGATCAGCCGTCTGTTATTCGTTGAACTGGCGCAGGAAGCGCAAATCGCCTTCGTAGAACTGGCGCAGGTCGTTGACGCCGTAGCGCAGCATCGTCAGGCGCTCCAGGCCGGAACCGAAGGCAAAGCCGATATAACGTTCAGGGTCAAGGCCGAAGTTGCGCACCACCTGTGGGTGCACCTGGCCCGAGCCGGAAATTTCCAGCCAGCGGCCGCGGTTGGGACCCGACGTGAACATCATGTCGATTTCGGCCGACGGTTCGGTGAACGGGAAGAACGACGGGCGGAAACGCACGACGAGATCGTCGCTTTCGAAGAAGCAACGCAGGAAATCGGTATACACGCCCTTCAGGTCGGCGAACGAGATGTCCTCGGCGATCCAGAGCCCTTCCACCTGGTGGAACATGGGCGAGTGCGTGGCGTCGCTGTCGACGCGATAGGTGCGCCCCGGCGCGATGACCTTGATGGGCGGCTTGTGCATGCGGGCGTAACGCACCTGCATGGGGCTGGTGTGCGTGCGCAGCAGCAGCGGCAGGCCGTCGGCATCTTTCATGTCGACGTAGAACGTGTCCTGCATGGAACGCGCCGGATGGTCCAGCGGGTTGTTGAGGGCGGTGAAATTGGTCCAGTCGTTCTCGACTTCGGGGCCGTCGGCCACGTCGAAGCCGATGGAGCGGAAGATTTCTTCGACCCGCTCCCAGGTCCGGATGACCGGATGAATGCCACCCGGCACGCGACCGCGGCCCGGCAACGATACGTCAATGGTTTCGGAGGCCAGGCGGGCATCCAGCTCCGCTTGCGCCAAGGCGGCGCGGCGCAGATTCAAAAGCTCTTCGACCTTCTGCTTGGCCTGATTGATCCGGGCGCCCATGTCGCGCTTCTGCTCGGGATCGAGCTTGCCCAGCCCCTTGAGCAGGACCGTCAGCGCGCCGTCCTTGCCCAGGAAACGGGCCTTTGCGTTTTCGAGCGCGGCGGCGTCGGTGGCCGCGGCGAACCGTTCTTGCGCCTGGGAAACCAGGTCGTCAACCGATTGAGTCATGAAATCCAGCCTTCAAAACGCAAACGGGGCCATTACAGCCCCGTTTGCAGCGATGCGCGATGAGTTAAAGCGCGCGATCAGGCAGCCAAGGCAGCCTTGGCTTGCTGCACGATGGCGGCAAAGCCGGCCTTGTCGCGCACGGCCAGATCGGCCAGGACCTTGCGGTCGAGTTCGATCGCAGCCTTCTTCAGGCCGGCGATGAACACGCTGTAGCTGACGCCATGTTCGCGGACGGCGGCGTTGATACGCGTGATCCACAGCGCGCGGAACGTGCGCTTCTTGTTGCGGCGGTCGCGGTAGGCGTATTGGCCAGCGCGCATGACCGCTTGCTTGGCGATACGGAACACATTACCGCGGCGGCCACGGTAACCCTTGGCGGCGGCAATGACTTTCTTGTGACGTGCGCGGGCGGTAACGCCGCGTTTGACGCGAGGCATAGTAGATCTCCCTTATATCAAGCGAAAGGCATCATGGCTTTCACGGAAGCCACGTTGGTCTCGTGAACCGCCGCCGAACCGCGCAGCTGGCGCTTGTTCTTGGTGGTCTTCTTGGTCAGGATGTGACGCTTGAACGCCTGACCACGCTTGATGGATCCGCTGCCGCGAACCTGAAAGCGCTTTGCGGCGCTTTTCTTGGTTTTCATCTTGGGCATGATGATTCCCTAAACTGAACGCATTGTTGATTTACATGACGCGAGGTGCTTGTCGCAAGGCGGTTGGCGACGCCCCAAGCCACGAAGGCGGAAACGTTCGACCTACACCATTGCGGCAAAACTTGAGGACCTCTTGCCACTTCTTGGGGGTACTGCTGGGGTACTTCTGAGGTACTACTGAGGTACTTCTGGGGTATTACTCGAATACCCCCAGGGCCATGAATCCCGGCTTGCGCCATTCGGCTGCCGCCAGGGCATTTGGCCCGGCCTTCCCCGCACCGCCGGCAAAAAAGTAGCCTGGATCCGGGAAAGCCTTTGATTATATGGTGATTTCCCTGGTTTTGTCGAGCCGGGACACGGCGCCGGACAACATGGCAGCACAACCAGGGACGGACCAGGGGAAACAGAACCACGCACCGAGGCGGACGCCCCAGCCCCGGGGCAGACGATCCGCCATCATACCCCCGGCCGTCGATACTGCACCGCCTGGGCCACATGGCTGGCCTGCAGCGTATCCGCCCCGTCAAGGTCGGCGATGGTCCGCGCCACCCGCAGGGCGCGATGCAGCGCCCGCCCGGATCCCGCCAATCGCCGCATCGCCTGCAACAACAGCGCCTGGGCGGACGGGTCCATGGGGCAATGACGCTCCAGTTCGGCGCCGGCCAGGCCGGCATTGGACTTGCCCTGCCGTGCCAGCTGGCGCTCGCGGCAACGCGCCACTCGCGCCCGCACTGGCGCCGACGCCTCGCCGGGCGGTCCCTGCAGGCTTTCCAGATCGGGCGGCGGCAGGGTCACATACAGGTCGATCCGGTCGAGCAGCGGCCCCGAAACCTTGCCGGCATAACGCGCCACCTGGTCCGGCGTGCACTGGCAGGCCCGGCGCGGGTGGCCGCGCCAGCCGCAGGGGCACGGATTCATCGCCGCCACCAGCTGGAAGCGGGCGGGGAACTGGGCGGTGTGCAGGGCGCGGGCGATCACCACCCTGCCCGTTTCCAGCGGCTCGCGCAGCGCCTCGAGCGTGCGCCGGCTGAACTCGGGCAGCTCGTCCAGGAACAGCACGCCGTGATGGGCCAGGCTGATCTCCCCGGGACGCGGGCGGCCGCCGCCGCCCACCAGCGCGAACGGGGACGCGGAATGATGCGGGGCGCGGAACGGCGGCGTGCCCATGCGCGCGTCCGGCGCGCCGGCCAGCGCGGCAATGGCCGCGACCTCGAGCGCCTGCGTGCGCGCCAGCGGCGGCAGCAGGCCGGGCAGGCGCGCGGCCAGCATGCTCTTGCCGGCCCCGGGCGGCCCCACCATCAAGAGACTGTGGCCGCCCGCGGCCGCCACTTCAAGGGCGCGCCGCGCACCGGGCTGGCCGCGCACGTCCGACAGGCACGGCGCCGGCGGCGCGGCCGGCCAGCTCGCCGCAATGGCGTCCGGCAAGCGGCAGACGCCCGCCACATGAGCCGCCACATCCGCCAGGCTGCGGGCCGACAGCACCCGCAGGCCCTCGACCCAGGCCGCCTGTTCGGCGCTGCCGGCGGGCAGGATGAGCGTGGCGCCGGGCGACTCCCGCGCCACGCTCAGCGCGATCACCAGGGCTGCCGAGACGGGTACCAGCGCGCCCGTCAACGACAATTCGCCCGCCAGCACCAGGCCGGCCAACAGCGGATCGGGCGCGGCGGCATCCGCCGCGCCCGCGCCCCCTTCCCGCGCACCCTCTTCCCGCGCCCCCTCCTCCCGAGGCGCCAATTGTCCGGCGGCCAGCAGCAGGCCCAGCGCGATGGGCAGGTCGAAGCGGCCAGACTCCTTCGGAATGTCGGCCGGCGACAGATTGACCGTGATGCGGCCGGCGGGAAAATTGAAGCCGCTGTTGAGGATCGCCGCGCGCACGCGTTCACGGCTTTCGCGGACTTCGGTGTCGGGCAGGCCGACCACGTTGAAACTCGGCAGGCCCGGCCCCAGGTGCGTCTCGACGCGCACCGCATGGGCGTGCAGGCCACTGAGCGTGCGGCTGGCGATTACGGCAAGGGTCAAGGCGGTCTCCGAGGGCGATCGAAGGCCAGTATGCCGAAAACGAAAACGGCCGCGGATGCGGCCGTGGCAGAAATGTCCGCGCGGATTACTTGTCCAGGGCCGCCAGGCGCGACTCCAGCTGTTCAACCGTGGCGGACAACTGATCGACGCGCGCCCGCGTGCGCGCCAGCAGATCGGCCTGCACGTCGAACTCTTCGCGGGTGACCAGATCGAGCTTGGAGAACGCCTGCGTCATCAGGGCGCGCACGTTGCGCTCGACATCCGCCGCCGGGCTGCGGGCGATCAGGTCGGAGATGTTCTTCTGGATGTCTTCCATCCACTGGGTGCGATTGTTCATAGCGGCCTCACGATATTCTTGGTGCCTCAAGTGTAGTGCTTTCCGGCCCCACGCTCCGCCGCTGCGCGGGTCGCTGCCCCCCGAGGGGGCGTTTTTGCCTTGGGGCGGCCCGGCGGCAAAAAAAGGCCCCCACGCTCCGCCGCTGCGCGGGTCGCTGCCCCCCCGAGGGGGCGTTTTTGCCTTGGGGCGGCCCAGCGGCAAAAAAAGAGGGCGGGCCGCATGCGGTGACCGCCCATCAAAGCACAGGAGAAAACCGGGCCGCCTTGGGGGCAGCCCCCTACCAACATCGTTACTTGCAGCCCATCTGCGAAGCGGACTGCGCAAACAGGTCGGCCGACTGTTTGCATTGGGAGGCCAGCTGCGTCTTGTCGCTGATCGTGGCCCATTGAGTCTTGGCGGCGTCGAGCTGCTGCTTGAAGCTGGCCGCGGCGGGATTGGAGGCGCCCAGCTTGTCCATGCACGCGCTGACCTGGGTCAGGTAGGCATCGCACTCGGCAGGCAGGCCGGCGGTGGCGCCGGCGGGGGCGCCCGAGCCGGACGGCGCGGTCGTGGCCGGCGGCGTGGTGGCCGCGGGCGGCGTGCCCGGCGTGGTGGTGGACGGGGCCGGCGTGGTCGAAGCCGCGGGCGGGGCGGCCTTCTCGTCGCTCTTGTTGCAGCCAGCCAGGGCGGCCAGCGCGGCGGCCAGCGCCAGCACGGCAAAGGTCTTGCGTTGGGTATTCATCATTCCTCTTTCCTTTATTGCTTTTCGTATTCAGAGAGCCGCAACGCCGGAACCTCTTGTCGCGGCCCGATCAGGCCCTGCCATCGCAATGAGCCGGACTTGATTCTTCTTCAGCCTACCTTTGGCAACAAGCTTATGCGTGTAAACCCTCGTATCACGGCCCCGCCCCCTTTTTAGGCGTGAGCGTGCTCCGCTTTCAAGCTCCTGAAACCGCTTTCACGGACGCGCGAAGCCCGCCCCGCAAGGCTCGGCGGCCAGGCGCGCACGGCCATGGGCGATACGCATCACGCACCGCGAGCGCAACAGAGCGCGATCACACCGGCATCAACTGGCAACAAATGGCGGCGCCAGAACATATTCCGTTGCATTCCTCACCTTGGGGGCGGGATGCACCGGATTGAGGCTGGCAGATGGTGCATGACGCACCATGTTGGTGCGGTTCGGCACAACAAACGCGCCTGCCTCTATGCTTTCCAGGCATCGCCCCACATGGCATGGAATTTGCTTGATTGTCGATGCCAACGTGCAACCATGAGAGGAAATGCCATGAAACTCATCATCGCCATCATCAAGCCCTTCAAGCTCGACGAAGTGCGGGTGGCTCTATCCGGAATCGGCGTCCAGGGCCTCACCGTTACCGAAGTGAAGGGATTCGGGCGCCAGAAGGGCCATACCGAGCTGTACCGCGGCGCGGAATACGCCGTCGACTTCCTGCCCAAGCTGCGGGTCGAGGCCGCCGTGCCCGACCATCTGGTGGACCAGGTCATCGAAGCGATCGAACAGGCCGCCCGCACCGGCAAGATCGGCGACGGCAAGATCTTCGCCGCCCCCCTCGAACAAGTGATCCGCATCCGGACGGGTGAAGCCGGCGAAGCTGCGCTGTAGACAAATAAGAAAGACTCATTGGAGCCTGAAAATGGATAAAGCAGATATCTCCTGGTTGCTCGTCTCTACCCTCCTCGTATTGATGATGGCCGTACCCGGTCTGGCGATGTTCTATGGCGGCCTGGTACGCAGCAAGAACGTGCTGTCGGTGCTGCTGCAAGTGATGTGCACGTTCGTGCTGGGCCTGGTCCTCTGGTTCATCTACGGTTATTCCCTCGCCTTCACCGAAGGCAACGCATTCTTCGGCGGCCTTTCGCGCGCCTTCTTCTCCGGCATGTTCACGCCAGCCGACGGCAAGTACGCCATGTCGAACTCGCTGACCGAGCTGCTGTTCGCCTCCTTCCAGGCCACGTTCGCCGGCATCACCTGCGCGCTGATCGTCGGCAGCTTCGCCGAACGCGCCCGCTTTTCGGCGGTGCTGGTGTTCACGGTGATCTGGTTCACCTTCGCCTACATCCCCATTGCGCACATGGTCTGGTTCGCCTCGGAAACGGCGCCGGGCCTGCTCAATGCCAAGGGCGCGCTGGATTTCGCCGGCGGCACGGTGGTGCACATCAACGCCGGCGTGGCCGGCCTGGTGGGCGCGTATGTGGTCGGCAAGCGCGTCGGCTATGGCCGCGAAGCCATGCAGCCGCACAACCTGCCGATGACCTTCGTGGGCGCCGCGCTGCTGTGGGTGGGCTGGTTCGGCTTTAACGCCGGCTCTGCCCTGGCCGCCAACGAGAACGCCACCCTGGCCTTCTTCAACACCATGATCGCCACCGCTGGCGCCGTGCTGGCCTGGCTGTTCACGGAATGGGCCATCAAGGGCAAGCCTTCGATGCTGGGCGCCGCCTCGGGCGCCGTCGCCGGCCTGGTCGGCATCACCCCGGCCGCCGGCCTGGTGGGCCCGGTGGGCGCGCTGATCATCGGCGTGGTTGCTGGCGTGGTCTGCGTGTGGGGTGTCAATGGCCTGAAGCGCCTGCTGCGCGCCGATGATGCGCTGGACGTGTTCGGCGTGCACGGCGTGGGCGGCATCGTCGGCGCCCTGTTGACCGGCATCTTCAACGCCCAGGCCCTGGGCGGCCCGGGCCTGGCCGAGCCTGGCATGATCCTGGGCCAGCTCTGGGTGCAGCTCGAAGGCGTGCTGCTGACCATCGTCTGGTCGGGCGTGGTCGCCTGGATCGCCTACAAGATCGCCAACGCCCTGTGCGGCCTGCGCGTGCCGGAAGACCAGGAACGCGAAGGGCTGGACGTCACCAGCCACGGCGAATCGGCCTATCACAGCTGATCGTCACCCCCGCCCGCTGCCGGGCGGAGCCACGGGAAGCCCCCTCTTTGCAGGGGGCTTTTTTTCGTCCGGGCGATCCCGTTTCGAAGGCCGGGCCAGACGCAAGCGGCCTGCCCCCCCCCAAGGTGCCCCTCCCCCCGCGCCCGCCGGCGCAAAAAAAGCCCGGCGCATGCGCCGGGCTTTCCGTTCGTTGGGGCGAGGCTCCGGCGTCAGCGGCTCTCAGGCCAGGTCGAGCGTATCCAGATCCACCGGCAAGGCCCGGTTCAAGGCGCTGGCCACCTTCACGCGCAGCGCGTTGGTGTGCGCCCGCCGCACTTCCCGCTTCACGTCCAGCAGTTGCTGCGGATGCATGGAAAATTCGGTCAACCCCAGCCCCAGCAGCAGCCGCGTCATGCGCGAATCGCCGGCCATTTCGCCGCACACCGCCACCGGCTTGCCGGCCCGCTCGCCGGCATTGATGGTGTGGGCCACCAGCCGCAACACCGCCGGATGCAAGGGATCGTAGAGCGACGCCACGTCGTGGTCGCCGCGGTCGATGGCCAGCGTGTACTGGATCAGGTCGTTGGTGCCGATCGACAGGAAATCCAGCGCCTGCGCGAAGGGCTCGATCGCGATGGCGATGGCCGGCACTTCGACCATGGCGCCCACTTCCATGTGCGCCGCATAGGCCTGGCCGCGCGCATCCAGTTCGCGCCGCGCCGACTCGATGGCGGCCCGCGTCGCCACCACCTCGTGCATGTGGGCGATCATCGGGATCAGCAGCCGCACCGGCCCATGGGCCGAGGCCCGCAGGATGGCGCGCAGCTGCGTCGCGAACATCTCCGGGCGCGCCAGGCAGTAACGGATGGCGCGCTGCCCCAGCGCCGGATTGGTGGCCACCGTGGCTTCGCCGTCCAGCGTCTTGTCCGAGCCGATGTCGAGCGTGCGGATGGTGACGGGACGGCCCGCCATCACCTTCACGACGGACGCGTAGGCCTCGTACTGCTCTTCCTCGCCCGGCAGGTCCGGACGCCCCATGAACAGGAATTCGCTGCGGAACAGGCCGATGCCGTGCGCGCCGGAGGCCAGCGCCAGCGCCGCCTCTTCCGGCAGTTCGATGTTGGCGTGCAGGACGATGTCGATGCCATCGAGGGTGACGGACGGCTCGTCGCGCAACAGGCCGAGTTCGGCGCGCTCATCGGCGTAGGCGGCCTGGCGGCGGCGGTATTCCTGCAGGATGCGTTCCGACGGATTGACCACCACCGCGCCGGCGGCGCCGTCGATGATCAGCATGTCGCCGTCGCGCACCAGCTCGCGCACGTTGCCCATGGCCACCACGGCCGGCACGCCCATGCTGCGCGCCACGATGGCGGTATGCGAGGTCGGCCCGCCCAGGTCGGTGACAAAGGCGGCGAAGCGTCCGCCGCGCAGGCGCAGCATGTCGGCCGGCGAGATGTCGTGCGCCACCACCACCAGCGCCTCGTCGCCGCCCATGTGCGACATGTCCGGCAGGATGGCCGAGGTGCCGGACAGCACGTGCAGCACCCGCTCGATCACCTGGCGCACGTCCGCGCCGCGTTCGCGCAGGTATTCGTCTTCCATGGCGTCGAACTGCTGGCCCAGGATCTGGCCCTGCGTGGTCAGCGCCCATTCGGCGTTGTAGTGCCGCTCGGCGATCAGCGCCAGCGTCTGCTCGGCCAGCAGCGGGTCGCCCAGCAACAGGCTGTGCACATTGAGCATCGCGCCCAGCTCGCGCGGCGCATCGGCCGGCAGGGTGTCGGCCAGTTGCCGCAATTCCTGCTGGGCCGAGGCCAGCGCCTCGGTCAGGCGGCTGCTCTCGGCCGGCACGTCCTCGGGCGCGATGCGGTAGTGGGCGACTTCCAGCGCCGCCGCCCCCATGACCACCGCGCGGCCGATGGCGTAACCGCGCGCCACGCCCTTGCCGTACAAACAAATAACGGGGCTGGCTGAGCCATCCCCGTCATGTGCAAGAACCGCGGTACCGGCCGCGGACATGCCGGCCCGGACGTCGTCCGGGCCGGCGGATTCGGAAGCGCTGCTATTCCTGTTCACCGAATTTGCTGTCGAACAGAGTTTCAATTTCGGAGAGGGCCTGCTCGGCATCGCTGCCCGAAGCCTCCAGCTTGACGGTCACGCCCAGGCCGGCGGCCAGCATCATGACCCCCATGATGCTCTTGGCATTGACCCGCTGCGCGCCCCGCGAGATGAAGATCTCGCTGGAGAACTTGCTCGCCAGTTGCGTCAACTTGGCGGCCGCCCGCGCATGCAAACCCAGTTTATTGCTGATGACAATGTCTGTATTAGGCATAGGAGATATTATGACCACGGCATCACGCCGCAGTTGGTGATTGCAGCAAATTGTCGAACCGCTCATCGGCTTGAAATATTAGCCGAAATAATAGGACAAGTTCCTGCCCGTCAGTCTACCCGCAACACGCCCTGCACCCCGCCGGCCAGCGCCTTTTCGCGCGTCTCCGCCAGGGAGAGGTTACGGTAGGTCAAGGCGCGCAGCAGCATGGGGGTATTCAGGCCCGCCAGCACACAGCACTGGATGCCCTGCGCCTGGGCATCGGCCACGGCGCGCTTGGAGATATTGGCGGGCGTGGCGCCGATCAGGTCGGTCAGCACCAACACCCCGCCGCCGTGGTCCTGCTCCAGGATATCCTTGAGCACCGCGGGCGCCAGGTCGTCCGGCAAGTCCTCGGGCTGAATGTCGTGGATCGCCAGCATGCCGTCAAGGTTGCCCATGACATGGCTGGCGCATTCGCGCATGGCGGCGCCCAGCGGCGCGTGCACGACGATGACGATACCCGTGGTCATGGCGGATTCCGGCGCGCTCAGGCGGCAGCGGCCACGGCACCCGTCGCCACGGCCTTTTCCAGCGCCTCGACGAACATGCCCGCGACGTCGAAACCGGTCTGCTCGGCGATTTCCACGAAACAGGTGGGGCTGGTGACGTTGACCTCGGTGACGTAGTCGCCGATGACATCCAGGCCGACCAGCAGCAGGCCGCGCGCGGCCAGCCTGGGGGCCACCGCCTCGGCGATCTCGCGGTCGCGCGGCGACAGCGGCTGCGCCACGCCACGGCCGCCCGCGGCCAAGTTGCCACGGGTTTCGCCGGCCAGCGGAATGCGCGCCAGCGAATACGGCACCGGTTCGCCGCCGATCAGCAGGATGCGCTTGTCGCCCTTGACGATCTCGGGGATGTAACGCTGCGCCATGATGGTGCGCGCGCCGTTGTCGGTCAGCGTTTCCAGGATGGCGTTGAGGTTCGGGTCCTTGGGCTGCAGGCGGAACACGCCGGTGCCGCCCATGCCGTCCAGCGGCTTGACGATGACGTCGTGGTGGGTGTCGTGGAAGGCCTTCAGGCGCGCCATGTTGCGCGTCACCAGCGTCGGTGCGGTGAACTCGCTGATTTCGGTGATGGCCAGCTTCTCGGGATGATTGCGGATCGCCGCGCCACCGTTGAACACCTTGGCGCCTTGCGCCTGGGCGTATTCGAGCAGGTGGGTGGAATACACGTATTCCATGTCGAAAGGCGGGTCTTTGCGCATCACCACCGCGCCGAAATCGGCCAGCGGCAGGTCCTGCGGCGCCGATTCGCGCCACCAGTCATGGCCGTGCAGGTCGGCGCCATCCACCAGCTCGATGGGCGTGGTGACGGCCTTGACCGTGCCGGTCTCGATGTACAGGTCGCCCTGCATGGCCACGCTGAGCGTATGCCCGCGCGCCACCAGGGCACGCATCATGGCGACAGAACTGTCCTTGTACGCCTTCAAGAGCGGCAAGGGATCCAAAACGAACAAAACATGCATCGCGACACCCCGAACGTACACCGCCTTCCCTTTCGGGAAGGCGGCTATCTATGACATCGTAGCGCAGAGCCGCCCAATAAGCGAACCCGCCGAACATGGGCTGGACGGCGGGTCGCGGAGAAGAGCGGCCAGGCCTTCCCGGACGGGAAGGCCGGCAGGAGCTTTATGCCGCCGATTCCGGCTTGCCCGCGGGGGCAGCCTTCTTCTTGGGCGCCAGCACCATGACCATCTGACGGCCTTCGAGCTTCGGCATGGCTTCGACCTGGGCCAATTCCAGCAGATCGTCGCGCACACGCTCAAGTACCCGCATGCCCAGTTCCTGGTGGGCCATTTCACGGCCGCGGAACCGCAGCGTCACCTTGGCCTTGTCGCCTTCCTCGAGGAAGCGGCGCAGGTTGCGCAGCTTGACCTGGTAGTCGCCCTCATCGGTGGCCGGACGGAATTTGACTTCCTTGACCTGGATGACCTTCTGCTTCGAACGAGCTTCGGCCTGACGCTTCTGCTCTTGGTACTTGAACTTACCGTAGTCCATCAAACGGCAGACCGGCGGCTCGGCGTTCGGCGCGATTTCCACCAGATCCACGTCGTTTTGCTCGGAAAGACGGAACGCATCAGCAATCTTGACGATGCCCAGCTGTTCTCCGTCCAGACCTATCAGGCGCACCTCGGGGACGCGGATTTCACCGTTGATGCGATTGGCTTTTTCAGTGGCGATGTTGAAAGCTCCTAGAAATGTTAAGCAGCGCTGCCATCGGGTTGATTGACGTCGCGGCGGGTGGATACGTCTTCGGACAGGCGGGCGACGAAGTCGTCGAACGCAATGGCGCCGAGGTCCAGACCGCCCAATCCGCGTACGGCGACGGTACCGTTTTGCTTCTCCTTGTCGCCGACGACGAGGATGTACGGCACCTTTTGCAGGCTGTGCTCCCGAATTTTACGAGTGATTTTTTCACCGCGCAAATCGGACTCTACTCTAAAGCCTTGTTTTTTCAGGCTTTGCGTGATTTCAGCCGCATAATCGGCCGAAGGTTCGGAAATGCAGCACACCACGGCCTGCACCGGAGCCAGCCAGGGCGGCATCGCGCCGGCGTGGTTTTCGATCAGCATGCCGATGAAACGCTCCAGCGAACCCAGGATGGCGCGGTGCAGCATCACGGGCGGACGGCGCTGGTCGTTCTGGTCCACGTACTCGGCGCCCAGGCGCACGGGCATGGAGAAGTCGACCTGGATCGTGCCGCACTGCCAGTGGCGGCCGATGGCGTCCTTCAGCGTGTATTCGACCTTGGGGCCGTAGAACGCGCCCTCTCCCGGAGAGATCTCGAATTCGCAGCCGGTGCGGCGCAGGCTTTCCATCAGGGCCTGTTCGGCCGTGTCCCAGACCTCGTCCGAGCCGATGCGCTTTTCCGGGCGCGTGGCGACCTTGTACAGCACTTCGGTGAAGCCGAAGTCGCGGTAGACCTTCTGCAGCAGGGCCGTGAAGTCGGCGCATTCGTCCTGGAGCTGTTCTTCGGTACAGAAGATGTGGCCGTCGTCCTGCGTGAAGCCGCGCACGCGCATCATGCCGTGCAGCGAGCCGGACGGTTCGTTGCGGTGGCACTGGCCGAATTCGCCGTAGCGCAGCGGCAGCTCGCGGTACGAGTGCAGGCCGGCGTTGAAGATCTGCACGTGGCCCGGGCAGTTCATGGGCTTGAGGCCATAGACGCGGTTCTCGGACTCCGTCGTGAACATGTTTTCACGGTAGTTGTCCCAATGCCCCGTCTTCTTCCAGAGCGAGATGTCGAGGATCTGCGGCGCCTTCACTTCCTGGTAGCCGTTGTCGCGATAGACGGAGCGCATGTACTGCTCCACCTGCTGCCACAGGGCCCAGCCCTTGGGGTGCCAGAAAATCAGACCAGGCGCTTCGTCCTGGAAGTGGAACAGGTCGAGCTCGCGGCCGATCTTGCGGTGATCGCGGCGCTCGGCCTCTTCCAGCATGTGCAGGTAGGCCTCCTGTTCTTCCTTGGTGGCCCAGGCCGTGCCGTAGATGCGCTGGAGCATCTCGTTCTTGCTGTCGCCGCGCCAGTAGGCGCCGGCCACCTTCATCAGCTTGAAGACCTTCAGCTTGCCCGTGGACGGCACGTGCGGGCCGCGGCACAGGTCGATGAATTCGCCTTCGCGGTACAGGCTGAGCGGTTCGTTCGACGGGATCGAGGCGATGATCTCGGCCTTGTACTTTTCACCGATGCCCTTGAAGAACTCGACGGCGTCGTCGCGCGACCAGACTTCACGCGTCACGACTTCGTCTTTCTTGGCCAGCTCGGCCATCTTCTTCTCGATGGCGGCCAGGTCTTCCGGCGTGAACGGGCGCTTGTACGAGAAGTCGTAGTAGAAGCCGTTGTCGATCACGGGGCCGATGGTGACCTGCGCGTCGGGGAACAGCTCCTTGACGGCATAAGCCAGCAGGTGGGCCGTGGAATGGCGGATCATGTCCAGCCCGTCGGCGTCCTTGGCGGTCACGATGGCCAGGCGGGCGTCGCCCTCGATGCGGTAGCTGGTGTCGACCAGCGTGGAGTCGGCGCCGTCAAAGGTCACGCGGCCGCCCAAGGCGGCTTTGGCCAATCCCGCGCCGATCGACTGCGCCACTTCGGCGACCGTGACCGGCCCCGGGTATTGGCGCTGCGAACCATCGGGCAATGTGATCTGTACCATCGGGAGTGCTTCCTGGGGTTCTTGGGAAAAAGAAACGAAATTCAGAAACGACAAACGCGGCTGGTAGCCGCGTTTATCTGGTTGTCTTGCTGAGTCCTACCGCTGACCTGACACGGTGAAACCCGACGCACGAAAAACTAACGCGACATAGGGCGAAAGTTCCGGGTCGTAGTTCGTGCCAGCGGGAAAAACATGGTATTCGGACCTTGCGGGGTAATTTCAGGACAACCTGGCGATGCGCCGCCAGCGAAACTGACGGGCTTTATCGTTGCCGATTGTAGCACCTTTTGCGCCCCCTTTCGTGACATTGGCACGACAGTGCCGGCAAGAAGCGTGTCCGGATCAGGCCAGATTGCGGCTGTCGGCGATCGCGGCCAGGGCATGGGTCACCCCGTCCTCCCAGTGCGGGGCGCGGATTCCGAAGGTGCGCTCGAGCAGCCGGCTGTCGAGCCGCGAATTCAACGGACGGCGCGCCGTGGTGGGGTATTGATCGGATGGCACTGCCCGGATGTCGGCGGGCGTCAACGTGACCGCCAGGCCGGCGCGCCGGGCCTGCTGGGCGATGAAGCAGGCGTATTCATGCCAACTGGCGTCGCCGGTGGCCGCCAGATGGTACAGGCCGAACGGAAAGGCCTCGTCCGCCGGCCGCGCCAGGTAGCGAGCCAGGACCAGGGCGGTGGCATCGGCGATATAGGCGGCGCCCGTCGGCGCGCCGCGCTGGTCGCTCACCACGCGCAGCGTCTCTGGTTGCCGCAAGGCCATGAGCATGGTCTTCAGGAAACTATTGCCGAACACGCCATAGACCCACGAGGTGCGGAACACCAGATGCGCGGGATTCATGGCGCGCACCGCCTGCTCGCCGGCCAGCTTGCTGCGGCCATAGACGTTCAACGGCGCCGGCGTGTCGCGCTCGTCATAGGCGCCGGGCTTGGCGCCATCGAACACGTAGTCGGACGAATAATGGACGATCAGCGCGCCGCGCTCGGCAGCCAGCGCGGACAGTTCGCCCGCGGCCTCGGCGTTGATGCGCATGGCGCGCACCCCATCCTCTTGCGCCCGTTCGACCGCGGTGAAGGCGGCCGCATTGACGATGACGTCGGGCTTTTCACGCCGCACCAGCCGCGCGATCTGCAGCGGATAGGTCAGGTCGCAATCGGCCCGGCCGACCGCCGTCACCACGCCCAGGGGCGCGAGGCTGCGCCGCAACTCGAAGCCGAGTTGGCCGTCCCTGCCTATCACCAGGATCTTCTTGGGCATCTGCCGTCCATCGCCATGCTTGCCTTGCGCCGCGGTCCGGCCACATGCCGGTCCGGAAAACCAGGGAATTCTATTCCCCGCGGGCGGCACCTCGCGAGCGGGCCAGTAACGTCGCGCTACGTTATTACGAATGTAGTTTCGTCTTATTCGCGTTTAGTTTTTGGCCAGAACGAGCCGTAAGACCATAAGCTTCGCACTCGAATTTCGGACTGGTTACGGCGAGTACGGAGCCGCCGCCCACGGGCGCGCCCTTTTTACCGGACCGTTGCCATTGCCATTCTGTGGAGCCTTGATGAATACTGCCTCAGCGCCGGACGCCGCCTCCTTTTCCGAGCCGCGACCCAACGATGCAGGTGACCGCCCCAATTCTCGCAAGCACCTGCTGCTGTCGCGGCCGCCGCCCGTCATCCGGGTCGCGATCCTGGACGACCATCCGGTCGTCGCGCTGGGCGTCGGCGCCTACCTCGACTCGCGCCCCGGCTTCCGCGTCATCCACCAGGAAACCTCGGCCCGCAGGCTGCTCGAAAAACTCGCGACCTCGCCTTGCGATGTCGCCCTGATCGACTTCTACCTGCCCCAGGAGCCCTGGGACGGCGTCAACTACCTGCGCAGGCTGCGGCGCTATCACCCGTCCATGGCGATCATCACGTTCTCGGCCGGCAACCGCCAGGAGACCCAGTATGCGGCGTTCCGCGCCGGCGCCAACGGCTACCTGGCCAAGCAATGGGGCATGATCCTGCTGCCCGAGATGATCCACGGCGTCCTCAGCCGCAAGGACCCGTTCCTGTCCGTGCAGGAAGGCAAGATCCGCCCCCTGTCCCCCAGGCCGCCGCATGCCCTGCTGACCACTTCCGAGGTCGAAGTCCTGCGTCATATCAGCCAGGGGATGTCGGTCACGCAGATCGCCATGCGCCTGAAGCGCAGCAAGAAGACCGTCAGCACCCACAAGCGCCGCGCCATGCGCAAGCTGCAGCTGTCCGACGATCTGGCGCTGGCCCTGTTCCTGCGCGAAAAATTCGCGGAATGACCCCCACCCGGCGGCCGGCCGTCATCGCACGACGCCGACGCCCACTCCGGCGCCTCAAATGATGCGCGAGTAGCTGGCGCCCGTGCTGGCGCTGCGCAGATAGCCGTCGAACGCCATGGCGACCGCCCGGACGAAATACCAGCCCAGGCCGGTCACGCGCAGTTCGCCAGCGCCCAGGTTCACCAATCCCAGTTCGGCCAGGTTGGCCATCTGCGTCAGCTCCGGTCCGAAATACGTGCCGAACCGCAGGCCATGGCGCGCCTCCACGCGCGCGAAATCCACGCGCCCCTGGCACATGATGTCCATGATGACCTCACGCCGGACCAGGTCGTCCGCATTGAGCGCCAGTCCCTTTTCGACCGCAAACCGGCCAGATTCGATGGCGGCGTAGTATTCGTCGAGGTCCTTGGCGTTCTGGCTGTAGGTATCGCCGATGCGGCCGATGGCCGATACGCCGAGCGCGACCAGGTCACGATCGGGTTGGGTGCTGTAGCCCTGGAAGTTGCGATGCAATTGGCCGCGCTGCTTGGCGATGGCCAGGGCGTCGGTGTTCAAGGCGAAATGGTCCATGCCGATGTAGGCGTAGCCCTGCTTCAGGAACCCTTCGATGGCCGCGCTGAGCAGCCCGACCCGCGTAGCGCGGTCGGGCAGGTCGAGCGGATTGATGCGCCGCTGCGGCTTGAAGCGTTCCGGCAGGTGGGCGTAGGCGTACAGCGCGATGCGGTCGGGCCGCAACGCGCTGACCTGGGCGATGGTGCGCGCGAAGGATTCGGCAGTCTGCAGCGGCAGGCCGTAGATGAGGTCGACGTTGATCGAGGCATAGTCCAGCGCGCGGGCGCTTTGCATCAGGTCGCGCACGTCTTCGAAGGACTGCACTCGATGCACCGCCACTTGCACGCGCGCATCGAAATCCTGCACGCCGAAGCTCAGCCGGTTGAAACCCAGCCGTCGCAATTTCTCCAGCCGCTGCGGGGTGGCCGTGCGGGGATCCACCTCGATGGAGATTTCCGCGTCTGGTTCGAAACGGAATGCGCCGCGCAAGTCCGCCATCAGGCGGTCCAGCTCTTCGTCGGACAGGAAGGTGGGCGTGCCGCCCCCGAAGTGAAGCTGCGAGACCGGCATGCCCGCGCCCAGTTCGGCCACGTGCAACGCGATTTCCCGCGCCAGGGCATCGAGGTAACGCGCGGCGCGATCGTGATGGCGCGTGATGACCTTGTTACAGGCACAGTAGTAACAGACGGAATCACAGAACGGAATGTGTACGTAGAGCGACAAGGGCTCGTTCGTACAGGCCTCGCGCCGTTGCCGCAAGGCCTGGCGGTATTCGGCTTCGGCAAAACCGGGGTGGTAGCGGTCGGCCGTGGGATAGGAGGTGTAGCGAGGACCGTTCTTGTCCAGCCGGGCCAGCAACTGGGGCGGAAAGAACGGTTCGGCCGCGGTGGCCGGCGGTTCGGCGGAGAGTGGGCGTAGGACGGCTTGCATACCCTTGATTATTCGCCTGAGGCTCCCCCCAGGCCTTGATCTTGCGCAAACGGGCTCGCAGGCAGGCAAAGGGGCGCAACAACCGAAACTGCCGGTCCCGGCGCGTGGCGGCGCCCCGCCCCGTAAAATGCGGGGATTCCCCCCATCACAAGGACCTTCCCCGTGGACACCGAACTCGACGGCCGCCTGCTCGCGCTGCGCCAGGCGCTGGCGATCGCCATCGCCCTTTCCACCCGCGGTAGCCCGCAAGCCACCGATATGGCGCTGGAGCTGCTGGACGACCTGAAGGCCAATCTGGACGACACGCCATCGGACAGCCCTTTCGACAAGCCCGAATGGGCGACCGGCGCGCACGACGAACTGGACGGCATTGCGCGCCTGGTGCGCGCCTTCACGCAGACGCCGGAACCCGATACCGGAACCTGATTCCCCGTTCAGCGAAGCGGGACGGCCGGCCGGGCCACGGACATGCGCCGCCGCTCGCCCTTCCCGTCCATCGCCACCACCCGGACGATCCCTGTCCGCGCTATTGCGCGGCATCGCCGCCGCAATCCGTGGCTGGCCGCCAGACCCGCCAGTACAGCGACGGAAACGCGGGTCCCACTGGCGCGAAGCCATCGGGCCGCGTCCGGCCCTTGCTCAATTCCAGGGCACCACACGCGGCCAGCAGGTCGGCGCCAACCCACGGGCTGAATCGCAGCTGCCCGTGGATCAATACCAACGGTTGCCCGGGCAGCCTCAACGCCAATGCGCCCGACTCCTCCCACGGCCCCGAGATCACGCGCACCGGACCGCCCAGTTCCGCGACGGCGCGCGGATGCAGCGTGTCCGCCAGGGCTTGCGCGTCGAAGTAACGCCAGTCGGAGGCGCGCCGCATCAGGCCGGCGCCATTGGGGCCGGTCAATTCCACCCGCGCCATCAGCAACAGCTGGATGAGCACGAACACCAGGACCGCCCGGCGCGGCCGGAAAGGCGCCTGCCAGGCCGATCGTGTCAGCTCCATCGCCGCCGGCACGACGAACAGCAGGAACGGCGTGCCCCAGTGCAACTGGATATGCGAACCCGAGATCAACGTCATCACGCTGACGAACAGCAGCGGGATCAGGCCGAACGACAGCAACAGCGCGCGCGCCGCGTCGCCGTCCGCGGCCGGCGCCGCGGCGCGCGCGTTGCGATCTCCACGGCCCACTACCCAGAGCGCCGCAAGGAAAACCCAGGCCGGCAGCGCGCGGTTCAGCAATTGGTCGCCCCACCATCTGGCGATCTCGTGCGCGCGCCCGCTCCATGGCAGGCCGGCGGCCAGTGACGACGACATGGCATAGCGCAGCGGCTCGAAATCGTGGTGGATCAACCAGATCAGGTGCGGCGCGAACACGGCCAGCGCGGTCAGGCCCGCGACCTGCAGGCCGAACCGGTGCATGGGGTCGCGCCAGGCTTTGCGGCGGCACCAGAACGCCAGCACCGCCAGCCCCGCGACAGCGGCCTGGTACTTGGCCAGCGCCCCCAGCCCAAGACAGACGCCAAGCACGACCCACCAGCCGATCTTGCGGGTGCTGTAGGCCTGCCAGCACGCCGCCGCGCACCCCGCCACCAATGGAATCAGGACGATCTCGTGGTTGTAGAAGTACAACCTGCCGTTGTAGAACGTGATGCACAGGCCAGCCAACGCGGCCGTCGCGGCATAGGCCTCGCCGCGCATGCCGCGCAGCATGTTCCATAACAGCGCGAACGCCCCCAGCGTGCAGGCCGCGCCCAGGACATAAGTGGCCCAGGCATTCCAGCCCAGCAGGCGCACCACCGGCCACAGCAACCAGGTCGGCAGCGGCGGATGTTTGTAGTAACCCCATTCCAGGCTGCGCACCCAGATCAATTGCTCGATGTTGTCGGTCGGCGGCGCCAGCACGATCCGGTTCGACAACCAGAGCCAGGCCAGGGCGAACACCGCCATGCCGATGCCGGTCCGCCGCAGCCCCGGTTTCCACGCCTCTCTGACGCCCGATTGCACGCCACTCTCCCGTTTCTGGCGTACGCGATGCCCCGCCCTGTCGCCCCGTTTCGAGGCGCAGGAATTATCAGATCCCGGTCCGGCTCCAACGCCGGGGGATTTGTTCGGCAATTGTTCTGAAACTGTAAAGCACGCCGCCCGCAGCCAGGCCGCACAGGCGGCTCCAACTGGCCTGACCACCGGATAGGAAGAGGGGAAATCCCTCTGATCGTTTTCCCTCTATTGGACGTTTTTTACTTTTATTTCAAGGGGAAGCTACCTATATTGGTGGCCTGACCACCTGACCAAGATTTGCAGTACCGAGATGAACACCTTCCAAGCCGTCGCCGTGACCCGCCTCTATCGCATGATCGCCGACCAGATCGCCGGGCGTATCCGCGCGGGCGATTTCCCGCGCGGCGGCCGGCTGCCGTCGGAACGGGAACTGGCCGAGCAACTGCAGGTGAGCCGGGCCTCGATCCGGGAAGCGCTGATCGCGCTGGAGATCGAAGGCTATGTGGAAGTGCGCGTGGGCACCGGCGTGTTCGTCACCGCCACGCGCGAGGCCGCTCCCGCCCTCACCGCCGGCGCACAGGCGGCCACCCAGGACGATATCGGCCCCTTCGACCTGCTCGAAGCGCGCATGCTGATCGAACCCGAGTGCGCCGCGCTGGCCGCGCAGCAGGGTTCGCCGGCGCAGATCGCCGCCATCCGCGCGGCCCACGAAGCCATGTCGCTGACCGACGCGCCGGGCTGGCACGACCGCGAATTCCACAGCGCCATCGCCGCCGCCTGCGGCAATGCGGCGCTGGCGGCGGCGGTGGCGCATTTGTGGAGCTTGAGCCTGGCCAGTCCGGTGTTCAGCCGCATGCAGGACTACTTCGTCAACACCAAGGTCTGGGCGGTCGCCCATGCCGAGCACCAGCGCATCCTGACCGCCATCCTGGCGCGGGATCCGATCCGCGCGCGCCATGCCATGCATGCGCACCTGATCGGCATCCTGGCGCGCCTGCGGGAAGACTTCGGCGACGACGACGGGAGCATCCGGCCCGACATCTAGGCTTCGCTCGCCATCCCGCCGGCGCCGCCGCGCCGCCTGCCTTGCCATGAAACCAGTCCGCGCCGGACGCGGACAGCACCTCCCCGGGAGTGTTTGCATGACGGTTGTAGCCCCCCTGCCGCGCAATGGCGGCCAGATTTTGATGCAACAGCTGCGCATCCACGGCACGCGGCGGATCTTCATGATCCCGGGCGAGAGCTACCTGCCCTGCATCGATGCGCTCAATGAACATCGCGGCGCCATCGAACCGGTGGTCTGCCGCCAGGAAAGCGGCGCCGCCTACATGGCCGAGGCGCATGGCAAGCTGACCGGCGAACCGGGCGTCTGCTTCGTCACACGCGGCCCGGGCGCCACCAATGCCAGCATCGGCGTGCATACCGCCTTCCAGGATTCGACGCCGATGATCCTGTTCGTCGGCCAGGTCGGCAACGACTTCTACGAACGCGAGGCCTTCCAGGAGATCGACTACCGCCGCATGTTCGGCCAGATGGCCAAATGGGTGGCGCAGATCGACCGCACCGACCGCATTCCGGAATTCGTGGCGCGCGCCTACGCCACCGCCACCAGCGGCCGCCCCGGCCCGGTGGTGCTGGCGCTTCCGGAAGACACCCTGTGGGGCACCGCGACAGTGGCCGACATGCCGCGCTACCAGCGCGTGGCCGCCAGCCCCGGCCAGTCCGACCTGGAACGCATGCGCCAATTGCTCGACCAGGCCGAACGGCCCGTCATGGTGCTGGGCGGCAGCGGCTGGAATGCCGACGCGATCGGGCAGATCGCCGCCTTCGCCGAACGCTTCGAATTGCCGGTGGCGACCGCATGGCGCCGGCTCGAATGTTTCGACCAGCGCCATCCCAATGCCGCCGGCCAGATGGGCTGGGGCATGACCGAGGCGCTGCGGGCCCGCATCAGGAACGCCGATCTGGTGCTCGCTGTCGGCACGCGGCTGGGCGAGGCCACCACGGAGGGCTACCAGCTGATCGAGAGCCCGCTGCCGCGGCAGGCGCTGATCCATGTCCATCCGGATCCGCAGGAACCGGGCCGCGTCTACGCCCCGACCCAGGCCATCGCGGCCAGCGTGGCCGGGTTCGCACAAGCGGTCGCCTCGCTGCGGCCTGCCCACGCCACGCCCCGCGGCGCGGCGGTGCGCGCGGCCCATGCCGAGTACCTGGATTCGCTCACGCCGCTGCCCTCGCCCGGCCCGCTGGGCCTGGACGCCGTGGCCGCGCTGGTCAACCAGCGGCTGGCGCCGGACGCCTGCATCACGGTGGGCGCGGGCAACTACGCGCTGTATCCGCACCGCTATCGCCAGTTCACCGGTCCGGGCACCAGCCTGGCGCCCACCGTGGGATCGATGGGCTACGGCCTGCCGGCGGCGGTCTCGGCCAAACTCGAATACCCCGGCAAGACCGTGGTCTGCTATGCCGGCGACGGCTGCTTCCAGATGAACCTGCAGGAACTGGGCGTGGCCCAGCAGTACCGGCTGGGCATCGTGGTGCTGGTGTTCAACAACGGCATGTGGGGCACCATCCGCGCGCACCAGGAACGCGAGTTTCCCGGACGCCCGATCGCGCTGGACTTCGAGAACCCCGATTTCACACAGATCGTGCGCGGCTACGGCGGCTATGGCGAAGCCGTCGAGCGCACCGAGGATTTCGCCGCGGCGTTCGACCGCGCGCTGGCCTACGCCGAGCGCGAACGCCGGCCCGCGCTGCTGGAAATCCGCTACGACGCCGACGGCATCGCCCCCGGCCAGACCCTCACCGCCATCCGCGACGCGGCGCTGGCCCGCCAGGCCGCCGCCTCCACCCACTAACACCGAACGAGGATCACCATGACTTCATCCCTGTCCGTCAACGGCAACCGGCTCTGGCAATCCCTGATGGATCTGGCCGAGATCGGCGCCACGCCCAAGGGCGGCAACTGCCGCCTGGCCCTGACCGCGCTCGACGGCCAGGGCCGCGACCTGGTCACCGGCTGGATGCGCGACGCCGGCCTGACGATCCGCGTGGACCAGGTGGGCAACATCTTTGCCCGCCGCGCCGGCCGCAACGACGCGCTGGCGCCGGTGATGACCGGCAGCCACATCGACACGCAGCCCACCGGCGGCAAGTTCGACGGCTGTTTCGGCGTGCTGGCCGGCCTGGAGGTGATGCGCACCCTGAACGATGCCGGCGTGCAGACCGAAGCGCCGCTGGAGCTGGCCATCTGGACCAACGAGGAAGGCTCGCGCTTCGTGCCGGTGATGATGGGCTCGGGCGTGTTCGCCGGCAAGTTCTCGCTGGAGACGGCGCTGAGCGCGCGCGACGCCAAGGGACTGGCGGTGCGCGACGAGCTGCAGGCCATCGGCTACGCCGGCACGGAACCGGTCGGCGGCCGCCCGGTGGATGCCTATTTCGAGGCCCACATCGAGCAGGGTCCGATCCTGGAGCACGAAGAAAAAGTGATCGGCGCGGTGACCGGCTCGCTCGGCCTGCGCTGGTACGACGTCACCGTGACCGGCATGGAGATGCATGCCGGCCCCACGCCCATGGGCATCCGCCGCGACGCGCTGTTCGCCGCCAGCTACCTGGTGCAGGCGGTCATCAACATCGCCAACGCGCACCAGCCGCACGGGCGCGGCACGGTGGGCGAGATCCACGCGCACCCCGGCTCGCGCAACGTGATCCCGGGCCAGGTGCGTTTCACCACCGACCTCCGCCACGAGGACGAGGCCACGCTCACGCGCATGGACCAGCAATGGCGCGAGGCCTGCCGCGAGATCGCCGACAGGCACGGCGTGCAGGTGGAGGTGAAGGACGTGCAGTACTTCCGCCCCACCCCGTTCGATCCCGATCTGGTGGAGAAGGTGCGCCAGGGCGCCGCGCGCCGCGGCCTGCCGGCCATGGACATCGTCACCGGCGCCGGCCACGACGCCGTCTACATGGCAGCCGTGGCGCCCACCGCCATGATCTTCGTGCCGTGCAAGGACGGCATCAGCCACAACGAAATCGAAGACGCGCAGCCCGCGCACCTGGAAGCCGGCTGCAACGTGCTGCTGGACGCCATGGTGGCCCGCGCCAACGCCGCGCGCTGAATCGAGGACCTCGTCATGACCCTGCATACCCTCGACTACTGGCAAGCCCGCGCCGCTGCGCTGACGCTGCGCGGCCAGGCCTACATCGATGGCGCCTACGCCGACGCCGCCGACGGCGCCACCTTCGCGGCCACCAGCCCGATCGACGGCCGCAAGCTGGCCGACGTGGCCGCCTGCGGCGCGGCCGACGTCGACCGCGCCGTGGCGGCCGCCCGCCGCGCCTTCGAAGCCGGCGTCTGGTCCCAACTGGCGCCGCGCGAACGCAAGGCGCGCCTGACGCGGCTGGCGCAGCTCATCACCGAACACAGCGAGGAACTGGCGCTGATCGAAACCCTGGACATGGGCAAGCCGATCCACGACGCGCTGGCCTTCGACCTGCCCGAAACCGCGCATTGCTACGCCTGGTATGGCGAGGCCATCGACAAGCGCTACGACGAGATCGCGCCGACGGGGGGCAATGCCCTGGCCACGGTCACGCGCGAACCGCTCGGCGTGGTGGCCGCCGTGGTTCCCTGGAACTATCCGCTGCTGATGGCGGCCTGGAAGGTCGCGCCGGCGCTGGCCGCCGGCAACAGTGTGATCCTCAAGCCGGCCGAGCAGTCGTCCCTGAGCGCGCTGCGGCTGGCGGCGCTGGCCGAGCAGGCCGGCATCCCCGCGGGCGTGTTCAACGTGGTGCCCGGCACGGGTCCGGTCGCGGGCAGCGCGCTGGGCCTGCATCCGGACGTGGACTGCGTGGCGTTCACCGGCTCCACCGCGACCGGCAAGCGCTTCATGAGCTATTCGGGCGAATCGAACCTGAAGCGCGTATGGCTGGAATGCGGCGGCAAGTCGCCGCACATCGTCTTCGAGGACTGCCCCGACCTGGACCGCGCCGCGCTGATCGCCGCGCTGGCGATCTTCTCGAACCAGGGCGAAGTGTGCATCGCCGGCTCGCGCCTGTACGTGCACGACGCCATCTACGACGCCTTCATGGAAAAAGTGGCGCACCACGCCGCCGAGATGCGGCCGGGCAACCCGCTGGATCCGGCCACGGCGCTGGGCGCCATGGTCGACGAGCGCCAGACGCGCTCGGTCATGGCGCGCATCGCGGCCGGCCAGGCCGAGGGCGCGACACTGCGCATCGGCGGGCGCCAGTTGCACGCTGAGGGCGGCGGCTTCTACATCGAGCCCACCATCTTCGATTGCGCCGACGCCTCCAGCACGCTGATCCGCGAGGAGATCTTCGGCCCGGTGCTGGCGGCGCAGCGCTTCCATACGGAAGACGAAGCCATCGCATTGGCCAACGATTCCTCGTACGGCCTGGGCGCCGGCCTGTGGACCGCCAACCTGGGCCGCGCGCACCGCCTGTCGCGCCGCCTGCGCGCCGGCCTGGTGTGGGTCAATTGCTACGCCGATGGCGATATCACCGTGCCGTTCGGCGGCGTCAAGCAGTCGGGCTTCGGCCGCGACAAATCGCTGCACGCGCTGGACAAGTACAGCGACCTCAAAACCACCTGGATCGACATCACCCAATAGCGCGCCCACCGTGCACCTCGTCTGTCGCCGCATTGGTGCGCGGCGCCGTCTCTGCACCCATACGTAGCATTGTTGTAGCAGCTCCACCCCGCAGTTCCCCGAGAAACAGGTGGCACGAGGTTTGCTTGTCATAGCCGGCACACGCCGCGTGACGCGCGGCCACCTGACAACCCTCTTCCAGCCCGGAGGCTCGCAGTGAAATCGAAGACTTGGTTCTCCCTCAGCATCGGCGCCCTGGTCCTGGCGGCCGCCTTGCCCGCCACGCAGGCGCTGGCCCAGACCAAGGGCGGCACGCTCAACATGATCGTCCAGCCCGAGCCGCCCGTGATCGTCACGGCCATCAACCAGCAGGGTCCCACCCAGTTCGTCGCCGGCAAGATCTACGAAAGCCTGTTGACGTACAGCACCGACCTCAAGCCCCAGCCCGGCCTGGCCAAGTCGTGGGAAGCCTCGAGCGACGGCCTGACCTACACCTTCCACCTGCAGGACAACGTCAAGTGGCACGACGGCAAGCCGTTCACCGCCGACGACGTGGTCTTCACGCTGTCGGACATGCTGCCCAAGACCCATGCGCGGGCCCGCGTGATTCTGAACAAGTTCGTCGATTCGGTGCAGGCCAGCGACCCGAAGACGGTGGTCATCAAGCTGAAATCGCCATTCCCGGCCTTCATGCTGATGTTCGAACCCGGCTTCGCGCCGATGATGCCCAAGCACATCTACGCCGGCACCGACTACATGACCAACCCGGCCAACCAGAAACCGATCGGCACCGGCCCGTTCGTGTTCAAGGAATGGAAACGCGGCGAATACATCAAGCTGGCGCGCAACCCCGACTACTGGAAGCCCGGCAAACCCTACCTGGATGAGCTGGTGTTCAACGTGATCCCGGACGCGGCCTCGCGCGCGGTGGCGTTCGAGCGCGGCAGCGTCGACGTATTGCGTGGCGGCGACGTCGACAACGTCGACATCAAGCGCCTGCGCGCCCTGCCCAAGGTGGAATACACCACTGCCGGCTGGGAGATGTTCTCGCCCCAGGCCTACCTGATCTTCAACATGCGCAAGCCGCCCTTCGACAACCTGAAGGTGCGCCAGGCGGTGATGGCCGCGATCAACCGCAACATGGTGGTCAACAACATCTTCTTCGGCCTGGGCAAGGTCTCGACCAGCCCGTTCGTCACCACCGAGATGTTCTACGACAAGAACATGCCGCCGATGCCCTTCGACATGAAGAAGGCGCGCGCGCTGATCAAGGAATCGGGCATCAAGCCTGGCGACTACACCATCCGCCAGTTGAGCTTCCCGTACGGCTCGACCTGGGACCGTCTGGGCGAATACACCAAGCAGGCGCTCGAGCAGCTGGGCTTCAAGGTCAACCTGGAATCGACCGACGCCGGCGGCTGGGCCAGCCGCACCGGCAACTGGGACTTCGACCTGACCACCAACTTCACCTACCAGTACGGCGATCCGGCGCTGGGCGTGCAGCGCCTGTACATCTCCTCCAACATCGTCAAGGGATCGCCGTTCGCCAACGTGCAGGGCTACAGCAACCCCGAGACCGACAAGCAGTGGGAGGCCGCCGCGTCCGAAGTCGATCCGGCCAAGCGCCAGGCGCTCTACACGCAGCTGCAGACCACGCTGGTCAATGAAGTCGCCAATGGCTTCCTGGTGGACATGGAGTTCCCCACGCTGTATCGCGCCAACGTCAAGAACCTGGTCAAGACCGCCATCGGCCTGAACGAATCGTTCGACGACGTCTACATCGAGAAGTAAACGCCGCAAGCCGCGGGCGGCGCCATCCGGCCCGCCCGCGGCGCCCGGCCGCGCGACGGACGTCCGCGCCCGTCCACGGAGGACCCAGAGCATGAAATTCCTGTCTTTCCTGGTTTCGCGCATCGGCAAGGCCCTGGTGGTCGTGCTGGGCGTGGTCATCATCAATTTCTTCCTGATCCGCCTGGCGCCCGGCGACCCCGCCGCCGTGCTGGCGGGGCAGGCCGGCGCGGGCGATGCCGCCTACGTCGAGCAACTGCGCGTCGCGTTCGGGCTGGACAAGCCGGTGCTGACGCAGCTGTTCCTGTACCTGAAGGGCGTGGTCCAGCTGGACCTGGGCTTTTCCTACCGCAACCACGTGCCGGTGCTGGACCTGATCGTCGAACGCCTGCCCGCCACCTTCCTGTTGATGTCGTGCGCCTTCGTCTTCTCGATCGTGCTGGGCGTGCTGCTGGGCGTGGTCGCGGCCAAGGCGCGCTACCGCAACAAGCGCCGCTGGATCGACAGCTCGGTCATGACCGGCGCGCTGCTGCTGTATGCCACGCCGCTGTTCTGGCTGTCGCTGATGGGCATCCTGCTGTTCTCGGTGGTGCTGGGCTGGCTGCCAGCCTTCGGCATGGAAACCGTGGGCGCCGGCCTGACCGGCTGGGCCCGCGCGGCCGACATCGCGCAGCACCTGATCCTGCCGACGGTGACGCTGGGCTGCTTCTTCATGGCGGTGTACGTACGCCTGACGCGCGCCTCGATGCTGGAAGTGATCGGCATGGACTTCGTCAAGACCGCGCGCGCCAAGGGCGTCAGCCCCGGCCGCGTGATCCGCGCCCACGTGCTGCGCAACGCACTCTTGCCGGTGATCACCTTCGCCGGCATCCAGCTCGGCCAGATGGCCGGCGGCGCGGTGCTGACCGAGACCGTGTTCGCCTGGCCCGGCATCGGCCGACTGATGTTCGACGCGCTGCTGCAACGCGATTACCAGCTGCTGCTGGGCATTTTCCTGGTGACCTCGATCATGGTGGTGGTGTTCAACCTGTTGACCGACGTGCTGTATCGCCTGATCGATCCACGCATCAGCGCGGGCGCGCAACAAGGAGCCGCGGCATGAAGCAATTCGCCCGACGCTATATGCGCAACTACGGCGCGGTGGCCGGACTGGCCATCGTGCTGGCCGTGGTGATCGTGGCGCTGGCCGCGCCGCTGCTGTACGAGGATTCGCCCTGGATGATGGTGGCCGATCCGCTGATCCCGCCCTTCACCGATGCCGCCTACCCCTTCGGCACCGACATGCTGGGCCGCGACATCACCGCCGGCCTGGTGTGGGGCGCGCGGGTCTCGCTGATGGTGGGCCTGCTGTCGACCGCCGTGGCGCTGGTGTTCGGCATCGTCGTCGGGGCCATCGCCGGCTACTGCGGCGGCCGGGTCGACGACGCGCTGATGCGCTTCACCGAGTTCTTCCAGACCATCCCGCAGCTGGCGATGGCGGTGGTGCTGGTGGCGATCCTCGGGCCGTCGATGTATTCCATCATGGGCGCGATCGCGGTGGTGTCCTGGCCGCCGGCGGCGCGGCTGGTTCGATCCGAGTTCATGACCCTGAAGCAGCGCGAGTTCGTGCAGGCCGCCATCGTCATCGGCCAGACGCCGGCGCGCATCGTCGGCACGCAGATCCTGCCGAACGCCATGTCGCCCATCATCGTCTCGGCCTCGTTCATGGTGGCCACCGCCATCCTGACCGAATCGTCGCTGTCCTTCCTGGGGTTGGGCGACCGCAACGAGATGAGCTGGGGTTTCATGATCGGCGCGGCCCGCACCATGATCCGCGAAGCCTGGTGGATGAGCGTGTGGCCGGGCGTGGCCATCCTGCTGACCGTGCTGGCCATCAACCTGATCGGCGAAGGCCTGAACGACGCCCTCAACCCGCAACTGCGCAAGCGCGGCGAATAGGAGACCGGCATGAACGCTTCCCCGCCCCTGCTGTCCATCCAGAACCTCAGCATCGCCCTGCCCCGCGGCGGCGACCGTCCGTTCGCGGTGCAGGACGTGTCATACGACATCCACGCCGGCGAGATCCTCTGCATCGTCGGCGAGTCCGGCTCGGGCAAGTCCATGAGCGCCAACGCCATCATGGGCCTGCTGCCCGACTACCTGACGCCGCAGCAGGGCCGCATCCTGCTGCGCGGCACCGACCTGCTGCGCCAGGACGAAGCCACCCTGCAAGGCATGCGCGGCAAGGACATGGCCATGATCTTCCAGGAACCGCTGTCGGCGCTGAATCCGCTGATGACGGTGGGCGAACAGATCAACGAGGTCATGCGGGTCCACAACGCCTATCCCGGACCGGAGCGCATGCGGCGCACGCTGGAACTGCTGGCCTTCGTCGGCCTGCCCGATCCGGCCACGCTCTACCATGTCTATCCCTTCCGCCTGTCGGGCGGCCAGCGCCAGCGCGTCATGATCGCCATGGCGCTGGCGCTGGAACCGGCGCTGCTGATCGCCGACGAGCCGACCACGGCGCTGGACGTCACCACCCAGGCCCAGATCCTGGCGCTGATCGCCCGCATCCAGAAGGAAAAGGGCATGGGCGTGATGTTCGTCACCCATGATTTCGGCGTGGTGGCCGAGATCGCGCACCGGGTGGCGGTGATGGAAAAAGGCGTGCTGGTCGAACAGGGCCCGGCCGAGGAAGTGCTGAACCGTCCGCGCCATCCCTACACCCAGCGCCTGATCGCCGCGGTGCCGCACCGCCGCGGCGAGGAACGCGCCGCCGCCACGCCGGAACAGCCGGTGCTGGAGGTGAAGGACCTGAGAAAGACCTACGTCGTCGGCCATGGCTGGCTGGGCGGCAAGCGCGAGGTGCATGCGGTCGACGGCGTCAGCTTCAGCGTGCGGCGCGGCGAGACGCTGGGCATCGTCGGCGAGTCGGGCTCGGGCAAGTCGACCATCGGCAAGTGCCTGCTCAAGCTGGTCGGCATCAACGGCGGCCAGTTGATCTTCAACGGCCAGGACATCGCCGCCATGCCCGAATCGCGCTTCCGGCCGCTGCGCAAGGACATCCAGATGATCTTCCAGGATCCCTTCGCCTCGCTCAACCCGCGCCATACCGTTGGCCGCATCATCAGCGACGGCCCGGTCGCCAACGGCGTGCCGCGCGCCCAGGCCGAGGCTCGCGTGCGCGAGCTGCTGTCGCTGGTGGGATTGGACCCGTCGGCGTTCGACCGCTACCCCAACCAGTTCTCCGGCGGCCAGCGCCAGCGCATCGGCATCGCCCGCGCCCTGGCGCTGGAACCCAAGGTGCTGGTGGCCGACGAATCGGTATCGGCGCTGGACGTGTCGGTGCAGGCGCAGGTGCTGCAACTGCTGCACGACCTGCAGCAGCGCCTGAAGATCGCGCTGGTGTTCATCACCCACGACCTGCGCGTGGCCGCCCAGATCTGCAATTCGGTGCTGGTCATGCACCGGGGCAAAGTGGTGGAATACGGATCGCCCAGCCAGATTTTCGACAACCCGCAGCACGCCTACACGCAACAACTCATCGCCGCCGTGCCCGGCCAGCACTGGGATCCGACCCAGGCGCAGGCCGCGGCCTGAAGCGGCCATCACAACCAGGAGACTCGCATGCAACGCCCGCCCGCCGTGCCCACCGTCCAGATCGACAACGACCAGGTCATCGTCACCGAATGGCGCTTTCCGCCCGGCGGTGAAACCGGCTGGCACCGCCACGGCATGAACTACGTGGTGGTGCCGCAGACCACCGGCCCGCTGCTGCTGGATACGCCCAACGGCCAGGTCACCAGCCAGCTCACCACCGGCGTGTCCTACTACCGGCCGGTGGGCGTCGAACACAACGTCATCAACCCCGGCGACACCGAATTCGTGTTCGTCGAGATCGAGATCAAGCAGCCGGGGCAGGCTCCGGACTCCGGCTGTTCGCACTGACGCGCAAAGGAACACCATGAAGGCGTTTTTCTCGGAAGAACAGCTGCTGCACACGCCGCAGCAGTTCATGCGGCTGGGACGCATCAGCGCTCCCACCGACCTGCCGTCGCGCGCGCACAGCCTGCAAGGCGCGTTGGCGGCCCGTGGCATCGCGGTCGAGGCGCCGCCCGACTACGGCCGCCAGCCGCTCGAGAGCATTCACAGTCCGGACTACCTGGATTACCTGGAAAGCGCGTTTTCGCGCTGGCAGGCGCTCAGGGGGCCGGGCGTGGATCCCGGCCCGGAAGTGCTGCCGAACCTGTCGCCCTACTACAGCGGCCGCATCGAAACGGCTGGCCGTGGCCCCTGCCCGTCGCCGTCGATCGTGGCGCAGACCGGCTACTACCTGAGCGACCTGTCCTGCCCCATCGGCCCGCACACCTGGCGCTCGGCGCTGCGCTCCACCCACAGCGCGGTGGCCGCGGCCGAGCACGTGGCCGCCAGCGGCGGCGCGGCCTATGCCCTGTGCCGGCCCTCGGGCCACCACGCCCATCGCGACCGCGCCGGCGGCTTTTGCTACCTGAACAGCAGCGCGGCCGCCGCGGCCCGGCTGTTGCAGAGCTGGTCCAAAGTGGCGGTGCTGGACGTCGACGCGCACCATGGCGACGGCACCCAGAACATCTTCTACCAGCGCGCCGACGTCATGACGGTGTCGCTGCATGCCGATCCCGCCAGCTACTACCCGTTCTACACCGGCTATGCGCACGAGCGCGGCCATGGCGCCGGCGAGGGCTGCAATCTCAACCTGCCGCTGCCGCACGGCGCCGGCAACGCCCCGTTCCTGCGGGCGCTGGACACGGCGCTGGCGGCGCTGGCCGGCTACGGGCCGCAGGCGCTGGTGCTGGCGCTGGGCTTCGATACCTACAAGGATGATCCCATCAGCGTGCTGCGGCTGGACATCGACGCCTACCGCGACATCGGCGCGCGCGTGGCCAGCCTGGGCGTGCCCACGGTGGTGGTGCAGGAAGGCGGCTACATGGTGCAGGCCATCGGCCAGGCGCTGGACGCATTCCTGGAAGGCCTGGCCCGCGCCTGAACCCTGCCATGAGCAACCCCGCCGCCGTTTCCTCCGTCCCGGCCCTGGCCGCCGGCTCGCGCCAGGCCGGCATCCTGCTGTTCTTCGCGGCGCTGGTGGCCTTTGCCACCTTCGATGCCGGATCCAAGCAGATGCTGGCCCGCTATCCGGCGCCGTTCCTGAACATCGTGCGCTATATCGCCGTGGCGATCCTGGCGCTGGCGCTGCTGTGGCGCCAGCGCTGGCCCGGCCTGCGCGCCGTCCCCCACAAGCCCCTGCTGGTGCTCAGAGGCGTCATGCTGGCAACGGTCGGCACCTGCTTCATGACGGCGCTGATCTGGATGCCGCTGTCCGAGGCCACGGCCATCTACTTCACCTCGCCGCTCATCATGGTGGCGTTGTCGCCCTGGCTGCTGGGCGAACGCGTGCGGCCGGTGCAATGGGCCGCGGTGGCGGCGGGCTTCGTCGGCATGCTGTTGATCGTGCGGCCGGGCGGCGACCTGCCCTGGCTGGGCACGCTGCTGATGGCGGTGTCGGCGGTCAGCTACGCCATCTTCCAGGTGCTGACGCGCAAGCTGTCGGGCAAGGTGGCCGGGCCGGTCCAATACGCCTATACGGCGTTCATCTGCCTGATCGTCACGGCGTTGCCGGCGCCCTTCTTCCTGCCGGATCCCTGGCCGGGCCCGACCGACATGGCGTTGATCGTCGGCCTGGGCGCCTGCAGCGGGCTGGCGCAGATCCTGCTGATCGCGGCATTCCAGCGGGTGGCGGCCGCCACGCTGGCGCCGCTGAACTACTTCCAGCTGCTGCTGGCGGTGGCCTTCAGCACCTTCTGGTTCCAGCGTCCCCCCGACGGGTTGGCGCTGGCCGGCATCGCGATGATCATGGCGTCGGGCATATTCCTGGCGCTGCGCCGCGCCGGCTAGCGGGCAACGGCTTCAGCTGGTTTCGCGCCGCACCAGCGTGAAGCCCAGGTCCACGTGACGCTGCGCAATGGGCTGCCCCGCCAGGTGGCGCATCAGCAGTTGCGCCGCTTCCCGGCCAATCTCGTAGCGCGGCGTGGCGATGGTCGACAGCGGCGGCGTGGTCCAGGCCGTTCCCGCAAAGTCATGGAAACCCACCAGCGCCATCTGGCCAGGCACGCTCACGCCCAGCCGGCCGCACTGGAACACCGCGCCCTGCGCCAGGTCGTCATTGCAGAAGAACACCGCGTCGCAATCGGGATGTTCGGCCAGCAGGGCTTCCAGCAGCGCCGCCCCCAGCGCGATCGAGGACTTCTCGGGCGTCATGATCTCAAGCGCCGGGTCGTGCAGGCCGGCATCGCGCAGGGCCTGGCGGCAGCCTTCACAGCGCCTGAGCGAGCGCGGATCCAGCTGGGCGCCGACGATGCCGATGCGTCGGCAACCGCGCTCGACCAGGTGCCGGCCGGCGGCGTAGCCCGACTCGAACTGCGAGAAGCCGACGCTCATGCCATCGCTGTCCTCCAGGGTTTCGATGGTATGGACCGTGGGCATGCCCTGCGCCCGCAGCAGTTCCCAGACCCCCGGGTTGTGGTCGATGCCGGTCAGGATCAGGCCGTCGGGCAGGTGCTGCAGGTACTTGCGCAACAACGCCTCCTCGGCATCGGGCGAATATCCCGTGACGCCGATCAGCAGGTGATAACCCTGCTCGTCCAGCACCTCCTTGATGCCGCTGATGATGTCCACGAACACCACGTTGCTCAACGACGGAATCAGCACCACGATGGTCTGCGAGCGCGCCGACGCCAGCGCGCTGGCGGCATGGTTGGGCACGTAGCCCAGTTCCTGGCAGACCTGGGTGATGCGCAGGCGCACCGCCTCGGCCACCTTGTCGGGGGTGCGCAAGGCGCGCGACACGGTGATCGCGCTGACCCCGGCGCGGCGCGCGACCTCTTGCATGGTCACGCGGCCGGCGCGGGTGCTGCGGGGCTTTCGGATGGACATCGGCCGTTCTGAGCGGTTGGCGAGTCCGTAGTCTGACGTAAAGATCAGGGCTTGCCAAACCAAAAATGTTAGCGCTAACATCGACACCGCGATACCCATAAAAATTCCGGAAAACGGAACGAGGAGACAAGCATGCATGGTTCCCCCCCAGGGCGGCCCGGTGCCGGCCCGATGGCGCGCGCGGCGAATTGGTGCGCTCGATTGCAGACCTGGCTGATGGCCGGTTGCCTGGCGGTCATGGTGGTGTTGCTGTTCGGCAATGTCGCCATGCGCTACCTGTTCAATTCCGGCATCAACGCCTCCGACGAAATCTCCCGGCTGGCCTTCGTCTGGCTGATCTTCCTGGGCGCGGTGCTGGCGTTGCGCGATCACCAGCACATCGGCGTCACGATGCTGGTGGAACGCTTCGGGCCGGCCGCGCGCCGTGTCTCGCACGTGGTCTGTCAGTTGCTGGTGCTGTGGATGCTGTGGCTGCTGGCCGACGGCAGCTGGGCCCAGACCCTGATCGGCCTGGATACCCGCCTGCCCGTGACCGCGATGCCGCTGGCGGTGTTCAACGCCGCCGCGCTGTACGCCGCCGTCGCAATGGGCCTGCTGACCCTGTTCGACCTGGTTCGCGTGCTGGCCGGCGGCCCGCTGCCCGCGGAATCCAGCCCCGAAGACCCGCTGGTCTGACCCCGGCCCCTTGCCTCCACGTTCGGACCCGCCCCAATGATCCTGACCATTTTCCTGCTGGTGCTGCTGGGCTTCATCGCCCTGGGAATGCCGATCGCGTTCGCGCTACTGTTGAGCGCGGTCGCCATGATGTTCCAACTCGATTTCTTCGATACCCAGATCCTGGCGCAGAACATGCTGTCGGGCGCCAACAGCTTCACGCTGATGGCGGTGCCGCTGTTCATGCTGGCCGGCGAACTGATGAATGCCGGCGGCATTTCGCGCCGCATCGTCAACCTGGCCAGCATGTTCGTCGGCCACATCCAGGGCGGCCTGGGCTACGTCGCCATCTTCGCCAGCGTGCTGCTGGCGGCCCTGTCCGGCTCGGCCGTGGCCGACGCCGCCGCGCTCGGCTCGCTGCTGATTCCCATGTTGCGCGAGAAAGGCTACGACGCCGGCCAGGCATCCGGCCTGATCGCGGCCGGCGGCATCATCGCGCCGATCATCCCGCCGTCGATCTCGTTCATCATCTTCGGCGTCGCCACCAACGTTTCCATCACCAAGCTGTTCTTCGCCGGCATCGCGCCCGGCCTGATGATGGGCCTGACGCTGGTGGCGGTGTGGACCTGGGTGGCGCGCAAGCACGGCGCCATCAAGCCCGCGCCGCGCCAGCCCTGGAGCGCCCGGCTGCGGGCGCTGCGCGAATCGGCCTGGGCGCTGCTGCTGCCCGTCATCATCATCGGCGGCCTGCGCGGCGGCATCTTCACGCCTACCGAAGCGGCGGTGGTGGCCGCCGTCTACGCGCTGCTGATCAGCCTGTTCGTCTACCGCGAGATCGGCCTGCGCCACCTGCTGCCGCTGTTCATCAACGCCGCCCGCACCACCGCCGTGGTGATGTTCCTGGTGGCCGCCGCCATGGTCTCGTCCTACATGATCACGCTGGCCGACATGCCGCAGGACCTGATCGCCCTGCTGGAACCGGTGCTGGACCACCCCAAGCTGCTGATGTTCGCGCTGCTGGTCCTGCTGACGCTGATCGGCACGGTGATGGACCTGACGCCCACCATCCTGATCCTGGCGCCGGTGCTGATGCCGGTCGTCACGCAGGCCGGCATCGACCCGGTCTACTTCGGCGTGATGTTCGTCATGGTGGGCTGCGTCGGCCTGCTCACGCCGCCCGTCGGCACCGTGCTCAATGTGGTCTGCGGCGTGGCCCGCATCAACATGGAAACCATCTGCAGGGGCGTGTGGCGCTATGTCGCGGCCTACACGCTGCTGCTGGTACTGCTGGTGATCTTCCCCGAGCTGATCACCGTCCCCGCGAGCTGGATGCACTGAGGCCCGTACACAGAGGCGCCGACCCCGCGCCATTCAGAAGAAGCCAAGGAGGAACAACCATGAACATCCGTTTCAAGACCCGTCTCGTCGTGCTGGCGGCCGCGCTGTCCTGCGCCTTCGCCGGCGCCGCCGCGGCCGCCGACGTCAAGCCGCGCCTGATCCGCTTCGGCTACGGCCTGAACGAGGACAGCGTGCAGGGCCGCGCCGCCCGCCACCTGGCGCAGGAACTGGAGAAGATCAGCGGCGGCAAACTGAAGATGAAGACCTTCGGCTCGGCCAACCTCGGCTCGGACGAGCAGATGCAGGGCGCGCTGGTCGGCGGCGCGCAGGAAATGATGGTCGGCTCCACCGCGCCGCTGGCCGGCATGGTCAAGGAATTCGGCGTGTTCGACCTGCCGTTCCTGTTCAACAGCGAAAAAGAAGCCGACGCGGTGCTCGACGGCCAGCTCGGCCAGGACCTGCTCAAGAAGCTGGAAGCCAAAGGCCTGGTGGGCCTGGTGTACTGGGAAAATGGCTTTCGCAACATGACCAACTCCAAGCACCCCATCGTGCGCGCCGAGGACATGCAGGGCATCAAGCTGCGCGTGATGCAGAACCAGATCGCGCTGGGCGTGTTCAACACCCTGGGCGCGAACGCGGTGCCGATGCCGTTCTCGGAACTGTTCACGGCGCTGGAAACGCGCACGGTCGATGGCCAGGAGAACCCCATCACCACCATCCAGAGCAGCAAGTTCTACGAGGTGCAGCCCTACCTGACGATCACCCGCCACGTCTACACGCCCTGGGTGGTGCTGGCATCCAAGAAATGGTGGGACAAGCTCTCGCCCGACGAACAAAAGCTGGTGCGCCAGGCCGCCGAGGCCTCGCGCGACTTCGAACGCAAGGACAGCCGCGCCGATTCGCTCAAGGCGATGGGCACGCTGGAAAAGGCGGGCATGAAGATCAACACCGTGTCGCCCGAGGAAGTGGCGCGGATGCGCGAGAAGGTGCAGCCCGTGGTCGACAAGTACACCCAGGAACTCGGCCCGGACCTGGTCCGGCAACTGAACGCCGAGATCAGCAAGGCACGCAATTAGGTCCCCGGCGCGCCCGCCGGCGCGCCACGCATCACCGAAGCACACGAGGCACCCATGACCGACACTCCCCGCAAGCTGCGCAGCCAGAAATGGTTCGACGATCCCGCCCACGCCGACATGACGGCGATCTACGTCGAGCGCTACCTGAACTACGGCCTGACGCGCCAGGAACTGCAATCGGGCCGGCCCATCATCGGCATCGCCCAGACCGGCAGCGACCTGGCGCCCTGCAACCGCCACCACCTGGCGCTGGCCGAACGCATCAAGGCCGGCATCCGCGACGCCGGCGGCATCCCGATGGAGTTCCCGGTGCATCCGCTGGCCGAGCAGGGCCGCCGCCCGACCGCGGCGCTGGACCGCAACCTGGCCTACCTGGGCCTGGTGGAGATCCTGCACGGCTATCCGCTGGACGGCGTGGTGCTGACCACGGGCTGCGACAAGACCACGCCCGCCTGCCTGATGGCGGCGGCCACCGTCGACATTCCCGCCATCGTGCTGTCCGGCGGCCCGATGCTGGACGGCTGGCATGACGGCCAGCGCGTCGGGTCCGGCACGGTCATCTGGCATGCCCGCAACCTGATGGCCGCGGGCAAGCTGGACTACGAGGGCTTCATGACGCTGGCCACCGCCTCCTCGCCCTCGATCGGCCACTGCAACACCATGGGCACGGCGCTGTCCATGAATTCCTTGGCCGAGGCGCTGGGCATGTCGCTGCCCACCTGCGCCAGCATCCCCGCGCCCTACCGCGAACGCGGGCAGATGGCCTACGCCACCGGCCTGCGCATCTGCGACATGGTGCGCGAGGACCTGCGCCCGTCCCGCATCCTGACGCGCGAGGCCTTCGAGAACGCCATCGTCGTCGCCTCGGCGCTGGGCGCGTCCAGCAACTGTCCGCCGCACCTGATCGCCATGGCGCGCCATGCCGGCATCGACCTGAGCCTGGAAGACTGGCAGCGGCTGGGCGAAGACGTGCCGCTGCTGGTGAACTGCGTGCCCGCCGGCGAACACCTGGGCGAGGGCTTCCACCGCGCCGGCGGCGTGCCGGCCGTGATGCACGAACTGCTGGCCGCCGGCCGCCTGCACGCCGACTGCGCCACCGTGTCCGGCAAGACCATCGGCGAAATCGCGGCCGGCGCCAAGACCCACGACGCCGACGTCATCCGCGGCTGCGACGCGCCGCTCAAGCACCGCGCCGGCTTCATCGTGCTGTCGGGCAATTTCTTCGACAGCGCGGTCATCAAGATGTCGGTGGTGGGCGAGGCGTTCCGCCGCGCCTACCTGTCCGCGCCCGGCGACGAGAATGCCTTCGAGGCCCGGGCCATCGTGTTCGAAGGACCGGAGGACTACCACGCGCGCATCGAAGACCCGGCCCTGAACATCGACGAACACTGCATCCTGGTCATCCGCGGCGCCGGCACGGTCGGCTATCCGGGCAGCGCCGAGGTCGTCAACATGGCGCCGCCATCGCACCTGATCAAGCGCGGCATCGACTCGCTGCCCTGCCTGGGCGACGGCCGCCAGAGCGGCACCTCGGCCAGTCCGTCGATCCTGAACATGTCGCCAGAAGCCGCCGTGGGTGGCGGTCTGGCGCTGCTGCGCACCGGCGACCGCATCCGCGTCGACCTGAACCAGCGCAGCGTCATCGCGCTGGTGGACGAAGCCGAACTGGCGCGGCGGCGGCAGGATCCGCCCTACCAGCCGCCGCCGGCCCAGACGCCGTGGCAGGAGCTGTACCGGCAACTGGTCGGCCAGTTGTCAACCGGCGGCTGCCTGGAACCCGCCACCCTGTACCTGAAGGTGGTCGAAACGCGCGGTGATCCCCGGCATTCGCACTGACGGCGGCGGCAACGCTCCGGCGACGCCCGCAATGTAGAGGAAAAAGATGCGTTGATTTCGGCGCGTCACGCAGGGGCCGGGCTTTCAGTCCGGCCTCAGCGACCGGCCGCCGGGCCGCTCGGCTCGTCGGTGTTTTCCTTTGAGATATCAGGCGCTTGCGGGCTAGGGCGCGTCAGCACGTAGGCGGCGCTTGCCAGGAAAAAAAGGCCGACGCCGGATGCGAGCAAAGGCGACGGATGCGCGCCCCACCAGAACAGGCCGTAGCCCACCGCCATGCCCAGCGAGGCATACAGCTTGCCTTTGCGCGACACCGCCCCCTGCTCGCGCCAGGCGCGCAGCGACGGGCCGTAGGTGGGGCTATCCAGCAGCCAGCGTTCCAGCCGTGGGGACGAACGCGAAAAGCAGGCCACCGCCAGAATCAGGAAAATCGTCGTCGGCATCACCGGCAGGAAGGCGCCGATCACGCCCAGCGCCAGCATCGCGCAACCCAGGATCAGCCAAAGTGCTTTCATCATGATGGGGTGCAGGATAACGCAGTTGCCTGCCCGGAACATTTGCGCCCTCCCTTCGGTCAGATCCCCTCCCGCCGCGACCGGCGCCCCCTCCAGGAGGCCTTCTTGACCACCGAACCGCTCAACGCCAAGACCCGCCGCCCGCGCGCAGCGCCCGCGGTGCCGCCCGCCACCGAGACGGAAGGCACGCCGCTCATGCACATGAAGAAGGCGCTGGCGCAATTGCAGGCCGGCCGCCAGACACCGGAACGGGTACAAGCCGCGGGATTGCTGGCCAGCGCCATCGCCTGGATCAACATCCTGACCTGCAGCTAGCGCGCCTGACCGCCCGCCGGACGCGGGACAGCATGGCCCGGGCATCGCGATGCGGGCCCATCGAACGCGCGGCGCCCCTGCGCGCATTCGTGCCGGGACGCGAAAATGCTCTAGTCATCTAGATGTCACTCTCGAGGCATATCTTCTCCACCGATCCACTGCCTCGAAGGTATCCACCCATGCTTACCCTGCCCATCATCCAGGACCTGTTCGCCCGCCATGGCGCCGCCTACTACGGCGGCGAAGCCATCAGCCAGACCGAACACGCGCTGCAATGCGCGCAACTGGCCGAACAGGCCGGCGAGTCCGAAGCCGTGATCGTCGCCGCGCTGCTGCACGACCTCGGCCACCTGATGCTGGCCGAGAGCATCACCACCGACATGCGCCACCAGGATGTGGCCGCCGAAGCCCTCGCCCCGCTGTTCGGCGACGCGATCACGGCGCCGGTGCGCCTGCACGTTGCCGCCAAGCGCTATCTGGGCGTGATCGAACCCGCCTATCTGGACACCCTGTCGCCCGCCTCGGTGCAGAGCCTGGCGCTGCAGGGCGGCGTGTTCACCCCGGCACAGGCCGACGCGTTCGCCGCGCAGCCACACGCCCAGGCCGCGGTGCGCCTGCGCCGCTATGACGACCAGGCCAAAGTGGTCGGCCTGTCCACGCCGCCGCTGGAACACTATATGGAAATGGTCGGGCGCTGTTTGCAGGCCCGTTGAATCCGGGGCGAGAGATGCCCCGACGCGGGAAGACTCGGACACGTCCCCGCGCTGTTCAGCAGTCCGAGATTTGGCCCGCAGCCCTAGCCGGACACTTCGAAAGAACCAATCATCTGACGCGGCGAAAAATCATTCGCCAACTTGCGGCCGGCGGATACCGCCGGCCAGACCTTTGGTTCTTCCCGGAGATAACGTGAACAGTCCCGCCATGCAAACCATGATGTACGACGCCAATCGCAAAAGCGTCGGCGTGGCCTACCTCCTATGGTTCTTCCTGGGCAGCGCGGGCGGGCATCGCTTCTATACCGGCAGGACCGGATCGGCCATCGCCATGCTCGCGCTCACCATTGTCGGCATCGCCCTCAGCGTCATCGGCGTGGGATTGGTACTGCTGGCGGCCGTGGGAATCTGGGTGATCGTCGACGCCTTCCTGATTCCCGGCTGGATCCGCAATACCAACATGCGGCTGGCGGCGACCCTCTCGACCGGCAACATCCCCCTGCCCTGAAAGCCGGATCAGCTCCGCAGCCAGCCCGCGGGCTCGGCGCGCTTGCCATGCACGTAATTCCACTCGGCACTGCAGGCCGAGCAGACGAATGCTTCGTGCCGCGCCCCGCCCTGCACCGCGGCAAGGCTGCGCACGTAGCCCAGGCTGATCAACTGGTCATGGCCCGCCGCGCCCGAGGTGGCCCGCACGATTGCCCTGCAATCTTCACAATCCGCCATCGCCCTCACCTTTCATTTGTCTTTCAATTCCTCTTGCGGGGAATCCTACAAAATGAAACGGGGCACAGTTTCATGAATTCTCACGAACTCCGGGCGCGGCGGTTTGAGCAGTCCCGGGCATCAATCGGACTCGCTCTCCTTCTTGCGCGACCGGAACGCCGCGACCTTCATCCGGTTGCCGCATAGCGCCATGCTGCACCAGCGGCGCCGATGCGACTTGGTCCTGTCATGGAACATGAGCGTGCAGTCATGCGCCTCGCATTGCCGCACAAGCGCCAACGGCGTGTCGGTCAGCAATTCGACGATGGCTCGGGCAACAGGCTCGAGCATGCCGGCCGCGTCGTCCAGGCGGCGCGGCCTGACCGCCTTGAAGGACTGGCTGGCGCCGTCCCACGCCAATTCCGTGGCCGCCCCGCCCGCCTTGAGCACGTGGTTGACCACGCTGGCGTCCGAGTCGCCGCCCGACTTGGCGGCCTGCAACAAGGATCGAGCGCTTTCGCGCAATTGCAGGGCCAGCTCCCGCAGGCCCGGGGGCGCCACGCGGGTCCCCCGCGGCAACACATCCGCCAATTTCAACCATGCGAGCACGGCGTCATCGTCGCCGAAACAGTCGTGGCGCGCCGCCCCCACCCCGTATTCAGTGTTGATGAAATCGAGTGCAAGGTCGTCGCCCACGAAAAGCGGGGGTTTTTGATTTTGTGCGGTGTCTGGCATGGGATAAATGTAACCTATAAAAATAAATTTGACCAGTTACTAAAATCCAAAGTAACCTGAAAAACCAAATTCAACGGTTACAAAGGAAATGCATCATGACTTCGAATAGCGCGACGGAAACCAGCGGCCTGCCCTCGACCCCGTTGACCGCGGGCGTATCCGCGGCCGATCTGCAGGTCCATCATCGGTTCGAACAGGTGGGAGACGTGAAGGTGTTCTACCGGGAGGCAGGCCCGCGCGATGCGCCCATCGTGCTTCTGCTGCACGGCTACGCCGCCTCTTCATTCATGTACCGCAATCTCATCCCGCTGCTTGCGGACGGGTACCGCGTCATTGCGCCCGACTTGCCCGGCTTTGGCTTCACCGAAGCCCCCGCGCGCGGGCAATATGACTACACCTTCGACCAGCTCGCCAAGACCATTGGACAGTTCACGCGGCAACTGGGGCTGGATCGCTACGCCATGCAGGTGTTCGACTATGGCGCCCCGGTGGGCTGGCGCCTCGCCGCGGAACACCCGGCGCGCATCAGCGCCATCATTTCGCAGAACGGCAACGCGTACGAAGAGGGGCTGGGGACGGGCTGGGCGCCCATCCAGAAATACTGGAAGGACCCATCGCAGGCCAACCGCGACGCCCTGCGCGAGTTCGCCACGCCGGCCTCGATCCGATGGCAATACCTCGAAGGCGTTCCGGACCAGACCCTTGTGGCCCCCGACGCGATTGCGCTCGAAGGCCACCTGGTTTCCCGGCCCGGCAATACCGACGTCCAGCTCGACCTGCTGCTAGACTACGCCTCCAACGTCCAGAAGTATCCGGAGTTCCAGGCGTACTTCCGCAAGCACCAGCCGCCGCTGCTGGCCGTGTGGGGCAAGAACGATCCCTTTTTCCTGCCCGCCGGCGCCGAGGCCTGGAAGCGGGATATCCCGGGCGCCGACGTGCGCTTCTACGACACCGGCCATCTGGCGCTGGAAACCCACGGAGCCGAGATCGGCGCGGTCATCCGGCGGTTTCTGGATAAGAACGCGAAGTGAAGCGCGGCCGGTATGTCTCTTTGACATACCGCGCCAATTCCAGCTCCACCTGTGACATGGGCGACAAGTTACTTTCCGGGTACAGGAGCCGCTGTGCAGCCGCTAGCGTACTCCGTGCACATCGTTCGGCTTTGGTGACGGCCGGCGCCGTCGGGGCATGGGAGTCAAACACGACAAGGGACATTGCAGCTTCTCCTGGAAAGAACATACGCACTGGCGGCAAGCCCTGAGCAAGTAGCGTACCTGCATGAGTCCGTCCCGCATTCGACATGAAGCGCATACAGGCGCACGCCCTCTCCGGAAAGATGGGTGGCGTGTGCCCATCGGTACGCCAAAAAAATAAAGCCCGCTTTCGCGGGCCGCAAATGGTCCGGTCGCTCGACAACAGGCTATTCAGCCAGCATCGCTTCCAGATAATGCTGTGCCTTGATGGATGTGAACCTCACGATTTCGAGGCCATTGCGCTCCGCAAATGCGACCGCTTCGGCCGCGGAATAGCGATAAGCGAACGTGGGGTGATACCAATCAAAATTGATCAGATCACAATGCTCGCTGGAGAAATTCTTGTTGTGCCAACATTTCAGGAAATGATCGTAGATGAACTCCTGAATTGAATACGTGCCCGTCTTGATGCCAAGGAACGGCAGATCCTGGGTTATCCTGATCTCCCCCGCGCAAGCCTGCAGGTCGGCCCCCAGCCTTGTAAACTGATTCGCCACAGCGAATGCCTCGTCGTTCCCCATGGGAACAATTGCGGCACGGAAAGCATCGTCAAGCGCTTCTCGCATCGGGGCTTTCTTTGCGTACACCGACACGGCGACCTTTCCGCCTGGCTTCAGTTGGGACACCAACGATGAGTAGGTCTTGGCCGGATCCGGCGTGTGGTGCAGGGCTGCTCGACAGATCACGTAGTCGAATTTCTGGCTTCCTGGCAGCGGATTGGAGATATCCCACTGGACAAACTTGGCCTCGGCAGGCGCATCGATCGTATCGAGCGAGCCATGGATATCCGCTCCCACATATTCGAGGTGAGCTGGCATGGGTGATTCATACAGACGCCGGGTCACGTCGCCAAAGCCACAGGCAGCATCCAACACCGAAATCGGCCCGACACTCGCGCGGGCCCTGATCTCGTCGAACAAATCCGCCCAACCAAGCTGGCGTCCGGGCATGACCATGGCAGCCTCGGGGTTCGCCTCGACGAATCCCTGATAGTTCAGATCCTTCCCCCATTGCTTGGAATAGTGGTCGGCAGTGCGCTTTGTGCTCTGATCGTCTTGATTGGCAGCAGTCATGATGGGTCCCCATTGGCTGGAATTTTCGCCGCCATCTTACCGCACCATCGGAGCATGTTCGGGGGCGAACAATGGGCTCAATACAATGGACTTCCAAGGGAAACTACCCAAAAAGCGCGAAATGCCCCGCGCGAAACCCAAAGCAAAAAGCCGCGAAGTCCAGGACTGTCGCGGCTTTTCAGGGTGATGCCTGACTAGCTCTATCAGGCATTCACTTTGCAGGAATTTGGTAGGCGGTATTGGAATCGAACCAACGACCTCCACGATGTCAACGTGGCGCTCTAACCAGCTGAGCTAACCGCCTGCAAAGAAGAAGAATTATATAGTGCTTTTTTAAACTGTGCAAATCGTCTTTTCAGATTTTTTGCTGTTTTTATTTCGTTGCTTTTTCGTTGCTTATCAGGCTTCAAAAATTATCTGGCTTCAGAAAATGCCGCGAATCGTCTGGATCATGCGTTTTTGCCGCATGTTGTGGCACATGCGCATTTGGCAGATACCTTCGATTCACTAAATTCTTCAGCCGCAACGGCCGGGTTCGTGGTTTTCACCTTCCCTGCCAGCACTGCTTTTCCCTTCTATTTCTTCGCGTCTGCGGCATGCACCGCAGCAACGAAGAACGAGATTCTATCAGAACTTTTTATTCCTTGCTCGACCTCGACGCCACTGCTCACATCGACCGCCCACGGCCGCACCGATTGCACCGCCGCGGCAACGTTGTCGGGGTTCAGACCGCCCGACAGGATCAGCGGGCGCGACACGGGATCGGCCGCCACGTCGGCGAGCAAGGCATGGTCGAAACCATGGCCGCTGCCGCCGTAGCCCGCGCTGTAGCTGTCGAACAGCCAGCCGGCGGCTTCGCCGAAGGCGCGGCAGTACGTCGCCAGGTCTTCCGGCGTATCCAGGCCGGGCGCGCCGGCACGGAATGCACGCAGGTAGCGATGGCCATAGCGCGCACAGTCCGGCGGCGTTTCGTCGCCATGGAATTGCAGCAACTCCGGTCCCACCTCGTCGAGCACCGCCTGCACCTGCGACGGATCCGGGTTCACGAAGAGCGCCACCACGTCCACGAAGGCCGGCACCGCGCGGCGCAGTTGCGCCGCGCGGGTCGGCGTGACGTAGCGCTTGCTCTTGGGATAGAAGACAAAACCGATGGCATCGACGCCGGCCGAGACGGCGGCGTCGATATCTTCTTCGCGGGTCAGACCGCAGATCTTGATGCGTGTGCGCATGGAATTCACCGCTTGTGTCGCTCGGCGCGACAGGTCCGATCAGTATAAGGGAACGCTCTCCGGCCCCGGCGCGCCGGCCCGGCCAGGCGCGTTCAGGCGGCCGGCTGGCCCAGCGTGGCCATGAGCGAATCGAAGCTGCCCTCGGCCACGCGGAACCAGGGGATTTCCTTGTCGCGAAAGGCGGTCATGCTTTCGTACAGCTTCTTGAACATGGGATCCTTGCCGCTCAACTCCTGGTAGAGCTTGAGCGCGGCCTCGTGGGCGGCTTGCAGCATCGGCCTGGGGAAAGCCTTGAGCTGCGCGCCGCGCTGCACCAGCCGGCGCAGGGCGTCGGGATTGCCGGCGTCGTACTTTGCGATCATGTTGGAAGTGGCCATCCGCGAGGCCAGCTCCAGCGCCGCCTGGTAGGACTTGGGCAATTCGTCGTGCGCGTCCTGATTGACGTACAGCGACAACTGCAACGTGCCCGCCCACCAGCCAGGAAAATAGTAGTTCCGGGCGACCTTGTAGAGCGCGAGGCTCTCGTCATCGTGCGGACCGATCCAGGCCACCGCATCGACGCCGCCCTGCTCCAGCGCCGCATAGGTATCGGCGATCGGCAGGTCCACCGGCGCGGCGCCCATGCGGGCCAACACCTGGCGGGCGAAACCGCCGGCCTTGACCTTCAGGCCGCGCAGGTCGTCCACCGTCTTGACCTCGCCGCGAAACCAGCCGCCCATCTGGGCGCCGGTAAAGCCGCAGGGAAAGTTGAGGATGTTGTATTTGTCGAACAACACGCGGGTCAGCGCCAGCCCCTCGCCCTGGATCATCCAGGCATTCATCTGCCGGGTATTCAGGCCGAATGGCACGCCAGCATCGAAGCACAATGCGGGATCGGTATCGAAGAACCGGGTCGACGCGGTGTGGCCGCATTCGACGACGCGCTGTTGCACCGCGTCCAACACCTGGCCGGCGTCCACCAGATCACCGGCGGAGAATATCTCGATGCGGAACTTGCCGTCGGTGACGTCGCCGACATAGCGCGCCACGTCCTCGGCGCCGGCGAACAGCGTCGGCGACTCGTTGGGGAAGCTCGATGCCAGCCGCCACGAAACCGCCGGCGCATCCTGCGCATACGCCGGCGCGGCGATCACGGCGCCGCTCGCGGCCCCCAGGGCGGTTCGTTTCAAAAACGCGCGGCGTTGCATGAGACAGGCCTCCATTGGGCGCCGGCCGGCGTCCGGCTAGGGCGGGTTGCCCGACGGTCGGGTGAAGGGCGACAGCAACAGGGCTCCGCCATCCAGCTCGTCCAGGCCGAACTCGTCCGGGTAATCGATGGCCGACAGATACAGGCCATCGGGAGAAAACGTGGGCGCGCCGCGCCGGCGGTCGCGCCATGAAAGCAGTTGCGCCATCCAGTCCACCGACTCGCGCCCCTGCCCAATCTGCAGCAACGCGCCCATGATGTTGCGCACCATGTGATGCAGGAACGCGTTGGCCCGCAGCGTGAACACCAGGAACGGACCGCGCTCGTCGATGTCGAGCCGATGCATGATGCGCACCGGGTGTTTGGCCTGGCACTGCGAGGAACGAAAACTGGAAAAATCGTGCTCGCCCAGCAAGGCGTTCGCTGCGCCGCGCATGGCATCCACATCCAGGGGCTGGTAGCACCACCCGGCGCGGCCGGCCCAAAGAGCGGGACGCACCCGGCCTCGCCACAGCAGGTAGACGTAAGTCCGGGCGCGGGCCGAAAACCGGGCGTGGAACGCGTCCGGCACCGCCTTGGCCCATTGTACGGAAATGCTGGAGGGCAGGAAGGCATTCACGCCGCGCACCCAGGATTCCATGCGGCGATCGAGCGTGGTGTCGAGATGGATAACCTGCATCGCGCCATGCACGCCGGTGTCTGTGCGGCCGGCGCAGATGGTGGGGACCGCGTCCGTCACGCCACAGAACTGCGCCAGCGCGGCCTCCAGTGTGTCCTGCACCGTCTGCCGGTGCGGCTGGGTCTGCCAACCCTGCCAGGCGGAGCCGTCGTATGCCAGCCCCATTGCAACTCTAGGCATCGTTCAAATCCGGGGACCGCCAACCGGGCGCGGTTCGTCCGTGGGCGGTTCGTCCAGGTCGAGGCTGATGGAATCGAGCTTGCGGTTCAGCGCCGCGGTGTCCAGCACCGGCTCGTTATAGGCGTAGGTTTCCTCGTCGTCATCGCCGCGCCGCGCGCCCGCGCGTCGCAGCACCCAGGCGATGGCGAAAGCGATCAGCGCCAGCACGGCGGTGACGATGACGAGAAGGTTGTCGGCCAACCAGGCCGGCATCGAAGAAGTCAAATCCTTATCCTTGTTCTTGTCGGCCGACGCCTGCGCGGCGGCCTTGTCCTGTTGCGCAGCGGCCGTCGACGGACCGGCGGCGCCGGGCGTGCCGGAGAGGCCCGGCGCTCCCGTGGCGCCGACGGCGCCAGGGGTGCCCGGTGCGCCTGCGGCACCCGTTGCGCCGGGCGAGCCCGATGCGCCCGCCGCGCCAGTCGCGCCAGGCGTGCCCGATGCACCCGCCGCGCCAGTCGCGCCAGGCGTACCCGATGCGCCCGCCGCTCCGGTCGCGCCAGGCGTGCCCGATGCACCTGCCGCGCCAGTCGCGCCAGGCGTACCCGATGCACCCGCCGCGCCAGTCGCGCCAGGCGTACCCGATGCACCCGCCGCGCCAGTCGCGCCAGGCGTACCCGATGCACCCGCCGCGCCAGTCGCGCCAGGCGTACCCGATGCACCCGCCGCGCCAGTCGCGCCAGGCGTACCGGATGCACCCGCCGCTCCGGTCGCGCCAGGCGTACCGGATGCACCCGCCGCTCCGGTCGCGCCAGGCGTACCGGATGCACCCGCCGCTCCGGTCGAACCAGGCGTGCCCGCAGCCCCCGCAGCGCCAGGAGTGCCAGTGGCGCCCCCCTGCCCCGCGACGGCCTTGTTCAATTCATCGACATTGCTCTGCAACTGATTCACGCGGCCCTGGGCATCCGCCATGGCTCGTGCGTCGGAGGCGCGCTGATCAGCCTGCGCATCGGCCTGGGCTGTCGCGCCGCCTTGGGCCTGGCCGGAGGACAGGCGCACCCGGTCCTGCGGCTGGGACGCCGTGGCCACGCCCGTGTCGCCGGGACGGGCCACCGTGCCGGAAGCGGCATCCTGGCCCTTGACCACCGAGGGGTTGGCGCCGGCCGCCGCGCCCAGACGGGCCCGGTAGCGGGCGAACGCTTCGGCGTGCTCGTTGAAAATACGGCGCGCCTCCGCCGGATCGACGGCGCGCACGGTCGCCGCGTCGGGAATCGCCAGTTTCTGCCCGGCCCGCACCAGATTCATGTTGCCCTGGATGAACGCATCGGGATTGGCGCGCCACAACGCCACCAACATCTGGTAGATCGAGGCGTTCGGCACCGCATTGCGCTGGGCAATCGCAAACAGCGTGTCGCCCGACTTCACGTTGACCGACCCCGCCGTGCCGCTGGCGCGGCTCGGCGTGCCAACGGCCGCGGGCGAAACCTCGGCGCCCGCGCCCCGCAACGGCACCAGGATGCTGACCTGCACCTGCCGCTGGCCCGAGCTGGAGCTGATGTCCAGCAGCAGGTCGACCGCGCCGCCGGACGGCGCCTGCGTCGACCGCACCCGCAGGTTCTTGCGGGTCGGATCCATCCCATCCTCGACCCTCACCACCAGGCTGGCCAGCGGCGCGGGCGGTTTCAGGCCCGCGCGTTGCCACGAAGCCTCGTCGGCCACCGACACCCGCAGCGACGCGATTTCGTCGGGTGTGAGTTCCTGCAATCCCACCAGCGCCTGCAAGGGCGCGCCCGGGGCCGAGACCACCCGCGAATGCCCGACCCGCATGGCCAACGCCGGGCTGCAAGCGCTCGCGCCGATCGCCAGCGCGATCGCCCACTGGAGGGCCTTCAAACGGCGGGCATGCTTCACTTGGCGCGAACGCTGGGTCATAAGCTGGAATTCCGTTCTTGTCGTCGAATGGTCGGGCGGAGGCTGTTCGCGGCGAACGCGTGAGAACAAGCCTCAATTCACCGGAAAAGTGTAATGGATCGAGCGCGTTTCACAAACCTGAAAGGCGCATCGGCGTTGGCTGGCCGGCACATTGCCGGCCGCGTCCGATGCGCTGATGACCCGGCGCAAACGACAAAGGCACCCGAAGGTGCCTTTGCGATACGGCCTCGTCGCGAGCGGGCGGCCACGCCGCCCGCCAGGCCTCAGGCTTCGGCCAGCGCGATGCGCAGCATGCGGCGCAGCGGCTCGGCGGCGCCCCACAGCAGCTGGTCGCCGACGGTGAAGGCGCTGAGGTATTGCGGGCCCATCGACATCTTGCGCAGGCGGCCCACCGGGATGTCCAGCGTGCCGGTGACCGCGACCGGGGTCAACTCGCGGATGGTCTCTTCCTTGCTGTTGGGGATGACCTTGGCCCACTGCGTGCCCTGGGCGATCAGCGCTTCGATCTCGTCCAGCGGCAGGTCGCGCTTGAGCTTGATGGTCAGCGCCTGGCTGTGGCAGCGCATCGCGCCGATGCGCACGCACAGGCCGTCGATCGGGGTGGCGGCGGTGCCGAAGGCGGCGCCACGGCCGAGGATCTTGTTGGTCTCGACCTCGCCCTTCCACTCTTCCTTGGACATGCCGTTGCCCAGGTCCTTGTCGATCCAGGGAATCAGGCTGCCGCCCAGCGGCACGCCGAAGTGCTCGTGGGGCAGCGCGGCGTCCTTCTGCTTGGCCAGGATGCCGCGGTCGATTTCCAGGATGGCCGAGGCCGGATCGTCCAGCAGCGGCTTGACGGCGTGGTTCAGCTCGCCGAACTGGGTCAGCAGTTCGCGCATGTGCTGCGCGCCGCCACCGGAAGCGGCCTGGTACGTCATGGTGGTCATCCACTCGACCAGGTCGTTGTTGAACAGGCCGGCCAGGCCCATCAGCATGCAGCTGACCGTGCAGTTGCCGCCGATGAAATTGCGCACGCCGCGCTTGAGCGCCGCGTCGATCACGGGACGGTTGACCGGGTCCAGCACGATAATGGCGTCATCGGCCATGCGCAGCGTGCTGGCGGCGTCGATCCAGATGCCGTTCCAGCCCGCGCCGCGCAGCTTCGGGTAGACCTCGGAGGTGTAGTCGCCACCTTGCGCCGTCACGATGATCGGCAGTTTTTTCAGAGCGTCAATGTTGTAGGCGTCTTGCAGCGGGCCCGCGCCAGTCGCCCAAGTGGGGGCGGCGCCGCCGGCGTTGCTGGTGGAGAAAAACACCGGTTCGATCAGTGCGAAGTCGTTCTCGTCGCGCATGCGTTGCATGAGCACCGAGCCGACCATACCGCGCCAGCCGACAAGGCCTACTGCTTGATTCATTTCAATCGCTCTTTAAAGGTGGGGACAAGGTGTGGTGAAAAAACGTGCAAGAACCCAACAATTTATCAGAATGCACGCATGGATGTTGCGGCGCAGCTTGAAAAAACGGGGCCGCAATCAAAGCCACCCTGCTTTCGCGGCGCCGCGGCAACATCGACATGAAAAAGGGCCGCCCCTGCGGGCAGCCCCTGGAATCGGGACAGCGCCGCAAGAGCGCGTCCCTTGCAGGCATCAGGCCAGGGCTTTGAGGACGGCGTCGCCCATGCCCGAGGTGCTGACCTTGGTGGTGCCGGGTTCGAAGATGTCGGCGGTGCGCAGGCCATCGGCCAGCACGCGGCGCACCGCGGCTTCGATGCGGTCGGCCTGCGGCGCCAGGTTCAGCGAGTAGCGCAGCAGCATGGCGGCCGACAGGATGGTCGCCAGCGGATTGGCGATGCCTTGGCCGGCGATGTCGGGCGCCGAGCCGTGGCTGGGCTCGTACAGGCCCTGGCCGCCGGCGTTCAGCGAGGCCGACGGCAGCATGCCGATGGAGCCGGTCAGCATGGCGGCCTCGTCCGACAGGATGTCGCCGAACAGGTTGCCGGTGACGATCACGTCGAACTGGCGCGGGTTGCGCACCAGCTGCATGGCGGCGTTGTCGACGTACATGTGCGACAGCTCGACGTCCGGATACTCGCGCGCCACTTCGATGACGATGTCGCGCCAGAACTGCGAGGTCTCGAGCACGTTGGCCTTGTCGACGCTGCACAGCTTCTTGTTGCGCTTCTGGGCGGATTCGAAGCCGATGCGGGCGATGCGGCGCACTTCCGATTCGGCATAGCGCATCGTGTCGTAGCCTTCGCGTTCGCCGGCAAAAGCGCCGTCCGGCGACGAGCGCACGCCGCGCGGCGTGCCGAAATAGATGTCGCCGGTCAATTCGCGGATGATCAGGATGTCCAGGCCGGACACGATCTCGGGCTTGAGCGACGAGGCGCTGGCCAGCTCGGGATACAGGATGGCGGGACGCAGGTTGGCGAACAGGCCGAGCGCCTTGCGCAGGCCCAGGATGGCCTGCTCGGGGCGGAATTCGCGCGGCAGGCTGTCGTACTTCCAGTCGCCGACGGCGCCGAACAACACGGCGTGCGATTCCTTGGCCAGCTTCAGCGTGGCCGGGGGCAGCGGGTGCTCGAACTCGTCGAAGGCGGCGCCGCCGACGGCGGCCTGCTTGATATCGAACGGCACGTCCAGCGCCTTCAGGACGCGCACGGCCTGTTCGACGATTTCGGGGCCGATGCCGTCACCCGGCAAGACTGCGATGTTGTGAGTCATGGAAAAAACGGTCCTGTGATCGGTATGAAGGGAGCTGTCAGGCGATCGGCCGGCTTTCCAGCCAGGGATGGCGGGCCAGGCGCTCGGCCTCGAAGGCGCGGATCTTGTCGGCGTGGCGCAGGGTCAGGCCGATATCGTCGAAGCCGTTCAGCAGGCAGTACTTGCGGAACGGCTCGATGTCGAACTTCATGGCGCGGCCGTCGGCCGCCACCACTTCCTGGCGCTCCAGGTCGATGTTGAGCTTGTAGCCGGGGAAGGCCTTCACTTCGTCGAACAGGCGCGCCACTTCGAGCTCGGACAGCACGATGGGCAGCAGGCCGTTCTTGAAGCTGTTGTTGAAAAAGATGTCGGCGTACGACGGCGCGATGATGGCGCGGAAACCGAACTGGGTCAGGGCCCAGGGCGCGTGCTCGCGGCTCGAGCCGCAACCGAAGTTCTTGCGCGCCAGCAGCACCGAGGCGCCCTGGTAGCGCGGCTGGTTCAGCACGAAATCGGGGTTGAGCGGGCGCTTGCTGTTGTCCATGCCCGGTTCGCCGTGGTCCAGGTAGCGCAATTCGTCGAACAGGTTCGGGCCGAAGCCGGTGCGCTTGATGGACTTGAGGAACTGCTTGGGGATGATGAGGTCCGTGTCGACGTTTTCGCGGTCGAGCGGAGCCACCAGGCCTTCGTGAGTGGTGAATGCTTGCATGATGTCGGTACTCGGTGGGCGCTTAACGGAACGTGCGGACGTCGACGAAGTGGCCGGCCACGGCGGCGGCCGCGGCCATCGCCGGGCTCACCAGGTGGGTGCGGCCACCCTGGCCCTGGCGGCCTTCGAAGTTGCGGTTCGAGGTCGAGGCACAGCGCTCGCCCGGCTCGAGCCGGTCGGCGTTCATGGCCAGGCACATCGAGCAGCCCGGCTCGCGCCATTCGAAGCCGGCCTCGATGAAGATCTTGTCCAGGCCTTCGCGCTCGGCCTGCTGCTTGACCAGCCCGGAACCCGGCACCACCATGGCCTGGCGCACGTTGGAGGCCACGTGCTTGCCGCGCGCCACGACGGCGGCGGCGCGCAGGTCCTCGATGCGCGAGTTGGTGCAGGAGCCGATGAAGACGCGGTCCACGCGGATGTCGGTCAGCGGCGTATTGGGCTTGAGGCCCATGTATTCGAGCGCGCGTTCCATGCCGCTGCGGCGCACGTCGTCTTTTTCGCGGTCGGGGTCCGGCACGCGCGAGTCGACCGGCAGCACCATTTCGGGCGAGGTGCCCCAGGTGACCTGCGGCTTGATGTCGCGGGCGTTGACTTCGACCACGGTGTCGAACTTGGCGCCTGCGTCGGTATGCAGCGTGCGCCAGTAGGCCACGGCGTGGTCCCACAGCACGCCGGACGGCGCGAACGGACGGCCGCGGAAGTATTCGATGGTCTTGTCGTCGACGGCGACCATGCCGGAGCGGGCGCCGGCCTCGATGGCCATGTTGCAGACCGTCATGCGGCCTTCGACCGACAGCGCGCGGATGGTGCTGCCGGCGAATTCGATGGCGTGGCCGGTGCCGCCGGCGGTGCCGATGATGCCGATGACGTGCAGCACGACGTCCTTGGCCGTACAGCCGAACGGCAGTTCACCTTCGACCTTGATCAGCATGCTCTTGGCCTTCTTCATGAGCAGCGTCTGCGTGGCCAGCACGTGTTCGACCTCGGACGTGCCGATGCCGAACGCCAGCGCGCCCAGCGCGCCGTGCGTGCTGGTGTGCGAATCGCCACAGACCACGGTCATGCCCGGCAGGGTGGCGCCCTGCTCCGGCCCGATGACGTGGACGATGCCCTGGCGCAGGTCGTTCATGCGGAATTCGGTGATGCCGTACTTGTCGCAGTTGGCGTCGAGCGTGTCGACCTGCAGGCGCGAGATGGGGTCGTCGATGCCCTGGGCGCGGTTCATCGTCGGCACGTTGTGGTCGGCGACCGCCAGGTTGGCGCCGTTGCGCCACGGCTTGCGCTCGGCGATGGCCAGGCCTTCGAACGCCTGCGGGCTGGTCACTTCATGCAGCAAGTGGCGATCGATATAGAGCAGACAGGTGCCGTCTGATTCCTGGTGGACGATGTGGGCGTCCCAGAGTTTGTCGTAAAGGGTTTGGGCCATGGATGCGCTCTGCAAATAGACAATCCGGCTGGTGCCTGGCGCGAAGAAACCAAACGTTCCCGCGCCGGCCGCTGCGGCATGGAAGAATTATGCACAGCGACCAAACCTAGTACAAGCACACCGGCAATACTAGTACATGCAATACCACCATGCCTCGATCCTCGACATCGGTTCACGGTTTCCGCGCGTGGATTCCGGCGAAAAGCGGCAGATAATCGGCGAGCGCAATATAAAAACAATTTAGATACAAAAGACGCAAGCAGGTATAATCAAGTTTCAATGTGGCAAAGCAGAAACCGAAATAATGCGACATAAAACGCATTAATAGTTTTTGATTAATCCGTCCATGTTGAATTTCGCGCAAATCACGTCAATTGTCGTGATTTACGTGAAACAAATCCCGACGGGCCGGCAAACATCCGTCAAGAATTAACAAATCTTGACTCGTCAATTCTGACATTTGCACACAATATGCCGGCTACTAATCCCAAACTTGACTCGCGAATAATCCCTATGTCTTCGTTTCTGCTTAAGACCTCGGTTTCCGCCCTGGCGTTGGCATTCGTTCCTGTCACCTTTGCCCAGCCCGCCGCGGCGGATTCCAGCACTGCGGCGCCCGCCCCGGGCGTCACGACGTTGAACCAGATTGTTGAACAGACCCTGCTCAGCAACCCCGAAATCCAGGCGAAATACCACGATTTCCAGGCGTCGCTGGAAGGCCAGGCAGTGGCGCGCGGCGCGTTCTTCCCGCAAGTCAACGCGTTGGGCTATGTCGGCCGCGAATACCGCAACAACGTCCCCGGCGTCGGCTCGCAGAACTGGAACCGCCCCGGCTACAACTTCGAACTGCGCCAGCTGATTTTCGACGGCTTCCGCACCAGCAACGACGTCAAGCAGGCCGGGTTCGACAAGCTGGCGCGTTTCTATGACGTGCTGGCCACCAGCGACAGCACCGCCCTGGCCGCCGTGCAGGCCTATATCGACCTGCAGCGCTACCGCGACATGGAACTGCTGGCCCGCCAGAATTATTCGCTGCACGAGGAAACCCTCAAGCAGATCGGCCAGCGCACGGAATCCGGCGTGGGCCGGCGCGTCGACCTGGAACAGGCCGGCGGCCGCCTGGCGCTGGCCCAGACCAACCTGATGACCGAAACCACCAACCTGCTGGACGTGCAGCAGCGCTTCCAGCGCGTGACCGGCGCCCTGCCGCCCGAGTCGATGCAGCCGGTGCCGGACATCTCCGACAAGCTGCCGACCAAGCCCGGCAACTTCAACGAGTCGCTGCGCCGCAACCCCAGCTTCCTGTCCAAGCAGGCCGCCCTGCAGGCGGCGGAAGCGGGCGTGGCCTCCTCCAAGGGCGCGTTCTCGCCCAAGTTCGAATTCGTCGCCGCCACCGGCCGCGACCAGAACGACCCGACGCCGGAAAACCGCAACATCCGCAGCTCCAGCGTCCAGGTGGTCATGAACTACAACCTGTACCGCGGCGGCGCCGATTCGGCCCGGGTGCGCCAGACGGCGGCCCAATCCTACGCGGCCCGCGACGTGCGCGACTATACCTGCCGCAACGTGCAGCAGGACCTGGCCGTGGCCTGGAACAACATCACCAGCCTGCAGGAAAAGCTGCCCTTCCTGCGCGACCACGAAATGGCCACGGCCAAGGTGCGCGATGCCTATCGCCAGCAGTTCCAGATTGGCCAACGCACCCTGCTCGACCTGCTCAACACCGAAAACGAACTGTTCGAATCGCGCCGGGCCCTGACCAACGCGGTCTATGACCTGAGGCTGGCCCAGTATCGCTGGCTGGCGCTTTCGCATAAGCTGCTGCCGGCGCTGACGCTGCAGCCCGCGCGCAACGAAATGCCCGAGGAAAATGGCAAGCTGGTGGTGTCCGACGATGTCATCCGCCTGTGCAATTCCACGGTGCCCGATTCGGCGCGGCTGACGCCAGTGCGTGTGCAATACAACGAAGGCACCCTGCCGCCCACGCTGGTGCCGCTGAACGCGCCCGCCGCCCAGGCCCGTCCCTGACGAGGCGCGCGCAAGGAGGCCATATGGCTACAGAGGACAACGACTTTTCACGGTTGGATGCGGACTTCGTCCGCGTGTTGGAAGACTTGATCGACGCCTTGATCGCCAATGGCACCTTGCGCATGACGGACCTGCCGATACAGGCCCAGCAAAAACTCACCCAGCGCAAGCAACAGCGCGCGCGACTCTCGGAGCATCTGGACCTGCTGGATGACGATGATGGACAAGTTATCTGACGCCGCCGCCCGGGAATGGCGCGCCGACGCGCGCGCCGCGCATGACGACCCGCTGCTGGACTGCCTGGTCGAGATCACCCGGCTGCACGGCGTGGCGGCCACCGCGCAGGCGCTGTCCGCCGGCCTGCCGCTGGAATCGCATCGCCTGACCCCGGCCCTGCTGCCGCGAGCGGCGGCGCGCGCGCAGTTGTCGGCGCGCGTGGTCAAGCGCCCGCTGGACGGCCTGCCGTCGGACCTGTTGCCGGCCATCCTGCTGCTGAATGGCGAGCGGGCCTGCCTGCTGCTCAAGAGGGATGGCGACAAGTGCGTGATCAGCCATCCCGAGCTCGGCGGCAGCGCGGTCGAGATGAGCGCGGCCGAGCTGGACGCGCAATACACTGGCCTGGTCTGTTTCGTGCGGCCGCAGTTCCGCTTCGACGCGCGCGCGCCGGAAGTGGCCAAGGTGCGCGAACGCCACTGGTTCTGGGCCGCCATCATGGAAAACCGGCGCCTGTACCGCGACGCGCTCATCGCCGCGCTGCTGATCAACATCTTCGCGATGGCGATGCCGCTGTTCACCATGAACGTGTATGACCGCGTGGTGCCCAACAACGCCGTCGAGACGCTCTGGGTGCTGGCGCTGGGCATCACCCTGGTGGTGATCTTCAACATGATCCTGAGCACGGCGCGCTCGCACGTGGTCGACAGCGCCAGCAAGCGCGTCGACGTGCGCCTGTCGGCGCAGATCATGGAACGGGTGCTGGACCTGCGCATGGAAGGCCGCCCGGTGTCGGTCGGCTCGTTCGCCGCCAACCTGCGCTCGTTCGAATCGATCCGCGACTTCATCGCCTCGGCCACCATCACCACGCTGGTGGACCTGCCCTTCATCCTGCTGTTCCTGGCCGCGCTGGCCTGGATCTCGCCATGGATGGTGCTGCCGCCGGTGGTGGCGATCGTGCTGATCCTGGTGGTGTCACTGGCCGCGCAGGCGCGCATGGAAGCGCTGACGATGGCTTCTTTCCAGGCTTCGTCGCAGCGCAATGCCACCCTGGTCGAGGCCCTGACGGGGCTGGAAGCGGTCAAGACCCTCAACGCCCAGGGCGCAATCCAGCGCAACTGGGAGCGTTCCACCGAGTTCATCGCGCAGACGGGCGGCAAGCTCAAGCTGATCTCGTCGTCCACCGTGGGCTTCGTGCAGGCGGTGCAGCAGCTGGTGTCGATCGCGGTCGTGATCATCGGCGTGTACCTGGCGCAGGATTCGGCCCTATCGATGGGCGGCATCATCGCCGCCTCGATGATCGCCGGCCGCTGCCTGGCCCCGCTGGGCCAGGTGGCCGGCCTGCTGATGCAATACCAGAATGCCCGCACCTCGCTGGGTTCGATCGACAACTACATGAAGCTGCCGATCGAACGCCCGGCCGAGGCCGAGTTCCTGCACCGCCCGGTGTTCCATGGCGGCCTGGAATTCCGCGACGTCAGCTTCACCTACCCGGGCAGCACCCAGCCGGTGCTCAAGAAGGTGTCCTTCAAGCTCAAGCCGGGCGAAAAGGTCGGCATCATCGGCCGCATCGGCTCAGGCAAGACCACGCTGGAAAAGCTGGCCTTGGCGCTGTTCCAGCCGACCGAGGGCGCGGTCCTGCTGGACGGCGTGGACGTGCGCCAGATCGACCCGGCCGACGTGCGCCGCGCCATCGGCCACGTGCCGCAGGACCCGCTGCTGTTCTACGGCAGCCTCAAGCACAACCTGGCGATGGGCGCGCCCTACGCCGACGACGCCAGCATCCTGGTGGCGGCCAACATGGCCGGCGTGACCGAGTTCGCCAACCTGCACCCGAACGGCTTCGACATGCTCATCGGCGAGCGCGGCGAGTCGCTGTCGGGCGGCCAGCGCCAGTCGGTGGCGGTGGCGCGAGCGCTGATCAACGATCCGCCCATCCTGCTGCTGGACGAACCCAGCAGCAACATGGATCACCAGAGCGAGGCCCAGCTGCGCCGCCGCCTGGGCGAAGCCAGCGCCAACAAGACCATCCTGCTGGTGACGCACCGCACCGCCCTGCTGGAACTGGTCGATCGCCTGATCGTCATCGATAACGGCCACATCGTGGCCGATGGCCCCAAGGAACAGGTCGTCGAAGCCCTGCGCCAGGGGCGCGTCGGACGCGGAAGCTGAGAGCCGCATGGACAACACCACCGCCATCCCGAAACCCGCCCTTGCCCGGCCCGGCCTGCTCAAGCGGCTGTGGCTGCGCATACGCGGCGTCTTCATTTACTTCTTCGACCGCCTGCTCGACGGCGCCGAGAAAGGCAAACCCAAGGCGCGCACCGACTACGTCGGCAACGCCGAATGGGTCATCCACGAATCGCAGGCGCGCGGCGCCCGCGTGCTGCTGTGGACCAGCCTGCTGGCCGTCTTCCTGCTGCTGCTGTGGGCGGCCTTCGGCTATATCGACGAAGTCGTGCGCGGCGAAGGCAAGGTCGTGCCCTCGCGCCAGGTACAGATCATCCAGAGCCTGGACGGCGGCATCGTCGAGGAAATCCTGGTCAAGCCCGGCCAGGAGGTCGAGGCTGGCCAGATCCTGCTGAAGATCGATTCCACCCGCTTCGCCTCGTCGCTGGGCGAAAACAATGCCGAATACCTGTCGCTGCTGGCCAAGTCGGCGCGCCTGAAGGCGCTGGCCACGGGCGAACCCTTCGTCGCGCCCGAAGAAGTGCTGAAGCAGGCGCCCGGCCTGGCCGAAATGGAGCGCAACGCCTGGCAGGCCCGCACCACCGAACTGAACGCCACCGTCAACGTCGCCCGCGAACAGCTCAAGCAGCGCCAGGAAGAACTGCGCGAGACCATCGCCAAGCGCGACCAGGCGTCGGCCAGCTGCGGCCTGACCTCGCGCGAATTGCAGGTGACCCGGCCGCTGCTCAAGAGCGGCGCGGTGTCCGAGGTCGACCTGCTGCGCCTGCAACGCGACGTGGCCCGCTACTGCGGCGAACAGAAAGGCGCCGAGGCCCAGATCGACCGCATCCAGGCCTCCATCAAGGAAGCCCAGAGCAAGCTCGAGGAATCCGAGCTGAACATCCGCAACCAGGCCCGCAACGAGTTGTCCGAGACCAACACCAAGCTGTCGACCCTGCGCGAGGGCAAGCTGGCCCTGGCCGACCGCGTCAAGCTGGCCGAAGTGCGCGCCCCGGTGCGCGGCACGGTCAAGACGCTGTTCAACAACACCGTGGGCGGCGTGGTCCAGCCGGGCAAGGACATCATCGAGATCGTGCCCAAGGACGACACCCTGCTGCTGGAGGTGCGCATCCTGCCGCGCGACATCGGCTTCCTGCACCCCGACCAGAAGGCGGAGGTCAAGTTCACCGCCTACGACTTCGCCATCTATGGCGGGCTGGAAGGCAAGGTCGAGCAGATCGGCGCCGACACCGTGACCGACGAGAAAGGCAATTCCTATTACGTGGTGCGGGTCCGCACGGACCGCAGCACGGTGGGCGACAAGAACCTGCCCATCATCCCCGGGATGGTGGCCGAGGTCCACGTCCTGACCGGCAAGCGCACCGTGTTGCAGTACCTGCTCAAGCCGGTGCTGCGCGCGAAGGCCAACGCCTTTACCGAGCGTTAGAGGAGAGCGAGAAGGCTTTATGAAATCCGTTCCCGTCTTGTTGATTACGCACGACGACCTGTTGTGGCAGCACTGGCGCGCCCTGGATCCGGCGCGCTGGCTGGCGGCCCGCGGGCGCGGCCTGGCGGACCTGCAGCGCTGGCGCGAGCAGGGCCGCGCCCTGGCGGTGGTGGACACCGACCTGCCGCGACTGCCGTCCTGGCAGGACCCCGCCTGGAATGCCCAGCTCGCCGGGCTGCAGGTGGTGGTGGCCAGCGCCAGCCCCAACGACGAACAGGGCGCCCAGGCGCTGGGCGCCGGCGCTTTGGGGTATTGCCACAGCTACGCCCCGGCGCCGGCCCTGGCGCAGGCGCTGGAGGTAGTCGCCTCCGGCGGCATCTGGATGGGTCGTTCGTTGGTGACGCGCCTGCTGCGGCTGGTCACGGAGCGCGCGCAGGACAGCCGGTCCTGGGACAACGGCACCCTGACCGAGCGTGAAACCACCGTGGCGCGCTACGCCGCCAGCGGCCAGTCCAACGCCCAGATCGCCGACGCGCTCGGCATCACCGAGCGCACCGTCAAGGCCCACCTGTCGGCGGTCTTCGAAAAACTCGAGGTGACCGACCGCCTGCAACTGGCGCTGCGGGTGCACGGCATCTCGGCGCCGGCCGATACGCGCAGCAAAATCCCCTCGTGAACCTGTCCTCGAGGACAATACCGCCGCGCGGCGGCCCCCTCTAGTATCTAGGCCATCTTGGATAACTCCCTGAAACGGAACCAACATGGCCAACTCCTCCCCCGCAGTCGTCAACGAAATCACCGGTCGCGCGTGGATACGCAATAGCGACGGTTCCCTGACCGAGCTGCACCAAGGCAGCAAGGTGCCCGCCGGCAGCGACATCGTCACGGCATCGGGCGCCACGGTGGCGCTGCAGGTGGAAAATGGCATGCCGATCGTGATCGGCGAAGGCCGGGCGGTGGCGGTCACCGAGGACATGGCCGGCCCGCTGGCCGACCCGACCGAAGCGGCCGTGGCCGCGCCCAAGGGCACCGACTCCGACCGCCTGCTGGCGGCCTTGCAAGCGGGCCAGGATCCGTTCGACGTGCTGGATCCGACCGCCGCCACCCTGACCGGCGGCAGCGGCGACGACGGCGGCGGCAGCTTCGTGCGCCTGGCCCGCATCCTGGAAACCACCAGCCCGCTGGACCTGGCCTACCCCAATCCGGGCCGTGGCGCCGACACGATCGACCGCGCCTCCAGCGGCGCCGGCGGTGATGGCGCCGCCGCGGGCGACAACAACAACGCGCCCCTGGCCATCAATGACGTTGCCCGCACCGATGAAAAGAGCGCCGTGCGCGGCAACCTGCTGATCAACGACAGCGATCCCGACGGCGATCCGTTGAGCCTGGTCTCGATCAACGGCCGGCCCATGACGCCGAATGGCGTCGCTGTCACCGGCTCCAACGGCGGCACCTTCATCGTGCAGCCGGACGGCAGCTACGTGTTCGTGCCGGGCACCGGCTTCCAGCATCTGCCGGAGGGCCAGACCACGACCACCACGATTTCCTACGTGGTCACCGACCCCAGCGGCGCGACCTCCACCGCCACCGTGGAAGTGACCGTGGTCGGCGTCAATGACCCGGCCCAGATCACCGCCGCCAAGCCGGGCGACGACGCCGGCACGGTCAAGGAAGACGAAGTCTCCACCGCGAATGGCAAGCTCAATGTCGTCGACGCGGACGATGGCCAGTCGTTCTTCGTGGCCGTGGCCGACCGCGCGGGTGTGCACGGCACGTTCTCCATCGACGCCAACGGCAACTGGGTCTACAACCTGAACCAGGCCGACCCGCGCGTGCAGGCGCTGGCCGTGGGCGAGAAGCTGACCGAGACCTTCACCGTCACCACCGCCGACGGCACCACCGGCACGGTCACCATCACCATCAATGGCACCAACGACGCCCCGACCATCAGCGGCGAAGCGGCCGGCGACGTCAAGGAAGACGGCGCGCAGGAAGTCTCGGGCCAATTGGCCAAGCAGGACGTCGACACCAGCGACACCCATACCTGGTCCGTCAACGATGGCGGCAAGGGCCAGTACGGCACCCTGACCGTCGACCAGAACGGCAAGTGGACGTACGTGCTGGACAACAACAGCGACAAGGTCCAGGCGCTGGCCGAGGGCCAGAAGGTCACCGATACCATCACGGTGACCGTCGATGACGGCCACGGCGGCAAGGCCACCCAGGTCATCACGGTCACGGTCACGGGCACCAACGATGCCCCGACCATCAGCGGCACCACGGTCGGCGAGATCCGCGAAGACGACACCAGCGACACCGTGTCCGGCCAGTTGACCCAGCACGACGTCGATACCAACGACACCCACACCTGGACCGTCAACGATGGCGGCAAGGGCCAGTACGGCTCGTTCACGGTCGACGGCAGCGGCAAGTGGACCTACACGCTGGACAACGGCAGCGACAAGGTCCAGGCCCTGAAGGAAGGCGAAACGGTCACCGACACCATCACCGTGACCGTCGATGACGGCCATGGCGGCAAGGCGACTGAAACCATCACCGTCACCATCACCGGCACCAACGACACGGCCGTCATCACCCCGAGCAAGCCGGGCGACGATGCCGGCAACGTCAAGGAAGACGGCAACCTCGTCACCGGCGGCAAGCTGGACGTGACCGACAAGGACGCGGGCGAAGCCACCTTCAACCCGCAGACCGACGCCAAGGGCGAGCACGGCAAGTTCTCGATCGACGCCAACGGCAACTGGAAGTACGAACTCGACAACAACGATCCCAAGGTCCAGGCCCTGGCCGTGGGCGAGAAGCTGGTCGAGACCTTCACCGTCACCACCGCCGATGGCACCAAGAGCACCATCACCGTCACCATCGACGGCACCAACGATGATCCGACGCTGAGCGGCAAGACCGACGGCGCCGTGGCCGAGGACGGCACCACCAGCGCCACCGGCAAGCTGGACGTCACCGACGTCGACACTTCCGACACGCACACCTGGACCGTCAGCAACAACGGCGACGGCCAATACGGCAAGTTCACCGTCGATGCCAATGGCAATTGGAAGTACGAGCTGGACAACACCAGCGACAAGGTCCAGGCGCTGAAGGATGGCCAGAAGGTCACCGACACCATCACCGTGACTGTCGACGACGGCCATGGCGGCAAGGCGACTGAAACCATCACCGTCACCATCACCGGCACCAACGACACGGCCGTCATCACCCCGAGCAAGCCGGGCGACGATGCCGGCAACGTCAAGGAAGACGGCAACCTCGTCACCGGCGGCAAGCTGGACGTGACCGACAAGGACGCGGGCGAAGCCACCTTCAACCCGCAGACCGACGCCAAGGGCGATCACGGCAAGTTCTCGATCGACGCCAACGGCAACTGGAAGTACGAACTCGACAACGACGATCCCAAGGTCCAGGCCCTGGCCGTGGGCGAAAAGCTGGTCGAAACCTTCACCGTCACCACCGCCGACGGCACCAAGAGCACCATCACCGTCACCATCGACGGCACCAACGATGATCCGACGCTGAGCGGCAAGACCGACGGCGCCGTGGCCGAGGACGGCACCACCAGCGCCACCGGCAAGCTGGACGTCACCGACGTCGACACTTCCGACACGCACACCTGGACCGTCAGCAACAACGGCGACGGCCAATACGGCAAGTTCACCGTCGATGCCAATGGCAACTGGAAGTACGAGCTGGACAACACCAGCGACAAGGTCCAGGCGCTGAAGGATGGCCAGAAGGTCACCGACACCATCACCGTGACTGTCGACGACGGCCATGGCGGCAAGGCGACTGAAACCATCACCGTCACCATCACCGGCACCAACGACACGGCCGTCATCACCCCGAGCAAGCCGGGCGACGATGCCGGCAACGTCAAGGAAGACGGCAACCTCGTCACCGGCGGCAAGCTGGACGTGACCGACAAGGACGCGGGCGAAGCCACCTTCAACCCGCAGACCGACGCCAAGGGCGATCACGGCAAGTTCTCGATCGACGCCAACGGCAACTGGAAGTACGAACTCGACAACGACGATCCCAAGGTCCAGGCCCTGGCCGTGGGCGAAAAGCTGGTCGAAACCTTCACCGTCACCACCGCCGACGGCACCAAGAGCACCATCACCGTCACCATCGACGGCACCAACGATGATCCGAAGCTGAGCGGCAAGACCGACGGCGCCGTGGCCGAGGACGGCACCACCAGCGCCACCGGCAAGCTGGACGTCACCGACGTCGACACTTCCGACACGCACACCTGGACCGTCAGCAACAACGGCGACGGCCAATACGGCAAGTTCACCGTCGATGCCAATGGCAATTGGAAGTACGAGCTGGACAACACCAGCGACAAGGTCCAGGCGCTGAAGGATGGCCAGAAGGTCACCGACACCATCACCGTGACCGTCGACGACGGCCATGGCGGCACCGCCACCAAGACCATCACGGTCGATATCACTGGCACCAACGACGCAGCAGTCATCACCCCCAGCAAGGATGGCGATGACCAAGGCAACGTCCAGGAAGACGGCAACCTCACCACCGGCGGCAAGCTGGACGTGACCGACAAGGACGCGGGCGAAGCCACGTTCAACCCGCAGACCGACGCCAAGGGCGACCACGGCAAGTTCTCCATCGACGCCAACGGCAACTGGAAGTACGAACTCGACAACGACGATCCCAAGGTCCAGGCCCTGGCCGTGGGCGAAAAGCTGGTCGAGACCTTCACCGTCACCACCGCCGACGGCACCAAGAGCACCATCACCGTCACCATCGACGGCACCAACGATGATCCGAAGCTGAGCGGCAAGACCGACGGCGCCGTGGCCGAGGACGGCGCCACCAGCGCCACCGGCAAGCTCGACGTCACCGACGTCGACACTTCCGACACGCATACCTGGACCGTCAGCAACAACGGCGACGGCCAATACGGCAAGTTCACCGTCGATGCCAATGGCAACTGGAAGTACGAACTGGACAACACCAGCGACAAGGTCCAGGCCCTGAAGGATGGCGAGAAGGTCACCGACACCATCATCGTGACCGTCGACGACGGCCATGGCGGCACCGCCACCAAGACCATCACCGTCGACATCACCGGCACCAACGACGCTGCCGTCATCACCCCCAGCAAGCCGGGCGACGACAAGGGCACCGTCCAGGAAGACACCACCCTGACCGCCAACGGCAAGCTGGACATCGTCGACAAGGACGCCGGCGAAGCCACGTTCAAGCCGCAGACCGACTTCCATGGCCAGTACGGCACGTTCTCGATCGATGCCAACGGCAATTGGAGCTTCAAGCTCGACAACGACGCCAAGGCCATCCAGCAGCTGGGCGCCAAGGAAAGCCTGACCGAGACTTTCACGGTCACCAGCGCCGACGGCACCACGGGCCAGGTCGTCATCACCATCAACGGCACCAACGACGCGCCGACCATCACGGGCGCGGCCACCGGCGACGTCACCGAAGACGGCGCCAAGGCAGTGTCGGGCCAGTTGACCCAGCACGACGTCGACGTCAACGACAAGCACACCTGGTCGCTGGACAAAGACGGCAAGGGCCAGTACGGTTCGTTCACGCTCGACCAGAACGGCAAGTGGACCTACACGCTGGACAACGACAGCGCCAAGGTGCAGGCCCTGGCCGAAGGCCAGAAGGCCACCGAAACCATCACCGTGACCGTCGACGACGGCAACGGCGGCAAGGCCACCCAGGTCATTACCGTGACGGTCACCGGCACCAACGACGCCCCGACCATCACCGGCACGGCCACTGGCCAGATCCAGGAAGGCAGCAACCAGGACGTGAGCGGTCAGCTGACCAAGCACGACGTCGACACCAACGACACGCACACCTGGTCGCTGAACAATGACGGCAAGGGCCAGTATGGTTCGTTCACGCTTGACCAGAACGGCAAGTGGACCTACAAGCTCGACAACGCCAATCCGGACGTCAAGGCGCTCAAGGATGGCGAACACCTGACCGACACCATCACCGTGACCGTCGACGACGGCCATGGCGGCAAGGCCACCCAGGTCATCACCATCACCGTCGATGGCACCAGCGACGGCGCCGTGATCACCCCGAGCAGGCCGGGCGACGACAAGGGCACGGTCCAGGAAGACACCACCCTGACCGCCAGCGGCAAGCTCGACGTCGTCGATCCGGATGCCGGCGAGGCCGTATTCCGTCCGCAGACCGACTTCCAGGGCCAGTACGGCAAGTTCTCGATCGACGCCAACGGCAATTGGAGCTTCAAGCTCGACAACGACGCCAAGGCCATCCAGCAACTGGGCGCCAAGGACCATCTGACCGAGACCTTCACCGTCGTGACCGCCGACGGCACCACCGGCCAGGTCACCATTACCATCAACGGCACCAACGACGCCCCGACCATCTCGGGCGTGGCCACGGGCGCGGTCAAGGAAGACGCGGCCGACACCACCGTGTCCGGCCAGTTGGCCAAGCAGGACGTCGATGCCACCGACAAGCACACCTGGTCCGTCAACAATGAAGGCAAGGGCCAGTACGGCACCTTCACCGTCGACCAGAACGGCAAGTGGACCTATGTGCTCGACAATGACAGCGCCAAGGTCCAGGCGCTGACCGAAGGCCAGAAGGTCACCGACACCATCACCGTGACCGTCGACGACGGCAACGGCGGCACGGCGACCCAGGTCATCACCGTCGACATCACCGGCACCAACGATGCCGCCGTCATCACCCCGAGCAAGCCGGGCGACGACAAGGGCACCGTCCAGGAAGACACCACCCTGACGGCCAACGGCAAGCTGGACATCGTCGACAAGGACGCCGGCCAGGCTTCGTTCAAGCCGCAGACCGACTTCCAGGGCCAGTACGGCAAGTTCTCGATCGACGCCAACGGCAACTGGAGCTTCAAGCTCGACAACGACGCCAAGGCCATCCAGCAGCTGGGCGCCAAGGAGCACCTGACCGAGACCTTCACGGTCACCAGCGCCGACGGCACCACGAGCCAGGTCGTCATCACCATCAACGGCACCAACGACGCCCCGACCGTCAGCGGCACGGCCACCGGCGCCGTCGCCGAAGACGGCACCACGACCACGTCCGGCCAGCTGACCAAGACCGACGTCGACATCAACGACAAGCACACCTGGTCCGTCAACAATGAAGGCAAGGGCCAGTACGGCACCTTCACCGTCGACCAGAACGGCAAGTGGACCTATGTGCTCGACAATGACAGCGCCAAGGTCCAGGCGCTGACCGAAGGCCAGAAGGTCACCGACACCATCACCGTAACCGTCGACGACGGCAACGGCGGCACGGCGACCCAGGTCATCACCGTCGACATCACCGGCACCAACGACGCCGCCGTCATCACCCCCAGCAAGCCGGGCGACGACAAGGGCACCGTCCAGGAGGACACCACCCTGACCGCCAATGGCAAGCTGGACATCGTCGACAAGGACGCCGGCCAGGCTTCGTTCAAGCCGCAGACCGACTTCCAGGGCCAGTACGGCAAGTTCTCGATCGACGCCAACGGCAACTGGAGCTTCAAGCTCGACAACGACGCCAAGGCCATCCAGCAGCTGGGCGCCAAGGAGCACCTGACCGAGACCTTCACGGTCACCAGCGCCGACGGCACCACCGGCAAGGTGGTCATCACCATCAATGGCACCAACGACGCCCCGACGATCAGCGGCACGGCCTCCGGCGCCGTCAAGGAAGATGGCACCCAGACGGTGACTGGCCAGCTGGCCAAGGCAGACGTCGACGTCAACGACAAGCACACCTGGTCGTTGAACAACGACGGCAAGGGCCAGTACGGCACCTTCACGCTCGACCAGAGCGGCAAGTGGACCTATGTGCTGGACAACAACAGCGCCAAGGTCCAGGCCCTGGCCGAAGGCCAGAAGGCCACTGACTCCATCACGGTGACCGTGGACGACGGCAACGGCGGCAAGGCCACGCAGGTCATCACCATCGACATCACCGGCACCAACGACGCCCCGACCATCGGCGGCACCGCCACCGGCACCGTCAAGGAAGACGGCACGCTGGTCACCACCGGCCAACTGACCAAGACCGATGTCGACACCAACGACACGCACACCTGGTCCGTCAACAACGAGGGCAAGGGCCAGTACGGCACCTTCACCGTCGACCAGAACGGCAAGTGGACCTATACGCTGGACAACGCCAGCACCAAGGTCCAAGCCCTGAAGGAAGGCGAAACCGTGACCGACACCATCAAGGTCACGGTGGACGATGGCCATGGCGGCACGGCGGTCAAGGAGATCACCGTTACCGTCACCGGCACCAACGACATCGCCAAGATCACCGGCCAGTCCACCGGCGCCGTGATCGAGGACAAGACGCTGGTCACCACCGGCAAGCTGACGGTCTCGGACGCCGACGCCGGCCAGAGCGCGCTGATCGCCCAGGCCAACGTGGCGGGCAAGTACGGCACGTTCTCGATCGACGCCAACGGCAACTGGACCTACACGCTGAACAACAGCCTGAAGGTGGTCCAGGATCTGCCGCCGGGCGCCGTGCTGAAGGAAACCTTCGAGGTCGTCTCGGCCGATGGCACCGGCAAGCAGCTGATCACGGTCGACGTGATCGGCACCAACGACGCGCCGGTGGCCGCCGACAACGCCACCAGCGTCGATGTCGGCAGCAGCCACACCTTCACCGCCGCCGAGTTCAACTTCAATGACGGCGCCGAGGGCAACCAGCTCGACAGCGTTATCATTACGCGCCTGCCGACGGACGGCACTCTGACGCTCAACGGCCAGGCAGTCTCGGTCAATACCGTGGTTTCGGCCGCGGACATCGCCGCGGGCAAACTGGTCTACACGCCTTCGGCCTCGGGCCAGGACACCTCGTTCGGCTTCCAGGTGCGCGACGATGGCGGCACCGCCAACGGCGGCAAGGACACGTCGGGCGACTACAACTTCGCCATCAAGACCAACAACTTCATCTCGGGCGACAACGACGGCAGCGGCACCGGCACCAAGCCGCCCATCAACGGCGGCAGCGGCGACGACGTCATCCTTGGCGACAAGGGCGGCACCGTCACCACGGTCGAACCGGGCAAGAACTACAACATCGCGATCGTGGTGGACACGTCGGGCAGTATGTCGGAAGCCTCCGGCACCAAGGGCCTGACGCGCATGCAGCTGACCATCGACGCGCTCAAGAACCTGGCGAACACCCTCAAGGGCCATGACGGTATCGTCAACGTGGCGCTGATCGGCTTCGAATCGACGGCCAGCACCAAGTACACGATCAACGGCTTGAACGCGAGCAACGTCGGCGACCTGATCAAGGCCATCGAGAAGCTCAGCGCCAGCGGCGGCACCAACTACGAAGGCGCGTTCGACGAAGCCGTGAAGTGGTTCAACAAGCAGCCGACCTCCTCCAACGGCCAGGCCTTCGAGAACGTCACGTACTTCCTGACGGACGGCGATCCGACCTTCAGCAACCGTGGCAGCAACGGCGACTGGTGGTCGGGCGGCAGCACCACGAACTACTACGACATGAAGGACGCGGTCGACAAGTTCAAGGGCCTGAGCGGCAAGAGCACCGTGCACGCCATCGGCATCGGCACGGGGGTCAACGAGGCCTACCTGAAGTTCTTTGACAACTCGAGCACCACGGGAACGGGCACGGTCCGGATCGAAGGCACGAACATCACCGGCGCTGTCGGCCAGCCGCAGATCGTCAACACCGCCAAGGACCTGGCCGCGGCACTGCAGGGCGGTTCGTCCAGCACCGATCCGGCCGCCGTCGGCAACGACATCATCAACGGCGGCGCGGGCCACGACATCATCTTCGGCGACACCCTCAACACCGATGGCAACGTGCTGAACTGGGCCTCGGTGGGCGGCCGCCCCGCCGACCTGGTGCAGGGCTCGGGCCTGAAAGCGCTGCAAGTGTTCCTGGAGATGCGCGACGGACATGCGCCCACCAACGGCGACCTGTACCAGTACATCAAGGACCACCACGCCGACTTCAACCTGGCCGACGACCCGCGCGGCGGCGATGACACGATCCACGGCGGCACCGGCGACGACATCATCTACGGCCAGGGCGGCAACGATACCCTGTACGGCGACGATGGCAACGACATCATCTATGGTGGCGCCGGCGACGACAAGCTGTACGGCGGCGAAGGCAACGACGTGCTGCATGGCGGCTCGGGCAACGACACGCTGGAAGGCGGCAACGGCAACGACCTGCTGATCGGCGGCAAGGGCGACGACACGCTGATCGGCGGCGCCGGCAGCGATACCTTCAAGTGGGAACTGGGCGACCAGGGCACGACCGCCAAGCCGGCCGTCGACACCATCAAGGACTTCTCGCTGGACAAGCCCGCCGATGGCGGCGACGTCCTGGACCTGAAGGACCTGCTGGTCGGCGAAAAGGATGGCACCCTGACGCAATACCTGAACTTCCACAAGGAAGGCAACAACACGGTCATCGACGTCAACACCCAGGGCAAGCTTGGCACCCAGGGCGCGGACCAGAAGATCGTGCTGGAGAACGTCGACCTGACGCAGGGCGGCCAGCTGAACAACCAGGCCATCATCAATGACCTGTTGCAGAAGGGCAAACTGAACGTCGACCACAGCTAAGCAGCCTGCGGGCAGGGCCATTGCGCGGCCCTGCCCGTTCGGATGACAAGGTATGGCGACGCGGCGCGCAGGCGGCGCGGGGTTTTTTTCCGGATATCGACTGGATCACCCGGAAAAATGTGAAAATCCGTTTCATGCGATCAACCCGCCGTTTCCGCGCCACGCTGAATCTGTGCCGACTGGTTTTGCTCTGCCTGGCTTGCGGCTGGGGCGGAAGTTCCGCCCTGGAGATCAACGCCGAGAAGCTGCAAAGCCTGTCGGCCAGCCGCTATGGCGCGCGCGGCGCAAAGGCGGTAACGAACTGGCTGCAATTGCTGCGCGGCGCGGCGCCGCCGCTGGAAAAGGACCGGCTGACGCTGGCCAACGATTTCTGGAACCGCGCACTGCTGTCCGGCGAGGACATCACGATCTGGGGCAAGGATGACTACTGGGCCACCCCGCTCGAATCGCTGGGCAAGGGCGCGGGCGATTGCGAAGACTATGTCATCGGCAAGTATTTCACCCTGCTGTCGATGGGCGTGCCGGCCAACAAACTGCGCTTCATCTATGTCCGCGCGCGCGTGGGCGGCCCGGCCAGCAGCAGCCAGATCGCCCACATGGTGCTGGGCTACTACGAAACACCCAATGCGGTACCGCTGGTGCTGGACAGCCTGGTCTCGACCATCCTGCCGGCGTCGCAACGGCGCGACCTGACGCCGGTCTTCAGCTTCAACGCCGATGGCGTCTACGTCGACGGCAAACCCGCCGCACCGGTTGACCGTCTCAGCCGCTGGCGCGATCTACTCCAACGCATGGAACGGGAAGGCATACGCCCCTGACGTCCGGAACCAAGACTATGTCCATACTTCGACAGCTACTGCTCAGCGTAACCCTCGCGATCGGCGTCATCCTGCTGGGCACCCTGGCGCTCAGCGTCAACGCCGCGCGCGAATACCTGTCCGGGCAATTGCAGGTGCAGGCCACCGACGCCGCCGTGTCGCTGGCACTGTCGCTGTCGCAGCCGGCCAACAATGACCCGGTGGTGCAGGAACTGCTGGTGTCGGCGCTGTACGACGGCGGCCATTTCTCGCTGGTGCGGCTGGCCGACCCGGAAGGCAAGGTCCTGATCGAACGCCAGTCGACCGCCACGGCGGCCTCGGTGCCGGCCTGGTTCCGCGCGCTGGCGCCGCTGGATGCGCGCTCGGCCTCGCACGCGGTCAGCGACGGCTGGCGCCAGATCGGCGAAGTGACGCTGGTGGCCAACGACGCCTACGCCTGGGAAGCCCTGTGGCGCAGCAGCCTGCGCATGATCGCGCTGGTGCTGGGAGCCGGCCTGATCTGGGCGCTGTTCGCCTTCGCGCTGGTGGGATGGATCAAGAACCGCTTGTTGCGCGAGGTCAGCGACCACGTCCGCAGCATCGGCCAGGACTCGCCGCCGCAGCAGATGGAAGCGCGCGTGCCCGAGCTGTCCGGCGTGGTCCAGGCGCTGAACCAGACCCGTGAACGGGTCTACGCCAGCGTCGAGGAACAGAACGCCAAGATCGAATCCCTGGAACTGGAACTGAACCAGGACCCCGTCACGCGCCTGCCGAATCGCAAGTATTTCGTCAACGAATTCCGCCGCGCGCTCGACGCCGGTCCCGCCGCCGGCCCGGCATCGGCCCGCACCGGCATCGACGGCGGCCACGTGCTGGTGTTCCGCCAGCGCGACCTGGCCGACCTGAACCGCCACATGCCGCGCGAATTCATCGACCAGTGGCTGCGCACCGCCTGCGAACGCATCCAGGCCTCGCTCAAGTCCCTGCACGTGGCCGATCCGCTGCTGGCACGCCTGAACGGATCGGATTTCGCTTTGCTGCTGCCGGGCTGCGCCGCGCCGCAGGCCATGATGATCGCCGAGCAGTTGCGGGCCGACCTGCACGCCTCGCGCATCCCGGTGGGTGAAGGCCACCTGTGCCGCTGGGCCCAGGCCATGGCCGACTACAGCCGCGGCAACCAGGCCGGCCCGGTGCTGTCACGGCTCGATTTCGGCCTGATGCGGGCCGAGAGCGCCGGCAATGATCAGGTCGTGATCGCCGGCGCGGCGGATGCCCAGTCGCCGTCCGAGTCGGGCGAACGGGCCTGGAAGGATGCCATCCTGTCGGCCCTGGAAGCGCACCGTTTCGAGCTGGCCACCGAGCCGCTGTGCGACGCCGGCGGCGCGCCCATCCGCACGGAAGCCATGCTGATGTTGCGCATCGCCGCCGACCAGGCGCCGATCCCCGCCACGCTTTTCATTCCGCCCGCCGTGCGGCTGGACCTGGTTGCCGACTGCGACCTGGAGGCGGTCGCCCTGGGGCTGGACTGGCTCGCCAGTCACGATGGCGAGTTGACGTTGCGCGTCGCCCTGCCCTCGCTGCGCGGCCAGAAGTACTTCCGCCAGTTGGCCTTGTTGCTGACCGAACGCAAGGCGCTGGCGCGCCGCCTGTTTCTCGAAATCGACGCGCACGGGCTGGTCGAATGCCACGAACAGATCGCCACGCTGGCGCGGGTGGCGACCGAGTTCGGCGCGCATATCGGCGTGCGCCGCCTGGCGCAGCAGTTCGGCGCGGTGGCGCAACTGCACACCCTGCCCCTGTCCTATGTGAAGCTGGGCGGCGGTTTCGTCGGCGGCATGTCGCAAAGTCCGGGCAGCCAGCAATTGACTGCCTCGGTGCTGGAAACCGCCCGTAAACTGCGCATCGACGTCTACGCGGAAGACGTGCCGGACAGCGAAACGCGACGCATCCTGGCCGACCTGGGCATCCGCGTGATGCGCGGCCCCGGCGTCAAACTGCCGGCCTCGCCGGCAATGCACTAATGTGCTGTCCCGCAGATACGCCCGCACGAAATCCACCCCTTGAAGCCATGGCGTCGTTGCAAATCCTCGCGATACCTACGGGTAGCACTGCGGTTTGCGCCTAGCCCTGACGCCAAGGGATGGATTTCGTCATACGCACGCATCTACGGGACAGCACACTAGCGCGCCGCGCGCCCCTTCGATTGCTCGTACAGCGGCAGCACCTGCTGGGCCGCCCCTTGCAGGTCGGTGATGCGCGAGGCCGCCGACGGGTGGGTCGACAGGATCTCGGGCGGCGCGCTGCCATTGTCGGCGGCCCCCATCTTCTGCCATAACGTGACCGCCGCGCGCGGATCGAAGCCGGCGCGCGCCGCCAGCTCGACGCCCATGCGGTCGGCCTCGGTTTCATGCGTGCGGCTGTTGGGCAGCGTGAACATCACGTCGCTGAGCTTGCCGCCCAGGTCCGACGCGGCGCTCGAGCCGGTGGCGATGGACAGCACTTGCAGGCCCAGGTTGGTGGCCATCTGCTGCGACACGCGCTCGCGCGCATGTTCACGCAGCGCATGGGAGATCTCGTGCCCCAGCACCGCCGCCAGTTCATCATCGGTAGGTTTGATCTTGTTGATCAGGCCGGTATAGACGGCGATCTTGCCGCCCGGCATGCACCAGGCATTGACCTCGTCGCTGGTCAGCACGTGCACTTCCCATTTCCAGGCGGACGCATCGGGGCGGAACACGCCGGTCTGCGCGATCAGGCGCTGCGAGATGGCGCGCACGCGCGCCACCTGCTGCGCATCGCGATCGAGCAGGTTCTTGGCCTGCGCCTGCTTGATGATGTCGGCGTACTGCTGGTTTGCTTCCTGCTCCAGCGCCTGCGACGGCACCATGCTCGACATGTACTGGGTGCGGTTGACGCCGATGGCGCCCGACTGGGTGGTGTTCATCCCCGTGCAGCCCGCCAGGGTCGCCAGGGACAGCGCGGCCACCATGCGGCGCAACGGATAGCGGTCTAGGCTCATGCCAGCCTCCTACAAACGGTCAGGAACTCGGTAATGCGGCCGGTATCAGGCCGGCTCGCCGCACTGGCCGCGATGGCGCAGCGCGTGGTCGATCAGCACCAGGGCCAGCATGGCTTCGGCGATGGGCGTGGCGCGGATGCCGACACAGGGATCGTGACGACCCAGTGTCTGCACCATGACCGGTTCGTTGGCGCGGTTGACCGAGCGGCGCTCGACCCGGATGCTGGAAGTGGGCTTGATGGCCAGCGATACCGTCACCGGCTGGCCGGTCGAAATGCCGCCCAGCACGCCGCCGGCGTGGTTGGTCAGGAAACCGTCCGGCGTGATCTCGTCGCCGTGCTCGGAGCCGCGCTGCGCGATGCAATCGAAGCCGGCGCCGATCGAGACGCCCTTGACCGCGTTCAGGCCCATCATCACGTGGGCGATGTCGGCATCCAGGCGATCGTAGATGGGCTCGCCCCAGCCGGCGGGCAGGTTCTCGGCCACCACTTCGATGCGCGCGCCGACGGAATCGCCATCGCGGCGCAACTGGTCCATGTAGGCTTCCAGTTCGGGCACGACCTCGGCGTTGGGCGCGTAGAACGGGTTGTTCGGAACTTCGTCCCAGGACACGAAGGGAATCGCGATCGGGCCCAGCTGGCTCATGTAGCCGCGCACCTTCACGCCGTACTGCTCGGCCAGCCATTTCTTGGCCACGGCGCCCGCGGCCACCGTGGGCGCCGTCAGGCGCGCCGACGACCGGCCGCCGCCGCGCGGATCGCGCAGGCCGAACTTGCGCCAGTAGGCGTAGTCGGCGTGGCCCGGCCGGAAGGTGTCGGTGATGTTGGAGTAGTCCTTGCTGCGCGCATCGGTGTTGCGGATCAGCAGGCCGATGGGGGTGCCCGTGGTCAGGCCCTCGTACACGCCGGACAGGATCTCGACCTGGTCGGCTTCCTGGCGCTGGGTGACGTGGCGCGAGGTGCCGGGGCGGCGGCGGTCCAGTTCGAGCTGGATGTCGGCCGCCTCCAGGGGCATCCCGGGAGGGCAGCCATCGATGACGCAACCGATGGCCGGCCCGTGGGATTCGCCAAAATTCGTGACGGTGAACAGAGTACCGAGGGTATTGCCGGGCATAGGAAGTCAACAGGTGGGTTTGCAAGCAACCCCGATTATGACACCGCCGACGCCAAAGCCTGAATTTCCGCGGCCGGCGCCGGACGCCCCAGCAGGAAACCCTGCATCACGCGGCAGCCGAGCGATTTGAGGATCTCGCGCTGCCCCTCGGTCTCGACGCCTTCGGCCACGACCGGCAGGTGCATCGCCTGGCACAGCCCGAACAACGCCGACACCACTTCGCGGCTGCCGGCGTCGGACTCGAGCGCGGAGATGAAGCTGCGGTCGATCTTGACCCAGTCGATGGGCAGGTGGCGCAGATGGTTCAGGCTGGAATAGCCGCAGCCGAAGTCGTCCAGCGCCACGCCGATGCCCTTGGCACGCAGCGTGTTCAGGATCTTCACGTGCCGCTCGTAATGCAGGATGAAGATCGACTCGGTGATCTCCAGCACCAGCTTGCGCGGCGCCAGCTTGGTCGAGGCCAGCACGTCGGAAACCAGTTGCACCAGGCTGTCTTCGTTCATCTGCTTGACCGACAGATTGACGTGCACGCGCCAGGCGGGCGGCCACAGCGCCGCCTGCGAGCAGGCGCGCTCCAGGATCCAGGCGCCCAGCGGCACGATCAGGCCGCTGCGCTCGGCCAGTTCGATCGTCACGGCGGGCGACACGCTGCCCAGTTCGGGGTGGTGCCAACGCAACAGGGCCTCGCAGCCCTGCACCACGCCGGTGCCACTGTCACACACCGGCTGGTAGTACAACTCGAACTGGTCCATGGCCGCCGTGGTCAGCGCCAGCCGCAGGTCGTTCTCCAGCCCCTGCTGATCGCGCTGGCGCGCCAGCAGGCGGAAATCGAACATGTTCCAGCCCGGCCCGCCGCGCTCCTTGAGCGGCACCATCGCCACCTGCACGCAGCGTTGCAGCTCTTCCACACTGCGACCGTGGTCTGGATACAACGCCGCCCCCACGCGGAACACCGCGATCAGGGGCCGACCGCCCAGTTCGTAGGGCACGGACAGGTCCTCGAGCAGCTTGGCCGACACCTGGGCGGCGCCCACCTCGTCCACGTCGGGAATGCACACCGTGAATGCGTCGGTGCCGGTACGCGCCACCATCCCACCGAGCGCGCGCGTCAACAGACTGAGCCGGTCCGCCACCATCACCAACAGCGTCTGGTCCTCGCCCGCGCGCAGCATGGCGCTGATCTCGGCGTACTGGTCGAAGCTGACCAGAAAAAAGGCGCCGATGCCCCGAGAGCCGGCGCGGGCACGCGAAATACCCAGGGATTCGCGCTCATCCTGGGCCGAGCCGCGGGGTCCGAAAATGCCTCGGCCCGACTGCCTTTCGGCCTGGTTCAGCCAGGCGCGCGCGCGGCGCTGCAGCTCCTGCTGGCTCAGGACACCGGTCAATTCGTCACGCGTCAATCGTCCGCGCAGGACGCGTTCCCGGCGGACGAAAAACAAACATATCGCTGCAAGTGCGCCCGCGAGCGTCAGGCACAGTGCGAGCAGGTAACTCTCACGCACGGAGCCCCCTATCTAGAAACCCTTGGCGTTGTGGTCCGGAAAGAAACCCAAGGGCTGTAACATTTTTTAAATTATGCATTATTTTCGCAAAAAAACGCCACACTTCAGGAGCAACGCGCTCCCTTTCCTTCGATTCCTGCCCTGATCTGATTGCTCGCGAGGGGTCATGACGGTCCTTGGATAGCAGTCGCTGGCCGCTCCATTGCGCCATGCCGTGCCCTTACTACGACACCCTGGGCCGGAAAATTAATACGGCCTGTCTCAATAGTTATCATCCGGGCAATTATCACGAACGAAATAATTGCACAGGTTGTCTGATATCGCAGTTGATTTCGTAATATTCTGTATGTTCTGTGACATGCGGAATTACAGCGTATACGGCGACACTGAGGTATTAGTAACGTGTGTCACGTTTCTTATCCAGCATTTTTCCCCATCGGGCACTTGCGTGGCCTGACGTTCCCCCCTTTCATTGGCAGGCCGGCATCGAACGGCACCGGCAACGGTGCAGGCCACGAAGGGAATCCTTGATCCATGTCCACACTACGCCGGCTGATCCTCTGCACCGCCCTCCTGATTGCCTTCATCCTGCTCGGCGCCCAGGCCCTGGGGATGCTGGCCGCCCATCGCTATCTGAACACCCAGCTGGCGCAGCAGGGACAGGCCGGCGCGAGCGCCCTGGCCTGGGCCCTGTCGCACGACGCGGCCGGCGACCAGGACAAGGCCAGGCTGGCCGATGACCTCTTCGCGGCCGGCACCTACGCCCTGGTGCGGATCACGGGCGAAAACGGGGACACCCAAGTCGAGCGGCGCGAGCCCGCGCCCGACCGGCCGGACCTGGCGCGCGACTGGCGCAACGGCTGGCTGGCGATGGAAGCGCCAGCGGCCACCCGGCCCTATCAGGCGCCCGACGGCCGCCGGCTCGGCACGGTCACGGTCCAGGCCGACGCCCGGCTGGCGCGCGACACGCTGTGGCAGGGCGGCGTGCGGGTCATCGGCCTGACGTTGGCCGCGGCCGTCTTCTGGGTGCTGTTCGCCGCCAACCTGTTGCGCTGGATCGAAGCGCGCGCCGCCCGGGAGATCCACGACCGGGCACGCGCGCAGGCGCCGGACGGCGGTGCGCCCGGCCGCCCCGGCGAACTGACGGACCAGGCCCTGGTCGACGCGCAGCGGCAGGTCGCCGCGACGGTGCAGGAACAGAACGCACGAATCGAATCGCTGCAGAGCGAAATCCATCGGGACGCCGTCACCCGCCTGCCCAACCGCAAGTACTTCATCGACCATTTCCGCCAGGCCCTGGCGGACCCGGCGCCCGAGGCCGGCGGGCACATCCTGATGTTCCGGCAACGCGACCTGGCGCAGATCAACCGACATTTGTCGCGCGCCTTCACCGACCAATGGCTGCGCTCATCCTCCGACCGCCTGCGCAAGCTGGTCGACGGCGGCGGTGATGGCGACATGACGCTGGCGCGGATCAGCGGCTCGGACTTCGCACTGTTGATGCCGCGCACCTCGGCGCCCCAGGCCGGTCTGCTGGCCGAGCGCGTGCGGCATGAACTGCGGTCGCTGCGCGTGCCGATGGACAAACACGGCTGGTGCCGCTGGGCCCTGGCGATGGCGGCCTTCACGCCCGGCGACAACATCAGCGACACCTTGGCGCGGCTGGATCATGCGCTGATGTGCGCGGAAAGCGCCGACGATGACCAGATCGCCCCGGCCAGCCAGGCCGCCGACAGTACGCGCATCGGCGAATACAGCTGGCACGACGCGCTGTCCACGGCGCTGGAGCAACATCGTTTCTCGCTGTCGGTCCAACCCTTGGCCGACGTGTCCGGCGCCCTGTTGCACTACGAGGCCAGCCTGACGCTGCACGATGCCGACGGCGCCGACCCGGTGCCGGCCTCGATCTTCATGCCACCCGCGGTGCGATTGGGGCTGTCGGCGGAATGCGACATCCAGGCCATCCGCCTCGGGCTGGACTGGCTCTACACCCATGCCGACGCGCTTACCGTGCATGTCTCGCTGGCCTCGCTGGCGCAGGGCGCTTTCCTGTCGAGGCTGGAACGCATGCTGGCCGACCGGCCGGCCCTGGCGTCACGGCTGATCCTGGAAGTGGATGCCGCGGCGCTGGTGGAGCACGGCGCCGACATGCGCCAGCTGTGCCAGATCGTCAGCCAGGGCGGCGGCCGTATCGGCCTGTCGCGCCTGTCGCAGCAGTTCGGCGCGATGGAACACCTGCACGAATATCCCTTGTCCTACGTGAAGCTCTGCGGCGGCTTCGTCACCGGCATCCTGCACAGCCCGGGCAGCCAGCACCTGGCGGCCACCGTCGTGGCCACCGCGGTATCCCTGCGGATGTCGGTATACGCCGAAGATGTGCCCGACGAAGCCACCCGCGCCATCCTGGAGCAAATCGGTGTCCGCGCGATTCGTGGCGCTGTCGTAAACTTCGCCCGCGCGCACGACCTCGCGCCTGACCAACAATGGGTTTCTAGTTGACGGAAGGATTGTTTCTTCGCACCCGCTGGCGGTCGCGCCAGCGCCGCGCGCCGCGCGCCCGTCCGGCCGGATCCGCCTGGCCGGAATGGCTGGGCGCCGTGCTTTTCTGGCCAGGCACCGCCCTGGCCGCCGGATCCGGCCATTCCCCTCCAGACCTGCAGATCGGCCTTGCCGCAGGCATCGCCGTGGCTTGCGCCGCGGCCTGCGCCGTCGCCTGGATTTATTCGCGCGCGGCGATCTTTGGCGCCGGCCTGGCATTCGCGCTGGTCGAAGGCATATTGCGCGCCCAGCCGGCGCTGTTTCCCGCCGGCGCATTGCAGGCAGGTTCGTACGCCGCGCTGCTGGCCCTGTCCATTCCCCTGATCTCGGGCCGCCCCGTCGCCTCGCGGCTGGCCGCGGCCTGCCACTGGACCTGCATCGCATTGACCGGCGTGGCAGCGCTGGCGCTGATCTTCGTCTATGACGGTGACGGCGGCATGGCGCCTGCGCTGATCGCCGGCGCGGGCGCCGCCGCCAGCGCGGCACTGGCCCTGTGGTTCCTGGCCGCGGCGGCGCGATCCGGCCCGCAAAGGGCCGCGACGGCGGCGCTGGGCCTGGCCTATCTGCTGTCGATCGCGATCCTGGCGCGCGACGCCGGATTCGTGCCCGGCGACGGCTCCCTGGTGTTGCCGCTGGCGCGGCTGCTGCTGGTGCTGGCCGCCCTGCTCCTGGCCGGGTTGGCCCAGCGCGGCACAGGCTCGGCCGCCCCCCACGCCAGGGCCGACGCCGACCAATTGGTACAGGGCGAACTGCGGCTGGTGGAAATGGCGAGCGCGCTGGACACGCAGCGCCAGATGAACGCCCTGATCTCGCACGAACTGCGAGCGCCGCTGGCCACGATCAGCGCGGCCGCCCAGTCGCTCGACATGATCCTGTCCGGCAGCGGCGAAACCGTCGATAGCCGCCTGGCCCGCATTCACCGGTCGGTGAGCCGGATGACCGAGCTGATGGAGCAACTGCTGAACCAGGACCGGCTCGGGGAACAGGCCTGGACGCCGCGCGGCGAACTGACCGACATGTCCGAGCTGGCCAGCGACGTCGTCATGGCCATGCAGCCCGACACCGCCCACGCGCTGCGCCTGCAGACGAGCGGCGATGCGTTGCCGGTGTACTGCGACCGCCCGTTGACCAGCGTGGTGGTCCGCAACCTGATCCACAATGCCGTCAAGTATTCGCCGGCCAGCGAACCGATCCGGATCGAAACCGGCCAGGTCGAGGTAAACGGCGCGCCGATGGCATGGGTAGCGGTGACCGACCGCGGCCCGGGCATCGGCCCGGATGAACAGGCGCGCATCTTCGAGCCGCGCTTTCGTCGCGCCGCGCATCGCGAGACCCAGGGGATGGGGATCGGCCTGTACCTGGCGCGGCGCATCTGCCAGAGCCAGGGCGGTTCACTGACGATGCAAAGCGAAGTGGGCGTAGGCACGCGTTTCGTGATTACGCTGCCCGCCCGGGCGCCCGCGCCGGGCGAGCGCGATCAGGCGGCGAATACGTAGCCCTGTCCGCGTACCGACAACACCGGCAGCTTCAGGCCCGCGCTCTGCGCCTTGGCGCGCAAGCGACTCACCAGCACATCGATACGGCGCAGTTCGAAGCCGCCCGGGCTGTCGGGCAGGAACAGCTCGGCCAATGCCTGGCGGCTGACCGCCGAACCCGCCGCATCCATCAAGGCCATGAGAAAAGTGCGCTCCTGGGCGCTCAGGTGCAGCGAGGCGCCGTCCGGCGCCACCAGGATCCAGCCGCCGTCCTGCAACGACCAGGAGGTGTCGGCGGCCGCGCGCGTTTCAGCATCGACCGGCCGCGGCGCCTTGGCCAGGCGCATGCGGCGCGCCAGGCTGCGGATGACCGAACTGAGTTCGAGCAGGTCGACCGGCTTGGTCATGTAGACATCGGCGCCGCCTTCCAGGCCGCGCACCCGGTCTTCGAGCGCGCTGCGGCCCGTCAGCATGACGATGCCGACGGGGCTGAGCGCCCGCAGGCGCGTCGCCACTGAAAAACCGTCCTCTCCGGGAAGATGGGCATCCAGAATGACGATATCGCAGGGTTGCTCCTGCAAACGGCGGTAAAACGCCGCGGCATTGTCACAGGCGAACGCCACACGGAAACCGTACCCGCCCAGGCCCAACGCCAACTCCTCCCGGAAGTCCGCATCATCCTCAAGCAGGCCGATACACAGCAAACCATCTGCGCCAGGCATATTCAGAGTGCTTTATATTGAAAATTGTCGACAAATGCCCCAGTGACAGGCATGCCATCCTGAGTGTCCCGCAGGCGACAATCTTACGACTTTTACAATGGAAACGAATGATTGCAGAGAAAAAAACTGCGATTTTTCGCCTCATTGCGCCAATTTTCCGCATCTTCCGCGCTCAAAAGACGATTTTGTCGTCACCAAACGCGCAAAACGAACATCAAGACGAACAGCTGACTTCGATGCCGTTGGCCCAGTCCGGCGGCAGGCCGGCATACTTTTCGTAGCCAACTCTGGCCGTGAACGGCGCCCGCAACAACGTCATCAGGGTGTCGATCTCGCTGGCGTCGCCGGCCTTGGCGGCGCGGATCGCCTCTTCCGCCAGATGGTTGCGCAATACATATAAGGGGTTGACCCGGTTCATGGCCTCGGCCACCTCGGCCGCCGGACGCCCGTCCTGGGCGTGGCGCGCCAGCAGGCGGTCGAGCCAGGCCGACGCGGCGGCGCGGTCTATGAACAGGTCCTGGAACGGGGCCCGGTCGCCCGACACCGCATCGGCCAGGCGGCGCCAGGTCAGGGTGAAGTCGGCCTGGTTGGCGTCCATCAGCTTGAGCAGGTCGTCCAGCAACGGTTCATCCGCCGGCCGCCACGCCGCCAGGCCCATCTTGGCGCCCATGCGGTCATGGAAAGCGCGCGTGAACACGCCTTCGAATTCGTCCAGCACGGCGCGCAAGCCGTCGACGTCCGGGGCCAGCGTGTGCAGGCTGCCGCCCAGCCGGTAGAGATTCCACAGGGCCACGGAAGGCTGCCGATTCCAGGAATAACGGCCTTCCGAATCGGAATGGTTGCAGACATGGCCCAACCGGAATCCGTCCATGAAGCCGTAGGGACCATAGTCGAGGGTGAGGCCCAGGATCGACATGTTGTCGGTGTTCATGACCCCGTGGCAGAACCCCACGGCCTGCCAATCCGCCATCAGCAGCGCGGTGCGCCGGGTGACTTCGCGCAGCAGCCCCACATAGGGCGCGGCCTCGTCCTGGGGTTCACCGGCCGGCGCGGCCCGGCATTCGGGGTAATAGCGGTCGATCACGTAGTCGGCCAGCGTCCTGAGCATGTCCGGCTGGCGGCGCGAGGACCAGTGTTCGAATGAACCGAAGCGCACGAAGCTGGGCGACATGCGCGTCACGATGGCGGCGGTTTCCACGGTTTCGCGCCACACCGGATCGTCCGAGGCGACCAGCGCCAGTGCGCGGGTGGTCGGTATGCCCAGGCCGTGCATGGCCTCGCTCGCCAGGTATTCGCGCATCGACGAGCGCAGCACGGCGCGGCCGTCGCCCATGCGTGAATAAGGCGTCAGGCCCGACCCCTTGAGCTGCAGCTCCCAGGCGCCGCCCGGTCCCTGGATTTCGCCCAGCAAATGGGCGCGGCCGTCGCCCAGTTGCCCTGCCCAGACGCCGAACTGATGGCCGCTGTAGACCGCGGCCAGCGTATCGCCGCCGGGCAACGGCTCGGCGCCTGAAAACACCCGCAGGAATTCCGGCGTCCGCAGCGCCGACGGGTCCAGCCCGATCAATGCCGCCGCATCCGCATTGGCATGCAGCAGGCGCGGCTGGTTCAGCGGCTGGGGCGCCAGGCGGGTGTAGAACGCGGCCGGCAATGCGGCAAACGAGTTGACGGCCCGCAGGTCGGACAGGGAATGGACGTTCACGCGCGTTGCCTCCTGGCGGCCCGCTTGGCCGGCCGCACATAGAAAATGGCGCTGAAGAAGAAAATCGTCGACAGCGCGATCTCGCCCCACGCCATCAGCACCGACAGCGGCGCCGGGTCCGACATGGCGCGCACCGCCCCCTCCATCAGGTACAGCAGCGACAACATCGCAGCCCACTGGTAGGTGTAGAGATTGCCGCGCACGATGCCGCGCAGCGGCAGCGCCAGCGGCAAGGCCTTGAGCAGCATCCAGGAGCCCCCCGGGCGCAGCGGCGCCGCCAGCGTCTCCCAGGTGACGCACAGCACGATCAGGGCGAACAGCGACACCGAGGCCGCCAGGCGCAAGCGAGGGTTGAGTTCAGGGTTCATGCTGCTATTATCGCCTGATGAACCGCCCCGCCGAGCCTGCCGCCGCCGCGCCGGCGGCCACCCAGCCCCTGCCCCCGCGCGCATCGTGGGCCGCGCGGGTCGGACGCGCTTTTGTCTTCACCGCGCAGCGCGCCGACGAGGAAAAGCTGCTGCAGGTCGCGTCCAGCCTCACCTTCACCACGGTGCTGGCAATCGTGCCGATGCTGGCCGTGGTGCTGTCGCTGTTCACCGCGTTCCCCGTATTCCAGGAATTTCGGGTCGCGCTCGAGGACTTCCTGACCAATAGCCTGATGCCACCGTCCGTTTCGGACAACATCATGGACTACCTGAACCAGTTCGCCCGCCAGGCCTCGCGCCTGACCGCGATCGGCGGCGGCTTCCTGCTGGTCACGTCGCTGCTGCTGATCATGACCATCGACAAAGCCTTCAACGACATCTGGCATGTCACGCGGCAGCGCCCGCTGCCGCAGCGCGCCCTGGTCTACTGGGCGGTCATCACCCTGGGCCCGGTGGTGGCCGGCGCCAGCCTGTGGGCCACGTCGTTCGTGGCCCGCGAATCGCTGGGGTTGGTGCGCGACGTGCCCGAAGTGGTCAGCGTCGCCATCTCGTTCATTCCGCTGGTATTGACCGGCCTGGGCTTTGCCGCCCTGTTCGTGGTGGTGCCGAACCGGCAGGTGCTGTGGCGCGACGCGCTCATCGGCGGCTGCGTCACCGCGGTCGCGCTGGAGGTCATGAAATCGGCGTTCGCCTACTATCTGACGCGCTTCCCCACCTATACCGTCATCTACGGCGCCTTCGCCACGCTGCCGATCTTCCTTTTGTGGATCTACCTGTCCTGGCTGGCGGTGCTGCTGGGCGCCACCCTGGCGGCCAGCGCGCCGCTCATCCGGCTGGGCCGCTGGGAGTTCAACCGCTACCCCGGCGCCCCGTTCGTCGACGCACTCGATGTCCTGCGCGCGCTGCGCCGGGCGCAGTCCCTCACCCCGCCCGGCCTGCCCGCCAATGTGCTCGCCTCCCGCCTGAAACTGCACCAGGACGAACTGAACGACGTCCTTGAAACGCTCGGCGACATGGGCCTGGCCACCCGCAGCCCCGACCATCTCTGGGTGCTGACCTGCGATGCCCGCGAGACGTCGCTGGCGCCGGTGGTCGACCGTTTCCTGCTGGATCGCGGTCAACCCCGGGTGCGCAACGACGCCGAAATCCTGCGGGTCGCCGCGGCGGTGATTTCCCGGGAAAATGCGCCCGTGCTGGAAGAACTCTGCAGAGAAGCGCAAAATACCGGAAATGACGTCGCCCCGGTATTGCAGCTGGAAGCGAACAAGAAATAGCAATCAGGGCGTCATCCGCCCAGGAGAAACCGATGTTGAAGGTCAGCGAAATTCTGCGCGTCAAGGGAGACACGCTTTACACCGCATCGCCGGACATGCCCGTGTCCCAGGCCGTGCAAACCATGAGCGAGCAGGATATCGGCTCGCTCGTCATCATGGAATTCGGCACGCTGGTAGGCATGCTGACGTTCCGCGAGATCATCCGCCACATGCATGCGCACGGCGGCGCGGGCGAAACCACCATCCGTTCCATCATGGACGACGCGCCGGTCAGCGTATCGCCCAATACCAGCGCCGACGAAGTGCAGCGCCTGATGCTCGAAAAGCATGCGCGCTACATCCCCGTCATGGACGGCCCGACGCTGATGGGCGTGATTTCGTTCTACGACATGGCCCAGGCCATCGTGGCCGCACAGCAGTTCGAAAACAACATGCTCAAGGCCTATATCCGCGACTGGCCCGCGGAAAGCGCGGAATCGACCCAATCCTGAGCCATCGGCGATCGCCTGGCGGCGGCCTGGTCCGCCGGCCTGCACGGGATATGCGCAAAAACGCCCGGGCGGCCTCGCGGCCGTCCGGGCGTTTTTGCGTTCAAGCCGTTCCGATGGATGCTCAGGCGCTCGCGGGAGCGGCCGTCAACGAAGCGCCGTCGCGTTCGGGCGGCACATGCCGCTGGCTGCGCCAGGCGTCATAGATCAGCGCGGGGTCATTGGCGGCCAGCAGCGCCGGATCCGACAACATGCGGCGCCAGCGCCGCGCGCCCGACTGGCCGTTCACCAGTCCCAGCATCGGCCGGGTCATCACCCGCAGCGGCACGCCCTGCGCCACCTGGCGCGCGGCGTATTCCATCATCGCATCGACCACCTGGGCATCGCCGGGCAGGCGCACCGACGGCCACAATTGCAGTGACACTTCCGACAGCACCCGCGGCGTGTGCCAGGCCGCGCGGCCCAGCATGACGCCATCGAAGTCGGCCGCCGCGCGCACCGATTGCGCGGCATCGGCCAATCCGCCATTCAGCACGAACACGCAGTCCGGGAAATCCCGCTTGAGCTGGCTGACCACGTCATAGCGCAGCGGCGGGATCTCGCGGTTGTCCTTGGGCGACAGGCCCTTGAGGACCGCATTGCGCGCGTGGGCGATGAACACCCGGCAGCCGGTGTCGTAGATCTTGCCGACGAAGTCACGCACGAAGGCGTACGACTCGTCATAGTCCAGCCCCAGGCGATGCTTGACCGTCACCGGGATGTCGACCGCGTCCTGCATCGCCTTGATGCAATCGGCCACCAGGTCCGGCTCCGCCATCAGGCAGGCCCCGAATGCGCCCTTCTGCACCCGTTCCGACGGGCAGCCGCAGTTGAGGTTGATTTCGTCGTAACCCCATTGCTGTCCCAGCCTGGCCGACTGCGCCAGCGCGTCCGGTTCGCTGCCACCCAGCTGCAACGCGACAGGGTGCTCGGCTTCGTCGAAATCGAGATGGCGCGCCACGTTGCCATACAGCAGCGCGCCGGTGGTGATCATTTCGGTGTACAGACGCGCGCGCGGCGCCAGCAGCCGGTGGAAATAGCGGCAATGCCGGTCGGTCACGTCGATCATCGGGGCGACGCACAGCCGCCAGTCGGGGGAGTCCAAGAATCACTCAGCAAAACAAGGGGATGCGGTATTTTACGGTGCTTGGCGCGATTCTGCCGGGCGGGTCCCGCGGGCGGGCCGCCAGACCCTGCCGGCCATGTGGTCTAAAATTGCGCCGCCGCCACGTGCACGCATGTCCAGGCGTCCGTCACCCGCGTTCGTTAACCCCTATTTTCCTGACATCAATGGCCGTTTTCACCCCCGTATCCGATGACGACGCGCGCGCCCTGCTGGCGCATTTCGATCTGGGCGAGTTTGTCTCGCTACGAGGGATCACGGCGGGCATCGAAAACACCAATTACTTCCTGCATACCAGCCGTGGCGAGTACGTGCTGACGCTGTTCGAAGTGCTGACGCACGCGCAATTGCCGTTCTATATCGAGCTGATGTACCACCTGGCCAGCCGCGGCATTCCGGTGCCACAGCCGCAGACCCTGCGCGACGGCACCCGCCTGACCACGCTGCACGGCAAGCCTTGCGCCATTGTCTCGCGCCTGCCCGGCGGCTACGAGCCGGCGCCGGGCGCGGCCCATTGCGCCCTGGCCGGCGCCACGCTGGCCCGCGCCCATGTGGCGGCGTGCGACTTCCCGATCCAGCAGCCCAATCTGCGCGGTCTTTCCTGGTGGATCGAGACGGCGCCCAAGGTCCTGCCCTTCCTGGATCCTGGCCAGGCGCAGTTGCTGCAATCGGAACTGGCCGCCCAGCAGGCCGCCGCGGCCACCCCGTCCTGGCGGACGCTGCCCGCCGGCCCCGCCCATTGCGACCTGTTCCGCGACAACGTGCTGTTCGCCGGCACCTTCGAAGACCCGCTCATGGGCGGCATCATCGATTTCTATTTCGCGGGTTGCGACACCTGGCTGTTCGACGTCGCCGTCAGCGTCAACGACTGGTGCATCGAGCGCGATACCGGTGAATTCATCCCCGAGCTGGTCGAATCCTGGCTGGACGCCTACGCCCGCGTGCGGCCGTTCACCGACGCAGAGCGTGAAGCCTGGCCGCTGATGCTGCGCGCCGCCGCCCTGCGCTTCTGGCTATCGCGCCTGTACGATTTTTTCCTGCCGCGCCCGGCCCAGACGCTCAAGCCGCACGACCCCCGACATTTCGAAAGAGTGTTGCAGGCGCGCCACCGCCCGGGCCTGCCGGTATTGCCGTAATCGTTACGCCCCCCATAATTGGGGGTAGCACGTCCCTTATTGAGAGATCACCCCCAAGAGAGCCATGCAAGCAGCATTCCTACCCGCGTCTTCCGGCTGGCAATGGGTTCGAGACGGCTTCCGTCTGTTCCGCAAGCAACCCTTGGCCATGTACACCTGGGCGCTGGTCAACAGCCTTCTGGTGATTTTCGCCTTCGCCGCGCAGATCGTCGGCCCGATCCTGTTCATCGCGCTGATGCCGTCGGTCACCCTGATGAGCCTGGCTGCCTGCAAGCACGTCGAGGCGGATCGCGTCATGCTGCCTTCGATGTGGGCCAAGCCCTTGAAGCAGCCCGGGGTGCTTCGCAAATTGTTCCTGATGGGCCTGCTGTATGCCGCCGTGAGCCTGACGGCCGGACTGGCCACGTTCCTGCCGTTCTCGTCGGCGTTCGCCGAAGGCATGCGCATCGCCTCCATCGAGAACAGCATGGAACCCATCCTGATGGCGATGCGCGCGCCGCTCATCATTTTCACGATCGTCTATATCGTGATCGCGGCGCTGTTCTGGTATGCGCCGGTCCTGGTGGCCTGGCACGGCCTGCGACTGACCCAGGCGCTGTTTTTCTCGGGCATCGCTTGCTGGCGCAACAAATGGGCCTTCCTGGTCTACGCGGCCACGTGGGTCCTGATCGCGCTGTTCCTGGACCTGTGCTCGGGGCTGCTGATCGCCATCGGGCTTTCGCCGCAACTGGCCAGCACCCTGCAGATCCCATTCACGATCGCCGCGGCAGGCGTGTTCTATTGCAGCTTCTATCCGTCGTACACCTCCGTGTTCGGCATCAATGGTTCCAGCCCGAACCTCGACAACGGCCACGGCGCCCAGGCATGACGCTATCCGGCGGGGCGGCAACGCCCTGCGCACCTTCACCACGCGCCCGCCACGCGACACGAACGCCACGTCAATGGCGTGCCGCATACCGAAGGTGTGCACCGCCCGGCAAGGGCGCAGCAGGATCCCCGATCTCGGCCCTGGCGCTCGACGGCACAGCAACCCCCGCATCCGTCCCATCCAACCATTGACCCGCAGCAGCCTGAGCCGTGCCTGCGGCAAGCGTCGATGGTCGTTCATCCCAGCCCCCTGGACAGCTGGACCGCGATGGGAAACGCCAGCACCAGGAACGTGCAGGGAAAAATGCAGCCGATCAACGGCAAAAGCATCTTGACCGGAGCCTGCATCGCGAGCCGCTCGGCTCGCATGTGACGCTCGCTGCGGCATTGGGCTGCCTGCGCCCGCAGCAAAGGCCCCAGGCTGATCCCCAGCGCGTCCGCGTGCGCCAGGGCCGTGGCCCAACGATGAACCAGCGGGCTGCCGCAACGATCCGCCATGGCCTGGATGGCCGCCGCCCGGGGGACTCCGGCACGGACCTGCGCCAGCGCGCCGGCCAACGCGTCACGCAACGGTCCGGGTGGACCATTCGCGGCGGCCGCCTGCAACGCTGCATGCGCGCCGAGCCCCGCCTCGACGCACAGCGTCATCATGTCGAGCATGAACGGCAGGCCGCGTTCGATCCCACGGCGCCGTGCCACGCCCTGCGCCCGCAGCCATGCGAACGGCAGCAGCGCCGCCGTGAAAGCGACGGCCCCGCCCGCCATCGCCCAGGCCGGTCCGCTCGCCGCGGGCGGCATCGGCGTCCATGGCGTCTGCATCCACGGCGCCTGCATCCCTATGTCAGCCACCATGCCCGCCACCGGCTGCCGCAGCAACAGGTAAGCCACCCCCACCAACCCGACACCGCCGATCAATGCGGCGACGCTCAGGGCCAGGACATGCCCCTCCCTGACTTGCGGCGGCAATCCCGCCCGCATCAGCGCCCCGCTCAGCCAAGCGCGCCAGCGCCTCGGGCAGAACCGGTCCAACGCCGGCGCGACACCCGTGAGCCAGGGCCAGGCCAGACGCCACCACCACGGCACGGCACCGGGAACGGGAGCGAGGTCGGGATTCGGGCGGGGGCCACCCCGCATGGCAGGACGCAGGACACGCCATGTCCCCCAGCCCGCTCCCAGCCCCGCCGTGATCATTCCAAAATACAGCCACATGGCGCCTCCCGCTTCAAATATCGATCCGGACGATGCGCCGGATCAGCAGCACCCCCGCGGTCTCGAGTCCGCCCAGCACGGCCAGCACCGTCCACCCGGCAGGCGTGTGCCAGAGCGGCGTCATGATGTCCGGCTCGAGGCGATCCAGCGCGATCAGCAGCAGCACCGGCAACGCGCCCACGATCCAGGCCTGCATGCGCCCCTGCGCGGTCAAGGTCCGCAGCCTGGCCTGCAACTGCAGCCTGGCAAACAATGTCTGCGCGATGCTGTCGAGCGCTTCGGCCAGGTTGCCACCGGTCTGCGCGGCGGTGCGCATGGCCGCCACCATCAGGGTTGTGGATTCGGCCGTCATTCTCGTGTTCAGGCGCGCCAGGGCCTCGTCCCACGGCACGCCGAGCCGCTGTTCCCGCAGCATCAAGCCAAACTCCTGTGCCAGCGGCGCCCCGCCCTGCGCCACCACTTGCCGCAAAGCGGGCATCAAGGCGACACCTGCCCGCAAGGCCGACGCCAGCATCAGCAAGGCCATGGGCAATTGCTGTTCGAAGCGCCGCACCCGCCGACGTCGCAACAGGCCCGCCAGCATGGCCGGCGCCCGCAATGCCGCCACGCCCGTTCCAACGGCGGCCATGCCGCTCGCCGTGAGCGCGAAGGCCGACATTGCCGCCAGCAGCGCCAACGTCACCGCGCAGGCCCAGAGCCGGGAGGGTTCGACGAACAGGAACAGTTCCGTGAACCGCAGGCCCGCATCCCGCGTGTAGCGCTCGCGGTAGCGCCGCAAGGCTGGCGCCAGCCGGCGCGTCGCCCACCACGCCAATGTCGTGACGCAGATCATCGCTCCCGCCGCCGCCAGCCACATCATGGCGAGGCCGCCAGGCCATCCGAGGCCGTGCCGGCCTGTCCGGCCGCAAACCAGGCCATGTCCAAGCCCGCCCCCGCCTGCTGCCATTCCGGCGCAAAACTGGGTATCGTGCCGCAGCCGCTGAATCCGCCGGCGCGCTCGTGCCGGAATAGATCCTGCAGCTGAATCCGGCCGCTCTCCATGCCGGTGACTTCCGCGATCGAAAGCACCACCCGGCGTCCGTCGGGCTGGCGTGCCAGTTGCACGATGATGTCGATGCTCGCCGCGATCTGCTCACGCACCGCCGTCAATGGCAGATCCAGTCCCGCCATCAGGACCATCGATTCCAGGCGCGCCAGCGCGTCGCGCGACGAATTGGCGTGCAATGTGGTCAGGGAACCTTCGTGTCCGCTGTTCATGGCGGTCAGCATGTCGAACGCCTCTGCCCCGCGGCACTCACCCACCACGATCCGGTCCGGCCGCATCCGCAGGGCATTGCGAACCAATTCGCGGATATCGACGCGCCCCCGGCCCTCCTGGTTGGGAGGACGGGCTTCCAGGGCCACCAGATGCGCGTGATTCAAACGCAGCTCGGCGGCGTCCTCGATGGTGACGACGCGCTCACCCTCGGGGATCTCGTTGGACAGGACGTTCAACAGCGTGGTCTTGCCAGAACCCGTGCCTCCCGAGACCAGCAGGTTCTTGCGCAGCCGCACGCAACGGGCCAGGAACCGCGCCATGGCATCGCTGAGCGCTCCCGCGGCAAGCAGGGCCGGCATGTCCGGCCGGCTGCGCGGAAACTTGCGAATGGTCAGGCTGGCGCCCTTGAGCGCGACCGGAGGGATGACGGCATGCACCCGCGCCCCGTCGGGCAGCCGGGCATCCACCAGCGGCGAGCTTTCGTCTATGCGACGCCCCAGCGGCGTCACGATGCGCTCGATGACACGGCGCACGGACTGCTCGCCGGTAAACGCGGCCGCGTGACGCCAGAGCCGGCCCTCGCGCTCGACGTAGATCTCATCGTGCCGGTTGACCATGATCTCGGTGATGTCCGGCGCCGCCAGCAGCGGCTCCAGCGGCCCCAGCCCAACCGCCTCGTCCAGCACCTCACGGCACAAGGCTGCCCGGTCCACCCCTGGCGCCGACACATCCTCATCGGCCACGATCTGTGCCAGCAGGCGCGCGGCTTCGGCGCGCAGCGTGGCGTCGCTCATGCCCGACACATCGCGACGGCGCAGGTCCAGCGCTCCCAGCAAGGCGGCATGCAGCCGGCGACGCAGGTCGAGCGACGGCAGCGAGGATCGCGTCGAATCCGGGATCCGGGCCGGCATCGACGGCAAGGGCGCAGGCGGATGAATCCGGGCGAGCGCGTGGCCGCGCGCGTCCGCCTTCACGAATTGCACCCGCAGGCGGCACGGCCCGATCAGGATTTCATCCTGCGGCAGTACCGGCGCATGGTGCGCCACGCGCAAACCATTGACGAATACACCGCCCAGGGCGCCAAGGTCCTCGAGCACAACGGCCGAGGCCTCTTGCCGCAGCCGCGCGTGCTGCCGGCCCACCCGCCAGTTGGCGATACGCACGCCGCAATGGGCGCCGCGGCCGATCAGCGCCGGAGCCGCGGCCCTGATCTTGCGCGTGGCACCGTCGTCAAAGGTCATGTCGATTTCAAGCATGGTGCTACTCCTGATCGGCCAGGGCCGGTTCGCGGGCGGTGCCGGCCCATTGCGAGCCCTTCCCCCCATGGATATTCCACCCCGCCATCACGGGAACCTCCGTGCCCAATCGTGACGGTTCGGGAAAGGCAGCGCGGATCACGTCGCGTCCACGCCGTACGCGATCCGTCATGGCTGGCTCGTTGCGCGATACGATCCGGGGCGTAACGAAAATGGCCAGCTCGGTCTCGCGCAACTGATAGCGTCGCGAGGCAAACAGGGCGCCAAGGATCGGAATGTCTTTCAAGCCGGGCAGGCCGCTGCTGTCGTCGGCGCGTTCGCGAGACAGGAATCCGCCGATGACCAATGTGTCGCCGGAGCGGACATTGAACTCGGTCGAGGCGCGGCGGGTCCGCAGCGCCGGTCCGCTCGCGCCGGTCAACGCCATGTCCACCGAGCTGGCTTCGACCTCGATCAGCGAACGGATGACGCCATTGCGATCGATGCGGGGAGTGATCCGCAGGGACACGCCATAGGGCTTGAACAAGGTGGTGGGATTGCCGCGCGAATCGGTGGAGACGTAAGGCACTTCGCCCCCCGCCAGGAACGTCGCGCTGGCGCCGCTGCGCGCCAGCAGTTGCGGCTGTGCCAGCATGACGGCCTCGCCGCTTTGCGCCAACGCGGCGATACGTGCCGACAACAGCGCATTCACGCCGAAATAGCCCGCGACCGACGACACCGGCGCGGGCGTGTCGATCACCGCCTCACCCGGCCGCGCCATCCGGCCCAGGGAACCGGCATCCCACGCCAATCCGGCGTTGACGCCGCCTTGCGTCAGGCCTTCCCAGCGCACGCCGATCTCGCGCAATCTGGAGCGCGGCATTTCCACCACCTGCACATCCAGCTGCACCATGCTGTCCCACCCCACCCTGCCGGTGAAGTCCATGACCTCGGGGTAGTGTTCCGCCAACGCCGCGATACGGGCGTGGTCGTCATCGGAAAGGTCATCCCCCTCGACGACGACACGGCCACCGACCAGGGAGCTACGGGCCCCCGGGATGCGTGCCAGCAAGGCATCGACCTCGGCGCGCAGGCGCGTGACACCGGCCGCCGCGACATGCACGTCGTAGGCCTGCACGCCGCCATCGGCCCAGACCTGTATCGACGACACGCCCTCGGTGCGCGCAAAGACCACGACCTCGCGGCTGTCGGTGGCGATGGCACTGAGCACCTGGCTGTCGCCGATGGCCACGCGTGTCACTCCGGACTCCGCCAGCACGCGGCTCTCCCCCACCTGCATTTCGAGTGTCTGGCCTGCCGGCCAGGCCGATCTGGCGGCCAACCCAAGGCATAACGTGGCCAGGACCGCAAAGGATCTGATGTTCATGGATGCTCCGACTCAAAATCCGCCAAGACCGTGCCAGGCGCGCTTGCCGACAGACCTGGCCGGTCGCCATACAGGATGACCACGGCCGGTTCGCGGGGCGCTTCGGGAGCCAGTCCGATCAACGACGCCAGGTCGCGGGGCGGGTCCTCCGGAATCCTGGCCGTATCGGCGCGATTGCGCACCAAGCCGGTCAGCGTACCGGCCCGCCGCGCTGCGAGATATCGCATGGCCTGGTTCGGCGTGGCGGCCAGCGTGACCTGCGCCGGACCGGTGCCGCCGCTGGCATCGGGCACGGCCAGGACGCGCACGCCCTGCAATAGCGGCGCGGTCACCTCGCGGCCCCGATACGGGAACGAGACATAGATGTCGACGAGGTCCCCCACCCGCAACAGATCCGCCACGGTTCCCAGATCGGAGACCGGAACCTGCAAGGCCCGCTGGCCGGGATCGAGCCGTGCCGCCAGTGCCGGCGGCGAAGCGCTGTCGGCGCGAGCCAGGCACCCGCTCAGCACCGGATCTCCCTGGGCCAGAGCCACCCCCAGGCGGGTCCCCAGGACGCTGTCGCCATCGCGTGGCTCGATGCTGGCGGCCGGGGCCCACTGCGCCGGGATGTCGCGTATCGCCAGATGCGCTGGCGTCAGCTCGGTGCCGGCCGGCAAATCGCGCGCCGCCACCAATCGACTGACCATGGCCTCGCGGTGCTCGCCCGCCAAGGTATCGACCCGCTGCCGCACGTGTTCGCGAACCGCCCAGGCCGCCACCAACCCGGCGGCGAGGGCCAACAAGGGAACCGCCATCTTGCGCAAGGCGCGCAACCCCCATCCGAGCAAGCGCATCATGGTGTCGATCTCCGGATCCAGATGCCACTTCCCGATTCGAGCGGCACCAATAGCCATTGCAGCCGTTCCTGTCGGCGCTGCCATGACTGCCAGCCGCCGTCTCCCGGCCCCGCTTCGATATCGCGCCAGCCGTCGCGCGCCAGGCCACGCCGCAGCAACGGCGCCAGGCGCGACGGCGACAGCTGGTACTGCCAGATGGATTCGGACAACACGCGATCCGCTTGGGCAACGGCGAAATCCAGCCGGAGCCGCGCCCCGGATGGCAGCCATGCGGGCGGCGGGGATGCCGACGTGGCCAAGGCCGACAGCGACGACATGCTGCCAACGCTGCGACCCGCGGTGGGACTGGTGAGCCGCAGCACCCAATAGGCCTCGCCAACGCGGCCCGACAGGATGGCGAACCCGGGCATGATCCGCAGATCTTCCAGCGCCGGCTGTTGCCGCGACAGGGCCTGGATCAGCGTCGCAACGTCGACCGGGGCGTCAAATACCCACACCTGTACCGGCATGCCGTGCAACCACATGCGCTCGGCCACGGATTCGACCCGCGAGCCAGGAGGAAAACGCAGGTCCGCCAAGGACGCAGGCCCTGATGCGGACGGCAACGCGTCGGCCGGCGTCGTCGCCAGGGCCGTCGTCCCCAGCGCCAGGGCCAATGCAGCAAGGGCCGCCAACCCCGCCACGACGACCGTACGCGCGCCCCCACGGCGGACGCCGCGCCAAACGACGAAGTGGGCATGCGTGATCATTGGCCGGCCCCCGCGACGGGCAGCAGCCTGTCGGCCGGCACCACATCCGCCCATGCCGACAGCCAGTCCAGCGCAAGCGGCGCCCGGCGCCATGGTGCATCGGTAGCGGCAGCCACCGGCCCGGCCGCGCGCGCGACAGCCTGTGAGCGATCAGCAAACTGTCTCCATGTCGTCGTCGCCGCCGCGATGCGACGGCCCGCGTCCGCGTCATTGGACGCATGCCCGGCCCCCAAGGCAACGCTTGTGCGGCGCTGCAGTGTCATGACGCTCCAGGGACCTGCACCGGTCACAGCGCCGCGGGCCGTCGCGGACACCAGCCGCGCCTCTCCGCCGAGCCACTCCGCTTGCGGCAGGGTATGGTTGAAGCCATCCGCGCCGGAATGCAATGGGACATGTTCCAGCTGCACCCGGAATCCGGATTGACCGGGATTCGGCGCGCCTGCCGCACTCGCCATCGCGGTCATGCGACTGGCCTGGAGCAGCATTTGCGCGGAAAACTGCAGCCACCCCAACCAGCCGATTGCCAGGAGAACCAGGGCCAGCCCGGGCAGGACAAGCAGCGCTTCAGCCATGGCCTGGCCTTGCTGCCGGTGGCGAGCGCTCATCATGGCGCAGCCCTGGCCAGCAGCGCTTCCGCGGATGTCACGGGCGACAACCGCGCCTGCCAATACGGGCGAAACAACGTGGCCAGCTCGGTGTGCCCGTCAGCACGCGCCTGTGGCCGCGCGAAGAACGTCTCGGCGGCGCTCGTAACCGTCAATGCCGCATCGGCGCCAGGCAGGAGCAGACCGCCCAGGATCGCCGTCTTTGGCGCCGTGTTGCGGTCCAGCTTGACCGCCACCGCAAACCGCAGCGGCGCCGTCTGGCAGCAGTGGGCCAGCTCGTAGTAATCCGGCAAACCCTGGCCAGGCCAGCGCTGCCCCTGCGCCACCGCGTAGGAATTGGCCAGCGGCGTGCCCGTGCCGTCGTGCAGGTCCCATGTGGTGGACTGCCGTACCCAACGCCAGAAGTCCTGTGCAATGAAATCCGCCGGGGGATTCTCGACGTGCTCCAGGTCGGACGGAGCCCTGGAACCGTCGCCCAGCACCGCGCCCCAGCCCATCGCGTACTCGCGCAGATAGCATCCCGCCCAACGGTTGAAGCGCAGCGAATGGAACGACTGCGTATCCACCGCGCCCCAGCGTCCGTCCGCTCCCAACCAGGTCGCGCCCCGGCGGCGCAAGGTGTGGTGTCCTTGTGGGCAATGCGCGACAGCCGGCACGGCGTTGCGGCGCGTACCGTCGCGGCGCCCGACAAAGTCATAGCGCTGCACAGCCTGCTCGACAGCGGAACGCAAGCCAGCGTGGCCCATGGCATCGCGCCGCTCGAGGTATCCCGGCCAGCCATCGCTGAGCATGCGAATGGATGGCACGGGCGCCGTGGGATGGTTGTCTTGCAGCACAAGCCGCATGAGCCGCGCGCGCGTGGCCGGAAGATCGGCCACGGCCGAGGCCATGCCGACCGCAAGCACCTGGTGCACGACACGATCGTGTTCGGCATAGGCTTGCGCCAACCCCACGGCGGTGCCTGGCTCGGCGCGCGCCGCGCGATAGGCCGCCGCCACGTCGCGACCGAACAGCGTGGCGAGCAGCCGCACCGGCGGGTTGTTGCGACGGCGCTGCCCGGCAAGCGTGCGCGTGAAGGCCATCGATGCCTCCAGGGTCACCAGATGTGCCATCGCGACCTGGTGGGCGACCAGCGTGCGGTTTGCGTAGGCCAGCAGATTCAATCGGCGGGCTTGCGCAAGCGCGCCGCTATACGCAGCCGCGTCCGCCGCGTGCGTCAGGCGCATCCGCGCCTCGACCACGCGTCCCACGCCATGCAGCATTGCCAGCGACGCAACGGCCACGGCAAGCAGCAACAGGCCCGATACCAACGCCTGGCCGCGCTGTGCCTCGGACTTCAGGCGGCCTTTTGACCGAGCATTCATTTGCCGCCCACGGCATTGCCGGCGAAGGACTTGAGCGTGCGCGTTGAGACCTGGCCCGCCGCCTTTTTGACCGCCGCGGCCGCCGCACGGGTTTGCGCGCTGCCGTCTTCGCCCGCGAGTTCGCGCGCCATGGCCGCGGTCTGCGCCCGCACGACCTGACCAAAATGCTGATAGACCGCGATGGCGGCAATCGCCACCAGCGCCACGATCACGATGTATTCCGTCATGCCCTGCCCCGCCTGACGCTGCAAATATCCCGACACTGCCGTTCTCCGCTCGCGATGAATGAGGGTCACAGTGTCGAGGCTGCCGCAGAGCGCCACAATTCGCGGATACCGAGCTGGATCAAAACATCGCACCATCCGGCCGAGTCGACATCGGCCCAGGACAACGCCCAAAAAAATGTTGTAACCCCTTAATTTCCATCGGGTTTTCCCTATTGCCCAGGCCCCAGGGCGGCAGTAGATTGAAGTTGCCGGGCTGTCTGACACCCATCGCGTGCGAAGCCGGGCAGGAGCGCCTCAGACTCATCGCGAGCTGGGGCGCTCTTCCATTGCGCGGCCCGCAGACAGGAACCGGCGCGCCGGCGGCATTACAAAATCTATACACAGTCGCCCAATCCCCTCACAGGGCCATGGCTAGCATTGCGTCTTTCGTTGCCCGATTCGATTGACGACCTATGCTTGCCTACGCCCCACGGCCCAGGGCCTCGCGCCCCGTGCAGGGCGCCGCCGTCCGCAATCCCGCCATCGACGCCCTGCGTGGCCTGGCGATCCTGTGCGTCGTGCTGCTGCACGTGCAGATCCACATCCCGCAAGAACAGAGCCTGCTGGGAAAAGTGCTGCCGCCCGCCCTCTTCAACCTCGTCTTTCGCAGCGGCTACTACGGCGTCATCATTTTTTTCGTGATCTCGGGCTTTCTCATCACGCGCGCAGCCCTCGAGCGCTGGGGCAGCCTGGAAGCCGTCCCCTGGAAACCGTTCCTGCGACGCCGGATCGCCCGCATCTACCCCTGCCTGGCTTTGCTGGTATTGATACTGGCCGGCCTGCACTGGGCCGAGGTCCCCGGCTTCGTCGTCGACAACACCAGCCTCGCCCGGGCTGCGGCCAGCGCGCTGGCGCTGCATCTGAATTGGCTGGAAGCCCAGGTCGGCTACCTGCCCGCGGCCTGGAACGTGTTGTGGTCGCTGTCCATCGAAGAGGCGTTCTATCTGGCGTTTCCGCTGATCTGCATGCTGGCGCTGGCGGCGGGCCGGCGCGCACTGATCGTGGCGCTGCTGCTGTTCGTGGGGCTGGGTCCCTTCGCCCGGGCTGCCTTCAGCGCCAACGAAATCTGGGCCGACCACGCCTACCTGTCCGGCATGGACGGCATCGCCATCGGCTGCCTCGCGGCCTTGTACGCCGCCTGCCCCGCCCGCTGCGCGCGGCACGGCCGCAGGCTGCTGCTTGCCGGCACCGCGCTGTTCTCACTGGTGTTCCTGTTGCGCAAGACCACCCACATGCTGGGCCTGACGGGCCTGGGGCTGAACGTCACGCTGCTGGAGATCGGCGTGGCCTGCCTGCTGATAGGCTGGAGCCGTCCGCGGCGTGCGCCACGTCCCAACGCCATCGCCGCCGCGCTGCGCTGGGCCGGGCAAAACAGTTACGAGATCTACCTCACCCACATGTTCCCCGTGCTGCTGCTGGCGGCCGCATCGTGCCGCAATTCCGGCGGCGTCGTGTCGACCTGGTGGCGGGCGGGCGCGCTGACCGCGGCCAGCGTGCTGGCGATCCTGCTGTCGGCCATGCTGGGGGGATTGGTGGCGCGCTATTATTCGACGCCCATGCGCCACTGGCTGACCCGGCCCGCCCCACGATGAAGCGGCAGACGGCTGCTCTGTTCCACGCGGTGCGTCGGGCGCCGCTGGCACCCGTCCGGCAAGGCCACCGTGAAAAAGCATACGATCGGTTATCCTCCGCAGCAAAAACCACGAGGATGAATCGAACGTGAGCACCGCTCATTCCTTCCAGACCGGCAAACTGGCGTTGGTCCTGTCCAATCGGCTGGGTGATACGTTATATCAGATGACCCTGGCCAACAATCTGCGCAAGGCCGGCCGCGACCTCACCGTGTATGGCGTGCACGGCCACGCCTTGCGGGAATGGTTTCCCGACTTCGATATCCAGCCCCTACCCGCGGACATCGACGGCCTGGCGGGATACGACACCATCGTGCAAATGGACCCGGACAGCCCATTCGACGGCCTGACCCGAGTCTGCAGGCGTTTTCTCAGCACCAAGGAATGGGGCAAGATCCGGGCGGCGCCGCGCAGGCATGCCTCGCCCAACGGCATCCTGGATGAATTCCGCCGGTTCTCGGTCGACGCCTTCGGCCTGACCGAATGGAGCGACGACAACGGACTGCGCGCGCCCGCGCGCTTCAAGGCCCGCCTGCACGACAAACGCGTAATCCTGCACCCCACCTCGAGCGAAGCGGAACGCTGCTGGACGCCGGGAAAATACGTCCTGGTCGCCCGTCGCCTGCGCGCCATGGGCTATGAACCCACCTTCGTGCTGGCGCCCTCTGAACGCGCGTTCTGGCGCCCGCTGCTGGAGCAGGCCCATGCCGGCCTGGTGGAAGCGCCCTCCATCGACGGTGTCGCCGCGCAAGTCTACGAGTCGGGCTGGTTCATCGGCACCGATTCCGGGATCGGCCACCTGGCCTCCTGTTGCGGCCTGCCGACGGTGACCATCGTCGACCGTCCCCGCAATATGCCGCGCTGGCGGCCGGCCTGGGCCGACAACATCATCGTCAAGCCGTGGTGGCTGCCCCTGCGGACCCTGCGCCGCAAATATTGGCGCGAGGCCACCACGGTGGCCGCGGTGATGCGTTGCTTCGGACGCATGGTGCATCGCCAACGCCGCTGAGCGGGAAAACAAACAAACCGGTTGTCGACATGTCGGCAACCAGCCTGGCTCGGCAAGGCCGATTCCCGCCGCGCACGAGACTCCTGAACGTCGTTCTCGCGTCAGGCTGCCACCGCCCCGCTCCTGACCATCCTCGCCTCGTCCATCGCGGCCTCGTAAGCGCTCAACGTCTCGGCCATCTTCTGGGACAGTACCAGGTGACGGTCGGCGAACGCCCGCGCCTGCTCCGCAATGCGGGCGGCCTGCTCCGGATGCGACCAGATCCACGCCAGTCGTTCGGCAAAACCGGCGATGTCACCCACCGGCGCCAGCCAACCCGTGCTGCCAGGGTGAACGATCTCCGGCAATCCCCCGACCGCGCTGGCGACCACCGGACAACGCGCCGCATAGGCTTCCGGCACGACGCGGGACCAGGCCTCGTTGACGGACGGCACCAGCACCGCGTCGGCGGCATGGATGACACTGGCGATATCCTCGCGATGTCCGGCGAATGTCACGCACCCGCCGATTCCCAGTTCCGCCACCAGCTCTTGCAGTTTCTGGCCATACGCCATGGTGCCGCGTGTCGGCATGCCCACCACCAGGGCGTGCGCCGGCAACCCACGCTGGCGCAGCAGATGCACCACGCGCAGCAGGTCCTCCTGGCGTTTGTCCGGGCGCAGCATGCCGATGGTCGCGACGACGAACGCGGCCGGATCCAGCCCCAACTCGCGCCGGGCCGCCTGGCGCCGCTCCAGCTTGTCCGCGCCCACGAAAAAGCCATGGTCGGCCCATTCCCCAACGACACTGATACGGTCCTGCGCGGCAAAGCCCGCCGTGACGATATCCTGGGCGCCCCCCTGGCTGGTGGTGATGACGCGGTGGCAGCCCAGGCGCCATTCCAGCCGTCGCCGCCAGCAGGTGCCCAGAGGGCGGGCGAAGTGCCAGGTCCGTACCAGCGAGCACAGGTCGCGGCATAGCGCGGTCGCCTTGGCGTCCGACGTGCCGTGCGCATCGATGACCTGGATGCGCAGATCCTTGACGAGCCGGCGCAGCTTGAGCATGCCCGACCACGAATACGGCGAACGGAAGTTCATGCCGATGGTCGCCAATCCCCAACTGCGCGCAAGCTTCAGGGTTTCGCTTCCTGGCGGCGCGGCAATCGCCACGGCGTGGCCCTGCTCCCGCAGCCAGCGGGCCTGATCCAGGACGCGGAACTCCAAGCCACCCAGGTTCGAGCCAGAAAGCGTGTGCAGAATTTGCATGAAAATAAAAAGACCGGAAAGCGTGACGCAACTGGCGACGCCCGGTGGCAACTCCGCCCCCGGACCAGCCCGACTCGGTTGGCGCCCAGGCAGGGGCGGCATGAGCGGGATCTCGAATCCGCAGGTCGGCGCTTGGTAAGATGGCCGTCGCGCATCCTTGCGCGGCAGGCTATCGGGTCATCGAAACCAACTGAAACGCCATTTTGTGAAATTTAGCTATCGGTCAGGAATATAGACAGGCAAAAGGGGACAAATTAGGCGATGCCTTTAACTATTGTTAATTTCTTTGCTAATTTCGTAACATTCTGATTCCACTCCTCCCCTCCTGTCCAAGGTGGCGCCGCCGGCATGCGCTGGCACGAAAGGAGCAATACCCAGACAACAAGGGTTGGAACCAGAAGCCGAACGGCCTCTTGCGCCGCGCGGGCCTGTCGGCCGCAACAGCGCCGATGGCGGGAGAATTGAGGGGAAAGCCATAGGGGAATGACGACGGGCGCTCCACCCTCGCATTGCGCGAGGCATCGTCATCAGCGCTGTCCTACGTGCCGCCCATGCCGGCCCGGTCTGTGCCGACCGGGAATCAGCGCTCAGAAAATACAGGTCTTTTGCGTGCAGGTCTTTCGCGCGCCTTCGACCAGAAAAACCGCCACCCGACGATAAACCGATGCCATGCGGGCGCCTGTCGACATGGCGCGGTGGACCGCCGCTGCATCACGGAAAACAAAGCGGGCCTCGGATTGCTCCGAGACCCGCATTGTTCTTTGGTAGGCCCCCCGAGAGTCGAACTCGGCACCAACGGATTATGAGTCCGCTGCTCTAACCAGGCATGAGCTAGAGGCCCAGGAAACTTACTGCCCTTCCAGGAAGCTCTTCAGCTTGTCGGCCCGGCTCGGGTGACGCAGCTTGCGCAGCGCTTTGGCCTCTATTTGGCGGATGCGCTCACGCGTGACGTCGAACTGCTTGCCCACTTCTTCCAGGGTCTGGTCGGTGCTCATTTCGATACCGAAACGCATGCGCAGCACCTTGGCTTCCCGCGGGGTCAGAGAGTCTAGCACTTCCTTGACCACGTCGCGCATGGAACCATGCAGCGCCGCGTCCGAAGGCGCCAGGGTGGAGGTGTCCTCGATGAAATCGCCCAGGTGCGAATCGTCGTCGTCCCCGATCGGCGTTTCCATGGAGATCGGCTCCTTGGCGATCTTCAGGATCTTGCGGATCTTGTCCTCGGGCATGTCCATCTTCTGCGCCAGGGTCGCGGGATCCGGCTCGGCGCCGGTTTCCTGCAGGATCTGGCGGCTGATCCGGTTCATCTTGTTGATCGTTTCGATCATGTGGACCGGAATACGGATGGTGCGCGCCTGGTCGGCGATGGAACGCGTGATGGCCTGACGGATCCACCACGTCGCGTAGGTCGAGAACTTGTAGCCGCGACGGTACTCGAACTTGTCCACGGCCTTCATCAGGCCGATGTTGCCTTCCTGGATCAGGTCCAGGAACTGCAGGCCGCGGTTCGTGTACTTCTTGGCGATCGAGATCACCAGGCGCAGGTTGGCCTCGGTCATTTCGCGCTTGGCCTTGCGGGCCTTGGCTTCGCCGGTGGCCATGCGCTTGTTGACGTCCTTCAGGTCCTTGAGCGGCAGCACCACGCGGGTCTGCAGGTCGATCAGCTTCTGCTGCAGTTCCTGCACGGCGGGGATCTGGCGCTCCAGCGTTTCGGCGTACGGATGGCCGGCAGCCACTTCGTCGACGACCCACTGCAGGTTGGTTTCGTTGCCCGGGAACACCTTGATGAAATGCGTGCGCGGCATGCCGGCACGGTCCACACACGTGTGCAGGACGGCGCGTTCGAGCTGGCGCACTTCTTCCACCTGGTTGCGCAGCGTGTCGGCCAGCTTCTCGACCATCTTGGCGGTGAAGCGGATGCCCATCAGTTCGTTCTGGATCGACTCCTGCGCGCGCACGTAGATGTCCGACTTGTAGCCGTCCTTCTCGTACGACAGGCGCATCTTGTCGAACTGCTTGCCGACCTCGTCGAACTTGGCCAGCGCCTTCACGCGCAGGTCTTCCAGCTGCTTGCTGGACATGCCGCCGGCGGGGCCGTCGTCGCTCTCGTCTTCGTCGGCCGAGACACCGGCGCCCGCGTATTCCTCGCCGTCTTCCGGATCCACCAGGCCGTCGACCACTTCGTCGATCTGCGCCTGGCCTTCACGCACGCGCAGGACGTGGGCGAGGATCTCGTTGATGGTGGTCGGGCAGGCCGAGATGGCCATGACCATGTGCTTCAGGCCGTCTTCGATGCGCTTGGCGATTTCGATTTCGCCTTCGCGCGTCAGCAGTTCCACCGAGCCCATTTCGCGCATGTACATACGCACGGGGTCGGTAGTGCGGCCGAAATCCGAATCCACGGTGGTCAGCGCGGCTTCGGCTTCGTCTTCGACGTCGTCGTCGTTGGACGCGACCGGCGCGTTTTCGCTCATCAGCAACGTTTCGGCGTCGGGGGCCTGGTCGTAGACCGCGATACCCATGTCGCTGAACGTGCTGATGATGCCGTCGATGGCTTCGGCGTCGACCAGGTCGTCAGGCAGATGGTCGTTGATTTCGCCGTACGTCAGGTAGCCGCGGTCCTTGCCCAGCTTGATGAGCTGCTTGAGGCGGTTGCGGCGCGCTTCATATTCCTCGGCCGAGACGGGGCCGCGGGCGATCAGGTCCTTGGGATCGGCCTTGCCGCGCTTGCCGCCACGCTTGGGCGGCTTCAGGTCCGGCAGGACTTCGCCTTCGCCGTCCATGGTGTCGTCGAAACCGTCGGAATCGTTGTTGGCATTCTTGGCCGGGCGGCCCGGGCGGCGGCCGCTGGGGGCCGGGCGCGCGCTGCCGACCAGGTCGGCGAGCTTGTCCTCGGCCTTCTTGGCGCGGGCCTTGGTCACCTTCTCGGGCTTGTCCGCCGCCGCCGTCTTGGCGGCCGCCTTCTTGGCGGCCGTCTTCGCGGCAGGCTTGGCGACCTTCACCGCCGTCTTGGCGGGCGCTTTTTCCGCCGCCATGCTGACGACGCGCTTGGCCTTGGTGGCCAGCGTGTCGGTCGCATCAATTGCAGAGGAGGATTTGCCGGTGGATTTGGTCATAGTCGCTTCCGTGGTCGTCGCAACCCGTTCGGGCATGTTGCACCGCATGAAACCGCCGCCGGGCAAAGGCCCATCGCGGCATCCATGCGGGTAAAACTGGTGAATCGGCGGAAACCCTGCGGCTGCGTTGTTCGCAGCACCGGCTCTTGCGAGCCCGCCTGGCGTCATTGCGGTCCGTGACCGGCTGGGCGCCTGGCGTGCATGGCTTCATCCCGCGACGGACTTCGGGCATCGAGGGGGGCTGTCTGCCTATAAATAGGCGTTGCTTGCCTGGCGGGCCTTGCCCTTGGCAGCTGGATAGACACAGCACCCAAACCTCAGACGCGACGCGAAGATAACCGTCGCCGGACTGCGTGATTCACCACTCAGCTATAGTAATTAACTATGTAACAAATTTGACGCACTCATCCGCTTTTTTTCACGTATGGGCTGGGATTCCCGGCAATCCGGTACCGCCCCCGCCCATCCGCCAAAACTTCGGCCGATCCGCTCGTCAAACCTTAAAACTATTAGATTCAGGCGGCGCAAATAGATTCCGCGCGCCGCATTTTTCCTGCCGTCACTTCGCTTCCTGCGGCCACGCTGTAGTCGCCTCTCAGCTGACCGTATCAGTTGCCTGACTCAGTTGCCCGCCCCAGTTGCCTGACTCAGTTGCCCGACCCAGTTGCCTGCGTCACAGCTACCGCTACCGTCGCCAATTGCTTGCAGCCGCTTGCGCATCTGCTCTTGCCACAACCGCTTTTTCAACCTTTCGCGGCGGAAAACCCTTGATTTTACCGCATTTAGCGTATGCCGGCACCCTTGAGCACCAACATGCGGCTCGACAGTTCCAGGTAGCGCTTGCGCGCCTCTTCCGTCGCCAGGCCAGATGCCGCCAGCTTGGCCATTTCCGCCTTGGCCGAATCGAATTCGATCCGCCGCAGCGCGTCGTCCCACTCGGTCTGCGGGTCGGGCAGGTCCTCCTGGGACAGGATATCGACCCGCAACCCCTTGAGCACCGTCGCCAGATCGGAGTCGGGCTCGGCGGCTTCCAACAGGGCCCCGACATGGCGCGCCCCGCTGGATTGGGCCAGCATGATCAGGTCCCTTACCAATCCTAGATGGGGGCCGTGGTCGATGACTTCAAGCTGCTGGTCCCCCATCGAGTCCACCAGTTCGGGATGGGCCAGCAACAGGCTCAACAGACGCTTGGCCAATGACGGCATGGTGCGGCGCCCTTCGAAACCGCCAACGTCATCGCGCTTGCCCTTCCAGTTGCCCTTGCCGCCCTTCCAGTCACCCTTGCCCTTCCAGTCGCCTTTGCCCTTCCAATCGCCCTTGCCTTTCCAGTCCTGCTTGCCCGCGCCGGCATTCCAGCCGCCGCCCTGCTCCCCGCTTGGCGAGGAAAACTGGCCGTAGTCGACGTATTCGCCATCATCGGCCGGGATGTCGTGGAAGTCATGGCCGCCGAAGTCGTAACCGGCATCCGCGGGCGCGCCATCGTGCAATGCCGCGGCGGCACCCCCGCCCCCTTCGACAGGCGCCGGCTTGGCCGGCGCGCCGAACGGCTTGGCGGGTTGCTGCGCCAGCACCTGGGCCATTTCCTCGGGCGTCAGTTGCACCAGCTTGGCCATCTCGCGCTCGATCTGCACGCGCAAGGCGCATTCCGGAATCGACGCCAGCAGGGGCTTGGCCTCATGCAGGCAGCTGGCGCGGCCTTCGGCCTCGTCCATGTTGTGACGCGATGCGAGTTCGTCCAGCAGGAAACGCGACAGCGCCACCGCCTCGCCCAGGCAGGCGCGGAAGGCTTCGGCGCCCAGTTCGCGCACATACGAATCCGGGTCATGCTCGCTCGGCAGGAACAGGAAGCGGATGGCGATGTCGTCGCGCAACACCGGCAGGCATGCCTGCAAGGCGCGCCACGCGGCGCGGCGGCCCGCGCCGTCGCCGTCGAAACTGAAAATCACCTTGTCGCTGGTGCGCAGCAGCTTCTTGACGTGATCCGGCGTGGTCGCGGTACCCAGCGTGGCGACGGCGTTGGCGATACCTTGCTGCGCCAATCCGACCACGTCCATGTAGCCTTCGACCACGATGACCTGCCCTTCCTGCCGGATCGCCTGGCGGGCCTCCCACAAGCCGTACAGCTCCTGGCCCTTGGAAAACAGCGGGGTTTCCGGCGAATTCAGGTACTTGGGCTCGCCCTTGCCGATGATGCGGCCGCCAAAGCCGATCAGGCTGCCGCGCGCATTGCGGATCGGGAACATGATCCGTTCGCGGAAGCGGTCGTAGCGGCGGCCATCCTCGGATTCGATGACAAGCCCTGATTCCACCAGCGTGGGATCTTCGTAATTGGGAAAAACCTGCGACAGCCCGTGCCGGTCCGTGCCGGACCAGCCCAAGCCGAAATGCGCCGCGATCTCGCCGGTCAGGCCACGTTGCTTCAGATAACGGATCGCCGCGGGCGATGCGCGCAACTGCTTCAGGTAATGGGCCTGGGCGGCGTCCAGCACTTGCGTATGGCGGGACTCCTCGGCCTTGCGGCGCGCGGTTTCCTGCTGCTGGCGCGGACTGCGATTTTCTTCGGGGACCGTCATTCCCGCCGAAGCCGCGAGCGTGCGCACGGCTTCGGGGAAACTGGCGCCCGTGTGTTCCATCAGGAAGGTGATGGCGCTGCCGTGGGCTCCGCAACCGAAGCAGTGATAGAACTGCTTGGTGGGGCTGACAGTGAACGACGGACTTTTTTCGTTATGAAAGGGGCACAGGCCAAGCAGGTTGGCCCCACCCTTTCGCAACTGCACGTATCGCCCGACTACATCGACGACGTCGACCCGGGCGAGTAATTCCTGGATGAATGATTCTGGAATCAATAGATTCTGGAATCAGAAATCAATACAGGCGCGGGGGCAGTTGCTGGCTACGGATGCGCTTGTAGTGGCGCTTCACAGCGGCGGCGTGCTTGCGCTTGCGCTCGGCCGTGGGCTTCTCATAGAACTCGCGCGAACGCAGTTCGGTGAGCAAACCGGTCTTTTCGATGGTGCGCTTGAAGCGGCGCAGAGCGGCTTCAAACGGTTCGTTTTCCTTCAGTCGAACGATAGGCATAAAGTGATTGGCCTGCTTGTAGGGTAACAAAAGTTGATGACAAACCTGGCTTGCTTACCAGCAACGCCACGTGGTTCCGGACGGCGAACCGCCTGTAAGCTCAGGCCGCAGACTACGCACGCGACAATAGTAATCGCGCATGCTGTCCGGACCAAGAGTTCAAGAGCCCCGCGCACAGGATTCCCTGCCCGCTGAACTCCTTGCTTCCAGGCGCCAGCGCCAAGAGCCTTGCAGCGCTAAAGTCCTAAAATCGGCTGGCTCTAGGGCCGGCTGGCTGCTGACTGGCAAGAGTCTCCAGGGCCGGTTGCGTTACCCAAAGACTACCTAAAGAGTAACAAGCCAAGTTCGGTTTAGCGATAACCAGCGATTCTAGCATGGTCATGGCTATTTTGACTACCGGGGGAACAGTCTGGCGCCCTGCCCTCGCACCATCATGCCGCGCATCGACGGCCAGGATTGCCAGACCATCCGTCCCCGTATGGCTTCAGCCCTTGGAACCCTTGCGGATCCAGGCTTCCAGCTGGTGCGGACGCAGGCTGTCGTAATCCTCGAACGGCTGGTGGATCCAGGGGTTGGTCGGCAGCTTGTCGACGTAATAGTCGGGCTGCGCCTGGGAATGCCCCTTCCACCACAGCACGGCGCTGCGCAATTCGGTGATGTCGGCGAACTGGCTCTTGAGGTGGTCGTACACCTTCATGAACGTCTTGCCGGTATCCACCATGTCGTCCACCAGCAACACCCGCCCGGACAGCGTGCCGCGCGTAATGGTGATGAACTGCGCGATATCCATATCGCCCTGCTTGGTGCCCGCAGCTTCGCGGTAGCTGCTGGTCGCCAGAATGCCCAACGGCACATCAAAAATGCGGGACATGACGTCGCCCACGCGCATGCCACCACGCGCCAGGCACAGAATCTTGTCGAACTCCCAACCGGACTGATGCACCTGCAAGGCCAGGCGCTCGATCAAGCGGTTGTAGTCGTCCCACGTCACCCACAGATGGCTATCGTCACTGGTTGGCGCGCTCATAGGCAAGGATCTCCTGCGTGAAAATACGAAAAGGCCGCCGCCGGTAGGAGACCGGCGGCGGCCTTGCGAATGATAACCCGATGTCAGCCCTTCAGGGGATGACGCAGCACAATGGTTTCGTTGCGGTCGGGACCGGTCGACACCAGGTCTATCGGCACGCCGCAGACTTCGGCCACGCGCTCCAGGTAGCGACGGGCGGCCTCGGGCAGCTTGTCGTACTCGGTGATGCCGACGGTGGATTCGCTCCAGCCCGGCAGTTCTTCCAGCACCGGCTGGGCTTGCGCCACGGCATGCGCGCCGTACGGCAGCACGTCGCGGAATTCACCGTTGACACGGTAGCCCACGCCCAGCTGGATGGTTTCCAGGCCGTCGAGCACGTCCAGCTTGGTGATGCACAGGCCGGTGATGCCGTTCAGGCGGACCGAGCGCTTGAGCGCGGCGCCGTCGAACCAGCCGCAGCGGCGCGGACGGCCGGTGACCGAACCGAATTCCTTGCCGATGGTGGCCAGGCGGGTGCCGATCTCGTCGACCAGTTCCGTGGGGAACGGGCCCGAGCCGACGCGCGTGGTGTAGGCCTTGGTGATGCCCAGGACGTAGTCCAGCGACTGCGGACCGACGCCGGCGCCCGCCGAGGCGGCGCCAGCGACGCAGTTGCTGCTGGTGACGTACGGGTAGGTGCCATGGTCGACGTCCAGCAGCGCGCCCTGCGCGCCTTCGAACAGCAGGCGCTTGCCTTCCTGCTGCATGGTGAACAGCGTGCTGGAGACGTCCGCGACCATCGGGGCGATCGCCGGCGCCAGCGCCATGGCCTGATCACGCACTTCGTTGGCCGAAACGGCTTCGGCGCCCAGGTACTGGGTCAGCACGAAGTTGTGGTAATCCAGCACTTCGGCGAGCTTTTCGTCGAACAGCGCGGGGTTGAACAGGTCCTGCACGCGCAGGGCGCGGCGGGCGACCTTGTCTTCGTAGGCCGGGCCGATGCCGCGACCGGTGGTGCCGATCTTGCCATCGCCCTTGCGCGCCTCACGGGCCTTGTCGACGGCCACGTGGTACGGCAGGATCAGCGGGCAGATCTCGGAGATGCGCAGACGCGAACGCACGTCCAGGCCGGCGGCCTCGAGCTCTTCGATTTCCTTGAGCAAGGCTTCCGGCGACAACACCACGCCGTTGCCGATGAAGCAGGTGACGCCGGGATGCATGATGCCCGACGGGATCAGGCGAAGAATCGTCTTCTTGCCATTGATCCACAGCGTGTGGCCGGCATTGTGACCGCCCTGGAAGCGGACCACGCCCTGGACGGATTCCGCCAGCCAATCGACGATCTTGCCCTTGCCCTCGTCACCCCACTGGGTGCCGATTACGACTACGTTCTTGCTCATGTTACGAATCAATATCGAGTTTCTCGGGAAATCCGGAAATCTCCCCGCGGCCCTCTCGTTGCCGAGAGGGAGTTAGTCACAGCGTTCTGACCGTCCAGGCGCCATCCTGCAGCGCCAGCTCGCGATCGCAAACGAATTCGTCCTGATCCTGCTCGTGACCGGGCAATACCTGAACGACGATTTCCCCTGACCGGCGCAGGCGGCGGACCGCCTCGGTCAGGGCGGGGGCTTGCCCCCAGGGCGCGCGAACCGCACGCGCCCGTTCCGCCGGCGGCAAACCCGCCGCCAGCTTGCGTAAATCCAGACTGAAGCCGGTGGCTGGACGCGCGCGTCCGAACGCCAGGCTGACATCGTCATAGCGGCCGCCGCGCACCAGCGCATCGCGCCAGCCTTCGGCGTACAGCGCGAACTTGATGCCGGAGTGGTAGCCGTAGCCATCCACGTCGGCCAGGTCGACGCCCACATCGACATTGGCCATGCCATCCACCAGCACCTGCAGCGCATCCAGCGCCGCGACGACGCCGGGCAGCAGCGGCAAATCGTGACGGGCCCGCTTCAGCACTTCGGGTCCGCCATAGAGCTTGGGCAGCAGTTGCAGCGCCTTGAGCGTTTCGGCCCGCATGCCGGCGGTGCGCGCGGCCAATTCGGTCAGGCCCGGCACGTCTTTTTCGCGCATCAGCCGGATGACGTCCTGCGACACCGCGGCGGCGGCCGGATCGGATTCGACGATGGCGCGCAGCACGCCCGGATGGCACAACACCAGGCGCGGATTGCGCACACCGGCAATGGCCACGGTTTCCAGCACCAGCTGGACGATTTCGAGGTCGGCCTCGAAGCCCGCATGGCCGTAGATCTCGGCGCCGATCTGCAGCAGCTCGCGGCTGGACAGCAGGTCCGCCGGGCGGGCGTGCAGCACGTTGCCGCAGTAGCACAGGCGGGTCACGCCGGCGCGGTTCAACAAGTGCGCGTCGATGCGCGTGACCTGGGGAGTCATGTCGGCGCGTACGCCCAGCGTGCGGCCCGACAGCTGGTCGACCAGCTTGCAGGTACGCAGATCCAGATCGCTGCCGGTGCCGGACAGCAATGAATCGATGTACTCGACCAGGGGCGGCGCGACTAGCTCGAAGCCGTAAGTACGGTACAGATCGAGAAGTTCGCGGCGCAATTCCTCGATGCGCCGGGCCTCTGCCGGAAGTACGTCGGCAAGGCTCTCGGGCAGCAACCAGTTACCCATGAATGTTTACCTGAATAACGCCTAGAGATGCGTGGGCGTCGCCCAAACGAAAAAGCGGCTGAGGGGGCGTAAGCCCGCTCAGCCGCTGCGGAATGTTTTCTAGCTTACGCGGTATTGTACATGGTTCAGCCAGCAGCGCCAGCCGGACCATCCCCCACCGTGTAACCGTCCCCGATTGCCCTCCCGCCCATCGCGCCGACGGAAAAAAGCCCCTTGGAAAACCAAGGGGCCTGGGGCTGGCGCGAGCGCCGCTGGCCTTATTTGGCGGGCACGGTTACCGGAGCCAGCGCCTGTCCGGTGGGGTCCTTCATGAACTGGAAGAAGCTGGAGCTGGGGTCGACCACCAGCACGTCGCCCGGCTTCGAGAACGAGGCACGGTAGGCTTCCAGGCTCTTGTAGTACGTATAGAACTGCGGGTTCTTGCCGTAGGCCTGCGAATAGATCGCGGCGGCCGCGGCATCGCCCTCGCCCATGATCGTCTGGGCCTTGGCGTAGGCCTGGGCCACGATCACTTCGCGCTGGCGGTCGGCTTCGGCGCGGATCTTCTCGCCCTCGGCGGCGCCGATCGAGCGCAGCTCGTTGGCGACGCGGGTACGTTCGGCTTCCATGCGGCGGTACACCGATTCCGAAATCTCGGGCGCGAATTCGATGCGGCGCAGGCGCACATCGACGATCTGCACGCCCAACGGCTCGGCGCGCTTGGCCACGTTAGTGAGGATCTCGGCCATGATCTTGTCGCGTTCGGTCGAGACCACGTCGCGCACCGTGCGCACGTTGACCGATGCGTTGAGCGCGTCGCGGATCTGCGCTTGCAGGCGTTCCTGCGCGGCGCGTTCGTTGCCGCCGAAGGTCACGTAGTACAGGCGGGGATCCGCGATGCGCCACTTGACGTACGAGTCGATCAGCAGGTTCTTCTTTTCGGAAGTCTGGATGCGCTCGGCTTCGTTGGTTTCGATGGTCAGGATGCGCTTGTCCAGCGTCACCACGTTCTGGAACGGCGGCGGCGCCTTGAAGTACAGGCCGGGCTCGCTGATGACCTTGCGCACTTCACCCAGCGAGAACACCAGGGCGTAGTCGCGCTCGCGCACCACGAACACGCAGGAAGAAAGGGCGGCCAGCACGATGAGCAGGCCGACCAGGATGGGCATAAGACGTTGCATGATCAGAAATCCTCCGGGTTAGCGCGACTGGCGGTCGCGGGGCAGCGCGTTGCTATTGCTGCTGCCGGAGGGTTGCGGAACCGGCGCCACGTTGCCGCGGAGCGGCGGCTGGGCGGGCGGATTGATCAGGGTCGACGAACCGGCGCTGCCGGCCGCGGACTTGCTGGCGTCCTGCGCGGCCAGATGCATGATCTTGTCCAGGGGCAGGTACAACATGTTGTTGTTGCTCTTGGTGTCGACCATGACCTTGCTGGCGCGGGTGAAGATCTCCTGCATGCTTTCGAGGTACATGCGCTGGCGCATGACCTGCGGCGCCTTCTCGTATTCGGCCAGGATGCTGGTGAAGCGCGCGGTATTACCCTGCGCATCGCCCGTCACCTTGGCGCGGTAGCCTTCGGCCTGCTCCATCATGCGCGAAGCCTGGCCGCTGGCCAGCGGCACGACCTGGTTGGCATAGGCCTGGCCTTCGTTGATCTGGCGTTCGCGGTCCTGGCCGGCCTTGACGGCGTCGTCGAACGCGGCCTGCACCTGTTCGGGCGGCTGCACGTTCTGGATGGCGACCGTGCTGACCTGCACGCCGGTCTGGTAGCGGTCGAGGATCTGCTGCATCAGCGCCTGGACCTGGCTGGCGACCGTGGTCCGGCCTTCGTACAGCACGAAGTCCATGGACTGCTTGCCGACCACTTCGCGCATGGCGGTTTCAGACGCCTGGCGCACGGAATCGTCCGGGTCGCGCGTCATGAAGAGGTAGTCGGGCGCGCCATCGGCACGCAGGCGGTACTGCACGACGAACTGCATGTCGACGATGTTCTCGTCCGTCGTGAGCATCAGCGCCTCGGGCAGCACCTTGTTGCGGGCGCCGCCACGGAAACCGACCTCGAACGTGCGCAGTTGCGACACGTTGACCATTTCATGGCTCTGGATGGGGTAAGGCAGGCGCCACTGGAAGCCGGCTTGCGAAGTGCTCTTGTATTTGCCGAACTGCGTGACGACGGCGACCTGGCCTTCCTGCACGATGTAGAAACCGCTGGCCGCCCAGATGCCGACCGCGACCAGGGCGATCACCCCCAGCCCGATGCGCGCACCCCGCGGTGACGGCGGCGTCATGCCGCCGCGATTGCCGCCAGGGCGATTGTTACCGCCCCCGCCCTTGCGGCCGAACAACGATCCGATGCGATTATTGAAATCGCGCCAGACCTCGTCGAGGTCGGGCGGACCGTCTCCGTTGCCTTGGGGCCGCTTGGGCGGCGGCTCGGAGCCATTATTGTTTCCACGACCCCAGCCGGGGTCATTCAGATTGAAGAGTTTGATAATTCGAGGCATTGTTTCCCACAATCTGTCCGGTCTCCGCAATTGCCCCGCGCAACGCGTCCAAACCGGCGCGCTCGGTGGCGCTTACAAATACTCGCGCAATCGTACCATGGGCATCACGCTCCGCCCGGGGTTCCAGGCCAGCGCGGTCGATCTTGTTGTATACCAGAATGGTGGGAATCGCGGCAGCGCCGATTTCGGCCAGGACCTTGTTGACCTCGAAGATCTGTTCATCGCGCTGCGGACTGGCGGCGTCGACCACGTGCAGCAGCAGATCCGCGTGCACGGTCTCTTCCAGGGTGGCGCGGAACGCCGCGATCAGGTCATGCGGGAGGTCGCGGATGAAACCCACGGTGTCCGATACCACCACGTTGCCCGCCCCTTCGATCCAGATGCGACGGGTGGTCGTGTCCAGCGTGGCGAACAACTGGTCGGCGGCGTAGGTATCGGCCCGGGTCAAGGCATTGAACAATGTCGACTTGCCGGCGTTGGTGTACCCCACCAGCGACACCGACAAGGCACCGCCGCGGGCCCGCGCGCGCCGCTGCGTGACGCGCTGGCGCTCGACGCGATCGAGGCGTTCGCGCAGCGTCTTGACCTTGGCGCCGATCATGCGGCGGTCCATTTCAAGCTGGGATTCACCAGGGCCGCGCATGCCGATGCCGCCGCGCTGCCGTTCCAGGTGGCTCCACATGCGGGTCAGGCGCGTGGCCAGGTGCTGCAACTGGGCCAGTTCGACCTGCAGCTTGCCTTCGTGGCTCTTGGCGCGCAGCGCGAAGATATCCAGGATCAACGCCACGCGGTCCACCACGCGCAGGTTGAATACCCGTTCCAGGTTGCGCTGCTGGGCGGGCGACAAGGGCTGGTCGAACAGCACGATGTCGGCCAACAGCGCCTGGGCCATGCCCACGCCTTCGTCGGCCTTGCCGGAACCGATGAAGAACTTGGCGTCGGGACGGTCGCGGCGGGCCGTGAGCGTGCCGACGATTTCCGCGCCGGCGCCCTTGGCCAGCATGGCGAATTCCTCGGCGTGGGCCGTGAAGTCGGGATCACCCAGATCCACGCTGATGATCAGTGCGCGCATACATGCACCATTTTGGAGCCAAAGCGAAAATGCCCGCCGACGTCGACCGTCCGGCGGGCAATAAAAGGTACTGCGGGAGCGAGATTACTCAGCAGGGACTTCCACCTGGAAATTCACGGCGCGGGCGGGAACGACGGTGGAAATGGCGTGCTTGTAGACCATTTGCGTGACCGTGTTACGCAGCAGCACCACGTATTGGTCGAAGGATTCGATTTGCCCTTGAAGCTTGATACCGTTCACCAGGTAGATCGACACCGGCACATGATCCTTGCGCAGCGTGTTCAGGAACGGATCTTGCAGAGTTTGCCCTTTATTGCTCATTGGCCAGGCTCCATTTGTTTGTTATTGGGTGATGACGCGCTTTTTACAGGTGGGGCACGCCGAAACATGTACTCTACAGGGTTTTCCCGGCCCGTGCTACTTGTGTCGGATGCAAAAGATGACACCAGAGTTTTCCGCCGGAAAGGCCCTTCAGCCGGGGTTCAGACGACCTCGGCCAGCGCCTTCAGCAGCAACTCGCACTGGGCGTCGGTTCCCACCGTAATACGCAGAAACTGGTCGATGCGCGGCAGGCGGAAATGCCGCACGATGATGCTGCGTTCGCGCAGGCCGGCCGCCAGCTCGGCGGCGTCGCGCGACGCATGCCGGGCGAACACGAAGTTGGCGCTGGACGGCAGCACCTCGAAGCCCAGCGCCTGCAGGCCCGCCGTCATCCGCCCGCGGGTCTGGATCACCGCCTGGCGGGTCTGCTCGAAATACTCGACATCCTCGAGCGCCGCGACCGCGCCGGCCGAGGCCAGCCGATCCACGGGATAGGAGTTGAAGCTGTTCTTGACCCGCTCCAGGCCATCGATGAGTTCCGGGCTGCCCACCGCGAAACCGACCCGCAGGCCCGCCAGCGAACGCGACTTGGACAGCGTCTGGATGACCAGCAGATTGTCGTAGCGTTCGGTCAGCGGAATCACCGATTCGGCGCCGAAATCGACATAGGCCTCGTCCACCACCACCACGGTGTCCGGATTGCCGGCCACCACGCGCTCGATCTCGGCCACGCTCAACGCGCGGCCGGTGGGCGCATTGGGATTGGGGAAGATGATGGCGCCGGCCTGGCCGCGGCGGCCCGGCAGGTAGTCTTCGACGTCGATGCGGAAATCGTCGGTCAGCGGCAGGGTCTCGTAGTCGATGCCGTACAGGCCGCAATAGACCGGATAGAAGCTGTAGGTGATGTCCGGAAAGCGCAGCGGGCGTTCATGCTTGAGCAGCGCCAGAAAGGCGTGCGCCAGCACTTCGTCGGAACCGTTGCCCACGAACACGCGCGTCGGCGCCACGCCCACCGCCTTGGCCACCGCCTGGCGCAGTCGGTCGGACGACGGATCGGGATAGAGCTTGAGCGTGTCGTCGCACGCCGCGCGGATCGCCTCGAGCACCTTGGGCGACGGCCCGTAGGGGTGCTCGTTGGTGTTCAGCTTGACCAGGTTCTGAAGCTTGGGCTGCTCGCCCGGCACATACGGACTGAGCGTCCCGACCACGGGACTCCAGAAACGGCTCATGGATCAGCTTTCCTGCGCGTAGGGGTTGTGCGAAGACTTGAATTCGATCCGCAGCGGCGTGCCGGCCAGGTCGAACGCGTTGCGGAAACGGGTTTCCAGGTAACGGCGGTACGAATCCGGCACCGCGTCCAGCGCGTTGCCGTGGATGACCACCAGCGGGGGATTCTGGCCGCCCTGGTGCGCATAGCGCATCTTGGGACGGAAGATGCCCTTGCGGGGCGGCGGCTGCTGCTCGACGGCGGCCTGCAGTTCGCGCGTCAGCTTGGGCGTGGAGAGCTTGGCGAAGGCGGCGGCGTGGGCGGCGTTGACAGACTTGAGCAGCGGCTTGATGCCCTGGCCGCGCAAGGCCGAGATGGTGTGCACGCGGGCGAACGACAGGAAGCGCAGCTTGCGCATGAATTCGCGTTCGATGCGTTCCTTTTCCTCGCCGTCCAGGCCATCCCACTTGTTGACGGCCACGACCACGGCGCGGCCGGTTTCCAGCACGAAGCCGGCGATGTGGGCGTCCTGCTCGGAGATCTCGGTCTGCGCGTCCAGCATCAGCAGCACCACGTTGCTGGCCTCGATGGCCTGCAGCGTCTTGATGACGGAGAACTTCTCGACCGCCTCGAACACCTTGCCGCGCTTGCGCAGGCCGGCGGTGTCGATCAGCGTGTAGCGGCGGCCGTCGCGCTCGAAGTCGATCTCGATGGCGTCGCGCGTGGTGCCGGGCATGTCGAACGCGATCACGCGTTCTTCGCCCATCAGCGTGTTGATCAGCGTGGATTTGCCGACATTGGGACGACCCACGATGGCCAGCTTGATGCGGTGATCGTGCTCGCCCTCTTCGGCGGGTTCTTCTTCCTCGGCCGGCGGCTCGGCCAGGTCCTGCAGGGCCAGTTCGATCAGGTCGACGATGCCGTCGCCGTGCGCCGCCGAGATGGGATAGGGTTGCCCCAGGCCCAGCTCGTGGAATTCGGCGATGGCGGCGCCCGCGCCCATGCCTTCCGCCTTGTTCACCGCCAGCAGCACGCGCTGCTGCCCCGACTTGCGCAGCAGCGTGGCAATCTCGTGGTCATGCGCGTTCAGGCCGGCGCGGGCGTCCACCAGGAACACCACGACGTCGGCCTCGGCGATGGCCTGCCGGGTCTGGCGCGCCATTTCCAGCAGGATGCCGTCCTTGGCGACCGGTTCGAAACCACCCGTATCGATGACGATGAAGGGGATCTCGCCCACCCTGCCCTCGCCGTAATGGCGATCGCGGGTCAGGCCGGAAAAATCGGCCACCAGCGCGGCGCGCGATCGCGTCAGGCGATTGAATAGGGTCGATTTCCCCACATTGGGGCGGCCGACCAGGGCAACGACAGGCTTGAAAGACACGGTGTAAGGCTTTGTTCTTGAGGGTTTAGTTGGTGCCGATCAGGACGAGATTGCCATTGCCCGTCTGGACCAGCACACCTTGGGAAGTCGTCTGCGGCGGCGAGACCACGGCGCCACCGCCCACGGACAGGCGCGCCATCAGGCTGCCATCGCTGCGCGACAGGAAATGCACGTAACCGTCCAGGTCGCCGACCGCGAGCGCGCCGCCCAGCAGGGCCGGAGCGGTGAGCTGGCGGTTCTTCAGCGCGGCCTGCTTCCAGACGTTGCCGCCGTTGTCGAGCGCGAAAGCGTTGACCACGCTGTTCTGGTCGGCCGAGTAGGCAAAGCGCTGGTCCAGGACCATGCCGCTGACGCTGGAGAAGTCCTTGGCCCAGATCGGACGGCCGCCGGCCGTGACGTCAAAGCACACGATACGCCCTTGATAGGCCACCGCGCAAAGCAGGTTGCCGGCAATCTGGGGCGAGCCGACCACGTCGGTCAGGCGTTCCAGGTCGCTGGCGCCGCGCGGGGTGGCGACGGTGCCTTCCCATTGCACGTTGCCGCTGTCGGAGGCGATGGCCATCAGCTTGCCGCCCGGCAGGCCGGTGATGACGAGGCCTTCGGCCAGCACCATCTGCGCGGCGCTGCGCAGGGCCAGCGCCGGGCCGGGGCGCTGCACGCTCCAGAGGCGTTCGCCGTTGTTGGCATCGAAGGCCTGGATGCGGTAGTCGCCGCTGCGGACCACGACGATGCCATACCCCACCACCGGCGAGATATTGACGTCGCTGGTGGCGCGCACCTTCCACTTGACCTTGCCGCTGTCGTCGAATGCGACCACGTCGCCATCGGGCGAAGCCACGGCGGTGGTGGTGCCATCGCTGCCGGCGCCCGCCGTCAGCTTCACGCCCGCCTGCGACTTCCAGATGGGACGGCCGCTTTGCAGGTCGAACTTGCCGACCGAGCCGTCGGGGGTGGCGGCGTAGACCGCATTGTTCAGCACGGTGGGCGCGAAGCCCAGGCCGGAGCCACTGCCGATCGAGGTCGACCAGACCTGGCGCACCGACATGCCGGCCTTGTATTCAGTCAGGGGAGCGGGGTCGTAGCGGCCATCGTCATGGGAAAACAGGCCGCAGCCGCCCAGGGCCAGCAGGCCCGTCAGGCATACCGCGCCACGCCACGTCGTACGACCAAAAGCAAATTTACGCATTACAGTCACGCTCCGCTCAGGGCATCCAGTTTCAGTTGCACGACCTGGGTCAGCGGATTCGCCGTGCCCAGGCCATCGATGGCGCTTTGCCACGCGGCACGCGCTTCATCGCGCTTGCCTTGCGCCGCGAGGATATCGCCACGGCGGTCGGCGAACAAGGCGGCAAAGGCGGCCGGCGCATTGTTCAGCTGTGCCAGCGCGGCGTCGTACTGCTTCTGGTCGAGCAACAGGCCCGCCAGGCGCAGCCGGGCCACGGCCTGCATCGAGGGGTTCTTGGACTGGCCGGCCAGCCATTCGAGCTGCTGGCGCGCGCCGTCGACGTCCTTCTGGGCCTGCAGCGCCTGGGCCGCCACCAGCGCGCCGCGGGTGGCGTAGCCGGTCGAGCCGTATTGCTCGCGCAGGGTCGCCGCCGCGGCCTTGATGCGCACCGACGAATCGGCGCCGCCCAGGCGGGCCGCGTCTTCGAGCGCCTCGAAATAGCCCATGGCCTGGTTGGCCTTGTGCGATTGGTAGGCCTTCGCGCCCCACCAGCCGCCCCAGGCCAGCGCCACGGCGGCCACCAGCAGCATCACCAGGGTGCCGTAACGGGCCCACCACGCCTTGATCGCGTCGAGTTTTTCCTGTTCTTCCAGATCGTATGCCATGCTAACCCTTGAGATTCAATACGTCGGCCAAGCCCGCCAACGGGACTTGCTGCTGCGCGCCATCGCCTTGGGCGTCGGCGCGCAGGAATTTGATGCTGGCGGTCTGCGAAGCCACTTCATCGGCGCCAAGGATAACCGCAACCCGGGCGCCGCTGGCGTCCGCGCGCTTGAATTGGGACTTGAAGCTGGCGGCGCCGGCATGCACCACCACCGCCAGGCCGGCGTCGCGCAGGTCTTCACCGACGCGGGCGGCCAGGCGCTGCGCGTCTTCGCCCTGGTGCACGACATAGACGTCGCACTCGGCCGGCGCTTCGACCTGCACGCTCTGCTCCCACAGATCCAGCAGGCGTTCCATGCCAATGGCGAAGCCCACGGCCGGCGCGGGCTTGCCGCCCAGCAGTTCGATCAGGCCGTCATAGCGGCCGCCGCCGCACACCGTGCCCTGGGAACCCAGGCGGTCGGTGACCCATTCGAAGACGGTCAGGTTGTAGTAGTCGAGCCCGCGCACCAGGCGCGGGTTGAGGCGGTATTCGATGCCGGCGTCGGTCAGGCGCTGGCACACGCCGTCGAAGTGCGCGCGCGATTCCTCGCCCAGGAAGTCGAACAGGCGCGGGGCGCTGTCGGCCATTTCCTGCATGGCGGGGTTCTTGGTGTCCAGCACGCGCAGCGGGTTGGTATACAGGCGGCGCTTGCCGTCCTCGTCCAGGATGTCGACGTGCTTTTCCAGGTGCGCGATCAGGGCGGCGCGGTGCGCGGCGCGCTCGGCCGGCTGGCCCAGCGAATTCAGTTCGAGGCGCACGTCGGTCAGGCCCAGCAGCTTCCACAGGCGGGCCAGCATGACGATCAGTTCGGCGTCCACATCGGGGCCGGCGAAGCCCAGGGCCTCGACGTCGATCTGGTGGAACTGGCGGTAGCGGCCGCGCTGCGGGCGCTCGTGGCGGAACACCGGGCCGATCGAGTAGACGCGCTGCGGGCGGTCGTACAGCAGGTTGTGCTCGATCGAGGCGCGCACGATGCCGGCGGTCATCTCGGGCCGCATGGTCAGCGATTCGCCGTTGAGCGCGTCGGTGAACGTGTACATCTCTTTTTCGACGATGTCGGTCACTTCGCCAATGCCGCGCGTGAACAGGCGCGTATGCTCAAGCACGGGCGTACGCACATTGCGATAGCCGTAGCCGCGCAGCCAGCCGCGCACGATTTCCTCGAATTGCTCCCAGCGGGCGCTGGCCCCTGGCAGCAGGTCATTCATGCCGCGAATGGCGGCGACTTTCTGGAAAGCTTGAGTCATCTTGATCATGCCGCTCCGCGCGCCGGCAAGCGCGCCTCGCGGCCACACCCTTTCTTTTAATGAGAGGCGAGCGCGCCGTAGCGACGCGCAACGTAGTCTTCAACGATGGCCTGGAATTCTTCGGCGATGTGGTCGCCCTTCAGGGTGACCGTGCGCTCGCCGTCGACGAACACCGGCGCGGCCGGCACCTCGCCGGTGCCCGGCAGGCTGATGCCGATGTCCGCGTGGCGGCTTTCGCCAGGCCCGTTGACCACACAGCCCATGACCGCGACATTCATGCTTTCGACGCCGGGGTACTGGGCGCGCCACACCGGCATCTGCCGGCGCAGGTAGGACTGGATGCTATCGGCCAGTTCCTGGAAGAACGTGCTGCTGGTGCGGCCGCAACCGGGGCAGGCCACCACCATGGGCGTGAACGCGCGCAGGCCCATGGTCTGCAGGATCTCCTGCGCCACCACGGCCTCGCGGCCGCGGTCGCCGCCCGGTTCCGGCGTCAGCGAGATGCGGATGGTGTCGCCGATGCCCTGCTGCAGCAGCACGGCCAGCGCGGCGGTCGAGGCGACGATGCCCTTGCTGCCCATGCCGGCTTCGGTCAGGCCCAGGTGCAGCGGATAGTCGCAACGCGCCGACAGGTCGCGGTAGACCGCGATCAGGTCCTGCACGTGACTGACCTTGCACGACAGGATGATGGCATCGCGGCGCAGGCCGAGTTCCTCGGCGCGCTGGGCGTTGCTGATGGCGGACACCACCAGCGCGTCGCGCATCACCGCCTGCGCTTCCCAGGGCTGGGCGCGGCGGCTGTTTTCGTCCATCTTGCGCGCCATCAGCTCGTGATCCAGGCTGCCCCAGTTCACGCCGATGCGCACCGGCTTGTCGTAGCGGCAGGCCACTTCGATCATCTGGGCGAAGTTGTCGTCACGACGCTTGCCGCCGCCCATGTTGCCCGGATTGATGCGGTACTTGGACAGCGACTGGGCGCAGTCCGGGAATTGCGTCAGCAGCTTGTGGCCGTTGTAGTGGAAGTCGCCCACCAGCGGCACGTCCACGCCCATGCGGTCGAGCTGCTCGCGGATCGCCATGACTTCCCTGGCGGCTTCGGGCGTGTTGACGGTGATGCGCACCATCTCGGAGCCAGCCAGCGCCAATTCCTTGACCTGGATCGCCGTGGCGATGGCATCGGCGGTGTCGGTGTTGGTCATGGACTGGACCACCACCGGCGCGTCGCCGCCGATCATGACCGTGCGGTCGCCCCACTTCACCGCCACCGAACGCGTGGCGCGGCGGGGAGCCGCGCCCACGGCGGGCGGCGGCGCATCCTGGCAAGGCAGAGAGGAATCTTGCATCGGCGAAACCGGTATTTACTTGGACAGCTTGGGAAGCCAGTCGAACGCCAGCCATTGCTGCGGCAGCCAGCCCTGCCAGAAGGCATAGGCGACGCCGGCGGCAAGCACCAGCACGATGGCGATCAGCCAGCCCCAGGAGGTCGAGGACGCGCGATCATCGTCGGCGCCGGACTGGGGAATGGAATGGGCCGAATGCAGCGCTCCCGGACTCAGCTTGACCGGGCCGGTGACGCGGGCCTTGGGATCGAGCGAATCAACGATCGCCTGCGAATCGGCGCCCAGCATGCGGGCGTAGTTGCGGATCAGGCCGCGCAGCGAGACGCCGGTGGGCAGATCGCCCCACTGTTCGTTCTCGAGGGCCTCGATCTGCTTGGCCGAAAACTTGATGCGGCTGGACACTTCGTCGAGCGACCAGCCCTTGGATTGGCGCAGCGTGCGCAGCGCCGAGCCCACATTGCCCGAACCGCCCGCGCTCGCGGGCGTCTCTGAAACTGCAGAAGCGATATCCTGCGTCATGCATGCACCTGTCTAATTGGTATGGTCTGGCGCTGCGCGGCGTTCCGCTCGGTGATGCGGGTACGGTCGCGCACTTCTCCAGCCAGTTGACCACAAGCGGCGTCGATATCGTCCCCCCGGGTCTTGCGCACCGTCGTGATGATGCCGGCGTCCATCAGACGCTGGGCGAACACCTTGACGCGGGCCGAAGGCGAACGCTTCAGGCCGGAGGCGGGGAAGGGATTGAACGGGATCAGATTGAGCTTGCAGCGGATCTGGCGGGCAATGTGTATCAGTTCCTTGGCGTGCTAGTCGGTATCGTTGATGCCATCCAGCATGCAGTATTCAAACGTGATGAAGTCGCGCGGCGCGAAAGCCAGGTAGCGTTCGCACGCGGCCAGCAACTCCTTCAACGGGTATTTCCTGTTCAGCGGCACCAGCTCGTCGCGCAGCGCGTCGTTGGGCGCATGCAGCGACACGGCCAGCGCCACCGGACAGTCCTGCGACAAGCGGTCCATCATGGGCACCACGCCCGACGTGGACACCGTGACGCGGCGGCGCGACAGGCCATAGGCATTGTCGTCGAGCATCAGGCGCAGGGCCGGCAGCACCTGGTCGTAGTTGAGCAGGGGCTCGCCCATGCCCATCATGACCACGTTGCTGATGACGCGGGTGTCTTCGGTGGCGCGAGCGCCTTCCAGGCGCGCGGTGCCGACGTCGGCTTCCAGCACGCGCTTGGCCCACCACAACTGGCCGATGATCTCGCTGGTCTTGAGGTTGCGGTTGAACCCCTGGTGGCCGGTCGAGCAGAAACGGCAGTTCACCACGCAGCCCGCCTGGCTGGAGATGCACAAGGTGCCGCGGTCGTCTTCAGGAATGAAGACGGTTTCGATGGCGTTGCCCTGCCCCACGTCGAACAGCCACTTGCGGGTGCCGTCCGACGAGCGCTGCTCGGTGTTGACCGCCAGCGCCTCGATGACGCAACGGGACGCCAACTGGCCGCGGAAATCGCGGGCCAGGTCGGTCATGGCGTCGAACGAATCGGCGCCGCGCTGGTGCATCCAGCGCTGCAACTGGCGGGCGCGAAACGGCTTGCCGCCCCACTGCCCGACGAGTTCGGACAGGGCGGAGCCATCCAGCCCCAACAGGTTGATTCGTTCGACGGATTCCATGACCAGGGTATTGCTATGACGCTAAAGGAATTTCCGGGAAATCAACGGCTGTGGATGTTGATTTCGGGGAAGAAGAAAGCCACTTCGACAGCGGCCGTTTCCGGCGCGTCCGAGCCGTGCACGGCGTTGGCGTCGATGCTGTCGGCGAAGTCGGCGCGGATGGTGCCCGGGGCGGCCTTCTTGGGATCGGTGGCGCCCATCAGGTCGCGGTTCTTCTGGATGGCGTCTTCGCCTTCCAGCACTTGCACGAACACGGGGCCCGAGACCATGAAGTCAACCAGGTCCTTGAAGAAGGGGCGCTCTTTGTGGACGGCGTAGAAACGCTCGGCGTCGGCGCGCGACAGTTGGGCCAGGCGGGCGGCGATGACCTTCAGGCCGGCTTGCTCGAAGCGGGCGACGATCTGGCCGATGACGTTCTTGGCGACGGCGTCGGGCTTGATGATCGAGAGGGTGCGTTGGACGGACATGAGAACTCCAAAAACGGATACTGACTGGTTTCTATGATTGCCTGGCGTGGCCTGCGCTCGTTGGTGTCACCCTTCAAGCGGCAGCGCGCCATGGGCGCGCAAGCGACTCGGAACAACTGCGTTGACAGCGCGTTCCGGGCCGTCCCGGCCGCCTGTGCCAAGGCGGGGATTCGACACTGCCAACCCTTCGGAGTGATCCCGGGGTTGCCCCCGGGCTGTCCCACCTCGAATGCTTCGCTCGATTCATTGCGCTGAAATTCGCAGCGTTTTTTCAATGAACTTTTGGCGAAACCTCAATGAATTCAGGGACTTCTAAAAGGTTTACAGTAACCCGGTATTCTAACACGCCGATACGACCGCATTACATCTTAAAATGAGCGGTTTGCTTGCCCGTTTCCATCGACCGGGCGCCCTGTCTGCCGGAACCCTGTAATGACTCAAGCCGCTCCCCCGAACGCCGCGTCCGCCGCGACCGACTCCCCGGAACTCTCCAAGAGCTTCGAACCCGCCGAACTCGAATCCCGCTGGTACGCCGAGTGGGAAAAGCGCGGCTACTTCGCCGCGGGGTCGCACGTAAAAACGGGGACCGAAGGTCAGCCTTACGTCATCCAGTTCCCGCCGCCCAACGTGACGGGCACCCTGCACATGGGCCATGCGTTCAACCAGACCATCATGGATGGCCTGATCCGCTACCACCGCATGCTGGGCGACGACACCGTTTTCATTCCGGGGACGGATCACGCCGGCATCGCCACGCAGATCGTGGTTGAAAGACAGCTCGACGCGCAGAAGGTTTCCCGCCACGACCTCGGCCGCGAGAAATTCGTCGAAAAAGTGTGGGAGTGGAAGGAAAAGTCGGGCAACGCCATCACCGGCCAGGTGCGCCGGCTGGGCGCCTCGGCCGACTGGCCGCGCGAGTACTTCACCATGGACGACCGCATGTCGCGCGGCGTGGTGGAGACCTTCGTGCGCCTGCATAAACAGGGCCTGATCTACCGCGGCAAGCGCCTGGTCAACTGGGATCCCAAGCTGCTGACGGCCGTGTCCGACCTGGAAGTCCAGTCGGAAGAGACCGACGGCCACATGTGGCACATCCTCTACCCCTTCGTCGACGGTCCGCAGACCATCGTCGACAAGGACGGCCAGACGGTCACCCTGCGCGGCATGACCATCGCCACCACCCGCCCCGAGACCATGCTGGCCGACGGCGCGCTGTGCGTGCACCCTGAAGACCCGCGCTACAAGCACCTGGTCGGCAAGGAAGTCGAACTGCCGCTGTGCGACCGCAACATCCCCATCATCGCGGATGACTTCGTCGACCCCGAATTCGGCACCGGTTGCGTCAAGATCACCGGCGCGCACGACTTCAACGACTACGCCTGCGCGATGCGCCACGACCTGCCGCTGATCGTGATCTTCACGCTCGACGCGCACATCAACGAGAACGGCCCCAAGCAGTTCCAGGGCATGGAGCGCTACGAGGCCCGCAAGGCCGTGGTGGCCCAACTGGAAGCCGAAGGCTACCTCGTCAAGGTCGAGCCGCACAAGATGATGCAGCCCAAGGGCGACCGCACCGGCGTCGTGCTCGAGCCCATGCTGACCGACCAGTGGTTCGTCGCCATGAGCAAGCCGGCCCCCGAGGGCACGCTCAACCCGGGCAAGAGCATCACCGAAGTGGCGCTGGAGGTCGTCGCCGACGGCCGCATCCAGTTCTACCCGGACAACTGGACCACCATCTACAACCAGTGGCTCAACAACATCCAGGACTGGTGCATTTCGCGCCAACTGTGGTGGGGCCACCAGATTCCCGCCTGGTACTCGGATGACGGCCAGGTGTTCGTCGCGCACGATGAGGCCGAAGCCGTCCAGCAGGCCCGCGCCGCCGGCGTCACCGGCGAGCTCAAGCGCGATCCGGACGTGCTGGACACGTGGTTCTCGTCGGGCCTGGTACCCTTCACCACGCTTGGCTGGCCCGACAAGACGGCCGACCTGGCGCGCTACCTGCCGTCCAGCGTGCTGGTCACCGGCTTTGACATCATCTTCTTCTGGGTCGCGCGCATGGTCATGCTGACCACGCACCTGACCGGCCAGATCCCGTTCAAGCACGTCTACGTGCACGGCCTGATCCGCGACGCCGACGGCCAGAAGATGAGCAAGTCCAAGGGCAACACGCTGGATCCGGTCGACCTGATCGACGGCATCGACCTGGACGGCCTGGTGGCCAAGCGCACCTACGGCCTGATGAATCCCAAGCAGGCCGGCGCCATCGAAAAGGCCACGCGCCGCCAGTACCCGGACGGCATTCCCGCCTTCGGCACCGACGCGCTGCGCTTCACCATGGCCGCCTACGCGACCCTGGGCCGCAACATCAACTTCGACCTGAAGCGTTGCGAGGGCTACCGCAACTTCTGCAACAAGCTCTGGAACGCCACCCGTTTCGTGCTGATGAACACCGAAGGCCACGACCTCACCGGTCCGGACGCGGGCGAAACCTCGTTCGTCGACCGCTGGATCGTCAGCCAGCTACAGGCGCTGGAAGCCGACGTGGCGCGCGGCTTCGCCGACTACCGCTTCGACAACGTGGCCAACGCGCTGTACCGCTACGTCTGGGACGAATACTGCGACTGGTACCTGGAACTGGCCAAGGTGCAGATCCAGACCGGCACGCCGGCCCAGCAACTGGGCACGCGCCGCACGCTGATCCGCGTGCTGGAAGGCGTGCTGCGCCTGGCCCACCCGATCATTCCGTTCATCACGGAAGAGCTGTGGCAGAAGGTCTCGGTGGTGGCCGGCAAGCGCAAGCAAGGCGTGGCAGACAGTGTCAGCGTGCAGCCGTACCCGCAGGCCAATCCGGCCGCCGTGGACACCGCCGCCGAAGCCGACGTGGCCGAACTGAAGGCCCAGGTCGAGGCCGTGCGCGCCCTGCGCGGCGAGATGAACCTGTCGCCGGCGCAGAAAGTGCCGCTGTGCGCCCAGGGCGACGCGCCCACGCTGACGCGCAACGCCCCCTATCTGGCCGCGCTGGCCAAGCTCAGCCAGGTGGACGTGCTGGACGCCCTGCCCGACGCTGGCGCGCCGGTGCAGGTGGTGGGCGCCAGCCGCCTGATGTTGCATGTCGAGATCGACGTGGCCGCCGAGCGCGTGCGCCTGGACAAGGAAATCGCCCGCCTGGAAGGCGAGATCGCCAAGGCCAACGGCAAGCTGTCCAACGCCAGCTTCGTTGAACGCGCCCCGGCCGCCGTGGTCGAGCAGGAAAAGGCCCGCCTGGCTCAATTCGGCGAGACGCTGCAGAAGGTGCGCGAACAGCGCGGCAAGCTGGGCAACTGATCGCCCGGCAATGCGTTCATGCAAAGGGCCCCGGATCCTCTCCGGGGCTTTTTTTCGCGCGGCCTGATCGCATCGGCCTATACGCCGCCGTCGGTCATCCGGTACCAGGTGACCACGGCGTTTACGTACAGGCGGCGCAGTCCATAGAGCGGAAACGGCTTTACGGGCGACAACGGCACCGGCAGCGCCTTGGCGTCGCCGCTGACGAGGTACTGCGCCATGGCGCGGCCCATGCTGGTCTGCAGGCCCACGCCGCGCCCCTGGCAGCCGATATCCACCAGCAGCCCGGGCTGCGGCTCGTGCAGGTGCGGCAGATAGTCGCGGGTGATGGCCACGCGGCCGCACCAGCGGTACTCGAACGGCGTGCCCGCCACCTGCGGGAACATCTTCACCATCACCCGCTCCAGGTGAGCCCAGTCCTGCGGCCCCTTGGGCTCGCGGAAGGGCCCACGCCCGCCCATCAGCAGGCGGCCCTGGTGGTCCAGGCGAAAATACAGCAGCAGGTTGCGGGTATCGGACGTGACGTGGCCTTCCGGAAAGATGCCTGCGCGCAGGCGCTCCGGCAGCGGCGTGGTGGCGACCTGGAAGGTATTGGCGTCGATGATCGAGGTCTTCAAGCCCGGCAGCAGATCGGCGCCGTAGGCGTTGGTGCACATCACCACGCGGTCGGCGGTCACGCTGGCGCCGCCGGCGGTCGTGGCGGTCCACTTGCCGCCGTCGCGCTTCAGACCGGCGACTGGCGTGTCGGTATGAATCACGGCGCCGGCATTCAGGGCGGCGCGGGCCAGTCCGCGCGCATAGCTCAGCGGCTGCACCGCGCCCGCGCGGCGGTCGACCCAGCCGCCCAGGTAGCGGTCGGCCCCGATCAGCCGCGCCACCTCGGCCCGGTCCAACGGCTGCGCGTCGGCGCCATGGCGCGCCCATTGCGCGGCGCGGGCGTGCGCCAGTTCCAGCGCGGCGGGATTGTGCGCGCCCTGGATCCACCCCCTGCGCACATGCGGCACGTCCATGGCATGCCGTTCGATCAGGTTGAACACCGCGTCGGCGGTGGCGCCAGCGAAGCGCACCAGGCGTTCGCCGCGCTCGGCGCCGAACATCGAAACGAGCGCATCGGGATCGTACTTGAGGCCGGGAATGACCTGGCCGCCGTTGCGCCCCGAGCCCCCGAAGCCGATCTCGCGCGCTTCCAGCAGCACCACCCGCACGCCCTGCTCGGCCAGGTGCAGCGCGGTGCTCAGGCCGGCGTAGCCGCCGCCCACCACCAGCACGTCGGCCTGCTCGGACTGCGTCAGCGGCTGCGTGTCCGGCGGCGGCGCCGCGGTGGCGGCCCAGAGCGACGGGGAAAGCGGAAACGGCGTCTGCGACATGATGGTTCCTCACATGGGATGCAGCACGCGGCGCAGGAAATCCTGCGTGCGCGGGTGCTGCGGCTGATTCAGCACTTCACGGGCGGCGCCCTGCTCCACCATCACGCCGCCGTCAAAGAACATGACGCGGTCGGCAACCTCGCGCGCGAAGCTCATCTCGTGCGTCACGACGACCATGGTCATGCCGGCCTCGGCCAGCTTGCGCATCACGCCCAGCACGTCGCCCACCAGCTCGGGGTCGAGCGCCGAGGTCGGTTCGTCGAACAGGATCGCCTTCGGCTGCATCGCCAGGGCCCGCGCGATCGCCACGCGCTGCTGCTGGCCGCCGGACAGTTGCGGCGGATGGGCGTCGGCCTTGTCGGCCAGGCCGACACTGGCGAGCAATTCACGGCCGCGCTCCAGCGCCTGCGCGCGCGGTTCGCCCTTCACGTAGATCGGACCTTCCACCACGTTCTCCAGCGCGGTGCGATGCGGGAACAGGTTGAAGCGCTGGAACACCATCGCCACCTGCGTGCGGATGGAAACGATGGAGGCCGCATCGCAGTCCACCAGTTCGCCATCCACGGTGATGCGGCCGGCGTTGTAGCGCTCCAGCCCGTTGATGCAGCGCAGGATGGTGGACTTGCCCGAGCCGGATGGCCCGATCACGCATACGACTTCGCCCTTGCTGACCGAGGCATCGATGCCCTTGAGCACCTCCAGCGACCCGAAACTCTTGCGCACGCCCTTGAGTTCGATCATTTGGCGGCACTCCTCTTTTCCAGATGCCGCACCAGCAGGATCAGCGGCACGCACATCACCAGGTACATCAGCGCCACCAGCGAGAACACGGTGGCGTTCTTGAACGTCGACACGGCGATCAGCTTGCCTTGCAGGGCAAGCTCGGCCACCGTGATGGTGGACGCCTGCGACGAGTCCTTGAGCATCATGATCATGATGTTGCCGTAGGGCGGCAGCACGATCTTGACGGCCTGCGGCAGCACCACGCGGCGCATGGTCATGCTCCAGCTCATGCCCATCGCCATGGCCGCCTCGATCTGGCCGCGGTCGATGGCTTCGATCCCCGCGCGGAAGTTCTCGGCCTGGTAGGCCGAGTAGGCGATGCCCAGCCCGATGATGGCCGCCTGCACCGCCGTCAGCGCGATGCCCATGTCCGGCATCACGAAATAGATGTAGAACAGCAGCACGATGATCGGGATGCCGCGCAGCAGGTTGATCACGCCCGCGCTGAACTTGGACAGGTATTTGTTGCCGGAGACGCGCATCAGCGCCCACACCAGCCCCAGCAGCGTGGACAGGACCAGCGACCCGAGCGTCACCAGGATGGTGAGCTTGGCGCCCTGCAACAGGATCGGCAGGTATTCCGCCGCGTCTTTGAAGAATTCCGTCATGACTCGATTCACCCCAACTGGGCCGCCTCCGGAAACCCGGGACGCGGCCGGTCCGCGCGCCAGGGCGCGCAGTCCGGGCGGACGCCTGCCGCGGCGCCACGCCCGCCATCAAACGGCCGTCAGCCGCCCAGCCCCCACTTCTTCAGGATCTGGTCGATGGCGCCATCGGCCTTGAGCTTGGCCAGCGCCTTGTTGATGCGTTCGAGCAAGGCGGTGTCGTCCTTGCGCGTGGCCAGGCCCAGGCTGCCCATGACGGTGGGCTGGTAGGACTGCGCCATCTTCAGGTTGGGATAGTTGCCCTGGGTCAGGATGTAGGCGGCGATGGGATAGTCCATGAACCCGCCCTGGATGCGGCCGGCGTTGGCGTCGCGCATCATGTCCGGCGGATTGTCGTAGAGCTTCACCTCCTTGAACACGCCGCTCTTCTGGATCGGCTCGACAAAGGCGGTGCCGACCTGCACCCCCACCGTCATGCCCTTCATGTCGGCGAATGACTTGTATTCCTTGTTGTCGCTCTTGAGCACCATCAGGCCTTCGCCATAGCGATAGACCGGCTCCGAGAAACTCACCACCTGTTGGCGCTGCGGCGTGATGAACATGGCCGCCGAGACGATGTCGATGCGCTTGGAAGTCAGCGAACCGATCAGCGCCGAAAACGCCATGGGCTCGATCTGCACCTCAAAGCCAGCCTCCTTGCCGACCGCTTTCACAATATCGACCATCACCCCTTCGATGGAGTTGGTCTTGGTGTCAAGAAAAGTGAACGGACTGCCGGTGGGCGTGGATCCCACCTTCAACACCGTCTGGGCCTGCGCGGCCGTGGCCGTGGACAATGCTGCGAATACAGAGACAACCAGAGTCTTGAATTTCATGACATTTCCTCATCTAGGCAAAGCGTTCCGGAGCGTGCCCGGAAGGCGGATGATCCCCAGTGTCATCGCGCCGATTCACTGCCCGCGCGCTCAAGGCGGCGGTTGCGTCATATCCCCCGCGGCTTGATTGATATTCGAGATGGCCCAGATGACTTCGGTCACCTGCGAGCCGGGATTGCGCCAGCGCCGCGGCGTGCTGCTGGCATAGCAGAAACTGTCGCCCTCCTTGAGCAGCACGACCCGGTCGCCCACCCACAACTCCAGCGCCCCCTTGAGCACCACGCCGATCTGCTCGCCCTGCCCGGTCACGAACAGCTCGTTGCCGGTCGAGCCGCCCGGCTCGATGGTGGCGCGGCACAGATCCATGCTGCGGCAGGCCGGCGGCGTGTACATCTCCTTGACGATGCCCTTCTCGCGCAAGTCGATGTAGCGGTGCGTGCCGGCGCGGGCCACGCGCCCGCCATCCTCGCCTTCGGTGTGTTCGGCATTGCGCAGCAGCGTATTGACCGAGACGCCGAACTCGCGCGCCAACTGATGCAGGGTCTTGACCGAGGCCGAGCTCAGGCCGCGCTCGATCTGGCTGAGCAGGCCCAGCGACATGCCGCAGGCCTGCGCCACGTCCGCCAGCGAGCGGCCGTGCTGCTTGCGCAGTTGGCGCAGCTGCTGGCCCAGCCACATGTCGACGGCCGATTCGGGCCGCCCCGGCGCCAGCGCCGGCTTGGACAGCGCCGCATCGTCATGCGCACCAGAAGATGAGGATCGACTCATATGAAAATTTCATTTTTATGTAATTTTCAATACTAAGGAGCGAGCCGGGCCGCTACAACCTAGGAGCATCCCTAGGCCGATCCAGTCTTGGAAAAGGGAAAAAGCTTGCGGAGGAAACCTGCCGAAGAACGGCAGAGAGATGCGCCCCGCCGGAACCGGCGGAGGGTACGTCCTGGCACGGGCCCCGGAGATGTCTGCGCCGGCTCAGGAAGCCTTGGGCTTGCCGCCGCGGCGGCGCTTGGCGGGAAGCGGCGGCAACGGCTCGCCGGCCAGCTCGGCCAGGAAGCGTTCGTCGGCCAGCGACAACCATCCCTGGGCGCGGGCCGACTCGATCAGCTCGGGGCGACGCGCAGCGGTCAGCGCCAGCGAGCGCTCCCGGCGCCAGCGCGAGATGTTGGCATGGTGGCCGCTGAGCAGCGGCGCCGGCACGGGCGCGCCCTCGTAGACTTCGGGGCGCGTGTAATGCGGGCTGTCCAGCAGGCCGGACAGCGTGTCGTTGAAGGAGTCCTGCAGCGCGGAGTCGCCGTCGTTCAGCACGCCCGGCAACAGACGCACCGCGGCGTCGATGACGGCGAGCGCGGCGATTTCCCCGCCGGACAACACAAAGTCGCCCAGCGAGATTTCATGCGTGACACAGCGCTCGATGAAACGCTGGTCGACGCCTTCGTAGCGACCACAGATCAGGATCAGACCGTCGCTGGCGGCCAGCGCCTCGGCGCCGGCCTGGTCGTAGCGCTTGCCCACGGGCGCGAGCAGCGCCACCGGGGCCGGCCCCAGGCCTTGGGCCGCGCGCGCCGCCTGGGCGGCATTGACGGCGGCCTCCAGCGGGGCCGCCATCATCACCATGCCGGGGCCGCCGCCATAGGGGCGGTCGTCCACGGTACGGTGAGGATCATTGGTGAAATCGCGCGGATTCCACGCATGCAGGGCCCACCGGCCCTGGGCGTGGGCCCGGCCGGTGACGCCCAGGTCACGCACCACCCCGAACATTTCGGGAAAGAGCGTCACGACGTCAATGCGCATCAGAGGAGATCCGCGGGCCAGTCGCTGTCGATGCGGCGCGCGGCCAGATCGACGGCATGGATATGCGCGCGCACGAACGGAACGAGCATTTCGGCGGGCTTTCCCTTGGAGGTCAGGACAAATTCGGGACCATTGGCCCCGGCCTGCTGGCGCAAGACTTTCAAGACGGCGTGAGCGCCGTTGTCAAAGACTTCATCGACCACGCCAATGAGCGCAGCCTCGCCATCCGCCGTGGTGTACAGCGAACAACCAATGAGATCGACCCAGTAGTATTCGTCTTCTTCGGGCGCGGGGAAGGAGCCCCGCGGCGCCTGCACGGAAAAACCGCGCAGCGCTTCGGCCTGGTCGCGGTCGGCGATGCCCGCCAGCTGGGCCACCACGGTGGCCCCCTGGGAACGGACTTGCACGACCTTGTATGCGACAGGCGCAGACACGACAGCGCCCCGCGCCAATTCAGGCACAGGGCGAGTCAACCACCATTGAGAAGCTGAGAGCAGCACTTCGGCATTGGCCGAATGCGGCTGCACCTTGACCCAGCCTTTCACACCGTAGGCCGCACTGATGCGACCAAGCTCGATCAAGTCCGCAGGCGCCGCGTTGGAATGTGCGGCATCAGACATGTATCGGGCTATCGGTTTCGTACAGCGTAGCTGGAAACTAGCAGGGTTCAGGCGTACGACGCGGGCATCAAGCCGCGGCGGAAACCTTGGCCGAGTAGTCCTTGACCAGACGCTCGACGGCCGGCGACAGCTGGGCGCCGTTGCTGGTCCAGTGCTGCACGCGATCCAGCGCGATGCGCAGGTTTTCGGCGCCTTCATTGCCGACGGGGTTGTAGAAACCCACGCGCTCGATGAAACGGCCGTCGCGACGGTTACGCGAATCGGTGGCCACCAGGTTGTAGAACGGACGCTTCTTGGACCCACCGCGGGCCAGGCGAATCACCACCATAGGTAATCCCTTGAATTAGTTGTGAAAAACGGGAAATTCTAGCACTTAAACAAGCCAGCTGGCAAATGCCCGTGCTGAATCTCGGAAGTCGCGGCGCGATTCATACGCGAAAACACCACATATGCACCACATACGGTATTCTACAAAATCAAAATACGGGCCGGAGCCCGCCGCAGACAGAGTGTAGCCCGTCACGGGCCGCTGTGCTGCGCGAGGGCGCACGAAAGTGGCCGGGCGGGGTTTCCACCCGGAATGCCCTGCCGGAACGGCGCCCTTTGCAAGTGCGTGTGAAGCATTTCCCCGATTGGAGAGATCGGAATGTCATCCTGCGCCACATCCGCAAGCCCGCCTCCCCCTGCCGCGCCGCAACGGCGCCGCCCTTCTCCGCCCTCGCGCCCCCTGCGCCCGCGTAAACGTCCGCGGTTTCACAGCGGCTGATCGCGCCCCATTTCTCCCCAGCGTTTTCCCCAAACTTCCTCTACCGGAGGGTGCAACACCATGAAGAACCGTAAAACTGTCTTCACCCCTGTCGCGCGCCTGGCGGCCACAGGTTTGCTGGCGGGCCTGCTGGCGCTGCCGATGGCGGCCCAGGCCCGGGTGGTCGGCGCGGCGCTCACCACCGTCACCGGCAAGGTCACGGCGGTCGACCCCGCCAGCCGCACCATCACCCTGCAGGGCGCCAATGGCAATGTAGTGGATGTGCAGGCCGGGCCGAACGTGCGCAACTTCAAGCAAATCAAGCCGGGCGATTCGCTTACGCTGGACTATTACGAGTCGGTCGCCATCGACGTGCGCCGGGCAGGCTCCGGCGCGCCGGAGGTGGTCACCGAGACCGCCGCCACGCGCAGCGCCAAGGGCGCCAAGCCGGGTGGCGCGATGGGCCGGCAGACCACCATCACCGCGGAAATCTGGCACATCAACAAGAGCGCCAACCTCGTCACACTGAAGGGTCCGCAAGGCGGCCTGCGCACGATCCAGGTGCAGGATCCCGCTCTGCAGGCCCGGCTGGCGCAGCTCAAGGAAGGCGACCTGGTGGACTTCACCATCACGCAAGCGGTGGCGGCGGCGATCCACAAATAAGGCGCGGCGATCGCCAACAAAAAGGCCAGCCCGGGGAGAGGCTGGCCTTTTTCATGAGTCGCGCGGCAGCTGCGTGGCTAGCGGCGGCGCAGGAAATGCACGCCGCGGCCGTCCGCCTCATGCTGCGCGACCAGCACATTGCCGGTCTGGCGCGAGAACGCCTGGAAGTCGCGGATGGCGTTGCGGTCGGTGGTGACGACGCGCAGCACCTGTCCGCTTTCCATCTGCGCCAGGGCCTTCTTGGCGCGCAGGATGGGCAAGGGGCAGGTCAGGCCGCTGGCATCCACCTCCTGGTCGAAGGACGGCGCTGGCGCGCCGGACGCGTTGTCCATGTCAGAGGCGCTCATCGACCCACTTCTGCACGCTGGCGATCGCGGCGGGCAAGGCCGCGATGTCGGTGCCGCCACCCATGGCCATGTCCGGACGGCCGCCGCCCTTGCCGCCCACCTGGCTGGCGACGAAGCCCACCAGGTCGCCGGCCTTGATGCGGTTGGTCAGGTCGGCCGTGACGCCGCCGACGACGCTGATCTTGCCATCGGCCGAGCCGGTGGCCAGCAGCACCACGGCGGGCTTGAGGCGGTCCTTCAGGTTGTCGACCATGCCGCGCAGGGCCTTGGGATCAACGTCGCCGATGCTGGCGGCCAGCAGCTTGATGCCCTTGACCTCGACGGCCGCGGAGCTGGCCAGGTCGTTGCCGGCGCTGGCGGCGAGCTTGCTGCGCGATTGTTCCAGGTCTTTTTCAAGCTGCTTGACCTGGTCCTGCACCTGCGAGATGCGGGCGGGCAGGTCGGCGGGCGTGCTGCGCAGCATGCCGGCCACCTGGGCCAGCAAGGCGCTCTGGTTCTGTACCCAGGCCAGGGCGTTGTCGCCCGTGATGGCCTCGATACGGCGCACGCCAGCGGCCACGCCGCCTTCGGAGACGATCTTGAACAGGCCGATGTCGCCGGTGCGGCCGACGTGGGTGCCGCCGCACAGTTCGCGCGAGAAGCCGATGTCGAGCACGCGCACGGTGTCGCCGTACTTTTCGCCGAACAGCGCCATGGCGCCGCCCTTGACGGCGTCATCGTAGGCCATGACCTGGGCCACGGTGGGCTGGTTGGCGAGGATTTCGGCGTTGACGATGGCCTCGACGCGGGCGATCTGCTCGGCCGTCAGGGGCGCGTCCTGGGCGAAGTCGAAACGGGTCTTGTCGGGGTCGACCAGCGAGCCGCGCTGCTGCACGTGCGCGCCCAGCACCTGGCGCAGGGCCTTGTGCATCAGGTGAGTGGCGGAGTGGTTGCGCACGGTGCGGGCGCGGCGCACCGCGTCCACGCGCGCCAGCACGGTGTCGCCCACCGCCAGCTTGCCCTCTTCCAGCGTGCCGTGATGGCCGAACACGCCGGACTGGATCTTGAGCGTATCGCCCACGGCGAAGCGCACGCCGGCGGCTTCGAGCAGGCCGGTGTCGCCGACCTGGCCGCCGGACTCGGCGTAGAACGGGGTGGCGTCCAGCACCACCACGGCGCTCTGGCCGGCCTGGACCTGTTGCACCTGGGTGCCGTCGACATACAGGGCCGTGACCTTGACGTTGTCGAGTTCGAGCTTTTCGTAGCCCTCGAAGCGCGTTTCCGCGCCTTCGTAGCTCAGGCCCTCGGCCATCTTGAACTTGCCGGCCGCGCGGGCCTGGTCGCGCTGGCGTTCCATGGCGACCTCGAAGCCGGCCATGTCGACGTCGACTTCACGTTCGCGGCAGATGTCGGCGGTCAGGTCCACGGGGAAGCCGTAGGTGTCGTACAGCGTGAACAGCGTGGTGCCGTCCAGTTGGCCGCCCTTGGGCACGTTGGCCAGCGCGCCGTCGAGGATGCGCATGCCGTGTTCCAGCGTTTCGCCGAAGCGTTCTTCTTCCTGCTTGAGCACCTGCGCCACGCGCTCGGCGGTGGCGGCCAGTTCGGGATAGGCTTCGCCCATCTCGGCGACCAGGTCGGGCACCAGGCGGTGGAAGAACGGCCTGGTCTGGCCCAGCTTGTAGCCGTGGCGCAGCGCGCGGCGGACGATGCGGCGCAGCACGTAGCCGCGGCCTTCGTTGCTGGGAATGACGCCGTCGACGATCAGGAACGAGCAGGCGCGGATGTGGTCGGCAATGACCTTGAGGGAATTGTTTTCCAGGTCCTTGACGCCGGTTTCGCGCGCGGCGGCGGCGATCAGGTTCTGGAACAGGTCGATTTCGTAATTGGAGTGGACGTGCTGCAGCACGGCCGCGATGCGCTCCAGGCCCATGCCGGTATCGACACAGGGACGCGGCAGGCGCGGCATGTTGCCGGCGGCGTCGCGCTCGAACTGCATGAACACCAGGTTCCAGATCTCGATGTAGCGGTCGCCGTCTTCCTCGGGCGATCCCGGGGGGCCGCCCCAGATCTCGGGGCCGTGGTCGTAGAAGATTTCCGAGCACGGGCCGCAGGGACCGGTGTCGGCCATCTGCCAGAAGTTGTCCGACGCGTAGCGCGCGCCCTTGTTGTCGCCGATGCGGATGATGCGCTCGGTCGGCACGCCGACTTCCTTGGCCCAGATGTCATAGGCCTCGTCGTCTTCCTGGTAGACGGTGACCCAGAGCTTCTCGGCCGGCAGCTTGTAGACCTGCGTCAGCAGTTCCCAGGCGTACTGGATGGCATCGCGCTTGAAGTAATCGCCGAAGCTGAAATTGCCCAGCATTTCGAAGAACGTATGGTGGCGGGCGGTGTAGCCCACGTTCTCCAGGTCGTTGTGCTTGCCGCCGGCGCGCACGCTGCGCTGCGACGACGTGGCACGCGTGTACGACCGCGATTCCTTGCCCGTGAAGACGTCCTTGAACTGGACCATGCCCGAATTGGTGAAAAGCAGGGTCGGATCGTTGCCCGGCACGAGCGACGACGAAGGAACGATGGTGTGTCCCTTGGACTTGAAGAATTGCAGGAACTGCTGGCGAATCTCGGAGGATTTCATCGTGGATGAAGCAGGATTTAGGCGAATCGTTGATTATAGAGGGTTGTCGGCGCCTTGCACCCTGGGGGACATCCCGGCCGGCGCATCGCCATCCGCCGCGCCTTGATCGAGCCCCCTGCCGGGGCGCGCCGCGCCCGGGCAAGCAGCCTGCCGCCACGAAACCACAAGCTATCCCAGTTGCCGGCCAGCACCACGTAGGGATCGCGGCGCACGTAGGGAACAACCCGCTCGCCATCGGCGTCCACGCCGAAGATGGCGGGTATCGCCTGGCCCGGCGCGAACTGCAGCCAGGTCTCCCGGCCATCGTCGAACACCTGCATCGGCGCGACCGCGGGATCGCCGGACAACTGCCAATCGAATCGGAACCCCGGCGCGGCGACGCCGGATGCCCGCCAACCGGCCCCTGCCATCGGCGCCGCGCCGGGCGTCCATGCGCAACCGGCCAGGCTCGACAGCGCGCCGGCGAGAAAGAGGATTCGTACCATGTGCCCCACCATCCCAGGAACGGCGACCCGGGAACGGATCGCACCACGCCGGGCATGGTGAACCCCTGCGGGCCGGAAAGGCAGACCGGCATGTACGCATGGATCGAATCGCCCTCTCCGACGCGGCAAAAGCGCGGGCAAGGACGCGGGCAAGAAAAAAAGCCCGGTTCGAAAACCGGGCTTGCGGGCGCTGCCGGACGGCGCGCGGGCGCCGGGCCGGCTGGCGCGGCCTCAGCGCTGCGTGGCGATGCTGCGCGCCTGGCTGGCGGCGTTGTTCAGGGCCGCCACCGGCGGCGTCTTGCCTTCCAGCGCATCGTTGAGCTGCTGGTTGAATACCGGCTCGATGCGATCGTAGTTGGCCATGCGGAAGCCGCGGCTGTTGGCAACCGGGCGGTTGCTCATGGAAGCCACCACCGCCTGGGCGCCGGGAATGCTCTTGTAGAACGACACGTCGGAGGCGCGGAAGGCCGCCTCGGTCAGCGGCAGGTAGCCGGTGCGCTGGTGCCATTCGGCCGCGATGACGGGCTTGGACAGCCAGGCCAGGAATTGCGCCGTGGCCTTTTCCTCATCCTTGGGACGGCCTTCCAGCGCCCACAGCGCCGAACCGCTCACGAACGGTTGGCCGCCGTTCTGGGTGACCTGGTCGTAGTAAGGCAGCGGGGCCACGCCGAACGCCAGCGACTTGGTGTTCAGGAACTGGCCGAACGAACCCGAGGAGCCGGTCAGCACGGCGCACTCGCCCTTGGCGAACAGCTTGTCGGCGCTGTTGTCGGCGGTGTGCGCCATGAACAGCAGCGAACGCTTCCAGCTGACCATCAGCGAAATGTGGCGCATGTAGAGCGTGTCGAACTGCATCGCCGGCGCCGCGCTCTTTTTGGTGACCGCGTCCAGCCCGTTGTTGTTGCTGGTGTATTGCTGGTTGTTCACCGGCGCCAGGTTTTCCAGGTGGACCGTGACCTGGTCGCTGGAGGCATAGGGACAGTCGAGGTCGGCCACGTCGCGCAGCTTGAGCAGCTCGCCCTGCAGGGCGGTCCAGGTGCGGGCGGGCTTGTTGGGATCGAGGCCGGCCTTCTTGTAGGCGGCGGTGTTGTAGAACATCACCGGCACTTCGGCCATCCAGGGGAACGCCAGCAGGCGGCCCTTGCCGTCGCGCACGAAGCTGCTGGTGGCAGGCACGAACCAGTTCAGGTCCTTGACCGGATACTTGGCCAGCAGGTCGTACATCGGCAGGATGGCCTTGTGCTCGGCCACCACTTCCGGCGAGTGGTTGTCGTTCAGCTGCACCAGGTTGGGGGCCTTCTTGGCCTTGACCGCGGCGGTGGCTTCCTGCTGCAGCTGCGCCTGCGAGGCGAAGGCGCGCAGGGTCACTTTGACCTGGTCCTGTTCCTTGTTGTACTGCTTGGCCAGTTTCTCGAACTCGGCCTTGTTGGCGTCCGGCAGCGTGTGCCAGACCTGGATTTCGACGGGTGCGGCGTGGACCGCGCCAGCGACCGCCATGGCGGCGCCAAAGACCCATGTGCGCCGGCTGGCGAACATCGCGCGGGCAATGCCCGCCAATTGCAATTTCTTCATAGGTTCATAGACCAAGAAAAGGGAATTCCGGTTCTGGACGACGTCCGCTCAGCAGATCGGCCAGTGCCCGGCCCGAGCCGACGCCCATCGTCCAGCCGAGAGTACCGTGTCCGGTATTGATATACAAATTGGGGATACGGCTACGGCCGATGATGGGCACGTTCGAGGGAGTGGACGGGCGCAGGCCCGACCAATAACTGACGCGCTCGAAATCGAGCGCGTCGGGAAAGAGTTCGCGGGCGAGCCGCGTCATGGCTTCGCAGCGGCCGGTGTTCAGGCCGCGCGAATAGCCGGACAGCTCGGCGGTGCCGGCCATGCGCAGGCGGTCGCCGAGCCGCGAAAACACCACCTTGTGGCTGCTGTCGGTCAGGCTGACCGTGGGCGCGGCGCCCGGTTGCAGGACCGGGAAGGTCGCCGAATAGCCCTTGGCCGGATAGACATTGCACGGAATGCCGAGCGGGCGCAGCAGCGAAGGGCTGAAACTGCCCATGGCCACCACGTAGGCGTCGGCGGCCAGGGCGCCGTAGCGGCCATCGGGTTCGATCAGTTCGACGCCGCTGACCGCGCCGGCCTCGGTGATGAGCCGGGTGACGCGGGTGCTGTAGCGGAATTCGACGCCGGCGCGCGCGCAGCGCTCGGCCAGCGCGACGGTGAACAGGTGCACGTCGCCGCTCTCGTCCTCGGGCGTGTAGTCGCCGCCGACGATGGTGTTGCGATGCGGCGCCAAGGCCGGTTCGATGGCGATGACCTCGTCAGTCGACACGACGCGGCGCTCCACGCCGAAGTCGCGCATCAGGCCGGCGGCGCGCTGCGAGTTCTCGAATTCGTGTTGATCGCGGTAGAAATTCAGGATGCCGCGCTCGAGGTGGTCGTATTCGATGCCCAGCTCGGCGCGCATGCCGCGCAGCGTGGCGCGGCTGTATTCGGCCATGCGCACCATGGCGCGGATGTTCGGCGCCAGCCGGCCCGGCAGGCATTCGCGCAGGAAGGCCAGGCCCCACATCCACTGGCGCAGGTCCAGCTGCGGACGGAACAACAGCGGCGCGTCGTCCTGGAACATCCATTTGAGCAGCTTCAGGGGCGCCTGCGGATTGGCCCAGGGCTCCGCATAGGAGACCGAGATCTGCGCGCCGTTGGCAAGGCTGGTCTCCTGGGCGGGTCCGGTGCAGCGGTCGATGACCACGACGTCGTGGCCGGCCTGGCTCAGCCACCAGGCGCTGGAGATTCCGATGATGCCGCTACCCAATACCGCTACTTTCATGCCCGCATTGCTCCCTGCGTACCCGCGGGCCCTGCGGACACGATGTCCGCCCCCCGCGGCAAGCCGCTGCCAAGATGACACCGCAGTTTACCCCGGCGCCCCGCCCTCGCCTACGCCCGCCGCCATCAAAAAAAGGGGAGGAATCCGCCGATGCCGGATCCCTCCCCTTCGCGTTGCGCGCGGCCTGATCTCGGTCAAGTCGCGGCTTTCGCCAGATCGGCCTCGGACGTGAAGGCGTCCGCATAGAATTCCTCGGGCGGCAGGCCGCACTGGGCGCTGAACTCGCGCCGGGCGGCGTCCACCATCGGCGGCGCGCCGCAGGCGTAGACCTGGTGGCCCGACATGTCGGGGATGTCCTGCAGCACGGCCTCGTGGACGAAGCCGTCACGGCCGCTCCAGCCGTCTTCCTCGAGCGCGTTCGACACCACCGGCACGTAACGGAAGTCCGGCAGGTCACGGGCCCACGACTGCGCCAGCGCGTCCATGTACAGATCGCGCGGGCGCCGACCGCCCCAGTACAGCGCGACCGGACGGCGGATGTTCTTGTGGATCATGTGCTCGACGATGGCCTTGACGGGCGCAAAGCCCGTGCCGCTGGCCAGCAGGATGATCGGCTTGTCGCTGTCTTCGCGCAGGAAGAACGAACCGAACGGCCCTTCCAGCCGCAGGATCTCGCGTTCCTTCATCTGCGTGTCGCCGGCGCCGAACACGTGGTCGGTGAACACCCCGCCCGGGAGGTGACGGATGTGCAGTTCCAGCGGGCTGCCGGTGTGCGGCGCGCCAGCCATGGAATAGCTGCGGCGGCGGCCGTCCTTGAGGATGATCTCGATGTACTGGCCGGCGTAGTAGCGGAATTGCTCCGAGGCGGGCAATTGCAGCTTGAGCACGGTCACGTCCGGCGCCGCCTTTTCCATCGTCTGCACGCGCGAGGGCAGCTTGCGGATCTGGATGTCGCTGGCCAGGCGCACTTCGGTGGACTCGACCACCATGTCGGAGGCGGGCCGGGCCTGACAGAACAGGGTGTAGCCGTCGGCCAGCTCCTCGGGTGAGAGGATCTGCGCGGGGTACTGGCCGGCGTCGAACTCCCCGGACACCACTTTGCCCTTGCAGGTGGAGCAGGCGCCGTTGCGGCAGCTGTAGGGCAGCACGATGCCCGCGGCCAGGGCGCCGTCGAGCACGGTCTGGCCGGGCTCGACCGGGAATTGATGCTTGCTGGGTTGGATGATGACCTGGAAGCTCATGATGAAACGTATCAGGGGGATCAGGGTTGACGGCGCCCATGGGACACACCCCACGGCACGCCGCCCGGCCCGGCCTCAGGCCGGGAACTTGCGGATTTCCTTGACGCGGTTGGCGTCGTCCACCAGCACGACCTGCGGCTTGTGGGTGGCGGATTGCTCTTCGGACATCGGCCCGTAGGTGCAGATGATCATCAGGTCGCCGACCTGCGCCCGGCGCGCGGCCGCGCCATTGAGCGAAATGATGCCGCTGCCGCGGGCCGCCTTGATGATGTAGGTGTCGAAGCGTTCGCCGTTGTTGATGTTGTAGAGCTCGATGCGTTCGAACTCGCGCATGCCGGCAGCGTCCAGCAGGTCTTCGTCGATGCCACAAGACCCTTCGTAGTGCAGGTCGGCTTCGGTGACCGTGACGCGGTGCAGCTTTGCCCGCAGCATGATGCGTTGCATGATGGAAATATCCTGGTTTCGCGTGCCGGAACGCGAAGTGATGCGATGAATGTGAAACACCCGCGGATGGCGCGCACCTGCGGGCATGCAGCCGAACGGCACCCGGTTTTGCCGTCGGAAGCCGGTATTCTATAATTTTTGCCGCGACGGGACGGCCCGTTGCTGCGCTGGCCGCGACATGGCGGCATTTGCCATCGGCAACGACGGCATTGGCCATTGCCGCAAGCGCATCAATCCGGGGACGACCCCTCTCAAGTAGGAGTCGTCATGACCTGGATCATCCTTGTACTGGCCGGCCTGTTCGAAATCGTCTGGGCCGTCGGCCTCAAATATACCCATGGGTTCACGCGCCTGATGCCGTCGCTCGTCACCGTCGGCGGCATGCTCATCAGCTTCTGGCTGCTGGCGCTGGCCATGAAGACGCTGCCGCTGGGCACCGCCTACGCGGTGTGGGTCGGCATCGGCACCGTCGGCGCCTTCGTGGCCGGCATCATCCTGTTCGATGAATCCATCAGCTGGCTGCGCATCGCCAGCGTGGCGCTGATCGTCGTGGGCCTGATCGGCCTGAAGCTGTCGTCGGCCTGATCGACGGCCGGATACCGCCGCCCCGGCCGCGCGCCGGGGCGCGGCGGGCTAGAAATCCAGTTCGATGTCGACCGCGTCGCCCACCTTCAGGCGGGCGCCGGCCGGCGCATCGACGATGGCGTTCTGGCCAAACACCACCCCGATCTCCAGGTTGCGGTAGCCCGCCAGCGTGCGGCCCGGCTCGTCGTGCTGCACGGCGGTGCGCTGGTCGATGTCGGGAATCGAGCAGCGCGTGCACGGCTTGACGAACGCCATGCTGACCGCGCCCGTGGTGATCATGGCGGTATGGTCTTCCTCGAAGGCCTCCCACTCGCCCTGCACCACGATATTGGGCCGGAACCGGTCCATCGGCACCGGCGCCACGCCCTTGGCCCGCAGGCGCGCGTTCAGGTCATCGAGCGATGCCTGGTTCGCCACCAGCAGGGGGAAGCCGTCGGCAAAGCCGAAGAAGTGATCTCCCCCGAACGTCTGCGCCAGATCTGGATGGCTTTCGGCCCACTTGTCCACCCATTCCGGCTTGGCGGGCCGCGTCGCGCCGGTGTCGACCTTGTACAGGCGGCAAGGCGTCTTGAGGAAATCCGAACACCACTGCGCCGCGGCCTCGCTTTCGCGGCGCGCGTCGAGCGTGTCCTTCCAGACGCCCACGCTTTCGACGCCGGGTTGCAGCGCCGAGCCGTCCAGCGGCACGTCCAGATCGGGCATGCCGGGCGCCGAAAGCCGCAAGGCGTCGGCCGTGAGCGCCGTGCGGATCAGGGCCATGGCCGCCCATTGACGCTGCGTCATGAAATGGCCGTCCGCCCCAACCAGCATCCAGCGGCGGTCGTGGGCCAACCCGGCGCGGTCCACCGGCGACTCGGACAGGTCGATACCGGCACAGGATTTGACGGGGTAGATATGCAGGCTGAGGATGCGGGCGGACATGATGCGACTTCCGGCAGGGAAAGACGGCAGAGCATAGCGGAACGACGAAAAAAAGCCCAGGCCGAAAGGCCTGGGCTGCGGCGCATGCAAGCGGCGCGGGCGTTCTTTCCCTCACGGGAAAGCGCGCGGCGGGAACGGCATGGGTCGCCCCCGCGCGCGGCCGGTCAGGCCACGCCCCGACCAGCGCCGGCAAGCATCCGCCGCGGACAAGGTGCCGCGCTAGCTGCCGACCAGCTTCAACGTGTCGAGCGGCGTGACCGCCTTGAACGCCTTGCGGGTGGCGATGTGCTCGGGACGCGGGGTCAGGCCGTACTTGGGCGGCTCCAGCGTGTTTTCCATGCTGTTGTAGACCATGAACACGTTGGCGCGCGGCCACGGCGAGATGTTGCTGTTGGAGCCGTGCATGGTGTTGCAATCGAAGAACACCACCGACCCCGCCTTGGCCGTCATCGTGCGGATGCCGCCCTGCTCGACCAGCAATTGCAGGCTGACCGGATCCGGCACGCCGTACTCCTGCTTCTTGAGCGACTGCTTGTAGTGGTCGTTGGGCGTTTCGCCGACGCACGAAATGAACTGCCGATGCGAGCCCGGCACCAGCATCAGCGGGCCGTTGCAGTCATTGTTCTCGGTCAGCAGCACCGAGCAGCTGAGCGCGCGCATCGACGGCATGCCGTCTTCCACGTGCCAGGTCTCGAAGTCGGAGTGCCAGTAGAACTCCTTGCCCTTGAAGCCGGGCTTCATGTTGGCGCGGGACTGGTGGATGTAGACCTCGGACCCCAGGATCTGGCGCGCCACGTTGACCAGCCGCGGATCGCGCACCAGGCGCGCCAGCACGGGGTTCAGGACGTGCACCATGAAAATGGAGCGCACGGCGTTGCTGCCGGGCTCGGTGATCGACTCCTCGCGGCGCACGATCGACGGGTCGCGCGTCATGCGCTCGACCTCGGCCGACAACGCCCGCACTTCGGCTTCGGAGAACAGGTTCTCCAGCAGCAGGAAACCATCGCGCTCGTAGCTGCCGATCTGCTCGCCGCTCAGGGCGTCGGCGTACTTGCCTTCTCCATAGACCACCGGATCCTGGCGGGAAATGATGGCGGAACTTCGATCCGTACGGGAGGCGTACGGATCCTGCGCAGGTGAGATCATGCGAACCTCCTTGTATCAGGCCGCTTGGGCTTCGGCTTCAGGCAGGGCGTAGACGCCCTCTTTGTCATGCACTTCCTGGCCGGTCAGCGGCGGGTTGAAGACGCAGATGACGCGCAGCGGCTCCTTGCCGCCGCACAGCCAATGCTCATCGTGCTCGTTCAGCGCGTAGACCACGCCCGGGCCGAGTTCATACTTCTTGCCGTCGGCAATCGTCTCGATGGAGCCGTCGCCCTCGATGCACCACACCGCCTCCAGGTGATTCTTGTAGTGGATGTGGGTGCGACCGCCCGGGAAGATGGTGGTCTCGTGGAAGGAAAAGCCCATGCCGTCCTTCTTGAGCAGCACGCGGCGGCTGACCCAGGTATCGGTGCGGACTTCGTCGGCGGTGCCGATCACATCTTTGACATTGCGTACGATCATTGACGTTTTCCTCCAAATTTCAGGATGCGGGCGGACTGCCCCTCTTCGGCCAGCGCGTCGGCCACGCTGGCCTCGATCACTTCCAGGCCCTTGGACAGCAGTTCTTCCTCGATGGTCAGGGCCGGCAGCAGCTTGAGCACTTCGTCATGCGCACCCGAGGTCTCGATGACCACGCCGCGCTTGAAGGCGTTGGCGGCGATGCGGTTGGACAGCGCCGGGGTGGCGTTGCTCACCAGGCCCTGGATCAGCCCGCGGCCCCGCACCGACAGGCCGGCGTTGGGATAGCTGTGCACCAGGTTCTCCAGCCAGTCGCGCACCAGGCGCTCCTTGCGCTGGATCTCGGCGGTGAACGCGGTGTTGGCCCAGTAGGTCTCCAGCGCCTGGGTGGCGGTGACGAACGCCAGGTTATTGCCGCGGAAAGTGCCGCTGTGGGCGCCGGGTTTCCAGACGTCCAGCTCGGGCTTCATCAGCACCAACGACATCGGCAGGCCGAAGCCCGACAGCGACTTGGACAGCGTGATGATGTCCGGGCGGATGCCGGCGGCCTCGAAGCTGAAGAAGGTGCCGGTGCGGCCGCAGCCGACCTGGATGTCGTCCACGATCAGCAGCATGTCGTGGCGCTTGCAGAGCTTGTCCAGTTCCTTGAGCCAGCGCAGCGTGGCAACGTTGACGCCGCCCTCGCCCTGCACCGTCTCGACGATGACGGCGGCGGGCTTGTCCATGCCGCTGCTGGGATCTTCCAGCATGCGCTCCAGGTAGGCCATGGTGTCCACGTCCGGGCCGAAGTAGCCGTCATAGGGCATGAAGGTGGTGTTGGCCAGCGGGTAGCCGGAGGCGTCGCGGAACTTCATGTTGGCGGTCACCGCCAGCGAGCCGCCGCTGACGCCGTGAAAACCGTGCGTGAAGGAAATCACATTGGGACGCCCCTTCACCTGGCGCGCGATCTTGAGCGCCGCCTCGACCGCATTGGTGCCGGTGGGGCCGGTGAACTGCAGGGTGTATTGCCAGTTGCGCGGCTTGAGCAGCACGCGGTCGACCGCCTCGAGGAAGCTTTTCTTGGCGCTGGTGGCCATGTCCAGGCCATGCACCACGCCATCGGCCTGCACGTATTCGAGCAGTTTTTCCTTGAGGATCGGATTGTTGTGGCCGTAGTTCAAGGTGCCGGCGCCACTGAAGAAGTCGATGTACTCGCTGCCTTCCTCATCGACCAGCGTCGAACCCCTGGCCTGGCTGAAGATCACGGGAAACGACCGGATATAGCCTCGTACTTCCGACTCCATCCGGTCAAAGATTTTCAAGTCCATGTGATTAATCCTCCCTTTCATCTCATAAGTTGACAGACGGCCAGATCCCTTCCGCATGCGCGCCGGGCGCATCCGGATGCGTCAAAGCCATCCCGGTTTTCGACAGAACCGCGTTGCCGCCTAGGGGGCGGGCAGGGTGAACGGGCCTATCCTCAACAACATCTCGTCGTCATGGTCCGCGCCGCCGAAAAGCTGCCGATCGAAGAACGGCTGCTCGGAGACGTGGGCGCCCAGCTCGCTGGCCAGGCCGGCGAACGTGCGGCGCGAGGCCTGGTTGTCAGGCGCCACCGTGGTTTCAAGATGACGAACATGCACGAGCCCCTCGCGTTGCAAGAGCGCCCGGAGCATGGCGCGGCCTAACCGTTGGCCGCGTGCGCGGGTGTGCACGGCGACCTGCCAGACGAACAACACGTCGGGCCTGTCGGCAAGCACGTAAGCGGAGATAAATCCATCGATGCGTCCACCGGCGCTTTCGGCCAGGACGCAGGTGCCGCGGTTGTGCTCGCACAGGAGCAGGTACGCGTACAGGGAATTGAGGTCGAGTGGCGGGCACTCGGAAATGAGCTGGTGGATCGCGGCGCCGTCCTTGCGGCGGGGCTCACGCAACAGATGCGTTTTGCTGCCCGCCGCCGGCGCCACGGCACTTGAGGTCGTAGGGTCGTTCAGTTCGTTTGCTCTCATACAACCAATCCTGATTCGGGAGGCGCGCCACCCGTGGGCACCTCGAGGATGGGCGACGAGACGTCGCCCTGGGTTTCCGTCGCCACCCCGCTCTCTTCTTCCATGAGCGCGACGATGCGCTCGAGCGACAGGGTGATGGTGGCCTGCTCCAGCTCCGGCAACGCGTTGAGCGCGTCGGCCAGGTGCTTCTGCAGCGGCGACGGCGCCTGCTGCGCGACTTCGCGGCCGGCATCGGTGGCCGTCACGAAGACGATGCGGCGATCTTCGCGGCCGCGCTCGCGGCGGATCAGGCCCTTGTCTTCCAGGCGGTCGAGAATGCCGACGACCGTGCTGGGGCTGACGTGGATCTCGCGGCTGATCGCCGTGGCCGTCAGCGGCCCGTTTGCAATGACCGTGCGCAGGCACATCAGCTGCGGCGCGGTAATGTGGCTCACCGCGGACAGCTGGCGCGAATGCAACGCAATGGATCGCGTGATCCGGCGCAGCGCCCGCAGGATGCGCAGGTCGTATTGCTGCGCGGGGTCGGTTACGGTCTGTTTATTCATGACTGAATTAGTTCAGCTAAATTGATTTCTATACGAATGATATGGGTGACCCATCCCCGTGTCAAACCGGATTGACCCTCATTTTGTAATCATTTCCGCGCAATCCGCCGTCAAGTCGCCGGGGGCGTTCCAGGGAAACGCCGGCGTTACGATTTGCCAGAATTGTTCTACATTCCGCAAATAAAACATCTGTTTTTCTTTTTGCCGAGACGGATGTAGCATTTGTTTTATTGCTCCTTCCCTGCTGCCATGATCGCGCCTCTGCAAGACCATCTGCGCCACCTCAGCGCCACGCTGCCCGCCGAGCTGCAGCGCGCCGCCCAATGGGTGCTGGCCAACCCGGCCGAAGTGGGGCTTTGGTCGATGCGCCGGCAGGCGCAGGCGGTGGGCGTGTCGCCCGCCACCATGCTGCGGCTGGCGCGCGCCGCGGGCCACGACAGCTATGAGGCCTTCCGCGCCCCGTTCCAGCGCGCGCTGGCCGGTGCCGCCGAGGGTGGGCTGCGCGAGCGCGCGGCGCGCCTGCAAGCCTCGCACGCCCGGCAGTCCGGCGGCCGCGGGCAGGACGCGCTGACGCAATGGCAGACAGCAGCCCTGGCCTCGATCCGGCAGGTCAACGACGACGCCGCTTTGGACGCCGCCGTCGATGCCCTGCTGCGGGCCCGCCAGGTCGGCTTCCTGGGCACGCGCTCCGCTTTCGGCATCGCCTTCCAGATGCGCTATGCCTACCACCTGCTGCGCCGCAACGGCATCCTGATCGATGGCCTGGGCGGCGCGTCGGCCGAAGATGCCGACAGCCTGCAGGCGGGCGATGCGCTGGTAGTGGTGTCGCAAGCCCCCTACCCCAGCGCCACCGTGCGCCTGACGGCCCAGATCGCCGCCCGCGGTGTCACCGTGCTGGCGCTGACCGACAGCCTCGCCAGCCCGATGGCCCGGGCCGCCCGCCATGTATTGCATTTTGCCCGCCCCGCCGAGGCCGGCGCGGACGCATCGGCGCCGCGCGGCCCCGCCTCGTTCTTCCACAGCACCGCGGGCCTGCTGGGCCTGGCCGAGCACCTGATCGCGCGGCTCGCGGCCCGTGGCGGCGACGAGGTGCTGCAACGACTGACCGAGATCGAAACACGATTGCGGGACGAAGGCGCCTATTGGAAGGAGCCGCCGCCGCGGGGCGGCCGCGACCGCGCTCCGGTCCCTGATTGAACGCGCCCGCGCCCCGCGCTCACGCCAGCCCCGACATTTCACGCCCCTTGCCAACGTTCCCGCCCCGGAGTTCCTCGCCATGACCAGCACCCGAGTCCTTCATCGTTCCCTGCGCAGCACGCCCCCGGTCGCGGTCCGTGGCCAGGGCGTGTGGCTCTATGACCAGCAGGGCCGCGCCTACCTGGATGGCTCCGGCGGCGCGGCGGTCTCGTGCCTGGGCCACAACCATCCCGACGTGCAGGCCGCGATGCATGCGCAGATCGACGCGCTGGCCTACGCCCACACCAGTTTCTTCACCACCGAGGTGGCCGAAAGGCTGGCGGCGACGCTGGTCGCGGACGCGCCCGCCGGCACCTCGCACGCCTACTTCGTCTCTGGCGGCTCGGAAGCCATCGAGGCCGCGCTGAAGATGGCGCGCCAGTACTACGTCGAGATCGGCCAGCCGCAGCGCCGCCATATCGTCGCGCGGCGCCAGAGCTATCACGGCAACACGCTGGGCGCGCTGGCGGTCGGCGGCAACGCCTGGCGCCGGGCGCAGTTCGCGCCATTGCTGATCGACGTGGCCCACGTTGCGCCCTGCTACGCCTATCGCGACCGCCACGACGGCGAAACCGACGACCAATACGCCGAACGCCTGGCGCAGGAATTGGAGCAGACCTTTCAGCGCCTCGGCCCCGACAGCGTGATGGCCTTCGTCGCCGAACCGGTGGTGGGCGCGACCTCGGGCGCGGTGACCGCGGTGCCGGGCTACTTCCGCCGCATCCGCGAAGTCTGCGATCGCCATGGCGTGCTGTTGATCGCCGACGAGGTGATGTGCGGCATGGGCCGCACCGGTACGCTCTACGCGGTCGAGCAGGAAGGCATCACGCCCGACCTGATCACCATCGCCAAGGGCCTGGGCGGCGGCTACCAGCCGATCGGCGCGGTCATGGCGCAAGAGCGCATCGTGCAGGCGATGCAGCAAGGCAGCGGCTTCTTCCAGCACGGCCACACCTACCTGGGCCACGCCACCGCGTGCGCGGCCTCGCTGGCGGTACAGGAGGTGATCAAGCGCGACCATCTGCTGGCGCGCGTGCGCACCCAGGGCGACGGCTTGCGCCAGCGCTTGCAGCAAACCCTGGGCGAGCACCCGCACGTCGGCGACATCCGCGGCCGCGGCCTGTTCATGGGCGTGGAGCTGGTGCGCGACCGCGCCAGCAAGGCGACCTTCGATCCGGCGCTGTCGCTGCATGCGCGCATCAAGCGCGAAGCCATGGCGCGCGGCCTGATGGTCTATCCGATGGGCGGCACCATCGACGGCCGCCACGGCGACCACGTGCTGCTGGCCCCGCCCTTCATCATCTCCGACGACGAACTGGACCAACTGACCGAGCGCCTGGCGGGCGCCATCGACGCCGCCATCGCTGGCGGCGGCGCCTGACCCCGCGCTAGCTTCCCTGTTCCGCCGCCACGCGGCTCCAGGCGGGCCAGGCGCCGATGGTCAGCGCGCGCAGCAACCATTCGACCGGGCCGTAGGCATGGCGGCGCAGCCACCATGCCGACAGCGGCAACTGCGCCACGAAGATGGCCACCGCGATCAGCACCCCCGCCCCGGGCGAAACACTGCCCGACAGCCGCAGCCCCCACGCCTTGAAGATCAAGGCGCAAAGCAACGATTGCATCAGGTAATTGGTCAGCGCCATGCGGCCCGCCGGCGCCAGGCAGCGCGCCAGCCAGGCTCCCGGCCGCGTGCGCATCGCCAGCAGGAAGGCGGCGGCGTATGACATGCTCAGCAACGGCGCGGTGAACAGATCCACCGCCAGGCCCGGCGTCTCCCACAGGGCGCTCATCGCAGGCAGCGCGCTGGTCGCATAGGCGGCGGATCCCGCCAGTCCGGGCAAGGCCCCCAGCGCGCACAGCAGCCACAGCACGCGCGGCTGTCGCCATGGATCGGCCAGCGCCTGCCGGCGCCCCAGGGCATATCCGACCAGGAACATCGCGAAAACGAAGGGGCCCTGCACCAACAGGATGACACCCCAGATACTGGAGGTCAGTTCGTACCAGTGCCGCGCGATAGTGGTGCCGATGGTGCCGCGGTAGGCCGCCAGCGCCGCCTGCGCGTCGGCCACGTACGCGGCGGCGCCAGAACGGCTCAAGGCTTCGGTGCCGGCGGGGTCCAGCAGACTAAGGCCGGCCAATAGCGCCCAGGCCAGCGACACCAGCCCGATCAACCACAACGCCAGGCGCAAGGCGCGGCCCGGCGCCATGCCGCGAACGGCCATCAGGGCGAGCCCCAGCAGCGCGTAGGTCAACAGGATGTCGCCCTGGTAGAACAGCACGGCGTGCGCCAGGCCCAACGCCGCCAGCCCTGCCAGGCGGCGCAGGAAACGCGGCGCGAAGGCCGCGCCGCCGCGCTCGGCGGCGGCCATCTGCAAGGTGAAGCTATAGCCGAACAGGAACGAGAACAGCAGGTAGAACTTGGTCTCGAACAGCCACGCCACCAGCCACCGCACGGCCAGGTCCGCCCGGCTCGAAAACGCCGGATCGGCGATGCCGTTGGCATAGAACGGCGAAGCGAATACGCCGATGTTGACGACCAGGATGCCGAGCAAGGCGAAGCCGCGCAACGCGTCGACCTGCGCCAGCCGCGGCGGCGCCATCGCGACGCCGTTTGCGCCGCCGGTGGCGTCATTGGCGATGCTGCCGTGGGCGGCGCTCATGGCCGCTCTCCCGCCGCGCCGGGCGCCGGCGGCAGGCACCCCTGCAACGCCGCGTCAAGCAAGCGGCCGCCCGCCGCCGCGTCGAATTGCGGATCGACCACGGACCGGCTGTAGATCCCATCCAACAGCAGCAACAGCATGTCGGCCATTTCCGCCACGGGCCGCGGCATGGCGGTTTGCGGCAGGTTGCGCCACACGGCCGCCAGCAGCGCCGAAAGCGACGCCTTGCGTTCGTTCTCGTTGGCCATGACGAGCGCGTGCACCCGAGGATTGCGCACCGCCTCCGCCAGGATCTCCATGCCCAGGCGGGCAAAGCCCGGATCACGGTACTGCGCCAGGTTCTCGTCGATCCAGCCGATCAAGGCGACACGCGCATCGGCCGCCGGAGGATCCGCCTGCCGGCGTTCGCGCAATGTGTCGGTATCCGAGGCGATCAGCGCCTCGATGATCTCGGCCTTGCTGGCGTAATAGTGGAACAGGTTGCCGGGACTCATCCCGGCGCGTGCGCAGATCTGCGCGGTCGAGGTGGCGTGGAAACCATTTTCGGTGAAGCACTCGGCGGCCGCGGCCAGTATCTGGCGGCGCCGCTCCAGTTGCCGGGCGGGATCGATCTTGCGCATACGGCTGACGGAGGATTAATTAATAGACTGATTGATCTATCTATTAAATATCACGCCACGGGCGACGGTCAAGCCAAGGGATGAAAAAACGGCGGACCCGAGGGTCCGCCGTTGATGGCCGCGTCGCCCGCCGGCAGGTCAGCCCAGCACCGGCGACAGCAGCGGCTGCTTGGGCCGCACGTCCAGCGCCCGCCCCTTGCGGGCGCGCTTGCCGACGTACACGGCCAGCGCCGCGCCCGCCAGGATGTCCTCGGTGTGCTTGTTGCGGTAGATGCCCGCCGCGCGCAGGCCGAGCGCGCCGATCGGCACGGTCTGGTCCAGCTTGTCGGCGCCGTCCAGCCCCATCAGGATGGTGCCGCGCCCGCCGCCGGACAGCGACTTGACTTCGTCCAGCCCGAACACCAGGAACTTGCCCTTCTGCGACAGCAGCGCCAGCTGCGTGGCGCCCTCGAACAGCGGCACCGGACGCAGCAGTTCGTCGCCCGCCTCCAGCGTGATGAACTGCTTGCCCGCGCGCTGGCGGCTGGTCATGTCCGACAGCTTGGCGGCAAAGCCATAGCCGCCGCGCGTGGCCAGCAGCCAGCGGCTGTCGGCCGCCGCCGCGATGGTGTGGACGATGCGGGTGCCGCTTTCCAGGTCGATCATGGTGGTGACCGGCTGGCCATCGCCGCGCGCCGAAGGCAGCCCGGCCACCGGCACCGAGTAGACACGGCCGTTGTCGCCCATGGCGATCAGCGTGTCGGTGGTGCGGCATTCAAAGGCGCCATAGAGATCGTCGCCCTGCTTGAAGCCGAACTGCGAGGCATCGTGGCCGTGGCCCTGGCGGGCGCGCAGCCAGCCCTTCTGCGACACGATCACGGTGACCGGTTCGTCCAGCACCTTGGTTTCGAGCACGGCGCGCTCGGCGGTCTCGATCAGGGTGCGGCGGTCGTCGCCATATTGCTTGGCGTCGGCCTCGATTTCCTTGATGAGCAAGCGCTTGAGGGTGTTGGGATTGTCCAGCAGTTCCTGCAGCGCGACCTGCTCCTTGCGCTTGTCCTCGAGCTCCTGCTCGATCTTGAAGCCTTCCAGGCGCGCCAGCTGGCGCAGGCGCATTTCCAGGATGTCCTCGGCCTGCCGGTCGGACAGGTTGAAGCGCTCCATCAATGCCGCCCGCGGCTCGTCCGATTCGCGGATGGTCTGGATCACTTCGTCCACGTTCAGGTAGACCACCATGCGGCCTTCCAGCACGTGGATGCGGTCGATGACCTTGTCCAGACGGAAGCGGGTGCGGCGCAGCACGGTATTGGTGCGGAACGCCAGCCATTCGGCCAGGATGTCGCGCAGGCCCTTCTGGCGCGGACGGCCGTCGGTGCCAATGCAGACCAGGTTGACCGAGGCGCTGCTTTCCATGCTGGTCTGCGCCAGCAGGGTGTTGACGAACTCGTCGCGGTCGACGCGCGAGGTCTTGGGTTCGAACACCAGGCGCACGGCGGCGTCCTTGCCGGATTCGTCGCGCACCGCGTCCAGCAGGTTCAGCATCACGGCCTTGGCCTGCGTCTGCTCGGGCGTCAGGCTCTTCTTGCCGCTCTTGACCTTGGGGTTGGTGATTTCCTCGATTTCTTCGAGCACCTTCTGGCACGAGGTGCCGGGCGGCAGCTCGGTGACCACCAGCTGCCACTGGCCGCGCGCCATTTCCTCGAACTGCCAGCGCGCCCGCACCTTGAGCGAGCCGCGCCCGCCGGCGTAGATCTGCGCGATGTCGGCGGCCGGCGTGATGATCTGGCCGCCGCCAGCGAAGTCCGGGCCGGGGATCATGCCGAACAGCTCGGCGTCCGGCAGTTGCGGCTGCTTGATCAGCGCCACGCAGGCCTGCGCCACTTCGCGCAGGTTGTGCGGCGGGATTTCGGTGGCCATGCCGACCGCGATGCCGGAAGCGCCGTTCAGCAACATCACCGGCAGGCGCGCCGGCAGCATCTGCGGCTCTTGCTGGCTGCCGTCGTAGTTGGGCACGAAATCGACCGTGCCCTCGTCCAGTTCGTCCAGCAGCAGCTTGGCGATCGGCGTCAGGCGCGCTTCCGTGTAGCGCATCGCCGCGGCGTTGTCGCCGTCGCGCGAACCGAAGTTGCCCTGGCCGTCGATCAGCGGATAGCGCAGGGAGAAGTCCTGCGCCATGCGCACCATGGCGTCATAGGCCGCCTGGTCGCCGTGCGGGTGGTATTTGCCCAGCACGTCGCCGACGACGCGCGCGGACTTGACCGGCTTGGCGCCGGCCGCAAGGCCCATGGCCTGCATGGCGAACAGGATACGGCGCTGCACGGGCTTCTGCCCGTCGCCGACGTCGGGCAGGGCCCGGCCCCGCACCACGGACACTGCATAGTCCAGATAGGCCTGTTCGGCATAGCGCGCCAGGGTGATGGCGGCGTCGCCGCCCTCGTCGGGCGCGGCGTCGAACAAACCTTGTTGATTGCTGTCGGTCATGATGGTTTCAGGTAGACAAATTCATTGAAACGGCGTCATTGGGAACGCGCGGCGCCCAGCAGCTGGGAGTCGGCCACGTGCTCGCGCAATTGGGCCCGCACCGCGTCCAGCGTGGCGGCGTCCTGCCCGCGCTTGGGAATGATCACGCCCTGCAGCGTCCCCAGGATGACATACAGATGCTGCGGCGTTTCCTCGACCCGCCGCACGTCGACCCAGTCGATGCGCCCCGAGGCGTCGGCGATGCTGTCCTCGATGCCGTCGGCGCCGAAGACCAGCTGGTGACGTCCCAGGAACATCCCGTCCGGCCGCTTGGCCAGCATGCGGCGCGTGTTCATGCGCACCAGTCCCGGCAGCACGAACTCGTAGGCCAGCGCCAGCAGCGCCAGGATGCCCAGGCCGACCGCCAGCCCCTCGAAGTACACCGGCAGCAGCAGGCCCCAGTTCGGGCCATGCCCGTCCCAGGTCTGCCAGACCAGGTAGCCCAGCAGGACCACCACCATCAACACCGCGAAACGCAGGTGCGACAGGTAGCGGCGGCGGCGCAATTCGGGCCGCTTGTACACATAGGCCGCGAATTCGGCGTAGTCGTCGGCGGTCAGGTCGACCGCCATGGCGGCGGACGGCGGCGGGGACGAGGGCAACGACATCAGATGTCCAGCTCCGCCAGGTTGCCCTTCTCTTCGATCCAGGCGCGGCGCTGCGAGGACTCGCCCTTGCCCATCAGCATGTCGAACATGCGGGTGGTGTCTTCGGGGGTCTGGTCGCCATAGCCCACCGGCAGCAGCCGGCGCGTGTCCGGATTCATGGTGGTTTCCCACAGCTGCTCGGGATTCATTTCGCCCAGGCCCTTGAAGCGGCTGACCGCCCAGCTGCTTTCACGCGAGCCTTCCTTGCGCAGCTTGTCCTGCGCGGCTTCCAGCTCGCCTTCGTCCAGGCAGTAGATCTTGCGCGCGGGGCGCTTGCCCTGCGCCGGCACGTCCAGGCGGAACAGGGGCGGCTTGGCGACGTAGACGTGGCCGGCCTCGACCAGCTTGGGAAAGTGCTTGTAGAACAGCGTCAGCAGCAGCACCTGGATGTGCGAACCGTCGACGTCGGCGTCCGACAGGATGCAGATGCGGCCGTAGCGCAGCCCCGACAGGTCGGGGGTGTCCCCCGGGCCGTGCGGATCGACGCCGATGGCGACCGAGATGTCGTGGATTTCGTTGTTGGCGAACAGGCGGTCGCGGTCGACTTCCCAGGAATTGAGCACCTTGCCGCGCAGCGGCAGGATGGCCTGGAATTCCTTGTCGCGGCCCATCTTGGCCGAGCCGCCGGCCGAATCGCCCTCGACCAGGAAAACCTCGGTGCGGGTGGCATCGCTGGATTCGCAGTCGGTCAGCTTGCCGGGCAGCACCGCCACGCCGGAACTCTTGCGCTTTTCGACCTTCTGCGCCGAACGCTGGCGCGCCTGCGCCTGGCGGATGGCGAGTTCGGCCAGCTTCTTGCCGTATTCGACATTGCTGTGCAGCCACAGGTCGAGCGCGCTCTTGGCGAACCCGCCCACCAGGCGCACGGCGTCGCGGCTGTTCAGGCGTTCCTTGATCTGGCCCTGGAATTGCGGGTCCAGCACCTTGGCAGACAGCACGAAACTGGCGCGCGCGAACACGTCCTCGGGCAGCAGCTTGACGCCCTTGGGCAGCAGGCTGTGCAGCTCGGCAAAGCCCTTGACCGCGCCGAACAGGCCTTCGCGCAGACCCGACTCGTGGGTGCCGCCGGCCGGCGTCGGGATCAGGTTGACGTACGACTCGCGCACCGCGTTGCCGTCCTCGGTCCAGGCCACCACCCATTGGGCGCCCTCGCCTTCGGCGAAGGTTTCGTGGTCGGCGCCGGCGTATTGCTGGCCTTCGAAGAACGGCACCATCAGCTCGGCGCCCGCCAGCGCCTCGGACAGGTAGCCGCGCAGGCCGTCCTGGTACTGCCAGGTCTTGGTGTCGCCGGTCTTTTCGTTGACCAACGAGACCTTCACGCCCGGCAGCAGCACGGCCTTGCTGCGCAGCAGGTGGGTCAGCTCGCCCAGCGGGATATTGGGGCTGTCGAAATATTTGGCGTCGGGCCAGACCCGCACGCGGGTGCCGGATTTCTTGCGGCCGCCTTGGTCGTAGGGCGCCAGCGGTTCGGCGACGTCGCCGCCCTTGAACACCAGCCGGTTGACGGCGCCATCGCGCCACACCACCACTTCGAGGCGGGTGGCCAGGGCGTTGGTGACGGACACGCCGACGCCGTGCAGGCCGCCGGAAAAGGCGTAGGCGCCGCCCCCGGCCTTGTCGAACTTGCCGCCCGCGTGCAGCCGGGTGAAGACCAGCTCGACCACGGGGGCGTTTTCCTCGGGGTGCAGGCCGACGGGAATGCCGCGGCCGTCGTCCTCGACGGAGACGCTGCCATCGATGTGCAGCGTGACCAGGATCTGCTTGCCGTGGCCGGCCAGGGCCTCGTCCGCGGCGTTGTCTATGACTTCCTGCACGATGTGCAGGGGGTTTTCGGTGCGGGTGTACATGCCCGGGCGCTGCCGCACGGGCTCCAGCCCTTTCAGGACGCGGATGGACGCCTCGTTGTAACGTGGAGTGGCCAAGTTATCCCCAACATCTGTGGAAAAAAACCGACATTTTACGGATAAGCCCAGATTCTGCGCGGCTCCGGGTGGGATGCGCACGACCTGACCAGCTCCGAATTCGGTAGGATGACGATAGAGACACAGCCAGCGGATCCGGGTTCAATGCGCCGGATCGCGATAACTGCGCCGCGATATCCTACACAAAAGCGGCGAATACTGTTGTTATAAACAGTAGTATGCCTGTTGTTATTGACAGTGGTATGCTTTAATCCATTCCACAAACAAGAACAACGGCAAGGCGCGTCCCTTTTTTACGCGCCTTTTGCTGCCGAACCGAGAAACACCATCATGAGCGACCAAATCAAGAACGTCAGTGACGCCAGCTTCGATGCCGATGTGTTGAAATCCGGCCAGCCGGTGCTGGTGGACTACTGGGCTGCCTGGTGTGGCCCCTGCAAGATGATCGCCCCGATCCTGGAAGAAGTCGCCACCGAATACGCCGGTCGCCTGACGATCGCCAAGCTCAATGTGGACGAGAACCAGGGCACCGCCGCCAAGTACGGCATCCGTGGCATCCCCACCCTCATGCTCTTTAAAGACGGCCAGGCTGCCGCCACCAAGGTTGGCGCGCTGTCGAAGTCGCAACTTACGGCATTCCTGGACGGCGCGTTGTAAACTGCGTGCTGTGAACGAACGCGCCGCCCTGGGGGCGGCGCGCATTCAATACCGCGCGAGCCCGTCCGTGGCGCGCCGCCAGAACCCTCCTTTACTTTTCCCCCAACACTCACCGCGATGCACCTCAACGAACTGAAGGCGCTGCATGTCTCGCAGCTGCTGGAAATGGCCGCTGGCCTGGAAATCGAGAACGCCAACCGCCTGCGCAAGCAGGAGCTGATGTTCGCCATCATGAAACGGCGCGCCAAGCAGGGCGAGCAGATCTTTGGCGACGGCGTGCTGGAAGTCCTGCCCGATGGCTTTGGTTTCCTGCGCTCGCCCGAGACCTCGTATCTGGCCAGCACGGACGATATCTACATCTCGCCGTCCCAGATCCGCCGCTTCAACCTGCACACCGGCGACTCGATCGAAGGCGAAGTGCGCACGCCCAAGGATGGCGAACGCTACTTCGCGCTGGTCAAGGTGGACAAGGTCAACGGCGTGGCGCCCGAGGCGATCAAGCATCGCATCATGTTCGAGAACCTGACGCCGCTGCATCCGAACCAGCCGCTGCGCTTGGAACGCGACATCAAGAGCGAGGAAAACCTCACCGGCCGCATCCTCGACGTCTTCGCCCCCATCGGCAAGGGCCAGCGCGGCCTGATCGTCGCCAGCCCCAAGTCCGGCAAGACGGTGATGATGCAGCACATCGCGCACGCCATCACCACCAACTACCCCGACGCGGTCATGATCGTCCTGCTGGTGGACGAGCGCCCCGAGGAAGTGACCGAAATGCAGCGCACCGTGCGCGGCGAAGTGGTCGCCTCGACCTTCGATGAGCCCGCCACCCGCCACGTGCAGGTCGCCGAAATGGTCATCGAAAAGGCCAAGCGCCTGGTCGAAATGAAGAAGGACGTGGTGATCCTGCTGGACTCGATCACCCGCCTGGCCCGCGCCTACAACACCGTGGTGCCGGCTTCCGGCAAGGTGCTGACCGGCGGTGTCGACGCCAACGCCCTGCAACGTCCCAAGCGCTTCTTCGGCGCCGCGCGCAACCTCGAGGAAGGCGGCTCGCTGACCATCCTGGGCACCGCGCTGATCGAGACCGGCAGCCGCATGGACGAAGTCATCTACGAAGAATTCAAGGGCACCGGCAACTCCGAAGTGCACCTGGAGCGTCGCCTGGCGGAAAAGCGCGTCTACCCGTCCATCAACCTGAACAAGTCGGGCACCCGCCGCGAAGAACTGCTGATCGCGCCGGACCTGCTGCAGAAGGTCTGGGTGCTGCGCAAGTTCATCCACGACATGGACGAAGTCCAGTCCATGGAATTCATCCTGGACAAGATGCGCGCCACCAAGACCAACGCCGAATTCTTCGACATGATGAAGAAGAAATAAGCCGTCGCCGCCCGCATGCCGGGCGCACGCATCGATTTGGCGAGGATTGCCCCACGGCGGTCCTCGCCAAATGCTTTTTGGGGGTCTGTATCGCCATGCCAGCGATCGCTGGGGCAGCCGGATCAGTGCTCGATGAACTCTTCCAGGCTGCGTGGCTTGGGCGTCTGCTTGGGCGCCGGCTTGCCCGACGCGTCGATCGGGTCGATCTTGGGATCGTCCCAGCTGCCGGTCACGGCGTATTCCATGGTCATGGCGCGGGCCAGCGGCTGCTTGAGCACCCATTGGGTCACGAAGGCGCCCAGGCCGATCAGCGGATTGACCGCCAGCGCCGTCACCATGGCTGCGCCACTGGCGTCGAGATTGGGGATCACGACCGCTTTCAGATCCCAACGCTCCTGCACGATGTTGACGCCCCCCGCCAGCACGATGGCCGCGACCGGGCCATTGATCTTGTAGCCCTCGGTATTCAGCGAACCATCGGCCAGCTTGATCTGGCCGCGCACGGTATCGAAAGGAAAGCCGTCGCGCAGCAGGTTGGTCGGATTCACGTCAAGCCGGGCCAGGCGCTGCAGCGACTGCAGCGACAGCAGCTCCAGCAGGCGCGCCGTACGCGAATTCACGTGCATGAAGCGGCCCTTGTCCAGGCTGATCTCGGCGTCGCCCACCAGGTCGGCGATGTCATGGGTCCATGGCAGGTTGCGCCAGGTCGCCTTGCCCTTGATGCTGCCGGTCCCGCCGGACACGACCCGGTCAAAGCCGATACGATCCATGAAGCTGCCGACGTTCTCGAACTTGGCGGTGGCGTCCACCGTCAAGCCACGCTCCGGGCCTTCGAGGCGCCAGGCACCGGTCGCATTCAAGGCCGCGGCGTCATTGGTGATCGACAGTTTATCCAGGCGCCACTGGCGACCACGCTCCAGATTCGTGCCCAGCACCTGCAATTCGCCCAGGTTCTTGCCATAGAGGCGGAATTCCTTGGCCTGCAGGTCGATGGCGGGAATGTCCGACAGGTCGTTGCCGGAGGAAAGCGCCTTGTCGGCCTCGTTGGTGTCGTCGGCGCCGCCCAGCGCAAGATACTTGAAACGGGCGGTGATCTGGCCGGCGATCGCGCCGGACGCTTCGCGCCATGACAGCGAACCGGCTGCCTGGCGCGACTGGATGTCCACGCGCCATTGGGCCGGCGCCGGACGGGTGGCGTACAGGGTCAGGTCGTTCAGCGTGTAGCCGCTGGCGCGCAGCAGGCCCGCGCTCAGGCTGACGCGCTCGGCAACCGGCAGCAGCGGCCGGGCCGCCGCGCGCCCCTTGGCTGGCGGCGGGTTGAAGCCGTTGGACACGGCTTCCCAGGCGTCCATGTCCAGTTCCGGCAGGCTGGCGTTCAGGCTCAAGCCGCGTTCGGGCAGGCTGGCGGGACGCTCGATCCCGAGCGCGCCGCGGGTGAAGTATGACGGCGAGGCATCGGCCGGATCACGTTCGAAAAGTGCATTGAGATTGTCGCCCAGGCTGGCGGTGAGCCAGCGCCTGCCCTTGGCTCCCGGATCCTGCGCGGCCCCCCATTGCAACTTCAGGGGCCGGGCCAGCGACGCCGGCTTGCCCACGGGTGCCGGCATATCGATCGCCAGGCCGGTCAGGTCGGACTCCACCGACAACTCGACCGAACCGCCGCGCTGGTAGCCGATCCGGCCCTTGTAGGCGGTCTTCCCGGTAAAACGGCCCATCGACGGCGTATTGCTGATCTGCGTCAGCCCGGATCCCGCCAGCACGCCCTCGAAACGCAAGGCATCGGTCGGTTGCGCCAGGCTGCCGCTGAGCTTGACCGGCCCGCCCAGGAACTGGGCGCGGATCTCCTTGGTGCGCACGCCCTTCTCCGAAAAATCCAGGTCGCCATGCATCTGGCTGAGCAAGGGCATTTCCGGCATGAAGGTGAAGGTGTTGTCGGCGAACTGGATCTTGCCTTCCACCTGCGTGTCGTCGGTGTTCATCAACGGCACTTTCAACTTGAGCGGCATGCGCCAGGTGCCAGTGCCGCGCGCCTCGTCCAGCGCGCCGTCCAGCAACTGGCCCAGCGGCGAGCTTTCCGAGAGCGCCAGGTAGGCCGGCACCGGACCGCTGGTTTCACCATTGACGGTCAATTGCGCATTGTGTTCCATGTCGGGAATGGAGGCGGTCACCGCGCCCAGCGTCACGGTCTGGCCTGGGCCGGTATGCGCCAGCGCGCCGCCCGGACTGTCGAGCACCAGCCCAACCTTGTCGATGCGGAAGCTGCCCGACAGGTTCTCCAGCATCGGCCAGCCCTTGCGGTGAGGGCGCGCCGGCGCGTAGTCGACCTTGGCGCCGGAATAGGCGCCGGCGATGACGAACTCGCCGCTCGATCCGGCCGCCCCGAAGGGAAATTCGTCCAGGTCGCCCTTGAGCACAATCGACGCCGACTCCATCTGGCCGGCCGGCAATCCGGTCGCGAGCCATTCGCGCGCGTCCGCGTTCACCTCCAGCGGCAGATAACGATGGATCGCGTTCATGGCGCCGCGCACCAGCGTGCCGCGCATGTCGACGCTACCCGCCGCGCTCTTGCCTTCCCTGCGCCACTGCCCCTGCAGGCGCACATCCAGATCGTCATTGGCGATCCGCAGTTGGGCCACGTCGATGAACCAGTCGTGTTCGCTGGTTCCCTTGATGCGGGCGTCCAGCGCCACCTCGTCGGCTCCCAGCTCGGGTTGTTCGAATATGCCCGGCAGCGCCACGCGCAATTGCTCGGCATGGCCAATGACCGACAGGTTGGCCGCGCCGGAACTGCGGGCCAGCGGCACGCGCTCGCCGTCGATGAAATCGCCCGGCACGCCCTCGATGCGGACTTGCGCATAGCCGGCGCGCACCGCGGTCGCACCAGGCGCCGCCGACCAGTCCACCCCGCGCGTCGCCACGTCGGCCGTGAGCGTGGTGAACTTGCCATGATCGAGCTGCAGCCAGGCGCGGGTGCTGATGCGTCCCTTGATCGGCGGCGGCGACAGCCAGGGCGCCCAGGCCAGGGGTTCGGCGTCATCCAGCGCGGCGTAGAGCTGCCCGCTCCAGTTGGCCGGGCTGGCGGCATTGGCCGAGAACAGGCTGCGATTGAATTCTCCGCGCAGGTCCACTTTGCGCGCCAACACCGGATCGCCGTCGGCGCGCAGCACGAAGCGATGCGACAAGCTGCCATTGCGCACCAGCAGATCGACATTGTTCAGCACCAGATCCGGCGCCTGGCGCAATTCGTCCTGCCAGCGGATCCGGGCGCCACGGATCTGCACCTCGCGCTGCCCGGTCAGCCAGCGCAGCGCCGGATGATTCAGGTCCGACTGGTGATCGCTGGCATTCAGGTCGATGCCCTGCCCCGCCACCCACAGGCGGTTGGCGGCGTCGCGGCGCAAGGTGAGGTCCGGCTGCTCCACCCGCAGGCGCAGCAACGTGGGCGACAGGGTGAACAGGCTGCGCCAGGCCAGCACCGCCGACACCGAAGGCAGGCTCAGGACCGGCTCCGGCACGTCGTCATAGACTTGCACCGCGCTGAGTTCGAGCTTGGGGTTCAGGCCCTGCCAATCCGCCCGGATGGCCCCGATCGCGACGCGTGCGCCCAGCGCCTGGCTGGCGTAGGCTTCGATCTGGGGGCGCCATTGGTCCACGCGCGGCAAGACCCAATAGCGCACGCCCAGGAGCCCGATGGCCACGACGCCGTACACGGTCAGCGCCACCCAGAACAGGCAGCAGAACACTTTCTTTGAAACAGACACGGATCGGTGGGCAGGAGAATAGTCTTGCGGTATCGTCCCCACTTATACCTGAAACGCGTCCATTCGTCTCCCGTCCGATCGCCATGTCCATGCCCGCCCTGTTCGCCCCCGCCCTTGCCTGGTCCGGCCACCTGCGCCGCCGTCTCGATGCCCATCCGGACCTGGCCGCGTGGCTGGAAGACGCCGTACGGGAACCCGTCACGCGGGAACGGCTGGCGCACTGGCAGGCCGAGCTGGCCGGCCCCGGCGCGCCGGACATCCTGCCGGTGGAATTGTGCCGCCAGGTGCTGCGCAAATTGCGCGAGCGGGTCTTCAGCACGCTGATCGTGCGCGACCTGGCCGGCCAGGCGCCGCTCGAGGAAGTGGTGGGCGCGATGACGGCGCTGGCGGATGCCGCGGTGGCCGCCGCCTATCGCAGCGTGGCCGCCGAATTGGCCGAGGTGCACGGGGTGCCGCGCGACCCGGCCACCGGCCTGCCCCAGGAAATGCTGATCGTGGGCATGGGCAAGCTGGGCGGCGCCGAACTGAACGTGTCCTCCGACATCGACCTGATCATGCTGTACGGCGAGGAAGGCGACACCGATGGCCCGCGCCGCATCAGCCACCACGAGTTCTATGGCCGCCTGACGCGCCGCATGATGCCGGTGCTGTCCGAGGTCGACGCCAACGGCCAGGTGTTCCGCACCGACCTGCGCCTGCGTCCCGACGGCGACGCCGGCCCGCTGGCCTGGAGCCTGGACGCGCTGGAGCACTATCTGATCGGCCAGGGCCGCGAATGGGAACGCTACGCATGGCTCAAGGCGCGCCTGATGCCGGCGCAGGCGTTCGAGGGCAGCGACAGCGCCGCCCAGGCCCGTCAGCTGGAAAGCCTGCGCGTGCCCTTCGTCTACCGCAAGTATTTCGACTTCGACGCCTTGGCCGCCCTGCGCGCCCTGCGCGAGCGCATCCGCCAGGACTGGCAGCGGCGGGCTTCCGCCCGCAACGGCATCGACAGCGCCAACAATATCAAGCTGGGCGATGGCGGCATCCGCGAAATCGAATTCGTGGTGCAACTGGCGCAGTTGATCCGCGGCGGCCGCATGCCGGCACTGCAACAACGCGGACTGTTGCCCGCCCTGCACGCCGAATGCGTCGCCGGCCTGGTTCCGGCGCAAGACGCGCGCCGCCTGGAGGATGCCTACCGGTTCCTGCGCCGCACCGAACACGCGCTGCAATACCGGGAAGACGAACAGACCCATCTCCTGCCGGGCGACCCGGCGCTGCGCGCCGGATTGGCCGCCGCCCTCGGCATGAGCGCGCAGGATTTCGAAACCACGCTGGCGGCGCATCGCCAGTTCGTCTCGCAGACCTTCCGCAACGTATTCCGCATGGTCGGCATGGACAAGGCGGACAGCGCCGATGCCACCGAAGAAACCACCGCGGACGAAAGCGACGAGCAATGCGAACTGGCCGAGCAGATCCGCCAGGCCTTCGGCGAGCAGGCCGACGACCTGCTGCGCCGCACCGAAACGCTGCTGGGCAGCCATCGCGTGCGCAGCCTGCCCGAAAGCAGCCGGCGCCGCATGGAAACGCTGCTGCCGGCCGCGCTGCGCGCCGCCCGCCAGACCGACGCGCCGCTGGACGCGGCCGTGCGCCTGTTCGACCTGATCGAGAAAATCGCCCAGCGCAGCGCCTATCTGGCCCTGCTGGCGGAATACCCCGACACCCTGGCGCGGGTCGCGCGCATGGTCGCGGCCAGCCCGTGGGCGGCCCAGTACCTGACGCAGCATCCGCTGCTGCTGGACAGCCTGATCGACTGGCGCACGCTGTTCGAACCGCTGGATTTCGCCCAGATCGCGCGCCAGTTGTCCGCCGACCTCGACGCCTGCCGCCTGCCCGATGGCGATCCCGACATCGAGCGCCAGATGAACCTGATGCGCGACGTGCAGCGCCAGGCCAGCTTCCAGTTGTTGGCGCAGGACCTGGAGGGCGAGCTGACGGTCGAAAAGCTCGCCGACCAGCTATCCGCGCTGGCCGACCTGCTGCTGACGGAAACCATCCGCCGCACCTGGCCGCTGGTGAACAAGGTCGCGGGCGCCGAACCGCGTTTCGCCGTGATCGCCTACGGCAAGCTGGGCGGCAAGGAACTGGGCTACGCCTCCGACCTGGACCTGGTGTTCCTGTATGACGATGCGCGCGAGGACGCCGCCGAGGTCTACGCCAAGCTGGGCCGCCGCATGACCTCCTGGCTGTCGACCATGACCTCGTCGGGCCGGCTGTATGAAGTCGACCTGCGCCTGCGCCCGGACGGCGACGCCGGGCTGCTGGCGGTATCGGTCGAAGCCTTCGAGCAGTACCAGCAAAAGCACGCCTGGGCCTGGGAACACCAGGCCCTGACCCGCGCCCGCTACGCATCCGGCGATGCCGCGGTCGGCCAGCGCTTCGAGCAGATCCGCGAAGCCATCCTGGTGATGCCGCGCGATACCGCCAAGCTGCGCGAGGAAGTGCTGGCGATGCGCCAGAAGATCAACGCCGGCCATCCGAACAGCACCGACCGGTTCGATCTCAAGCACGACGCCGGCGGCATGGTCGACGTGGAATTCGTGACCCAGTACCTGGTGCTGAGCCATGCCGGCACCCACCCGGTGCTGGTGCGCAACCTGGGCAACATCACCCTGCTGCGGCTGGCCGGCGAGGCCGGGCTGATCGATCCGGCGTTGGCCGCGCGCGCGGGCGATGCCTACCGCACGCTGCGGCGCGTGCAGCACCAATTGCGCATGCAGGGGGTGGAAAAGGCGCGCGTGGCGCCGGACCAGTTGCAGGCCGAGCGCACGGCCGTGCGCGAACTGTGGGATGCGGTGCTGGGCTGAACAACGGGGGACGCCCCCTCCCCTTGCCACGCGCCACCCGCCGTCACGGCAACTCGGCGTAAAATAAGGGGTTTTCCGCCTCATTGCCCGCTTTGACCATGTCCGAATTCGTGCGCCCCAAACTCGACCTGCCCGTCGGCCGCAGCAAGGTGCTGTTGCACTCGTGCTGCGCGCCCTGTTCCGGCGAAGTCATGGAAGCCATGACGGCTTCCGGCATCGACTACGCGATCTACTTCTACAACCCGAACATCCATCCGGTCAAGGAATACGAGATCCGCAAGCAGGAGAACATCCGCTTCGCCGAACAGCACGGCATCGAATTCATCGACGCCGACTACGATATGGACAACTGGTTCGAGCGCGTCAAGGGCATGGAAGACGCCCCCGAGCGCGGCGAGCGCTGCACCGCCTGCTTCGACATGCGCTTCGAGCGCACCGCGCTGTATGCCCACGAGCATGGCTTCGACACCATCACCAGCTCGCTCGGCATTTCGCGCTGGAAGGACATGAACCAGATCAACGGCTGCGGCGAACGCGCGGCCGCGCGCTACGACGACCTGGTCTACTGGACCTACAACTGGCGCAAGGGCGGCGGCTCGTCGCGCATGATCGAGATCAGCAAGCGCGAGAACTTCTACCAGCAGGAATACTGCGGCTGCGTCTATTCGCTGCGCGACACCAACCGCCATCGTCGCGCGCAGGGCCGCGAGCGCATCCACATCGGCGTGAAGTTCTACGGCAAGGAAGACCTGATCAACGCGGAAGAGCTTTAAGGCCTGCGTGGGTCCGCGCCGGCCCCGCCCGGCCGCTCAGTCCGGCTCGTCCGTCCGGCGTCCCTGGCGCCGGTATTCCGACGGCGACACCCCATAGCGATTGCGGAACGCGTGGCTGAAGCGCGCCGCGTCCGAGAACCCATGCCGGAAGGCGATCTCGCCGATCTGCCGCGCGGTCTGTGCGGCGTCGGCCAGCATGTCGCGGCAACGCTCCAGCCGCGCGCCGAGAATGAAGTCGGCCGGCGTGGTGGCCGCCTGCGCGAACAGGTTGTACAGATAACGCCGCGACACGCGCAGCGCCTCGGCCGCCGTGGCCGGCGACAGATCGGGGTCATGCAGGTTCTCGATCAGGTACTGCTGCACCCGCCGCAACTGCGCCTGCCGCAATTCAGCGGGGTCTTGCGCCCCGCCCCCGCCCGCCCGCTCACTGATGTCGAGCCCCATCATCTGCATCACCGCGTTGGCGGCGTCGCGCGCGGCGCTTTCGGACAGGTGCGCGTGTTCGCTCAGGGCCACCCGCAGCAGATCCATGGCCATCCGGCCGCAACCATGGCGCGCGCTGAAGCTGCGCGCCACGGCGTTGCGCATGGCCGGCAGCCAGGCTTCGGACTGCTTGGCGGGCACCTGCATCACCAGGAAATGCGCATTGTCGTCGACATCGACCTCGTACGGCCGGGTGGTGTCGTAGATGCCCCATTCGCCCGGCATCAGCAAGGCGGTGCGCGCGGCCTGGCGGATTTCACTGCGGCCGTCGAGCTGCAGCGTCACCTTGTAGCCGGATGCCTCGGCCCGCTCGGCCAGCAGCCGGGTGCGCCGCACGCGCTGGGCCCCCGTGCGCATTTCGCAGATCTGCATCCATCCCAGCGCATCCACCGCCACGCTGCTGCGAAAGTGCTTGGGATCGGCGGCCGACACTTCCAGCGGCACGAACGTGTTGCTGATGTTTTCCTTCCAGCTGGCGCAATCCAGGAACTGCTGGGGCGCGCTGCGTACGAGGGGGGGTGACATGGCGACTCCGGCGCGCGGCATGGAACAAGTGGCGGTCTTCTTTCTATCACCGAGCCCCGGGCGCGGAGTATCGGTGACAACCCCTAGGGCGCAACCGCAATCCAGCATGCCGGGCACCCTCCGCGCCGGCGCTCCCGACAATGCGCGCCTCAGGGCTTGCGGGCGCTGCCATACGAATAGTCGGACAGGGCAAAACCCAGCGCCCCCAACTCACGCGCGAGGCCGTGGCGTACCGGCACCACGTCGTCGTATCGGCGTGGCCGGGCCGCCGCCACCTCGCTTTCGGTGTACGGGCGGAACCCCGCCGGCAGTTGCGCCGGACTGAAGGTGTGGAGCAGCCAATTCAGCACGTTCGCCAATTCGGCATTGTTCAATTGTGAATAGGCGGCGCCCGGCACCCGGATGAGGTATTCGCGGCCCGCGGGCAGGTGCGTGAACGCGCCCACCGAATTGCGGAAATCGGGAATGCCGTGCGGTGTGCTGCCCCGCCCGTCGACCCGATGGCACCCTGCGCATTGCAGTATGTAGTCGGCGCGAGCGGCCTGCCACAGCGCACCCGCGCCGGCCGCGCCCGGGGCGTCTGGCGCCGCCGCGGGGACGGCATCGCCGGCGGCCGCGCCGAAGGACGCGGCCGCCGCCCCGATGGCCATGGCACAGGCGAGCGCAACCCCGGCGCCCCGCCGCCGGCGCGCCCCGCCGCGAGCCCTTGCCGCCGTGACGTTCATGGCTTCTTCTTGGCCAACCCCACGATGACGGAGGTGGTGCAATGGAAAATGGACGATTCGTTCGACATGCACCAGTTGACGTCGTTGTGCAGGAACATCTGGTAGCCGGGCCGCTCGCGCTCGGCCGAGGCGCACATGCACTTGCCGCAGGCCGTCTTGCCGCAGCAGTCGTTGTAGCTGATGAGATAGTCCTTGCCATCGAGCGGGTTGTGGCAGGTTCCCACCCACGATACCGCCGAGGGCGAGGTGCCCGGCGGGCACGAGGTCATGCTGCCACCGCAGCATGAGCACAGAAAGCCGTCCACCGCGCAATAGCGCCAGTAGTCGCAAGCGGTCTCATCGGTCTGCGGCTTCCTGGCCGCCGCGGGCGCCGAGCGGGCCACCGGCAGCACCGGCACCAGGAAGGCGGTGCCGACCAGCACGCGGCCGATGCGGTTGAGCACGCTACGGCGCGAGGTGGTGTGGGCGACGGAGCGCGTGACGCGCTCGCCAAGCTTATCCAGCCAGAGCATTGCCGTTCTCCTTGCGTGAAACACGGGTTTCCTGCAGCGCGCCCCCGGCCAGGAATTCCTGTACCGAGGCCACGCCCAGTTCCTTGGCCGTGAACAGGCTTTCGAGCTGCTCGCGGGAATTGATCAGGCCCTTGGCGCGGATCACGCCGGACTCGTCGATCAGCACGGCATAAGGCAGCTTGCTGATCTGGAACTTCATGCCGAGTTCGGTCGACAGCAGGTAGGGAAAACGCTCCAGGCCGGCCTGGCGGTAGAACGCCAGGTGCTCGGGCATCTCGCCGTCGCTGGCCAGCACGATGCGCAGCCAGGCGTTCTCGGTGCTCGCCACGGACTTCAGGATGGGCAACAGCTTCTTGCACACCGGGCAGGTCGGCGACAGGAAGAACAGCAACTGGCTGTGCTGGCCGCGTTCGCCGATGGTCAGGCGCCGCCCCAGCAGGTCGGCCAGCTCGAACCGCGGCGCGGCCTCGCCCACCGCCGGCCCCTTGTCCATGGTCAGGGCCCCCATCGGCGCCACCCGTTCGTACAGCACGCCGATCTGGCGCGACAGCGCCAGGATGACCAGCAGCAGGCAGAGCACCACGCCCCACAGCAGAAAATTGGAAATGATCAAGGCTTCCATATCGTGTCTCTCCGTTGTTCCTAGATGTGCAGCTGCCGCAGCTTCAGGTGCGAGGCCAGCAGGTGATTGGCGGTGAAGTAAAGGGCCACGGCGCTCATCGCCAGGCCGAACACCGAGGCGGCGTCGGCCCACTGCAGGCTGCGCGACGCGCCCTGCGCCGCGGCGAAAACCGGCAGCGTCCACAACGCCAGCAAGGCGTTGCGCGGCACCATCCACCACGACAGGCCGGCGCCGCGCGCCGCCGCGCCGCGCATGGCGGGACCGCCGCAGCCGCAATCGATGTCGCGGCGGCCGCGTGCCAGGTTCACCGCCACGCCGGCGGTGGCCAGCGCCAGCACCAGCAGCGCCAGCGCCGCCCCCGGCGAACGCAGGCCGGGTACCAGCAGCAAGGCGCCAGCCAGCGCTTCGGCGAGCACATAGCCCCAGGCAAACAGGCCACCGAACGCTGCCGGCACGATCTCATAGGCCTGCACGGCGGCGGCAAACGCGGCCATGTCCTTGAGCTTTTCCAATGCCCCCAACAGCAGCACGCAGGCCAGCGCGGCGCTGGCGGCATAGAGCAGGACGGGATCGGTCATGGCATGCCTCCCGGTTGCGGTTCGACCTGCAAGGCGGTTTCACCGGCGCCCTGGATGGTGCCCTTGAACACCGGTGCGGCCGGCGCCGCGTCGTAGACGTTGACGTTGCCGCCGTCGATGGTGAACAGGCGCGGCTTGTCGTCCTGCGACACCGACATCGACAACGCGTTCTTGCCCGGGATGCGCGCCAATCGCTTGTGCGTGGCCAGGTCGTAGACCCAGATCTCGGCCGCCGGCGTCTTGTGCGACCCCTCGGCGCCATTCGGATGCATGCCCACGTACAGCCGCTTGCTGGCGCGGTTCACCGCCAGCAGGTTGTAGCCGCCGGGGCGCCAGCCGCGATCCTTGCCGGAAGCGTCCAGCAGCGACCAGCGCTCGCCGAAGCGGGCCTCGGCGCCGCTGAAGTCGGCGCTGTAGACGTTGCCGTTGTACGAGACGAAATAGAAGGTGTCGCCCAACCGGTCGGTATGGGTGAAGATCGGGTCCTTCTCCACCTCGAACATCGGCTTGCTGCGCTGCTGGCCGGATGGCTTGCCGGCGGCATCAAGGTCGACCGTGACGAAAGAGCCGTCGCCGCAGATGCTGGCGAAGCTGCGCGGCCGCGATGGCGGCACGATGATGCTCCAGCAGCCCGCCGCCGCGGTCACTTCGTCGGCGAACTTGCGCGTCTTCAGGTCAACCACCGTCACCGACGACGCGGGCGTGGCGTTCTGCACGAACAGCAGGCCGCCGTCCGAACTCTGCTGCAGGTAATTGCGGTAATTCAACGCCTGCGCGCGCTTCTCCGGGATGGGCACCTCATACTTGGGCGTCAACGTCTCGGCATCCCAGGCCTCGACCACGTCGGTGCGCTTGCCCCGATTCAGGCGCTCGTAGTAGGTGGTCATGATGTAGATGTCCTTGCCGTCCGCCGACACCGTCATGTGGCCGTTGAACGACGAGGGCACCAGCCCCAGGAATTTCATCGTATCGCCGTCATAGATGTTGATGCGGCTGTCGACCAGGTGGTTGAACACCGCATCCATCACGTACAACCGATGCGGCGTGGCCGGCGGCAGGCGCGTGCCGCCCTTGAGTTCCTCGACCGGCAGGTCGGCGCGGGCAAGCCCGGCCGCGGCGGCCAGCGCCGCGCACAGCGCCCACTTGCCGGCCCGCCCGGCGCTGCCCTTGGCACAAAGCGCAATCATTGGCTCTCTCCTGGTGTCATGTCCATTGCTCCTAGAAGGCGTAGACGTAGCGCATCTGCACGCCCCGCATGCGCGGGCCGTTCTCGACCTTCAGGTCGTGGATGTACTGCATCTGGATCTGGTTGGCGTCGTTGATCTGGTGGGTAAGCTCCAGCGCCAGCTGGTGGTTGCGCGCGCGGCTGGTCACGGTTTCGCCGCTGGAGCGTTCGCGCCCGCCGGTCTCATAGCGGTAGCGTATGCCCGTATAGGTGTCGGGCGTGAGGTTGGTGGAAGCCAGCGCAAAGAAGCGGAAGGACGGATCCTTTTTGAGCGTCTGGCTCATCCAGTCGGTGTTGCGTCCGTAGATTTCCACTTCGGCGATGGCCTCGAGGAAGGTGGACTCGCCCACGCCCTTGACGAACGAAAAGTCCTGGACCGTGGACCAGCGATTCTTGCCTGGCGAGGTGTCGGGGCGCGAACCGTCGTAGCGGCCAAGCGGCACCACCACGAAGGGTTCCCAGGCGAACCAGGTCTTGGTCTGCTCATTGTTGTAAAGCCAGATCGCGGAACCCAGGGTAACGTCGCCGATACCGGTCTGGCGATCGCGCGAGGCGCCCGGCATCTCCATGGTGGTGCGCGACATCGGCACGATGAACTCCAACTGCACGGTCTTGCCGAACAGTTCGCGATAGTGCATCTGGCGGTAGATCAGCGCGTCCACGTCCACCGAGGCGCCGTCGACGCGCTTGCCGGCCGAGTACAGCCCGGACGAACGTAGTCCGGACAGGTAGCCGGCGATGATATTGGTGCCCACCGGCGCGGGTATCCAGTCGCGCGCGCTGGGATCTCCCGCCCATGCCGTCTGCGCCATCGCCAGGCACGCCAGCAGCAATGCTGTGCGCGCCCGGGCCCGGCAAATGGTCTTGCCTGCCATGCACTTCCCCTTGGTTGCGCGGCCTGCGCGCGCCGGTATCTCCCGGCTTGTCCCGCGCGGCCGTCAGTCTAATAAGCGATACAAACGGACTTCTTCTCCAGGTACAGATCGAGGACGGCGCGGCCATGTTCACGGCCGACACCGGACTGCTTGAAACCTCCGAACGGCATGTTCGGGTCCAGCATGTTGTGGGTGTTGATCCAGAGCGTGCCCGCGTCGATGCGCGGAATCAGCCGCTGGACCCGCGCCAGGTCGTTGCTCCAGAGACTGGCGCCCAGCCCGAAGGCGCTGTCGTTGGCCAGCCTCACGGCGTCGTCCAGCGTGTCGAAGGACTGGGCCACCACCACCGGCCCGAAGATCTCCTCGCGGGCGATGCGGGCGTCCTGCGGCAGATCCGCGAACACGGTCGGCCGCACGAAATAGCCGCCGCCCTCGCCCGCCTCGCCGCCGGCCAGCACCTTGCCGCCTTCGGCGCGGCCGATACCGATGTAGTCCATCACGCGTTGCTGGTGGCGGGCCGACACCAGCGGACCGACCTGCGTATCCGGGGCAAAGCCGGAACCCAGCTTCATGCCGCTGGCCAGGTCGGCCAGCCGCTCCACCACCTTGCCGTACAAGCCTTTCTGCACATACAAGCGCGAGCCGGCGGTACAGACCTGTCCCTGGTTGAAGAAGATCGCGGCGGCGGCTCCCTGTGCCGCCATATCCGCATCGCAGTCATCGAGCACGATGACGGGCGATTTGCCGCCCAACTCCAGCGAGACGCGCTTCATGTCGTCCATGGCGGCGCGGCCGATGAGCTTGCCGACTTCGGTGGAGCCGGTGAAGGCGATCTTGTCCACGCCGGGATGCGCAACCAGCGCCGCGCCAGCGGTCTCGCCACGGCCGGTCACCACGTTGACCACGCCCGGCGGGAACCCCGCCTCCAGCACCAGTTCGGCCAGGCGCAAGGCGGTCAGCGGGGTTTCCTCGGCCGGCTTGAGCACCACCGTGCAACCGGCGGCCAGCGCCGGCGCGATCTTCCAGATCGCCATCAGCAGCGGAAAATTCCACGGAATGATCGCGGCCACCACGCCCACCGGCTGCGGCAGTGTGTAGGCGCTGTACTTCACCCCGGGCGGGAACGGGATCGACAGGGCCAGCGTGTCGCCGGTCAGCTTGGTGGCCCAACCCGCCATGTAGCGCAGCCATTGGGCGCCGGAGCCAACCTCCAGGCCCTGCGCCACGCCCAGCAGCTTGCCGTTGTTCAGGGTCTCCAGGCGCGCCAGTTCCTCGCCATGGCGTTCCACCAGGTCCGCCAGGTTCAGCAGCAGGCGCTCGCGTCCGGCCGGCAGCATCTCGTGCCAAGGGCCACCGGCGAACGCCCGGCGCGCGGCCTGCACCGCCAGGTCGACCTGCGCCGCGCCAGCGTCCAGCTGCATGGCGATGATCTCGCCGGTTGCCGGATCGTGGACGGGAATGGGATCGCCCTGCCCCTCGCGCAGCGGCTTGCCGTCGACGATCATGTATTCCCGGATGGCAGCCAATTCCGGACGGCCGGTGGCGGAAACGCTGGCGGAGGGGCGGGCGGACGACATGCGAAAGCTCCAACGGATAGTGTCGGGCCAGCATAGCAACGGCCCATCGCGTTCGCTTGTCCGCCCGTGCATGGCGATTTGTCCCGGTGCGCACGGCCCAAAAAAAAGCGGGACGCTCGCTGCGCCCCGCCTTGCCAGTCGCGCGCCCCGGGGGCGCGCCGGATCAATCCAGCATCAGCACGGTGGCGCCGGTGGTCTTGCGCGAGGCCAGCGCGGTCTGCGCTTCGCCCGCCTGTTCCAGGCCGTAGCGCTGGTCGATACGCACCTTGATCTTCTTCTTCAGGACCAGGTCGAACAGCTCATCCGAGGCGGCCTGCAGCTTTTCCAGCGTGTTGACGTGCACGCCCAGCGACGGCCGCGTCACGTACAGGCTGCCCTTCTGGTTCAGGATGCCCAGGTTGACGCCCGCCACCGGACCGGACGCATTGCCGAAGCTGACCATCAGGCCGCGCGGCTCGATGCAGTCCAGCGAGGTTTCCCAGGTGTCCTTGCCGACGCCGTCGTACACCACCGGCACCTTCTTGCCGCCGGTCAGGGCCAGCACGCGCTCGGCGACGTTCTCGCGCGAGTAGTCGATGGTTTCCCAGGCGCCGTTGGCGCGCGCCAGCTCGGCCTTCTCGGGGCTGGAGACGGTGCCGATCAGCTTCACGCCCAGGGCGCGCGCCCATTGGCAGGCGATCAGGCCGACGCCGCCCGCGGCGGCGTGGAACAGGATGGTCTCGTTGCCTTGCAGGCGGTAGGTCTGGCGGAACAGGTACTGCACGGTCAGGCCCTTGAGCATCACCGCCGCCGCTTCGTCGAAGCCGATGCCCTTGGGCACCTTCACGACCTGGTTGGCCGGCACGTTGCGGGCCTTGGCGTAGGCGCCGATGGGGCTCTGGCCATAGGCCACCCGGTCGCCCTTTTTCAGGTGCTTGACGTCGGCGCCCACGGCGGTGACCACGCCAGCGCCTTCGAAGCCCAGGCCATGCGGCAGCGGATGGGGATACAAGCCCGTGCGGAAATAGATATCGATGAAGTTCAGCCCGGCCGCATGCTGGTCGATGGTGACCTCATTGGCGGCCGGCGGCGGCACTTCGACTTCGACCAGTTTCAGGACTTCGGGACCGCCATGCTGCTCGATACGGATTGCCTTGACGAGATTGCTGGCCATGCTGGCCTCCTTTCATTGGATTGTTGCGACGCAAGCTTGAGAATCAAACGGGAAGCCCGGACTTCAACGCGGAGCAGCGTTGCCGCCGGGCGCGGCGGGCGAAGGCCTGGCGGCCCCGCCCCCCATCAATACGAATACACCCGCCAGTACCAGCGCGGTCCCGGCCATCTGCCAGACCGTGATGGGCTCTTGCAGGAACCACGACGCCAGGAACAACACCGACACCGGCCCCAGCATGCCCAGGAGCGAGGCGGTCGGCGCGCCGATCAGCGCCACCGCCCACATCAGCATGAAGACGGGCACCACCGTGTTCAGGGTGGCGTGGATGATCGAGTAGCCGTACACGCCCATCGGCTGGACCAGCACGGAGGCGGGATGGATCACGAAGAACTGCACGATGCAGGCCACGCAGGACACCAGCATGGCATAGGCCACCAGCCGCGTGGGTCCGACGCGCTTGATCAGCTCCCCGGAACAGATCAGGTACACAGAATAGCTGAGCGCCGAACCGAAAACGAACAAAGACCCTGACAACACCTCGGCGGAGCCGCCGAAGCTGAGGTCATGGGCAAAAACCAGCACCACGCCGGCGTATGACAGCGTCATTGCCAGCCACTGGCGGCGCTCGACCGGGCGCTTGAACCAGAACGCCGAAATCAGCACCACCAGCGACGGCGACAGGAACAGGATCAGCCGCTCCAGGCTGGCGGTGATGTAGCGCAGGCCGAGAAAGTCCAGGAAACTGGACAGGTAATACCCGAGCAACCCCAGCAGGCAGACCTGCAGGCGCTCTTTCCAGGTCATGACGACGATCTCGCCGCGCGCCGCCAGGCGCGACTGGTGCCAGGCCACGGCCGCGAAAAACGGCATGGCGAACAACATGCGGAAAGCGATGAGGGTGACCGCGTCGATGCCGTAGCGGTAGGTGAACTTGACGACGATGGCCTTGGCCGAAAACAGGATGGCGCCAAGCGCGGCCATGAAGAACCCGGCCGCGCGGCTGGAGGGACGGGAGACCGGCAAAAGCTTGGCAATACGATTCATGCGATGATTTTAGATTCAGCGCCACGGGATTTGCACGCCCGCGCGCTTTTTTTAGCCACTAGCCCAGCGTCCCCCCGCCGTCCCATTGCGAATGACCCGACACCGCGCCCTCACCTACATCCACATCGCCGCCGTCCTGTTCGGCCTGACCGGCGTCTTCGGCGAACTGATCCAGGCCAGCGCGGCGGTCATCACATTGGGCCGGGCGGTCTTCGCGGTCATTTCGCTGGGGCTTTTTGCCCGCATGCGGCGGCGCCCGCTGCTCGGCGCCCTGACGCCGGCCCAGCTGTTCGTGCTGGTGATCGCGGGCGCCCTGCTGGCGGCCCACTGGGTCACCTTCTTCATTTCGGTGAAAGTGGGCGGGATCGCCATCGCCACCTTGGGCTTTGCCAGCTTTCCCGCCTTCATCACGCTGTTCGAGGGTCTGATCTTCCGTGAGCGCGTGCGGCTGGCCGAATGGTTGCTGCTGGGACTGGTCACCGCCGGCCTGGTGCTGGTCACGCCCTCGTTCGATCTCGCCGACCAGGGCACCATCGGCCTGGCCTGGGGCCTGCTGTCGGGCCTGACCTTCGCGCTGCTGGCCCTGAGCAACCGCCGCTCGGCCTCGGGCATGGATCCGATGCAGGTGGCCTGCTGGCAGAACCTGGTGGTGGCGCTGGTGATGCTGCCATTCGCCGTCGGCCAATTGCCCGCCCTGCCCGCCATGGACTGGTTCTGGCTGGCATTGCTGGGCGTGTTCTGCACCGGCCTGTCGCATTTCCTGTTCGTTTCCAGCCTGACGCGCCTGAACGCGCGCAGCGCCGGCCTGGTGATCGCGCTGGAGCCGGTCTACGCCATCGCCTTCGCCTGGATCCTGTTCAGCCAGCAGCCGACCGTGCGCATGATGGCCGGCGCGGCCCTGATCGTGGCCGCCATCGTCTGGTCCGGCCTGCGCAAGACGCCTGCTCCTCTCCCGGAAAGCGAGCCTGGAAAGCAGTCTTGACAATTACTGCCTAGGCAGTAAAATTCGCGGATGAACGCCCCGCCCCGCCCTGATTCCTCCGAAAATCCGATCCATTATCGCGGCGACACGCGCTGCATGATGGAAGAGAACGCCGGCTACCTGATCAAGCTCGTCGCCAACTCCCTGAACCGGATGCTGGACCAGGAAATGGCTCCGCTCGATCTCACCGCCATGCAGTGGCGCCCCATAGCCATGGTCTCCCTGGGCCGTGCCGACACGCCCGCCGAGCTGGCCCGGCTCAATGGGGTGGACACCGGCGCCATGACTCGCACGCTCGACCGGCTCGAGGCCAAGGGCCTGCTGCGCCGCGCCCGCAGCCAGCAAGACCGGCGCGTCGTGAAAATCGAGTTGACCGAACTGGGCGAAGCCAAGGCGCGCGAAATCCCGCCCAATATCGCCCATGTGTTGAACCATCATCTGCGCGGTTTTTCCGCTGACGAAGTCACGCAACTGATGCACTTCCTGCGCCGCATGATCGCCAACGGTTCCGCCTCCGCCCCCGAACGCTGACGGCGTCGGCCGGCACCGCCCCACCCCTGTAAAAGGGGTTTTATTTGACGTAATATTTGCCTAGGCAAATACAGATTAATCAATTACTTTCAGCAGATTGTCAGGATGAAACGCCTTCTTTTCTACCGCATTAGTGTTGGCTTTGAGCGGTTGCGCCCTGATGGAACCCGGCCCCGAGCCGGTGGCCGCCCTGAATGAAGCCAAGCTGGGATTGACGGGTCAGGCAGCGGCCTGGCCCGAAACGAAATGGTGGCAGCGCTACGGCGACAGCCAGCTCGACACGCTGATGGACGAGGCGCTCGCCAACAGCCCCTCCATGACCGCAGCGCAGGCCCGCCTGGCCAAGGCCAACGCGGCCGTCAGTACGGCCCGCGCCCCGTTGATGCCGCGCGTCGACGCCAACTACACGCTTAACCGCGAGCACCTGTCCGCCGACTACATCTATCCGGCCCCGCTCGGTGGCTCGGTGGTCAGCGAAAACCGCCTGGCGCTGGACTTCAGCTACGAGCTCGATTTCTGGGGCAAGAATCGCTCGCACCTGAAGGCAGCCGTCTCGCAGCAGGCCGCCGCCGAAGCCGACGCCCAGGCCGCGCGCAACGTGCTCGCCAGCGCCACCGTGCGCGCCTACCTCAATCTGCAGGACGCCTTCGCCCAGCGCGACGTCATCAAGCGCGTGCTGGCCCAGCGCGAGGAAGTGCTGTCGCTGACCCGCGGCCGCTACTCCGCCGGGCTGGACACCCAGGTCGAGGTCAAGCAGGCCGAATCGTCGCTGGCCGCCGGTCAGGTCGAGCTGACCCAGACCGAAACCACGCTGGCGCAATTGCGCAACCAGGTCGCGGCGCTGGCGGGCGCCGGTCCGCAGCGCGGCCAGTCGCTGGTGGCAACGGCGCTGACCGCCCCCGCCGGCGGCGTGCCCGCCAGCGTGCCGCTGGAGCTGCTGGGCCACCGCCCCGACGTGGTCGCGGCGCGCTGGCGCGCCGAAGCCGCCCGGCACCAGATCGACAGCGCCCGCGCCGAGTTCTATCCCAACGTCAATCTGGTGGCTTTCGCCGGCTTCCAGGCGATCGGCACCGGCAACCTGCTCGGCGCCGCCGCCCGCACCGCTGGCATCGGCCCCGCCATCACCCTGCCGATCTTCCACGGCGGCGAATTGAACGCCAACCTGGCCAGCCGCCGCGCCGACGCCGACCTGGCCGTGTCCGACTACAACCAGACCGTGCTCGATGCCGTGCACCAGGTCGCCGACGCGCTCGACGGCCTGCGCCTGCTGGAACAGGAAAGAGCGCAGCAGCGCCAGGCGCGCGAAGCCATCGAGGCGGCCTATGAACTGGCCGTCAATCGCTACAAGGCGGGCATGGGCAACTACCTGACCGTGCTGATCGCGCAGACCGGCGTGCTGACGCAGGCGCGACTCGACACCGACCTGCGCATCCGTGCCTACCAACTCGACGCCAACCTGGCCAACGCGCTGGGCGGCGGCTATGCGCCCGCCCCCGCGACCGACGCCGCGCCCGCCACGAACTCCACTCATTGAACGCTCCGGATTCAGACGTCATGAACGCAGCCACTCCCACGACCAATCCCGCCCGCAAACGCCTGCTGCTGATCGCGACCGGCGTTTTCCTCCTCATCGCGATCGCCTACGGCATCTGGTGGGCCCTGTTCGGCGCCCACTTCGAGAGCACCGACGACGCCTACGTGCACGGCAACCTGGTGCAGATCACGCCGCAGGTGCCCGGCACCGTGGTGGCCATCGAGGCCGATGACACCGAGACCGTCGCGGCCGGCCAGCCGCTGGTGCGCCTCGATCCGGCCGACACGCAGGTCGCCCTGCAGCAGGCCGAGGCCAAGCTGGCGCAGACCGTGCGCCAGGTCCGCACCTACTATGTCCAGAACGACGCGCTGGCCGCCGACGTCGACCTGCGCAACGCCGACATCCTGCGCGCCCAGGCCGAACTGACCCGCGCCCAGAGCGACGTCAGCCGCCGCCAGCAGCTGGCCAAGTCGGGCGGCGTCAGCGGCGAGGAAATCCTGCACGCCGAAGCCGCGCTGAAGACCGCGCAATCGGGCCTGGCCCAGGCCCGCGCGGCACTGGCCGCCTCGCGCGCCAAGCTGGCGACCAATCAGGCACTGACCCAGGGCACCACGGTGGCGGACCACCCCGACGTGCGCCAGGCCGTGGCCGGCCTGCGCAACGCCTGGCTGGCGCAATCGCGCACGGTGCTGCCGGCCCCCGTCGGCGGTGTCGTCGCCCGCCGCAGCGCGCAGGTGGGCCAGCGCGTGGCGCCCGGCGCCGCGCTCATGACCGTGGTGCCGCTGGACCAGGTCTGGGTCGAAGCCAATTTCAAGGAAGGCCAGCTGCGCAAGATGCGCGTCGGCCAGCCGGTCAAGATGGTCGCCGACCTGTACGGCAGCTCGATCACCTATCACGGCACTGTCGAGGGCCTGGATGCCGGCACCGGCAGCGCCTTTGCCCTGCTGCCGGCCCAGAACGCCACCGGTAACTGGATCAAGGTGGTGCAGCGCGTGCCCGTGCGCATCAAGCTCGATCCCGAAGACCTGAAAACGCACCCGCTGCGCGTGGGCCTGTCGATGGATGTGGAAGTCGACGTCGGCAAACAGGAAGGCGAAGCGCTGACGGCCGCCACCCGCAAGGAACCGGCCTGGTCGACGCGCGCCTTCGAACCCGCCCATGACGAGCTCGACGCCATGATCCAGAAAATCATCCAGGCCAACCTCGCCTCCGACGAATTCACCCCGCAGGCGGACGCCTCGCCCGTGGCCAAAGCCGGCTTGGCGCGCGGCGCCAAGTAAGGGAGCGCTCCCATGAGCACCACCGCGCAGCCCGCGGCCGGCGGCGCCCCCGCCGAACCCACCGTACTTCCGCCGGGCACCTACCCGCCGCTGGAGGGCGCCACCCGCATCATCGGGTCGATCGCCCTATCCACGGCGGTGTTCATGAACGTGCTGGACACCTCGATCGCGAACGTGTCCATTCCCACGATCTCCGGCGACCTGGGCGTCAGTTCCAGCCAGGGCACCTGGGTCATCACCTCGTTCGCCGTGGCCAACGCCATCACCGTGCCGCTGACCGGCTGGCTGACGCAGCGGTTCGGCCAGGTCCGGCTGTTCCTGATCTCCACGCTGCTGTTCGTGCTGGCCTCGTGGCTGTGCGGCTTCTCGCCCTCGCTCGAAGCGCTGATCGCCTTCCGCGTGCTGCAAGGCGCGGTGGCCGGGCCGATGATCCCGCTGTCGCAAACATTGATGCTTGCCAGCTTTCCCAAATCCAAGGCCGGCATGGCATTGGCGGTTTGGTCCATGACGACACTGGTCGCGCCGGTGGCGGGGCCGCTGCTGGGCGGCTGGATCTCCGACAACTACACCTGGCCGTGGATCTTCTACATCAACGTGCCGGTGGGCCTGCTGGCCGCGTGGATCAGCTGGCGCATCTATGGCAATCGCGAATCGCTGACCCGCAAGCTGCCGATCGACAAACTCGGCCTGGTGCTGCTGGTGGTGTGGGTCGGCGCCTTGCAGATCATGCTCGACAAGGGCAAGGAACTGGATTGGTTCGCCAGTCCCACCATCATTGCGCTGGCGGCGATCGCCTTCGTCGCGTTCGTCTTTTTCCTGATCTGGGAACTGACGGATGCGCATCCGGTGGTGGACCTGCGCCTGTTCAAGGTCCGTAACTTCACGGTGGGCGCGCTGACCCTGGCGGTGGCGTACGGCGTGTTCTTCGGCAATGTGGTGCTGCTGCCCCTGTGGCTGCAGAGCTACATGGGCTACACCGCCACCTATGCCGGTCTGGTGACCGCGCCGGTGGGGCTGCTGGCCATCCTGCTCACACCCATGGTGGGCAAGATGCTGGCCACGCGCGACCCGCGCCAGATCGTCACGGTGGCATTCCTGATCTTTGCGCTGGTCTGCTTCATGCGCGCCGGTTTCAATACGCAGACCGATGTGCGCACGCTGATGGTCCCCACCATCATCCAGGGCGCGGCCATGGCGGCGTTCTTCGTGCCGCTGACCTCGATCACGCTGTCCAGCATCGAACCCTGGCGCATACCCGCGGCCTCCGGCCTGTCGAACTTCCTGCGCCTGACGGCCGGCGCATTCGGCACCTCGATCGCCACCACGTTGTGGGAAAACCGCGCCACCCTGCACCACGCACAGCTGACCGAAGTCGCCAAGCCCGGCCAGCAGGCCTTCGACCAGACCGTGAACGTGCTGCAGAACAGCGTCGGCATGTCGCACTCGCAGGCGCTGAGCACCGTGGACCGGATGATCAACTCGCAGGCCTTCACCATGTCGGCGGTCGACGTCTTCTACGCCTCGGCGGTGATCTTCCTGCTGCTGACCGGACTGGTATGGTTCGCGCGGCCCCGCTCGGCCAAGGCGGGTGGTGGCGGCGGCGCCGCGGAAGCCGCGGCAGGCGCTCACTGAACGGCGCCACGCCCGCGAAACACGCGAAAAAAAGCCCGGCGAGCGCCGGGCTTTTTTTCAATTCTTGAGAAGCGCCTGCCAATCCTGCCGCTCGATCACCTCCGGCGGCAACGCGCTCACCGGCGACAGGTTGATCACCGACACGCCCCGGCCGCGCCACTGCTGCGCGGCAAAACGGAACGATGGCTCGATCAGGCGGGCGAAGTTGCGCACCAGGCGGCTGGTTTGCGGCGTGGCGCCCTCATCGTAGAAACGCATGCCGTGCTGCAATGTCAGGTCGAGACCATGCAAGTAGACCTTGCGCGCTCCGCCCGAGATCAATACCTGCAACGCCACATAGGCCACCGTATCGGCATCGAACACACCCAGCGACGCGTCGAAGCTGTAGCCCAACCCTTGCTTGGCATCCAGCAATTGAAGGTCGGGCGATGCCGCCACCATGCGCTTGAGCACCGCCGGCGCGGCGCTGCGCTCGTAGGCGCGCTCCGAGATCAGCTCGATGATGCAGATGCGGCAACGGATGAGATCCTGCGGAATGCCCTGCATGATGTAGCGCAGGACTTCCGGCAACACATACAAGGTCAGGTCGCAAGCGACGATTTCACGCACCAGGTCGATGCGATCACGCACGAAATTCTGGTCGATGATGCAGTAGTACTTGAACGGCAACTTGAACTTGCGAGCCAGCGCGATCGAGCCATTGACGCCCATCGCCGTCCGGATATCCAGGCGGTCGTATGGAATCTGCGCAATGGAGGGTCCGCTCAGGATCAGGTGCACCTCTGCATCCGCCGGGTCATAGCCCTGCTGCAGCGGGGTAATGGGAAAGGTGCGTCCGAACGCCCGAAAACCGCAGATCACGCCCGCCGGATCGCGCCAGATCCGCACGAACGGCCACAGGTGCTGGTTGTGTCGCTGCGTGCGCGAGCGAAGCATGCGAAACAGCTTGCGGGCGAAGCGGTCGGCCCGGCTCCCGCCCACCGGCGCGGGCGGAGCGGCAATCGAATCGACCACGTTATCGGCCCCTGGCTGATGCATCGCTACGCCGTGGGAATCAGCGACGCGATGGCGTCGCCCACTTCGGCCGTGGACGCGCTGCCCTTCATGTCGCGTGTGCGCGGGCCATCGGCCAGCACGGTTTCGATGGCGCGAACCACCGCCGCCGATGCGTCCGGATAACCCAGGAAATCCAGCATCAGCGCGCCGCTCCAGATCTGGCCGATCGGGTTGGCGATGCCCTTGCCGTAGATGTCGGGCGCGGATCCATGCACCGGTTCGAACAACGACGGAAACTTGCGCTCGGGATTCAGGTTGGCCGACGGGGCGATGCCGATCGTGCCGGTGCAAGCCGGGCCGAGATCGGACAGGATATCGCCGAAAAGATTGGAAGCCACGACCACGTCGAACCAGTCAGGATGCTGCACGAAATGCGCGCACAGAATGTCGATGTGATATTTGTCCCAGCGGACGTCGGGGAAGTTCCCGGCCATGTAGGCCACGCGTTGGTCCCACCACGGCATCGAGATCGAAATGCCATTGGACTTGGTTGCCGCGGTCAAGTGCTTGCCGCGCTTGCGGGCCAGTTCGAAGGCGAATTTCAGGACCCGCTCGGCGCCGACGCGGGTGAACACGCTTTCCTGGATGACCACCTCGCGCTCGGTGCCGCCGAACAGTACGCCACCGCTGTTCGAATACTCGCCTTCGGTGTTCTCACGGACGATGAAGAAATCGATCTCGCCCGGCTTGCGATCGGCCAGCGGCGACGGCACCCCGGGCATCAGGCGCACCGGGCGCAGATTGATGTACTGGTCGAATTCGCGACGGAACTTGAACAGCGAGCCCCAGAGCGCTTCATGATCGGGCACGGTGGCGGGCCAGCCGATGGCGCCGAAGAAAATCGCCTCGTGCTGGCCGATCTGCTGCTGCCAGTCGTCCGGCATCATCTTGCCGTGCTTGGCGTAATAGTCGCAGCTCCAGTCGAAATGATCCCACTGGAAATCGATGCCGAAGCGCGTCGCGGCGGCCTCAAGCACCTTCAAGCCTTCCGGCACGACCTCCTTGCCAATGCCATCTCCTGGAAGTACTGCAATCTTGTGTTTTGCCACCACGCTTTCCTTTGGATTTCCGGGTTATATCGCCCAGAATCATAGGCATAAATGGTGCCAACGCAACACCCCCAGTTACAAACAACACAATACCTCGGGTTACAACACGCGGCGACCCGAATTTGTCCTAAAAATGGAATACAGCGTTCAGCGGCGGGATTTGGATCCCAGCAGCGACCCCAGGATGCCCCGGGCCAATTGCGTCGCGATCGAACGGGCCGTGCTCTTGGCGAAGGTCTGCACCACGCCGTCGCGTTTGCCGCCACGCGGTCCGGTCGAGCCGAACAGCACGTCATTCAGGCTGTCCATGAGACCACCGCCCTGCTTCTCGGCCGGCGCGCCCCCCGCCGTTGGCGTGGGCGCGGCCTTCCCGGGCGCCTGATCGGCTGGCGCCGCGGCGCGTCCGGCCAGCACTTCGTAGGCGGATTCGCGGTCGATGGCCTTGTCATATTTGGCCGACATGGGACTGCCCTGGCGCAAGGCCTGGCGCTCGGCGTCGGTGGCCGGCCCGATGCGGCTGGCCGGCGGCACGATCCAGGCGCGCTCCGTCGGCATCGGCCGGCCCTTGGCATCCAGCAGCGACACCAGCGCTTCGCCCACGCCCAGTTCAGTGATGGCCGCCTCGATATCCAGCCCCGGATTGGGCCGCATGGTCTGGGCCGCGGTCTTGACGGCCTTCTGGTCGCGCGGCGTGAAGGCCCGCAGCGCGTGCTGCACCCGGTTGCCCAGCTGGCCCAGCACCGTGTCCGGGATGTCCAGCGGATTCTGCGTGACGAAATACACGCCCACGCCCTTGGAACGCACCAGGCGCACCACCTGCTCGATCTTGTTCAGCAGCGCGGGCGGCGCGTCGTTGAAAAGCAAGTGCGCTTCGTCGAAGAAGAACACCAGCTTGGGCTGGTCGGGATCGCCCACTTCGGGCAGCTTCTCGTACAGGTCGGCCAGCAGCCACAGCAGGAAGATCGCGTACAGCCGCGGCGCCTGCATCAGCTTGTCGGCGGCCAGCACGTTGACGATGCCGCGGCCCTGGGCGTCGGTGCGCATCAGGTCGGCCACGTCCAGCATGGGTTCGCCGAAGAATTTCTCGGCGCCTTGTGACTCCAGCGCCAGCAGGCTGCGCTGGATCGCGCCGACGCTGGCCGCCGACACATTGCCGTAACGGGTCTTCAGTTCGGCGGCGCGATCGGCGACGTTCTGCAGCATGGCGCGCAGGTCTTTCAGGTCCAGCAGCAACTGGCCTTCGTCGTCGGCCACCTTGAAAACCAGGGTCAGCACCCCTTCCTGGGTATCGTTCAGTTCCAGGATGCGCGCCAGCAACAGCGGGCCCATGTCGGTAATGGTGGCCCGCACCGGCGTGCCCTGCTCGCCGAACACGTCCCACAGCGTGACCGGGCTGGCGCCCCACGCCGGCTCCGACAGGCCCAGGTTTTTCAGGCGTTCCTGTAATTTGGGACTGGCCACCCCCGCCTGCGAGATGCCGGTCAGGTCGCCCTTGACGTCGGCCATGAAGACCGGCGTGCCGATGCGGGAAAAGGACTCGGCCAGCACCTGCAGGGTGACGGTCTTGCCCGTCCCCGTGGCGCCGGTGATACAGCCGTGGCGATTGGCCAGGGCCGGCAACAGGGCCAGCTCGGTCTGGGCGTTCTTGGCGATGACGATGGGGTTGGGCATGGACTGCTCTCCGGACCGGAATGACTCAGATGCCCAAGTGTAGAGCCTGCCGCGGCGCTTGTGCGCGTGGCAATATGGACACAGGCGGTCGGCAGCCGGGCGCACCGGCCGCCGGCACGGTAAAATGCCCGTTTTGCAGACAATTTATCCTGGGAAGCCATGGCCGGACACAGCAAATGGGCCAATATTCAGCACCGCAAAGGCCGCCAAGACGCCAAACGCGGAAAGCTCTGGACCAAGATCATTCGTGAAATCACCGTGGCGGCGCGCGCCGGCGGCCCCGACCCGGACAGCAATCCGCGCTTGCGCATGGCCTGGGACAAGGCCACCGACGCCAACATGCCCAAGGACAACATCCAGCGCGCCATCCAGCGCGGCGCGGGCGGCGCGGACGGCGACGCCTACGAGGAAGTCCGCTACGAAGGCTACGGCATCGGTGGCGCGGCGGTCATCGTCGACTGCATGACCGACAACCGCACCCGCACCGTGGCGGAAGTGCGCCACGCCTTCGCCAAGAACGGCGGCAACCTGGGCCAGGAAGGCTCGGTGGCCTTCATGTTCAAGCACTGCGGGCAGTTCGTGTTCGCTCCCGGCACGCCGGAAGACCAGGTCATGGAAGCCGCCCTCGAGGCCGGCGCCGAAGACGTCACCACCGATGAGGAAGGCGTGATCGAAGTGGTCTGCGCCCCGGCCGACTACGCCGCCGTGCGCAAGGCCTTCGACGACGCCGGCCTGAAGGCCGAAGTCGACGGCATCGTCATGAAGGCCCTGAACGAAACCGAACTGGCCGGCGAAGACGCCATCAAGATGCAGAAACTGCTCGACGCCCTCGAAAGCCTGGACGACGTGCAGGAAGTCTATACGACCGTCATTTTCGACGAAGCGCAATAATTTTCCGCAGTCTTGTCGACGCTGCTTTTCCACGCAGTTTTTCCATTACCCGGCGCGCCGCAGGCCTGGCCTTCCCCGCGCCCCGCTGTCACCGGATCCGGGCCCGCCCGGATCCGTGGCCTATTTCTCGGGCAGGTGTCTGACGACACTCGACTGGCAACCTTAAGAATCACGCAACAATGAAACTCCTGGTAATTGGCTCGGGCGGCCGCGAACATGCCCTCGCCTGGCGGTTGGCCCGCTCCCCGCGCGTACACAAGGTGTACGTGGCGCCGGGCAACGGCGGCACGCAACGGGCCGAGCAGATGGAAAACATCCCGCTCACCAATGCCGAGGAACTGGCCGATTTCGTCCAGCGCGAAGGCATCGCCCTGACGGTCGTCGGCCCCGAGGCGCCGCTGGCCGCTGGCGTGGTCGACGTCTTCCGCGCTCGTGGCCTGAAGATCTTCGGCCCCACCAAGGCCGCCGCGCAGCTGGAAAGCTCCAAGGACTACGCCAAGGCCTTCATGGTCCGGCACAACATCCCGACCGCGCGCTACGAGACCTTCACCGATCCGGCCGCCGCCCACGCCTACATCGACCAGGAAGGCGCCCCCATCGTGATCAAGGCCGACGGCCTGGCCGCCGGCAAGGGCGTGGTGGTCGCCGCCACGCTCGAAGAAGCGCACGCAGCCGTCGACGCCATGCTCGGCGACGGCTCCATGGGCGAAGCCGGCGCGCGCGTCGTCATCGAGGAATGCCTGGTCGGCGAGGAAGCCAGCTTCATCGTCATGTGCGACGGCCGCAACGTGCTGGCGCTGGCCACCAGCCAGGACCACAAGCGCCTGCAAGATGGCGACCAGGGTCCGAACACCGGCGGCATGGGCGCCTATTCGCCCGCGCCCATCGTCACGCCCGAGCTGCATCACCGCATCATGCGCGAAATCATCCTGCCGACCGTGCAGGGCATGACGCGCGACGGCATCCCCTACACCGGCTTCCTGTACGCCGGCCTGATGATCGCCCCCGGCGACGATCCCGACCGCGACATCAAGACGCTGGAATTCAACTGCCGCATGGGCGACCCGGAAACCCAGCCCATCATGATGCGCGTCAAGAGCGACCTGCTGGACGCGCTCGAGCACGCCGTCGAAGGCACGCTGGACCAGGCCGACATCACCTGGGACCGCCGCACCGCCCTGGGCGTGGTGCTGGCCTCGCACAACTATCCCAATACCCCGCGCACCGGCGACGTCATCCGCGGCCTGCCCGCAGACGCCGACGACTGCATGGTGTTCCACGCGGCCACCCGCCTGGAAGGCGACGAAACCCAGACCACCGGCGGCCGCGTGCTGTGCGTCACCGCGCTGGGCGACTCGGTCAAGATGGCGCGCGACCGCGTCTACGAAGCCATCGACGGCATCCACTTCGACGGCCGCCAGTACCGCAGCGACATCGGCTGGCGCGCGCTCAAGCCGTCGCAGCAGAAGCCCAAGTCCAACGCGTAACCGGAAGCGCCGATGAACGCATTGCCCGTCGCCGACGTCCGCGGCTACTTCACCGGCCTGCAGGCCCGCATCGTCGGGGCGCTGGAAGCCGCCGAGGGCGGCCCTTTCCGCACCGACGAATGGATCCGGCCCGAAGGCGGCGGCGGCGTGTCGCGCCTGCTCGAAGGCGGCCAGTTGTTCGAACGCGCCGGCGTGCTGTTCAGCCACGTCCAGGGTTCCAAGCTGCCGCCCTCGGCCAGCGCGCACCGGCCCGAACTGGCCGGCCGCTCGTGGCAGGCCATGGGTGTCTCGATGGTGCTGCATCCGCGCAACCCCTACGTGCCCACCACGCACATGAACGTGCGCATGTTCGTCGCCACGGCCCGTCCCGGCCATGACGAAACCGACGTGTTCTGGTTCGGCGGGGGGATCGACCTGACGCCCTACTACCCCTTCGAGGAAGACGCGCGCCACTTCCACGCAGTGTGCCGCGACGCCCTGGCGGGCCACGGCGCCGACTACTACCCGCGCTACAAGCGCTGGTGCGACGAATACTTCTTCCTCAAGCACCGCAACGAAACCCGCGGCATCGGCGGCATCTTCTTCGACGACCTGAACGCCCCCGGTTTCGACGCCTCCTTCGCCTTGACGCGTTCGGTCGGCGACGCCTTCCTCGACAGCTACCTGCCAATCGTCGACCGCCGCCGCCACACGCCGTATGGCGAGCGAGAACGCGACTTCCAGGCCTACCGCCGCGGCCGCTACGTCGAGTTCAACCTGGTGTTCGACCGCGGCACGCTGTTCGGCCTGCAATCGGGCGGCCGCACCGAGTCGATCCTGCTGTCGATGCCGCCGCTGGCGCAATGGCGCTACGACTGGCAGCCCCAGGCAGGGACGCCCGAGGCCGAACTGGCCGCCTACCTGACGCCGCGGGACTGGGTGTGAAGCGTATCGGGCTCCTGGGCGGCAGTTTCGACCCCGTCCACGTCGCGCATGTCGCCCTGGCCGAAAACGCGCTGCGCGCGCTCGACCTGGCGCAGGTGCAATTGATCCCGGCCGCCAACCCGTGGCAACGCGCCGCCCTGCACGCCACCGCGCAACAGCGCCGCGCCATGCTGGAACTGGCCATTGCGGGCCGCGACGGCCTGGCGGTCAACCCGATCGAACTGGAGCGCGGCGGCGCCACCTACACCATCGACACCCTGCGCGCCCTGCCCGCCGATGCGCGCTACGTCTGGCTGCTGGGCGCCGACCAACTGGCCAATTTCTGCACCTGGCAGTCCTGGCGCGACATCGCCAGCCTGGTCGACCTGGCCGTGGCCACGCGCCCCGGCACGCCGCTGACGCCGCCGGCCGAACTGGCCGACTGGCTGCGCGGCCAGGGGCGCGAACTCGAAGAATTGCCTTTTGCCCCGATGCCGGTCTCGGCCTCGCAGATCCGCGAGCGCCTGGCCCGGGGCGAACCGACCGACGGCCTGCTGGCCGCCCCTGTCGCCGCCTATATTGCGGCGCACCATCTTTACCGATAAACCCACCCCCGCCTCGGCGCGCGGCGCCGCGGAACCGGCTCCCACCGCCCGTCAGCGGGTTATATTTGCAGCTATGGATATACAGAAACTCCAACGCGCCGTCATCGACGCCCTCGAAGACGTCAAGGCGCAAGACATCAAGGTCTTCAACACCACGCATCTGACCAGCCTGTTCGATCGCGTCGTGATTGCAAGCGCCACCTCCAACCGGCAGACCCGTGCGCTGGCCTCCAGCGTCTCCGACCGCGGCCGCGCGCTCGGCCTGTCGGGCATCACGATCGAAGGCGAAGACACCGGCGAATGGGTCGTGGTCGACCTGGGCGACGTTGTCGTCCACATCATGCAGCCCGCCATCCGCCAGTACTACAACCTGGAAGAGATCTGGGGCGGCAAGCCGGTGCGCGTCAAACTGTTGCCCGAATCCACCCGGTCCGCGCCGATCGCCGGCGACAGCGGCTACGACAGCACTGACGACTGAGGCGCGTCGTGAAACTGATCGTCGCGGCCGTGGGCACCCGCATGCCGGACTGGGTGCAGACAGCCTGGGACGACTACGCCAAGCGCCTGCCGCCGGACTGCGCGCTGGAACTGCGTGAAATCAAGCCCGAACCGCGCACCACCGGCAAGACCCCGGCACAGATGATGGCGGCCGAAGCCAAGCGCATCGAGGCCGCCCTGCCGGCCGGCGCGTTGCGCCTGGCGCTGGACGAACGCGGCCGCGATCTCACCACCATGGCGTTATCGCAAAAGCTCGAGCAATGGCGCGCCGGCGGCCAGGACGTCGCCTTCCTGGTCGGCGGCCCCGACGGACTCGACGCCGACCTCAAGGCCTCGTGCAGCGGTCAACTGCGCCTGTCATCCCTGACGCTGCCACACCCCATGGTGCGCGTGGTGCTGGCCGAACAGCTCTACCGCGCCTGGGCCATCATGACCAACCATCCCTATCACCGCGCCTGAGGCATGACGCCCGGCGCCAGCCTCGCGCGCCTGCAGCGCGCCTCCTCCCATGACTGACGCCTTGCCCGCACGCCTCTACCTCGCCTCCGCCAGTCCTCGCCGGCGCGAATTGCTGACACAGATCGGCCTGCCGCACGAGGTGCTGCGCGTGCCCGCGCCGCCCGGCGAAGACGAACCGCAACACCCCGGCGAAAGCGCCGCCGACTACGTCCGGCGCACGGCCCGCGACAAGGCCGAACGCGGTCGCGACTGGCTGCGCGCCCAATCCTTGCCCATCATGCCGCTGCTGGCCGCCGACACCACGGTCATCCTGGACGGCCAGGTGCTGGGCAAGCCCGCCGACCGCGACGACGCCATCCGCATCCTGCAGGCGCTGTCGGGCCAGACGCACCAAGTGCACACCGCCGTGGCGCTGTGGAGCCGCGAACGCCTGCTGGAGTCGGTCTCCATCACCGAGGTGCAAATGCGTCCGCTGCAAGCGGACGAAATCGCGCGCTATTGCGACAGCGGCGAACCCTACGGCAAGGCCGGCGCCTACGGCATCCAGGGCCTGGCCGGCACTTTCATCGCGCGCATCGACGGCAGCTACACCGGCGTCATGGGCCTGCCCCTGTTCGAAACCGCCAACCTGCTGCGGGCCGCCGGCATCGCGATTCCCTGATTCGCGCGGCAACATGAAAAAAGCCCCCGGGACCTTGGCGATCCCGGGGGCTTTTTTGTAGCGATCCGCGGCAGCGATCAGCTTTGCGAGGTCGACACCTGCGCCATCGCCTGCGGTTGCACGCCGGGCGCCGGGGCCTCGCCTTCCAGCGCCGCATGCAACTTGTCCTTGTCCAGCTCGCCTTCCCAGCGCGCCACCACCACGGCGGCGGTGGCGTTACCCACCAGGTTGGTCAGCGCGCGGCATTCGGACATGAAGCGGTCCACGCCCAGGATCAGCGCCATGCCGGCCACCGGCACGGTCGGCACCACCGACAGCGTGGCTGCCAGCGTGATGAAGCCGGCGCCCGTCACGCCCGCGGCGCCCTTGGAACTCAGCATCGCCACCAGCAGCAGCAGGATCTGGTCGCCCAACGACAGCGGAATGTCGCAGGCCTGGGCGATGAACAGCGCCGCCATCGTCATGTAGATGTTGGTGCCGTCCAGGTTGAACGAATACCCGGTAGGCACCACCAGGCCGACCACCGACTTCGAGCAGCCGGCGCGCTCCATCTTCTGCATCAGCGTCGGCAGTGCCGCTTCCGACGAGCTCGTGCCCAGCACCAGGAGCAGTTCTTCGCGGATGTAGCGCACCAGCTTCAGGATCGAGAAGCCGTTGTAGCGCGCCACCAGGCCCAGCACCACGACCACGAACAGCACCGAAGTGGCGTAGAACGTGCCCACCAGCATCGCCAGGTTGATGATCGACTTGATGCCGTACTTGCCGATGGTGAACGCCATCGCGCCAAATGCGCCGATGGGCGCGGCCTTCATCAGGATGGCGACCAGCTTGAAGATGGGCTGGGCCAGCGCCGTCAGGAAGTCCAGCACCGGCTTGCCGCGCTCGCCGACCTGCGCCAGCGCGATGCCGAACAGCACCGCCACGAACAACACCTGCAGGATGTCGCCGCCGACGAAGGGGCTGAAGATCGTGGTGGGGATGACGTTCAGCAGGAAGCCAGTGATGGTCGAGTCATGCGCCTTGGCGACATAGCCCGACACCGCCTTCTGGTCGAGCGTGGCCGGATTGATGTGCATGCCGGCGCCCGGCTGCACAAGGTGGCTCACCAGCATGCCGACGATCAGCGCCAGGGTCGAGAACACCAGGAAGTACAGCATGGCCTTGCCGGCCACCCGGCCGACCTTCTTCAGGTCGCTCATGGCCGCGATGCCGGTCGCCACCGTCAGGAAGATCACCGGCGCGATGATCATCTTCACCAGCTTGATGAAGCCATCGCCCAGGGGCTGCATCGCCTGGCCGAGATCGGGCTTGAAATAGCCCAGCAGAATGCCGACCACAATGGCGAACAGCACCTGCACGTACAGGATTTGATAGAACTTGAGCTTGCGCGCAGGCGCGCCTTGATCCACTTCGATCATTGGGATTTGTCCCCACCAGGGGCCCCTGTTCCCCCGCGTCGTGGCGCAGCGGATATCGGGGCGTTATCTCTTTTAGAGCCTTGCGTATTGGCGCAGGCCGATTTCACCCGGTGTGCGATGTGGCCGGGCTTGGAGGGACATACGCAAACCCCGTGCCAGCAGCAGGCCTCCCTCGCCGCTGCCTCAAGTGTTTGATTCGACTTGGAATTTTTTCCACCCCAAGGTACACCGATAAAATATCGAGCGAAATACCGCACAGAAACCGGATAAAATGTGCGAAAAACCGCACAACACCATGCCCCTCCCCTCAGCCTTCCCGCCGACGCAGCCGGACCCGGACGCCATCGGCCCACGCCGCCTTCCCGCCTGGGCCTGGATCCTGCTGGCCTTGGTGGCGGTGGCCGCCGTCTTTGGCATCCTGCACGCCGCCAGTCAATGGGCGCGGGAAGGAGCGCTCAAGGAGGCCTACCAGCAGGCCCGCAGCGCGGGACAGATCAATGCCGCCCTGCTGCGCAACAACCTGGACAAGTTCCGCGCGCTGCCCTTCGTCCTGACGCGCGACGTGGACCTGCGCGCCACGCTGCAGGCGCCCTCGGCAGCGCAGATCGAAGCGCTGGACGAGAAACTCGATACCTTGAGCCGCGGCGTCGGCGCATCCGCAATCTACGTGCTGGACCGCAGCGGCTATGCGATCGCCGCCAGCAACTGGCGCGAGCCGGCCACCTTCGTCGGCGTCGACTACCAGTTCCGGCCGTATTTCCGCGGCGCAGTGGCACATGGCTCGGCCGAACACTTCGCCCTGGGCACGGTCAGCCACGAAGCCGGGCTGTACCTGTCGCGCCGTGTGGACGACGCCAATGGCGCCATGCTGGGCGTGGTGGTATTGAAAGTCGATTTCCGCGATCTCGAGGCCGATTGGCGCCAGTCGAACGCGCCCATCTTCGTCACCGACGAGCATGGCGTGGTGCTCCTGGGAAGCGTGCCCGACTGGCGCTTTCGCGTCGTGGCGCCGCTCGCGCCCGACCTGGCCCAAACCCTGCGCACCAGCCTGCAGTTCGGCGATGCCATGTTCCAGCCACTCCCGTTGCAGCCGCCCCTGCAAACCCTCAGTGGCGGCCAACTGGTGCGGGCCGGCGAAGCCTTGCCGCAAATCCCGGCCAGTGCGCCGCTGCTGCACACCACGCTGCCCATTGTCGAATCGCCGGGCTGGACGTTGCATCTGCTGTCGCCGGTGCAGTCGGCCCTGAACCGCGCCACCGCCAACGCGCAGCTGGGCGCGCTGCTGGCGCAAGGCGTGCTGTCCGCGGTGATCGGCATCCTGCTGTACCGCCGTCACCGGAGCCGCGAGCGCAGCGCGCAGCAATTGGCCGTACGCCGGCAACTGGCCGCGCAGGTCGAGGAACGCACCGCGCAGTTGCGCGCGGCCAATCAGCAATTGGTCGCGCAGATGGACGAACGCCAACGCACCGAAGCGCGCCTGCACACCATGCAGGACGAACTGGTGCAGGCCAGCAAGCTCGCGCTATTGGGACAGGTGGCCGCCGGCGTGGCGCATGAAATCAACCAGCCGGTGGCCGCCATCCGCGCCTATGCCGACAACGCCGCCGAATTCCTGCGCCGGCGCGACAATCCCTCGGTCGAGGAAAACCTGGCCACCATCGCCTCGCTTACAGAACGCATCGGCCATATAACCGGCGAACTGCGAGCCTTTTCGCGCAAGGCCGGGGCCTCGGTCGGTCCCACCAGCCTGCAGGAAGCGCTGGACGGCGCGCTGCTGCTGGTCGGCCCGCGCGCCAGGCGGCAGGGCGTGGTCCTGCAGCGGCCTCCCGTCGAACAGGATCATCGGGTGTGGGCCGACCGCATCCGTCTGGAGCAGGTGATGGTGAATCTGCTGCAGAACGGTCTGGATGCGCTTGAAGGCCGGGCCGACGGCCGCATCGTCGTCGCCATGCAGGACATGGGCGCATCGGTGCAGTTGTTCGTCAGCGACAACGGCCCGGGTCTGTCGGCCGAAACCAGCGCCCGGCTGTTCACGCCGTTCCACACGACCAAGGCCGAAGGCCTCGGACTGGGGTTGGTGATCTCGCGCGACATCGTCGCCGAGTTCGGCGGCGACCTGCGTGTCGCCCATCCCGGCGACGCCATTTTTCCCGCGCCCCACGGTCCCGACCGCGGCGCGATGTTCACCCTCACGCTGCGCAAGTCGCCGCCCGCCGATCCATGACCCGCGTTCCTGATTCCCCTTCCCGCCCGCCGACCCGGCCCGATCCGGCGACGCCGGCATCAGACACCAGACACCTGGAACACACCGAGGCCGAGCCGGCCATGGCCGCAATGTTCGAAGCGGCTGCCGACAACCGGCCGGCGCCCCTGGTGGCTTTCATCGATGACGACGACGAACTGCGCCGCGCCAACGTGCAGACACTCAAGCTGCGCGGTATCGACGTGCAAGCCCACACCAGCGCGCGCGGCGCGCTTGCCACCTTGAATCGTGATTTCGATGGCGTGGTGGTCACCGACATTCGCATGCCCGATATCGACGGCCTGCAACTGTTCCAGCGCCTGCGCGCCATCGATCCGGAAATTCCCGTCATCCTCATTACCGGCCATGGCGATATCGCCATGGCGGTGCAATGCATGCGCGACGGCGCCTATGATTTCCTGGCCAAGCCCTATCCGCCCGACCGCCTCGTCACCGCCATCACCCACGCCGCCGAAAAGCGCCACCTGGTGCTTGAAAACCGCCGCCTGCGCGAAGCGGCGTTCGCCGTCGAAGCCGATGAAGTGCCCTTTATCGGCACCACACCGGCCATGCAGCGCATCAAGCAGACCTTGCGCCACATCGCCGATGCGGACGTCGATGTCCTGGTGGAGGGCGAGACCGGCACGGGCAAGGAAGTGGTCGCCACCGCCCTGCATCGCCTGAGCCGCCGCCGTCACCGGGCGTTGGTCGCGATCAACTGTGGCGCGCTACCCGAAAGCGTGATCGAAAGTGAGCTGTTCGGCCATGAGGCCGGCGCCTTCACCGGCGCACAGAAGCGCCGCATCGGGCGTATCGAGCATGCCAGCGGCGGCACGCTGTTCCTGGACGAAATCGAAAGCATGCCGCTCGCCGTGCAGGTCAAGCTGCTGCGGGTACTGGAATCCCGCCAGATCACGCCGCTGGGCAGCAACGAGGTCCGCAACCTGGATCTGCGTGTCGTCGCCGCCACCAAGGAAGACCTGGGCAATCCCGCGATCCGCGCCAAATTCCGTGAAGATCTCTTCTACCGGCTCAACGTCGTCACCATCCGTATCCCGCCGCTGCGCGAACGCCGCGAGGACATTCCACTGCTGCTGGCCCATTATCTGGGTCACGCCTCGCGCCGCTTCCAACGCGACATTCCCGATATGCCGGCCGACATCAAGCGTCACCTGTTGACGCACGACTGGCCCGGCAACGTGCGGGAACTCGCCCACTTCGCCGAGCGCTTCGTGCTGGGCGTGCTCAACACGCCGGCCGCAGTCTCGCCAACCGCGGAAACCACGCCAGGCACCCTGCCGGAAAAGATGGAACGCTTCGAGGCCCAACTCATCCGCGACGCCCTCGCCGCCCACCAGGGCGATGTGCGCGCCACGCTGGAAGCGTTGGGCATTCCGCGCAAGACCTTCTACGACAAGCTGCAGCGCCACGGCATCGATCGGCAGGATTACACCGGCGCCACCAACTGAACCGTCCGCGCTGAATTTCCGTGGGATCAAGTAAAAACCCCCGTGCGGCGCCAGCCGCACGGGGGTTCTTTTGGGGCAAAAAACAAAACCCCACAGGCGCGAGCCTATGGGGTTTTGAGCAATAAAAGCCTGACGATGACCTACTTTCACAGACGTCCGTCCACTATCATCGGCGCAAAGGCGTTTCACTGTCCTGTTCGGGATGGGAAGGAGTGGTACCACCTTGCTATGGTCGTCAGGCGTAACGGGTTGAGAGATTGTCTTTGAGGGACAACCGCTCCAATCTTGGAAGAAGCGCAACGTGTGGGGATCAGAGAGTGTCTCGATGATCCCCCACAGGGGGTGTAATTGGTGTTGGCTGGCTGCTGACGGGGCAGCCAGATTTTGTATTGAACGACACTTGGAACGCTATACCACCAGGTCATAACCATCAGTGTTATAGGATCAAGCCTCACGAGCAATTAGTATCGGTTAGCTTAACGCATTACTGCGCTTCCACACCCGACCTATCAACGTCCTGGTCTCGAACGACTCTTCAGGGGGATCAAGTCCCCGGGATACCTAATCTTCAGACGAGTTTCCCGCTTAGATGCCTTCAGCGGTTATCTCTTCCGTACTTAGCTACCCGGCAATGCCATTGGCATGACAACCGGTACACCAGAGGTACGTCCACTCCGGTCCTCTCGTACTAGGAGCAGGCTCCGTCAAGTATCCAACGCCCACGGCAGATAGGGACCAAACTGTCTCACGACGTTTTAAACCCAGCTCACGTACCTCTTTAAATGGCGAACAGCCATACCCTTGGGACCGGCTACAGCCCCAGGATGAGATGAGCCGACATCGAGGTGCCAAACACCGCCGTCGATATGAACTCTTGGGCGGTATCAGCCTGTTATCCCCAGAGTACCTTTTATCCGTTGAGCGATGGCCCTTCCATTCAGAACCACCGGATCACTATGTCCTGCTTTCGCACCTGTTCGACTTGTCAGTCTCACAGTCAAGCACGCTTATGCCATTGCACTATCAGCACGATTTCCGACCGTACCTAGCGTACCTTCGAACTCCTCCGTTACACTTTGGGAGGAGACCGCCCCAGTCAAACTGCCCACCATGCACTGTCCCCGATCCGGATAACGGACCAAGGTTAGAACCGCAAACAAACCAGGGTGGTATTTCAAGGATGGCTCCACGTGATCTAGCGACCACGCTTCAAAGCCTCCCACCTATCCTACACAGGCCGGTTCACAGTCCAATGCAAAGCTACAGTAAAGGTTCATGGGGTCTTTCCGTCTAGCCGCGGGTAGATTGCATCATCACAAACACTTCAACTTCGCTGAGTCTCAGGAGGAGACAGTGTGGCCATCGTTACGCCATTCGTGCAGGTCGGAACTTACCCGACAAGGAATTTCGCTACCTTAGGACCGTTATAGTTACGGCCGCCGTTTACCGGGGCTTCGATCAAGAGCTTGCACCCCATCACTTAACCTTCCGGCACCGGGCAGGCGTCACACCCTATACGTCGACTTTCGTCTTTGCAGAGTGCTGTGTTTTTAATAAACAGTCGCAGCCACCGATTCTCTGCGACCCCATCATGCTAAGCGCGCAGGCGCTTCACACTACCGGGGTATACCTTCTCCCGAAGTTACGGTATCAATTTGCCGAGTTCCTTCTCCTGAGTTCTCTCAAGCGCCTTGGAATATTCATCCCGTCCACCTGTGTCGGTTTGCGGTACGGTCTCGTACAGCTGAAGCTTAGAGGCTTTTCTTGGAACCACTTCCAATCACTTCGCAAGCAATGCTCGCTCGTGCCATACCCTTGATTTACGCGCCCGGATTTGCCTAAGCGCCATCTTCGATATGTCAACAGGGACATCCAACACCCTGATGATCTTCCGCGATCCGTCCCCCCATCGCACTGTACGACGGTGCTGGAATATTAACCAGCTTCCCATCAGCTACGCATCTCTGCCTCGCCTTAGGGGCCGACTCACCCTGCGCCGATGAACGTTGCGCAGGAAACCTTGGACTTACGGCGAGGGGGCTTTTCACCCCCTTTATCGCTACTCATGTCAGCATTCGCACTTCTGATACCTCCAGCAGCCTTTACAAGCCACCTTCGCAGGCTTACAGAACGCTCTCCTACCGCGTGTACAAAGTACACACCCGCAGCTTCGGTTTATCGCTTAGCCCCGTTACATCTTCCGCGCAGGACGACTCGATCAGTGAGCTATTACGCTTTCTTTAAAGGATGGCTGCTTCTAAGCCAACCTCCTGACTGTCTATGCCTTCCCACTTCGTTTCCCACTTAGCGATAATTTGGGACCTTAGCTGGCGGTCTGGGTTGTTTCCCTCTTGAGTCCGGACGTTAGCACCCGGTGCTCTGTCTCCCAAGCTGTACTTGCGGGTATTCGGAGTTTGCCATAGTTTGGTAAGTCGCCATGACCCCCTAGCTATAACAGTGCTCTACCCCCCGCAGTAATACTTGAGGCACTACCTAAATAGTTTTCGGAGAGAACCAGCTATTTCCAGATTTGTTTAGCCTTTCACCCCTATCCACAGCTCATCCCCTAATTTTTCAACATTAGTGGGTTCGGTCCTCCAGCACGTGTTACCGTGCCTTCAACCTGGCCATGGATAGATCATCTGGTTTCGGGTCTACACCCAGCGACTGAATCGCCCTATTCGGACTCGCTTTCGCTACGGCTTCCCTATTCGGTTAACCTTGCCACTGAATGTAAGTCGCTGACCCATTATACAAAAGGTACGCAGTCACCCCACAAGGAGGCTCCTACTGTTTGTATGCATACGGTTTCAGGATCTATTTCACTCCCCTTCCGGGGTTCTTTTCGCCTTTCCCTCACGGTACTGGTTCACTATCGGTCGATCACGAGTATTTAGCCTTGGAGGATGGTCCCCCCATCTTCAAACAGGATTTCACGTGTCCCGCCCTACTTTTCTCACGCTTAGTTCCACACACAAAATTTCGTCTACAGGGCTATCACCTGCTACGGCCGGACTTTCCATTCCGTTCGACTATCTTGCATGCTAAAACGTGAAGGCTCTTCCGATTTCGCTCGCCACTACTTTCGGAATCTCGGTTGATTTCTTTTCCTCGAGCTACTGAGATGTTTCAGTTCACCCGGTTCGCTTCCACTGACCTATGTATTCAGTCAGGGATACTCCTTACGGAGTGGGTTTCCCCATTCGGATATCTGCGGATCAAAGCTTGTTTGCCAGCTCCCCGCAGCTTTTCGCAGGCTACTACGTCCTTCATCGCCTGTGATCGCCAAGGCATCCACCATATGCACTTAGTCGCTTGATCCTATAACGCTGTAGGCTATAGGACCTGAGTATTAGCGTTTGTGCCGTTCATAAGTTTCAAAGCAGTCTGAGGTTATTCACCCCAGTCTTGAGAACTTGGAACAAAATTAATGCAATCACAACCCGTACCCATCTTCATCAGCAAGCTGATTACTCGATGAGCACATTTCGTTGTGCTTCTTCCAGATTGTTAAAGAACGAATATAGCTGTTGAGTAAAACCCAACTCATAAGACCGGGCAGATATTATCCGCACGACACTATGAGTTAGCCTCTACATCCCACCAGGCACAGGTCTTGGTGGAGGTGAACGGGATCGAACCGATGACATCCTGCTTGCAAAGCAGGCGCTCTCCCAGCTGAGCTACACCCCCATATCCACGGCATCTCTACCTGCGAATACTTGGTGGGTCTGGTTGGATTCGAACCAACGACCCCCGCCTTATCAAGACGGTGCTCTAACCGACTGAGCTACAGACCCAAAACCTTCTCGGATCAGTAGTCAGAAGTCATGGACACAGGGAGGAGTCCCTCTACCCAAGCCCACAACCGATCCCAGCTATATCAAACAACCGATAAGAGTGGACGCTTAACACGAGCACTAAGCTCTGAAAGGAGGTGATCCAGCCGCACCTTCCGATACGGCTACCTTGTTACGACTTCACCCCAGTCATGAATCCTACCGTGGTAATCGCCCCCCTTGCGGTTAGGCTAACTACTTCTGGTAAAACCCACTCCCATGGTGTGACGGGCGGTGTGTACAAGACCCGGGAACGTATTCACCGCGACATGCTGATCCGCGATTACTAGCGATTCCGACTTCACGCAGTCGAGTTGCAGACTGCGATCCGGACTACGATCGGGTTTCTGGGATTGGCTCCCCCTCGCGGGTTGGCGACCCTCTGTCCCGACCATTGTATGACGTGTGAAGCCCTACCCATAAGGGCCATGAGGACTTGACGTCATCCCCACCTTCCTCCGGTTTGTCACCGGCAGTCTCATTAGAGTGCCCTTTCGTAGCAACTAATGACAAGGGTTGCGCTCGTTGCGGGACTTAACCCAACATCTCACGACACGAGCTGACGACAGCCATGCAGCACCTGTGTTCCGGTTCTCTTGCGAGCACTGCCAAATCTCTTCGGCATTCCAGACATGTCAAGGGTAGGTAAGGTTTTTCGCGTTGCATCGAATTAATCCACATCATCCACCGCTTGTGCGGGTCCCCGTCAATTCCTTTGAGTTTTAATCTTGCGACCGTACTCCCCAGGCGGTCAACTTCACGCGTTAGCTGCGCTACCAAGGCCCGAAGGCCCCAACAGCTAGTTGACATCGTTTAGGGCGTGGACTACCAGGGTATCTAATCCTGTTTGCTCCCCACGCTTTCGTGCATGAGCGTCAGTGTTATCCCAGGAGGCTGCCTTCGCCATCGGTGTTCCTCCGCATATCTACGCATTTCACTGCTACACGCGGAATTCCACCTCCCTCTGACACACTCTAGCCCGGTAGTTAAAAATGCAGTTCCAAAGTTAAGCTCTGGGATTTCACATCTTTCTTTCCGAACCGCCTGCGCACGCTTTACGCCCAGTAATTCCGATTAACGCTTGCACCCTACGTATTACCGCGGCTGCTGGCACGTAGTTAGCCGGTGCTTATTCTGCAGGTACCGTCAGTTTCGCGAGGTATTAACCCGCGACGTTTCTTTCCTGCCAAAAGTGCTTTACAACCCGAAGGCCTTCATCGCACACGCGGGATGGCTGGATCAGGGTTTCCCCCATTGTCCAAAATTCCCCACTGCTGCCTCCCGTAGGAGTCTGGGCCGTGTCTCAGTCCCAGTGTGGCTGGTCGTCCTCTCAAACCAGCTACGGATCGTCGCCTTGGTGAGCCGTTACCCCACCAACTAGCTAATCCGATATCGGCCGCTCCAATAGTGCAAGGTCTTGCGATCCCCTGCTTTCCCCCGTAGGGCGTATGCGGTATTAGCTACGCTTTCGCGTAGTTATCCCCCGCTACTGGGCACGTTCCGATACATTACTCACCCGTTCGCCACTCGCCACCAGACCGAAGTCCGTGCTGCCGTTCGACTTGCATGTGTAAGGCATCCCGCTAGCGTTCAATCTGAGCCAGGATCAAACTCTTCAGTTTAATCTCTGTATTTGTTTCGTATTTCTTAGTTCCGAAGAACCGAGTCATACGTCGCTACTCAAAGGAAGTGAGGTATGTGCTTAGACTTGACATCTAAGGTACTTCACTTCTAGTGAGCACTTGATTTCATTGTGCTTGTGAAAGGGTTTAAAACCCAGTCACTGTGCACCCGCATCAAGCGCCCACACTTATCGGTTGTTTAATTGTTAAAGAGCGGTACTGCCAAATTCTGTACTACCAAACTACTTACTGCATCTTCCGCTTTCTTCGGCGATTTCGCTTTCGCGTCGATCGCTGTGTCAGCAGCAGAGAAACGAGATTATGAAGAAGTTTTTATCGTTTGTCAAGTCAGCGTCGCTTGCTTCACTTCGCTGCCTTGCCTACGACCTCTTCAGGTCTCACCAGGCTCGCACCCGGCTTTCTCTTTAGCAGCTATCGAAATATCAGGGTTAACCCTAAGTTTTCGGTAACTGCCAAGCCTGAAACTATAACACAACTTTTGCAGATTATGCAACCGGCTTTTGCCTAACTTGCACCCTATCTTGCAACCCCGCCGCTTCGTGAATCGCTTCACTTCGCAGCAGCCCCGAATCGCTTCGGAGGTTGGTTACCGCTCCAGCTGGCTTGCAACGCTGACCAGACCACCCTACCGGGTAAACCCTGATTCGCTGTCACCAGCCAAGCCCAAGACTATAGCACAATTTTTGCAGATCGTGCAACTGGCTTCTGCCTGATTCGCACCATCCTATGCAAAATTCGCCGACCGCCGGTTCGAGAGAATCATCGCTGACTCACCGCCTTGCTGCCCTGCGGCAGATCCGCTTGCCGTAGCCCTCGGATCCGTTGCACTTGCCTGGCCCCGCCGCTCAACAAACTGCTTGAACTGCGAAGGAGCGAGACTATAGCACAGAATTTTCGACTGTCACACGCCGGACGCAAAAAGACTGATGAATTTTGCAGGACGTCGGAACGCAAGCCGCCCGCGGGCCTTCCGTCCCCTGCTCGCGCACTTGTCCAACGCCTCGTCTCTCTATATAGATAGCGTTGTGTGCCCGCGTGCCGATGGCGCAGTCTTCCCTATCTATATAGATATAGGGCGCTTCCCTCGCCCCCCTATCCATATGGATAGGCGATCTCGCCAGCCGGGCGCCGCGCCGCTTGCCCGGCGCGCCGGTACGTTTACTATTCGCCTTGCGCCGCACTGCCCTTAACTTGGAGAAGATGCCCCCATGCCCCCCACCATCGCGTTGAGCGAAGATATCCTGATCAACGTCACGCCTTTCGAGACCCGCGTCGCGCTGGTCGAGCAAGGGTCGGTGCAGGAGCTGCACGTGGAACGCAGCATCCAGCGCGGGCACGTCGGCAATATCTACCTGGGACGCGTGGTCCGGGTGCTGCCGGGCATGCAGAGCGCCTTCATCGACATCGGCCTGGAGCGGGCCGCCTTCATCCACATCGCGGACCTGCGCGAGAACCGGGGCGAGCGCAGCCAGGGCCTGACGCCGACGCCCATCGAAAAACTGCTGTTCGAGGGGCAGACCATCATGGTCCAGGTGGTCAAGGATCCCCTGGGCACCAAGGGCGCCCGCCTGTCGACGCAGATCAGCATGGCCGGCCGCATGCTGGTATACCTGCCGCACGATCCGCACATCGGCATTTCGCAGAAGATCGACTCGGAGTCCGAGCGCATCCAACTGCGCGAGCGGCTGCAGGCGTTGATGCCTAGCGAGGAAAAAGGCGGCTTCATCGTGCGCACCCAGGCCGAAGGCGCCAATGACGAGGAATTGGCGGCCGACCTGGAATACCTGCGCAAGCTCTGGACCAGTGTGCAGGCCGCGGCCCGCACCCAACCGGCGCCGGCGCTGCTGCACCAGGACCTGACACTGGCGCAGAGAGTGCTGCGCGACATGGTGGGGCCGTCGACGGGCGCCATCCTGGTCGACTCGCGCACCACCACCGCGGCGATGCTGGAATGGGCCCGCGTCTATACGCCTTCCGTGGTCGATCGCATCCAGCATTACAGCGGAGAGCGCCCCCTGTTCGATACGGCCAACGTCGACGAGGAGATTGCGCGGGCCCTGTCGCGCCGCGTCGACCTGAAGTCGGGCGGCTACCTGATCATCGACCAGACCGAGGCGTTGACCACGGTCGACGTCAATACCGGCGGCTTCGTCGGCGGCCGCAACTTCGACGACACCATCTTCAAGACCAATCTGGAAGCCGCGCAGGCCATTGCCCGTCAATTGCGGCTGCGCAACCTGGGCGGCATCGTGATCCTGGACTTCATCGACATGGAGGAACAGGAGCACCGCGAGACCGTGCTGGCCGAACTGAAGAAGGCGCTGGCGCGCGACCGCACCCGCATGACGGTCAATGGCTTCACGCAGCTGGGCCTGGTGGAAATGACGCGCAAGCGCACCCGTGATTCGCTGGCGCACCAGCTGTGCGAGCCCTGCCCCATGTGCGAGTCGCGCGGTAACGTGCGCACGCCGCGCACGGTCTGCTACGAGATCCTGCGCGAGATCCTGCGCGAGGCGCGCCAGTTCAATCCCAAGGAATTCCGCATCCTGGCGTCGCAGGACGTGGTGGACCTGTTCCTGGAAGAGGAAAGCCAGCACCTGGCGATGCTGGGCGATTTCGTGGGCAAGCGGGTGTCGCTGGAAGTCGAGAGCACGTATTCGCAGGAAAAGTACGACATCATCCTAGTTTGAAACCCGCAGCCTTGCCGGCCCATGGCCGGTACTCCATGATCTGTGATGCCGGAAAGCCGCGACAGCGGCTTTCTTCTTTCATGGCGACCTTATTCCATCGTGACCATCCTTCATGGCGGCCGTACTCCGCCCTGCCTACGCCCGCTCGCGCGTACCAGCTGCCATGCAAATTTTCACGTCAATGTGTGTGAATTTTGTATCTTGGCACTTCGATTGAAATGAAGTTTGAAACCAATGGCGACGAAGGCCACGACCCGATAAGCTCGCCCCCGGCTGGCCACCCCCGGTTTTAAAAGGGGCGCGCCATTTCCCATGTTTTCCGGAGAATCACGTAATGAAATCCCTATTCCGTCCTTTCGTGCTGCTGGCCCTGGCGTTGCCGCTGGCGCTGACCGCTTGCGGCAACAAGGAGCCTGAGCAACGCGCGGCGTTCACGCAGTTCCTGCAGACCCGCATCGTCGACAAGCCGGGCGTGCGCGTGCCGCAGCTGACGGAAGAAGAGAAGAAGTCCTTCGGTGACTACGCCGCGCAGTATGCGGTGATCACCGATTTCAACGCCGGCATGGACGCTTCGGTCAAGCCGATGGGCAGCCTCATGCAGAAGGGCGCCGTGCGTTCGCTGAACGACGTGGTGGCCCGGCGCGACGACATCAAGACGGTGCAGACCGCGCTCAAGGACATGGGCGAGGCCCTGACCAAGGAGCAGGCCAAGGCGGACGCGGCGCGCGCGCAACTGAAGCAGCCCGACGACCTGAAGGCGGTGTATGACAAGGCCTACGCCAAGACGGTGACGGTGCCGGCCGACACCTTCCGCGAAGTGTTGCCGCAAATCAGCGGCACGCTGGACAGCAGCCTCAAGGTGGCGGAATACGTCGAAACGCACAAGGCGCAGATCGACCTGACGGGCCCGGCGCCGCGGGTGCAGGACCCGGCCGTGCTGGCCGAGCTGAACAAGCTGCTGCAGGAATTGACCGCCCAGGCGCAGAAGGTGCAACAGGCGCAAACTCGCCTGCAGGCCGTCATGCTCGGCCGCTGAGCGCCTCGCTGGCATCTCGACGGGACGGTCCTTGCAACGGCCGTCCCGTTTTTCTTGGCGTCCGCGACGGCGGCGACAGGCCGACGCCCGTCATGGGCCGGCAGCCACGACGCGGTTGCGCCCGGCCTCCTTGGCACGGTAGACGGCCGCATCGGCGGCTTCAACCAGGGCGGCGACTTCGTCGCCCGGCCGGGGCACCGCGGTGGCCACGCCGATGCTGACGGTGACAATGCCGCCTTCGTTGTCTTCGTGCTGCGCGTGCAGGCCGACCACGGCCTGGCGTATGCGTTCGGCGATGTCGATCGCATGCTCGAGCGGGGTATTGGGCAACAGTGCCACGAACTCCTCGCCGCCATAGCGCGCCGCCAGGTCGCGAGGGCGCCGCGCCTTGCCGCGCACGGTCAGCGCCAGTATCTTGAGCAGCTCGTCGCCCTCCTGGTGACCATAGCGGTCGTTGTAGAGCTTGAAGCGGTCGGCGTCGAGAAACAGCAGTGACAAGGGTTCGCCGTCGCGGCCCGCGCTGGCCCATTCGCGCGCCAGTGCTTCATCGAAGGTGCGGCGGTTGGCAATGCCTGTCAGGCCATCGGTCTGGGCCTCTTTTTCAAGCCTGGTCTCCACTTCCAGGCGCAACCGCGTCTCGCGCCGGTACAGCACGACCTGCGCCACCACCGAGGCGAACAGCGCCAGGGTGATGGGGATGACCAGCATCGCCCGTCGTTCCCATGGCGCCAGGACTTCGTCGACCGCCATCGCGACGTCGATGACCAGCGGCGTGCCGGGCACGCTGTCGAAGGTATAAAGACGGTCGACGCCATCCGGAGCCAGCGCGCCGACGAACACGCCTTCGCGGCGGATCAGGAATTGCTGGAAGTCCGGTTCCTGGCCGATGTCGGCGTCCAGGTCCGCGGAGGAATAAGGCGTGCGCGCGAGCACCGCGCCATCGTTGCGGAAGATGGTGATGGAATCGCGCGGGCCGATCGACAGCCCGGCGAAGCGCTCGCGGAAATAGGCCAGGCGCAGCGACCCGGTGACCACGCCGGCGAAGCTGCCGTCGGGCGCGGCAAGCCGGCGGCTGATGCCGATGCTCTCGTCGCCGCCGCGCAAGCGGCTGAGGTACGGACGGCTGACATACATGCCGGCGTCGGGCCTGTCGCGATGGACCTGGAAGAAGTCGCGGTCGGCGAAATTGGCGATGGGAGGATCGAGACTCTGTGAGTCGTAGCGGACGTTTCCGTCGCGGTCCAGGATGAGGATGGTGCCAAGGTACTCGGCGCTGGCGGCGCGGTCGAACAGGAAGCGATGCAGGGTGCCGCGTGGCAGGTCTTCGATACCCGGCTCTTGCAGGCGTTCAATGACGCCTTGCAGCGACAGGTCATAGACGCGAATGGTGCGGCTGATGTCGGCCGACAGCACTTCCGTCAGGTTGCCGGCGGCGACGTAGGCGAGGTTCCAGGTGATGCGCCGGTCCGTCCAGAGCAACGCGATCGAGGCGGCGCAGATGCCGATGGCGATCAACCCCGCGAGGGCGTACAGGCTGCGATGTAGAAACCCATGGGACTTCAATACGGCGCTCCTTCGCGATCGCGGCGGGGTGTCATGCCTTTTACGGGTCATGATGCCGCAAGCGCGGGCGACCATGCAAGATGGCGCCCGTTCACAGCCAGGAACGGCGTCGGCGGATCCACGCCGGGGCGTACCGATCGATATCGAAAGCCGTATCGGCATGGCGCCGACCGGGCATCTTGCCTGGTGGCGCCAGGCCGGCAAGCGCCGCGTGGCGATGGCAGCCGGCCACGCGCCCCCCACGGCCGCGCGGCCGGGCCAGCGCGTCAGGACAGCGTGGCGGCGATCCGGAAGGGGAAGGCCTTGGCGCCGCGCGCCTTGTCGGTTTCGCGATGGGCGCTGATGGCCCAGGCGGGGCCGGCCCCGCCCGCCGACAGGACGAGCTGGCGCATGGCGCCCGCGCAAAACCCGCAACGCAGGGTCGTGGCTTGACGGCGTGCAAGCTCAAGCGCGACCGCTTGCGGGGTCGTGGAAATCCGATCCGATTGCAGCATGGCAGCCCCCTGGCAGAAACGCTCCGGAAGTGGAGCGCGCTTGAAGCTAAATCTACCTCAGCCGATCGGACTTGCGCGTGAAATGATGCGTAAAGTAATGCAAAGAGGCTGTAATACGCGATACAGGTCGCTTGTCATACGGCGGTCATGCCGGCGCGCCAGGCTCCGCATGCCCGGCCGGCGCCACGGTTTCACGGTCCGGCTGGTCGTTCCTGCCATCCGCCGGGCCGGTCATGTTGCCGTACAGCAGCGAGCGCCCGGCGAACAGGCCGCCGGCCACCTCCAGCTCGAACCGGTCGGTGTCCCGCTTGCGCACGTCCGCCACCACGTCGGCGGCTTCGTCCGGCGGCACGCCGATGGCGCGCAGCGCGGCTTCGCCGAAAACCAGGGCCGATTCCAGGGTCTCGCGCACCTGGTAGTCGACCCCTTCCCTGGCCAGCGCCAGGGAATGGATGCGGTCATAGGCCCGCACCACCAGTTGCACCAGGGGGAATTCCGATTTGATCAGCTTGACCATGTGGTTGACTGACTGCGGATTGTCGATGCAGATCAGGATGGCCTTGGCGGTTTCGGCGCCGGCCGTGCGCAGCATGTCGATGCGGGTACCGTCCCCGTAATAAACCTTGACGCCCCATTTGGCGGCCGCGCGGATGGCATCGGTGTCGATATCCAGGATCGAGACCTTCATGTCGCGCGCCAGCATTGCCTGCGTCACGATCTGGCCGAAACGGCCGAAACCCACGATCAGCGCGCAACCTTCCAGGTCCCGGGCCACGTCCACCCCTTCCATCGAGGGGACGGGTTTGGGCAGCAGCCAGCGCAGCGCCAGTACGCACAAGGGCGTCAAGGCCATGGAAATGATGACCACGGCGATCAGCACGGCGGCCAGGTGCGCATCGAAGATGCCCGCGGCCGCGGCGGCGCCGTAGAGCACGAAGGCGAATTCGCCCCCTTGGGCCAACAACGCCGCGCGGGTCACGGCCTCGGCATGGCTGGCGCGCAACAGTCGGGCGACCAGGTAGACGCCCACCGATTTGACCAGCATGAAGACCAGCACGCCCGCCAGGATCAACTGCCATTCACGCGCCACCGCGGCCAGGTCCAGCGACATGCCGACGCCCAGGAAGAACAGGCCCAGGAGGATGCCGCGGAACGGCTCGACCTCGGCCTCCAGCTGATGGCGGAAGGTGGACTCGGACAGCAACACGCCGGCCAGGAAGGCGCCCATGGCCATCGACAGGCCGCCCAATTCCATCAGCAGCGCCGCGCCCAGCACCACCAGCAGCGCGGCGGCGGTCATCACTTCGCGGGCATGCGCGGCCGCCAACAGGCGGAACAAGGGGTTGAGCAACCAGCGCCCGGCCGCCAGCAGCGCCAGGACGCAACCGATGGCGATGGCCGCCTGCAGCCAGGGATCGCCATGCTCGGTGGTGCCTGCCGGCGCCAACAACGCCACCAGGGCCAACAAGGGCACGATGGCGAGGTCTTCGAGCAGCAGGATGGAAACGATGCGCTGGCCCTGGGCGCTGGCGGTCTCGTCGCGCTCGCCCAGTATCTGCATGACGATGGCGGTGGACGACAGCACGAAACCCATCGCCGCCATGAAGGCCGCCGGCCCCGACAATCCGGCCAACAGGCCGACCGCCGTCAACAGCGCGCCACAGGCCACCACCTGGGCCACGCCCAGGCCGAAGATTTCCCCGCGCAGCTTCCATAGTCGCGACGGCTGCATTTCCAGGCCGATGATGAACAGAAACATCACCACGCCGAGTTCGGCCACATGCAGGATGGAACGGGGGTCGGAGAACCAGCCGATGCCGAACGGGCCGATGGCCAGGCCGGCGGCCAGGTAACCCAGGACGGAACCGAGTCCCAGGCGCTTGAACAAGGGCACCGCCACCACCGCCGCGCCCAGCAGGACGACGACGTTGACCAGCTGGTTGCCTTCTGCGGGCAGGGACATGGGCGGCTCCTGGGTGGCCTGGCGCGGCGCCCCGGGCGCCGCGCACGCGATCAGTCTTCGCGGAACTGCATGTTGTAGAGCGAGGCGTACAGGCCGTCGGCGGCCAGCAGCTCGGCGTGGGCGCCCTGCTCGACGATCTTGCCGGCGTCCAGCACGATGATGCGGTCGGCGTTCTGCACCGTGGACAGGCGGTGCGCGATGACCAGCGTCGTGCGCCCCTTCATCAGGCGCTCGAGCGAGGCCTGCACCTGGCGTTCGGACTCGTTGTCGAGGGCGGAGGTGGCCTCGTCGAGGATCAGGATCGGCGCGTTCTTGATCAGGGCGCGGGCGATCGCCAGGCGTTGGCGCTGGCCGCCGGACAGGCGGGCGGCGTTTTCGCCCACCGGCGTATTGATGCCCTGCGGCAGGCCTTCGACGAAATCGAGCAGGTTGGCGGCGGCCAGCGCGTCACGCACCTGCTGCTCGCTGGCTTCGCCCAGGGCGCCGTAGCCGACGTTGGCGGCGATGGTGTCGTCGAACAGCACCACGTCCTGGCTGACCAGCGACAGGTGCGACCGCAGGCTGCGCAGCTTAAGGTCGTTGATCGGCACGTCGTCGACGTAGATGGCGCCGCTGTCGGCCAGCACGAAGCGCGGCAGCATGTTGACCAGCGTGGTCTTGCCGCTGCCGGAGCGTCCCACCAGCGCCACGGTCTGGCCGGGTTCGACCACGAAGGACACGTCATTGACGGTGTCGCGGTCGGCGTCGGCGAAGCGGTGGGTGACGTTGCGGAACTCCACCTTGCCGCGCACGGGCTCGGGCAGTTCGCGCGTGCCGGTGTCGCTTTCGGGCACTTGGTCGATCAGGGTGAACACGCTTTCGGCCGACACCAGCATCTTCTGCATGCGCGCGGCCAGGTTGGTCAGGCGCTTGATGGGGTCGAAGATCTGCGCCAGCGCGGCCATGAAGGAGGCGAAGCTGCCGACCGTGAGCGAGCCGTTGTTGGCCTGGCCCAAGGCGACGGCGATGACCGCGCCCACCGAGATCGAGATGCACACCTGCGTCAGGGGCGTCAGGGCGGCGTCGGCGGTGGCGGTGCGCATGGCGAAGCGGCGCAGGCGGCTGCTGACGAAATCGAAGCGGCCGCGTTCGACCTCGTAGCCGTCGAACAGCTTGATGACGCGCTGGCCGTCGATGCCCTCGCTGACCACCCGGGTCAGTTCGGCGTTCATGTTGACGGTGTCGCGGTTGATGCGGCGCAGGCGCTTGATGAAGGTGCGCGCGATCAGCACCGAGACGGGCAGCATGATCAGGATGATCAGGGTCAGCACCCACGAGGTGTACAGCAGCACGCAGATCAGGGCGATGACCACCAGGGTTTCACGCACCAGCACCGTGATGACGTCGGTGGCGTAGCCGGTGACGTTGCCCGCGTCGATGGTGAATCGGTTCAGCAGGCGGCCGGTGTCGCCGCGCTTGAAATCGGCGTCGGGCAGGCCCAGCAGGCGTTCGAACATGTCGCGCCGCATGCCCAGCAGAACGTTGTTGGCGACCCAGGCCAGCAGGTAGTCGCTGAAGAAGTTGCAGACGCCGCGCAAGAAGATCAACCCGACCACCGCCAGCGGCAGCGCCCAGACATAGTACGGTTTGGCGCCCGAGAAGCCGTCGTCCAGCAGGGGCTGCATAATGACGGCCAGCGTGGGCTGCGTGGCGGCGGCGCCGGCCATCAGCAGGGTCGCCAGCACCAGCCCCTTCCAGTAGGAACCGACCCGGCTATAGATTCGGCTCCAGAGTTCAGCTTTGACAGGCTGGGAGCCTGCGGGCGCGTTGCGTGCGGCAGAATTCAATGGAATCACTCGCTTTTATACAATTGTGCCCCGGATTGTACTGGCTACGCGTTGCCGCGCGGGGCCGGGCGTCCCCCTTTCAGTTCCTATCGCGCGGTGCGCCTGTCCATGTCCGAAATCAGTTGCCTCTACGTCCGCCTGCCCAATTGGGTGGGCGATGTCTGCATGAGCCTGCCCAGCCTGCGGGCCTTGCAGGCCGCCGGCTTGCCCCTGGTTATCTGTGCCCGCCCCTGGGCGCGGGACCTGTTGGACGGGATCGACAAACGGGAGTTCCTGCCGATGCTGGGAAAAGTGGGGCCGGATAGAGCCACGGTCAGCGCCCATCGCCGCGCCCTGGGCGCCGAGGGCCGGCGCGCCCGCGGCCTGTTGTTGCCGGATTCGCTGTCCAGCGCGCTGGTGTTCCGGCTGGCGGGAGTGCCATCGGCGGGCTATCGCGACGACGGCCGCAGCTTCCTGTTGCGCTGGCCGGTGGCCAAGCCGGACGCCGCCCTGCACGCGGTGCAGTCCTGGCATCACCTGACACGCGAAGCGCTGGCCCGCTGGGGTCTGCCCACCGGCCCCGCCGACCCGGCTCCCACACTCGACCTGCCCCTGACGCCAACGCACCAGGGCGCCGCCGACCTGGCCCTGGAGGCGGCGGGCCTGGCCGGGCAGCGCTTCGTCCTGATCGCGCCCACGGCCACCGGGCTGCACAAGGGAAAGATCAAGGTGTGGCCAGGATTCGATACACTTACCCGCGCCTTGCAGGCACGGGGCCATACCGTGGTAATGTGCCCCCCTCCGGCGGAAACCGACGAAGCCCGGCGCAATGCCCCGAGCGCGCAGTTGCTGCCTCCCTTGTCCCTGGGCGCGTTCGCCGCGTTGACGACCAAAGCAGCATTGGTGGTCTGCAACGATTCCGGCGTTTCGCACGTCGCCGCGGCGGCCGGCGCGCGGGAACTCACGCTATTCGGCGTCACCCGCCCCGGCCGGACCGGACCGTGGTCGCCCCGGGCGGTGTGCATCGGTTCGGAAACGGCATGGCCATCCGCCGAGGCGGTGCAACAGCAGGCCAACGCCATGCTGGACGATGCGCGGTAAACAGTTTGTCTTGAAATGACCATGTCGAGCTACCTCACGAATCTGATCATTCCCTACAACCTGTGCCTGACCCTGGTGGTGGTCGGCCTGGTGCTGGGCCTGTTCCGGCTGCGCAAGACCGGCGGCGCCCTGATCCTCGCCGGCCTGCTGTGGGCGCTGGCGTGGTCGCTTCCGGTGACCTCGCTCTGGCTCGGCGGCGCGCTGGAAAACCGCTATCCGCACCTGCCGCCCGCCGAGTCTCCCACCGCCGACGCCATCGTGGTGCTGGGCGGCAATACCGCCAATGGCCGCGCCAATTGGTTCCTGCCCTACGACAAGGACACCGCCGTGGTGCGCGTCGACACCGCGGCCCAGCTCTACCTGGCGGGCCGGGCGCCCAAGGTGGTGCTGTCGGGCGGCGCGCTGGAAGGCGACGTGAGCGAGGCGCGCGGCATGGCCCACGCCATCCGCCAACAGGGCGTGCCGGAATCGGCCCTGATCCTGGAAAACGCCAGCCGCACCACTTACGAGAATGCGGCCCTGACCGAAGACCAGCTCAAGACCCGCGGCATCGGCAAGGTGCTGCTGGTCACGTCCGCCCTGCACATGCCGCGCGCCATGGCGGCGTTCTCCAAGCAGGGCGTGATCGCCATCGCCGCGCCCGCGCCCCCGCAGATCGTGGCGCCCGCCGACGGTTCGCTGAACCCGTGGCTGCCCGACCAGCGCACGTTCGACGCCAGCCGCTCCATCATCAAGGAATACGCCGGCCTGTTCGTCTACTGGTTGCGCGGGTGGGTCTGAAGATGCCGGCCTCGCTGGCGTGCCGGCCAGGGTGCGGCGCCTGTTGCATCGCGCCGTCGATCACGCGGCCGATCCCCGGCATGCCCGACGGCAAGCCGGCAGGCGTGCCCTGTATCCAGCTGCTGCCGGACATGCGTTGCGCCCTCTTCGGCCAGCCCGAGCGTCCGGCTTTCTGCGGCGGGCTGCAGGCCCAGCCCGAAATGTGCGGATCCGAGCGCGAATATGCGATCCGCTGGCTGGGGGAACTGGAACGGGCCACGGCGCCGACGCATTGAAAGCGAAAACGGGACCTTGCGGTCCCGTTTTTTTTTGCTGGCGGCCGCGTCTCAGCCGCGCTCGGCCAGCACCCCGTGGTACAGGTCTTCATAGCGCGACGCCACGGTCTCCCAGCTCTGGTCGCGCGCGATCGCCAGGCCGCGCTCGGATAGCGCCGCGCGCAGTTCGGGTTCGTCGCCCAGGCGCTGCAGGGCCTGCGCCAGCTGCGCGCCATCGCGCGGATCCTGCAGGATGAGGGCATCCTTGCCGGCCGACAGGTATTGCGCGAATCCGCAGTAGGCGGGGGAACTGACCACGACCGGCAAGCCATGCGACATGGCTTCCAGCGGCGCCATGGCGTAGCTGTCGTTGAGCGTCGGATGGGCGTAGATGTCGGCCGCGGCAAAGTACCTGGCGACATCGGGCGTGGGATCGACCAGCGTGACGCGATTGGCCACCGCGCCGGCCGCGCGCACCCGTTCGCGGGTCGCGGCGTCGGCTCCCACCACCAGCAGGCGGTACGGCGCGGGCAGCAGCGCCAGCGCGTCCAGCAGCGCGGGCAGCCCCTTGCGCAGCGGGTTGCGAGCCACCAGCAGGCAGCCGATCGTGTCCGCCTCCCAGCCCAGCGAGGCGCGCGTGGCGGCGCGCGAGTCCGCCGCTTCTGGCGCGGGCAGCTTGACGCCGGGCGCGATGATCTCGACCGGCAACTGCGGACCGTAGCTGCGGTGCAACTGGTCCATGATCAGGCCGGACACCGCCACTACCCGACGGGCGGGCGCGCGGCGCACCCGGGATTTCTCGAGCAACAGATACGTGGCCAGCCGCGGGCTGAGCCAGGCGAGTACACGCTTGAGCGGCTTGGCCCGGGTCAGGCGGTTGTAGCGTACCGGCGTGACGTGCATGACCTGGATTTCGCCGGCCCAGCCGTTCATGTGCGAATGGACGATGTCATAGCGGCCACGGGTCAGGCGATCGGCCTTCCAGGCGAAATACAGCACCCGCATCCAGCTGGGCAGCCAGCCGGGAAAGCGCACCGGGTGGAAGGGAAACGGCAGATCGCTGTCGAAGTCGCGCGCCACCACGGAAATATCGTGGCGCTGGCCCAGCACGCGCATGAGTTCGACGCCGTAGGCCTCGGCGCCGCCGAAGCGGTTGCCGAAGCGGTCGACCAGCAGTGCGATGCGCAGCCGCCGCTCAGCGGCGCCCGCGGGTGTCTTCATAGCGCGTCAGGCATTTCTGCAGGAAACGGAAGATGCCGGTCGATCGCGACACGGTCACTCGCGGCAGGCCGAAGGGATCGTCGCTGGCGCGCGCCAGGCCGCGCTTGGTCAACGTGGCGTTGTCGTAGCCCGCCTCGCGCGCCATGACCAGGTGTTCCGGGCCATGGTCGCCGTAGGGATAGCAGAAGGCGGTGACCGGCGCGCCGAGAGCCTGCTCCAGCACGTCCTTGGATTCGACCATCTGGCGGCGCGCCTCTTCGGGCGTCATTTCGGGCAGGTGGACGTGATCCAGGGTGTGCGAGCCGACCTCGTGGCCGGAGGCGGCCCACTGGCGCATCTCGTCGACGGTCATCAGGGGCGAAAAGGGAATGCCGATCTTGGCGTCCCAGACATTGCCGCCGTCGAACTGGTTGGCCACCAGGTAGTTGGTGGCCGTGAAGCCGAGCTTGTCCAGCACCGGCATCGCATTCTGGACCACGTTGCGGTAGCCGTCGTCGAAGGTCAGGCCGAATACCTTGCCGTGGCGCTCGCCGCGCACGTACGGCATGATGTCGCGCATCGACAGGCCGCGATAACCCAGGAAGCGCATCCAGCGCATCTGGCGCGCGAAATCGTCCGGGTGCACCGTCAGGCCGCGAAACGGCGTGCCCTTGGGATTGGGCTCGCCGATCTGGTGGTACATGAGAATTGGGATAGACATAGCGCGGATTATAAGGCTCAGTGTCCGCCCAACGTACGCTGGTAGACGTCGACCGTGGCTTGCGCGAAACGCGCCAGGTTGAAGTCGCGCACCGCGGTTTCGCGGGCGTTCGCGCCCATGGCGCGGACCTGGCCGGGATCGTCCAGCATGATGCGCAGGCGCGCCGTCATGGCGGCCACGTCGCGCACCGGCACGATCCAGCCGTCGACGCCGTCATTCACGTTCTCGGGCAGGCCGCCGACGTTGGTGACCAGGGCAGGCAGGCCCAGGCCCATGATCTCGCGGCAGGCGAACGACAACGCCTCGCGGTACGACAGCACGAAACCGGCGTCGCACGCGGCCAGGGCCGCCCGCACGTCGTCGAGCAGGCCGGGAAAACGCAGCTGATCGGTCATGCCCAATTCGCGCACCCGATCCAGCTTGGCTTCGGACGGCGGATCGCCGGCCACGAGCAGCAGCACCCGCTCCTTGTCGCCCGGCGGCAAGGCCGCCACCGCGGCCACCAGGTCGAGCCAGCCCTTGTCGTAGTCGGTGCCGCCGGCGCTGCCCAGCAGCAGCTTGCCGCGCCATTGCGGGCCGAAAAAGAGTTCGCGCAGCTTATCGACGCTCTCGGGCGCCGGCGGCGCGAAGAACTGAGTGTCGATGCCGTGGCGGATGGTGGTGATGGGACGCTTGCGGTACGGTGAATCGGACAGCAGGCCGTGGATGTAGTCGCTGACCGCGATGCTGTGGTCGGTGGCCAGCGCCACCCGCAGCTTGTGGCCGAAACTGGTGAGCGGATGGTCGTTGTGCTTGGTGAACACGATGCGCGGGCGGCGCGCCATCGCCAGTGTGGCCAGCATCACCTGCTTGTGATCGGCCGAGCCGTTGGCATGGATGATGTCGAAGCCGCCGTCCTTGATCAGGCGGCGCAGCCGCGCGCGGTCCTTGAACCAGGACGAGGGCCGCGTGGTGTAGCGCATGTCCGCGACCGTGACGCCCGGGATCGCCTTGGCGTAGCGGTACAGGCGGCTGCTGGCGGGCGCGGCGACCGTGATCTGGTGCTCGGCGGCCAGGGCGCGGCACAGGTTGATGATGTAGGTGACGTGTCCACCGCCGTTGCCGGCGTGGAAATTGGTGTAGAGAATCTTCACTTGTTCTTCTCGGCCAGGAACATCAGCTTCGAGTAACGGAAGAAACTGCCCGCCGCCGCGGTCACCGCCAGCACCAGGCCGTGGCGGCCGTCGAGGAAGCCGCGCCGGATCAGGTAGATGCGCACGAAAGTCCAGAAGCTGTGGCCCAGCGCGCCGAACACGGAAGTGCGGCGCCCCTTGGCGTACATCATGGCGGCGGCGTCCGACGAGTAGCGGTTGATCTTGGTGACCAGCGCGTCCAGGTTGTCGTACGGGTAATGATGGAAGTAGCCCTTGAGCTGCAGCGGCGGCTGGCCATTGGCCGGCACCACGCGCTCGTGCACGGCGGCGTCATTGAAGCGCGCGGCGCCGCGCTTGAACAGGCGCAGCACGTAGTCGGGCCACCAGCCGCTGTGGCGGATGTCGCGGCCGCAGAAATTCGACAGGCGGGCGATCTCGTAGGTGTCGGCGCGCGGCGCGGCCAGGGTGTCCTGGATCTCGCGCGCCAGCTCCGGCGTGACACGCTCGTCGGCGTCGATCGACAACACCCAGTCACCGGTGGCCAGGTCCAGCGCGCGGTTCTTCTGCGGACCGAAGCCGGGCCAGTCGGAGGTCACTTCGACCCGCGCCCCCAGGGCCCTGGCCAGCTCCACCGTGCCGTCGGTGCTGCCCGAATCCACGACGATGAACTCGTCGGCGAAAGCAACCGACTTGAGGCATTCGGCGATGTTGGCCGCCTCGTTCTTGGTGATGACTATGACTGATAACTTCATCCGCGATTCCTAAGACGCTTTTTCCAGGCTTTCCAGGCGTGATAGCGCGGCCCCCAGAAGGGATCGCGCGACAGCCAGAGCCGCCGGTTCAACCAGGTACCACCCTGGTTGCGCACCGCGAAGCGGTAGATGTGGCCGGGGTCGGCGCCAGGCGTGTTCTGGCCGAAAGGGTCGGTAGTGTACAAGTGGAGAAAGCCCGCCTGCCTGGCGGCCGCCACGTAGTCGGCGTCGAAATAGCCCTGCGGCCAGCAAAGATGATCACTGGCCTGCCCCAGGCGCTGGATCAGCGTCTCGCGCGAATCGGACAGTTCCCGCGCGATATGGGCCCGCTTGGCCTCGGTGTCGGCGCCGCAGACCTTGTCCCAGCGCGTGTGGGTGTGGGTATGCGAATGAAACTCGAAAGTGCCGGCGGCGCGCATCGCCTCGATTTCGCTCCAACGCAGCATGGCCTCGTCGCCGCGCCCGGCCGCGATCAGCTTCTTGCAGGCGTCGTGGTCGGGCGTGGCGGGCAACGGCAGGCCCTGCCCCGCGTGCGGGCGCGCCGGCCCGTCGCCGATCCAGCCGGTAATGGTGAACAGCACGGCGCGCATGCCGTGGCGCGCCAGCACCGGATGGGCATGGACCCAGTTGTTGAGATAGCCGTCGTCGAACGTGATCAGCACCGACCGCTCGGGCGCCGGCGCGCCGGCCAGGTAGGCGGCGAACTGGTCGGTCGACAGCGACTGGTAGCCGGCCCGCGCCAGGCGCGCGATCTGCGCCTCGAAAACCTCGGGGGTGGCGGCGATCATGCCGCCGGCCGGCGTGACGTGGTGATACATCAACACCGGGACGTTGGGCGCGTTCATCCGCGCCGCTCCGCCAGCCAGCGGGTGTAGACGGCTTCGGTGGTTTCGGCCAGGCGGGCGGGCGAGAACACGCCTTCTTCCCAGACCATCTTGCGGCCCGCCTCGCCCATGCGGTGGCGCAGCGCGGCGTCATCGACCAGTCTTTCGAGCGCGGCGGTCAGCGCGGCCGGATCCTTCGGCGGCACCAGGATGCCGGTTTCGCCGTCGCGGAACATCTCGGAAACCCCGCCGACATCGGTGCCGATGACCGGCAGGCCGCTGGCCTGGGCCTCGACGTAGACGGTGCCGGACGCTTCCTGCTGGGTCGCCAGCGCGAACAGATCACAGCCGGCCAACAGGTTGGGCACGTCGCGCCGCATCCCCATCAGGTGGATGCGATCGGCCAGGCCGCGTTCGGCCACGTAGGCCTGGGTCTGCTCGAACACCGGCGATCCCCCGCCCACGAATACCAGGTGCAGCTTGGGACGGGCGGCCATCAGCGGCGCGATGGCGTCGATCAGGTCCTTGTGGCCCTTGGTGGCGCGCATCACGGCCACACAGCCGACCACCACGTCATCGGCCGCCAGGCCGAGTTCCTCGCGCAGCGTGGAATGCTCGACCGGCGGCGGCAACACGATGGGCGAATAGACCGTGGCGACGTGGTCGGCCGGCACGCCGCGCTCGATCAGATGCTCGCGCACATGGTCGCTGACGGTGGTGACGCGGTGCGGCAGGCGCGTGTATGACCACAGCGAACCGACCTTGTTGGACAAGTGGCGGGTGCGGACGATCAGCGGCGTGCCCGCCAGCCGGCCGGCCGCCGCGGCGATCACCGTATCGCGCCGGCTGTGGGTATTGAGCACGTCGAAACGCCCTTCGCGCAGGATGCGGCGGATGGCGATGACGCCCTTGACGTAATTGACGGGACCGTCCATTTCCAGCGTGTGTACCGTGAACCCGGCATCCGACAGGCGCTCGGCCAGCAGGGCGGTGGGCTGACAGATGGCTTCGAGGTGATGGCCACGCGCGCGCATGGCGTTCATTTCCTTGAAGATCCGGCCTTCCTGGCCACCGAAACTGGTGGCGGCTTCCGAATGGACGATACGCATCAGTAGGTGACCTCCACGCCGTTGGGCTTGGTCCAGGCATTCAGGTTTTCGAGCAGGGTATCGGCCATGCGGACCCGCCATTCCTCGCCCAGCCGCACCGTGCACAGGAAATTGTTCTTGGTGTAGACGATGTCCACCGGCACGCCGGGGATGCCGTTCTCGGGCTCGGCGCGGAACGGGTTGAGCATCTGGCGCAGGCGCGCGGCGTCCGCGCCGCCGTTGAGCTTGACGCGCAGCGACTTGGCGCGCGCCTCGCGCGCCAGTTGCAGGTCGTAGAGCTGCTCGGCGACGATGCGCATGCCGCCCGAGTAGTCGTCGTTGCTGACCTTGCCCTGGACAATGACCAGTTGGTCTTCGCGCAGGCGGTTGCGGTGCTTTTCGTAGAGCTCGTTGAACACCGAGATCTCGACCTGCGCGGTGCCGTCGTCCAGCACCGCGAACACCATCTTGCCGCGACGGGTCATCATGACGCGCACGCTGGCCAGCACCCCGCACATCCATTGCAGGTCGCGCTGCGGCTCGACCCGCGCCAGCTGCATCGGCACGATCTGGCGCACTTCGTCGCGCCAGGCGTCGAACAGGTGGCCGCTGTAGTAGTAGCCCAGCGCCGATTTTTCCTCGGTCAGCTTCTTGTGCAGGTCCCACGGCGCGACCTTGGCCAGTTCGCCGGCCACCACGTCGCTGCTGTCGTCGCCGAACAGCGAGGACTGGTTGGCGCTGCGCGCGGCCTGCTCGGCCGCTTCCATGGCGGTGGGCACCGAGGCCAGCATGGCGGCGCGATTGGGTTCGATGGTGTCGAAGGCGCCGGCCTTGATCAGGGCCTCGATGGTGCGGCGGTTGACCGCGTGCTTGCTGACGCGGCGACAGAAGTCGAACAGGTTCTGGAACGGGCCGCCTTCCTTGCGGGCGCGCAGGATGTCCTCGACCGCGCCCTGCCCCGTGCCCTTGACCGCCCCCAGGCCGTAGCGCATGGTGCGCGGCGGCTTGCCCTTTTCGGTGTGCTTGTCAGCCACGGGTTCGAAGCGGTAGCCCGAGAAATTGACGTCGGGCGGCAGCACCTCGACGCCGTTGTCCTGGGCGTCGCGGCAGAAGATCTGGACCTTGTCGGTGTCGTCCATGTCGGAGGACATGGTGGCGGCCAGGAACTCGGTCGGGTGGTAGGCCTTGAGCCAGGCGGTCTGGTAGGAGATCAGCGCGTACGCGGCCGAGTGCGACTTGTTGAAGCCGTAGCCCGCGAACTTCTCCATCAGGTCGAACAGCTTGACCGCGAGGTCGGGGTCGTGGCCCTTTTCCTTGGCGCCCTTCTCGAACAGCTCGCGGTGCTTGGCCATTTCCTCGGGCTTTTTCTTGCCCATGGCGCGGCGCAGCAGGTCGGCGCCGCCCAGCGAGTAGCCGCCGATGATCTGCGAGATCAGCATCACCTGTTCCTGGTAGACGATGACCCCGTAGGTGCTCTTGAGCGTGCTCTCCAGATCGTTGTGGAAGTAGTCCACCGCGGCGCGGCCGTGCTTGCGGTTGACGAAGTCGTCCACCATGCCCGATTCCAGCGGCCCCGGACGGTACAGGGCCAGCATGGCGATGATGTCTTCGAAGGTGTTGGGCCGCAGCTTCTTGAGCAGCTCCTTCATGCCGCGCGATTCCAGCTGGAACACCGCGGTGGTGTTGGCGTCGCACAGGATCTTGTAGGCGGCCGGATCGTCGAGGCTGAGCGCCATGACGTCGAAGTCGCGCTTGTCCTCGTTGAACTGGCGCACGTAGCGCACGGCCCAGTCCAGGATGGTCAGGTTGCGCAGGCCCAGGAAGTCGAACTTGACCAGGCCGGCGGCTTCGACGTCGTCCTTGTCGAACTGCGACACCGCGCTGTTCTCCTGCCCCGGCTGGCAATACAGCGGGCAGAAGTCGGTGAGCTTGCCGGGCGCGATCAGCACGCCGCCGGCGTGCATGCCGATGTTGCGCGTCAGGCCTTCGAGCGGCTTGGCCAGGTCGACCAGCGCGCGCACTTCCTCTTCCTGCTCGTAGCGGTCCTTGAAGGCCGGTTCGTCCTTCAGGGTGCGCTCGAGCGTCCAGGGGTCCATCGGGTTGAACGGGATCAGCTTGGACAGGCCGTCGCAGAACATGTAGGGCATGTCCAGCACCCGGCCGGCGTCGCGCACCACGGCCTTGGCGCCCAGCGTGCCGAAGGTGGCGATCTGGCTCACGGCGGCGCGACCGTATTTTTCCTTGACGTAGTCGATGACGCGTTCGCGGTTGTCCTGGCAGAAGTCGATATCGAAGTCGGGCATCGAGACCCGCTCGGGATTCAGGAAGCGCTCGAACAGCAAGTCGTAGCGGATCGGATCCAGGTCGGTGATGCCGAGCGCGTACGCCACCAGCGAACCGGCGCCCGAACCCCGGCCCGGGCCGACCGGCACGCCGTTGTTCTTGCCCCAGTTGATGAAGTCCTGCACGATCAGGAAGTAGCCCGGGAAGCCCATCTGGATGATGGTCTTGCATTCCCAGCGCAGGCGTTCGTAGTACTGCTCGCGCTTGGACGCGCGCTCGGCTTCATCCGGGAACAGGAAGGCCATGCGCTTTTCCAGGCCCTCTTCGGACAGCTGCACCAGGTAGTCGTCCAGCGACACACCGTCGGGCGTGGGGAAGTTGGGCAGGCGCGGCTTGCCCAGCACCAGGCTGAGGTTGCAGCGCTTGGCGATCTCGACCGTATTGGCCAGCGCCGAGGGCACGTCGGCAAAGCGACGCGCCATTTCCTCGGAACTGAGCAGGTACTGTTCCTTGCTGAAGCGGCGCACGCGGCGCGGGTTGGCCAGGATCTCGCCTTCGGCGATGCAGACGCGCGCCTCGTGCGCCTGGAATTCGTATTCGTCCAGGAACTGCACCGGGTGCGTGGCCACCACCGGCAGGCCGGCCTCGGCCGCCAGGCGCATGGCGGCCTGGGTGTAGGCCTCGTCGCCGTCCATGCCGGCACGTTGCAGCTCGATGTAGTAGCTGCCCGGGAACATATGCGCCCACTGGCGCGCCAAGGCCAGCGCCGACACCGCGTTGCCGGCGTCCAGCGCCTGGCCGACGTCGCCGCCGCGGCCACCCGACAGCACGATCAGGCCGTCCTGGCCCTGCAGCCATTCACGGCGGATCTCGGCCCGGCCCTTGCCCTGGTTGGTCAGGAACGCGCGCGACAGCAGTTCGCACAGGTTCAGGTAGCCCTGGTGGTTGCGCACCAGCAGCAACACGCGGAACGGCTTGGCGGGATCGTCGTCGTTGCTCAGCCAGACGTCACAGCCGGCGATGGGCTTGATGCCCGCGCCGCGCGCGCCCTTGTAGAACTTGATCAGGCCGAACAGGTTCGACAGATCGGTCAGCGCGACTGCCGGCTGGCCCAGCTTGGCGACACGCTTGATGAGGTCGGGAATGCGCACGATGCCATCCACCACCGAAAACTCGGAATGGACGCGCAGGTGAACAAAAGGGGACGGAGTTGTTACGGCTTCGGACATAGGAGGAATTGTACCTAGTCGGAGGGCCTAAAACCGCCCTGCGGACGATTCCTCCACGGCCTGTTCGGCGACGCTGTGTAACAATAGGCGATTGCACCTGACTCACCCGCCGCAGGACGAGATTTACGTATGAAATGGCTGATACCCGGGATCTGGCTTGCCGCCATCCTGTTCGCGCACTTCCGTGGCCGCGTCAAGCTGCCGCTGGGCCGGCAACTGCTGGATCACTCGGTGCTGCTGGCGCCGGTCAACGCCTTCATGGTGCTGACCTCGCGCGTGCCGTCCACCCCTTACCTGACCACCAGCGAGATCGCCGAACTCAAGGTGCTGGACGACAACTGGGAAACGATCCGCGACGAAGCCCTGCAGATGGCCGAGCTGCGCCGCATCAAGGCGGCCGACAGCCACAACGACATCGGCTTCAATTCCTTCTTCAAGTACGGCTGGAAGCGCTTCTACCTGAAGTGGTATGACGCCCGCCACCCCTCGGCCGAGGAACTGTGCCCCAAGACGGTGGCCATCCTGAAGACGCTGCCCAAGGTCAAGGCGGCGATGTTCGCCGAGCTGCCGCCGGGCGGCAAGCTCAACGCCCACCGCGACCCGTTCGCCGGCTCGCTGCGCTACCACCTGGGGCTGACCACGCCCAACGACGACCGCTGCCACATCATCGTCGACGGCGAATCCTACAGCTGGCGCGACGGCGAAAGCGTGGTGTTCGACGAGACCTACGTGCACGAGGCCTACAACCACACCGACCAGAACCGCATCATCCTGTTCTGCGACGTCGAGCGGCCGCTCAAGTGGGGCTGGGCCGAGGCCTTCAACCGCTGGTTCGGCCGCGTGGTGATGTCGGCAGCCAGCTCGCCCAACGACGGCGGCGACCAGACCGGCGCCATCAACAAGCTGACCCATGCGCACTGGGTCATCGACCAGAAGCGCAAGGCCTTCAAGGCCTGGAACCGCAACGTCTACAAGGCCACCAAGTACGGCCTGATCATCCTGGTGATCGCGGGCTTCATCGCCCTGTGATCGGGCCGACCGCGCGGATCGCGCGGTCATCACGCCACCACGGCGGGCCGTCCGGCCCGCCGCTCCCCCACCCTACCCCGCGGCGCGCTCCGGCAAGCTCAACAGGCCGGTGTGGTAGTCGTAGCCATAGATCTCGCCATAGCGGCCCCACTCCACCGCGATCTTCAGCACGCGCTCGGCTTCGTCGGGCTTGAGGAATTCCTCCAGCGAATCCAGGAAGTTCCTTTCCGGCAGCTCGCCGGCGGGTTCCTGTTCCAGGCTGTGGCGGATGTGCGCGGCCAGCGGCACGTGGGCCAGCAGCTGGCGGCCGAAGATGGCCTGCTTCTGGTCCTGGTCGGCCTGAACGTAGCGCTGGCCCAGCGGCGTCAGGTAGATGTCGCCCTTGTCGATCTGGGCCAGCCCGAACAAGCCCAGCGCTTCGCAGGCCGGCAGCAGGTCGTCGTCGGATATCTCGGCTTCCTCGGCCAGCTTGGGCAGGTCGGCGCGGCCATTGAACGGCGCCTCGGCCAGCACGTCGAGCACGCCTTCCATGCGCTCGACCTCGGTATGCGGAAAGCGGTAGCCCAGGCCCTGCTGGCGCGGCGTCGGCATGTCGTGCGCCGGGCGCTGCGTCATCAGCGCGTAGACCTCGTCGATCAGCGCCCGCACCTGCGGCGAATCGGCGTTGCGCGGCCGCGGCAGGCCGATCTGCACCTGGCTGCGGATGCGGCCGGGGTCGCTGGAGAACACGATGATGCGGTCGGCCATCATGACCGCTTCCTCGATGTTGTGGGACACGATCAGGATGCCCTTGGTCGAGATGCGGCTCTCGTCCCATAGTTCGAGCATGTCGTCGCGCAGCGTTTCGCCGGTCAGCACGTCGAGGGCCGAGAAGGCTTCGTCCATTAGCAGCACGTCGGGATTCATGACCAGGGCGCGGGCGATGCCGACGCGCTGGCGCATGCCGCCGGACAGTTCGCGCGGCAAGGCGCCGCCGAACCCGCCCAGGCCCATCAGGTCGAGCACCGCATCGGCGCGCCTGGCGCGCTCGGCCGGCGCCACGCCCTGGGCCTCCAGGCCCAGCTCGACGTTCTGCTGCGCGGTCAGCCAGGGGAACAGCGCGAAGGACTGGAACACCATGGCGATGCCTGCCGCGGGGCCGTACACCGGCTGGCCGCGGTAGGTGACGGTGCCCTGGTCGGCGTTGACCAGCCCCGCCATGATGCGCAGCAGGGTCGACTTGCCCGAACCGGACTTGCCCAGCAGGGCCACGATCTCGCCTTCGCGCAGCGTGAAGTCCACGTGTTCCAGCACGTGCCGGGCAGTGCCATCCGCGGCGCGGAACGATTTGCCGACATCGTGCAGTTCAATCAGGAAATTGGAAGGCATGGAGACTCCTACCGGCCGCGGTCTTCGGCCAGCAAATACAGTTTGCGCCAGAAAAACCGGTTCAGCAGCATGACGAAAATGCTCATGACGCCAATGCCGAGCGCGATGCGGTGGAAATCGCCCTGCTCGGTCATCTGCTTGATGTAACTGCCCAGGCCGTCGGCCACCAGCGAGGTATTGCCCCAGGACACGTACTCGGCCACGATGCTGGCGTTCCAGGAGCCGCCGCTGGCGGTGATGGCGCCGGTGATGAAACTGGGAAACACCGCCGGCAGGTAGACCCGGCGCCACAGCAGCCAGCCCTTCAGGCCCAGGTTGCCGGCCGCCAGGCGCAATTCATTGGGAATGGTCGAGGCGCCCGCCACCACGTTGAACAGGATGTACCACTGGGTGCCGAAGATGATCAGCGGGCTGAGCCAGATGTTCGGATTGAGCTTGAACGCCACCATCACAAACACCACGGCCGGAAACAGCAGGTTGACCGGGAACGCCGCCAGGAACTGCGCCACCGCCTGCACCCGTTGCGAATACCGGGGCCGCAGGCCGATCCAGACCGCGATCGGCACCCAGATCAGCGACGCAAGTCCGATCAGCACCATCACCCGCGCCAGGGTGATGCCGCCCAGGCCGACCACGTGCAGCACCTCGCCCCAGCCCACTTCCTGGTGCACGAACACGACCAGCTTGTAGGTCGCCAGCAGCGCGGCCGCGGCCAGCAGCGAATCCCAGATGCGGGTCCAGCGCGGGTCCGGCGCCTTGGCGCGGGCGCGGATCGAGGTGCCGTCGTAGGGCACGCTGAACCAGCCCAGCGCGCGCCGCATCCGCGCCCAGAACATGTTCGACAGGGCCTGCATCCAGCGGCTGCGGCGGGTCCAGTCCAGCAACCAGGACTGTTGCGCCACGTCGGCCTGCGATTCCTCGAAGCGGAACTTGTCGGCCCAGGCCAGCAGCGGGCGGAAGAACAACTGGTCGTAGAGCAGGATGCCGGCCATCATGGCGCCGATGGCCCAGGCGATGGCGCGGCCGTTTTCGGCGTCGATGGCCACCGCGATGTACGAACCGATGCCGGGCAGCTTGATGTCCTGCCCGGCCACCGAGATGGCCTCGGCCGCCACCAGGAAGAACCAGCCGCCGGACATGGACATCATCATGTTCCACAACAGGCCCGGGGTGGCGTACGGCAGCTCCAGGCGCCAGAAACGCTGCCAGCCGGACAGCCGGAACACCCGCGCGGCCTCGTTCAGCTCGGCCGGCACGGTGCGCATCGACTGGTACAGACTGAACGCCATGTTCCAGGCCTGCGAGGTGAAGATGGCGAAGATCGCCGCGCACTCCACGCCCAGCAGGTTGCCGGGAAACAGCGCGATGAAGGGCGCGATGGCGATGGCCTGGAAACCCAGGATGGGCACCGATTGCAGGATGTCCAGCATCGGGATCATGGCTTTTTCGGCGGTGCGGAACTTGGCCGCGATGGCCGCGAAGACGAAGCTGAACAGCAGCGAAAAGGCCAGCGCCGTGAACATCCGCAGGATGGTGCGCAGCAGGTAGTACGGCAGGTAGATCGGATCCAGCGAGATCGGCAGTTCTTCGCCGACGGCGAAGGGGCGGCTCATCTGCGAGGCGCCATAGGCCATGGCGGCCAGCACCCCCAGCACCAGGGGCAGGAGCGCCCAGTCCCAGCGATTGGGCGAGGAGCGGGACGACGCGGACGGGCGCGTCCGGGTGCTGAAGAGCTCGAACATGTCGGCAATGCTCCAGGGAGCGGGGGTGAAGGCCCGCGCATTGAAGCATAACCAGATGACGCGTCACTGAACAGAAAACGACTGAAATCTGGCGGTAATACGGGACGGCTCGCGCCGCCCCGTATTCCTCGGTTGACGGGGCCGCGCCGGCCTCGCCTGAACCAGCAAGATCAGCGCTGCAGGGATTCCCAGCTTTTCATCAGGCGCTTGACCGACACCGGCATCGGCGTGCGCAATTCCTGCGCGAACAGGGCTACCCGCAGCTCCTCCAGCAACCAGCGGAACTCGTCCAGGCGCGGGTCGGGCGCCCCCTTCAGGGCCGAGCGGGCCCGCTGGTACTGGGTCACGAGCGGGGCCATCTCGGCCACCAGCTTGGCATCGCGGCCCGGATCGGCGCGCAGCTTGTCGATGCGCGCCACCGCCGCCTTCAGGTAGCGCGGGAAATGCGACAGCTGGGGGTAAGGAGTGTCGCGGATGAACCACTTGGGCATCAGCGCCCCCAGCTGCTGCTGCAGGTCGGCATAGGCCGCGGCGTGCGGCTTGGCCTGCGGCAGCTTGCGCTGCAGGGTCGCGTATTCGGTCAGGATCGTGCCCGCCAGGCGCGCCACTTCCTGCGCCAGCAGGCCCAGCCGGCCCTTGCCCTCGGCCCGGCGCGCCTCGAACTGCTGCTCGTTGACCGGCCAGGGCTCGGCCAGGCAGGCCTGGCCCAAGGCGCAGTCGATGATCTGGTCGCGCAGTTCTTCCTGCGTGCCCAGCGTCATGTAGAGCATGCTGATCCTGGTCAGGTCGGCCAGGTTCTTTTCCAGGAACTTGACCTGCTCGCGCAGGCCCAGCCGGAACAGCTTGAGCAGGCCGGCGCGGTGCGCCTTGCGGGCCTCGTCCGGGTCGTCGAACACGTCCAGGTCGCAATGCGCGCCGCGGTCGACCAGCGCCGGGTAACCGATGACCGACTGGCCGCGGCGCTTGATCTCCATGATCTCCGGCAGCGGGCCGAAGGTCCAGGCGGTCAGGTTCTCGTGCGCCAGCGCCTGCGCCACCTGGGTGTCGCTGGCGGCCAACTGCTGGAAGGTGGCCTGGGCCTGCTTGCCGAACTCGGCGCGCAACTGCGCCAGGTTGCGGCCGGCGGCCAGCATGCGGCCGTGCTCGTCGACCACGCGGAAGTTCATGAACAGGTGCGCCGGCAGCGTCTCGAGCTTGAAGTCGGCGGCGGCCGGGCGCACCTGCACCTGGTCCCACATGTCGGCGATCAGGGCGTCCACCAGGCCGGTCTGCGGGTCGCCCAGGCGCTCGAACCAGCGGTCGTAGAAGCCGGCGGCGTAGTCGGGCAGCGGCACGCAGTGGCGGCGCAGCTTCTGCGGCAGCGACTTGAGCAGCAGGTGCACCTTCTCCTTGAGCATGCCGGGCACCAGCCATTCGCAGCGCGCCGGATCGATCTGGTTCAGGGCGAACAGCGGCACCGCCAGCGTCACGCCGTCGCGCGGCGAGCCAGGCTCGAAGTGGTAATCGAGCGCCATCGACACGCCCTGCCACTCCACCTTCTTGGGGAAGACGTCGGTGGTGACGCCGGCGGCCTCGTGCCGCATCAGTTCGTCGCGCGTCAGCAGCAGCTTGGCGGCTTCGGCCTTGTCGAGGCCGTTGACCCACTTTTCAAGCGTCGCGGTCTGCGAGATGTCGGCCGGCAGCTGGCGGTCATAGAAGGCGTAGATCAGCTCGTCATCGACCAGGATGTCGGGGCGACGGGTCTGATGCTCAAGTTTCTCGATGCCGGCGATCAGCTTGCGGTTGTGGGCCACGAAGGCCAGGCGCGTGTCGATCTCGCCCGGCACCAGCGCCTGGCGGATGAACAGTTCGCGCGCCTCGCGCGGATGGACCCGGCCGTACTGGATGCGACGGCCGCTGTAGATGGTCAGGCCATAGAGCGTGGCGCGTTCGTTGGCCACCACCTGGCCGGCCTTCTTTTCCCAGCGCGGGTCCGACCAGTTCTTGCGGATCAAATGGGCGCCGACCTTTTCCAGCCAGACCGGATCGATGCGCGCCACGCAGCGCGCATACAGGCGGGTGGTCTCGACCAGCTCGGCGGCGACGATCCAGCGGCCGGCCTTCTTCACCAGGCGCGAGCCCGGATGGATGTGGAAGCGGATCTCGCGGGCGCCCTGGTAGTGACCGCCCTCGTCGCTCTTGAAGCCGATGTTGCCCAACAGGCCCGACAGCAGCGCCATGTGCAGCTGTTCGTAGGTGGCCTCGACCTGGTTGACGCGCCAGCCCTGCTCGCCCACCAGGGCGGCCAGCTGGGTGTGGACGTCGTGCCATTCGCGCAGCCGGATGGGCGACAGGAAGTTCTGCCGCAGCAGGCCCACCAGCTTGCGCTGCGAGGCCTTGTGCTGCACCTGCTCGCCGTACCAGCGCCACAGCTTGAGGAAGGAGATGAATTCGGACTTGTCGTCGGCGAACTTGGCGTGCGCGGCTTCGGCCGCCTCGCGTTCCTGCATGGGCCGGTCGCGCGCGTCCTGCACCGACAGCGCCGAAGCGATGATCAGCATCTCGGCCAGGCACTGGTGCTCGCGCGCGGCCAGGATCATGCGGCCGATGCGCGGGTCCACCGGCAGCTTGGCCAATTCGTGGCCGGTCTGGGTCAGGACGAACGAGGCGCCGGTGCGGCTGGCGTCGTCGCCATCATCGGCGGCCGCCAGTTCGATCGCGCCCAGTTCCTGCAGCAGGTGGTAGCCGTCGGCCACCGCGCGCCCGGGCGGGGCCTCGACGAACGGGAACTGCTCGATGTCGTCCAGCTTGAGCGACTTCATCCGCAGGATCACGGACGCCAGCGAGGAACGCAGCACCTCGGGGTCGGTGAAGGCGGCGCGGGCGTTGAAGTCGGCTTCATCAAAGAGCCGGATGCAAAGGCCCGGGCCGACCCGGCCGCAACGGCCGGCGCGCTGGTTGGCCGAGGCGCGGCTGACCGGCTCGATGCGCAGCTGCTCGACCTTGTTGCGCCAGGAATAGCGCTTGACGCGCGCCAGGCCGCTGTCGACCACGAAGCGGATGCCGGGCACCGTCAGCGAGGTTTCCGCCACGTTGGTGGCCAGCACGATGCGGCGCGCGTTGCCGCGCGGATGGAAGATCTGTTCCTGCTCGGCCTGCGACAGGCGCGCGTACAGCGGCAGTACCTCGGTGCCGGCCGGGTGGCGCTTGCGCAGCGCTTCGGCCGATTCGCGGATCTCGCGCTCGCCCGGCAGGAACACCAGCACGTCGCCGGGGCCGTGGCGGGCGCATTCGTCGACCGCGTCGACGATGGCGTCGATCAGGTCGCGTTCCTCGTCGCCCGACATGCGCTCGCGGTCGCGGCCCGGCCTGGCGGGCGCGGCCTCGTCCTCGGCGGCTTCCTCGCGCACCGGACGGTAGCGCACCTCGACCGGATACAACCGGCCCGAGACCTCGATCACCGGCGCCGGCTTGTCCTCGGACGCGGCGAAATGGCGGGCGAAGCGCTCGGCGTCGATGGTGGCCGAGGTGATGATGACTTTCAGGTCGGGACGGCGCGGCAGCAGCTGCTTGAGATAGCCCAGCAGGAAGTCGATGTTCAGGCTGCGTTCGTGCGCCTCGTCGATGATGATGGTGTCGTAGCGGCGCAGGAGCGGGTCGCGCTGCGACTCGGCCAGCAGGATGCCGTCGGTCATCAGCTTGATCGACGCATTGGGGCCGGTGCGGTCGTTGAAACGCACCTGGTAGCCCACCACCTCGCCCATCGGCGTGTTCAGTTCCTCGGCGATGCGCTTGGCCACCGAAGTGGCGGCCAGCCGCCGCGGCTGGGTGTGGCCGATCATCTTCTGGCGGCCGCGGCCCAGTTCCAGGCAGATCTTGGGCAATTGGGTGGTCTTGCCCGAGCCGGTCTCGCCGCTGACGATGACCACCTGATGGCCGGCGATGGCGCGCGCGATTTCCTGGCGCCGCGCGCTGACGGGCAGGTCTTCGGGGTAGGTCACGGCGGGAATGGGCCGCTCGGGGCGGGGCGCCTGGCGGGCCGCCGGGGCCGCGGCATCGGCACGCGGCTTGCGGGGGCCCCGGGTCGGCCCGTCGGCCGGCACGGGCGGCCGCGGGCGGGAAGATTCTGGCATGTACGATTTGTCCGGTTAGCTGCCTATTATATAAACGGCCGCCGGTCATATAATTTCGCCACGCCGTCCCATGACGGCGCGTTGACGCGGCCCCTGGGCCGCGTTGTTGCCACTCTCAGGAATCGCCCCACCCATCATGCCCGACCTGGAACCAGACACCGTCTCCGCCCTTGAAGCCCCCGAATTCGCCCCTGCCCAGTTCGTCCGATGGTTCCGAGACGTCGCGCCCTACGTGCATGCGTTCCGAGGCAAGACCTTCGTGGTGGCGTTTGGCGGTGAATTGGTGCAGGCCGGGGCGCTGAACGCGCTGGTGCAGGACCTGTCGCTGCTGTCGTCGCTGGGCATCCGCCTGGTGCTGGTGCATGGCTCGCGCCCCCAGGTCAACGAACAGCTGCGCCTGAAGGGCTTCACCCAACAGTTCGACCGCGGCCTGGCGCCCACCGACGCGGCCGCGCTGGAATGCGCCAAAGAAGCCGCCGGCGAGATCCGCCTGGACATCGAGGCCGCCTTCAGCCAGGGCCTGCCCAACACGCCGATGTCGCACGCGCACATCCGCGTCATTTCGGGCAACTTCGTCACCGCCCGCCCCACCGGCGTGCTGGACGGCGTGGACTACAAGCACACCGGCCAGGTGCGCAAGATCGACGTCGACGCGCTCAAGTTCGCCATCGAAAAGGGTTCGTCGGTAGTGCTGCTGTCGCCGCTGGGCTTCTCGCCCACCGGCGACGCCTTCAACCTGGCCATGGAAGACCTGGCCACCAGCGTGGCCGTGGCGCTGCGCGCCGAAAAGCTGATCTTCCTGTCCAGCGGCCAGGGCGTGCTCAATGACGACGGCTCGGTCGACACCGAACTGGCCCGCGTCGATGCCGACGCGCTGCTGGCGGGCGGCTCGCTGGACGAGGAAACCGGCGCCTACCTGCAATACGCGTCGCTGGCGGTCAAGCGCGGCGTGGCCCGCGCCCACCTGGTGCCGTTCGCGCTGGACGGCAGCGTGCTGCTGGAGATCTTCACTCACGATGGCGTCGGCACCATGGTGGTGGAGGACACGCTGGACGACCTGCGCCCGGCCACGCTCGATGACGTTGGCGCCATCCTCAGCCTGATCGAGCCGCTGGAAGCCGACGGCACGCTGGTGCCGCGCCCGCGCAGCGTGATCGAGCGCGACGTCGAGAACTTCACCGTGCTCGAGCACGACGGCGTGATCTACGGCTGCGCCACGCTGCACAACTTCCCCGAGGATCACATGGCCGAGATGGCCTGCCTGATCGTGCACCCCGAATGGCAGGGGTCCGGCGAGGGCGAGATCCTGCTGCGCCACATGGAATCGCGCGCCCGCGCCAGCGGCGCCAAGCGGCTGTTCGTGCTGACCACGCGCACCTCGCACTGGTTCATGAAGCGCGGCTTCGTGCAGGGCGGCATCGCCGACCTGCCGCGCGAAAAGCAGAACAACTACAACCGCTCGCGCAACAGCCTGGTGTTCATCAAGAAGCTGTGACGCGGCCCCGCCCCAGGCTGGCCCCGAGGCCTAACCGCAGTGCCCGCAGGGGCTTGGCGGCCTTCCGGCGCCAAGCCCGCTAAAATGGCGCATTACCCATTCTTTCCGGCAGCGAACCATGGCCCGTACCGTCAACTGTGTGAAATTGAAGCGTGAAGCCGAAGGGCTGGATTTTCCACCCTACCCCGGCGAACTCGGCACCCGCATCTGGCAAAGCATTTCCAAGGAAGCTTGGGAAGAGTGGAAGCAGGTGCAGACCCGCCTGGTCAATGAAAACCGCCTGAACCTGGCCGACGCCCGCGCCCGCAAGTACCTGCAGCAGCAGATGGAACGCTTCCTGTTCGAGGACGGCAGCGTCGAAGCCCAGGGCTACGTTCCGCCCTCGGCCTGATCGCGCCACGCCGCGCGCGCGGCCCCTCCTGCGAAGCCCCTCGTCCGCGAGGGGCTTCGTGCTTCTGGCCGGTCGATCCGGCCATGCCCGTGGCTGGCTTAAGATTCCATTATTGCTGGCCGTATTAACGCTGTCATGAAAGAAGATCCGAGTTCCGCCTCTTCCTCCGACCTGCCCCCGGCCATCCGGCGCGCGCTGGCGGTGGCCCCCGACCGCAAGCACGGCACGCTTCACGACGTGCGGCACGTCGTCATCCTGATGCAGGAAAACCGGTCCTTCGACCACTATTTCGGCAGCCTGCCCGGCGTGCGCGGCTTTGCCGATCCGCATCCGGTGCCCACCCCGGCCGGCGATGTCCTGACACAAGCCGACGGCGCCGAGCGAGTCCGCCCCTATGCGCTGCAAGGCGAGTACGCCAGCGACACGCCCGTGGGCTACATCACTCCGCACACCTGGGACGACGCCCAGCGCGCCTGGAACGACGGCCGCATGGACCAATGGCTGGCCGCCAAGCGCCGCCTGGGCATGGGCGCCTACCGCCCCGCCGAAGTGCCGTTCCAGACGGCGTTGGCCAATGCCTTCACACTGTGCGATGCCTACCACTGCTCGGTCCAGGCCGGCACCAATCCGAACCGCCTGTTCCTGTGGACCGGCACCAATGACCCGCTGGGACGCGCTGGCGGACCGGCGTTGGTCAACACCTTCGACCGGCTCGGCCCGGCCGACCAGGGCTACGGGTGGACCACCTATCCTGAACGCCTGCAGGCCGCCGGCATCGACTGGCGCATCTACCAGGACATGGCGGACAACTTCCACGACAACCCGCTCGCCGGCTTCCGCCAGTACCGGCGCCAGCACGAGGCCGGCGGCGCCGACGCGCCGCTGCGCGACCGGGGCCTGTCCACCCACACCCTGGACGACCTGGCGCATGACGTGGAACAGGGTACGCTGCCGCAGGTCTCCTGGATCATCGCTCCCGCCGCCGACTCCGAACATCCCGAGGTCTCGTCGCCGCGCCAGGGCGGCGCCTACACCGAACGCGTGCTCGAGATCCTGACGCGCAACCCCGCCGTCTGGAGCGGCTGTGTACTCCTCGTCACCTACGACGAGAACGATTGCTTTTTCGACCATATGCCACCGCCCGCGCCGCCCACGCGCGAGACCGACGGCCGCTCGGGCGGCTTGTCGACGGTGGAGCTGGATGGCGAATACCACGACACCCGCCACGGCCCCAGCGCCGCCACCCCGGACGACCCCGCCGCCCTGCATGGCCGCGGCTTCGGCATGGGGCCGCGCGTGCCGATGCTGGTGGTGTCGCCGTGGAGCCGCGGCGGCTGGGTCAATTCGCAAGTGTTCGACCACACCTCTGTGATCCGCTTCCTGGAGGCCCGCTTCGGCGTGGCCGAGCCCAACATCAGCGCCTGGCGTCGCGCCGTGGCCGGCGACCTGACCTCGGCCTTCGACTTCGCTGGCGACCGCGCCACGCTGCACGCCGACAGCGCGCGCCACACCTGCGCCCTGCCCTATGCCCTGGAGGCCGTGGGCCGCATGACCGCCGACGGCGAACACTACCGCCTGACCTTCCGCAACCCGGGCACGGCGGGCGCGGTGCTGCACGTCTACGACCGCCGGGCGCTGGAGCGCGCCCCGCGCCGCTATACCGTCGGTGCCGGCGCGCGGCTGGATGACGGCTGGCGTCTCGACGCCGAAGGCGCCTATGACCTGTGGCTGCTGGGTCCGGACGGCTTCCACCGCAGGTTCCGCGGCGACACCCGGGATGCCGGCCTGTTGGAAACGCAGCTGGTGCCGGTGACCTCCGGCATTCGCCTGCGCCTCATCAACCACGGCGACACCCACCTGCCGGTGCAGATCGAATCACGCATGGGCGACGGTTGGCGCGCCATGGCCCATGTGCAGGCCGGCGGCGCGCTGGAACTGAAATACGCCGGTTGCGAAGGCTGGTACGACCTGGACGTCAGCGCCCAGGGCCTGCCGGCCTTCGGCCGGCGGCTGGCCGGGCGCATCAACGCCGGCAAGTCGGGCGTACCGGACCCGCGCCTGTGCCAGGGCGCCGAGTTGCCGCTGTAGGCAGCCGGACACGTAAAAAAACCCCAGCGCGCCGTGGCGCCTGGGGTTTTTTGCCGCCGGGCCGCCCCAAGGCAAAAACGCCCCCTCGGGGGGCAGCGACCCGCGCAGCGGCGAGCGTGCGGGGCTTTTTTTTGCCGCCGGGCCGCCCCAAGGCAAAAACGCCCCCTCGGGGGCAGCGACCCGCGAGCGGCGGAGCGTGGGGGCTTTTTCCGGCAGGACGGGCGGCGCGGCCGCCGCGGCGATCAGTCGTCCTGCCCGGGAGTATCCTCTTCGCCGCGCGCCAGGCGCTCGGTGTTCTTGACGCCGGTGTGGCGCACGTCCGCGCCCTTGACCATGTAGATCACGCGCTCGGACATGTTCTTGGCATGGTCGCCGATGCGTTCGAGGGCGCGGGCGATGAAGATCATGTCGATGGCGCGCGAGATGGTGCGCGGGTCTTCGATCATGTAGGTGATCAGGTGGCGCAACGCGCCCTTCCATTCCTTGTCCACTTCCTTGTCGCTGCGCACCACGGCAGCGGCCAGGATGGGGTCGAGGCGGGCGAAGGCGTCCAGCGCCTGGTGCAGCATGGTGCGCACGTTGGCGGCCATGTGGCGCAGTTCGATCACCGGGATGTGGCGGACTTCGGACTCGTGGATGCGGCGGGCCACGGTGGCCACCTTCTCGGCCTCGTCGCCGGAGCGCTCCATGTCCGTCAGCATCTTGGACACGGCCATCAGCATGCGCAGGTCGATCGCGGTGGGCTGGTGGCGGGCGAGGATGCGGCTGATGCTTTCGTCGATCTCCACTTCGTGGCGATTGACTTCTTTCTCGCGCTCGCGCACTTTCTCAACCAGCGTCAGATCGCCGCTGGCCAGCGCATCGATGGCCTCCTGGATCATGGCTTCGACCACGCCGCCCATTTGCAAGAATTGCGAACGGACGCTTTCCAGGTCAGCGTCGAACTGCTTGTTTGTATGCTCCGTCATCCGGGCTCCCTGCGTGGTTGATCTCATTGCATTGCCCCGATAAGAAAGCGTTTCGTGTGTGGGCCTGCACAACCCGCAAGGTTATGACCCAAGTGTGACAGGATTATGAATCGCGGCCGGACCGCCCGCAAGGGCGGCCGGCCATGCCCACTCAGGCGCGGCGGTCCAGGCGGCGGATGCCGTTCTGCGTGGCCAGCAGCGCCACGTCGGCGCCGGCGATCGCGAACAGGCCGCAGGTGACCACGCCGGGCAGATTGTTGACGCGGGCTTCCAGGCCGGGCGCATCGGTGATCGACAGGCCGGCCACGTCCAGGATGATGTTGCCGTTGTCGGTCACGAAGCCCTCGCGCAGGCGCGGCTGGCCGCCCATGGCCGTCATGGCGCGGGCCACCGACTCGCGCGCCATCGGAATGACTTCGATCGGCAGCGGGAACTTGCCCATGACCTCGACCAGCTTGGACTCGTCGACGATGCAGACGAAGCGGTCGGCCACCGAGGCGACGATCTTCTCGCGCGTCTGCGCGCCGCCGCCGCCCTTGATCATGTGCAGGTTGGCGTCGATCTCGTCGGCGCCATCGACGTAGATCGGCATCGACGTGACGTCGTTCAGGTCCAGCACTTTCAGGCCATGGCCGGCCAGCCGCGCGGCGCTGCGCTCGGAGCTGGCGACCGTGCCGCCGATCCGACCCTTGAAACGCGCCAGGCCGTCGATGAAGAGATCGGCCGTGGAGCCGGTGCCGACGCCGATGATGACGTCGGGGCCGGCGACCTGTTCAACGAGTTCCAGGGCGGCGTCGGCGGCTTGCTGCTTGAGTTCTTGCTGGGAGAGCATGGCGATGCGGAATAAAGGTGGTTGAAGCCGGGAAATTTAGCATGCGGCCGCCGCCGGCCAGGCCCGCGCCAGGATCGTCCCGACGTCCAGGCCCCCCGCCAGCTCGCCGAACACTCCGCCCACACCCGCCAGGCGGCTGCCGACGAACCCCTGCGCCACCGGCCCCGGCGCGTGCCGGATCAGCAGCGCCGCCTGCCACAGGCACGCCAGGCCGCAGGCGATGCGCCTGGCCTGGAACTCCGCCTGCGCCGGGTCCGCCAACAGGGCGCGCCACCGCGCCAGCGCGGCATCGAACTCGCGGTACTGGCCGAGGGCCGGGGCGAACTCGCCTTCCAGCGCGGGCAGCGCCTCGGGCTCGCGCTGCAAGGCACGCAGCACATCCAGCGCCATGACATTGCCGGACCCTTCCCAGATGGAATTGACCGGCGTTTCGCGATACAGCCGCGGCATCGGTCCCTCTTCGACGTAACCGTTGCCGCCCCATGCCTCCATGCATTCGGCCACCGCCGCGATCGCGCGCTTGCAGACCCACAGCTTGGCGGCGGGCGTGCCGACCCGCGCCAGCGCGCGCGCGCCGGCGTCGCCACGCTCGTCCACCGCGCGCGCCAGGCGCAGCGCCAGCGCCTGGGCGGCCTCCGACTCCAGCGCGAGGTCGCCCAGCACATTGCGCATCAGCGGCTGCGCCACCAACGGCTTGCCGAAAGCCTGGCGGTGGCAGGCATGGTGCAGCGACTGCACCAGGGCCTGGCGCAGCAACGCGGCGCTGCCCAGCACGCAATCGAGGCGGGTGGTGGCGGCCATCTCCAGCAGCACCGCCAGGCCGCGCCCAGGTTCGCCGACCATGACGCCCCACGCGTCCTCGAACTCGACCTCGGCGCTGGCATTGCTGTGATTGCCCAGCTTGTCCTTCAGGCGCCGGATGCGGACCGCGTTGCGCGGGCCTTCCGGAATCCAGCGCGGCACCAGAAAGCAGCCAAGGCCCTCGTCGGTCTGCGCCAGCACCAGATGGGCGTCGGCCTGCGGCACCGAGAAGAACCATTTGTGGCCCACCAGCAAATAGGCGCAACCGCGCCCGATCGCGCCCATCGGCGCGGCGCGTGTCGTGACCGCGCGCAGGTCGGAACCGCCCTGCTTCTCGGTCAGGCCCATGCCGATCAGCGCGCCGCGCTTGCCGGCCAGCGGCGCGTCGGCGCCGTCGAATTCGCGCGAATAGAGCGCGGGCAGCCAATCGCCGGTGTAGTCGATCACGCCCGCCGGCTCGCGTTGCAGCAGAGGCACGGCGGCAAAGGTCATGGTGGTGGGACACAGCGTGCCGGCCTCGACCTGGCCCTGCATCAGGTAGGCCGCCGCCCGCGCCACCTGCGCCCCCGGCACCGGCTGGGCCCAGGCGCGGCTGTGCAGGCCGCGCGCCACGATGCCGCTCATCAACAATTGCCAGGCGGGATGGAAATCGACATGGTCGATGCGATGGCCGGTCCGGTCATAGGCCTGCAGCCGCGGCGGATAGCGGTTGGCGTCGACGCCGGCGGCCAGGGTCTGGGCGCGGCCGAGCCAGGCCCCATGCGCGCCGAGGTCGCCGAGCCAGGCGCCAGCGCCCTCGCGGACCGCCGCCTCGCGCAACGCCGGGTCGGTCTCGAACAGCGAATAGTCTTCCAGGGGCGGGACCTGGTTGAGTACGGTATGGGTCACGAACGACGGCATGCTGGCTCCTCTTCGTTGATGCGCCGTGCTTGCCGGCGCGCCCCGCCCGGCGGCCTATCTGGCGATGGGCGCCACCCGCTGCCAGGGCCGCAGGGCCTCGACCTGGGCGGCCAGTTCCAGCAGCCAGGCCTCGCTGCCCAGCGGGCCCATGACCTGGATGCCGATCGGCAGGCCGTCGGCCGACAGGCCGAACGGAATGGAAATGGCGGGCATGCCCGTCAGGTTGGCCAACGGCGCGAACGGCGAATAGCCGATCACGCCCTTCTTGCCCAGGCGATAGGCCAGGTAATCGGCGTTGTCCATCGCATAGCGGCCGATGGGCGCCGGCAGTTGCGCCAACACCGGCGACAGGAACAGGTCGTGGCCCTGCGTGCCCTCGCGATGCAGGAAGCGGCCGATGCGGCGCGTGATCTCGTGGCAGGTATCGACGCAAGCCACGTACTGCGCGCCGGAAATCGCGCGGGCGTACTCGCGCGCGCCCAGCGTGGTCGGCTGCAATTCGTCTGCGGCAAGACGACGATTGCGCGCGCCGACGAAGCTGTCGATGGCATTGGCGGCGGCGCTGGCGATCAGCGGCAGCATCGGCGACAGCACTTCCTCGGAACCCACCGGCGGCGCGGCCACCACCAGTTCGTGGCCCAGGCCGGCGAACAGGCGCGCGGCCTCGTCGACCGCCGCCGCGACCTCGGGATGGATCGCTTCGCCTTCGTAGGTGGTGTTGATATAGGCAATGCGGCGGCGCGGCGATGAGCGCGGATCCGCCGACACCCGCGCCACGATGTCGCGATAGGATTCGCCTGGCCTGGCCGGCGCCGCATACGGCGCGCCGACGTCGGCGCCGGCGCTGATATCCAGCGCCGCCGCGCAATCGCGCACCGACAGCGTCATCATGTGTTCTGTCGCCAGGCCGCCCCAGCCCTCGCCCTTGAGCGGCCCCAGCGGCATCATGCCGCGCGACGGCTTCAAGCCCAGCACGCCGCAACACGAGGCCGGAATGCGGATCGAGCCGCCGCCGTCGCTGCCATGGGCGATGCGCACCATGCCGCTGGCCAGCGCCGCCCCTGCCCCGCCACTGGAACCGCCGGCGCTGTGGCCGGCCTTCCAGGGGTTCTGGGTCGGCGCGCCGTAGACCGGCGATTCGCTGGTGGGGCTCAGGCCCAGTTCGGCGCTGGTGCTGCGGCCGAAAGGGATCAGGCCGGCGCGGCGATAGCGCTTGACGATTTCAGCGTCGACATTCCATTCAACCTGGCCATACAGCACCGAGCCCATGGCGCTGGGCAACCCCAGCGCGGCGGTGCCCAGGTCCTTGAGCAAGGTCGGCACGCCCAGGAACGGACGCTCGCGCAGCAGCGCCAGCCGCTGCTCGGCCGTCAGCGTCGCCAGCTCATCGTCCAGCGCGCGGGCCAGGTCCAGGCCCAGCTCGGCCTGCACGCCGCACGCCGCGTTGATCGACGGATTGCGCGCCGCCACCCGTTCCACCGCCTGCTGCATCGCGGCCTGCGCCGTGGTGGCCCCCTGGGCGATCTCGGCGCCCAGCGCCATCGCGTCGAAGGAAGAGGAATCAACTCGGTCAGCCGTGCCCATGCTTACGATGCTCCAGATATCGACGGCGGAATGCCGCAAGTATGAGGATATCGGCAGAGCGCCCGGGTCACAAGCTCGGCCCCGGAGGGCGCCACGCCGGGCCGCGGGGGGAAACGGCGCCCGGGCGATGGCCGCTGATGGCGGCGCGGCGACGCAGGCGCGTAAGGCCGGCAGCCGGGCGCGCCTGTCAGGCGCCGGAAGCGGGCGCCGCGGGCGCGTCGCCCTCGGCCGCGGTCTCGTCGGCGGCGCCTTCGCCGCCCAGCAGGCGCAGCGCCTCGGCTTCGGGCAGCGCTTCGACGCTTTTCAGATTGCGCAGCATGGCGCGCGTGCGCACCTCGGTCTGGCCGATCTTGCTGCTGGCGGTGTCCAGGGTCTTCTTCACGCCGGCCAGCGCGTCACCGAATTTTCCGAATTCGGTCTTGACCGCGCGCAGCACCTGCCAGACCTCGGACGAGCGTTGTTCGATGGCCAGCGTGCGAAAGCCCATCTGCAGGCTGTTGAGCAGCGCCGCCAGGTTGCTGGGCCCGGCCACGTTGATACGCAGGTCGTGCAGTCGATCCAGCAGCCCCGGGCGCCGCAACACTTCGGCATACAGGCTTTCGGTGGGCAGGAACATGATGGCGAAATCCGTGGTGTGCGGCGGCGCCACGTACTTGGTGGCGATCAGGCGCGCCTGCAGTTCGACCGCCTTGGCCAAGGCAGCACCGGCCGCCTTCACGCCCTCGGCGTCGGCCGCCTCCTGCGCATCCATCAGGCGCTCGTACTCTTCCTTGGGAAACTTGGCGTCGATCGGCAGCCAGACGGGCATGCCGCCATCGCCGCGCCCCGGCAGGCGGATGGCGAATTCGACCACCGCGTCGCTGCCCGGCACCGGTTTGATATTGCTGGCGTACTGCTCCGGCGTCATGTTGTCTTCGATCAGGCGCGCCAATTGCACTTCGCCCCAGGTGCCGCGCGACTTGACGTTGGTCAGGACCCGTTTCAGGTCGCCCACGCCCGCGGCCAGCGCCTGCATTTCGCCCAATCCCTTGTGCACCGCTTCAAGGCGGTCGGAAACCTGCTTGAATGATTCCCCCAGGCGCTGCTCCAGGGTGGCGTGGAGCTTCTCGTCGACCGTGCGACGCATATCATCGAGCTTGGCGCTGTTGTCATTCTGCAACGCTTGCAAACGCTGATCGACCGTCTCGCGCACCTCCATCAGGCGCCGCTCGTTGATCTGTATCAGCCCTTGCAACTGCTCGTTGAACCCGGCCGCGAAGCGCGCCAGTGATTCGGCCGATTCCACCCGCGCCGCCTGGGCATCGCGGGTCAGCGCCGCGCGCAGCTCGCCGTGGGATTGCGCCAGTTCCTGCCGCAGGCCGCGGGTCGATTCCGAGAACTCGGCGCGCAGACCGCGCTGGCCCTCGGCGATATCGGCGCGCAGCGCGCGCTCGGTGCGTTCCAGGCCGTCCAGCAAGGCGTCCAGGCGATCATCGCGAGCCGGGCGCGACAGCCAGGCCATCAGGGCCGCCAGGCAGGCCAGTACCGCGCCGCCGGCGGCGACCCAGAGCAGAACTTCGTTTGACAAAACGGACCCTCAACGCTGCGCGCCCACGCCGGGCGCGTGAAATTATAGGGCGGCATACCCGGCCCTCTGTAGCTATCCGAAACGACTTTCCCCGCACGCAGAAAAAACCAAAAGCAAACAACAGCATTAAACTGTTAACAACGTATGTATAAACCTTAAAAACAGTTGAATACAGCTGATTTCCCCACGTACTGTCCGCCTCCCGTCGCCTTCGAATCGATTTTCGGTCCATTGAATCTCAATGACGAAACTCCGGTCGCGGTGGGCGGGGACCGTCATATCTTCCAGCATCCCCATGCCCCTTCCCTGTTGGTCAAGGTCATGGACATGCAGGCGCGCGCGATTTACCTCGAAGCCCGGCCGTTCAAGCGCTGGTACAAGCAATACCAGCGCGAAAGCGCCTATCGCGTCTACCTGAACGAAATCACGGAATACGTCACCACGACCACGCGCCCGTCCGGCGTCTGGCAGGTGCCGATGGCGCGCATTCTGGGCGTGGCCCAGACCACACTGGGCCTGGGCCTGCTGGTCGAGAAAATCACCGATGAAGCGGGCAATATCGCCCTCACCCTGGCGGACCTGGCGCCCCAGGGAACAATGGATGCGGCCCTGTCGGCGCAACTGGATGAGTTCATCGAGGACCTGGCCGACGCGCACGTGGTGCTGCACGACCTGACCGCCAGCAACATCGCCTGTGGCCAGAACGCGGAAGGCCGGTCGGGGCTGTTCCTGATCGACGGGTTCGGCGTCTTGCCGCTGGTGCCCATCTACGCGTGGAGCAAGCGCATCAACCGCCGGCGCATCCAACGCAAATACGCCGAGATGCGGGCCGGCATGGCCGAGCGCGCCCGCAAGGCGGCGCAACAGGCGGGCACGGGCGGCTCCGGCCCCCAGGGCTGAAGGCCGCGGCCCTGAGGCAAGCGCGCCGCGCCCGCCTCAGGGCGCCTGCTTGAGCGGCGCCCCCTGCCGGTCGACCCAGTGATAGTCCCGTCCGGCCACTTGCCCGCGACGCAAAGGGTTGCGCGTGCACCAGGCCGCATAGGCCGGATCGACGTAGCGGTATTCCAGGTGTTCGTCGCGCCCGGGCGGGATGCCAAGCCGGGCGGTGCTGATCAATGCCTGCGGCGATTCGCCCACGTCTTCGACGTACAGCGCGTCGGGGTCGAAGCGCCGCGCATCCCAGTCCGGCACCTTCAGGCCCAGCGCGCGGCACAGCAGCGTCTGGCCCGCGCACAGGCGCGCCGGCAGGCGCGGACGGCCCTGGGCATCGGGATTCAAGGCCTGCATGCGGGCCAGCGCCTCGGGGCCCGAGAGCGCGTCGACCCAGGGATAGCCGGACTTGATCAGCACCGCGTTGCCCGGCCCGCCCGCGCTGAAATTGAGCGAGTCGCCGCCGCGCGCGTAATACATGTAGACCACGCCGCCGTCCATGAACAGGGCGCGGCGCTTGTGGGTATAGCCGAGCGAGGCATGGCTGCCCTTCTCTTCCAGGTAGTAGGCCTCGGTCTCGATGATGCGCGCCGACAGCCACAGGCCGTCGACCCGGTGGCGCACCACCTTGCCCAGCAGTTCGCGCGCCAGCTGGCGCGCGTCGCGATTGAAAAAGGCATCGGGCAACGCCTTGCCGGCGCCGCGCGATGCCTTGTCGGCCTTGCCCGCCACGGCGTCAGGCGAAGCGTTCGCCGTAGCGCTTTTCGCTGAAGCCGACGCCGACTTCGCCATCCGGCGTCACCGCCACCGGGCGGCGCACCAGTGCCGGGAACTCGGCGATCAGCTTGGTCCACTGCGCGTCGGTGCTGGCCGTCTTGCGATCGTCCGGCAGGTTGCGCCAGGTCATGGAAGCGCGGTTGACGAGTTTTTCCCAGCCGCCGAGCTGGCCGGCCCATTCCTTCAGGGTGGCGGCCGGCACCGGATGGTCGCGGTAGTCGATGAACTGGTGGTCGACGCCGTGCGCGGTCAGCCACTCGCGCGCCTTGACGCAGGTGCTGCACTTGGTCAGGCCATACAGGGTGGTTTGCTTCATTTGGGTTCGGACTCCTTGCGCCATTGCATGCGGTTGGCCAGGATGACGCAGGTGCCCACCGCCAGGATGAACAGCGTCGCCAACGCATTGATCTCGGGTTTCAGGCCCAGCCGCACGCGCGAGAAGACTTCCATCGGCAGCGTGCTGGAACTGGGACCGGACAGGAACGACGCCAGCACCACGTCGTCCAGCGACAACGTGAAGGATAGCAGCCAGGCCGAGGCCAGCGCCGGCGCGATCAGCGGCAGCGTGATCTTGAAGAACACCGTGATGGGCGTGGCGCCCAGGTCCAGCGCGGCTTCTTCCAGCGAACGGTCGAGGTCGCGGATGCGGGTCTGGATCACCACCGCCACGAAGGCCATGCACAGCGTCACGTGGCCCACCCAGATGGTGAAGATGCCGTTCTCGGCCGGCCAGCCCAGATGGCCGCGCAACTCCACGAACATCAGCAGCAGCGAGATGCCCAGCACCACTTCGGGGATCACCAGCGGCGCGCTCAGCATACCCACGTACAGCGCGAAGCCGCGAAAACGGCCCATGCGTCCCAGCACATAGCCGGCCCAGGTGCCGATGATGACGGCCGCGGTGGCGGTCATGGCGGCGATGCGGAACGACAGCCAGGCCGCGCGCAGCAACGCGTCGTCGTTGAACAGCGAGTGATACCAGCGGAACGAGAAACCGGTCCAGGAGGTCACGGCGGGCGATTCGTTGAACGAGAACACCATCAGGCTGATGATGGGCACGTACAGGAAGAAGTAGCCCAGCCCCAGCACCACGGCGCGCAAGGTCTTGTTGGGACCGTTCATTTGCGCCCCCCGTTGGCCAGTTCCTGCTGCTTGACCTGGTTGTACTGGAACAGCGCCAGCGGCACCAGCAACAGCAGCACCATCACGCAGGTCACCGCAGAGGCCATCGGCCAGTCGGTGTTGTTGAAGAACTCGTTCCACATGACGCGGCCCATCATCAGCGTGTTGGCGCCGCCCAGCATTTCGGGAATGACGTATTCGCCGACCGCCGGGATGAACACCAGCATGGCGCCGGCGATGACGCCCTGCCGCGACAGCGGCACGGTGATCTGCCAGAACGCCTGCCAGGGCCTGGCGCCGAGGTCGTAGGCGGCTTCCAGCAGGCGCAGGTCCATCTTCACCAGCGTGGCATACAGCGGCAGGATGAAGAACGGCAGGTAGGCATAGACCATGCCGATATACACGGCCAGGTCGGTGCGGTAGATCTCCAATGGGCTGGAGATGATGCCGAGCCATTGCAGGAAGTTGTTCAAGAGACCGTCGTTGCGCAGGATGCCGACCCAGGCGTAAACGCGCAGCAGCAGCGAGGTCCAGAACGGCAGGATCACGCCCAGCAGCAGCAGGTTGCGCACCCGCGGCGACGATCGCGCGATGTAGTAGGCGATGGGATAGCCGATCAGCACACAGGCCAGCGTGGTGATGGCCGCGATCTTTACCGAACTGAGGTAGGTGGCGAAATACAGGCTGTCGGTGAACAGCAGGATGTAGCCGCGCAGGTGCAGGCTGAACTGCACCGCCTCGTCCTTGAATTCGGCCAGCGAGGTGTACGGCGGAATGCCGAACTTGAGCTCGGCGAAGCTGATCTTGAACACCAGCAGGAACGGCACCAGCAGGAACAGCACCAGCCAGGCGAACGGCGGCACCACCGCCAGCGTCCGGCCCGAGGGCAGCCAGTCGCGGGGCGAGAAGCGGCTCATGACGCCAGCACCGTCGCGCTGTCGGCGTCCCAGCTGACGAAGATCTCTTCGTCGATGCCCGGGGCGTCCAGTTGGGCCAGTTGCAGGCTGGGCACGCTGGCCTCGACCATGGCGCCGGAATCCAGGCGGATCTGGTAGAGCGCGTAGCTGCCCATCCATGCCATGTGGCTGACCATGCCGTGGGCCCAGTTGTATTCGCCCGCCGGCTGTTCGCGCGACACCACCATGCGCTCGGGGCGGATGGAGACGTGCACGTCCATGCCCAGCGGCTCGCTGACGCCGTGGCTGACGTACAGCGGGCGGCTCAGTTCGGGGCTTTCGATGGCGACGTGGTCGGGTTCATCGACCACGATGGTGCCGGTGAACATGTTGGTCGAGCCGATGAAGCTGGCGACGAAGCGCGAGTTCGGGAAGGCGTAGACGTCCTGCGGCGTGCCGCACTGCACGATCTGGCCCTCGGTCATGACCGCCAGGCGGTGCGCCATGGTCATGGCCTCTTCCTGGTCGTGGGTGACCATGATGCAGGTCACGCCGACCTGCTCCAGGATCTTGACCAGCTCGATCTGGGTCTTCTGGCGGATCTGCTTGTCCAGCGCCGACATCGGCTCGTCCAGCAGCAGCAGCTTGGGCCGCTTGACCAGGCTGCGCGCCAGCGCCACGCGCTGCTGCTGGCCGCCGGACAGCTGGTTGGGCTTGCGGCGCGAATAGCCGGCCATCTGCACCAGGTCGAGCGCCTCGAACACGCGGTCGTGGATTTCGGCGCGGTCCACGCCTTCCTGCTTCAGGCCGAAGGCCACGTTGGCCTCGACCGTCATGTGCGGGAACAGCGCGTACGACTGGAACATCATGTTCACCGGCCGCCGGTACGGCGGCACGTTGGTGATGTCCTCGCCATCGAGCAGGATCTGGCCCGAGGTGGCTTCCTCGAAGCCGGCCAGCATGCGCAGCAAGGTCGACTTGCCGCTGCCGGAGCTGCCCAGCAACGCGAAGATCTCGTTGCGCTTGACCGAGAGGTTGACGGAACGGACGGCGACCACGTCGCCGAAGATCTTGACCACATCGGCGACCCGGACGAACTCGTCCGGGTCGGCCGCATGCTGCGCCGAGTAACGGCTATCGCTCATGATGCTCAGCGTCCCGATTTCAGCTCGGCCCACATGCGCGTCTGCAGGCGCTGGATGTTCAAGGGCTGGGCCTTGATGACATACAGCGACTTGGAGACCTCGGGCGACGGGTAGATCATCGGGTTGTCGGCCACGTCCTTGACCACGTACTTGCGCGCCTCTTTGTTGGCGTTGGGGTAGAACATGGTGTTGGTGATGGCGGCGTGCACCTGCGGCGTCTCGATGTAGTTGATGAACGCCAGGGCCTCTTCCGGATGCGGCGCGTCCTTCGGGATGACCATCAGGTCGAACCAGGCCGGGGCGCCGCCCTTGGGAATGAAGTAGTTCACTTCATAAGGCTTTTTGGCCTCCTGGGCGCGCTTGCGGGCGATCATGACGTCGCCCGAGAAACCGTAGACCATGCACAAGTCGCCCACGGCCAGTTCGTCGATGTAGCCCGACGAGCTGAATTGGCGGATGTACGGACGGATCTGCTTGAGCACGTCCAGCGCGGCCTTGTAGTCGTCCGGGTTGGCGCTGTTGGGGTCCTTGCCCAGGTACTTGAGCACGGCCGGGAACACCTGCGCGGCCTCGTCCAGCATCGAGATGCCGCACTCCTTGAGCTTGGCGGCGTTCTCGGGCTTGAAGATCATGTCCCAGTTGGCCAGGTCGGCGTTCTCGCCCATGATCTGCTTGACCTTGGTGACGTTGTAGCCCAGGCCATTGGTGCCGTAGCCCCACGGAATGGCGTATTCGTTGCCGGGATCGACCGAGGCGACCAGCGCCATGACGTCGGGATCCAGGTACTTCCAGTTGGGGATCTTGGACTTGTCCAGCTTCTGGAACAGGCCGGCCTCGATCTGGCGCGAGGCGTAATGCGTGGACGGGACAACGACGTCGTAACCCGATTTGCCGGCCAGCAGCTTGGCCTGCAGCGTGTCGTTGCTGTCGTAGACGTCATAACGGACCTTGATGCCGGTTTCCTTCTCGAAACCGGGGATCGTGTCCGGGGCCGTGTATTCGGCCCAGTTGTAGACGTTGACGACCTTGTTCTGCGCCACCGCCGCCGACGTGGCTGCCGCGACCAGCATCGTCCCCAGCGCCCAGCGCATTCCCGCCCGTAGTTTCATTACCAGCCCCCCAGCTATATGCCGTAAGTTACAGGAGTACCAAAAGGCGGAATCATAAAGCCTTTTAGCGATGGCCTGCCCAACTTTACCGGCGGATTTAGCGCAATTTGCCGCAATTGGGCCCGGATCGGGCCGCGGGCGCCGCCCGTCTCAGGGCTGTACGCCGATCCCCCAGGCGGTCCAGTAGCTGTCGCGCAATTTGAGCCAGAAACGCTCGCCCTCGTCCCCCGCCACCTTGACCAGCGACCGGCGCAGGCGTTCCAGGTTGCCCTGGCGCTGGCGGTCGGAAAGGCCGCCGTCGGTGCCGCGGTCGAAATCGATCAGCCAGACCCGGCCGTCGGACCCGATCAGGATGTTGAAGGCGTTGAGGTCGGCGTGCCAGACGCCGGCCCGGTGCATGCGCACGATGGCCTCGGCCACCGGCTGCCACAGCGGCTCGGCCAGCGCCTGGGCCAGCGGCCGCACGCCCGGGATGCGCTCGACCACGATGGCGGCGCGGTAAGTCGGCCCCTGGCGCCAGTAGGCAGCGGCCAGCGGCGCCGGCACCGGCAGGCCCTGGGCGCGCATGGCGGCGAGCAGGCGGAATTCGCGGAAGCTGCGGGTGCGCGCCTGGCCCGCCCACAGGTAGGTATCGCGGCTGAGCTTGGCGATCAGGCCGCCGCGCCGGTAGCGTCGCAGCACGCCCTGCCAGCCCTGGCCCTGCACGAACCAGGCCGCCTGGCGGCCGCCGGCATCCACCGGCCGGGCCCGGTCGCCATAGTGCGCCGGGTTGAACAGCTCGGGACCGGCATCGCCCAGGCGCGGGTCGGCCAGCATTGCGCCGGCCAGCGGCGCCGGCCAGGCATGGCGTCGGGCGCCGGAGGGATCCCGATCAGCCTTCACGGTTGCGCATCCAGTCGGCCACGCCGAAGAACGATTGCAGCAGGCGCTCGACCAGGGCGGGCTCGACGCCCTCGTCTTCCATGGCGCGGCCCATGCAGGCCACCCATTGGTCGCGCTCGACCTGGCCGATCGAGAACGGCAAATGCCGCGCCCGCAGGCGCGGATGGCCGAAGCGCTCTATATAGTGATTGGGGCCGCCGAAGTAGCCGCACAGGAACCAGAACAGCTTGTCGCGAGCCTCGTCCAGGCTGGGGCCGTGCGCGGCGCGCAGTTCCTTCAGGTCGGACTCCATGTCCATCAGGTCGTAGAAGCGGTCGACCAGGGCGCGCACGCCGCGTTCGCCGCCCAGGAGATCGAAAATGCTGGAGGAAGTTTCCACGGGTTCGGTAGGGGTTTGGACGGAGGACGTCATCAGGTTTCTCTCAGGGTGACCAGCGGCGGGGTGCGCAGCACGCCGCGCAACGCCAGCGCGCCACCGGCCCAGGCGCCGAGCATACCCGCGCCGACCCCCACCAGCCAGGGCCAGAGGCTGAGGGTAATCGTGAAATCGAACACCTGGGTTGATAAAGCCCAAGCGATCGCGCTGGCGCCGGCCGCGGCCAGCAGGCCGGCCAGGCCGCCCACCGCCCACAGCTCGATGCGCTGCGAGCGCGCCAGCTGGCGCCGGGTCGCGCCCAGCGCGCGCAGCACCGCGGCTTCGCGCATGCGCTCGTCGCGGGTGGCGGTCAGGGCGGCCGACAGCACCAGCACGCCGGCCGCCAGGGTGAACAGGAACAGCAGCTGCACCGCGCGGCCGACCTCGTTGAGCACCGACTGCAACTGTTGCAGGATGGCGCCCACGTCGAACACCGTCAGGTTCGGGAACTGCCGCACCAACGCGGGCAGCACCTGGGCCTTTTCCGGCGGCAGGTAGAAGGACGTGATCCAGCTTTGCGGCATGTCGGCCAGGGTTTCGGGCGTCAGGATGGCGAAAAAATTGACGCGCATCGTATCCCAATCCACCCGCCGGGTGCTGGAGACAGCCACCTCGAACTGCTGGCCGGCCACGTCGAAGGTCATCCTGTCGCCCAGCTTGATGCCCAGCGTCTTGGCCAGGCCCGACTCCAGCGACACCTCGGCCGAGCCCGGCTTGAGCCAGCGGCCCTGCTCGATGCGGTTGGACGACGGCATCTGCTCGCCATAGGACAGGTTGAATTCGCGGTCCACCAGGCGCTTGGCGCGCGGCTCCTCGTAGTCGTCCGGCCCCACCGGCTTGCCGTTGACGGCGATCAGGCGGCCGCGCACCATCGGCGACAGCACGATCCGGCCCAGCCCCTCGCGGGTCAGCGCGTCGGTCACGGCCTGGCGCTGGTCGGGCTGCACATTGATGAGGAAACGGTTGGGCGCGTCCGGCGGCAGCGTGCGCTGCCAGCCCTGGATCAGGTCGGTGCGGGTCATGGCCAGCAGCAGCAGGGCCATCAGGCCCACCGCCAGCGCGCACACCTGGGTGATGGTGGCGGCGCGCCGGCGCACCACCCCGGCCAGCGCGAAACGCAGCGCCGGCAGGCCTGCGGCCAGGCCGCGCAGGCGCGCCAGGCCCAGGATGCAGAGCCAGGCCACCAGCGCGAACAGCGCAAAGGCCCCCAGGAACCCGCCCGCCACCACGCCGCCCAACTTCGCGTCGCCGGCGAACCACCAGATCAGCAGGGCGAATCCGACGGCGCCGACGCCGTAGCCGAGCGCGCCGCGGGCGCTGATGACGTCGGCGTCGCGCCGCAGCACCCGCGCCGGCGGCACGTGGCGCAACTGCGCCAGGGCCGGCAGGGCGAAACCCAGCAACAGCAAAAGGCCGGTCAGCAGCCCCTGCAGGGCCGGAATGGCCGAGGGCGCCGGCAAGGTCGTGTCGATCAGCGAACCCAGCACCATCACCAGCACCTGGTGCACCGCGTAGCCCAGCAGGCAGCCGGCGGCCGAGGCGAACAGGCCGACCAGCGCGAATTCCAGGGTCAGCATGCGGGCGATCTGCGACTGCACCGCCCCCAGGCAGCGCATCACGGCAATGCCGTCGCGGTGCCGGGTCATGTAACGGCCGGCCGCCAGCGCCACTGCCACGGCGGAAATCAGCACCGCCAGCAGCGCCACCAGCGACAGGAAGCGCTGCGCCCGGTCGAGGGTGCGGCGCACCTCCGGCCGGCCCGATTCCAGCGTGGCGACCTTCTGGCCGCGCTTGAGGTTCTGGCCCAGCCAGGCGGAGTAATTCGCCACCGCATCCGGTTCGCCGGCCACCAGCAGGGCATAGCCGATGCGGCTGCCGGGCGCGATCAGCCCGGTGGCCGGCAGATCGCTGGCGCGCAGCATCACCCGCGGCGCGACGTTGACGAACTGCATGCCGCGGTCCGGTTCGTAGGTGATGACCCGGTCGATGCGCAGGTGGGCGTCGCCCACGTTCAGGGTGTCGCCGACCTTCAGGCCCAGCAGCGACAGCAGTTGGCCGTCCACCCAGACCGCGCCCTCGGGCGGGATGTCGCGGGTGGGGCCGTCGGGGTTGAACGGCGCGTCCGTCACCCGCAGGGCGCCGCGCAGCGGGTAGCCGGGCTCGACCGCCTTCAGGGCCGCCAATTGGGCGCCGTCGCCGGCGCTGACCATGGACGGGAACTGCCAGGTGTTGGAGACGGACAGGCCGCGCTCGCGGGCCTGATCGAGGAAGGCCGCCGGCACCGGTTCGTCCGCGTCCAGCACCAGGTCGGCGCCCAGCATCTGGCCGGCGTCGCGTTCCAGCGCCCGGCCGACCCGGTCGGCCAGGAAGCCGACGCTGGTGACGGCAGCCACCGCCACCACCAGGGCCAGCACCAGCAGGCGCAGCTCGCCGGCGCGGGCGTCGCGCATCATCATGCGGGCGCCCAGCGCCAGGGTGGTCCAAAAGCCGGGGCGCCTGGCCCGTGAGACATCAGGGAAATCCATCATCTGCCAATGTTAACCAACGGCCGGAATGGGGGCCGAATCCCGCTATCATGCGCGAAGCGCCTTGCGGCGCCGCATACCGACTGCAAAACCCACTGCAAAAAATACTGATATCCCTGGAGAAGACAATGCGTAAATCCTGGCTCGCGGCCACGATCCTGGCTGCCTGCGCGGTCGCCGCGCCCCTGGCCGCCTCGGCCCAGGCTCCCCTGAAGATGGCCTATGCCCTGTCGACGTCGTCGCACTACGGCGCTGGGGCCGACGCCCTGGCCAAGTCGATCGAAGCGTCCAGCAACGGCAAGTACAAGGTACAGCAATTCGCCAACAGCGCGCTGGGCGGCGAACGCGAAGTAATCGAAGGCCTGCAGATAGGCACCATCGACCTGGCCATCGTCTCGACCGGCGCCACCCTGAACTTCGTGCCCGAGACCGGCGTCTTCGACATCCCCTTCCTGCTGCGCGACCTGCAACACGCGCGCAACGTGCTCGACAGCAAGATCGGACAGGATATGCTGGCAAAGTTCCCCAGCCGTGGCATCGTCGCGCTGGCCTGGGGCGAGCAGGGCTTTCGCCACCTGACCAACAACGTGCGCCCGGTCAAGACGCCGGCCGACGCCAAGGGCCTGAAGATCCGCACCACGGAAAACCCGATCCACATCACCGCCTTCCGCCAGATCGGCATCCTGCCGACGCCGATGGCCTGGCCGGAAGTGGCCACCGCCCTGCAGCAGGGCACCATCGACGGTCAGGAAAACCCGCTGTCGGTGATCACCTCGGCCAAGCTGTCGCAGATGCAGAAATACCTGTCGCTGACCGGCCACGTCTACGGCCCGGCGCTGGTGCTGATGTCGGCCAACGTCTATGACGGCCTGTCGGCCGACGACAAGGCCAAGTTCGACAAGGCCGGCAAGGAATCGGCCCAGGCCATGCGCGCCTATGTCGACAACATCGAGAAGACCGGCGTCGAGCAGCTCAAGAAGGAAGGCATGCAGGTGTCCGAAGTCGACCGCGCCGCCTTCGCCGCCGCCGTCGAGCCGGCCTATCCCGAGTACTACAAGAAGTTCGACAAGAAGCTGATCGAGTCGATCCGCGACACCAAGTAAGCGCAAGGCCGGCGCGGCGCGAGGCGCCGGGATGACGGAAGCGAATTTCGTCCCCGGCGGCGCCTGCCGCTCCGCCCTCCGCGCGCTCCGCCATCCGTCCTGGAAACCCCCATGCGTCTGCTCTGCGCCTTAGACCGCATCCTGTTCAAGCTGGTGTCGGTCATCGCCCAACTCCTGCTGGTGGCCGCCGCGGCCGCCGCTTTCTACCAGGTCATCGCCCGCTTCGTGCTGCATTCGCCCGCCGACTGGAGCGAGGTGCTGACCCGCGCCCTGCTGATCTGGACCGTGCTGCTGGGCGTGGCCCTGGCCTTTCGCCACGGTGCCATGATCAGCGTCGAACTGCTGCGCAACCTGCTGGGCGGCATGCGCCGCCGCGTGCTGGAAGCCGTCATCGGCCTGATCTGCGCCGGTTTTCTCGGCTTCATCGCCTGGATCGGCGGCCAGATGACCTACCGCGTGCGTTTCCAGAACGTGCCCAGCCTGGACATCTCGATCTCCTGGATCTACCTGGCGATCCCGGTGGGCGCGACGCTCGCCGCCATCGCCGTGCTGGCGCGCTGGTGCGCCGGCGAAGAAGAAGACGTCCCCGTGCGCAACGACGCGCAGGGCTGAGTCCCGTCCCGAATCCAAGCAGCCGATATCGCCATGTCCCAATTAATGATTGTCTCGATGCTGATTTTCTTCGGGCTGTCCGTGCCGGTCGCCGTGTCGATCGGGCTGGCCAGCCTGGCGGGGGTCGGCGCCGCCAACCTGCCCTGGCTGGTGGTGGCCCAGCAGCTCTATGCCGCGCTGGACAAGTACCCGCTGGTCGCGATCCCGTTCTTCATCCTGGCCGGCAACCTGATGGAAGCCGGCGGCATCTCCGAACGCATGGTGGAGTTCGCCAAGAGCGTGGTCGGCGGCATCCAGGGCGGCCTGGCCTGCACCTGCGTGCTGACCTGCATGATCTTCGCCGCCGTGGCCGGCTCCAGCGTCGCCACCACCTTCGCGGTGGGCGCCATCCTGATCCCGGCCATGATCCGCCACGGCTATCCCGCCCCCTTCGCCGCGTCATTGCAGGCCAGCGCGGCCGAGCTGGGGGTGATCATCCCGCCGTCGATCCCGATGATCCTGTTCGCGGTGTCCACCGACACCTCCACCGGCGAACTGTTCATCGCCGGCGTCATGCCCGGCATCCTGATCGGCGTGGCGCTGATGTTCTACGTGTGGCTCTACGCCAAGCGCAACAACCTGGGCAAGCGCGACGGCGAAGGCCGCCTGCCGCTGTGGCCGGCCTTCAAACGCGCCTGGCTGGCGCTGATGATGCCGGTCATCATCCTGGGCGGCATCTACGGCGGCGTCTTCACCCCGACCGAGGCGTCGGTGGTGGCGGTGATGTACGCGGTGGTGGTGGGCAAGTTCGTCTACCGCCGCCTGAGCTTCAAACAGCTGTCGGACACGCTGCACAAGTCGGTGGTGTCCACCGCCGTGATCATGTTCGTGATCGCCAACGCCGGCGTCTTCAGCTTCCTGCTGAACCGCGCCGGCATCCCCGACGCGCTGGGCGTGTGGCTGGCGCAGCTGTTCGACACCCAGTTCTCGTTCCTGATGGGCGTGAACCTGGCGCTGTTCGTGATCGGCATGTTCATCGAGACCTCGGCCTCGATCGTGGTGCTGGCCCCGCTGCTGCTGCCGGTGGCGCTGAAGTTCGGGGTGGACCCGGTGCACTTCGGCATCATCATGGTGGTCAACCTGGCCCTGGGCATGATCACGCCGCCATTCGGGGTGAATCTGTTCGCGGCGTGCGCGGTGGCCAAATTGCCGCTGGAGCGGTTGATCAAGCCGTTGATTCCGTTCGTGGGGGTGGTGATTGTCTGCCTGATGGTGATTACGTATTGGCCGGGGTTGTCGTTGGGACTGCGCGACCTGGTCTACGCCAAGTAGCAACGCGGCCGGCCGCCACGCGGGCGGCCGCGCGCCACCCCGCCCCGGCGAGAGGGGCGCGGCCTGTAGCAAGCCTGAAAGACAAAGCGCCCGATTCGGGCGCTTTGTGGTTTCGGCAAGCCTAGATTTCGCGTTCTTCCGTCTTGAGGTGGTTGTCGCGGGCGAAATCCACCACGAACTTGTACGCCAGCGGTTCGAGATCGCGCAAGCGCTGGTCGACCACGATGCCACGCACGCCGTCGATGACGACGGGCAGCACGTAGGGCGAGTAGGTGAGGTGGTTACCGGCACAGCCGGCGGGCCGGAACTGTGCCATTACGCCGGCGAGCCGTTCCGCCCAATCGCTGGGGCGAAAGCGGCTACCGCTTTCGGTAACGCCATGAATTACGAATTGTCTGACGCGAGTTGCCATGGATTCTTCACTACGGAACGCCCTTCACGAAGCCGGATCGTCGGCGTGATCAAACTGCGCCCCGCGCCGCGAATTGTATATGATTGATCCTTTGCCCTGTCCCGAAAGGCGATCCGCCCAGGGGAAAAGCCCAGGAGGACCCGCGATGACCTCGCCTCTGGCCAACATCTATGCCCGGCTGCCGGTATCGTTCACCCACGGCCAGGGTGTCTGGCTGTGGGACGCGCAGGGCCGCAAGTACCTGGACGCGCTGGCGGGCATCGGCGTCTCCTGTCTGGGCCACGCCCATCCCCGGCTGGTCGCGGCCATCAGCGAGCAGGCCGCGCGCGTCATCCACACCTCCAATATCTACGAAGTCCCGCAGCAGACCGAGCTGGCCGCGCGCCTGGCGCGGCTGTCCGGCATGCGCGACGTGGTCTTCAACAACAGCGGCTCCGAGGCCAACGAAGCCGCCATCAAGCTGGCGCGCTACTACGCCTACCGGCACGGCAACAGCCACGCCCACATCATCACCATGGACTCGTCCTGGCACGGGCGCACCCTGGCCACGCTGGCCGCCACCGGCAGCGACAAGGCGCGCAAGGGCTTCGAGCCCCTGCCCTCGGGCTTCATCCAGGTGCCGTACAACGATGCCGCCGCGATCCGCGCCGCCGGCGACGCCGAGCCGCGCGTGGCCGCCGTGCTGCTCGAAGCCCTGCAGGGCGAAGGCGGCATCCGTCCCTCCGATGCCGCCTTCCTTCGAGAGGTACGACAACTGTGCACCGAGCGCGGCTGGCTGCTGATGATCGACGAGGTCCAGTCGGGCATCGGCCGCACCGGCAAGTGGTTCGCCCACCAGTGGGCCGACATCGTGCCGGACGTCATGACCCTGGCCAAGGGCCTGGCCGGCGGCGTGCCGATCGGCGCGATGCTGGCCGCCGGCCCCGCGGCGGGCGTGTTCACCCCCGGCAGCCATGGCACCACCTTCGGCGGCGGCCCGCTGGTCTGCGCGGCCGGCCTGGCGGTGCTGGACGCGCTGGAATCGGAAAACCTGCTGGCCAATGCCCACGACGTGGGCGGACACCTGCAGGCGCGGCTGGCCGCCGAACTGGCCGGCGTGCCCGGCGTGGTCGAGGTGCGCGGCCGCGGCCTGATGCTGGGCATCGAACTGACCCGTCCCTGCGGCGTGCTGGCGTTGCGTGCCCTGGAAGCGGGTCTTTTGATCAACGTCACCCGCGACCGCGTCATCCGCCTGCTGCCGCCGCTGGTCCTGTCGCGCGCCGAAGCCGACCAGATCGTCGGCATCCTGGCGTCGCTGATTCGACAGTTCCAGGCCGAACATCCATAATCAACCTCCCGCCCGGGCCACGAGCCCGTCCGGGCCCAATGACCTGCGACATCACCATGACTCCTCCCACGACTCAAAACGGCCCCTTGCGGCACTTTCTGCAGTTCAAGGACTTCTCGTCCGCCGAGATCGCCTACGTGCTGGACCGCGCGCGGCTGATCAAGGAAAAATTCAAGCGCTACGAACCCCACATGCCGCTGCACGACCGCACGCTGGCGATGGTGTTCGAAAAAGCCAGCACCCGTACCCGCGTCTCGTTCGAGGCCGGCATGTACCAGATGGGCGGCTCGGTCATCAACCTGACCTCCAATGATTCCCAGCTGGGCCGCTCCGAGCCCATCGAGGACACCGCGCGCGTCATCTCGCGCATGGTCGACATCGTCATGATCCGCACGTTCGAGCAGACCCGCATCGAGCGCTTCGCCTCGCACTCGCGCGTGCCCGTGATCAACGGCCTGACCAACGAATTCCACCCCTGCCAGATCCTGGCGGACATCTTCACCTACATCGAGCACCGCGGCCCCATCGCCGGCAAGACGGTCGCCTGGGTCGGCGACGCCAACAACATGGCCTACACCTGGCTGCAGGCCGCCGAGATGCTGGGCTTCACGCTGCACGTGTCGACCCCGGCCGGCTACGAGCTCGAAGCCGCCCGCATCGGTTCGCCGTCCGACAAGGTGCTGCGCCAGTTCAAGGACCCGATGCAGGCCTGCCAGGGGGCGCACCTGGTCACCACCGACGTCTGGACCAGCATGGGCTACGAGGCCGAGAACGAAGAGCGCCGCGCCGCCTTCGCCGACTGGTGCGTGGACGCCGAGATGATGGCCGCCGCCGATCCCCAGGCCGTGTTCATGCACTGCCTGCCCGCCCATCGCGGCGAGGAAGTCACCGGCGAAGTCATCGACGGCCCGCAGAGCGTGGTCTGGGATGAGGCCGAGAACCGCCTGCACGTGCAGAAGGCGCTGATGGAGTTCCTGCTGCTGGGCCAGCTCAAGTAAGCAGCGCGCCCGTGAAAAAAGCAGCCCCGTGGGGCTGCTTTTTTTTTATCCGCGCCAGGCGCGGCATTCAGGGCTTGAGCGACTTTTCCCGGCGCACGATGGCGTCGACCACCGCCTGCGGCGCTTCCGGCACCAGCGCGTGGCCGGCGCCCGGGATCACCACCACCGACACGCGCTCGCCGAATTCGTCGCGGATCTCGTTGCGGGTCGATTCCGGCTTGAACAGGTCGGCGCCCGCCTGCAGATCGAGCAGCGGCTTGCTGCCGCCCGACCACCAGTCCGACTGGCGCGTGGCCTTGCCGGCCAGGCGCTGGCTTTCGCTGACCTGGGGGTACCAGCCGTTGAGCCAGACGCTGGCGTCATGGCCCGGCGCGAAGAACGCGTACTGGATGGACTTGAGGCGCTCGGCGTCGGGCAGCGACAGGTCGGCGCTGCGGTCGACGTGCTCGCTCAGGCCGGCGGGATACTTCTTGGCCGCCGCCGCCACGATCACCACGCCGCGCACCAGGTCGGGATGGTCCACGCCCGTGGTGCGCGCCACCCAGTTGCCGAAGGCGTGCCCGATCATCACCACCGGCTGCTTGGCCACGTCGCGGATCACCGCCGCCATGTCGTTGCCGAAGTCATGCAGCGTGATGTCCTTCATCGGTCCGCTGCTGCCGCCGATGCCGCGCGGCTCGGGCCGCAGCACGCGGTAGCCAGCCTGCGCCAGCCGCGCCGCGAGGTCGTCGAAATCCTCCTGGCCGCGGCCGCGCGATGGCAGCAGCACCAGGGCCGGGCCCTGGCCCTGCACCAGCACCTCGATACGGGCGCCGTTGCCCGGCAGCACCGTCACGCGCTCGACCTTGTCCGCAGGCGTCACCGCGGCAGGCGTCGGCGCGGCCTGCGCGGCCACCGATACCCCCGCCGCGCTCAACGCGCCCCACAGCACAATCCTCGCCCATCGCTTGCCCATCGTTGTCTCCTCGTTCTTCTGTGTCAAAGAATCTTCTGGAACATGGTGCGGCGCGTGTTGCGAAACGACGGCCGCACCCGGCTGCTCCAGTCGGTGGCGCGCACCGCCAGCCACGGCGGGCTGCCGAAGGTCTCGCGCGTCTCCAGGTCATAGCAGGCCAGGTAGCGCGGCCCCTGGTCGCGGCATTCATAGCGCTGCGCGCGCACGGTGCCGGGCACCGCGGCCAGCCCCGGCAGGTGTTCCTGGTCGTACCAGGCATTCAGGTCCGCCTCGGCCTCGGGCAGCACGTCGGTCTCGACGATGTAGTGCCAGGGCGCATCCAAGCCGGCCGAGGCGCCGGCCAGGTCCAGGGTCCGGTGCAGCACGCGCGCCTGCGCCCCGGGGAACAGTTCGGCCAGGCGCGCCTGCACTTCCGGCTGGCCACCGGCATCGCCGTCGACATATACGTAGGTCTCGTCCTCCTCGATCGCGGCGAAGGCGCGCAGCCGCACACCGTCCAGCCCTTCGGTCAGGCGTTGCGCCATATCGGCCGCGCGCGTCGCGTCGAAACGCTCGCCCAGCGACACCAGCAATACCGTCTTGTCCATGCAAAGCTCCTTTCAGTGCCCGACGCGCAGCGCCACCAGGAAGCGCGACACCATGTTGTAGGCGGCTACCGTCGCGGCCAGTTCGACCAGTTCCTGATCGTTGTAGCGCGAACGCAGCGGCGCGAACAGCGCGTCCGGCACCTCGATGTCGCGGGTCATGGCATCCGTCAGGGCCAGCACGTCGGCCTCGTCCGCCTCCAGCCCGGCCACCGTGTCCGCCTGGGGGCCGCCGCGCAACTGGTCGACCACCGCCTGCGGCATGCCGGCAGCCAGCGCATGCGGCACGTGCGCATCGAACTCGTAGGGCGCATTGTTCAGCGTCGCCACGCGCAGGATGATCAGTTCGCGCACCCGCGGCGACAGCGACGTATTCAGGCGGATCGCGGTCAGCATCGCCTCCCACCCCTGCACCACGGCGGGACTGTTCAGCAGCACCTGGTACAGCGGCGAGATACGGCCGCGCGCGGCCGCGATGCGCGCTTCCATTTCTGCCAGGGCCGGGCGCGTGCCCGGCACGACCGGCGAGACTCGGCAATCGCTCATGCTCACTCCGGACGAATGTTCTTGCGTTGGATCAGCGAACCCCACTTTTCGCGGTCGGCGGCGATCAGCGCCGCCAGCTCCTGCGGCGAGCTGGGCGCGGCCTGGGCGCCGAACTTCTCCAGCTTGGCGCGCACCGCTTCATTGCCCAGCGCGGCGCGCAGGGCCTGGTTCAGTTTCTCGACCGTGGCCGGCGGCGTGGCGGCGGGCGCAACGATGCCGTACCAGTTGTTCGACTCGACGCCGCTGATGCCCTGCTCGGCCAGCGTCTTGACGTCCGGCAGCAGCGGATGGCGCGTCGGCGCGGCGATGCCCAGCGGCTTGAGCTTGCCGCCCTGGATGTGGCCGATCAGGCCCGGCACGTCGCCGAAGAAGCCAGCCACCTGGTTGCCGAGCACATCGTTGATGACGGGCGCCGCGCCCTTGTACGGCACGTGCAGCACCTTGGCCTTGCTGGCGTCGGCGAACATTTCCAGCGTCAGATGCGGAATGCTGCCGATGCCCGACGAACCGATGGCCACCGATTGCGAAGCCGCCTGCGAACGCTTGACGAAATCCGCCGCGTCGGTCGCCGGATTGGCCGGATTCACCACGAACACGGTGGCGTTGTTGACCACGCGCGACACCGGCGCAAAGTCGCGCACCGGGTCATACGGCAGGTCCTTGTACAAGGCCGGGCTGATGGAGACCGCGCCAACGCTGGTCAGGAACAGCACCGAACCGTCGGCCGGCGCCTTGGCCACGTAGGCCGCGGCGATGTTGCCGTTGGCGCCCGCCTTGTTCTCGACGATGACGGACTGCTTGAGTTCCTTGCCCAGTTGTTCGGCCAGCACGCGGCCCACCAGGTCCACCGGGCCACCGGGCGGGAAGGCGATGATCAGGCGCACCGGGCCATCGGCGTGCGCCGTGGCGCCCAGGCTGGCCAGGCCCAGCAGGCCGGCGAATACGAGTTTCTTGAACATGGATTGTCTCCTCGGGATATCGTGTTTTCTTGTCGCCTGGCAGCAGGCGATGGCGCGGCTACGGAAATCCGTAGAGACGCGCCGGGTTGTCCACCAGGACCTGCCGGCGCGTCTCGGCGTCCGGGCAGGCCAGGAAAAAAGCGTCGGCCAGCTCGCCGTCGTCGGGCATATCGCCCGCCACGTTCGGATGCGGCCAATCCGTGCCCCACAACGTGCGTTCCGGCAGCGCCTGCACCAGGGCGCGCACGAACGGAATGCCTTCGGCAAAGGGGCGCTTGCCCGAGGCGATGCGGTCGATCCCGGACACCTTGACCCAGGCGCGCGGCTCGCGCGCCAGGTCCAGCAGCGCGCGGAACGCCGGCGCGCCCAAGCCTTCGGCGGCCTTGACGCGGCCCATGTGGTCGATCACGAACGGCACCGGCAGCGCCCGCAGGCGCGGCAGCAGCTCCGGCAGCATGGCTCCGTCCAGGTGCAGGCAGACGTGCCAGCCCAGCGGCGCGATCAGCCCGATGACGTGGTCGAACACCGCCGGATCGGGCGCGCCGCCCAGGTGCGGCACGAAGTTGAAGCGCGCGCCGCGCACCCCGCCCTCGTGCAATCGGCGCACGCTGGCCGGCGTGGCGTCCGCGCCCAGCAGCGCCACGCCGCGGTAGCGGCCCTGGCTCTGCGCCAGCGCGTCCAGCAGCGCGGCGTGGTCGCTGCCATGGCAGTTGGCCTGCACCACCACGGCGCGCTGCACGCCAAGGTGCGCATGCAGGGCTGCCATCCTGGCGTAGGGCGCGTCGGGCGGGGTGTAAGAGCGCCCCTCGGCATACGGAAACACATCGGCGGGGCCGAAGACGTGGCAATGCGTATCGCAGGCCCCGGCCGGCAGCGCATGGCGGGGACGGGAAGGCGTGGCTAGCGGGGGACGACAATCGGGCACGGGGCGGGTTCCTGCGGGCAAAACGCCATGCTCATCGATTGCGAGCCGCTTAACAATGCTATATCTTTGATTTCAGATATAGAAAATACAAATATCCATACACCCTTTCCCGCCTCCCGGCCCCACCATGGACCTCAAGCAAATCGAGTATTTCGTGCGCGTCGCCGAACGCCGCAGTTTCTCGCGCGCGGCCGAACTGCTCGACGTGGCCCAGCCCACCCTAAGCCGCCAGGTGCGCCTGCTGGAACTCGAACTGGGCCAGCACCTGCTCTACCGCAACGGCCGCGGCGCCGAACCGACCGAGGCAGGATTGCGTTTCCTGGAGCATGCCCGCGCCCTGCTGGCGCTGGCCGACCGCGCCAAGCAGGACCTGCAGACCCTGCGCGAAACCCCGACGGGCAAGGTGGTGGTCGGCCTGCCGCCCCGCATCGCGCGGGTGCTGACGCCGCCGCTGGTGCAGGCGTTCCGGCGCCGCTTTCCCGATGCATCGATCGCCGTGGCCGAAGGGCTGAGCGCGCAGATGCGCGAATGGCTGCTGGCTGGACGGGTCGACCTGGCGCTGCTGTACGACCCCGCGCCTTCGCCGCAACTGGGCTATGAATCGCTGTTCCGTGAGAATCTGGTGCTGGTGGCCGCCGCCGACCACCAGCCGCCGCTGCCCGCCCGCATCGCGGTGGCCGGCCTCGGCGCATATCCCCTGGTCCTGCCGAGCCTGCCCAACGCCATCCGCACCCTGGTCGAGAGCATCTGCCGCGCCCAGGGGGTACGGCTGCAGGTCGCGGCCGAGGTCGACGCGGTGCAGACCATCGTGGAACTGGCCGCCCAGGGCGACGCCTACGCCATCCTGCCGCGGTCGGCCGCGCGGGGCCCGGCGGCCGAGCACGCGCTGTCGCTCAGCGAGATTGAAGCGCCCCGCATCACCAACAACCTGGTGCTCGCCAGCGCCCGCCACCGCCCCGCCACCCGCCTGGCCAGCGCCACCGGCGACCTGATCCGCCAGTTGAACCTGGCGGCGCTGTTCGAGCCGGCCGCCCCGCCTGCCCACCCCCTGCCCTGACCCCAGCCCGGTCCCCTGCCCGGCCCCCTGCCCGGACCGCCCAAACGCGTTAAAATGGCAGGCAGATTTCTTGTTTGGCGGCTCGTTGCTGTCAAAGTCCCGTTGGCGTCTCACCTCAAACAATGACCACTATCCTCCCGAACCTTCCCACCGGCCAGAAGGTCGGCATCGCCTTTTCCGGCGGCCTCGACACCAGCGCCGCGCTGCTCTGGATGCGCAACAACGGCGCCATCCCCTACGCCTACACCGCGAACCTGGGCCAGCCCGACGAATCCGACTACGACGAGATCCCGCGCAAGGCCATGGCCTACGGCGCCGAGAACGCCCGCCTGATCGACTGCCGCGCGCAGCTCGTGGCCGAAGGCATCGCCGCCCTGCAGGCTGGCGCCTTCCACATCTCGACCGCCGGCATCACCTACTTCAACACCACGCCCATCGGCCGCGCCGTCACCGGCACCATGCTGGTGGCCGCCATGAAGGAAGACAACGTCAACATCTGGGGCGACGGCAGCACCTTCAAGGGCAACGACATCGAGCGCTTCTACCGCTACGGCCTGCTGACCAACCCGGACCTGAAGATCTACAAGCCCTGGCTCGACCAGCAGTTCATCGACCAACTCGGCGGCCGCTCGGAAATGTCCGAGTACATGCGCCAGGCCGGCTTCGACTACAAGATGTCGGCGGAAAAGGCCTACTCCACCGACTCCAACCTGCTCGGCGCCACCCACGAAGCCAAGGACCTGGAACACCTGAACTCCGGCATCCGCATCGTCAAGCCCATCATGGGCGTGGCGTTCTGGCGCGACGACGTCGCCGTCAAGGCCGAGGAAGTCACCGTCCGCTTCGAGGAAGGCCAGCCGGTCGCCCTGAACGGCGTGGAATACAGCGACCCGGTCGAACTGATGCTCGAAGCCAACCGCATCGGCGGCCGCCACGGCCTGGGCATGAGCGACCAGATCGAAAACCGCATCATCGAAGCCAAGAGCCGCGGCATCTACGAAGCCCCGGGCCTGGCCCTGCTGTTCATCGCCTACGAACGCCTGGTCACCGGCATCCACAACGAAGACACCATCGAGCAGTACCGCGAAAGCGGCCGCAAGCTGGGTCGCCTGCTGTACCAGGGCCGCTGGTTCGACCCGCAAGCCATCATGCTGCGCGAAACCGCCCAGCGCTGGGTCGCCCGCGCCATCACCGGCGAAGTCACCATCGAACTGCGCCGCGGCAACGACTACTCGCTGCTGAACACCGAATCGCCCAACCTGACCTACGCCCCCGAGCGCCTGTCGATGGAAAAGGTCGAGAACGCCCCCTTCACCCCCGCCGACCGCATCGGCCAGCTGACCATGCGCAACCTCGACATCGTCGACACCCGCGCCAAGCTGTTCACCTACACGAAGACCGGCCTGCTCTCCGCCTCCGGCACCTCGCTGCCGCAACTGAAGGACGAGGCCAAGAAGAAGTAATTCTTCCCGCCCAACAAAAAGCCCCTCGGCAACACCGAGGGGCTTTTTTTGTTCAACACGCCACACAACGCGAGCCGTCCCGCCCCACCGCCCAAATGCCAAAAGGTGGCCGCCCGCGCGGCCTCCTTTTGGCGACCCCGAAAGATCCTTCTCACTTCAATAAACCATGGGCAAGAACGTCAAGCAAACCGCCCGCCCCAAAGTCCGCCAAGATGCAGACATTGCAGCCCGCCGGGTTGGCGTTGCGGGGGTGCGGGGCGTGTAGATGCGCCCGACGGAATCCGAAGGAGTCGCCGAAGGCGAGGACGAGGATGAGAAAGGGGCAGTCCGGAGCGAACGCTCCGGACCGCAATCGTAGCCCCGCGCCCCCGCAACGCCAACCCGGCGGGCGCCTCAAGAACTCAACCCCCAGGCCTAAAGTTCGACCTGCATCCCCATCTCCACAACCCGATTCGCCGGAATCTTGAAAAACTTCGTGCTCCGCGTCGAATTGCGCGCCATGAACGAGAACACCGCCCGCCGCCACCGCCACAAGGCCGGCTTCCTGGCCGCCACCACCGTCTGCCGCGACAGGAAGTAAGACGTGCGCATCGGCTCCAGATCCAGCTCCGGATACGCCTCCGCCACCAGCCGCAGCGCCTCCGGCACGTCCGGATCTTCCTTGAAACCGTAGTTGATCGTCGCCGCCCAGCTCGACGCGCTCATCTTCTGCACCGTGAAGCGCTCGTCCTCGGACACATAGGGCACGTCGGCCACCCGGATCGTCAGGAACAGCACATGGTCATGCAGCACCTTGTTGTGCTTCAGGTTATGCAGCAGCGCCGGCGGCACATTGCCCGAATTCATCGTCATGAAGATCGCCGTGCCCGGCACCCGCGACGGCGGATAGGCCTCCAGCTGCTCCATGAATTCCTTGAGCGGCTGGCGGTCGCGCTGCTGCATGTCGGACAGCAGCCGACGGCCGCGGCGCCAGGTCATCATCAGCGTGAACACCACGATCGCCACCACCAGCGGCAGCCAGCCGCCTTCGTGGATCTTGAAGACGTTGGCCGAGAACAGCAGCACATCGAACAACAGCAGCAGGCCCAGCACCACGAACCACAGCATGCGCTTGGCGCCCGTCGTACCCCGCGGCAGCACCGCGAACGCCAACACCGACGTCGTCAGCATCGTCCCCGTCACTGCGAAACCGTAGGCCGCCGCCAGGTTGTCGGAATTGCGGAACAGCAGCACCAGCACAAGCACCGCGCACAGCAGCAGCGCATTGACCTGCGGCAGGTAGATCTGGCCCTTCTCCACCGCCGACGTGTGCAGGATCTGCATGCGCGGCCAGAACCCCAGCTGCACCGCCTGGCGCGTCACCGAGTAAGCGCCCGAGATCACCGCCTGCGACGCCACGATGGTGGCCACCGTCGCCAGCGCCACCAGCGGCGCCAGGCCCCACTCCGGCGCCATCATGAAGAAAGGATTGCGGATCGCGCTGGGGTCGCGCAACAACAGCGCGCCCTGGCCGAAATAGCACAACGTCAACGCCGGCAGCACCATGCTGAACCAGGCGCTGCGGATGGCCGGGCGGCCGAAATGGCCCATGTCGGCATACAGCGCCTCGGCGCCGGTCAGCGCCAGCACCACCGCGCCCAGCAGCACGAAACTGATCCACGGGAATTCGACGATGAAGCGCAGGCCCCACATCGGATTGAGCGCCGCCAGCACCTCGGGCGTCTGCCACACCTGCCAGGCGCCCAGCGCCGCCAGCGTGCCGAACCACAGCAGCATCACCGGCCCGAACAGCTTGCCCATGGCGCCCGTGCCGTGCGACTGGATCGCAAACAGCGCCACCAGCACCACCAGCGCCAACGGCACCACCCACGCATCCAGCGTGTGCGACACGATGCCGATCCCCTCCAGCGCCGACAGCACCGAGATCGCCGGCGTGATCATGCTGTCGCCATAGAACAGCGCCGCGCCGAAAATGCCCAGCACGATCAATACCCAGCGCAGCTTGCCCTCGCGGCTGCGCACCGCCAGCTCCAGCAGGGCCAGCGTGCCGCCTTCACCGCGGTTGTCGGCGCGCAGCACCAGCGTCACGTACTTGAACGACACCACCACCATCAACATCCAGAACAGGATGGACAGCACACCCAGCAAGTGGGCCGGCTCCAGGTCGGTGTGCACGCTCAGCCCGGTGAGGCACGCGCGCAGCGTGTACAGCGGACTGGTGCCGATATCGCCATACACCACGCCCAGCGCCCCCAGGACGAGAGCCGCGCGCGACGAAGGTGCATGCCCGCCGGCGGCGTGGCCGTTGGACGAGGGAGGAACGCTGACCGAGCCCTGGCTCATGATGTGGGTTCTTGCCGAGTGAGTTGAGCCCCCTTGCGAGGGCCGGGAAACACGACCGAAAGCCGCGTTCCGGAAAAATCCGGGCGGCTGGTGAGCTTCCACCAGGCGCCGTGGGCGTGCGCGATCTCGCGCACAATGGCCAATCCCAGGCCCGAACCGCCGGCGCTGGCCGACGGGGAACGATAGAACGCCTCGAAGACGCGGTCGCGTTCTTCGGGAGGAATGCCTGGGCCATCGTCCTCGACCGTCAACGAAGGCGGGTTGGCGCCCACGATCAAGGTGATCCGGCCGGTGGCGTTGCCGTAGCGCAGCGCATTGTCGATCAGGTTGCCCAGCAACTCGGCCAGCAACAACGGATCGGCGTCGATCCAGATCGGCGCATCCGGGGCCACCAGGTCCAGCTCATAGCGCGCCTCGCGCACCCGCGGAAACCACTCCGCGCCGTGCGCCCGCACCCATTCGCACAGGTCGATGCGCACGAAGCTGTCCTGCGGCCGGGCGTTGGGGTCGGCCCGCGCCAGCACCAGCAGTTGCTGGCCCAGGCGGATCATGCGATCACTGACCGCCTTGATGCGCTCGGCGCGCGCCCGCACATCGTCGGGCAGGGGCCGGGCCAGCATCAGTTCTGATTCCAGGCGCAGCCCCGACAGGGGCGTGCGCAACTGGTGCGCGGCGTGGCCGATGAAGCGCCGCTGCGCCGCCAGCGAAGCATCGAGCCGCAGCAGCAGGTCGTTGGTATGCGTGACCAGCGGTTCGATCTCGACCGGCACGCCGACCACTTCCAGTGGCTGCATGTCGTCGATGGAACGCTGGCGGATTTCCTCGGACAGGTGGTTGACCGAGCGCAGGCCGGAGCGCACACCCTGCACCACGACCCAGGTGAACAGGCCGATCAACGCCACCTGCCCCACCACCATCAGCCAGAAAAAGTCCTCCAGCATCCAGAGGGACATGTCGATCTTGTGGGTGATGACCCAGGTGGCGGCCAGGTCCAGCAGCACCAGCAGCAGGATGGGCGGCATCAGCCGGATGACCAGATGCCGCGCGAGCGAACGGGAGGGGAGCAAGGGGCGCGAGGCCGTAGGAGCGGGAGGAGTGCGTTCTAGCGTCATGACGCGGTGCCCTCGCTTAGGCGGGCAGGGATTCCGGCCGCCGCGGGCCGGCTACGCCAGCCGGCGCCAGGCGGCCAGGGAGGCCGTCAGGCCGTTTCCACATCCAGCATGTAGCCGAAGCCACGCACGGTCTGGATGCTGGCGCCGGTGCCTTCCAGGCGCTTGCGCAGGCGGTATACGTAGACTTCCACTGCGTTTTCGCTGAAATCGGCATCCCAGGCGGACAGGGAATTCACGATCTGGCGCTTGGTGACCACGCGGCCCACGCGGGCCATCAGCATTTCCAGCACGGACAGCTCGCGCACCGACAGCGACAGGCGCTGGCCATTGGCGCGGACTTCGCGGCCGACGGTGTCGAACACCAGCGGCCCGACTTCGATCAAAGGCTGCGCCTGCCCCGCGCGGCGGCGGCCGAAGGCGCGCACCCGGGCGGCCAGCTCGGGCAGTTCGAAAGGCTTGGTGACGTAGTCATCGGCGCCGGCATCCAGGCCGGCGACGCGGTCCTCGATGCCATCACGGGCCGTCAGGATCAGCACCGGCACCTGGTTGCCGTCCTGGCGCAGTTGACGCAGCACGTCCAGGCCGCTCATGCCCGGCAGGTTGAGGTCGAGCAGCATCAGGTCATACGGCTGGCCTGCCAGCGCGCCCAGAACCCGGTCGCCGTCGGTGAGCCAGTCGACCGCATAACCCTGGTCGGCCAGAAATTCCTGGAGCGCATGGCCCAGGGTGGTGTCGTCTTCGATTACCAGAACTCGCATGCCGCGATTCTAGCGCGATCCCGGAAAAAACGGGGCGCGAAATGCGCCCCGCTGCCGGGAATCGTTCAACGGGCGGACGGTGCCGGGGCGGCTCCGCCTGCTGCCGGGGCCTCCCCCGCCGGCGCGCCCGAGGGCGGCGTGGTGACGAAGCCGATGCGCGTCATGCCCGACCGGCGCGCCGAAGCCATGACCTTGGCCAGGGTCTCGTAGCGGGTATTCTGGTCGGCGCGGATGCGGATCTCGGGTTGCGGCTTGGTGCCGGCGATCGACTTGAAGCGGTTCGGCAGGTCGTCGATATTGACCGGCTTTTCGTCCCAGAACAGCGCGCCGCCGGCATCGATGGCCAGATCCACGGTCTTGGGTTCTTCCTCGATCTGCTCGGCGGCCACCTGGGGCATGTTGATCTTGATCGAGTGGGCCAGCAACGGCGCCGTGATGATGAAGATCACCAGCAGCACCAGCATGACGTCGATCAACGGCACCATGTTGATCTCGGAAACCGTATGGCTCCCGGATCCCTTGCCCTCGAAGCTGCCAAAAGCCATTATTCGCTCCCGCGTTGAACCGCGGCGCCGTTACCGTGCTGGCGGCGCAGGGCGCGCACCTTGCTGTCCGACAGGGCCACTTGCTGGCCGGTCGTCAGGAAGGCGAACAGGTCGTGCGCAAAGGCATCCAGGCGCGACAGGTAGACGCGGTTGTTGCGCACGAAGGTGTTGTAGGCCAGCACCGCCGGAATGGCGACCGCCAGACCCAGGCCGGTCATGATCAGGGCCTCGCCCACCGGACCGGCGATGCGGTTGATGGTGACGCCATCGGACAGGCCGATACCGACCAGCGCATGGTACACGCCCCACACGGTGCCGAACAGGCCGACGAACGGCGCGGTCGAGCCCACCGAGGCCAGCACCGTCAGGCCGTTTTCGAGCTTGGCGGTTTCCTCGTCGATCACCTTGCGCATGGTGCGGGTGACGAAATCGCCGTTCGAGCCGGCTTCTTCCAGCTTGGTGGCGCCGAACTTGTTGTGATGCGCCTGGGCATGCATGGCGTGGCTGGCCAGGTGCGAGAACGGATCACGCGCCCCGTGCGTGGTGATTTCGTGCTCGACCTGTTCCAGCGAGCTGGAGTTCCAGAACTTGTTCAGGAAGTCGGCCGAGCGGCGGCGCATGCTGATGTTGCTGCCGACCTTGACCAGGATCAGGTACCAGGTCACCAGCGACATCAGGATCAGGATGATGAACAGGGTCTTGCCGACGAAGTCGCTCTGCGCGACGAAGTGCAGGAAGCCCATGTCGGGGACCGGCGCCGGTGCCGGCACCGGCGCGGCCGCGGGCAGCGCGGCGGCGGCGCTGTGCAGCGCCTCCGCGGATTGCTGGACGGCGCCGGTGGCCTGCTGGACGATGCCGCCGGCCGCGGTGGCGGCTTGCTGGGCGGCGGGCGCCGCAGCGGCGGCGGCGGGTGCCGCGGCCGCCGGAGCCGCTGCCGGGCTGGTGGCCGCCTGCGCCACCAGGGTGGCGCTGTGCATTGCGTTGGACATCTCAGTTCCTCATTACGAAATCGAACGGAATCTTTGCTTTGGCGGGATAAGCCACGCCATTGCGGCTATAGGGTTTCATGCGGGCCTTGCGCGCGGCGGCCAATGCCGACTCGTCCAGCCTGGGGAAGCCCGAGGACGAATCGACGGTGGCCCGCTCGACCAGTCCCTGGGTATTGATTTCCACCAGCACCACCACCCGGCCCTCTTCCCGCATGCGGCGCGATGCCATCGGGTAGTTGGGCATGGGCCGCGCCCCCAGGTATTCGATCTGGGTTTCCTGCAGGATCTGGTCGGGCGGCGGACCTTGGCGCGGCGCCTGCGTGGTCTGCGCGCCGTCGGGGGTACCGGTGGGCGGCGTTTCGACGGGCGGCGTCTCGGGCTTGGGCTCGGGTTTGACTTCCTGCTTGGGCTGGGGCTTGGGTTTCGGCTTGGGCTTCGGCTTGGGGGCCGGCATCGGCGGTTTTTCGACCACCGGTTCGGGTTCGGGCTCCGGTTCGGGCTCCACCTTCGGATCCGGCTCGGGTTCGGGCTCGATCTCGGGCTGTGGTTCGGGCGGCGTTTCGGTCACCGGTTGCGGCACTTCCGGCGTGGGGTCGGCTTTGGCGATCTGGGGAGTGGGAGCATCCACCACACTCACCATGATGGCCTCGGGTTCCTCCAGTTCAGGACGGTTCTCGGGAGCCAGGTAAATGGCATAGACCACTGCGGCGTGTAGCGCAACGACCGCCAGGCCAGCGCCTACGCGTATACCAAGGGAAGACGGCGGTGAAGTGTTCAAACCACGTTGAAAGCTAGGCATGAATCAGCCAGGGTGCATTAACTTATCTGGCCAGCCAGGAAAACGCGCGCCACGGACGCGCGCCGGCTGACCGGTACAAGCCAAACATCATATCTTAAATGCGAATGATTCGCACGTCATATTTCGTCTGCAATAGCGTAACACCCAGATGCACCGCCAACCCTGCGCGCGCGCAAACAAGCCCACAACCCGCACAGGAACGAACACACACCACGCGCTCTTTCGCCAGCGCCTGCGCCACGGAGCCTGCGCGCACCGCATCCACACGGCGCATCCACAGTGCGCATCCCCAGTGCGCATCCACATGGCTCGCGTCCGCAAGCCTGCCCAGACGCCCCCCTACATGCGCACGACAAGCGCAAAAACAAAAAACCCGCCACGGTACCGTGTGCGGGTTTCTGTTTCGGCTTGCTGATGGTGGGTGCTACAGGGGTCGAACCTGTGACCTACGCCTTGTAAGGGCGCCGCTCTACCAACTGAGCTAAGCACCCGTCTTGGTGTCGAATCTGCCGCGAACGTCACGCGGAAAATCGCTGGCCGGGGTACTCAAAAGCAATACGCGGGCCGGAGTATACCGGACCGCGTACCTGTCGGCAAATCAACGGGTGCCGTGCCCGTGCAATCTGCCTGGCCGTCGATCAGTTGACGGCGTCCTTCAGGGCCTTGCCCGGACGGAACTTCGGCACCTTGGCCTTCTTGATCTTGATGGTTTCGCCGGTGCGCGGGTTGCGGCCGGTACGAGCGGCGCGAGCCGACACGGCAAACGTGCCGAAGCCCACCAGCGTGACCGTACCGCCCTTCTTCAGGGTGGTCTTGACGGCACCGATCAGGGCGTCAAGCGAACGACCGGCGGCAGCCTTGGAGATATCGGCCTTGCTGGCAATGTGATCGATGAGTTCGGTTTTGTTCATTCAGGTGTACCCCTCACAAGGTATGGAGTCTGCCGGGAGTGCAGTTCATGGCTGTCATGTTGGACGCCACGACTTGACGCGAAGACCCGACAAACGACGAACAGACTAGTGGATAAACTTTTTCTTGCGCTGCAAAGCACAACTTTTAAACTGCTGCGCCGCCTGGGTTTCAAGGGCTTTGCAGCTCCAGAACCGTCAGCGACGCAGACGTGTATTAGGCCTTGGCGTAGAGCGGCTGTCAAGCGAAAACCTCACCACAAGCCGCACCAATACTAGCTTTTAGGCCTTTTCGCAATAAACAAAAACACGCATTTCGGGGTTTGCGCGACAACGCCAAGTGATGTTCCGAATGCGTTCCAAATGCGTTCCAAATGCGCGTCGAGCGCGCCTCGAAGGCGCCTCGAATCACGCTCAGACATCCACCCAGCGGCGCAGCAGGTTGTGATAGATGCCGGTCAGCTGGATGATCGACGGATGCCCCGCCGCGTCCTGGTTCAAACGCTGGATGGCCACGTCCATGTCGAGCAGCAAGGCGCGCTGGCTGTCTTCGCGCACCAGGCTTTGCATCCAGAAGAACGAACTGATCCGGGCGCCGCGCGTCACGGGATTGACCTTGTGCAGGCTGGTTCCCGGATACAGCACCATGTGCCCGGCCGGCAGCTTCACGCTGCGCGGGCCGTAGGTATCGTCGACGACCAGTTCGCCGCCGTCGTAGGAATCAGGCTCGGAAAAGAACAGCGTGGCGGACAGGTCCGTGCGCACGCGTTCGCCGCTGCCGGCAATGCCGCGCACGGCGTTGTCGACGTGGTAGCCGAAAGCCTCGCCGCCTTCGTAGCGGTTGAACAGCGGCGGGAAGATCTTGCGCGGCAGGGCGGCGGACATGAACAGGTTGTTGCCCGCCAGGCGCTGCAGGATCAGGCTGCCGAGTTCCTGCGCCAGCGGATGCTGCTCCGGCAATTGGCGATTGTGCTTGACCTCGGCGGACTGGTAGCCCGCCGTGACCTTGCCATCCACCCAGTCGGCGGCCTCGAGGCGATGGCGGATGGCGGCGGCCTCGTCGGCAGTGAAAACTTCGGCGATCTGTATAAGCATGGGTTCCTGCCCGGGTTGCGGCGCGGGGCCCTGCCGCGCGCCATGCCCCGTGAATTATCCCTGCAGGCAGCCGTTGAGCGCCTGATCGAAGTCAAATAGCAGATCGGTCTCATCCTCGATGCCCACCGATACCCGGATCAGGCTGTCGGCGATACCCATCTGCTTGCGACGCTCGGCGCCCATCTCGTAATAGATGGTGTGCGCGGCGGGCAGCGCCAGGCTGCGCGTGTCGCCCAGGTGCGTCGCCATCAGCACGATGCGCAGGCGGTTCAGGAAATCGAAGCAGTCCACGCCGTCGGCCAGTTCCACGCCCAGCAGCCCGCCGAAGCGCGAACCGAACAGCGCCGCGGCGCGCGCGTGCTGCGGATGGCTGGCCAGGCCGGGGTAATGCACCTTGGCCACGCCGCGGTGCTCTTCCAGAAAGCGCGCCAGCGCCAGCGCATTGGAGCAATGCTTGGCCATGCGCAGCGCCAGCGTCTCGGCGCCCACCGCAATGCGGTGCGCGGGCTCGGCCGCCAGCGTGCCGCCCATGTCGCGCAGGCCCTTCTTCTTGATCTGGGTCAGCCCCCAGCCGGTGGACGGCCCCTTGCGATAGGCATCGTAGATGTTCGAATAATCGGCCCAGTCATACAGGCCCGTGTCGGTGACGGCGCCGCCCAGCGCATTGCCGTGGCCGCCGATGTACTTGGACAGCGAGTTCATCACCAGCGACGCGCCCACCGTCGCCGGCCGGAACATCCACGGCGAGGTCAGCGTGTTGTCCACGACGTAGACCAGCCCTTTCTCGCGGCAGATCTCGCCGATCACCGCGAGGTCGGCGACCTGGGTGCCGGGGTTGGCGATGGTCTCGGTGAACACCATGCGGGTGTTGGGCTGGATCGCCGCGCGCACCTGCGCCGAGTCGGTGGCATCGACGAAGGTGATCTCCACGCCCAGCTCCAGCAGCGTGCCCAGCAGGCTGTTGGTGTTGCCGAACACGTACTGGCTCGACACCAGATGGTCGCCACGGCGCAGCAGCGTGGTGAAGATGGCGGCCAGCGCGGCCATGCCGGTGGCGAAGCTCACCGTACCCTTGCCCGCCTCCATGTGGTTCACCTTGGCTTCCAGCGCCGTGGTGGTCGGCGTGCCCTGGCGGGCATAGGTGAAGCCCGCCTTGCCCTGGAAGACGGCGGCCAGTTCGCGCGCATCGGCGTAGGCGAATTCCGACGAAGGATGCATCGGCTTGTGCACCGCTCCGTGCTCGACGGATTGCTGGCGGTCGGAATGGAGGATCGTGGTGGTAAAGCCGTTCTGGTGCATGATGGGCGACGCGAAAGAGAAAGGGTCTACGAAAAGGAAGGCATGGCCGGCTCAGGCCTGGCGCTGGCGCACGGTTTCATACAGGCACACCGCGCTGGCCACGCTGACGTTCAAGCTCTCGACCGAACCCAGCATGGGAATGTTGACCAGTTGGTCGCAGGTCTCGCGCGTCAGGCGGCGCATGCCCTCGCCTTCGGCGCCCATGACCCAGGCCATCGGCTGGCGCGCGTCGATCCGGTGCATGCTGTCGGTCGCCTGGTCGTCGGTGCCGACCAGCCATACGCCGCGGTCCTTCAGGCTGCGCATGGTGCGCGCCAGGTTGGTGACCATCAGGTACGGCACGGTGTCGGCTGCGCCGCAGGCCACGCGCTGCACGGTGCTGTTCAGGCCCACCGCGCGGTCGCGCGGGGCGATCACGGCGTGCACGCCCGCGGCATCGGCCGTGCGCAGGCAGGCGCCCAGGTTGTGCGGATCGGTCACGCCATCCAGGATCAGCAGCAGCGGCGGGCCCTCGATCACGTCGAGCACTTCGTCCACGTCCACCGCCAGCTGGCGCTCGTCGGCCAGCGCCACCACGCCCTGGTGACGGGTGCCGCGCGCCAGGCCGTCCAGGCGCTCCATGGCGACCGGATGCAGGCGACAGCCGGCCCTCTCGGCCTGCTCGATGAACGTCTGCATGCGCTTGTCGCGGCGCGACGCTTCTACGTAGATTTCCTTGATCGACTCGGGCGCGTGGCGCAGCCGCGCGACAACCGCGTGAAACCCGGCAAGGACTTGGGTCGACGCCATAAATGCAAATACCTTTAGAGAAACGAATGCCCGCCCCGGAACGGAGCGGGCCGCCGGACAGGCCGGCCATAGGCGCAATGTTACCCCTTATGGGGCGGCCGCCCGCCCGGGCCGAAACCCGGGCGGCGCCCTGTCAGTGGCGTTTGCGCGTGGCCTTCTTGGCAGGCGCGGCGCGCTGCTGGGCGACCTTGGACGGCTTGCCGGCCTTCTTGGCCTCGGCGCGCCGCTCCTTGGCGGTCTGGCCCTTGAGCGCGGCCGGCTTGGGCGCCGCCGCCTTCTTCACGCGGCGCGGACCCTCGTCGGGACCACGCGCGGACGCCTTGCGCAAGGCATCGAAGCTGGTGCCCTGCACCAGGCGGAACTCGATGCGGCGCGCCTCCAGGTCCACGCGCGAGACCTGCACCTGGACCTTGTCGGTCAGGCGGTAGCGCATACCGGTGCGTTCGCCGCGCAGCTCGTGCAGCGCATCGTTGAACTGGAAGTACTCGCCGCCCAGCTCGGACACGTGCACCAGCCCTTCGACGTGCAGCGTATCCAGCGTGACGAAGATGCCGAAGCTGGCCACGCCGGTGACGGTGCCGCTGAAGTCCTCGCCCACGCGCTCCTTGACGAACCAGCACTTGAGCCAGGCCTCGACGTCGCGCGAGGCCTCGTCGGCGCGGCGCTCGCTGGCCGACAGCACCAGGCCCATCTTTTCCCAGATGGCGTGCTCATGCTCGCGCTGGGTGCGGCCGATGACGACCGGCTGGTCGTCCAGGCTGGGCACGTAGCGCTGCCCCGCCAGCAGGGCCTTGATGACGCGGTGCGTCAGCAGGTCCGGATAGCGCCGGATGGGCGAGGTGAAGTGGCTGTAGCCGGGATACGACAGACCGAAGTGACCCAGGTTGTCCGGACTGTAGATGGCCTGCTGCATCGAGCGCAGGCACATGGTCTGGAGCAGCTGGTAGTCGGGACGACCGCGCACGGAATCGAGGAAATCGCCGTAGTCCTTGGCCGTGGGCGTATCGCCCCCGCCCAGCGACAGGCCCATGGTGCGCAGGAACTCGCGCAGCGATTGCAGGCGCTCGGGCGTCGGGCCTTCATGGATGCGGTACAGGCCGGGATGCTTGCTGCGCGTCATGAAGTCGGCCGCGCAGGTGTTGGCGGCCAGCATGCATTCCTCGATCAGCTTGTGGGCATCGTTGCGCACCGACGGCACGATCTGCTCGATGCGCCCCAGCTCGTTGCAGACGATCTTGGTCTCGACCGTGTCGAAATCGATCGCGCCGCGCTTCTTGCGGCTCTGAGACAGCAGGTGGAACAGTTCATACAGGCTCTGCACCTGCGGCATGACGGCGCGCATGGCATGGGCCGCCGGGCCGCCGGGCTGCTGCAGCGCCGCCCAGATATTGGTGTAGGTGGTGCGGGCATGCGAGTGCATCACCGCGTTGTAGAACTGGTAGGCGGTGACCGTGCCGGCCTTGGCGCCCGAGGCCGGAATCACCATGTCGCACACCAGCACCAGGCGGTCGACGTCCGGATTCAGCGAGCACAGGCCATTGGACAGCGACTCGGGCAGCATCGGAATGACCCGGCGCGGGAAATACACGCTGGTGCCGCGCTCGAGCGCGTCGTCGTCCAGCGCGTCGCCGGGCCGCACGTAGTGGCTGACGTCGGCAATCGCCACCAGCAGGCGCCAGCCCGGCCGCTTGCGCTGGCCGGTGCCCAGTTCCACCGCCTCGCAGTAGACGGCATCGTCGAAATCGCGCGCGTCTTCGCCGTCGATGGTGATGAGCGGCACGTCGCGCAGGTCGACGCGGTCTTTCAGGTCACTCTTGCGGACCACGTCCGGCAGGCGGGCGGCCTGCTTGCGCGCGGCCTCGGAGAATTCGACGGGCACGTCGAACTTGCGCACCGCGATCTCGATTTCCATGCCGGGATCGTCGATCTCGCCCAACACTTCGGACACACGGCCCAGCGGCTGCGTGTGGCGGGTGGGCTGCTCCATGATCTCGACCGCCACCACCTGCCCATGCTGGGCGCCGTTGGTGTCGCTGGGCGGGATCAGGATGTCGTGCTTGATGCGCTGGTCTTCCGGCACCACGATGGACAGGCCGTGCTCGTGCAGGAAACGGCCCACCAGCTTGTTGGTGCGGCGCTCGATGACTTCGACGATGGTGCCTTCCGGCTTGCCGCGGTATTCGCCCGACGGCTTGACCAGCACGCGGTCGCCATGCAGCACCTTGAGCATTTCGCGCGGCGACAGGAACAGGTCCGGCCCGCCATCATCGCGCAGCAGGAAGCCGAAACCGTCGCGGTGGCCCAGCACCTTGCCCGCCACGAAGTCCAGCTTGGTGGCCAGCAGCAGCACGCCCTTGCGATTGGGCATCAATTGGCCATCGCGCTCCATCGCGCCCAGGCGGCGTTCGAATCCCACCATCGTCGCCGGACGCTCCACGCCCATGCGCTCGGCCAACTCCACCGGAGACAGCGGCGCCCCCGCGGATCGCAGCGCCTTCAGAATGGCTTCACGGGACGGGACATCGGGATCGAAGTCTGGCGGCGCTTCCGGCAACGGAGTGGATCTGTTGTTCGATTCGTTATTCGATCGTTTTGCCAAAGCTAATTTTTCCGTATATAATGCGCAGCTTCTGTGGTTCGCCCAAGGCTGAACACTGAAGCAGAAATGGTCAGACGGATTGTAGAGTGATTTTGCAATTACGCTTTGAATACATGCGCTTTAAATACATGGGAATAAAAACCTCATGCAATCGAAGTGGCAGCGTATCACAAAGTTCTGACTGGAATGTCTCAGTGCCCAGGTGGCGGAATTGGTAGACGCGCATGGTTCAGGTCCATGTGCCGCAAGGTGTGGAGGTTCGAGTCCTCTCCTGGGCACCACGGAATTTCAGCTGAGGCTGTTTGGGTTTGCGATGAAAAACATCGCCGTGAAATCAAACAGACAGCATTGGCAAAAAAGTTGAAAACCCCGGAAATCGTGAGATTTTCGGGGTTTTTGCTTTGAGCTGCGTGAATGGTCTGGCGTGAACTGCTTTGCACGGCATCAATTGCCCTGTGCCGACCCATCCGCGACCAGATTCAAAGGCCATCACAAGGATGGTGACGCCCCACCCCAACGTTAGCCCCCCCCGGACAGTATTGCTCGATCGAACAACCTTCAGCGCCAAGGCACCTTGCGATTCAGATGATGGCGCGCATACAGGTCCGCCCCCATCCCCGCGATCTGGCCATCGATCAAGGCCTCGAACGGCCGCAGCAGTTCATCGAAATTACGTGGCGCCTCCAGCGCATTGAGCGCGTGCGTCACCGCCTCGATGGTGGACAGCGCACCCGGAATGTCCGCGTGCCGCACCCGGTAGCGCGACGTCAGACCGGCCGGCAGCATCACGCGCGGCAACGCGGCCAGTTGCGGATTGATGTGCAGCAGCTTGCGCGCATGAGTCCAGGTGCCATCGGGCACAATCAATTGCACCGGCGCGCCCGTCGCGGCGGCGCACCCCGGAATCAATACCTCCGCGCCCTCGCCGGGAAACAGCACGCAGGGCGCATAGCCAGGCTCGGCCCACTGCTCATGCTGAAAGCGTTCGCCCACCAGGCGCCGCGCGCCATCCAGCCCCAACACCGCAAGCCGCGCTGTGTTCAGCGCATGGCGCGCCTCGCTCGGATGCTGCAACACCACCACACGGGTTCGCGGGAGCAGCGCCGGGATCAGGGCGCACAGGCAATGGGATTCGGGGCGCTTACAGCGCAGGCAAACAGGGCGTGACATGGGGCGACACTATAGCCAAGCCGGCCGCATCGAAAAAAAAGTGAAAAAAATGCTGCATGACTTGCACACTTCCAAAAAAGTATGCATAATCTCGTTCCTCTGCTGTTGAACACGAAACGAAACGCAGCCGGTAGCAAGAAGTCGAAAGATGGAACGCAAACTGGAAAGCGACGCGGAAGGTAAGACATCAGCGCCCAGGTGGCGGAATTGGTAGACGCGCATGGTTCAGGTCCATGTGCCGCAAGGTGTGGAGGTTCGAGTCCTCTCCTGGGCACCAATTATTACATCACGAGGTACCTGTCGTGATGCGCCAAGAAAAACCCCGTTCGCGAAAGCGTCCGGGGTTTTTTCTTTTGCGGCCCGAATGATCGGGCCGGCCTAGACAGCCGGCCGATCGTTCGCTCGTTCGCAAGCGCCTAGGCCAGCACCCGCGTCATGACGACGTGCGCGATGCCGGCTTCCATGAACTCCTCGCCTTCCACCTGGAAACCATGGGCCTCGTAGAAGCCCTTGGCGTGGGTCTGCGCATGCAGCACCAGCATGCGGTGGCCATCGCCATGGCCCTGCCCGATCAGGGCGTCGAGCAACTGGCCGCCCACGCCCAGGCCGCGTGCGCGCTTGTGCACGGCCATGCGGCCGATGTGGCCGTCGGGCAGCAGACGGCCGGTGCCCAGCGGCGTGCCGTCGGCGGCATAGGCCACGGCGTGCACCGAGACCGCATCGTCGTCATCCATCTCGACTTCGGGCGGCACGTTCTGCTCGACCACGAACACGTCGTAGCGCACCGACGACGCGTCGTCGCGCAGGCGATCCCAGGTTCCCAGGGTGATACGTACCGTCGACTTTTGTTGGTTGGCCATTTTTTTCCCTCGCGCCACTGCTGAATATGAATCCACTGTCGACATTTTCGCAGGGATGGCGCATCGGCGAAACAGGCGTACCATCGCGGCTGGCCCATTCCCGCAGCTGATCGCCATCATGCCGCAAGCCGCAACGCCCGCCTGGTTGAAATTCGCGCCCGCGCTTTTCCTGCTGCTGTGGTCCAGCGGCTTTGTCGTGCTGAAAGTGGGCCTGGCCTATGCCGACCCGATGACGTTCCTGGCGCTGCGCTATGCCTGTGTGGTGGCGCTGCTGGCGCCGTTCCTGCTGGCGTTGCGCCCGCCGCTGCCGCAAGGCGCGAGCGCCTGGGGCCACCTGGCCATGGTCGGCCTGCTGCTGCAGGCGGGCTATTTCTGTTTCACCTATCTGTCGCTCAAGCAGGGCATGTCCGCCGGCGGGCTGGCGTTGATCACGTCGCTGCAGCCCATCCTGATCGGTCTGCTGGCGCCGGTGATCGCCCACGAACGCGTCGACGCGCGGCGCTGGGCCGGGCTGGGACTGGGCGTTTCCGGCGCGGCGCTGGTCATCGTTGCCAAGGCCTCGGTCGACCTGGCCTCGACGCTCGGGCTGGTGTTCGCCGTGGCCGCCCTGCTCTGCATCACCAGCGGCACGCTGTATGAAAAGCGCTTCGGTGTGCAGACCCACCCCGTCACGTCCAACACGGTGCAATACGCCGTGGGGCTGGCGGTCACGGCGCCGCTGGCATTCTGGCTGGAACCGATGCACATCGACTGGACCCCGCCCTTGCTGGGCTCGCTGGCCTACCTGGTGGTGGGCAATTCGCTGGTCGCGATCTCCCTGTTGCTGGCCATGCTGCGCCATGGCGAGGCATCGCGCGTATCGGCGCTGTTCTTCCTGGTGCCGCCATCGACCGCGGTCATCGCGCTGCTGGTGCTGGACGAGCCGATCCCGCCGCTGGCCTGGCCCGGCATGGTGCTCGCGGCGCTCGGCATCCTGCTGGTGACGCGCTCGGCGCGCACCCCGACGACGGCGCGGCAAGTAGAATGAGCGCCCTTTCGCGCCCATTTCTCCCGCCGCCATGAATGCCGTCATCACCGCCGCCCTGCCGGTCTTTGCGCTGATCCTGACCGGATGGCTGGCGGCGCGCTGGCGCATCCTGGGGCCGGCCGCCACCGACGCCCTGAACCGCTACGTGGTCTACCTGTCGCTGCCGGCGCTGCTGTTTCGCGCCATGACCCAGGTAGACCTGGCGCACATGGCGCATTGGGGTTTCGTCGGCGCCTTTGCCGGCGGCATCGCCGTCACCTTCCTGCTGGCGTTCCTGCCGCGCAAGCGTGGACCGCGCGGATTGACCGACCGCGGCATCGAGGGACTGGCCGCCGCCTATGCCAACGCCGGCTATATGGGCATCCCGCTGTGCCTGGCGCTGTTCGGCGCCGAAAGCCTGGCGCCCGCGGCCTTCAGCACGCTGCTGACGGCCAGCGTGCTGTTCGGCTGCGCCATCGCCCTGATCGAGTTCGACCGCCAGCAGGCGCCGAGCCTGGCCGCCACGCTCGCCAAGGTAGGCCGCGCGCTGATGCGCAATCCACTGCTGGCCGCGCCCATGCTGGGCCTGGCGTGGGCCGGCACCGGGCTGGCGCTGCCCGAGGGGCTGGATCGCTACGTGTCGCTGCTGGGCGCGTCGGCCAGCCCGTGCGCGCTGGTGACCATCGGCCTGTTCCTGGCCCAGACCGAATCGGCCAGCTCCGGTCCCGGCGTGCTGCGGCTGGTGGCCGGCAAACTGCTGCTGCAGCCGGCCGTGACCGCGCTGCTGGCGTTCCAGGTGTTTTCCATGCCGCCGCTGTGGGCCTGGACGGCGGTGCTGATGAGCGCCTTGCCGATCGGCACCGGCCCCTTCATGCTGGCGCAGATGTATGGCCGCGACGCGCGCGTGACGTCCCGCGCCATCCTGGTGTCGACCGTGCTGTCGGTCGTGACCGTGAGCCTGCTGGTGGCGTGGATCAGTGCCAACCCGATCATGTGATGGCCAGCGCAGGCCAGAATATAACCATTAGTTATTAAGAAAGCGCAAATTGATTCTTTGAGAAATGTTCGACGCGCTTTAGACTGGACACCACGATGACGGGTGCGGCGACGCGCCCGTTTGCTTTTCCTTCGCCGGATTTCACCTTACCGATCCCCCCGGACTCGACCATGAGCACCAACGCCTCCACCCTGCCCCTGCCCTCGGCGCTGCCGCCGATCCAGATCAACCGCAAGCCGCTCTGGATCGCGCTGCTGCTGCTGCTGGCAGGCGCCCTGTACCTGAACCAGACCGTGAGCTGGCGCCAGGGCGCGCTGTGGATCGTCGGCGCGCTGCTGGGCGTGGCGCTGTACCACGCGTCGTTCGGCTTCACCCAGGCCTGGCGCGTGTTCGTGTCGGACCGCCGCGGCGCCGGGCTGCGCGCGCAGATGTTCATGCTGGCCCTCGGCGTATTGCTGTTCTTCCCATTCCTGGCGCAAGGCTCGCTGTTCGGCCAGCCGGTCAACGGCCTGGTCTCGCCGCCGGGCGTATCGGTGCTGCTGGGCGCGTTCCTGTTCGGCATCGGCATGCAGCTGGGCGGCGGTTGCGCCTCGGGCACGCTGTTCGCGGTGGGCGGCGGCAATACCCGCATGCTGGTCACGCTGCTGTTCTTCATCGTCGGTTCGGTCATCGCCACCGCCCAATTCGGCTGGTGGTCGACCCTGCCCGCGCTGGCGCCCACCTCGCTCATCAAGACCTGGGGCCTGGCGCCCGCCATCATCGCCAACCTGGCGGTGTTCGCGCTGATCGCCTGGGTCGCCACCAAGCTGGAAAAACGCCGCCACGGCCATGTGATCTCGTTCGCCTCGCGCACCGCGCGCCCGACGTCGCTGTTGCAGGGGCCCTGGCCGCTGATCTGGGGCGGCGTGGCGCTGGTGGCGCTGAACTTCGCCACGCTGGCGCTGGCCGGCCGCCCCTGGGGCATCACCTCGGCGTTCGCGCTGTGGGGCGCCAAGGCGCTGGACGCGATGGGCGGCGACGTGGCCACCTGGGCCTACTGGAGCAAGCAGGCCGCGCTGGGCGCGCCGCTGCGCCAGGACGTGACCACGGTGATGGACATCGGCCTGATGCTGGGCGCGCTGGCCGCGGCCAGCGCCGCCGGCAAGTTCGCGCCGGTCTGGAAGGTGCCCGCGCGCTCGCTGGCCGGCGCCGTCATCGGCGGCCTGCTGCTGGGCTACGGCGCGCGCCTGGCTTTCGGCTGCAACATCGGCGCCTACTTCAGCGGCATTCTGTCGGGCAGCCTGCACGCCTGGCTGTGGCTGCCGGCGGCATTTGCCGGCAGCGCCCTGGGCGTGCGCCTGCGCCCGCTGTTCGGTCTGGCGGTCGAAAAGACGCCCGCGGCATCCAGCTGCTGAGAAACACTGTTCCAGCAACGGCCCCCTGACCAGGGGGCTTTTTTACGTCCGCGGCCCGCAGAGCCAGCACTGGCGCCGTTTCCACGTCCCCACGCCGGCCCGTGGCGGCTGCCGGGCCGCACGACCCGTTTACCGGTTTTACAGCCGCCCTGGTGTATGGTTGCTGCATTCCGCAATACGGAGATGGACATGCAATGGATTGCCGGCCGCTACACGGCCTTTATCTTGACCCTGGTGGCCGCGGCCGCGACCACCATCCTGGTGTTCACGGATTCGTACTGGTGGCTGTGGGCCGCCGTGCCGCTGGTGCTGTTGAGCCTGCTGGGCGTGTACGACCTGATCCAGACGCGCCACGCCATCCGCCGCAACTATCCGGTGCTGGGCAACCTGCGCTTCCTGTTCGAATTCATCCGCCCCGAGATCCGCCAGTACTTCCTGGAAGACGACACCCAGGCCTCGCCGTTCTCGCGCGCGCAACGCTCCATCGTGTACCAGCGCGCCAAGCGCGAGATCGACAAGCGCCCCTTCGGCACCCAGGAAGACGTCTACGGCGATCGCTACGAGTGGATCAACCATTCCATGTCGCCCACCCATATCGGCGACACCGATTTCCGCGTGACCGTGGGCGGCCCGGACTGCGCACAACCGTACGCAATGTCCGCCTTCAACGTGTCTGCCATGAGCTTTGGCGCCCTGTCGGCCAACGCGGTGCTGGCGCTGAACGAAGGCGCGCGGCAAGGCAACTTTGCGCATGACACGGGCGAAGGCGGCATCAGCCGCTACCACCGCCAGCCGGGCGGCAGCCTGGTGTGGAACATCGGCTCGGGCTATTTCGGCTGCCGCGACGAACACGGCGCCTTTTCCGAGGAAGCCTTCGTCAGGAACGCCTGTACGCCACAGGTGAAGATGATCGAGATCAAGCTGTCGCAGGGCGCCAAGCCGGGCCACGGCGGCATCCTGCCGGCCGGCAAGGTCACGCCGGAAATCGCCGAAGCGCGCGGCGTGGCGCCCTGGCAGGACTGCAACTCGCCGGCCAGCCATTCGGCCTTCGATACGCCCATCGGCCTGATGAAGTTCGTCGCCCGCCTGCGCGAGCTGTCCGGCGGCAAACCGGTGGGCTTCAAGTTCTGCGTCGGCCACCCGTGGGAATGGTTCGCGATCGTCAAGGCCATGCTGGAAACCGGCATCACGCCGGACTTCATCGTGGTCGATGGCGCCGAAGGCGGCACCGGCGCCGCGCCGGTTGAGTTCGTCGACCATGTCGGCACCCCGCTGCGCGAAGCGCTGCGCCTGGTGCACAACACCCTCATTGGCGTGAACCTGCGCGACCGCATCAAGCTGGGCGCCTCGGGCAAGATCATCACCGCGTTCGACATGGCCCGCGTCATGGCCATGGGCGCGGACTGGTGCAACGCCGCGCGCGGCTTCATGTTCGCCATTGGCTGCATCCAGGCCCAGGCCTGCCACACCGGCAAGTGCCCCACCGGCGTCACCACCCAGGATCCGCTGCGCCAGCGCGCCCTGGTGGTGCCGGACAAGGCCGAGCGCGTCGCCAACTTCCACAAGAACACGCTGCACGCGTTGGCCGAACTGCTGGCCGCCGCCGGCCTGACCCATCCCGGCCAATTGCGCCCGCACCACATCGCCCGCCGCATTTCGTCCAGCGAGATCCGGCTGCTGTCGGCGCTGTTCCCCGAACTGGCACCCGGCGAACTGCTGCGCGGCGAGTTCCGCCACCAGGTGTTCCGTACCGGCTGGTCGATGGCGCGCGCCGATTCGTTCCAGCCGACCCACGACATCAGCACCGCGCTGGCGCAGGAACACGCCATGGCGCATCCGCCCCATCCCGCGACGGCCTGAATCGCGCGCAACGCCGCACGGCGCGGCGGCGCTAGAGCCAGCGCTCGAACATCCGTGAAAAGAATTCCATGAAGCGGTCATCCACGCCCCGGGCCCGCCAGGCCTCGGGCGTGATGCGCACCGACTCGGCAACATCGCGCTGGAACAGGGCCTCCATCTCGGCGGCAAACTCCGGCCCCAGCACCACCGCGTTGACCTCGTAGTTCAAGGCGAAGCTGCGCCAGTCCATGTTGCTCGACCCGACCGTGGACCAGACACCGTCGACCACCGCGGTCTTGGCGTGCAGCAACGCGTCGCGCCGCTCGTAGAGCTTCACGCCGGCATCCAACAATTTGCCGTAGTGCGAACGGCCGGCGTTGAACACCAGCGAGGAGTCGCTGAAGCCGGGCAGCACCAGCACCACGTCCACGCCGCGTTGCGCGGCCGCGGCCAGCGCGTCGACAAAGGCCGGGTCCGGCACGAAGTACGCCATGGTGATGTGGATGGATTGCTGCGCGCTCTCGAATGCGGACATCAACGTCAGATAGACGGTGTAGCCATCGCTGCGATCGGGCTGGTTGGCCAGGATCCGCACCCGCGTCGATCCCGACGGCGGCGCGATCGCCTCGCCGCCGCCCCGCAGCGGTTCCTTGGCCTGTGATTGCCAGCCGTCGCGGATCACGGCTTCCAATTGCGCCACGGCCGGACCCTCGATACGCAGGTGCGTATCGCGCCAGGGCGCGGCACGGGCGTCGGCGCGCCGGGCATCGGCGCCACTGCCCACGCCCCCGGAGCCGCCACTCCCGCTGGCCGGCGAAGATGCGTACACGTCGCTGACGTTGATCCCTCCGAGATAACCCACCTTGCCATCGACCACCAGGATCTTGCGATGATTGCGCTGGTTCGGAGACCAGCCGGCCCGGCTGCCGTTGACGGGGCTCACCGGATTGAACACCGCGACCTGCACGCCCGCGTCGCGCAGGCGCTGGAACAAGGCATCCGGCGTCTTGATGGTGCCCACGGCATCCACCATCAGCGCCACGTCGGCGCCGCGGTTGCGCGCCGCGATCAGGGCTTCGGCGAAGCGCGCGCCTTGCGCGTCGTCGTCGAAGATATACGTCTCCATGTGCACGTAATGTCGCGCCTGCGCGATCGAGCGCAGCATGGCCTGGTAAGTGCCGGGGCCATCGGCCAACAGGCGCACGCGATTGCCGGCCGTCAGGGGCGCGCCGCTGACGGCCTCTTCGACCGCGAGGTGCCGGGCCAGGAAATCACGGTTGGCATTGCGCGGATCCGCCGCGATGGCCTGGCCGCGGCGATAGCTGTCCTGCGCCGCATCGGTGGACAGGCCCGCTTGCGCCTTGCGCGCCGCGCGTTCCTGGGCGTCGGGCACGCTGGCGCAGGCGGCCAGCAGCGCGGCGCAACATGCCAACGCCCACGCTCGCGCCCACCGGCACCACCCGCGCCCAGGGACGGCCGGGCCGGACCTGCCCGGCGACGGCGCCGCAGGCGGCCTCATGGCATCGCGGCTCAGCGCCGGTTGGCCAGCAGGCAGCAACCCAGCAGCACGCCCACCAGCGTCGCCACGCCGACCGACTTCCATGCATTTTCGTGCACGTATTCATCGGCGTAGGCCTTGGCCCGGCGCGCCCGCTCCCGGGCTGCGCCTTCCCAATCGCCAGCGGATTCACGCGCCTCGGCCAGTTGACGCTTCAGGCGCGTGCGCGCCGCTTCGATTTCGGAGCCGGTATACGAGGCCGTGGAACGCAACAGGTCTTCGGTGCCGGCAAGCAGTTCGTGCAGGCTGTCGCTCACGCGGTCGCGGTGCAGGGCCATTTCGGCGCGTTGGTTCTTTCGATTCATAGTCGCTCCTTATTGCTTGTCGATCGTTGAGCTTCCCGGCTGGCCGCCTGCCCGGCATGGCGCCGGACCAGGTTGGGCATGCTGCTGCGCCGGGCCATGGAACCATTGTGGCCATTCCCGCCGCGCTGCGCCCGAGCTTTCGCAACCAGCCGTTAACCGATATTTCAGTGGCGCGGCGCTTGCTGAGGAGCTTGCGCCTGGAGGGAACCGTACGCAACGCCATTGGCCGCCGGCCGGCATGGCAGCCCTCCGGGTGCGCGCCCAATTTCGTAAAAGTCCATTGCATTTCAGGGGCTTAGACTTGACACCAGAACCCCTCTGGCGGCCACAATAAGCCTTTGCAATGCGCTTCACCCGCCTCAAAAAGGAACTGAACGCATGGTCTCTCCTTCCGCACTTCTTGCCGACGCCGCGCCGCGATTCCTGGCGCCGCAACCGCAACCCGCCGGCGCCGAGCAGCGCGAACTGCACGCGGGATTGCGCGATCGCCCCGCCCATATCGACCCCAAGTTCCTCTACGATGCGCTCGGCTCGTCGTTGTTCACCGCCATCACGCAGTTGCCGGAGTACTACCCGACCCGCTGCGAAGCCGAGATCTTCGAACGCCATGGCGCGGACATCGCCCGCCACATCGGCCCGGTCCAGGCCATGATCGACCTGGGCGCGGGCGACTGTGCCAAGGCGGAGCGCCTGTTTGCCAGCCTGCGCCCTCGACACTACGTCCCGATCGACATTTCCGCCGACTACCTGCAATCGGCGGTGCGCCGGCTGCGGCTGTCGTATCCCGAATTGCGCATCACGCCGATCGGCCTGGACTTCTCCCAGGCACTGGCGCTGCCGGCCGACATCGCCACGGAGCAGCGCCTGTTCTTCTATCCCGGCTCCAGCATCGGCAATCTCGACCCGGAGGCGGCGCTCGCCATGCTGCGACGGATCCATGGCCAATGCGCCGGCGGCGGACTGCTGGTGGGTGTCGATCGCGTCAAGCCCAGGCAGGTCCTGGAACCGGCCTACGACGACGCCCTGCACCTGACCGCGGCCTTCAACCTGAATCTGCTGCGCCACGTCAATAGCGTGCTGGGCACGGATTTCAATGTCGATGACTGGCGCCACGTGGCGCTGTTCAACAGCGACCGTTCGCGCATCGAAATGCACCTGGAGGCGCGTCGGGCAACCACCGTCAGCTGGCCCGGCGGCGAGCGTCACTTCGCCGCGGGCGAACGCATCCACACAGAGAACTCCTACAAGTTCAGCCCACCGGCATTCACCCGCCTGCTGCAGGACGCGGGCTATCACAGCACCGAGCACTGGTCGGACGCCCGCGGCTGGTTTTCGGTTTTCAGCGCCCGCGCCTGATGCGGCGCCCCCCCAAACCCGCCACTGGAGGATCGCCATGGAACCCGCCTGCCTGCTGACCCATCCCGCCAACGGCCCCTACGCCGCCGGCCAGGCCGGCCAGCACGACCGGTACGACGCCGTGCGCGCCACCACCACGGCGCTGGCCGCGCCGCTCAGCCCGGAAGACTGCCAGGTGCAATCCATGCCCGACTGCAGCCCGGTCAAGTGGCACCTGGCGCATACCACCTGGTTCTTCGAAACCTTCCTGCTGACCCATTTCCATCCGCCGACCGCGGTCTTCCATCCCCAGTACCGGATGCTGTTCAACTCCTACTACAACGCCATCGGCGCCAAGCATCCGCGTCCCCAGCGCGGCCTGCTGTCACGGCCGCCGTTGGCGGACGTGATACGGTATCGCCAGCATGTGGACGAGGCCATGCATGCGTTGATATCGCGGCTCGGCGGCAACGACCCGGCGTTCGACGCGTTGCTCGAGCTGGGCTTGAACCACGAGCAGCAGCACCAGGAACTGATCCTGACGGATCTGAAGCACATGCTTTCCGCCAATCCGCTCAAGCCTGCCTACGTGGCCGGCGGATCGCCGGCGCTGCCGCCGGGCACGCCGGCCGGCTGGACCCGATACAACGGCGGCGTGGTCCGCATCGGCCATGATGGACGCGGCTTCGGCTTCGACAACGAAGGCCCCGCGCACGAGGTGCTGCTGACGCCGTTTCATCTGGCCGACCGGCTCGTGACCCAGCACGAGTACCTGGCCTTCATTCGCGACGGCGGCTACAAACGCCCCGAGTTGTGGCTGTCGCTCGGCTGGGAACGTGTCTGTGCCGAAGGATGGCGCGCGCCGCTGTATTGGGAAGGCCAGCGCGACGACTGGCGCATCTTTACCTTGCGTGGCCTGCAGGAACTGGAGCTGCAGGCGCCGGTCACCCACATCAGCTATTTCGAAGCCGATGCCTACGCCCGCTGGGCCCGGGTACGCCTGCCGCGTGAAGCGGAATGGGAGCATGCGGCGCGCCAACTGCCCGACGAGGCCTGGTCGGCCCGCGCCAACCTGCTGGAGAACGGCCACCTGGATCCGCGGCCGGCCCCCGCGCGGCTCGGCGCCAGCGGACCGGTCCAGTTGTTCGGCGATGCCTGGGAATGGACCGCCAGCGCCTATGATGCCTACCCCGGTTTCAAGCCCGACAGCGGAGCGGTGGGGGAATACAACGGCAAATTCATGTGCAATCAGTACGTGTTGCGCGGCGGCTCCTGCGCCACGCCGCGGGGCCATATCCGTCCCAGCTACCGCAATTTCTTCCCGCCCGAGGCGCGCTGGCAGTTCTCGGGGATCCGGCTGGCACGCGATGCCTGAGGCGCGGCCGGGCGGATGTAGAAAAAAATCCCCGCCTGGTTGCATTCCCAAAAAATTCCGTGCTAGAATTTCGTTCTTCGTTGCCCTGCTCTCTTTTAATAGCGAGCCAGCAGCAATGAAGACGTAGCAATAAAGACGTGGCGCATTAGCTCAGCCGGTTAGAGCGACGGAATCATAATCCGCAGGTCCCCTGTTCGAATCAGGGATGCGCCACCAAAGAATTCAAAGCAAGGCCCGCAAGCAATTGCGGGCCTTTTTGTTTTTGTGTTTTTGTGTTTTGGGCGGGTGTTTGGGTGGGTGTTTTGGTTTTAACCGACGGGCCTTGATCAACCCGCTTTGATCAACCCTTCCTGGCCAACCAATGTTGGCCGCCCCAAATCCTGGCTCCCCCCGCAGCTACAGTTTGACCAGCATATCGCGGCGGCGTCCGCCCCAGGTGGCGCACAGGCTCGCGACGAACGCGCCGATCAACATCGAAGCGAAACCCCACAACGCGAACGCCGCAGCCGCCTTGCGCGCCTGGTCGGCCGCCTCGCGGGCTTTCTGCTTGGCGTCATCAGCGGCTTTCCTGGCGTTCTGGATGGTCTGCTCCACGCGTTGCTGCGCCGCCGCGGGATCGATCTGCGCTTGCGCCGCGATCACCTTGGAGACATAGTCGCGATCCGCGGCCGTCATCTCGCCACGCGCCAGGCTCATGGCCACGATACGGCCCACTTCGGCCCTGGCCGCGGCGCGGTCGCCAGTGGCGTCGGGACGTTCGGAACGCAGCAGCACGTCGGTGAAATAATCGCCGGCCCGGTCCACGCCGCCAGCGCCGGCACCCACGGCCGCGGTCGCGGTGATGGCGGTGCCCGCCCCGGCGGCCACCGAGGCGCCGGCCCTGGCCGCGCCCGAGGCCAACGTGGCGATGGCGGAGCCCAGCAGCGCCGCGCTGACCACGGCGCTCAATGCCCAGGTCAGAAAGCCATGCGCGGTATCGCGGAAGTAGATCTCGTCGCCGTGCACGTCGGCCCACTTGGTGCGCAGCCGGCCGGCGACGTAGCCGCCCACGCCATAGGCCACGATCTGGGTGAACAGCATCCAGGCGATCACGCCTATGCCCACCGCCGGCGCGGACATGCCTTCGCCGCTCCAGGGTGAAACAGACAGAAAGCCCAGCCCGGTGCCGCCAGCGAACAACGCCAGCGACAAGGCGGCGGCGATCACGGCGCCGGCGAAGACCGCCGCCCACGACACGGCGGATATTGCCGATTCGCGCGCATGCATGATGCCCTCGTAGGGGCGGTTGGCCGTATTTGCATTTTCCATGGTTGTTCCTTGTTCATAGTGCGCGGCGCGGCGCGGAGTCGAAACGGCGATCAGTGCCAGAACAGCGCCAGCAGGATGATGATGGGAATGGGCACCCCCAGCAGCCATAGCAGGATGGAACGCATGCAGACCTCCTTGAAATGAATGGAATCCCGGCGCTCAGGCCAGGTCGATCGTGCCGGGCGCGCGCGGATCGGGCGCGGGCGGCGTTATGCCGGGCGCGCCAGGATCATCGGGCGCGTGATTCGGATCCGGTCGCGGATCCTCCGGCGAGGGATCGCCGGGCAGCGGCGGGTCATCGGGTGGAACGTCGTCGGGCGCGCCCGGTGGACGGTGAAGGGATGGGGACATGGCAGTTCTCCTCGACGGCGCCAAGCGCGCCAGCCGATCCGCCAGCAAGCGCCATGCCCGTCCGGCGGACGCAAAAAAACCCTCGAACGAGGGTTTTGCGTGGGAGAGCTGCCGGCGGTGCCTCGGAGATCAACCCCGGCCAGTCTTGCCGTCGCGGGGCGCTTCCATGCTGTCAGAGGCGTCCCGGCCGAGGAATTCCACCACGGCTGCCTTGCCGGCGGCGGAGGCCTCATCCTGGCTGGCATAACGCCGCTCGGAATAATTGGTGCTGCGCACATTGCCGGTTTCCGGTTCCAGCAGCGTGATGATCCAGGCGAATTCACCCGGCATCAATTGCCTGACCTGCAAGGTGGCACGCGTGCCCGGGCGCAGTCGTTGCGGCATCTGGCGATCTCGAAGAGGACTCAAGGCCTTCATCGTAGCGCAAAGCGCGGGCGACTCGAGCGCCGAAAAATGCTGCAATGCACACCGTTTCAATGCTGCAAGCTGCGCGGCGAAAATGCCACATCATTGGCCGGAACCTGGAAAACCCTAGCGCCATCCCCTCGAAACCAGGCGCACAATCAGATCAAACGTACTAGACCGCGATAGCGGCGCCGCATCCCTTTAATCAGGCGAAGACGGAGACAACATGACTTACGTAGCAGTGGTTATCAGCTGTCTGATGGTTGTGGGTATCGTCGCGTTGGTGATTCAGACGATTCAAAGCGCGGGGTCCGAACCCTGGCTGAAGATATCGGCGGCGATTGTCAGTTCCCTGTTCGCTTCCCTTTTGCTCATTCCGCTCGGTTACGCGGTGGCGCAAACCATGGTTCTGGATTGAGCCTTCCACGCCCGGGGGCTAACTTCCCCGGGCCGATCTGCCTCGCGTCGCCGCCCAACAAATCAACGAACCGGCGGTGACCATCGCTACCCCCTGCCAGAAGGTCAGCGTCAGGCGGGTGGATAGCCATATGGCCGCGAAAAATGTCGACAGCACCGGCGTGAAATATGACGCCGTGGCCAGCAAGGTCAGGTTGCCGTTCAGGATCCCCAGGTTCCAGAGCGCGTAGCCCGCGGCCATGGCACCCGCCGTCACGCACAGTTCCAGCGTGGCGCCGCCGCCGAAGGCCAGCGCGGGTTCCGCGCTCATGCCGTATTTAATCCACAGTACGATCGCAGTCAGCATGAAAAACAATGCCACACCGTTCTTGCCGTCGGCATAGCGTTTTGTCACGTTGCAATAAACGGCCCATATGATGGCCCCGCTGAACGCCAGCCCGTAGCTGAGGGGATTGCTGGAAATGTTGGCGACCAGCCGGTCCCAGGAAATGCCGCCGTCGCCGCCCACCACCCAGACAATGCCGCACAGCGACAAAGCGATGCCGGGAACGACCCAGGCGCTGGCACGCTGGCCGTTGATCAGTATCGCCAGGACGACGGTAAAGCACGGCCACAGGTAATTGACGATGCCCAGTTCGATGGCCTGGCCGCGATTGGCGGCGAAACCCAGCGAAAGCGACAGGCAGATTTCGTAGGCGACGAACAGAATGCTGCCGCTGACCAGATAGGAGCGTGGGAACGACCGCAGACGGGGAAACCCCAGCAGCAGGACGAGAAACACCGAACCTACCGTATAGATCAGGGCCGCGCCGCCGATCGGCCCAAAACTCTCGCTGACGCTGCGGATCAGGCCGACCACGGTGCCCCAGAGCACCACGGCCATCAGCCCAAGAAAGGTCGCCGTGTTCCGGCTGGGAGCAAATTGCATTACTTTTTCCGATTGCCCGAGGTCCATCCAGGCGCCGCGCCGGGCAACGCGCGCCAGAACGACGCAGTGTAGCGAAACAGGAAAACAGCCGCGGCGACATCGGCATGCCGGCAAGGAATGCCGGCGCGCGGCGGATCAGTGCAACCACCGACAAGAGGGAGATCAGGCCGCATGACCATCTCAGTACGCAGGCTGACCGATGTGCTCGCCACAACGGCATCAGGCCGACTTTATCGGATCGAAGTGTTCACGCAGACGGAACGGCAGGACGGGCCCGCCCCAGGCGACATGAGCTTCCGCTACGTCCTCAGGACATCGGAGGGAGAGCGTGTCATCGCACTGGACGAGCGGCGCTACCGGCTGCATTCAGGCGAGGTGCTGACTGCCCTCACCCCCGCGCCCCGCCGCCCCCCTGCCCTCGATCCGCCTTGAAGCAGGAAGGCACGGGGAAGGCAGCATGGCGGAGTCAGGGGCCGTCAAAGGCCACGCGCCGCTTGCCCAGGCCCTTGGCCCGGTACAAGGCGACATCGGCCCGCTCCAGCAATTGCAGCATGGTGACGCCGGACTGCGGATAGACCGCGATGCCTATGCTGGCGGAAACCGCCACCTGGATATTGGGATACGGCTGCGACAGGCTTTCGACCAGGGCTTCGGCGACTCCCGTGGCGTCGTCGCCCCCGGCCCCCAGCAGCAGCACGGCGAACTCATCGCCACCTTGCCGCGCCGCCACGTCCGACACCCGGATGGCACGGGCCATGCGGTCTGCCGCCTCTTTCAGCACGGTGTCGCCCGCGGCATGCCCATGCCGGTCATTGACCGCCTTGAAGCCGTCCAGGTCGATCGCCAGGATGGCGAACGACTCGCCGCTGCGCTGCGCCACGGCCAGCTCACGCAGCACCAGTTCGCCGAACAGTACCCGGTTGCACAGCCCCGTCAACGGATCGTAGTGCGCCAGGTGTTGCGCGTGCGCCAGCATGCGCGACGCCTGCAGCAAGGCCGCGCCGACCTCGGCGGCCTCCTTGACGCGCGTGCCGGGCAACTCGACGCTGCGGCCTTCACCCAGCGCCAGAGCCGGTCCGACCAGGCCCTGCACCGCCGAGGTCAGGCGGTTGGCCAGCCGCAGGGCCAGCCACAGCCCCAGCCCGAAGGTTACCAGCGTGCCCAGCACCAGCCAGGCGATGGAACGATACAGATCGGTCGTCACCAACGTCATCGGCGCGCCGGCCGCGACCGTCCAACCGGTCAGGCTGGATCGGCTGAACGCGGTATAGACCGGGGTGCCTTCCTTGGTGATGGTTTCCAGCGAGCCCTCGTTTTCCATCTGCACGGCGTGCGCCAATGCCGGCACCGCCTTCTGCCCGACGAAGCGCTCCATGTCGCGGGTACGCGCGATGATGGTGCCGCTTTTGTCCAGCACCGCCGCCACCCAGCCGTCCGGCAGTCCGCGACGTCCCAGCACATTGCCGATGCGCTCGGGCGACAGGCCCACGTTGAGGCTGTAGATGACGTCATCGCCGCGCACCACGGGGACACCCAGCGCAATGGTCGGACTGCGGCCGACGGCGCTGGTGAACAAGCCGCTCAACACCGGTTCGCGCGCGCGGAAAACCCGCGCCAGCTCTTGCGCCACGCCCGATGGCGGCAGTTCGGTGCCATAGGGCACCAGGGTATTGACGAGCTGGCGACCGGACCTGTCCGTCAGGACATAACTGTCGATGACCTGGAACTTGATGGCTTCGCGGGCGCGCTGGTGAAATCCGGCCATGTCGCCACTGAGCAGGTCTGGCGATGATGCCAGCATCTGCAAGCCGGCCTCGACCCCGGTCATTTCGCGATCGAGGATGGCAGTGAGGTTGCGCGCCAGGAAAATCGTGTCGCGAAAAATCCGCTCTTTCTGGATCAGATAGCTTTCGTAGACGGCGATCGAGGCCACCACCAGCGCCGGCGCGATACAGGCGACCACCAGCCCAAGCAGGCCGGTGCGCATCGAATACCGGTGCTTGGAACGGACCCGCGCGACGGCCAGGCTTTCGCCATCAGCCATGTTGTTTTTCCCGGCCGCGCCACCGCGCGGGACAACACGTTTGCCGATACTGCATTCTCTGACCCATTGCGCCTCTCCTGGAAAAGCCAACCGCGCCTCGGGCGCGGGTTGGCGAAAAACCAGAAATCATTGCAGAACCAGACCGCGGCATACTCATTCATCGCCTGCCGGCGCCAGGAATCAGGTTCCCGACGATGAAAAATCCGCGTCCCCAATTTACCTCAAAAACAAAGCCGAGCCACCATTTCATTATGCTCGAGCACCTGCCGGCGGATGTTCGGCGGCGTGGCGTCGACCTCGGCGGCGGAATTGAAATATACCGGCCGTGCATGCTCGCAATACTCAATCCCGGTCCTCGGGGGAAGCGGCGCGCACCCACCCAGACTTGAGGCGATCAGCCACGGCATCGTCATCGCTGCGAGCCACTTTATCCTGCACATCCCTGGCCTCCTGGCGGGCCTGGCCCGCCCGCTCCTGGAGGCGGGCCGCACTGTCCGAGCGTTCCTGCGCCCGGCCCATGGCCCGCCCCCGCCAATAAACCCCGGCGACGGCGGCCAGGCCCGCCAGCACTGCCGCCATCAAGCCGAGGCCCCGCTTAATCCATTGCTGCAACATGCGTCGCGCTCCTGTCTACCCGCGCCCGGACGGCCGCAACGGCCTGCTGATACAGGGCGGGCCAACTGTCAGGCTTGGGCTTGCCCGGCCGCCAGGTGCGCAGATACAGCGCCCACGCCGCATTCGTCTCGCCGACCGGCGGCAGCGCCTTCGGATCGGTCCAGAGCAGCAACCGGGCGACGCCCGCCGCCAGCACGTCGTCATGCTCGAGCGCGGCGTGGATCGCGTCCGGATCGGCGGCCACGCCGCGCGCCCGGCACAGCGCGGTCAGCCAATCCCTGCTCGCCGCGTGCAGGAACACGCCCCACACACCGCCGCGACTGGCGGGCGTGCCCCTCTCGAACTGCCAGAAACCGCGCGCCGGTCCGCCGATCTGGCGCCGATGCACGAAGCGGCTTTCCTGCAGGCCGATCGCCAGCAGCATGCAACGCGCCTCGCCCGTATCCATGCGCGCCGGCAGTAATGCCATCGCCGGCCGCAGCGCGTGATCCGTGATCTGGTCAAGCGTCATGCCTGCCCTCCTTATCCGTTTGGGTATCCATGCCCAGCGTCTTGCGCCGGATCTCCACCGCCCAGTCCACCAGGTCCTGGTTCTGCAGCTTGGCGGTCAGGCGCAGGTAGGCGCCCAGCACCCACCAGGCCGGCAAGCCGGCCAGCAGCATGCAGGGGCCGAGGACGTAGAACATGGCCAGAAGACCGTCCTCGCCCAGCCCGGTGCGCTGCGCCATCCAATAGGCGGACGACATGATGTCGGGCATCCAGGCAATCATGGCGATCGCCAGCAACGGCCCGAACAGAAAAGAACTGACCACCGTGCAAGCGGTGCGCGCGACGAATTCGCGCGGCGTGCGCGGCGGCATCAGCAACATGCCGATCAAGGCCGCCATCGCCGCCGGCATGCCGAAGGCCAGCGCGATTTTCAGGGCGGCCCAGCCGCCCAATCCTGTAGATGCCGGTTCCATGGTTACACCGCTCCTGTCGACGGTGCGCATTGCTGCCTCCCGTGAACATCACGGGCGCCGCAATGGCGCACCGGATGGACAAATTGAAATGCGGGCGACACTGTCGTCCGTTTGGTGCAGGCGCTGCCTGCATGCGTCCTGGTATCTTCCCTGTCTATTTCCCTTTCCTTTCAGTCCGACCTGCCATGAAACCTTGGACCCGCCGCCAACCTCGCCGCAAGCCCGCTCCGACCCTCGCCGAGGCGCTCGCCCGCTATCTCCTCGAGGTCTCGGCAACCAAGAAAGGCCATACGTCGGAACAGTCGATCGCGCGGATCTGGCGCGCCACGCGTCTGGCGATCCGCCCGGTCGATCGCATCCGCAGCTCGGACCTGACGGAATTGCGCGACGAATGGCTCAAGGATCGTGCCCCGGCCACCGTGGTGCGCCGCATGGCTTTCCTGTCACACGTCTATACGGTGATCCGAAAGGATTGGGGTTTCGACCAGTTGGCCAATCCTGTCCAGCTGGTGCGACGTCCGGCTGTGGACGACGCTCGAGACCGGCGTCTGTTCGACCGCATTACCCTGCGCGGGCTGTCGGAGGACGACTGTCCGCGCAAAGAACTGGAATGGATCATCCGCGCCACCCGCTCGGCCGAGCTACCCACGATCCTGACGGTGGCCAAGGAAACCGGCATGCGCCGGTCCGAGGTCGTGGGGATCCAGCGCGAGCATCTGGATCTGATGCACGGAGTGGTGCATCTGCCCCACACGAAAAATGGCCGGGCCCGCGATGTTCCGCTTACCCCCCGGGCCCGCGAGGCCCTGCGCCGCTGGGTCACAGGCAAACCGATGCGAGGTCGCATCTTCGCAATGCAACCCGGCTCGGTCACCCGGGCATTCATTCGCGCCCGTCGCCGTGCCCGATCGCGATACGAAGGCATGTGCCGGCACTATGGCCGGCGCCCCAATCCCGCCTACTTCCGCGACCTGCGATTCCATGATCTGCGACACGAAGGCACGTCGCAACTTGCCACCGTGTTCCAGATCCATGAATTGGCCAAGGTCAACGGCAACGTCGACACCCGCATGCTGCTGCGCTATTACCACCCGCATGGGCGCGAACTGGCCCAGAAGCTGGCGCGCAGCCAGCTAGGCCGGCGCCAGCTCGAGGAAATGCGGCGCGAGCGCGAGATCGAGCTGGATACGTTGCCCCTGGCCGCCTGACGCTACGCGGCAGCGCTTTCAACCGGGCGCGGCGGTTCCACCGCGGTCAGCCAGGCCGGCAATTCCCCCCAGCCCGGATAGCTGACCTTGCCGATCGTGCCGTCATGCTGCGCGCCGATCGAATACGGCGCTCCCGTCTCCACCACCCACAGCGGCGTGGTGCGATAGTCATCGACCATGGCCCAGGCATCGCCCAGGCGCCGGGGCCATTTTCCGGCCGGAGGCGCCGGCGGCGCGTCCTCGTATGCGCCGTAGGGGATGTTGAATGTGCCCGGCGTCAAGGCCAGTTCGTTTGCGGTCGACTGATACAGGTAAAGGCCGTCGTTGTCGGTCTGGAATACTGCTTTTTGCATATTGTTTTCTCCTTCGGAATGAAATTTGCACTGCAAATGCGCGGGTGCTGGGATCCAAACAGCAGGGAAGCAGCATTGCAGTGAACGGCGGCCCGACGGGCCTTTCCTCGATCGCTGACTACTCGACGACCGGCGTCGCAGATTGGGGACTGGAACCGGCGGTGCCAATGGCCGGTATGAAGATCGCCAGCGCGCCGGGAACAGCAGGCGTCCCAACGTCTGGCAACGTGGCCCGGGTGAGGCCTGCCAACGTTGCCTATCATCCGCGCCTGCACGTATGACGTCGTCGTCACTGCAAATGCGCGGGTGCTGGGCACGCGCCAGGCGGATGCAATGAAAGCGCACGTTCATACGCTAATCATGCAGCGGTCTGGCGGCGGCCTCGGCTCGACCATGCGCGCAGTTAATGGAGGGAACAACTATTGGCCCTTCAACGCGAACGGATCGGAATCGGAATATGTCACGAGGGATAGCAACCAAGGGGTAAGCGCAGCGGGCGGAACTGAGAATCGGAGCCTGAACACTGCCTACCTCCCCCGTATTCATGCCTGACCGTCCGTCCCACTGCAAATGCGAGAACGCTAGCGACGCGCCAGCCGCAGCAAGTCCAAAGCCACCTCCACACAAGCTTGGCCGTGGGCGTAGGAGAAGGCTCGTTAGGGCCAGGCCAGAGTTCTTACGCGCTTTATGGCTCCGGCACCACGGGACTGTCAGGCGGCCCAGAAACACGACCGATGAATATTGCCTATCACCCACGGATTCATGTCTGAAATCAAGCGTGAATCCGGGGATAGAAAGCGACGTTGGTAGGCCGCGTTTCCTTGCCTCCAGTGTTCGTCGTTCCCCGTCCTATGACCGTGCCTGACTTACCCCCAACACCCATTGCAGAGGAACCGCTGAACGCGTCCCAAGTTTCGTTTGGGATTGCGTGAGAGTGGCTGGCGATTGCTCCGGCCTGCCGGCTAGCCATCGCTCTCGCATTTGCAGTGTCAGCGTCAGTTCCGGTAAACCGACGGAACATATCGCGCAGATCCGGCACCCGGAACTGTGTCGCCGAATAGTCCGAAAACCAATGGCTGCCGCGGTTTGCCGACCACACGGCCTCGGTTTTCACCAACCCCTGCTCCTGCGCGTAACCCCATAGCGCGGCGTAGTCCGTCTTCGACAGCAAACCGCCGGTGGCGTCGACCTCGCTGGCCAGCGGCAGGTTGGTATGGCCGTCCAACGGGCGGCCGCAAAGCGGCGAGCGGTAGCCGGTGAAATACTGTCCGGTCACCCAGTTCCACACTTCGGCGCATTCCGCGACGATGATGGGACCGACATCCTGAGTCGGCAGCGCATTGATCGAGTAGATCCTGGGGAAATTCCCCGCCACGAACGCGGTCGTGGCGATACGGGCGCTCTTGTCCCCCGCCGCCGGCGTCGGTGCGGTCGGGGTCCCGGTCAGCGCCGGCGACGCCGCCAGCGCCGCCACGAAGCGGGCCTGCAGCGCCGCCAGGTCGCCGTCGTCCAGTACGTCCTGGCCCGTCTTGTCGGCGATGTACTGGCCGATCATGGCGGCCACGAAGGACGCCTGGCGCCAGACGGTGTTGAGTTCCTTGGATTTGGCCGTGCCGGCCGAGAAGCCGCCCAGCCGGGCAGCCAGGGCCTGGTAGTCGGCGGGATCGAGCACGTTGGCGCCGGGCACGGTGCCGAAGGGAAGAATTTGATTGATAGCCACGGAATTGTCCTTATTCAACCTGCGAAAAGCGAACCCCAGAGTCCGCTGTCGAACCCCGAGATGTAATGGTTCTGAACGTCAAAACCGAACAGGGGCCCCTCGTTCGAGGGGATGACGTAGTAACTGATGCGCACGCCCTCCGGCTTGAGCGGGATGTATCCGCCCGTCAGGAGCGCCAGGAACAGCGCCGACGGCGGCGTGCCGGCGACGCCGATGTCGACCGACATGTCGCCGTTGTCCTGGATGAACACGTGGGTGCCGCCGCCGAAGATGCGCTCCAGGATGGCGGCCGACGTCTCCAGCGTGCCGTCCCAGTGGTTGGCGCCGATCTTGGCGCGCAGCAGCAGGCGATAGGTGTCGTCGTCCAGCGCGGTCAGGCCGCTGTCCGGATCGAACGGTCCCTGCCATACCCCTTGGTCGAAACCCAGGCCGTCGGTGTCGTGCGAGAAATACACGTTGGCGATCGGCGTGCGGACCTTCCGGTCCAGCCCCACCCAGCGCCCCACGGCATCCAGCTGCGCCCCGACCGCCAGGTCCAGGTCGAAAGCCGCCGGCATGCCGCCGTACAACTCACGCAGGCTGGCCGCCGCGCCGCACAGGGCGGTCACGGTGGCAACGAACCTGGGCTTGCCGCGGTGCCAGGCCGACAGCCGCGCGATGTAGTCGTCCGTATTGGCCATGTCAGCTCACCGTGAGTTTCACGTCGTCGGGCGTCGCGGCGGCGGCTTCGTTGAAGGCCAGCGGCACATCCGGCGCGCCATCGCCGGCCGGGCCGCGCAGCGCCAGGCCCGTGATCTTGAACGTGCCATTGCCCGCCACGCCGTTCGCGGCCGAGATAGCGTCGGCCCATTCCACCGAGGCGCTGGCGCCGCCGCCGATCGCGACCCCATTGATGTAGTCGGCAACCGCGCGCTGCACCGCTTGCCCGATGGCCGTGGTGTACCCGGGCAGCGCCCGCATCTGCACCTGCACCGAGAGCGGCACGAGGGTGGGCCGGAAAAAGCGGATGCGATGCGCGATGCCGTAGATGTCCGTCACCACCACCGCGGTGGTGCCGTGCGTGCCCGTGCCGGGCGTCTTCTTGGCGGCGATGGCTTGCGCGATCGAGGCCGCGTCGCCGCCGTCGACCACCAGGGCGATGCTGTGCGGCGGCAGCCCGTGGGCGTCGACCACCGCGGCGTCGTTCTCGAAGGCGGCATGGCGCAATACCCCGGGCACCGACGCCACCGCGCCGATGGTGCCCTCCAGCACGCTGCGCGATGGCAGGGCCACCGAGATGGCCTGCCGCACCCGCAAAGCGGCATCGCTCTCGACCGGCGCGCCGGGGGTCGCGGCCGCCGGATTGGTGACGGACTGCCAGCCCAGCGTCGGCGTGCCGATCTGGTTGACGCTGCCGGCCGGCGCCGTCACCGCGCCCAGCGTCTGGCTAAGCGCGGTGACGGTGATCTCGCCGCCAGGCGGGATGGTGACGCTGGACGGCAATTGCCAGCGGCCGCGATTGGCATCGGTCGCCACGCCATCGACGATGGTGACGCCGCCCTGCCCGACGATGCGCAGGTCCACCGCAGAGCGCGTCGCCACGCCGCGCGCCAGGCCGTTGATCTTGACGTTGCTGGACAGCGCCGCATTGGCGGCGGTGGCGGGCGAGAACGCGTTGTACACATTGATCGCCGCCGTGTTGGCCTCGTGGATGGCCAGGGCGAACAGGGCCAGCAACTGGCCGTCCTGGCTGTCCGCCTCCAGATAGGTGTCCGCGCCGTAGATGCCGCGGTACTGCTCCTTGAAATACTGCAGCACCTCGCCGTAACTCGGCGCGCGTATGCCCGCGGCGTCGATGACCGGGGCCGTGGATGGAATCGTCATAATGCCGCCTGCACAGTGGCCGTGCCGTAAAGGGTTGAGATGGATGCCGTAACGCTCAGGCCGCGGGTTTGCGGATCGAGCCGGCTCGAATACCCGGCCAGACCGGTCACGCCGGCCGTGCCCAGGATGCGCTGGCGGATGGCCCAGTCGTAGCTGGCCCTGGACTGCTTGCCCAGCACCTCGCCGCGCCAGGGCATGCCTTCGGTGACGTCGAGGAACCATTCACCGCGCGCCAGCATCAGCCGCGTCTTGACGGCCTGAGCCACGGTCGCGGCCGTGTCGCGATGGAAATCGGCCCGTGACGAGCCGAATGAATAGTCGCCGTCGGCGTCCAGTTTTCGGTAACGCATGGGAGTCCTCAATTGGGCGGTGTGGTCACCGCGTTGGCCCCTTGGGCGATGTGGGTGTGCGTGTCGTCCACCCGTTTTCCATTGGCCAGGATCTGGCCGATCACGTTCAACACGCCGGTGATCTGGGCGGTATTGCCCTGGCCGCCGCTGCCGACCAGGCCGGCCAGATAGCTCAGCAGGCCGTTGACCAGCACCTGTCCGGAGAACTCGGACGTCGGCGCGACCACGTCGAAGCCGCCCGGCGCCACGATCCTCACCTTGCCCGCGGCCGGATCCAGCTCCAGGAACGTCGAGCCGTCGTCGCTGCGCAACTGGGTCGTGTGAGTGCTGACCGCGGGCAGCACCCGCGGCTGCGACCGCACGCCCACATAGACAAAGCCGTCGGACAGGTCATGCATCCGCACTTCCGCCTGGTCCTGGACCTGGCCCGATTGCCACCAGGCATCGATGCAGCGCGACGCGAACACCACCAGGCATTCGTCCCCGGGCTTCACCGGGAAAGTCAGCGTGCAATTGCCCCCCGCGGGAAAGTACACGGGGCAATCCACCAGCAGCGGCAACGTCATGCTGCGCTGCGTTCCCTCGGGCGTGGTGACGCGCGCGCGGATGGCCGGTTGCGCGGTGCACGTCATGGCCACCGGGTCGAACGCGCCGATGATGGCCGGCATGGCGGTCCAGGTCTGCGCCAGCGCGCCGCGCAGCGCCGCGCCGATCGCGGCTTGCGGGTCGTTCAAATTCTCTAGTCGGTTCATGAATCATCCTGCTGAAATGAAGCCGCGCGGGCCGTTACTTGACGACGTCGGCCGGCCTGGCCGCGGCGCCCTCCGCCCCTGCCCGTCCCAGGTCGCCCGGGAACAGCGTCGCATCGGTGGCCAGGCACAGGATCTCCGTGTACCAGTCGTTGTCGCGGGTATGCCCGCGATGCTCGACTTCCATGACGTAGTAGTAGCCGTCGCCGCTGATGCGGCGCTGTTCGCCGCGATCGATTTCTGTCGCGTCCTTGCCCTGGGCGCGCCCCTCGTAGCCGTACTCGGCGATGCGGCTGTTGTCCAGGTTGACCAGCCCGCCCACGCGGATGCTGGGGTTGAGCAACATGCGCACCTTGATGCCCTTCTCTGCCTGTTCGGGCATGCCGACCAGGCCGGTGTCGTGCGAGATGACGGGCACCGAGCCCGGCACGTAGGCGGTCTCGGGAACGATCACGACTTTGCCGTCCTGGATGCTCCACAGCGTGTTCGCGCCGTCACAGACGTCCTGCATGTGGTCGCGCACCATGCCGGACATCACGGCTCCGCGGATGGCGGTCTTGCCGCCCAGGTCGGGCACGTAGCCCTGCCTGACGCCATACAGGTTCATGGCCGAGCACAGCAACCGCACCTTGTCGGCGCGGGTGGAGCCCTTGGGCACGGTCGCATTGACCACCGCGAAGTTGTAGGCCTTGTCGCCATCGGCCGCCGTGATCTCCAGCACCGTCTCGGTGTCGCCCGATCCGCCCCACCTGGCCCGCACCACGTTGCCGTGGAAGATCACGCCGTAGTTGCCCTCGTAGCCGGCCTGCAGCACGACCCGGGTGAATTCGCGCTGCACCATGCTGGCCGTCTCGCGACTGGCATTCATCACCTTGATGGTGGCGGTGTTGGGCGTCTTGGCATCATTGCGCTTGATCGCGAAGCTGAAACTGAGCGCCGACAGATCCAGCGCTTCCTCGTCGCCGACGATCAACGACACTTTCCTGCCCCACTGGCGCACGCCCTTGTCGTCGTCCACCGGATCGCCGTACACGGCGATGGGTTCCATTGTGGTCGTCCCGGCCATGTCAGTCCGCCACCCAATAAAGCCGGGCGCCGCGGCCCAGGTCGGTGAACGTCGGCGCGTCGTCCGGCGATTCCGCCCCCGTCACCCGCAGCCCGCCGGTGAAACCGAGGTGGCGGTACTGGCCCAACAGGTTCAGGCCGGCCACCAACGGAACGCCGCATACCAGCGGCCGGCCCAGATCGTCGGCCACGTCCAGGATCCAGCCGTCGCGGTATTGCAATGTCAGCCGATAGTCGTCGCCGCCCAGCGAAATCGCGAACACCTGCGGAATCGGCGACACGGGTATCTCGAAGTAGTTCATGCGTATCTCCTAGTTCCAGTGCAGCGACCCGCCGTTGGGCGCCGCCACGGGCCGGGGCGTCTTCACGCCCAGGTTCTGCTTGTCCGCGGTCTTCTCTTTTTCCTTCTGGCCCGCGTACGGGGGCAGCGAGGTGCTGCGCGTCTGTACCACCACCACTTCGCGCAGCGTCACCGTCGCGAACACGGCGCCGAAGCTGTCTTTGTTGGTCTCGACCGAGAGCTTCTCGATCAACATGTCGCTGTAGCGCCGCCGGCTGGTGACCACGGTCACCGGCTCGCGCGATTCCTGCAGGCTGAGCAGCTGCGAGTAGATGGCGGTCGCGTAGTCGTCGGCCGCGGCCTTGCCATTGGCCACGTCCTTGGCCCGCGCGCCGGCCAGCGCCTCATACGAGGCGTTGCTCCACGCGCACTTCAAGGTCAGCGTCAGCGGCTGCTTGAAGGCATGGTCGCTGATCGCCGATTTGCCATAGGGGCCCGACTCCACCGGGTGGCTGGTGATCTTGAGCGTGTCCTCATGCGACTCGCTGAGCGTCGCCTCCACCACGATGTCGCCGATTTTCTTCGACAGCAGGCCGACCATGTCGGCGCCCGCGATGTTCAAGTCAGCCATAGGATCCCTGCAGGTTGCGCGTCAGGTCGGCATTGACCCGGCTCTGTTGATTGGCCACGGCTTCTCCGGTCGCATGGGGATCGTTCGTCCCATTGACGTGGATATTCGTGGTGGCGTTGATGGAAACCGATGCGGGCGCGGGCGCGGCCAGCACGCTGGCCGCCGTTTCGCCCGTGGCGAAGCCGGAGCGGTAATCGCGCCACGGCTCGACCTGGGCGCCGTCCATGTGCTCGGGCCGGATGCCGCCCCCGGGCAGGTTCAGGCCCGGGCCGGGCTGTCCGGCCGGAAAGCCTGGCATCCCCTCCAGCGATTTCAACGTCCCGTCGCCCAGGGTCCTGGGGTACAACAGCAGTCCCGCGCCCACGGCCGCGGGGCTGCTGGCCACGCTGCGCACCACCGCCTTGGCGCCGTCGGCGATGCGGCCGATCCACGAGCCCGCGGCTTCCCACAGCGATCTGCCCCACTGCAACGCGGTCTGGCCCGCGGCCTTGACGCCATCGACCACCAGCGCGCCGCCGCGCGCGGCCATATTGCCCATCCAGGACCAGACCGCGCCGGCCATATTGCCCATCTGGGTCACGGCGGTGCGGCCCATCGACGTCATCCTGCCGAACACGCCAGCCACGAAATTGCTGGTCACCGTCCAGGCCCGGCTCACGAAACCGCCGATCCGTCCTGGCAACGACGCCAGCTGGGAGCCCAGCCCGCCGATGAGCGACCGCATGCCACCCAGTCGCGAGACCAGGCCTGCCAGCGCTCCCACGACGCCACCGCCGCCCAGCATCAGGAATCCGCCGACCAGCAACAGGAGCTGCGAACTCAGCCCCCCCGTCACGCCGTCGAGCCAGGTGATCAGGCTGACCACCGGCCCCAGCAACGACATGATCGACAACACGAAATTGCCGACTTCGCCCAGCCGCTTGCCGGCGGTCTGCCCGTTCTCCTTGAACCAGGCCGAAATGCCGTCGAGCGTCTGCTGCAATTGCGGGCCCATCGTCAGCAGCGCCTGCGCGAACATCGCGTCGACGGAGCCGCTCAAGGCGCGGATGGTGGCCATCAGCTGATGGGCGCGCTCGCCGGCCGCCTCGATCCTGCTGCCTTCTTCGGCGTCACGCTGCACCGACAGGCGCTGCCCGAACGCTGGATCGCGCAGGGCCTCCACGAGGCCGGCATCCACCACCAGTTTCCTGCCCGTCTCCCCGGCCTGGCCGGGGTCCATGCGCTTGAGCGCATCGCTCAGTTCCAGCACCAGGTCGGCGGTGTTGCGCTGGCCACCCGCGCCATCGCTCGGCGAGATATGCAGCTGTTCCAGCAGCGCGGCAACCCTGGGGTCATCGCGCACATTGCGATGCAAGGCTTGGGTACTGTTGCGCATCGCTTCGACGGAAACGCCGAAGTCCTGCGCGACCGTCTCCAGCGCCCGCATGTCCCTGCCCGAGGTGCCGCCCAGCCGGGCGGCGAAATAGCCTTGCTCGAACTGGGCAATCTTGTTTTCGGCAAAGTCGACGACACTCTTGGCCCGCCCCGCGAACACCGCGAGCGCGTCGGCCAGGCTCTGCTTGCGCGAGTCGCCGATTGCCTGCTTGAGGTCCTTCAGGTCGTCCTTGTCGATCTTGAATGGGCCCATCAACCCCGACAGGTCGATGGACAGAATTGTGTTAGCCATTTTTTTCCGCCATGTGGCGGCGGTACGCTTCCGCCTTGTTGTCTGCCCGGACCGACAGCGCGTCGTTCAGGAGCGCGATGTCGGCCAGGTCCAGGGTGCCGTCCTTGAGGGACTCGTATTTGCAGAGTCCCTCGAGGACCGGCGCCAGCAGCCAATCCTCGCCACCGGGCAGGCTCTTCAGCCAGCCTGTGTCGCCTCGGGGCTGCCGGTCTGGCTGGTAAGCAGCCCTTGTATAAAAGGCCCGAGGCTCCCGACGATGACGCGCAGCGCCAGCGGCAACATGACCGACAGGTCGATGTCCTGGAACATCGGCACGCGCTGGCCGGCCGACCAGATGGCGGTCCAGCCATGTTCCTGCCGGCGCTGGACCGCCTGCATGCAGGTGTCCAGCACGTAGTCGGCGTCCTCGTCCTTCATCGCCGCCAGGCCATCGGCCAGCGGTTGCAGCACGTCGGCCATGCCGCCCGGATCCTCGGTGATCCCGCGCCCGCCCGCCGCGAGGCGGACGAACACGGGGATCAGCGTAGGAACGATCGGAGCGATGCGGCGCGACACATGGAACTGTTGCTTGGCGCTCAGTTTCCCGATGGAGTACCGGTGGCCGTTCAGATCGAGTTCCTGTGCCATGGCTTAGTAGGTTCCCAGGATCGTGTCGATCTTCGCGGCGTCGAAGGTCCACTTCACCACGTCGCCGTCCTTCTTGTAGGTCAGGTCGGGCTTCTTGCTGAAGGCGCACGAGCGGCACGCCGTCACGTCGCCGGTGGCCGGATTGGTGATGGTGATCAGGTTCTTGCCCCACAGGCGGCTGTCCAGCGACTGGGCGTCGTACAGGGCCTGCAGCTGGGCGTTGACGGGCGAGGTCTTCAGGTAGCTCAGCGTCACGGTGCCGCTCTTGTCGGCACGCAGCGTGTGCATGACCTCGCCATCGGCGCCCACCGTCATGGCGCTTTTCTCGCCCTTGGCGGCGATGGCGATGCCTTCATCGGCCACGCCGGAGCCGGAACCCAGCGAAATCGCCCCGCCCGGGCCCACGAGACTGGCGCTGATATCAGCGAACGAATAGGTAGACATCTGCTACTCCTGTTTAGCGGTTGACCGTGACCAGAACGTCGACGGTGTGGATGGCGCCGGCTTCCTTGGCGGCGACCTGGAACGGAACGGCCTTGCGCGCTTCGCGGTCGGCCTGCGACTGGGTGGCGATCGCCGGCGCGTAGACGTAGTAGCCCTTGGCCAGCGTGTCGCCTTGCTTGAGGGCGCCGAAGCCGGCCGAGTTCCACACACCCGGCGCCAGGTAGCCGTTGTTGACGGCGGCCTCGCACGCGGCCTCGATCACCGAGGCGATCAGCTGGTTGCCGGCGTCGGTCTGCGGCACCTTGGTGGGGCTGGTGTACAGCAGGTTGTAGACATCGGTCTGGACGCGGTTGCGGAACCAGATCGCGTTGTAGACCGAGTCGATGAAGATGCCGCTGGGCGTCACGCCGTACTGGATGATGGCCGTGTCGTTGTCGTAGTTGACGAACACGTTGCAGTTCTTGGCCGCCAGCGTGTCGGCCTGGCTGCTGGTCAGGGTCTCGGCGACGATGCCGGGCTCCTGCTTGTACATCAGCGTGATGGTGGTGTTGTTGGCGTTGAAGTTCACCGTCAGCATGCGGCCCAGCAGCGAAGCGACCGCATACGGGCTGGCGCTGGAGAACTGCACGATCGAGTACTTGTATTTCAGCGCCTTCAGCTGGCTGGCGATGTCCTCGTGGTTGGTCGGGTCCAGCACCTGCGGCGCCTGGGTCGACACACCGTACAGGTGGCGCTGGTCGGCCTCGATCAGGCCGGCCACGGCCAGGTGCTGCGCGTCGGTGATGTCGGCATCGGCGAACGCGAGGCCCAGGAACTTGTTGGCGAAGCGGTCCAGGAACAGCGACACGGCGTCCACCGGCTTTTCGGCGACGATGCCGGCGACGGGCGTCGAGGCCTGGCCCGCGGTCAGGCCCAGCATCGATGCGATGTCGGTGCCGGTGCCCGCGGCCGTGGCGTAGCCCAGCGTCGAGGTCGCGCCGGAGGTGTTCGAAGTCACCACGAACTGCGAGCCGTTCCAGGTGACGGAAGCGGAGGCCAGTGCCGTCGAGATGATCGACGCGACCCCGTTCAGGTTGGTGGCGCCGGAGAAATCCAGGCCGTTGACCGTCTTGGCGGTGCCGTCGACCGACAGCGTGAAGGCGCCCGCGGTCACCGCGGTCCAGGCCGACACCTGCTTCTCGGCGGCCGACAACACCGCGCCGCGCAGCGTGGCCGAGGTCGCGCCCTTGGCCCAGCGGCCGATGTACAACTGCGAGGGCTGGGGCGTCTGCTGGAAATACAGCAGGGCCGCGCGATATTCGGGCGCGGCGGTGCCGAAGTCGGCGGCGACGGCGTCGATGCCGCCATAGGAGCGCATGCGCTCGCCGGTGTCAATGACGGCGGAGGCGCCCAGCAGCAGCGCGGTGTTCAGGCTCGCGCCCTGCGCCGCGAGCGGCGACATGTTGATCGTGACGTTGATCAGGCGTGATACCGGCAATCCATTAGCCATGGTAGATCCCTTAATCTGCAAGGTGGTTGATGTGATCCGTCGGCGACAGCGACGCGGCATGCGTCGTGACCTGCGCCGACAGGAGATTCAGGACCGGATAGATGCGCGTGACCCGGCGCTTGAAATGCAAGGTCATGTCGAACTGCCGTATCCACTGCTGATTCACGAGCTCGTGCCGGGCCAGGATCGGCCCCGCGCCGCCGACCGCCATGCCCTGCGCGAGCAGGGGTTCGCGGTTCTGCGGCACGGCGGCGCCATCGCGCAGCAAGGCCGCGTGGCGCAACGCGTTCGGGCCGAACATCGAGCAAAGCACCTCGATGTCTTCGTGCCGGACGTATGAATCAGATCCTTCCCCGGCCGGGTCGTGAGCGACGACCGGGCCGGCGTCCGCGGTTTGCGCCCGGATGTCCATCAGGCACCAGGTATCGCTTTGCGCGGGCGGTTCCACACCGGCCGCGGGCCAGTGCGTACGAACCATGTTCGGGGGCAAGCCGGACACGCCGGCGATGAACCCCAGGAACAGCGCCTCGAGTTCGGCATCCTCCAGGGGCGGAGAAATGGCGATCGGCGCCAGGTAGCCGCCGGTGGCCGAACTGTTCGCCATGCGTAGCTCCTTTGTCGTGTTGAAGTGCCCGAGGGCGGATCGGGGGAATCCAGTTGCCTGGAGGCGGATCGCCGACTTTGCCGCGCCATCGGCGCGATGCCGCGTTGCGTGATGCGTGCGGCCGGGTTGCGGCGGATTCCGGCTGTCGCCCACCGGGCTGCCGCCTCGAGCCGTTCCGGGTCACCGCGGGCGGGAGAAAGGCCCGGTCATTGCAGGAAAGGCGAGGCGGCAGGCCGCTGGACGGCCCAAACGAAACGCCCCGCGCTCTGTTCGAGAACGCGGGGCGTGCAAATAGAAAAGGCCCGCCTGTGGCGAGCCTGTCGTGGGGAACTGCAAAGAGCGCGAGGGGGGAACGGGCAGGTGATGCATCCGCCTTGGGACGCACCGCCCGGGCACACGTACCCTCTCATAAAAAAGGCCCGCTGGTGGCGGGCCTTTTTCGGTTCGTCGTCGGTGCGCAGCGCGACGACATGGATGCATTGTCTCGCGGCATCAGGCGCGCTGGCAATCCCCATTGTGTCGCACTTCGCTCCAGACGTAGCTGAGCGAGTTGCGGGCATGCTCGATGCGCGCCACCTGGCCGCCCTCGCGCAGCGTTTCGAGTACGCGCAGGATGGCCTGTCGCATCGCGTTGCGTTCGCGCCGCGTCAGCTCGCGCGCGCCGGATGCGCCGCGCACCAGTTCCGCCATGCGCCAGGGACGCCCCGGCGCCGCCGCCATGAGATCCAGGACTTCGCTTGCATATTTCATCGGGATGCCTCCCGGACAAGATGCTTATCCATGCTTTTTTCCTTGTTCCAAGCCTTCGATTCGTCGTCATCCCGGTTTGTCCGCCCGTGGCGGTCGCTACTCCGGTAGCGATTCAAGGGCACATTGGCCGGTGCCCCTTCGTGCGCCACGGTCGGCGGGGTGGGTCCCGGCAGGGCCACCGGCGGCCGGGCATGGCTGCGGTCGCCCCGACTATCTTCGGGATTGGAATCATGGTAGCGACTCGCTACCTTAAAATCAACAGCGAATCGCTACTGTACTTTCAGGTAGCGGATTGCTACTATCGCTACCATGGATATCCGCTCGATACGACTGAACAACCTCAAGTACGCCGTGCTCCAGGCCGGGGGGGTGGACCGCCTGGCCGAACGCGCGGGCGTGAGTCGCAAATACCTCGACCAGATCCTCCAGGGGTTCCAGGGCAAGCGCGACAAGAACCCGCGCCGCGTCGGCGATGCCCTGGCCGCCAGGATTTCCGCCGGCCTGGGCCAGCCCGCCCACTGGATGGATCTTCCCCACCCCGACCTGTGGCACGAGCTCTCGCCCGACGTCATCGCCGACGAGCCACCGGGCCGGCTGGTCTCCTTCAACCACGGGCGGCTGGGCCGGCCCGATCACGGCAATGTGCTCATCGCCCAGTTCGATACCGGCGGCGCGATGGGAAGCGGCCTGGAACTGCGCGACCAGCCGGGCGTCATCCAGAGCTGGAACGTCAGCCCCGAATGGCTGCAGAAGAACGTCCGCGGCTTTTCCGCCTCGAAGAACCTGTGCATCGTCACGGGCTTTGGCGATTCCATGCGCCCCATGTTCAATCCCGGCGATCCCCTGATCGTCGACCGCGGCGTGCAGGCCGTCGAATACGACGCCATCTACTTCTTCCGCGTCGGCAGCGAAGGCTTCATCAAGCGGCTGCAGCGCATTCCCACCGCCTCCGGGCTGGTGGTGCGGGCCAAGTCCGAAAACACCAAGTACGACGCCTGGGACATCACCGAAGGCATGGATTTCGAGGTCTTCGGCCGCGTGCTGAAGGTCTGGCGCAGCGAGGACTTCTGACCCCATGGCAACCCGCTCTCCCCTGTCGGCTCCCGAAAGAACCATCCTGGTCCACGGCGCGCTCGGCGCGCTGCTGGCGTTGGCGCTGCATGCCGCGCTGCTGAACCGCGTGTGGCCATGGCACAACCCGTTCGCCACCCTGTTCGCGATCCAGTGGGTCTGGCTGGTGCCACTGGCGGGCGCCATGCTGGCCGGCATGCGCTCTGGCAGGCGCTGGCTGCTGGCGCTGCTGGCCTATGCCCTGGCGCTGCCCGCGCTGCACGCCTACGGCCTGATGCCGCTGCTGGGCTCGCAACCCGTGCGCTATTCCGACGACGGCCCGCGCGCGCTCGCCACCGTGATCACCGCCGCCAGCGGTTTCATGCTGCTTCCCCTGATCCAGGCGCTGGACCCATCCCGGCCGGGCTGGGACTACCCCGCGGTGTTCCGCGCGGCCTGGCGCAACACCGTCAAGCTGGCGCTGGCCGGCGGCCTGGCCCTGGCGGTCTGGCTGTTGTTCTGGGCCGCGGGCGCCATGTTCGGCATGATCGGCATTGGCGCGGTCGGCAATGTCGTCAAGTCCACCCGCTTCACGCTGGGCGTGATGCCGCTGGTGCTGGCGGTCAGCCTGGTGGGGGTACATCGCCGGCCGCAGCTGGCGGACACGCTGCAACGCTCCTGGCTCACGCTCACCGCGTGGCTGCTGCCGCTGGTTGCGCTGGTCGGCATCGCCTTCGTGCTGGCGCTGGCGGCCCGGCTGGCGCTGGACCTGCAGGCGGTGGCGCTGTCCGCTGGCGCCCTCATCGCCTTCAGCGCGCTGTGGATCAAGCTCATCAACTCCGCCTGGCAGGACAGCCCCGAGGCGCCGCCCTTCGGCCCGCGCCTGCGCGCGGTGCTGCGCGTCGCGGCGTGCGGCCTGTTGCCGCTGGCGCTGGTGGCGCTGTACGGTCTCGTCGTGCGCGTCGAACAGTACGGTTGGACCATTCCGCGCATCTGGGGCGTCTACGCCGCGATCCTGTTGACGCTATACGCGCTGGGCTATGCCTGGGCGGCGCTCGCGCCGCGGCGTTTCCACACGATCCTGGGAGGCACCAACATCGTCGCGGCCTTCTGCGCGCTGGCCATGCTGGCCCTGGTGAACACGCCAATCCTGAATCCCGACCGCATCGAGGTCGACAGCCAGGTGCAACGCCTGATCGACGGCCGCGTCCCGCCCGAGGAATTCAGCTATCTCTCGGCCGCGCGCGATCGCGGCGAATACGGCCGGCAGGCGATGCGCAGGCTGGCCGATGGTGCCGCCCAGGCCCAATCGCCCAAGATCGCAATCGCCGCCGCCGACGCACTGACGGGCAAATACTACGATTGGGGGCCGCGCCAGTCCGGCCTGGCCGCCTCGCTGACCAAGCCCGACAGCCTTCAGGTCCATCCTGCCGGCGGTGCCGTGCCGGACGCCTGGTGGCGCTACGCCGCGACCGAAAACCCGTTCGAGCTGGACCGATGCGTAAGCGCGGAAAAGGCCGCTGCCGACGACCCGTCCAACCCCGTCTTGGCCGCTGCCCGCTGCTGGTTGATCCATGCGGACATCACCGGCCCCGGCGCGGCCGATCTGGTCCTGTATGTACCGCCGCGCGCCGACGCCACGGCGGGGGGCTACGAAACTTTCCTGACCTATCAGGGGCGGGGCAAGGACGGCTGGCGCGTGGTGTCGTCCAGGACGCATCGCACGTCCGAGAGCGGTCCGGAAGTCGACATGGGCGGGGCGCTGGCACAGGGGCAGGTGCATACCGAGCCACGCCAGGACCGCGACCTCATCGTCGGAGGACGCCGCCTGCCGCTGCGCTGAATGGCGCGCCGCCGCCGTCTCCAGCGCAAGCCCGCGCGCGTTGCGCGGGCCGCAGGCGGCGGCCTGCCGCAGCCTACTTTTCTTCCAGGTCCGGCGTGCCGGCGAACTGGCTCTTGAGCAGCGCCAGCGCGCCCTTCTCCGCCAGCATCGCGTTCGGAAACACGTTTCGCGTGTCTTCCAGCACGGGAAAGCCGAAAACGCGGACGCGGGCATGGTAGCCCTCGGGAGTTTCGGCGAATTCGATGTCGAAGTTGCGCTCTTCGATCCAGCCCGACTTGTGCAATTTCCAGTCCATATCCGACGCGCTCCTCATGAAGGAAATCCGCAGCACTGCCGGGTCAGGCCGGCGGCGCCGCGGAGACAGGACGCCGGCCCCGGCGGGCCGGCACCACCACACCTTACACCCTCGGCCCTGACGTCGTCTTGACCGCGCACAGGCCACTGGCAGGCGCGCTCAGGCTTGTCAGTCGGCCTTTGGGGGCGCAGCCGGGGACGAGGCCGGGGTCGACGGCCTGGAAGGCGGGACCGCGGGCTTGGCCAGCGCGGCCGCGACGACGTCATCCGGAGGCGAGAACAAGTCCCAGCTGGCCATGAACAGCGCGGCGATCAGCGGGCCGATGACGAAACCATTCAGGCCGAACAGCGCCATGCCGCCCAGGGTCGAGATCAGCACCACGTAGTCGGGCATCTTGGTGTCCTTGCCCACCAGGATCGGACGCAGCACGTTGTCGACCATGCCGATCACCAGCACGCCGAAGGCGATCAGCACCACGCCCTTGATGGTCGCGCCGGTCAACAGGAAATAGATCGCCACCGGCGCCCAGATCAGGCCCGCGCCCACCGCCGGCAGCAGCGACAGGAAGCCCATGATGACGCCCCACAGCAGCGCCCCCTGGATCCCCAGGATGGAAAAAATGATGCCCCCCAGGGCGCCCTGCGAGGCCGCCACCGCGATATTGCCCTTCACCGTCGCGCGCACCACCGTGGTGAACTTGCGGAAAAGATGGTGCTTGTGGGTTTCGCTGAGCGGCACCGCGCGCTTGACGCGCTGGGCCAGTTGCGGCCCGTCTCGCAGCAGGAAGAACAGCAGGTACAGCATGATGGCGAAGCTGACCACGAACTGGAAGGTGTCCTGCCCGATGCTGAGCGCCTGGGTCGCCAGGAACTGGCTGGCCTGCATTGCGCCAGCGCTGAGCTTTTCCTGCAGGCTGGGGATGTCGGCCAGGTCGAACCGCGCCAGCAGGTCATGCACGGACGGCGGCAGCGCTTCCATGGCCTGCTGGAAGTAGGCGCCAAAGTTGATCTGGCCGGATTTGATGCTCTGGTACAGGTTCGCCCCCTCGCGCACCAGCGACCCACTGATGACCACCAGCGGCAGGATCACCAGCAGCAGCACCATGGCCAGCGTGATCAGCGCCGCCAGGTTGCGCCGGCCGCCGATGCGCGGCACCAGCCGCCGTTGCAGCGGCGCGAACAGGATCGCCAGGATGGCGCCCCAGAACACCGCGCCGTAGAACGGCCACAACAGCCAGCCGAACGCGATGGATACCACCACCAGGAGGAGCAGGAAGGTACGGTAGTGCAAGCTGGAAGATTGGCTCATGTTCCGTCCAAGGCGCGGCCTGAACCGCGGAGACCCGCATTGTACAAAGCAGCGTCCCGCCCCGCTCGTTCCCCCCGCTGGCCCCGGCCCCGGCCGTCCGGCGGGCGCCATTGCGCGGAAAGCGGCGCGCGGCGGGCATTCAGGGCTCGCCGGCCGCCGCCCGCGACACCACCGCGCGGGCGGCCTCCAGCGCCGGCGACTGGGCGTTCAGGCCCTGCAGGCGCAGATTCAGTTCATGCTGCAGCGACGGCGTGGCGACCTTGGCCAGCCCATCCTCGAGCGTGATCTCGGCCTCATTGGCCGCGACGAAATCGGCGATGCCGAGCGCATCGCGCGCGACGGTATCCATGCGCGCCGCCGCGTCCATCAACTCGGCCGCCGGCGCCGTGACCGCCTCGTCATACACCCCGTCGTAGACCGGCGCCAGATCCGGCGCAAGCTCCAGTCCCCTGCGCGCGCGGTCGGCGCGGGCCTTGGCATCCTGCAAGGCGCCGGCGCTGTCGGCCAGCGTCTTGCGCGCGGCCAGCAGGGCCTCGCGCCGCCGCACGATGTCGTCGACCGACTGGATGCGCTCGGCCGCAAGGATGGGGCGCAGCGTCACGGCCGCCTTGGCCATGGCGGACTGGAAATCGACGATCACCTCGTAGGCATCGTCGTAGCGGCCCACGGCCTCTTTCTCGGCTTCGCCGAGGGCGCCGACCGGCACCAGCGACCCGGACGCGATACGGCTTTGCAGCAGCTCGATGAAGGCCGCGCGCTCCTGCGGCTCGCGATTGCCGCAAGCGGCCAGCGCCAGCATCGAAGCCGCCGCCAGGCCGGCCAGGCAGATCCGCAGCATTGCCATGCCCTTCCCTCCTTGCGTAAAACGTTGCATCGGGAACACCCGCCCGGCGGCCGGCATCCTCCCCGGCAGATTATCCCGAAGCGTCCGCCACCCGCCGCCGGCGGGCGGATTTTGTTGCCATCGAATCGATATGACACAGCCCACCGGCGCGCGCCTTAGCGGCTCACGCCGCCAGCGCGTAGCGCATCGCGCAGCGGCGCGCCGGGTCGAAACCCGCGGCCGCCTCCGCCTCCAGGCGAGCCCGCAATGCGGGCCCCAATTGCGGGGCCGGGACCTCGACAAAGCCTTGCCGCTGGTAGAAAGGCGCATTCCAGGGCAGCTCGCGATCGGTGGTCAGCGCCACGCCGCGGTAGATGCGCGCGGCGCGCGCATGTTCGACCACCGCCCGCAGCAGGTCGCGTCCCAGGCCGCGCCCCTGCATAGGCAGCGCGACCGACATTTCCGCCAGGTACAGGTCGCCGTCCATCGGCCGGGCCAGCGCGAATCCCGCCGGCCGGTCGTCGTCGCCCGGCGCGACCCACAACAGGCCCGCGGCAGCGGCGCGCGCCAATTCGGCTGGCGGCAGGGGCTCGCCCGCGGCGGCCCAGGCCATGGGCGTCCCAAGGAAGCGGGCGGCGGCGGAACGTTCGATATCGGGCAGGAGCGCCAGGTCGGCGGGGCGTGCGTGTCTGATCATGGGGCGCCCAGTATGCCCCAAGCGGCACGGAAACGGGATGCGCAGCCCCACTGTGCAGGCCGCGCGCCGGGACCTCATGCTTGGCCGCGTTCCGCCAGCGCCCCGCACTGGGCCGGACCGGCCTAAAATGCAGGATTGCCGGCCCGCTGCGGCCGCCCGCCACCCCTTGTCTTTCCAGCCTGAATGACCCAAGACGCTTCCCCCGACACCTGGGGCTTCGCCCATCCCGATTGCCGTGGCGCCGCCGCCCTGCTGTTTTTCATGAACGACCTGGCCCGCGTGGCCAACCAGTATCTGCGCCCCGGGCACCTGGGCGAAGAAGCGCTGGCCGATGCGCAGAAAGCCGTGGATGCCTTGCTGCAACGCTATGTCGAGATCGAGGCCGCCCCGGAAGCCTTCGATGGCGAACGCATCGAGCTGGCGCTGGAAACCGACACCCGTCCCGACGGCTCGACCGCCGCGCAGGTCGCGCTGCGCATGTCGCCCCGCCTGGAGGCGCTGATCATCGAAGCGCAACGCCAGGCGCGCCCCGCCACGCACTGACCTGGGTCCTGCCCCCTGGCGCGGGGCGTCAGCGCCCGCGCCAGGGGGCACCCCGGCCGGACGGCAAGGGTGGCGTCGCACTCATTTCGGCGCGCCTCACAAAAACCCTTGCGAAATCATTAATTTAGCCATATAATCGTTAGTTGAGCCTATTGAACTTGGCGCTATTGGAATTTGCCGTTTGGCACTCCAGGCTTTGCCGCCGCCTTGGTCGGGTTTTGCTCAGGTCCCACTCAGCCTCACCTGGGTCCGCCAGCGAACCAGGCTTTGAAAACCAGCCATTGAGCTACCCGGCGGGGCATCGGTCACCATCCGTTGACCAACCCTATTGGCCAACCCGTTGATCATCCTGTTTCGCGACAGACAACCCTAAGAACGCGGAACCGGTTGCCAACCATTTATTGCACGCAATTGTGTTGCCGGTTTGCCTTGCGCGTCGTCACGACGATGGCGCGGGCCATAGCCAACATTCGCCCCGACCATGCCGCCGAGTCCGGCCCGGTCGGAAAACGCACAACGCAGCGTTGATCCGCTGCCATGCGCCCGCGATGGCGCCGTAACGCCATCGCCTATTGGATCCGCCGTCCACCAATACAGGCAGGCGGCGCCCGCAACGTCCCAGGTCCAGGCCCGGGACGGCCCCCGCAGCCAGTCCGGCGCGCCCGCAAACCATGAGAATGCGCAAAGGACCGGCGGCGGATATGCGTTAGTGTCATGCATGACCCGGCACATGGCCGGGGCGCGGCGCGCGACAGCGCCCTCGCCCCCGCTTCGTGGCATGCGCTACGCAGCAATTCCCATAACAAGAACTTGAAAGAGAACACAACATGAATACTCGTTTCACTACCTCGGACCTGATCCGACGCCCGGCCCATACCAAGCTGGACAACATGCCGATCCACATCGGCGACATCGTTTACCTGCAACCGGCCGACGGCCCGGCCATCCGCGCCGCCGTGATCTTCAACGCGCCGATCGACGGCACGACCACGTACACCACCGAAATCGTGCCTTGCGGAACGGCCGCGCAGAAGGTCCCCGGACAGCGTATCCGCTTCCGCCACGAGCACGTGCACCGCATCGAACCGGTGCGCCGCGCCGCTCGCTGAGCCAGCGGTTCCCAACCTTAATCTGGCGCAAAACCGCCATGGCCCACGCCGTGGCGGCTTCATTTGTGCGTGATAAAGTCGCAGGCAACGCAGTCAAGGCGCGACCATCATGCAAAACAACCGGCTTGCCATCCGCATCTGGGACCTTCCCACCCGACTCTTCCACTGGGCCCTCGTCGTCTGCATCGTCGGCGCCTTCGTCAGCGTCAAGCTGGGCGGCCTGTACATGGACTGGCACGTGCGCTTCGGCTGTGTCGCGCTGGGCCTGATCGTCTTTCGCGTGCTGTGGGGCTTTGTCGGCCCGCGCTATGCGCGCTTCACCCAGTTCGTGCGCGGGCCGCGCGCGGTGGCCAACTATCTCAAGGGCGCGGCCGCGCCGGCCGGCCACAATCCGCTGGGGGCGTGGTCGGTGCTGGCATTGCTGCTGGTGGTCGGCTTCCAGGCCGTGAGCGGCCTGTTCACCACCGATGACATCATGACGCAGGGCCCGCTGTTCGGCCACGTCAGCGAGTCCACCGCCGGCCTGCTGACCTCGTGGCACAAGCTCAATGAATGGGTCATCATCGGCCTGGTCGCCCTGCACCTGCTGGCCATAACCTGGTATGCGCTGGTGCGGCGCAAGCGGCTGGTGCGCGCCATCATCACCGGCAACGTCGATCCGAAAGACGTTCCGCCCGGCACACCGCCGACCCAGGACGGCTTCGCGATCTGGCTGCGCGCCCTGATCCTGGGCGCCTGTGTCACCGGCCTGGTGCTGTGGATTCGATCGCTGGAAATCGTCGCGGACATGTCGTTCTCGTAGTCATCGGGCTCGCGCGTGGCGCTGGCCGCCGAGCCACGCGCGGTATCCAGGCCGCGCACCAATGGAAAAGCCCCTCGGTCGAGGGGCTTTTTACATGCGGCGGCGCGCCACAGGGCGCGGTACCGGCTTACTTCTTCTTGCGATAGGCGTCGTGGCAGGCCTTGCAGCTCGCGCCCACGTCGCCGAATGCGGCGCGCAGCTTGTCCAGGTCGCCGGCGTCGGCAGCCGCCGACAGCTTGACGATGTTGTCCTGGAACGCCTGCTGCTTCTGCTTGAAGCCGGCCGCGTCGCTCCAGATCTCGGGACGGGCGTCGCCGCCTTCCGTGCCGGGACCGAAAGCCGACCAGGGCAGCGCCGACAGCGTCTTGAGCACTTCGACGTTGGCCTTGATCTGGGCCGCGTCGTAGGGCGCCTGGCCCTTGACCACCGGCGTCATGCGGCCGAAGTGCGAGGCCATCAGCGTCAGCGCCGACTGGCGGTACTTGACGGCATCTTCGGGCTTGGCGAACTGCGCCTGGGCCGAGGTCGCCAGCAGCGATCCGACGGTCATACAGGCCAACGCGGCGAGCGTGGACAACTTCTTCATTGCAATCTCCCGTAAGTACAACAAGGATGCCGCGCGCCCGGCGCGCGGCAAGGCGACTATACCGCCCGGGCCAGGTCCGCGGCCAGGCCGATATACGAACGCGGGGTCATCGCCAGCAGGCGCGCCTTGGGTTCGTCCGGCAGGGCCAGGCCCTGTATGAATTCTCGCAGGGCTTCCTCGGTGATGCCTTTGCCGCGCGTCAAAGCCTTGAGCTGTTCGTACGGCTGCGGCAGGCCGTAGCGGCGCATGACCGTCTGCACCGGCTCGGCCAGCACTTCCCAGCAGGCGTCGATGTCGGCGTCGATGGCGGCGGTGTTGACTTCGAGCTTGCCCAGGCCGCGCATGCAGGCGTCCCAGGCCACCAGGCAATAGCCCAGGCCCACGCCCAGGTTGCGCAGCACGGTGGAGTCGGTCAGGTCGCGCTGCCAGCGGGAGATCGGCAATTTATCAGACAGATGGCGCAGCACGGCATTGGCCAGGCCCAGGTTGCCTTCGGAGTTTTCGAAGTCGATCGGGTTGACCTTGTGCGGCATGGTGGACGAACCGACCTCGCCTTCCTTCAGGCGTTGCTTGAAATAGCCCAGGGCCACGTAACCCCAGATGTCGCGGTCCAGGTCGAGCACGATGATGTTGGCGCGCACGATGGCATCGAACAGCGCCGACATCCAGTCGTGCGGTTCGATCTGGATGGTGTGGCGGTTCTGCGTCAGGCCCAGGCCGGCCAGCACGCGCTGGCTGAAGGCGGGCCAGTCGATTTCCGGGTAGGCCGACAGGTGGGCGTTGTAGTTGCCGGTGGCGCCGTTGAGCTTGGCCAGCGGCTCGACCGCTTCGATCGCGGCGATGGCGCGGTTCAGGCGCGCCGCGACGTTGGCGAATTCCTTGCCCAGCGTGGTGGGACTGGCCGGCTGGCCGTGGGTGCGCGACAGCATCGGCTGGTCGGCCTGGGCCACGGCCATGTCGTTGAGCCTGGCGGCGATTTCACGCAGGCGCGGCAGCACCACTTCGCTGCGGGCGCGCGACAGCATCAGCGCGTGCGAGGTGTTGTTGATGTCCTCGGAGGTGCAGGCGAAGTGGATGAATTCGGCCGCGGCCGCCAGTTCGGCATGGTCGGCGACCTTTTCCTTGAGCCAGTATTCGACCGCCTTGACGTCATGGTTGGTGACGCGTTCGATGTCCTTGATGCGGGCGGCGTCGGCCTCGGAGAAGTCGCGCACCAGCTGTTGCAGGCGGGCGCGGGCTTCCTGGGAGAAGGCGGGCAGCTCCGGCAGGCCGGCATCGGACAGGGCCACCAGCCAGGCCACCTCGACCTCGACGCGGTGGGCCATGAAACCGGCCTCGGAGAGCAGCCCGCGCAGCGCGTCGCCGCGGGAGGCGTATCGGCCATCCAGTGGCGAAAGGGCATTAAGTTGGCTAAGCTGGTCGGCGATTTGCATGGTCTGGGAAGGAAAAAGCTGCGGGTGGGAAAACCCGGCGATTTTATCATTCAGGGCCGCGCAACATTGTGGCAAACTGAGCGGGATTCCGTCCCGCGGACGGTTTGGCCGCCATGCGGCCTGCTATACTTCGGCCGCTTTCCGACTCCGCTTGTGAATCCATGAAACTGATCGGCTCGCTTACCAGTCCATACGTGCGCAAGGTGCGTATCGTCATGGCCGAGAAAAAGCTGGATTATCGGCTTGAACTCGAAAACGTCTGGTCCGCCGACACGCAGATCCAAACGTACAACCCGCTGGGCAAGGTGCCCTGCCTGGTCATGGAAGATGGCGGCGCCCTGTTCGATTCGCGCGTCATCGTCGAGTACCTGGATACCTTGTCCCCCGTCGCCCGCCTGATTCCGCAGCCGGGCCGCGACCGCGCGGCCGTCAAGTGCTGGGAAGCCATCGCCGACGGCCTGCTGGACGCCTGCGTCACCATCGTCAAGGAAAAGCAGCGCCCCGAGGCGCAGCGCAGCCCGGAATGGATCGAACGCCAGTACGGCAAGATCCACGCCAGCCTGGACGCCATGGACAAGAGCCTGGGCGAGAACGCCCACTGCATGGGCATCAACTACAGCCTGGCCGACATCGCCGTGGGCTGTGGCCTGGGCTACCTGGACCTGCGCTTCGCCGAGCTGGACTGGCGCGCCAACCACCCCAACCTGGCGCGCCTGTACGACAAGCTGTCGCAGCGCCAGTCGTTCGTGGACACCATCCCCAAGACGGCCTGACGGCCCCCGGCATCGTCCCGCACCGTTCCGGCCGCCTTGCGCGGCCGGTTTCACTTGCGGCTCAGGCCCAGAACGCCTGCGCGGCCTTGAACAGCATGTAGGCGGCCAGCGCGAACAGCAGGCAGGCGAACACCCGCTTCAGCGTCTGCACCGGCAAGCGGTGCGCCATGCGCGCGCCCAGCGGCGCCGTGAGGACGCTGACGCACACCAGCACCAGCAGCGCCGGCCAGTAGATGTAGCCCAGCATGCCGGGGCGGGTCGCGCCTTCGTTCAGCCCCGACACCACATAGCCGATGCTGTTGGCCAGCGCGATGGGAAAACCCAGCGCCGCCGAGGTCGACACCGCATTGTGCAGCGCCACGTTGCACCAGACCATGAAGGGCACCGACAGGAAGCCGCCGCCCGCCCCCACCAGCCCCGACAGGAAGCCGATGCCGGCGCCGGCCGCGCTGGTGCCGACCACGCCCGGCATCTGTCGGCTCGGCTTGGGCTTCTTGTTGCGCAGCATGTTCCAGCCGGAATAGCCCACGAACAGCGCGAAGAACAGCGACAGCCACAGGGTGCTGAGCGCCGCGAACACCGCGCCGCCCGACAGCAGGCCGCCCAGGATGATGCCGGGCGCCATGGCCCAGACGATGCGCCATTTGATCGTGCCCTTCTGCTGGTGGGCGCGCACGCTGGAGATCGAGGTGAACAGGATCGAGGTCATCGAGGTGGCGATGGCGGCGTGCACCACCAGGTCCGCCGGCATGCCTTTCCAGGCGAACAGCATCGTCAGGAACGGCACCAGCAGCATGCCGCCGCCAATGCCCAGCAGCCCCGCCGCGAAGCCCGCCACCGCGCCCAGCGCCAGCAGGCAAATCACCATCGTTACATCCACATCCCTCTCCTCGTTGTCGGCATGCGCCGTTTTTCATGAGCCAGGCCCCGCGGACGCGACGCCCGCGGGGCCTGGCTGGAACTGCTATCGGTGTTGCAACGGCCCGTCACAGGCCGGCGTGCCTAGACGATGATGCCGCCGCCCAGGCAGATATCGCCATCGTAAAGCACCGCCGATTGCCCGGGCGTGACCGCCCATTGCGGCTCGGCGAAATCGAGCGTGAAGCCCTCGGTGGTCGCGTCGCCCAGGCGGCAGGCCGCATCGGCCTGGCGGTAGCGCGTCTTGGCGCCGTATTCGCCCGCGGCAGGCGCCTGCCCCGCCACCCAGCTGACGTCCTGCGCCCGCAACGAGCCGGACAGCAGCCAGGGATGGTCATGCCCCTGCACCACGTAAAGCACATTGCGCTCGAGGTCCTTGCGCGCCACGTACCAGGCCTCGGCCGTGCCGTCATCGCGCTGGCGGCCCTTCACGCCGCCCACGCCCAGGCCCTTGCGCTGGCCCAGCGTGTAGAACGACAGGCCCTCGTGGCGCCCGACCTTCTGTCCTTCCGGCGTCAGGATCGGGCCCGGTTCGGTCGGCAGGTAGCGGTTCAGGAACTCGCGGAACGGACGTTCGCCGATGAAGCAGATGCCGGTGGAGTCCTTCTTGGCCGCATTGTGCAGGCCGATCTCGTGCGCGATGCGACGCACCTCGGTCTTGTGGATCTCGCCCAGCGGGAACAGGGTGCGCGACAGTTGCGCCTGGTTCAGTCGGTGCAGGAAATAGCTCTGGTCCTTGGAACCGTCCAGCGCCTTGAGCAGCTCGAAGCGCGAGCCGCCGCCCTCGGCGGCCACTTCGCGCACGCGGGCGTAGTGGCCGGTGGCGATGTGTTCGGCGCCGAGCGCCATGGCGTGGTCGAGGAAGGCCTTGAACTTGATTTCGGCATTGCACAGCACGTCCGGATTGGGCGTGCGGCCGGCCGAGTACTCGCGCAGGAATTCCGCGAACACGCGGTCCTTGTACTCGGCGGCGAAATTGACGTATTCGAATTCCACGCCGACCAGGTCGGCCACGCTGGCCGCGTCCAGCAGGTCCTGGCGGGTGGAGCAGTATTCGGAATCGTCGTCGTCTTCCCAGTTCTTCATGAACAGGCCGACGACCTCGTAGCCTTGCTGCTTGAGCAGCCAGGCGGTGACCGAAGAATCGACCCCGCCGGACATGCCGACGACAACGCGGCCCTTCTTGGTGGATGTTTGACTCATGATGATGCCATTTTACTGTGGGGCGGCGGCGTCCTGCGGCTGCGGCTCGGCCGCCCGCGAGACTTCCATCAGCCAGGTCCGGAACGCCTGCAGGGTGGGCAGGTTGGCCTTCTGCTCGGGGTAGCACAGGTAGTAGCCCATGCGCGCGCGGATCGGCAGCTGGATCGCCACGGCCAGCTTGCCGTCGCGCAATTCGTCCTCGATCAGGCAGCGCGGGATCAGCGCCACGCCGAAGCCGGCGGCGGCCGCCTGCGACAGCAATGCATACTGGTCGAAGCGCGCCCCTTCCAGGCTGCGCCGGGTGTCGCAGCCGGCCTGCTCGAACCAGTCGCGCCAGCCTTCCAGGGCCGAGGTATGGTGCAGCAGGGGGTAGGCCAGCAGGTCCGCCGGCACGCTACAGCCGCCGGGAATCAGGCGCGGGCTGCAGACCGGCAGGATCTCGCGGCCGACGATGTAGTCGGCGCCGCTGCCCGGCCAGATGCCCTCGCCGAAACGGACGGCGGCGTCCAGCTCGGGCGACGAAAAATCGTAGCCCTGGCGGTGCGGCAGGAATTCCACGTGGATGTCCGGGCGCAACCGCATGAAGGCCGTCAGGCGCGGGATCAGCCAGCGCGCGCCGAAGGTCGGCATACAGGTCAGGTTGAGCGTGCCGCCCTGGCCCTGGTGCGCGATCAGTTCCACGGTGGCCGCCTCGATCTGGCCCAGTCCCGCCTGGATCTTGGTGAGGTAGCTGCGGCCGGCCTCGGTCAGGACCAGCCCTTGCCTGATGCGCAGGAATAGTTCGACGCCGACGAACTCCTCCAGATGTTTCACTTGCTTACTTACCGCACCCTGCGTCACGCACAGCTCCTGGGCGGCGCGGGTGAAGCTGCTGTGCCTGGCGGCCACTTCAAAGGCTTGCAGGTCGGTGAGCGAAGGACAGAACCGTCTCATGGGGGGGAATGCCTGCGGACCCGGTCGACGGGGCTTGAAGTTACAAAAAGAAAACTTCGCCGCAAAAGAGGCATGAAAAAAAGTCATAGCTTAAGGAGAAACTTTCGTTTGTGCAAACCGGCCTTGCACGAAAGAATCTTCCTGTTTGCGTCTGCCTTTTGCGCAGTCGCTTTCCAATTCATAGGGGAATCCATGCAACGCCGTAATGTAGTCCTAGGTCTCTGTGTCGCCGCCGCGACCCTGGCCACGCCGCTGACCTCGGGCATCGCCCATGCCGAAGACGCCTACCCGAGCAAGCCGATCCGCCTGATCGTGCCGTTCCCGCCCGGCGGCACCACCGACATCGTCGGCCGCCTGTTCGCCGACAAGCTCGGCAAGGAACTGAACCAGACCGTGGTGGTGGAAAACCGCGGCGGCGCCGGCGGCTCGATCGGCAGCGCCTTCGTGGCCAGCAGCGCGCCGGACGGCTACACCCTGGGCATCGCCACCGTCAGCACGCACGGCATCAATCCGGCCATCTACCCGAACCTGCCGTTCGATGGCGAGAAGGACTTCACGCCGGTCTCGAACCTGGCCGCCGTGCCGAACATCATGACCATCAACCCGAAGGTGCAGGCCAAGGACATGGCCGAGTTCATCAAGCTGGCCAAGAGCCAGCCGGGCAAGCTGACCTACGCCTCGGCCGGCAACGGCTCGGTCTCGCACATGATGGGCGAACTGTTCAAGATGGCCTCGGGCACCGACCTGATGCACGTGCCCTACCGTGGCGTGGGCCCGGCGCTGAACGATGCGCTGGCCGGCCAGGTCGACGTCATGTACGACAACCTGCCCTCGACCCTGCCGCACGTGCAGTCCGGCCGCCTGATCGCCATGGCCGTCGCCGCGCCCAAGCGCGTGGCCAGCCTGCCGAACGTGCCCACCTTCGCCGAAGTCGGCCTGCCCGCCGTCAACGACGCCTCGTGGTTCGGCCTGGTCGCCCCGGCCAAGCTGCCCGCCCCGATCCTGGCCAAGCTGAACGCCGCCGTGCAGAAGGTCAGCGCCGAAGCCGACGTCAAGTCGCGCCTGGAAGCGCTGGGCGCCGAGCCGGCCGCCAACAGCCCCGAAGCGTTTGCCAAGCAGATCTCGGCCGAGATCGCCAAGAACAAGCGCATCGCCAAAGAAGCCAACGTGAAGATCGACTGAGCGATCTTCGGCCCCCGCCGCGTCCGCGCGGCGCGCGGGGGTCTCCGATTCACGAACGCAACACCCCCATATGCGAATTACCCAACCCCTGTCCTATCGGCTCGACCTTCCGCAGCAGTATCCGAACTCGGCGCCCTCGGCGCCCCTGGTGCTGGACTCCCCGCACAGTGGCACCACCTACCCGCCCGATTTCGCGCCCGCCGTGGATTTCGGGGCCCTGCGCACCGCCGAGGACACCTGGGTTGATGATCTGTGGGGCGACGCCATCGACATGGGCGTGCCCATGATCGCCGCGAGCTTTCCGCGCGCCTACATCGATGCCAATCGCGCCCCGGACGAAATCGACGAACTGCTGCTCGACCAGGCCTGGCCCGGCGCGGTCAATGCCTCGCCCAAGGTCAAGCTGGGCAAGGGCCTGATCTGGCGCATGCTGGACGACGGCACGCCGCTGTACGACCGCAAGCTGAGCGTCGAGGAAGTGACGCACCGCATCGAAGCCTGCTGGAAGCCGTACCACGCCGCCCTGGGCCAGGTGCTGGACAGCGCCCACCAGAAGTTCGGCAAGGTCTGGCACATCAACTGCCACTCGATGCCCAGCGTCGCCGGCGCCTACGCCACCGACCGCCCCGGCCTGGTCCATCCCGACTTCGTGCTGGGCGACCGCGACGGCAGCACCAGCGATCCGGCCTTCCGCGAATTCATCGCGGTCTGGCTGCGCGAGCGCGGCTACAACGTGACCGTGAACGACCCCTACAAGGGCGTCGAGCTGGTGCGCGCCTTCGGCCGTCCCGACGAAGACCGCCACAGCCTGCAGATCGAGATCAACCGCAAGCTCTACATGGACGAGGCCAGCCTGCGTCCGTCGGCCAACTACGGCCGCCTCAAGGCCGACCTGCGCGATCTCACCGCCGCGCTGATCGACTGGACTCGCGCGCAGACGGCCTGACGCCGGACGCCTGCGCGCCGGGTGCCGGCCAGCAGCCAGCTGTCAGTCTGGCCGGTATGACCGGGGCGCGAGCCCCAAAGCCCCATGGTTAACCCCATGGGGCTTTTCTTTTGCGCCCCGCCGAACCTCCTCCCCCGGGCGTATATCCGTTATAACTACGGCGAACCTTCTGAGGAGAGGCGTCGATGCACATCGGGATACCAAGGGAAACCCGAGACGGGGAAACCCGTGTCGCAGCAACACCAGAGACCGTCAAGAAGTACGTAGGCGGCAAACACACCGTTGTCGTGGAGCGTGGCGCGGGCACTGCGGCGCGCTATCTCGACGAAGCCTACGAAGCCGCTGGCGCCACGCTCGGCACCGCCCAGGAGGCATTGGGGGCGGAGCTCGTGATGAAGGTTCGCGCGCCGTCTGCGGCCGAACTGCCGCAGATGAAACCCGGCAGCGTGGTCATCGGCATGCTCGATCCCTTCGATGCCGACGGCCTGCAGCAGATGGCCGCCGCCGGACTGGTCGGATTCGCGCTGGAAGCCGCGCCCCGCATCACCCGCGCGCAAAGCCTGGACGTGCTCTCGTCGCAGGCCAACCTGGCCGGCTACAAGGCCGTGCTGCTGGCGGCCCACCACTACGGCCGCCTGATCCCCATGATGATGACCGCCGCCGGCACGCTCAAGGCCGCGCGCGCCGTGGTGCTGGGCACCGGCGTCGCCGGCCTGCAGGCCATCGCCACGGCCAAGCGCCTGGGCGCGGTGGTCGAGGCCTCGGACGTGCGCCCCGCCGCGCGCGAGCAGGTCGAATCGCTCGGCGCCAAGTTCATCGACGTGCCGTTCGAGACCGACGAGGAACGCGAGATCGCGCAAGGCGTGGGCGGCTATGCCCGCCCCATGCCGCCGGCCTGGATGGCGCGGCAGGCAGCGCTGGTGTCGGAACGCTGCAAGCAGGCCGATATCGTCATCACCACCGCCCTCATCCCCGGCCGCCCCGCGCCCACGCTGGTGTCGGCCGAGACGGTCGCGGCCATGAAGCCCGGCTCGGTGCTGGTGGACCTGGCGGTCGAACGCGGCGGCAACTGCCCGCTGTCAGAGAAAGGCAAGGTGGTCGAGAAACACGGCGTGACGCTGGTCGGGCTGACCAACCTGCCCGGCCTGGTCGCAACGGACGCGTCGGCGCTCTATGCCCGCAACATCCTCGACTTCCTGAAACTCATCATCAATGCGGACGGCGCGCTGGCAATCCAGCGCGACGATGAAATCGTGGCGGCCTGCCTGGTGTGCGAAGGCGGCAATGTGACGCGCAGGAGCTGAAAGCATGGAAGCGATCAATCCCACCCTGATGAATCTCATCATCTTCGTGCTGGCCATCTACGTCGGCTACCACGTGGTCTGGAACGTCACCCCCGCGCTGCACACCCCGTTGATGGCGGTGACCAACGCGATCTCGGCCATCATCATCGTCGGCGCCATGCTGGCGGCGGCGCTGACCGAAGGCGGACTGGCGCGCGGCATGGGCGTGTTCGCCGTGGCGCTGGCCGCGGTCAACGTGTTCGGCGGCTTCCTGGTCACGCGGCGCATGCTGGAGATGTTCAAGAAAAAGGACAGGAAGCCGGCCAAGGAGGAAGCGAAATGATCTCGCTGAACCTCGTCACGCTGCTCTACCTGGTTGCCTCGGTCTGTTTCATCCAGGCGCTCAAGGGCCTGTCGCACCCCACCACCTCGCGCCTGGGCAACGCCTTCGGCATGGCCGGCATGGCGATCGCGGTGCTGACCACCGGCGCGCTCATCGTCGGCCTGGCGCGCTCGGGCACCGCCACCATCGGGCTGGGCTGGGTGCTGCTGGGCCTCCTGGTCGGCGGCTCGATCGGCACGCTGATGGCCAAGCGCGTCGAAATGACCAAGATGCCCGAACTGGTCGCCTTCATGCACAGCATGATCGGCCTGGCGGCGGTCGCCATCGCCGTGGCCGTGGTGGCCGAGCCGCACGCCTTCGGCATCGTCGCCACCGGCACGCTGATCCCCACCGGCAACCGCTTCGAGCTGTTCATCGGCACTTTCGTCGGCGCCATCACCTTCTCGGGTTCGGTGATCGCCTTCGGCAAGCTGTCGGGCAAATACAAGTTCCGGCTGTTCCAGGGCGCGCCGGTGGTGTTCCCCGGCCAGCACATGCTGAACCTGGCGCTGGCGTTGCTGATGCTGGCGATGGGCGTGTGGTTCATGCTGACGCAGGCGTGGACGCCGTTCGTCATCATGACGCTGATCGCCTTCGTGCTGGGGGTGCTGATCATCATCCCGATCGGCGGCGCCGACATGCCGGTGGTGGTGTCGATGCTGAACAGCTATTCGGGCTGGGCGGCGGCCGGCATCGGCTTCTCGCTCAACAACCCGATGCTGATCATCGCCGGCTCGCTGGTGGGCTCGTCCGGCGCCATCCTCTCGTACATCATGTGCAAGGCGATGAACCGCTCGTTCTTCAACGTCATCCTGGGCGGCTTCGGCGGCCAAGCGGGCGAGGCCGCGGCGGCTGGGGGCGGCCAGCAGCGCAGCGTCAAGTCGGGCAGCCCCGACGACGCCGCGTTCCTGATGACCAACGCCGAAAGCGTCACCATCGTGCCGGGCTACGGCCTGGCGGTGGCGCGCGCCCAGCACGCGCTCAAGGAACTGGCCGAAAAACTCACCGAACGCGGCGTGACGGTCAAGTACGCCATCCACCCGGTGGCGGGGCGCATGCCAGGGCACATGAACGTGCTGCTGGCCGAGGCCGAGGTGCCCTACGACCAGGTCTTCGAGATGGAAGACATCAACAGCGAATTCGGCCAGACCGACGTGGTGCTGGTGCTGGGCGCCAACGACGTGGTCAACCCGGCGGCCAAGAACGATCCGAAATCGCCGATCGCCGGCATGCCGATCCTGGAAGCCTACAAGGCCCGCACCGTGATCGTGAACAAGCGCTCGATGGCCTCCGGCTACGCCGGCCTGGACAACGAACTGTTCTACATGGACCGCACCATGATGGTCTTCGGCGACGCCAAGAAGGTGCTGGAAGACATGGTCAAGGCGGTGGAGTGATGCGCGTGGCCTCGCGATGCGCATGCGCATTCGCGAGGCCGCTGCCTGCCCAGGCTGCGGCCGCACGCCCAATGTCCGCGGCAACGTCCGCGCGATCAGGCCGGCGCCAGTTGCTCGTCCACCACTTCGATCCAGTGCCGCACCGGCGTGCTGGTGCCGCTTTGCAAGTGCCCGATGCAGCCGATATTGGCCGACAGGATCACGTCCGGCGCGGCCGGCGCGATCGCGGCCAGCTTGCGGTCGCGCAGCGCCAACGCGATTTCGGGATTCAGCACTGAATACGCGCCCGCCGAGCCGCAGCACAGGTGCTGCTCCGCAAACGGCTGCAACTCGAACCCCAACTCGACCAGCAATCGTTCCGACAACGGCCGCAGTCCCTGCCAGTGCTGCAGGGTGCATGGCGGGTGGAACGATGCCCGCGCGCCCTTGCCCGCCAGCCGCTGGCGCAGTTGCGCCGCGTGCGGCGCCACGATTTCCGCCACGTCCTTGACCAGCGCCACGATGTCCGCCGCCCGCTGGGCGTAGGCGGGATCATGGCGCAGGTGATGCGCATACTCCTTGACCATGGCGCCGCAACCCGACGCATTCATGACGACGGCTTCGATCCCGCCATCCTTCACTAGCGGCCACCACGCGTCGATGTTGGCGCGCATCTGGTCGAGCGCGGCCGCCTGCGCGTCCAGGTGAAAGCTGGCGGCGCCGCAGCAGCCGGCGCCCGGGGCAATGCGCGCGCCGATGCCGATGGCATCCAGCACGCGGATGGTGGCGGCGTCGATCGTCGGCATCATCGACGGCTGCACGCAGCCGGCGAGCATCAGCACCTGGCGGCCATGCCCGGCCACTTGCGGGAGCGCGCCGGCGGGACGCCGTTCCGGCACCTTGCGCTTTAGCGCCTCGGGCAACAGCCCGCGCACGGCCTGGCCCGCCCGCATGGCGGGCCCGAACAGCGGCGACAGCATGGCCCGGCGCAGCATCTTGCGCTTGGCCTTCTCGGCCCAGGGCCGCGGCACGCGTTCCTCGACGATCTGGCGGCCGATGTCCACCAGATGCCCATATTCCACGCCCGACGGGCAAGTGGTTTCGCAATTGCGGCAGGTCAGGCAGCGATCCAGGTGCTGCTGGGTCGACTGCGTCGGTTCGGCGCCTTCCAGCACCTGCTTGATCAGGTAGATGCGGCCGCGCGGGCTGTCCAGTTCATCGCCCAGCACCTGGTAGGTGGGACAGGTGGCGGTGCAGAAGCCGCAGTGCACGCAGCGCCGCAGGATCGCGTCGGCCTCTTTGCCCAGGTCGGTATCGCGGGCCCAGGCTGCCAGATTGGTTTGCATGATGCCTATAGCTCCAGGACCAGCCGGCCGGGATTGAACAGCCCCGCCGGATCGAGTTCTTGCTTGAGGCGGCGCGTAATCAGCGCCACGCCCGGCGACAGCGGATGGAACACGCCGTCGGTCGGCGGCCGCGTGCCTGCCGTACGGAACAGCGTCGCATGGCCGCCCAACCGTTGCGCCAGTTCGCGCAGCTCGGCGGCATCCTGCGCGCCCGACAGCCAGCGCTGGCCGCCGCCCCACTCCACCAGGGCCTGGCCGCCGCCAATCGCCGCCGCCGTCGGCGGCAGGGCCAATCGCCACAAGGGCTGGCCCGGCGCGAAGAACGGATGGGTCTGTTCGCGCAGCCCGCTCCACCAGGCTTGCGCCGCCTCCGGCGCCAGCGGATCCCCGCCGATCACCTGCCGCGCGCTGGCGATGGCCGGCGGCGCGCCCGACAGGCGCACGTGCATCTGGCCTTCCTCGTCGGCACCGCCCACCCAGCTGGTCGCCGAAATCGGCAAGGGCTTGCCGCGCCACAGCGCGAAGCTGGCCAGGGCCTGGGCCTGCGTCGCCGGCAACGCCAGCGTCAGTTCTTCCATCGGCCGAGGCACGACCTTGAGCGACACTTCGAGGATCGCGCCGAAGATGCCATGCGAACCGGCCAGCAACCGCGACACATCGTAGCCGGCCACGTTTTTCATGACCTCGCCGCCGAACGACAGCACCCGGCCGTCGGAATCCAGCAGCTGCGCGCCCAGCACGAAGTCGCGCAAGGCGCCGGCGCTCATGCGGCGCGGCCCCGACAGTCCCGCGGCCACGCAGCCGCCGATGGTGGCGGCGGGCGAGAAATGCGGGGGTTCGAAGGCCAGCATCTGGCCGTGCTCGGCCAGCGCCGCCTCCAGTTCCGCCAGCGGCGTGCCGGCCCTGACCGTCACCACCAGTTCCGACGGGTGATAGCTGACGATGCCGCGATACGGGGTCATGTCCAGCAGGCAATGGCCATCCTGCGGCGTCACCGGCCGGTAGTTGCCGTAGAACGCCTTGCTGCCGCCGCCCATGACGAACAGCGGCTTGTGACCGGCGCGAGCCGTCATGACCTGGTCGCACAATTCCGACAGGACGAAGTCCATAAGGGAGACGTCCTAGAAGCGTGCGAGATCCGGGAAGCGCAGCTCGCCCGCGTGTACGTGCATCTTGCCGTATTCAGCGCAGCGGGCCAGCGTAGGTATGACCTTTTCGGGATTGAGCAGGCACGGCGGATCGAATGCCCGCTTGACCGCCAGGAACGCGTCGAGTTCTTCGCGAGAGAATTGCACGCACATTTGATTTATTTTCTCCATTCCCACACCGTGCTCTCCAGTCACGGTTCCTCCCACCTGCACGCACAGTTCGAGTATGGCCGCACCGAATTTCTCGGCGCGCTCCACTTCGTCCGGTTTATTCGAATCGAACAGGATCAACGGATGCAGGTTGCCATCGCCCGCATGGAACACGTTGGCGCAACGCAGGCCGAACTCGTCTTCCATTTGCTCGATGGCGCCCAGCACCCGGGCGAGATGACGGCGCGGAATCGTGCCGTCCATGCAGTAGTAATCGGGCGACACGCGCCCGGCGGCGGGAAACGCGTTCTTGCGCCCCGCCCAGAATTTGAGCCGCTCGGCCTCCGAGGCCGACACCTGGCAGCGGGTGGACCCGGCCGCGCGGAAGATGGCTTCCATGCGCGCGATCTCGTGCGCCACTTCCTCCGGCGTGCCGTCGGATTCGCACAGCAGGATGGCCTGCGCGTCCATGTCGTAGCCGGCGCGCACGAAGGGTTCGACCATGTGCGTGGCGCGCCGGTCCATCATCTCGAGCCCGGCGGGAATGATGCCGTCGGCGATCACCTGCGTCACCGCGTTGCCCGCGGCCTCGACGCTGGAAAAGCTGGCCATCACGACCTGGGCGCAGGCCGGCTTGGGAATCAGCTTGACCGTCACTTCGGTCACCACCCCCAGCATGCCTTCCGAGCCGATGAATACCGACAGCAGATCCAGTCCCGGCGCGTCCGGCGCCTCGGAACCCAGTTCCACCACGTCGCCGTCGATGGTGACCATGCGCACCCGCAGCACGTTGTGCACGGTCAGGCCGTACTTCAAGCAATGCACGCCGCCCGAATTCTCGGCGACGTTGCCGCCGATCGAACAGGCGATCTGGCTGGAAGGATCCGGCGCGTAGTACAGCCCATAGGGCGCCGCGGCCTCCGAAATGGCCAGGTTGCGCACACCGGGCTCGACCACCGCGGTCGCGCTGGCCAGGTCGATATGCTTGATGCGATTGAATTTGGACAGGCCCAGCAGCACGCCCTGGCTGTGCGGCATGGCGCCGCCCGACAGGCCGGTGCCGGCGCCGCGCGCGACCACCGGGGCATTCAGGCGCTTGCAGATGCGCATCACGGCCTGCACCTGCTCTTCGCTCTCGGGCAGGGCCACTACCGCCGGCAGCGCGCGGTACAGCGACAGGCCGTCGCATTCGTAGGGACGCGTGTCCTCTTCACGAAACAGCACGCAATGCGACGGCAGCGCGGCCGACAACGCCTCGACGAGTTGCTGCAACGAATAAGGCGCCTGCGCTTGAGCCAGGCCGGTTTCGACCAGTGAATTCATGAGCGCAACAATAGCGCGACCGCAGATTGGACGCAGGCCGGGATTTACCCGCATCCTGCGTACATCCGCCGGCCACAAGGGCGCACAGACGTAACCAGCCGTAAAGTCCCTGCGCGCCGAATGGACATGGACGTTGCCGGCCCAGGCGCCCGCTTCATTCCCATCCATTGGGAATGCCTCTCGGCCATGCCCGTCGCCGGTTCCGCTGGACGAAAAAAAACCGGCGGGTCGCCCCCGCCGGCCTTCATCTGCGCCCCTTGGGACGACTCACCAGGACACGATCTTGCCCGGGTTCAGGATGTTGTTCGGATCGAACGCATGCTTGAGGCTGCGCATCAGGTCCAGCGCGTCATCACCATGCTCTTCGGCCATGAACTGCATCTTGTGCAGGCCGACGCCGTGTTCGCCGGTGCAGGTGCCGTCGGCGGCGATCGCGCGCCGCACCAGGTTGTGGTTGATGGTTTCCGACTCCTGCCATTCGCGTTCGCTGTCGGCGTCCAGCAACATCAGCACGTGGAAATTGCCGTCGCCGACGTGGCCGACGATGGTGTACGGGAAGCTGGCCCGGTCCAGTTCCTCGACGGTGTCGCGCACGCAATCGGCCAGGCGCGAAATCGGCACGCACACGTCGGTGGTGCTGGCGCGGCATCCCGGACGCAGTTGCAGGCCGGCGAAGTAGGCATTGTGGCGCGCGGTCCACAGGCGGCTGCGGTCCTCGGGGCGCTCGGCCCATTCGAAGTCCATGCCGCCATGCTCGGCGGTGATGGCCTGCACGGTCTCGGCCTGCTCCTGCACGCCCGCCGGACTGCCGTGGAATTCGAACACCAGCAGCGGCGTCTCGCGCAACGTCAGCTTGCTGTGCAGGTTGACGGCGCGCACGCTGGCCGCGTCCATGAACTCGACACGCGCCACCGGCACGCCCATCTGGATGATCTCGATCACGCTTTGCACCGCGGCGTCGAGCGTGGGGAAGTTGCAGACCGCGGCCGACACGGCCTCGGGCTGCGGATACAGGCGCACCGTCACTTCGGTGATGATGCCGAGCGTGCCTTCGCTGCCGACGAAGATGCGGGTCAGGTCGTAGCCGGCCGACGACTTGCGGGCGCGGCCGGCGGTGCGCACGATGCGGCCGTCGGCGGTGACCACGGTCAGCGACATGACGTTTTCGCGCATGGTGCCGTAGCGCACGGCGTTGGTGCCGGAGGCGCGCGTGGCGGCCATGCCGCCCAGGCTGGCGTCGGCGCCCGGATCGATCGGGAAGAACAGGCCGGTGCTGCGGATCTCTTCATTGAGCTGCTTGCGCAGCACGCCCGCCTGCACCGTCGCGGTCAGGTCTTCGGCGTTGACGGCCAGCACCTTGTTCATCTGCGACAGGTCCAGGCTGATGCCGCCCTGGATCGCCAGGATGTGGCCTTCCAGCGACGAACCCGCGCCATAGGGAATCAGCGGCACGCGGTGTTCGTTGCACAGCCTGGCGACCTCGGCGACTTCCTCGGTGCTCTGGGCGAAGACGACGGCGTCGGGCAGCATCGCCGGATACGGCGATTCATCGCGGCCGTGGTGCTCGCGCACCGCGGAAGACTCGGAGAAACGATCGCCAAAGCGGGCGCGCAGGGCCTCGAGACAGGCGGCCGGCACCGCGCGGCGCAGCGATTCAGCGTGCAGGGGAGCATTCATGATCAGCGGATTCTCGGGTTGGGTAATCCGGCTATTCTACGCCGCCCGCCTTGCTGCGCCGCAAACCGCCGCCCGCGGCGGCTTGCGGCAATCCTGCCTTATTTGCCGGAGGTCAGCGCGACGCGGCGGCGTTCACGCACGGCATGGGCCAGGCGCTCGAGCACGGCCACCGACGCATCCCAGTCGATGCAGCCGTCGGTGATGCTCTGGCCGTAGACCAGCGGCGTGCCCGGCACCATGTCCTGGCGGCCGCCCAGCAGGTGGCTTTCGACCATCACGCCGACCAGGCGCGCGTCGCCGGCTTCCATCTGGCGCGCCACGTCCTCGATCACCAGCGGCTGGTTCTCGGGCTTCTTGCTGCTGTTGGCGTGGCTGGCATCGACCATCACGCGTTGCGCCAGGCCGGCCTTGGACATGTCCTGGCAGGCCGCGTCGACGCTGGCGGCATCGTAGTTCGGCGTCTTGCCGCCGCGCAGGATGACGTGACAGTCTTCGTTGCCCGCCGTCGAGACGATGGCCGAATGCCCGCCCTTGGTCACCGACAGGAAGTGGTGCGGCTGCGACGCCGCCTTGATCGCATCGACCGCGATCTTCACATTGCCGTCGGTGCCATTCTTGAAACCCACCGGACACGACAATCCGGACGCCAGTTCGCGATGCACCTGGCTCTCCGTCGTGCGCGCCCCGATCGCCCCCCAGGAAACCAGGTCCGCAATGTATTGCGGCGTAATCATGTCCAGGAACTCGCACCCCGCCGGCAGGCCCAGGCTGTTGATGTCCAGCAGCAGTTCGCGCGCCACGCGCACGCCCTTGTTGATGTCGAAGCTGCCGTCCAGGTCCGGATCGTTGATCAGGCCTTTCCAACCGACCGTGGTGCGCGGCTTCTCGAAATACACGCGCATGACGATTTCCAGATCCGCGCTCAGACGGTCGCGCACCGGCTTGAGCCGTTTCGCGTATTCGATCGCCGCGCGGGTGTCGTGGATCGAACACGGGCCGATCACGACGATCATGCGGTCGTCCATGCCATGCAGGATGCGGTGCATCGACTGGCGGGCGGCGAACACGGTGTCGGAGGCCTCTTTGGTGCAGGCGAACTCGCGCATCACGTGCGCGGGCGGATTCAGCTCTTTGATTTCTCGGATGCGAAGGTCGTCGGTATTGTGTGACACGGTACTGCTCCTGGGTTTCCCGCCACCGGGATCGGTCCCGGGGTGTTCCTCAAGCTGACGGCACAAAAAAAGCCGCCAGTTCGCTGGCGGCTTTTTTGGGGGGATTCTTTCCAAACTTCAGATTGAGCGCGTCCCTTCCTCCGCCAGCGGCTTCAGAAAACCATAAAAGTAAAAGTAAAAGGCGGGGGACGCGAATTTCATGGGAAAAGACTCTAGCACAAAATTTTGGAGCCGTCACGCCGGATTTCAGCGGCGGACGGCGCCCCATTTCACGCGGTGCCGCCCACCGTCAGGCCTTCCATGCGGACGGTCGGCATGCCCACGCCCACCGGCACGCTCTGGCCATCCTTGCCGCAGGTGCCCACGCCCGAATCCAGTTTCAGGTCGTCGCCGATCATGGTGACGCGGGTCATGGCATCGGGGCCGTTGCCGATCAGCGTGGCGCCCTTGACCGGATACGTCACCTTGCCGTCCTCGATCATGTAGGCCTCGGAGGCCGAGAACACGAACTTGCCGTTGGTGATGTCGACCTGGCCACCGCCGAAATTGACCGCGTACAGGCCGCGCTTGACGGACGAGATGATTTCCTCTGGCGCCTTGTCGCCGGCCAGCATGTAGGTGTTGGTCATGCGCGGCATCGGCAGGTGCGCGAACGATTCGCGGCGGCCGTTGCCGGTGGCCGCGGTCTTCATCAGTCGCGCATTCAGGGTGTCCTGCATGTAGCCGCGCAGGATGCCGTCTTCGATCAGGACGTTGCGCTGGGTGGCGTTGCCCTCATCGTCGATGTTGAGCGAACCGCGGCGGTCGGGGATGGTGCCGTCGTCGACCACGGTCACGCCCTTGGACGCGACGCGTTCACCGATACGGCCCGAGAACACGCTGGAGCCCTTGCGGTTGAAGTCGCCTTCCAGGCCATGGCCGACCGCTTCGTGCAGCAGGATGCCGGGCCAGCCCGACCCCAGCACCACCGTCATTTCGCCCGCGGGCGCGGGACGGGCTTCCAGGTTGACCATGGCTTCGTGCACGGCGCGCTCGACGTAGCCCTGCAGCATTTCGTCGGTGAAATATGCCAGCCCCAGCCGGCCGCCGCCGCCCGCATGGCCCATTTCGCGCCGGCCGTTGCGCTCGGCGATCACGGTCAGCGACAGGCGCACCAGCGGCCGCACGTCGGCGGCCAGGCGGCCATCGCTGCCGGCCACCAGCACCACGTCGTACTCGGCGCCCAGGCCGGCCATGACCTGGATCACATGCGGGTCGCGGGCCCGCGCCATGCGTTCGATGCGTTCAAGCAAGGCGACCTTCTCGGGGGCGCTCAGCGTGGCCACCGGATCGATGTCCGCATACAGGCTGCGGCCCATCTCGGCTTCGACCTGCGCCGCGACCTTGACCTTGCCGGCGCCGCGGCGGGCGATGCCGCGCACCGCGTGGGCCGACGACAGCAGCGCCTCGGGCGACAGCGAATCGGAATAGGCAAACGCGGTTTTCTCGCCACTCAAGGCGCGCACGCCGACGCCCTGGCTGATGGAGAAGCTGCCGGTCTTGACGATGCCCTCTTCCAGGCTCCAGCCTTCGCTGCGGGTGTATTGGAAGTACAGGTCGGCATAGTCGACCTTGTGGGTGAAGATTTCGCCGAGCGCGCGCGCCATGTCGGCCTCGGTCAGCCCCCAGGGGTCGAGCAACAGCGATTTGGCGGTGGCCAGGGATGCAATAGCGGGATCGATGATTTTCATAGGACTCTGTTTGGGGGCGCAGGCGCGGAAAACGCGGCAGCCGTGACACGCAAGCCTCTATCGTAACGCCGACACGGGTCCGGCGTCCCGGGCCGCGAATATTGTCTATCAAGTTAACCAATTGGGGACTGTTCCCAAACTGTTGCGGACTCGCGGCACAAAATAAGAAAGCCCCCGGCACGACCCGGACGCCGGCGGCTCCGTCGCCGTCCGGACGCGCCAAATCGGCCTGCCGCGCTTGGATCAAAAACTTGTCATACAACCCAACGACAAAATGAACACCCGGGAAAATACACGGCGCAAGGGGGCACGCATACCATTCTCGCAGGATGGGAATGAAAATCCGCATACCCTGGCCAAATCCCGCGAATATGCCACGGTATCCATGTCGTCCTACCACTGATTTGCCACGCACATTCCTCATCCGCGGAGTTTGCCAAACCCTGGCCAGGCGTGTTCCGTTACCGCGAAAAATACCGATTCCCTTCCCATCCGCTCGCTTCGTGAAACAAAACCGTGCAATTCGGCGCCCGACCGGCAGCATTCGTCCGCCCTGTGAACCAAAGACTATCTTGTTTCAATTAGTCCCAAATTTGGGAATATCATTCCCAATACTTGTTCCAGGCCGGAAGCCGCAAGACTGAACGCTCTCAGGCGGTTTTGATACAAAGTAATTAGTCCGAAACTGCGGCAATGGCTCGGTAACTTCTGTATTATGCGAGGCACAACAAATAAACATAACTCCGCCGGCGATTAAAGCAGTTCCATAATCAGGAATAACCATGGCCCGAGAAACCTACGCAGCTCTGCAAGCAAAGATCGAAAAGGAAATCAACAAGCTCCAAAAGAAGGCTGAAGTCCTCCAGACCAAGCGTCGCAAGCCGGTGATCGCTTCGATCATCACCTCGATGCGCGAGTACGACATCACGCCCGAAGAAATTGCCGCCGCCTTTGGTGCTGGCAAATCCGTTCGCACCGCCAGCAGCGGTGGTCGCCGCAAGACCGGCGCCGCCGCCCGCCCCGCCAACGCCGCCAAACGCGCCGTTGCGCCCAAGTACCGTCATCCCCAGACCGGGGAGACCTGGAGCGGCCGCGGCAAGGCGCCTCGCTGGCTCGCCGCGGAAGAAGCCGCGGGGGCCACGCGCGACAGTTTTCTTATCAAAGAATAAAACCTATCTTTCAGTAAGAAAAATAAAGGCGCACCAAAATGGTGCGCCTTTTTTATTTTCGAACAACCCTTGCGGGCTGCCGGAATTTACTGAACCGGGAATTGGATTTCGCGCTCGGCGCCATTATTTCCTGGAAAGTTGTCAAATATTGCACGAACCAGATAGGGCATCATGCGCATGAAATTGTCCTGCTCGCTGAGTATGAAAGCGCTGGACCGATAGACTTCGGCCCCGCCCCGCTGGCTGTCGTGGATCTGCAGCGTGAGCGTATTGCGCTGGGCCACCACGGGCACGTCGACCCATTCGGGGCCCCAGTAGCCGTAGTAACCACCCCAGGGACGCGGGCCGTAGAAACCGCCATAACCGTAACCGCCATTGAAATACGGATCGTACGGGCGCCGCACCATGACCTGCGTCTGCGTCGTGCCATAACGGAACGAGACATTGAAACGGGCCTTGGCGCCGCCCTGGGCTTCCACCAGTCCGGTGGCGCCGATACCGGCGCGAACCATGTCCTGGTAGGACTGGTATTCGAGGTTATTGGCCTGCGACGGCTCGGCCGGCACGAATTGGTAAGTCTGGCCTTCGACCCCGGCAGGCCATTGCTGGAACGAGGTGACGCGCGCCGATACGGTGGGGGTGGCGCATCCGCTCAGCACCAGTGCCCCGAATACGGCCAGGACGGCCGCCCAGCGGCCGGTATTGAACGGGAAAGAACGGAACATTTGCAACTCCTCATCGCGCGCAACGGCGCCCATCATACTGAGCTTGGACCGCGCGGCCCGTGGAAAGTTTACGCCTTGCGACGCCTTGCAGCCCTGCGCCCGCCGACCCAGCCACTACAATAGGACTCTCGTTCATACAGGACTGCAATCCCATGCGCACCGACACGCCCGTTACCGTATACCGCAAGGATTACCAGCCCTACCCCTACGACATCCCGCAGGTTTCCCTCGCCTTCGATCTCGCGCCCGACAGCACCGAAGTCCGCTGCGTCATGCAGGTCCGGCGCAAAGCCGAGGCCAGCGCCGACGCCGCGCTGGTGCTCGATGGCGAAGAGCTGGAACTCGTTTCGGTAGCGGTGGATGGCCAGGCGCTGCCCCCCGACCGCTACCACCTGTCCGAACACAGCCTGGCGCTGTACGGCCTGCCCGCCGAGGCCACCGTCGAGATCGTCAGCCGCTGCAAACCCTCGGCCAACTCCACGCTGATGGGCCTGTACGTTTCGGGCGGCAATTTCTTCACGCAATGCGAGGCCGAGGGCTTTCGCCGCATCACCTGGTTCGCCGACCGTCCCGACGTCATGTCGCGCTATCGCGTGACCTTGCGCGCCGCGCCGGCCTACCCGGTACTGCTGTCCAACGGCAACCTGGTGGCCTCGCGCCAACTGCCCGACGGCCGCAACGAGGTTGAATGGGAAGATCCGTTCCCCAAGCCCTGCTACCTGTTCGCCCTGGTGGGCGGCAACCTGACCCACCGCGAAACCACGGTCAAGACAGCCAGCGGCCGCGACGTGTTGTTGCAGGTCTACAGCGACCCGGGCGCCGAGACCAAGACCGAATGGGCGCTGGATTCCCTGGTGCGCGCGCTGCGCTGGGACGAAACCCGCTTCGGCCTGGAACTCGACCTGGACCGCTTCATGGTGGTGGCCGTCCATGACTTCAACATGGGCGCGATGGAGAACAAGGGTCTGAACATTTTCAATGCCGCCTACGTGCTGGCCGACGCGGATACCGCCACGGACGCCAACTACGAAGGCATCGAATCGGTCATCGGCCACGAGTACTTCCACAACTGGACCGGCAACCGCGTCACCTGCCGCGACTGGTTCCAGTTGAGCCTGAAGGAAGGCCTGACGGTCTTCCGCGACCAGGAATTCAGCGCCGACATGATGGCGCAGGACATGGACGAGGCCGCTGCCGCCAGCGCCCGCGCGGTCAAGCGCATCGACGACGTGGTGACGCTGCGCGCGGCGCAGTTCCCCGAGGACGCGGGCCCGATGGCCCACCCGATCCGCCCCGACAGCTACCAGGAAATCGGCAATTTCTATACCGCCACGGTGTACGAGAAAGGCGCCGAAGTCATCCGCATGCAGCACACGCTGCTGGGCGAGGCGGGCTTTCGCGCCGGCATGGACGAGTATTTCCGCCGCCACGACGGCCAGGCCGTGACCTGCGATGACTTCGTCGCCGCCATGGAATCGGTCTACACGCGCCAGCACCCGGGCCGTGATCTGTCGGTGTTCCGCAACTGGTACCGCCAGGCGGGCACGCCGCGCGTGACGGTCAAGCTGACGCACGACGCCGCGGCGCGCCGCTGCACCGTGACGCTGTCGCAGGAATGCCAGCCGGTCGGCGTCGAGAAGAAGGCCCCCGCCGGCTTCGTCAAGGCGCCGTACCACATCCCGTTCGCCATCGGCCTGCTGGACCGCCATGGCCGCGCCCTGCCCCTGCGGCTCGACGGCGTGGAGCGTGACACGGCGCTGCTGGAGCTGACCACGCAGACCCAGCAATGGCATTTCGACGGCATCGACGAGATGCCAGTGCCTTCGCTGCTGCGCGATTTTTCCGCGCCGGTGATCGTCGATTACGACTGGAGCGACGAGGAACTGGCGCTGCTGTCGGCCCACGACGGCAACCCCTTCGCGCGCTGGGAAGCCGGCCAGGAACTGGCCACCCGCCAGATCCTGGCGCTGGCCGAGGCGCGCCAGGCCGGCCGCACGCTGCACGCCGCCCCGGCCTTCATCGCCGCCTGGCGCGCGCTGTTGATCGACCCGGCGCTGGATGCCGCCTACCGCGCCCGCGCCCTGGCGCTGCCGTCGGAAAAGACGCTGGCCGAACGCATGCAGGCCGTTGATCCGCCGGCGCTGGCGGTGGCGCGCGACTTCCTGCGCGCCGAGCTGGGCCGGCAGTTGGCGGCCGAATTCCGCCAGGCCTTCGATGACAACCAGACGCCGGGCGCATACAGCCCCGCGCCAGTGCCGGCCAGCAAGCGCGCGATGAAGAACCTGGCGCTCAGCCATCTGATGGCGGCCGGCGAGCACGAGGCGCAGCGCCTGGCCGAGCAGCAATACGAGCACGCCGGCAACATGACCGACAGCATGGCGGCGCTGTCGGCCCTGATCAACTACGGCCAGGGCGATTTCCCGCAACAGGCGCTGGCCGCGTTCTACGACAAGTGGCGCGACAACGCGCTGGTGGTGGACAAGTGGTTCGCGTTGCAGGCCGCGGCGCGCTACACCACGGTGCAAACCGCGCGCGAGCTGATGACGCACCCGGCCTTCACGCTGCGCAATCCCAACCGGGCGCGCGCGCTGATTTTCCAGTTCTGCCTGAACAACGCCCGCGGCATGCACCATCCGGATGGATCGGGCTACGCCTTCTGGGCCGAGCAGGTGCTGGCGCTGGATGCGCTCAATCCCGAAATCGCGGCGCGCCTGGCGCGCGCCCTGGACAACTGGTCGCGCTACGTGCCCGCCCTGCGCGGCCCCATGCAGGAAGCCCTGCAGCGGGTGCGCGGCCACGAGGGGCTGTCGCGCAACGTGCAGGAAATCGTATCCAAGGCTTTAGAATTCGCAGCATAGGGAGAACCTCTTGAAACGTAAAACACTTACCCAATACCTGGTGGAGCAGCAACGCTCCGCGCAGGCCCTGGCCCCCGAAGTGCGGCTGCTCATCGAAGTCGTGGCGCGCGCCTGCAAGGCGATCAGCCACGCGGTCAGCAAGGGCGCGCTCGGCGGCGTCCTGGGCAGCCTCGAAAGCGAGAACGTGCAGGGCGAAGTGCAGAAGAAGCTGGACGTGCTGTCCAACGAGATCCTGCTCGAAGCCAACGAATGGGGCGGCCATCTTGCGGCCATGGCCTCGGAAGAGATGGAGACCATCCACCTGATTCCGAACCGCTACCCCAAGGGCGAATACCTGCTGCTGTTCGATCCGCTGGACGGCTCGTCGAACATCGACGTGAACGTGTCGATCGGCACCATCTTCTCGGTGCTGCACGCTCCTCACAACGTGTCGGGCGCGCCGGTCTGTGAGGCCGACTTCCTGCAGCCGGGCAACAAGCAGGTGGTGGCCGGCTATGCCGTCTACGGCCCGCAGACCATGCTGGTGCTGACCATCGGCAACGGCGTGGTCGGCTTCACGCTGGACCGCGAAATGGGCTCGTGGGTGCTGACCCACGAGAACATCCGCGTGCCGGAGGACACCAAGGAATTCGCCATCAACATGTCGAACATGCGCCACTGGGCCGCCCCGGTCAAGCGCTACATCGACGACTGCCTGGCCGGCTCCACCGGCCCCCTGGGCAAGGACTACAACATGCGCTGGATCGCCTCGATGGTGGCCGACGTGCATCGCATCCTGACCCGCGGCGGCATCTTCATGTACCCCTGGGACGCGCGCGAGCCGGGCAAGGCCGGCAAGCTGCGCCTGATGTACGAAGCCAACCCCATGAGCTTCCTCATCGAACAGGCCGGCGGCGCCTCCATCAACGGCACCCAGCGCATCATGGACATCCAGCCGGAAAAGCTGCACCAGCGCGTCAGCGTGATCCTGGGCTCGAAGAACGAAGTCGAGCGCGTGGGCCGCTACCACGCCGAGGACGCGGGCAAGTAAGCCACGCACGCGGCCAAACGAAAAGCCCCGGCCTGAGCCGGGGCTTTTTTCATCCAGATCCCGCGAAGGGGTTACTTGACCTCTTCGATGGACTTCACGTCGTCCTTGTTGATCTGGACCTTCTTGCCGTCCTTGTCGTATTCGTACATGCCGGACTTCTTGTCGTAGGTCGGCTCGTCGGGCGTCACGGTCGAGGTCCCGTCCCGTTGCTGAATAACCGAGGGCGACGAGCATCCGGCCAGCACCCCTACTCCGGTCACCACCAGGGCCAACGTCATGGTCTTCAGATTCATGGGCGTGTTCTCCGATTGTGAATGGTGAATTCACTTTATCGGATGACCGCCCGGAAAAAGTGACGGCATGTGGCCAAAATGCGTATGAACGTAAAAAACCCCTCGCGGTTCACACCGGCGAGGGGTTGCAACCCCATACAACCGCAAGCTGCCTTTACACCTTGGCGTGCGCCTCGATGTAGCGGCGCACGGCGGCGGCATCGCAGTCCATGACTTCGACGCGCTGCGGCAAGGATTCCAGGTTGGCCAGGTTGCCAGGCGGCGTGGCCGGACGGCCCAGCGCGGCCTCGATGGTTTCCGAGAACTTGGCCGGCAAGGCGGTTTCCAGCACCAGCATCGGCACGCCGGGTTCGACGTGCTCGCGCGCGACCTTGACGCCGTCGGCGGTGTGCGGATCGACCAGCACGCCGGTCTCGTCGTAGAGCGAACGGATGGTGGCCAGGCGGTCTTCGTGCGTGCTGGCGCCCGAGACGAAGCCGTACTGCGCCTCGAATTGCGGCTTGAGCGCCGACAGGTCGAAGAAACCATCGCGCGCCATGTCGGCCCACAGCGCCTTGACGCGGCCGGCGTCGCGGCCCACCAGGTCGAACACGAAGCGCTCGAAGTTCGAGGCGCGCGAAATGTCCATCGACGGGCTGGAGGTGGCGTAGGTCTGTTCGGCCGGGCGCGGACGGTAGATGCCAGTGCGGAAGAACTCTTCCAGCACGTTGTTCTCGTTGGTGGCCAGCACCAGGCGGCGCACCGGCAGGCCCATGCCGCGGGCGATGTGGCCCGACAGGATGTTGCCGAAGTTGCCCGAGGGCACCGTGAACGAGACCTGCTGGCCCGGCTTGTCGGTGGCGCGCAGCCAGCCGTGGAAGTAGTACACCACCTGGGCGGCGATGCGCGCCCAGTTGATCGAGTTGACCGCGCCCAGGCGGTACTTGGCCTTGAAAGCCAGGTCGCCGGCCAGCGCCTTGACGATGTCCTGGGCTTCGTCGAACACGCCGCGCACCGCGATGTTGTGGATGTTCTCGTCCTGCAGCGAGTACATCTGGGCGCGCTGGAACGCGCTCATGCGGCCGTGCGGCGACAGCATGAACACGGCCACGCCGCGTTTGCCGCGCAGCGCGTATTCGGCCGCCGAACCGGTGTCGCCGGAGGTGGCGCCAACGATGTTGAGCGTGGTGCCGCGGCGGGTCAGCACGTATTCGAACACCTGGCCCAGGAACTGCATGGCCATGTCCTTGAAGGCCAGCGTCGGGCCTTCGGACAGCCCCAGCAGCGACAGGCCGTCGTTCAGCGGACGCAGCGGGACGATGTCTTCGCTGTTGAAGATCTGCGGGGTGTAGGCGGCGCGGGTCAGGCGGCGCAGGTCCTCGGCCGGGATGTCGGTGGCAAAGCGCGACAGCACTTCGAACGCCAGGTCGGCGTACGACAGGCCGCGCCACGATTCCAGCGTCTCGGCCGAAATCTGCGGCAACTGTTCCGGCACGGCCAGGCCGCCGTCCGGCGCCAGCCCTTCGAGCAGGATGTCGGAAAACGGCAGGGGCGCCATGCCCCCCCGCGTAGAAATGTAGTTCATGTCATTGACTCCACAATGCACTGCGTCCCGCCAAGCCAGGCCGCGCGGAGCCGGCTCCGCCGGGCCGCCGCCGGTGCCCCCTTGAGGGGGAGGCGCCGCGGGCGCTTCGGGGGTGGGCCTTCCTCATACCAAATGCTCCACGCGCAGGCGCGTGACCTTGGAACGGACAAAGGGCAAGGCCTCGATGCGCTCGATGGCCTGGTTGACGTTGCCTTCCACCGCTTCATGCGTCAGGAAGATGATGTCCGCGCCGCCGATGTGCGAAGGCTGCTGGATCATCGAGCCGATCGAGATGGAGCGGTCGGCCAGGAGGCGCGCGATGTCGGCCAGCACGCCCGGCTGGTCGTCCACGCGCAGGCGCAGGTAGTACGACGTGCTGACCTGCTCGATCGGCAGGATCGGCGTGTCGGCCATGGCGTCCGGCTGGAACGCCAGGTGCGGCACGCGGTTGCCCGGATCGGCGGTGTGCAGGCGGGTCACGTCGACCAGGTCGGCCACCACCGCCGAGGCGGTCGGCTCTTCGCCGGCGCCCTGGCCGTAGTACAGCGTCGGGCCGACGGCGTCGCCCTTGACCAGCACCGCGTTCATCGCGCCTTCGACGTTGGCCAGCAGGCGCTCGGCCGGCACCAGCGCCGGATGCACGCGCAGCTCGATGCCGTCGGCGCGGCGTTTGGTGATGCCCAGCAGCTTGATGCGGTAGCCCAGGCGCTCGGCGTGCTCGATGTCCTCGGCGGCCAGCTGCGAGATGCCTTCGATGTACGCGCGGTCGAACTGCACCGGCACGCCGAAGGCCAGCGAGGCCAGCAGCGTCAGCTTGTGCGCGGCGTCGACGCCTTCCACGTCGAACGTGGGATCGGCTTCGGCGTAACCCAGGCGCTGGGCCTCGGCCAGCACGTCGGCGAACGGCAGGCCGCGCGAGCGCATTTCCGACAGGATGAAATTGGTGGTGCCGTTGATGATGCCGGCGACCCACTGGATGCGGTTGGCGGTCAGGCCTTCGCGGATGGCCTTGATGATGGGGATGCCGCCGGCGACGGCGGCTTCGAACGCCACCATCACGCCGCGCTCGGAGGCCGCGGCGAAGATCTCGTTGCCGTGCTTGGCCAGCAGCGCCTTGTTGGCGGTGACCACGTGCTTGCCGTTGGCGATGGCTTCCAGCACCAGCTCGCGCGCCAGGGTATCGCCGCCGATCAGCTCGACCACGATGTCGATCTCGGGATCGCGCACCAGCGCGTGCACGTCGGTGTCCACGGGCAGCGTGTCGCCGACGCGGGCGCGCGCCTTGGGCACGTCGCGCACGGCGGCGCGGGTCACTTCAATGCGGCGACCGGCGCGGCGCGCGATCTCTTCCGCATTGCGCGACAGCACCGTCCAGGTGCCGCCGCCGACCACGCCCAGGCCGAGCAGGCCCACTTTCATGGGATTCATCGCGGCGCCCTCCGCGGGCGGGCGTTGAGGCGAATTCATTTCATTTCTCCATAATGCGGGCGCTACGCCACGCAAGCCACGCAAAAAACGGCTGCCCCCGTATCGGGATGCCGCGGATCCGGCTCCGCCGGTCCGCAGGCGCTTCGGGGGTGGGCCTACCTTCGGGGGGGGACCTTACCTATAGCCGTCCTTGCGGAACATGTCCTTGATGCCGCGCACCGCCTGGCGGGTGCGCTGCTCGTTTTCGATAAGAGCGAAGCGCACGTATTCGTCGCCATACTCGCCGAAGCCGATCCCGGGGGACACGGCCACTTTCGCATCCGACAGGACACGCTTGGCAAACTCCAAAGAGCCCATCGCCCGGTAGGGTTCGGGGATCTGCGCCCAGATGTACATGGACGCCTTGGGAATCTCCACATTCCAACCTGCTTCGTGCAGACCGCGCGCGAGCACGTCGCGGCGGCTTTGGTACTGCGCCACGATCTCGTTCACGCAGTCCTGCGGGCCGTCCAGGGCGGCGATCGAGGCCACCTGGATCGGCGTGAACGTGCCGTAGTCGTGATAGCTCTTGATGCGCGCCAGCGCGCCCACCAGCTCGCGGTTGCCGACCATGTAGCCGATGCGCCAGCCCGCCATGTTGTAGCTCTTGCTCATGGTGAAGAACTCGACCGCGACATCGCGCGCGCCGGGCACCTGCATGATCGAGGGGGCGACATAGCCGTCGAAGGTGATGTCGGCGTAGGCCAGGTCGTGCACCACCAGGATGTCGTGTTCCTTGGCCAGGGCCACCACGCGCTCGAAGAACGACAGGTCGACGCACTGGGCGGTCGGGTTGCTGGGGAAGCCCAGCACCATCATCTTGGGCTTCGGAATCGACTCGCGCACGGCGCGCTCGAGTTCCTCGAAGAAGTCCACGCCCGGCGTCATGCGCACGGAGCGGATGTTGGCGCCGGCGATGACCGCGCCGTAGATGTGGATCGGGTAGCTGGGGTTGGGCACCAGCACGGTGTCGCCACGGTCCAGGGTGGCCAGCATCAGGTGCGCCAGGCCTTCCTTGGAGCCGATGGTGACGATGGCTTCGGAATCGGGATCGAACTCGACCGCGTAGCGGCGCTGGTACCAGTCACAGATGGCCTTGCGCAGGCGCGGGATGCCCTTGGATACCGAGTAGCCGTGGGTGGTCGGGCGGGTGGTGGCCTCGACCATCTTGTCGACGATGTGCTTGGGAGTGGCGCCGTCCGGATTGCCCATCGACATGTCGATGATGTCCTCGCCGCGCCGACGGGCTGCCATCTTGAGCTCGCCGGTAATGTTGAAAACGTACGGGGGCAAACGCTCAATGCGAGAGAACTTCCTCATGATGGGAATCCTTAGGGGCGAAGGGGCAAAAATCCAGGGCGCGGGCGCGCGAAGGGGAAACGGGCTCAAAAGCCGCGCCAGCGCAGGTTTGCGGCGCAGCAAAACCCTGTAATCTAGCGCAAGGACGCCCGGGCGGCAAATGGAACAAAAATAGGGCCTGCTTGATGGCGAATTTGGTGGCAAAAATGCCCGCCCGCCGGGCCGCCCCAAGGGCGGGCAGCCCCCGCGGGGGCGGCGGAGCGCGAGCGCAACGAGTCAAGCGTGGGGGTATTCCCTTTGCAACATACGGCCATCCTGATGCGCTATTATCGGAACCATAAAGCCGGAGTATTTATTGAAGCTGCATACCGATCCTGCGACGGCCGCCCTGAACACCGTCACCGCTTATGGTGATGGCTATATCGAGGTCAACCAGGTACGTTTTTCCTCCTCGGTCGCTTTTGGCCCCGAAGGCGAAGTTACCCCTTGGCCCGTTCAGTCGCCGGCCGACATCACCCCCACCCTCTTGCGCCAGGCGGCCGGATTGTCCGAACCCGTCCGCGACCCGTTGGCGTTCCTGGACGAACCCGAAGCCACCCCCAGCCGCCCGGCCAATGCGCCGGAAGTGCTGCTGGTCGGCACGGGCGGCCGGCAACAGTTCCTGCGCCCCGAGGTGCTGCGTCCCCTGTTGGCGGCCGGCATCGGCGTCGAAATCATGGACACCCACGCCGCCTCGCGCACGTACAACATCCTGATGGCGGAGGGCCGGCGCGTGGTCGTCGCCCTCATCCCCCCCAACGGAGACCCCCAGACATGATGATGCCCATCATCGGCAAGCCCGCCCCGCTGTTCACCGCTGAAAGCACCATCGGGCCGATCAGCCTGGAGCAGTGCCAGGGTCGCGCCGTGATCCTGTATTTCTACCCCAAGGACAACACCCCTGGCTGCACCACCGAGAGCCAGGATTTCCGCGACCTGCACGCCGACTTCCTGTCGGCCAGCGCCGTGGTGGTCGGAATCTCGCGCGATTCGCTGAAGTCGCACGAGAACTTCAAGGCCAAGTACGAGCTTCCTTTCCCTCTCATCTCCGACGCCGACGAAACCGTGTGCAACCTGTACGGCGTCATCAAGCAGAAGAACATGTACGGCAAGCAGGTGCGCGGCATCGAGCGCAGCACCTTTCTGATCGACGCTTATGGCGTGCTGGTGCAGGAGTGGCGCGGGGTGAAGGTCCCGGGCCACGCCAAGGAAGTCCTGCAGGCCGCCAAGAGCATCGGTTAGCCGTGCACAGGAATACCCGTCAGGTGCCATAGCCGGCCCATACTGGAGAGTGACGCATATGCCGCTTCCGAAGTTGCCCACCCGCCCCGCAGCCATCCTGACCTTCCCCTCGGGCGATAACGCCCGGGCGCAGGCCCGCACGACCAAGACCGCCGCTGCGCGGTCCAATACCAATACCCAGGCCGTCCTGGCCGAAGACGACGAGGACGAGCTGCTGGTCCAGCCCGAACTCGACGGTATCGGCTCGCCGGCCCGCAAGGCGCAGATCCCGGCCCGCCAGGTTCCCCCCCCGCCGCCCGCCGCGCCGGCGCCGCGCCCCCAGGCCCGCCAGGCCAAACCCGCGCCGGCCCCGGCCAAGCGCGCCAAGGCGCGTGCCCAGAACGCCCCGCGCAAGCTGTTCGTGCTGGACACCAACGTGCTGCTGCACGACCCCAGCTCGCTGTTCCGCTTCGAAGAGCACGACATCTTCCTGCCGATGATGACGCTCGAAGAGCTGGACCACCAGAAAAAGGGCATGTCGGAAGTGGCGCGCAATGCCCGCCAGGTCAGCCGCTCGCTCGACGCGCTGGTGCAGGACGCGACCCAACTCGAAGACGGCCTGGAGCTGGCCAAGCTGGGCAACAAGGACGCCACCGGGCGCCTGATGTTCCAGACCACCGCCATCCACAGCACCCTGCCGTCGGACCTGCCCATGGGCAAGGCCGACAACCAGATCCTGGGCGTGGTGCGGGCCTTGCAGGAAAAATACCCGCAGCGCGAAGTCGTGCTGGTGTCCAAGGACATCAACATGCGCCTGAAGGCGCGCGCGCTGGGCATGGCCGCGGAAGACTACTTCAACGACCACGTCCTGGAAGACTCGGACCTGATGTACTCGGGCGTGATGCAGCTGCCCGAGGACTTCTGGAACAAGCACGGCAAGGACGTCGAGTCCTGGCAACAGGGCGGCACCACCTTCTACCGCATCCACGGCCCCTTGTGTTCGCAGTTCGTGGTCAACCAGTTCGTCTACTTCGAAGGCCAGATGCCCCTGTATGCCCAGGTGCGCGAGGTCAGCGGCAAGATGGCGGTGCTGGCGACGCTGCGTGACTACACCCACGGCAAGAACAACGTCTGGGGCATCACCGCGCGCAACCGCGAGCAGAACTTCGCCATGAACCTGCTGATGAACCCGGAATGCGACTTCGTGTCGCTGCTGGGCCAGGCGGGCACGGGCAAGACGCTGCTGGCGCTGGCGGCCGGCATCACGCAGGTGCTGGAAACCAAGCGCTACACCGAGATCATCATGACCCGCGTCACGGTGCCCGTCGGCGAAGACATCGGCTTCCTGCCCGGCACCGAGGAAGAAAAGATGCTGCCCTGGATGGGAGCGCTGGAAGACAACCTCGACGTGCTGAACATGGGCGAAGGCGAAGGCAATGGCGACTGGGGGCGCGCCGCCACCATGGACCTGATCCGTTCGCGCATCAAGGTCAAGTCGCTGAACTTCATGCGCGGGCGCACCTTCCTGAACAAGTACCTGATCATCGACGAGGCCCAGAACCTGACGCCCAAGCAGATGAAGACGCTGGTGACCCGCGCCGGCCCCGGCACCAAGGTGATCTGCCTGGGCAACATCGCCCAGATCGACACCCCCTACCTGACCGAAGGCAGCTCGGGCCTGACGTTCGTGGTCGACCGCTTCAAGGGCTGGCCGCACTCGGGCCACGTGACCTTGCAGCGCGGCGAACGCTCGCGCCTGGCGGACTATGCCGGGGACGTGTTGTGAACCCTCGCGGGTGAGTCTCCGCGCCGCGCCCACTGCCGTGGACGGGCGCCGCCTCCCCGGGATGGCGTCTCCAAAGAAAAAGCCCCTTGAGCGATCAAGGGGCTTTTTTATCACCGGGGTCGGACGATTACTTGTCGGCGGCGTTGGTGATGGCGTTGCCGGCCCGCGACATGTCCTTGCCCATGCCCGCCACGGTATTGCAACCGGCGAGTACGAAGCCGAACACGACGAAGGCGGTCAGCACGATCTTGCTGCGCATGCTGGCGCTCCTGAAGTGAAGAAACGGTTCCGGGGCGTACTTTAAACGATCTGGACGCGGAGTTCGCCCAGGCCTTCCACGCCGCCGGTGATGACATCGCCCTGCACCACGGCGCCCACGCCTTCCGGCGTGCCCGTGAAGATGATGTCGCCCGGTTGCAGCTCGAACAGGCCCGACAGGTAGGCGATGCTTTCGGGCACGTTCCAGATCATCTGGGAGATATCGCTGGCCTGCTTGCGCTGGCCGTTCACGTCGAGCCAGATGGCGCCCTTGTCGAGCGTGCCGACCACGCTGCGCGGATGGATCGGGCCCAGCGGCGCCGACAGGTCGAAGGCCTTGCCCACTTCCCAGGGACGGCCCTGCTTCTTCATCTCGCCCTGCAGGTCGCGGCGCGTCATGTCCAGGCCGAGGGCATAGCCCCAGACGCAGTCGTTGGCTTCTTCAACGGGGATGTCGCGGCCGCCCTTGCCCAGCACCACCACCAGCTCCATTTCGTAGTGCAGGTTGGAGGTCTTGGGCGGGTACGGCATCTTGCCCGTCTCGCCGTCGGCCACGCTCAGCACCGCGTCGGCGGGCTTGCAGAAGAAGAACGGATCTTCACGGCCGGTGAAACCCATTTCCTTGGCGTGCTCGGCGTAGTTGCGGCCGACGCAGTAGACGCGGCGCACCGGAAACAGCGCGGCGCTGCCGGCAACGGGAACCGCGGTCAGCGGCTGGGGAGGCAATACGTAGTCCATGATCTATCAACCTATGACGGGTGGGACGGTCCGATGGCAAAAATCATCCGCGAGTGTATCCCTTTCCGGGAACGCGAATATTCAGGAAATTGTAGGGATTTCCCCGTCGAACACCACCAGGCGTTCGATGAAATCCGCCATGTAGACCTTCATTTCCTGGTGGGCGGGCGACACCTGGTAGCGGTCGTGGGCGGAGGCATCGGTGAAAGCCGCCACCACGGCGTGGGTCAGGCCGTCCGCGCGGCTGGCCAGATTGGGCCGGAAGGCGTAGCCGGCCACCCCGTCGCATTCGGCCAGGATGCGGTCGCAGTACCCCTGCACCCGGTCATGGAAGCGCGCATCGGCGGCGCCGGACAATTGCAGCATCACGACATGCAGGAACATCAGGACTCCTTTTTCGAACGGGCGACGGCCAGCCAGGCCCGGGACACCAGTCCCATGATGCCGTCGCGGAACAGCAGGACGCAGAGGATGAAAATGGCGCCTTGCACGATTAAGACCCAGGAACCCAGCGGCGCCAGGTAATTCTGCAGCGAGACGAAGGTGAAGGCGCCGGCAAGCGGCCCGAACACCGTGCCGATGCCTCCCAGCAGCGCCATCAGCACCACTTCGCCGTTGGCGTGCCAATGCACGTCGGTCAGCGAAGCCACGCCGAACACCAGCACCTTGAGCCCGCCGGCCAGCCCCGCGACCGCGGCCGACAGCGTGAAGGCCAGCAGCTTGTAGCGCGAAGTCGAATAGCCCAGCGAGCGGGCACGCTGCTCGTTGTCGCGCACGGAACGGATCACCTCGCCGAACGGCGAGTTCAACACCCGCAGCACGAAGGCGTAGCCCAGCGCGAACACCGCCAGCGTGAAGTAGTACATCGGCATCACGCTGTCCAGGTCGAACAGGCCGAACAGCTTGCCGCGCGGCACGCTCTGCAGGCCGTCCTCGCCGCCGGTGAAGCCCGCCTGCACCGCGATGAAGTACACCAGTTGCGACAACGCCAGCGTGATCATGGCGAAGTAGATGCCCTGGCGCCGGATCGCAATGGCGCCGAACACCAGCCCCAGCAGGCCGCCGGTCAGCACGCCGGCCAGCAGGCCCAGTTCCGGCGTCGCGCTCAGCAGCTTCATGACGATGCCGGTGGCGTAGGCCGCCGCGCCAAAGAAGGCCGCATGGCCGAACGACAGCAGGCCGACATAGCCCACCAGCAGGTTGAAGGCGGCGGCGAACAGCGCGAAGCACAGCACCTTCATCAGGAAGGTGGGATAGACGAACCAGGGCGCGGCCAGCGCCACCACGGCCAGGCCTGCCATGCACCAGCGCATGGCGCGGCGGCCCAGCTGCACCGGCTCGCGCGTGGCTTCGGCCGCCAGCACGTTCTGCACCTGCAACGGCTTGCCGAACAGGCCGGCCGGCTTGCACAGCAGCACCAGCACCATGATGATGAAGATCGCCAGGTTGGCGGCCTCCGGGTAGAACACCTTGGTCAGCCCCTCGATGATGCCCAGCCCGAAGCCGCTGACGATGGCGCCCATGATGGAGCCCATGCCGCCGATCACGACCACGGCGAACACCACCACCACCAGGTTCGAGCCCATCATCGGGCTGACCTGGTAGATGGGCGCGGCGATCACGCCCGCCACCGAGGCCAGCGCCACGCCCAGCGCGTAGGTCAGCGTGATCAGCAGCGGCACGTTGATGCCGAACGAGCGCACGACGGTCGGGTTCTCGGTGGCCGCGCGCAGCATGGCGCCGACCCGGGTCTTCTCGATCAGCACCCATACCGCCAGGCACAGCACCAGCGACACCACCACCGCCCAGCCGCGATACCAGGGCAGGAACATGAAACCCAGGTTGACCCCGCCGGTCAGCGCCTTGGGGATGGTGTAGGGCAGCCCCGACACCCCATAGGCCTGGCGCAGCCCGCCCTCGATCAGCAAGGCCAAACCGAAGGTCAGCAGCAGCCCGTACAGATGGTCCATGCGGTAGGTGCGCGAGATCAGCACGCGCTCGACCACGATGGCGAACGCCGCCATGATGAGCGGCACCAGCACCAGCGCGGCCCAGTAGTTCACCCCCAGGTAGTTCAGCAGCATCCAGGCCAGGAACGCACCCGCCGTGTACTGCGCGCCATGGGCGAAGTTGATGATGTTCAACAGACCGAAGATCACCGCCAGCCCGATCGAGAGCAAGGCGTAGAACGAACCGTTGATCAGGCCGAGCAGGAGCTGGCCGAACAGTGCCGTGGACGGCACGCCGAAAATTTCGAACACAGGATTCTCCCCCTCAGACACCCAGGCGGCGCGCGATCCGCCCGGGATCGTTGCGCGCCTCTTGCGCCGACAACTGGTCGACCACGCGGCCATGCTCCATCACGTAGTGGCGGTCGGCCACCTTGGTGGCGAAGCGGAAATTCTGCTCGACCAGCACGATGGTGAAGCCGCGCTCCTTGAGCGTGCGGATGGCCTGCCCGATCTGCTGCACGATCACCGGCGCCAATCCTTCGGTGGGCTCGTCCAGCAGGATCAGCTGGGCGCCGGTGCGCAGGATTCGGGCGATGGCCAGCATCTGCTGCTCGCCGCCGGACAGGTTGCCGCCGGAGCTGCCGCTGCGTTCGCGCAGGTTGGGAAACAGGGCGTAGATCTCGTCCAGCGACATGCCGCCGTCGGCCAGGCGCGGCGGCAGCATCAGGTTCTCGGTCACGTCCAGGCTGCGGAACACCGCGCGTTCCTCCGGGCAATACACCACGCCCAGGCGCGGGATGCGGTGCGGCGCCATGCCCACGGTTTCCTGGCCATTCAAGAGGATCGAGCCGCGGCGCTTGTCCAGGATGCCCATGACGGCGCGCAGCGTGGTGGTCTTGCCGGCGCCATTGCGGCCCAGGATCGTGACCAGCTCGCCGCGCCGCACCTCGATGTCGACGCCGTGCAGCACATGCGATTCGCCATACCAGGCGTTGAGGTCCTTGATCGACAGCATCAGTCGTCTCCCTCGTCGGCGCCCATGTAGGCGGTAATGACGCGCTCGTCGCGCGACACCGTGGCGTAGTCGCCCTGCGCCAGCACCGCGCCGCGCGCCAGCACCGTGATGGAATCGGACAGGTCCGCCACCACCGACAGGTTGTGCTCCACCATCAGGATGCTGCGATTGGCCGAGACCCGGCGGATCAGCGCCGCGATACGGGCCACGTCTTCCTGGCCCAGGCCGGCCATCGGCTCGTCCAGCAGCATCACTTCGGGTTCCAGGGCCAGCGTCATGGCGATTTCCAGCGCGCGCTTGCGGCCGTAGGGCAGCAGCGCCGCCGTGGTGTCGGCCAGGCCCGCCAGGCCGACGGCCTCCAGCAGGGCCAGGCCCTGGTCGTTGAGCCGATCGACGCTGCGGCGGCTGCGCCAGAACCGCATGCCGTCGCCATGCTGGCGCATCAGCGCCACGCGCATGTTCTGCAGCACGGTCAGCCCCAGGAACACCGCCGAGATCTGGAACGAGCGCACGATGCCCAGGCGCGCGATCTGCTCCGGCGCCAGCGCGGTGATGTCGCGGCCGCGGTAGTGGATCGTGCCCTGGTCGGGCGTCAGGAACTTGGTCAGCAGATTGAAGCAGGTGGTCTTGCCGGCGCCATTGGGGCCGATCAAGGCATGGATGGAACCTTCCCGCAGGGCCAGGGACACGCCGTCGACGGCATTGAAGCCGCCGAACCGCTTGACCAACCCCTGGGCGGACAGAACCGCTTGGGTGCTCATGGCCGTCCTCCTACATGCGGGCCAGCAGGCCGCCGTCGATGGCCAGCACGTGGCCGTTGACGAACGCGGCGCCCGGCGAGGCCAGGTACACCACCGCCGGCGCGATGTCTTCGGGCGTGGCCCAGCGTCCCGCCGGCACCGCGGTCGACAGGAACGCCTGGAACTGCGGATTGTCCTGCAGCCCCTGGGTGAAGTCGGTGCGCACGAAACCCGGCGCCAGCGCATTGCAGGTGACGCCCTGGCCGCCATACTCGACCGCCAGCGCGCGGGTGAACGCCGCGATCGCGCCCTTGGCGGTGGCGTAGGCCGCGATGTTGGGCATGGTCGCCTGGCCCGCGACCGACGACATCAGCACGATGCGGCCGAAGCCGCGCGCCGTCATGGCGGGCAGCACCGCGCGGGCGCAATGGAAGGCGCCGTTGACGTGGACGTTCTGCAGCGCCTGCCACTCGGCCGGAGTCATCTCGACCACCGGTTTGCGGTTCTGGTTGCCGGCATTGCTGACCAGCACGTCGATGGCCACGCCATCGGCTTCCAGCTGCGCGACGGCCGCCGCCACGGCGGCGCCGTCGGCCACGTCGAACACCGCGCTACGCGCCGTGATGCCGGCCGCGGCCAATCGTTCGCAGGCGCCATCGCAGGCGGCCTGCGACAGATCGTTGATGATCACGCGCGCCCCCGCCCGGCCCAGGCCGGCGGCAATCGCATAGCCCAGTCCGCGCGCGGCCCCCGTCACCAGCGCGGTGCGCCCGGCCAGCCCGAAGGCCTGGCCCAGATAGTCCTGATTCAAGCTTGTCTCCTTGTTTTATAGGCGCCGGATCTCTCGCCGGGCGACCTTCGGGATTGGATCCTGAAGGTCGCCGCGCCCTGGCCCGGCCCATGTCGCTCCGCTTTCCTTGCTGGAAAACGTGATTGACATAAATCTCAATATACGCGACTATTTTTAAACACTCAATAACAAGATTTTTAGTTTTTCTTCCATAACGAGTTTTGGCTAGGAGACATCATGGCCCTCGAAACCCCTGGCTGCCCTGCGGCCAACGCGCTGCCGCCGCTGGCATCGCGCTTTTTGAAAGTGGATGAATTGCCCTGGAAACCCACGCAAGTGGCAGGCATCGACATGAAGGTACTGATGCAGGACAAGGAGTCCGGCCTGCTGACCGCCCTGTTCCGCTGGCAGCCGGGCACCGAGCTGCCGCTGCACGAGCACGTCGAGGTCGAGCAGACCTACGTGCTGGAAGGCTCGATCGTCGATGCCGAAGGCGAAGTGCGCGCCGGCGACTACGTCTGGCGCCCGCGCGGCAACCGCCACGTGGCGCGGGCGCCGCACGGCGCGCTGGTGCTGAGCTTCTTCCTGAAACCCAATCTGTTCATCGACGCCTACGCCGGCCAGACGCTGGAATAGACGCCGGAACAGGCGCACCCCGGCAAGACCCGCGCGACCGCCCGGCACAGGATGGCGCGCCAAGATACAAGCCCCCGAGGAGACAAACCCATGAAGACCCGTTTCAAGCATTGCCTGGCCGCCTGCGCGCTGGGCGCCGTTTCACTGTCGGCCCAGGCACAGGTGTCCGACGACGTCGTCAAGATCGGCGTGCTGGGCGACCAGTCTGGCATGATGGCCGACCTGTCCGGCAAGTTCGGCGTCGAGGCCGTGAAGATGGCCGTCGAGGATTTCGGCGGCACGGTGCTGGGCAAACCCATCGAGGTGGTGTCCGCCGACCACCAGAACAAGGTGGACATCGGCGTCTCGATCGCGCGGCGCTGGTACGAGAACGAAAAGGTCGACCTGATCCTGGACGTGCCCAACTCCGCCATCGCCCTGGCGGTGCAGGACCTGACCCGCCAGATGAAGCGCGTGGTGATCTTCACCAGCGCCGGCTCGGCCGACCTGACCGGCAAGGCGTGCTCGCCCAACGGCATGCACTGGACCTACGACACCTACGCCTACGCCACCGGCGTGGCCAGCGGCGTCATGGAGGACGGCGGCAAGAGCTGGTACTTCATCACCTCCGACTATGCCTTCGGCCATTCGCTCGAACGCGACGCCATGGCGGTGGTCAAGGCCAAAGGCGGCCAGGTCGTGGGCAGCGTGCGCCACCCCATCGCCAGCGCCGATTTCTCGTCATTCCTGCTGCAGGCGCAGGCCTCCAAGGCCCAGGTGATCGGCCTGGCCAACGGCAGCGGCGACACCATCAACAGCATCAAGCAGGCCTTCGAGTTCGGCATCATGGGCAGCAAGCAGCGCGTGGCCGCGCTCTTCATGAGCATCGTCGACGTGCGCAGCGTCGGGCTGGAATACGCGCAGGGGCTGAACCTGGTCGAGCCGTTCTACTGGGACCAGGACGACAAGGCGCGGCAATGGTCCGAACGCTACTTCAAGCGCACCGGGCGCATGCCCTCGATGGTGCAGGCCAGCAACTACAGCGCCGCCATGCACTATCTGAACGCCATCCAGGCGGCCGGCACCGACGGCTCCGAGGCGGTGATCAAGAAGATGCATGAAACGCCCATCAACGACTTCATGACCGAAAACGGCCGCGTTCGCGAGGATGGCCGCGTGATGCGCGACCTGTACCTGTTCCAGGTGAAGAAGCCGTCGGAATCCAAGCGCGACTGGGACTACTACAAGCTGGTGCGCAAGATCCCCGCCGAACAGGCGTTCCGTCCGCTGAACCAGGGCGGCTGCGCGCTGGTGAAGCAATGAGCGGCGGCCCACTCGGACTGCTGGCCGGCAAGCGCGCCGTGGTCACGGGGGGCGCCAACCCCCGTGGCATCGGCGCGGCCATCGTCGCGCAGTTCCTGGCGCAGGGGGCCAGCGTGGCGGTGCTGGACCGCGACTACCCGGCCGGCGCCGACGCCGCGCTGGCCGGCGGCCGCGTCAACCTGCACTGCGACGTGTCGAGCGGCGCCTCCTGCGAGCAGGCCGTGGCGCGGGCGGCGCAGGCGCTGGGCGGCATCGACGTGCTGGTGAACAACGCCGGCATCGTCGCCGCGACCCGCATCTGGGACCTGCCCGAGGACGAGTTCCGCCGCATGCTCGACGTCAACCTGACCGGCACCTACAACGTCACCCGCGCCGCCCTGCCCCATCTGTTCGAGAGCGGACGCGGTCCCGCCATCGTCAACCTGGGCTCGACCGCCGCATTGCGCGGCGGCGGGCTGCTGGGCGGTTCGCACTATGCCGCGTCCAAGGGCGGCGTGATCAGTTTCACCAAGGCGCTGGCGCGCGAACTGGGGCCTCGCAGGGTGCGCGCCAACTGTGTGGCGCCGGGCATCATCGAGACCGACATGACGCTCGGCAAATTCGGCGAAAATTGGGAACAAGAACTCAAACAGGGCATTCCGCTGCAACGCTTCGGCTCTCCGGCCGAAGTGGCGCAGGCCATTCTGTTCCTGGCCTCGGACCTGTCCTCCTACTCAACCGGCATCGTGGTCGACGTCAACGGCGGCTTCCACATTCACTAGGCGCGTCAGCAGCAATGAGCACTCCCGATCGCATGTTGTCCATCCTCGACCTCTTCCGCGACGACACCACCGCCGCCTTCCAGGAGGACGTCATGGCGCATCTGGAGTGCTCGCGCGCCACCGCCTACCGCTATCTCAAGTCGCTGACCGAAAGCGGGCTGCTGGCGCCCACCGCGGGCGGCGCCTACGTGCTCGGCTCGCGCATCATCGAGCTGGACCGGCACCTGCGCCGGCACGATCCGCTGATGCGCGCGGCCCGCGACGTCATGCGCGCCGCCGGCGACGAACTCAACGCCAACCTGATGCTGTGCAGCTATTACGGCGACAAGGTCATGTGCGTGGACCGCTACTGGACCGACCATTCGATCGAATCCAGCTACGCCCGCGGCCGCCCCTTCCCGATGTTCCGCGGCGCCACCGCCAAGCCCATCCTGGCCAATCTGCCGCCCTACCAGCTGCGCAACCTGATGCTGTGGCATGCCGCCGAGATCCGCGAAGCCGGGCTGGGCGAGGACTGGGATGCGTTCCGCGCCAACCTCAAGCAATTGCGCGCGGCCGGCGTGTGCGTGTCGCACGGCGAGGTCGACCCGGGGTTGATGGGGATCGGTTCGGCCATCTTCACGCCGGACCAGAAGGTGGTGGGCAGCCTGGTGTTCATCGCCGCCGAGGCGCGCACCCCGGCCAAGCGGCTGGCGCTGCTGCAGGAACGCATCCAGGCCGCGGCGGCGCAGGTGACGCAGAATCTGCAGGGCCTGCAAGACAACGGCGCGGCGGCGATCGGCATCATGCCGTCGCGGCCGCGCCGCCTGAAGACGCCCGCCGGTGCGACACCGGCGCGGCGTGGCAAGGCCTGATCAGGCCTTGTTGTAGCGCTCGGCGCTCTTGGTGATTTCCTCGTGGGCGGCGTCGACGCCCTTCCAGCCCTTGACCTTGACCCACTTGCCCTTTTCCAGGTCCTTGTAGTGCTCGAAGAAATGCTGGATACGGGCGGTGTCTTCGGCCGGCAGGTCCTCGTAGGACTTGATGTTGCGGTACGGGGGGTACAGCTTTTCGATCGGCACGGCCAGCAGCTTGGCGTCGCCGCCGGACTCATCGTCCATTTCCAGCACGCCGATGGCGCGGCAGCGCACCACGGCGCCGATCTGGATCGGGAACGGGGTCAGCACCAGCACGTCGGCGGGGTCGCCATCTTCCGACAGGGTCTGCGGGATGTAGCCATAGTTGCACGGGTAGTGCATGGCCGTCAGCATGAAGCGGTCGACGAAGATCGCGCCCGATTCCTTGTCGACCTCGTACTTCACCGGGTCGGCGTTCATGGGGATTTCGATGATGACGTTGAAGTCTTCCGGCAGCTTCTTGCCGGGGGGCACGCGGTCATAACTCATGATGGAACCTTGTCAGTCTGAAAAGAGGATCAAAGCGAACCGTCGTCCTTGAACGGCGGCTTGGTGGTCGGCACCGGCACGGCGGGCGGCGCGGCCGGCTTGGGGGCGGCCGGCGTGGCCGGCGTATAGGTCGGCACGGGATTGTCGAAAGCCGCCGCGGGAATCGGCGCGCTGTCGAAATACTCGTCGATGTCGGAGGTGCTGCCGCCGACGACCGGCGCGTCTTCGGGCGCCAGGGCGCGGGCCTGCTGCTCCTTGCTGGCGCGGGCATCCGGATCCAGCACGTAGTCGGACGCCGATGCCGCCACGGCGGGCGGCAACGCGGGATAGTCGCCGCCGATCTCGGCGTCGCCATCCGACAGCCCCACCGCGTAGCCGCCCTCGGCGTCCACGTGATAGGGATCCGATCCGGTATCCGCGGCCGGCAGCGCCGAGTCCGCGGCCAGCACCGGCAGCGCCATGCTGGCGGCTGTCGCCAGGCGCCAGTGACGCACCGCGTCAGCCGGCCGATCGAGGCGGTCGTACAGGCTGCCCAGCAGCGCGTGCGTCTGCGCGTCGCTGCGGCGCGACAGGCTGCGCAGCAGGTAGCGCTCGGCCTGGCCCCACAGCTGGCCGTTCAGGCACAGCATGCCCAGCGCGGTCAGCAGATCGGGATCGGTGGGACGCTGCTGCAGCCAGGTCTCGGCCTTGGCCAGGCGACGCGAGACCTGCCCGGCATCACAACGGGCGTAGGCAGCCACCAGGGCGGGATTGAATTTCACGGCGATGGCGGCTTCCAGCACCTTGGCGGCCTCGTTGGCCTCGCCCGCCGCCTCGAAGGCGGAGGCGCCGGCCAGCGCGATTTCCGGCAGCAGGCGCTCTTCGGCCTTCAGGTCTTTCCAGATGGCGCGCCAGGCGTCATTGGCAGCACCCGCGCGCAGGCGAGCAGCGCCGGCCGCGTCGATCAGTTGGTCGCCTTCGCTGCGCGCCAGCGCATTGCGGCGCAGCAGGCCGCGCGCCAGCGTGAAGACCTGCTCGTCATGATGCAGGGCCGTGTGGGCGCGCAGGAGCAGGCGCATGGTGTGCAGATGACGGGCGCCGCCGTCGGCCAGCGGCGCCAGTACTGCCAGCGCGCGTTCGGCGCGGCCCTGGTCGAGCAGCATGTCGGCCGACACCGTGGCGGTGGCCTCCACCAGGCCCGGCTCGGCGCCGGCATGTTCCTGGGCCACGGCCAGCAGGCGGTCACGGCGGTCGAATTCACCCAGGCCATGCGCCGCGCGCGCGGCGGACAAGGCGGCCAGCACACGGCGGGTCTGCACCTTGGTCTGGTCGAGCAGGCGGGTCAGGTCTTTCTCGGCATGGGAATAGCGGCCTTCCAGCAGGCCGATCCAGCCGCGTTCGAGCAATTCGTGATCACGCGCCTGCGCGCGCTTGCCGCGCCAGGCGCGGACGCGATCGGGAATCGCCAGCAGCCAGGCCAGCAGGCGCAGGCCCACGTACAGCACCACGAAGGCCGCCACGATCAGCAGCACGGCCAGCGTCAGCGACATGGAGATGCGCCACGGCCACACCAGCAGCAGCACATTGCCGGAATGGGAACGCAGCACAACCGCCAGGGCGACGGCGATGACGGCAAGCAGCAGGGTCCAGAACCAGGTACGCATGGGCCTAGTCCTGGTCGGTGGTCTTGAAGCCGGCGGCGCGCAGGGCGGCCACGGCGTTCAGGCTGTCGGAGACGTCCGGCATGCGCACGGCGATGTCCGTCTGCGCCAGTTCGCGGGCCAGGTTCTGGGCCGCGACCGTGTCCGGTGAGCGGTTGTCGAAGTACTTGGCCAGCGTGGTGCCGACGTTGTCGAGTTCGCTCTTCCAGACCGCGGGCTGGCGCATCAACATGGCCAGTTGCACGGTCAGCAGACGCTGGCGCAGCGTGCCGCGCACCTGGTCGGCCTGTTCCGGCGACAACAGCAGCGCCGCGGGTTCGTCCACGCGCTGGATGGTGATCAGGCCGCCCAGTTCATGCGCCAGCGCCGAACCGGCACGGCCAGGCCAGGACGCCACTTCGGCGCGCCAGCGTTGCCACCAGGGCGCATCGGCCGGCAAGCCGGCCTGCGGGTCGGCCACGGCCGGAGCCGGGGCCGCGGGACGGGCGTCGCCGGCGGCGGCGATGCCGGGCGCGGCGGCGTCCGGCACCAGCAGCGGTGCCTTGCCGATCAAAGCAGTCAGGCGCTCGATGCGCGCCGATTGGGCGGGGATGTCCACGGTGGACACGGCGCGCAGGCGGTCCAGGTCGCCATTGATGGCTTGCTGCAGGCTGGAAAAGCGCGGACGGTCGGCGCGGGCCAGCCGCGACTGCGCAGTTTCCAGCGCGACGATGGCGTTGGAGACGTTGCCGGCCAGGCGCAACTGCTGGCTGCCGATGGTCAGCAGGCGCTCGACGTCGTTGGCCAGCAGTTCGTCACTGGCGCTGTCGTTGAAGTTCTGCCAGGCCTGTTGCAGGGCGTTGTACTGGCTCTGGGTCTCGCGCACGCTTTCTTCGAGGTCGCCCAGGCGACCGGCCTGGGCTTGCGCCAGCGCCAGCGCTTCGCGCGTGTCCTTGCGCGCCTGCGCCACGTCGGCGGTCAGCGTATCGAGCCGCGAGGCGACCTCGCGGCCGGCGGCGACGAACTGGGTACGCTGTTGCCACAGCGCGTAGCCCAGGCCGACGGCCAGCAGGATGACGATGATGAGGGCGGTGACCAGGGGGCCACTGCCGCGCTTGGCCGGACGGGCCTTGACGGAATCGGCCGGGGCCGATGCGGGCGCGCTGGCGCCCGGGGCGGCCGGGTGAACGGCCGGATCGGTAGCGGGAGTCTTGTCTGTCATGACGCGATTGTATTCGGTGTCAGTCCGAAGCAACGAATCAAGCAGCAACAAAAGCCTGGAAAATCGACTCGTCGTTGGGCATGCAGATTTTTACCATTGCCTGCTGCCCGGCTCCACCGGCCGGTGCGGGCACGCGGGCGCCGAGCGAGGGATGGGTCAGGACGAAGCGGCAGCGCTGCCACCAGTCGGCCAGCCCCGCGGCCCGCAGTTGCGCGCGCACCGCGTCCGCGCCCTCCCCGCTGGTGATGAGCCAGGTGGGGAAAACGCCTTCCGCAGCCCAGCGCCGCAGGCGCGACAGCTCGGATTCGTCCCATTGCGCGGGAGACCGCGCATAGGCCGCATGACGTGTCACGACAACGCCATGCCCCGCCAATTTGTCGCCCAGCCAGTCACGCCCCTGCGTGCCGCGGACCAGCAGAACCCGGGCGGGCAGCCGTGGCAGCCCGCGAAGGACCTCCCAGAGGGCTTCGGAGTCATGGCTGGCGGCCTCGTCCCCAGGGTGCAGAACTGTTGTATTCGCGCCAAAACCGGGCATTTCCCGCAGCCCCGCCGCGCTGGCCGGCCCGACCGTGGCGACGACCACCTGCCGCGGCCAGGCCGTGCAGGCTCCGATGCGCGCCAGCTGGTCCAGGTACTGCCGGGCGGCATTGCCGCTGACGAACACCACCATGTCATGGTCGGCCGGCCGCGGCAGGTCGTCCGCGGCCACCGGCAAGGCGTGGATGGCAAGCGCCGGCAGGACGCAAGGCGTCCAGCCGGCGGCACGCAGACGGTCGGCCAGCGCCTCATTGCGGCCCGCGGGCCGTGTCAGCACGGCCACGCGCGACGCTCGGGCGGCGGCCCTTTCCATCACTCGGGGGCGGCGTCTTGCTGCAGTTCGTCGAGGATGGCCTGGGCGCCGGCGTCGAACAGCTCGGCGGCGACCGCCTCGCCGATCGCCTGGGCCTGGGCCACCGGGCCGCTGCCGTGGGCGCGCAGCATGCGCGTGCCATCGGGCGACGCCACCAATGCGCGCAGCGTCAGGGTGTCATCGGCGATTTCAGCGTAGGCCGCCAGCGGCACCTGACAGGAACCGCCCAGCCGGCGCGACACGGCGCGCTCGGCCAGCGAAATCGACGTGGCGCCCGCGTCGTTCAGCGGCGCCAGCCAGGCGCGCATATCGTCGCGATCGTCACGGATTTCGATGGTCAGCGCGCCCTGCCCGGCCGCCGGCAGGCTTTCGGCGGGATCGAGCAGGCTGCTGATGCGGTCGGTCAGGCCGAGCCGGTTCAGGCCGGCCGCGGCCAGCACGATGGCGTCGTATTCACCGCGATCGAGCTTGCCCAGGCGGGTGTCGAGGTTGCCGCGCAGCGGCTTGACCAGCAACTGCGGATAGCGCGCGCGGATCTGCGATTCGCGGCGCAGGCTGGAGGTGCCGACGACCGCGCCGGCCGGCAGGTCGGCCAGCGTGGCGTAGCGGTTGGAGACGAAGGCGTCGCGCGGATCGGCGCGATCGAGCACCGCGCACAGCTCGAACGGGGCCTGCATGTCGACCGGCATGTCCTTCAGGCAATGCACGGCCAGATCGGCGCGGCCGTCGAGCAAGGCGGTTTCGAGTTCCTTGACGAAGAGTCCCTTGCCACCCACCTTGGAGAGGGTGCGATCGAGGATCTGGTCGCCTCGGGTCGTCAGGGTGAGAAGCTCAACCGCGCACGCCGGATACAGCGTGCGCAGCCGATCGCGCACATGCTCGGCTTGCCACAGGGCAAGCCGGCTGGCGCGGGTCGCGATGACCAAGCGTTGCGGTAGCGACACGTCGCGCCATCAAACGAAGTTGGAGACGATGACCGTCGCCACGACCCCGAGGATGGCCAGCACGAACAGGCCCTGCAGGAGGCTCAGGCCTGATTCGGATTGCTGGGGATCGGCGGATCTACGCAGACTCATGTACGGATTCCTTGGAGGCGGTTTTGCGGCTTGCCAGCCACCGTCCAAGGACAACAACGAGCAAGGCGCCGAAGATTTCTACGCCGATTTTAACCGCAGTGGGCTGGACGCCGAATTGACTTTCGACAAACACGTCCGTAACCAGCATGCCGCCCGCGATCCAGCCCAGCAACGCCGCGCCGAAGGTCACCACCAGCGGGTAGCGGTCGATCAGCTTCAGGACCAGCGTGCTGCCCCAGATGATGATGGGCACGCTCACGATCAGGCCGAAGATCACCAGGCCGATCTGGTGATCGGCGTGGGCGTTCTGGGCAGCGCCGGCAATGGCGATGACGTTGTCCAGGCTCATCACGAAGTCCGCGATGATGATGGTCTTGATGGCGCTGATGATGGACGTCCCGCCCTTCACGTTGCCATGGGCGTCGTCTTCGGGGATCAGCAGCTTGACGCCGATCCACACCAGCAACGCGCCGCCCACCACCTTCAGGAACGGGATCGACAGCAGGGTCAGCGCGAAGGCGATCAGGACCACGCGCAGCAGGATGGCGCCGGCGGTGCCCCACAGGATGCCCTGCATGCGTTGCTTGGGCTCCAGGTTGCGGCACGCCAGCGCGATCACCACCGCGTTGTCGCCACCGAGCAGGATGTCGATGAGGATGATCTGGAATACCGCTGCCCAACTCAGCGTCTGGAAAAACTCAAGCAATTTGAACCCCCGAAGGCATTTATCAAAATAAAGGCCGGCCCCGTGCCGGCCAGCCCGCCGCGCGCCTGGCGCGGGCGGGCCCATTCAAAACAACATATTATTGTAGTTCAGCTTTCAGTCAGCTTTCTGGCGCATCAACAAAACTTTGCCAATTGCCAGGACCAGCAGCGCACCCATCGCGCCGGTCATGAGGGCGAAACTGTGCTGCGTCACGCCCAGGGCCGCGTCGATGCGCGCCACCGGCTCCTGCAGGGCCGGATCGCCCACCAGCAGTTCGCCGGCGATGAACCCGAGCAGCGCCGCGCCCACCCAGACAATGAGGGGGAAGCGCTCGATGACCTTGAGCAGCAGCGTGCTGCCGAAAATGACCAGCGGAATACTGATCGCCAGGCCCAGCACCAGCAGGGTCGTGTCGCCCATGGCCGCGGCGGCCACGGCCACCACGTTGTCCAGGCTCATCACGAGGTCGGCAATCATGATAGTGCGGATTGCGGTCAGCAGATTGCCGTGGGTCTTGCCATCGCCCTCTTCTTCGCCTTCGGGCAACAGCAGCGTCACGCCGATGTAGACCAGCAGCAACGCGCCGATGAGCTTGAGCCACGGCAGCATCAGCAGCTTGGCGGCGACCAGCGTCAGCACGATACGCATGATGATCGCGGCGGCAGAGCCGATCACGATCGCTTTCTTTTGCTGCGCCGGAGGCAGCGAGCGCGCGGCCAGCGCAATTACCACGGCGTTGTCGCCCGACAGCAGAATGTTGACCCAAATGATCTGGAGCAACGCTAACCAGAATGCCGCTGAACTGAGTTCCATACCTCTCTTTCCTAGGACGTGATCCCCCTAGGACAAACCAAATGAATGGGTGGAAAAGACAAAAAGACGTACTGACCGTCTTGGTGCGAGCCCGACGGCATTCTTGCTGGGTACGTGCAGAATTTCTTTCATTATAGTTTCGTTCAGCTTTCCGTATGTTTCACCCGGCCGCATCATGGACGCGGGATTTCCCCTAGGCCCTGCGGTGAGCGGGCAAGAAAAAGGCCCGCCGAAGCGGGCCTTTTGGGTCAGGCTGACAACCTTACAGCACCGACTTGAGCAGCTTGCCCATTTCGGAGGGGTTGCGCGTGGTGCGGATGCCGCAGGCTTCCATGACTTCCAGCTTGGCGTCGGCCGTGTCGGCGCCGCCGGAGATCAGCGCGCCGGCGTGGCCCATGCGCTTTCCGGGAGGGGCGGTGACACCGGCGATGAAGCCGACGACCGGCTTCTTCATGTTGTCCTTGGCCCACTGGGCGGCGTTGACTTCGTCCGGGCCGCCGATTTCGCCGATCATGATGACGGCGTCGGTGTCGGGATCGTCATTGAACATCTTCAGGACGTCGACGTGCTTGAGGCCGTTGATGGGGTCGCCGCCGATGCCGACGGCGCTGGATTGACCCAGGCCCAGCTCGGTGACTTGCGCCACGGCTTCGTACGTCAGGGTGCCCGAGCGGCTGACGATGCCGATGCGGCCCTTGCGGTGGATGTGACCGGGCATGATGCCGATCTTGATTTCGTCCGGGGTGATCAGGCCGGGGCAGTTCGGGCCCAGCAGCAGCGTCTTGCTGCCCTTGGCCTTCATGCGGTTCTTGACTTCCAGCATGTCACGGACCGGGATGCCTTCGGTGATGCAGATCACCAGATCCAGTTCGGCCTCGACGGCTTCCCAGATGGCGGCGGCGGCGCCGGCGGGCGGCACGTAGATGACCGACACGGTGGCGCCGGTATCGGCCTTGGCGTCCTTGACCGACGCGAAGATCGGCACGCCTTCGAAGTCCTCACCGGCCTTCTTGGGGTTCACGCCGGCCACGAAGGCGGCTTTGCCATTGGCGTACTCGCGGCACATGCGAGTGTGGAACTGACCGGTCTTGCCCGTGATGCCCTGGGTGATGACCTTGGTGTCCTTGTTGATCAGAATCGACATTTGTGAATCCTTGGATTTTTTCTCTTTACTTGACGGCGGCAACGACGCGGGTGGCGGCTTCGGCCATCGTGTCGGCGCTGATGATCGGCAGGCCCGACTCGGCCAGCATCTTCTTGCCGAGTTCTTCGTTGGTGCCCTTCATGCGCACGACCAGCGGCACGTTCAGGTTGACGGCCTTGCAAGCGGCGATCACGCCTTCGGCGATGACGTCGCAGCGCATGATGCCGCCGAAGATGTTGACCAGGATGGCCTTCACGCTCTTGTTCTTGAGCATGATCTTGAAGGCTTCCGTGACCTTCTCGGCCGTGGCGCCGCCGCCGACGTCCAGGAAGTTGGCCGGCTCGCCGCCGAACAGCTTGATGGTGTCCATGGTGGCCATGGCCAGGCCGGCGCCGTTCACCAGGCAGCCGATGTTGCCGTCGAGCTGGATGTAGGCCAGGTCGAACTTCGAGGCTTCGATTTCAGCCGGATCTTCTTCGTCCAGGTCGCGGTAGGCGACGATTTCCGGATGGCGGAACAGGGCGTTGGAATCGAAGTTGAACTTGGCGTCCAGGGCGATGATGTTGCCCTTGCTGTCGCGGTTCAGGGGGTTGATTTCGACCAGCGAGGCGTCGGTGTCCATGTAGCACTTGTAGAGCTTCTGGAACACGTCCACGGCCTGGGCGGTCGAGTCGGCGGGCAGGCCGATCGCGTTGGCGATCTTGGTGGCTTGCTCGGCGGACAGGCCGGTCAGCGGGTCGATGTATTCGGTGACGATCTTCTCGGGGGTGGAGTGGGCCACTTCCTCGATGTCCATGCCGCCTTCGCTGGAGGCGATGAAGGCGACCTTCTGGGTGGCGCGGTCGGTGACCAGCGACACGTAGTATTCCTTCTGGATGTCGGCGCCGTCTTCGATGTACAGGCGGCGGACCTTCTGGCCTTCCGGGCCGGTCTGGTGCGTGACCAGCTGCATGCCCAGGATTTCGGAGGCGAGCTTGCGCACGTCGTCCAGCGAGCGCGCCAGCTTCACGCCGCCGCCCTTGCCGCGGCCGCCCGCGTGGATCTGTGCCTTGACGACCCAGACCGGTCCACCCAGCTTTTCAGCGGCAGCCACGGCCTCGTCGACGGAAAGAGCGGGGATCCCGCGCGGCACCGGGATGCCAAATTGCTTCAGCAGTTCCTTGCCTTGATACTCGTGGATTTTCATGTGTTACCTGTCAGGACGTATGAGAAAGAGAAGGTGAATCGGAGGTCGAATCGGCCGATGCCTCAGCGCTGCCCCCGGTGTACCACTTGGGATAGTGCTCAGCCACCACCGGGCCGTCGGTGCTCAGGGCATGACAGCCGTCCAGTTGGAATGGACGCCGGTTCGGGTTGCTTTCCTGCCGCCGGCGGTTGGCCATGGTCTGCACCGCCGCGGTGGGAAGCACCTGCGACAGTTCGGTCATGTGCGTACAGCCCTCGACATGGCCGAAGCGCTCCTTGACCTGGCGGCGGAACCCCTTGAGCAGGTTCATGCCGATCAGGTCAGCGTAGGCGGATTCGATGGCCATGCAATGCTCGCCGTAAGGCGCGGCATCATAGACGGCCTGCGCCGCCACGATGGTGAAATCGCCATCGATGGTGATGCGCAGGTGCATATGGTGGATGGGCTGCCCCGCCTTGAACATCTCGCCGTCGCGCTTGGGGAAATCGTACGCCTTGACGTCGATGAGTTCGGCCTCCAGGTCCCAGTTGCCGTCATCGCGCGCATACGACTGCACGCGTATGGAACGCGTGTGCAGCGGCTGGCGAGGACAATCCGGCGGTGGCAAGGGCATGCTTGGGGCCTGCGGGGCAGAGACGGCCGGCGCATGGTGCGCGGCAACAAAACCTTCAAAGTATAGCGCAGCCCGCCCTGCCCCGACCGTCAGAATACGCGTCGCGCTCGCCCCGGCGCCGGGCGTGCCGGCGCTTGCCGGCTCATTGGCGCGTCCACGGCGTGGCCGGGCTGCCCATCCAGGACTGCCCAGCCGGGATGCTCTCGCCCTTGAGCACCAGGGTCAGCGGTCCCAGCCGGGCGCCGTCCTCGACCCGGGTGTCGTACAGGATGGTGCTGCGCGGCCCGACGTTGACGCCATGGCCGATCCGTACCGGCCCGATTTTCATCACGCGGTCCTCGAACAGGTGGGTCTGCGGGCCCGACCAGGCGTGCATGACGGCATCGTCCCCAATTGATACGCAGTCGTACTCGGTGACGTCGGTGGTGTCCATGAACACGCGCTTGCCGATGCGCGCCCCCATGCAGCGCAGCGCCAGCGGCAGCCAGGGCGTGGCGCGCAGGAAATTGAAGAAATTGGGCACCGCGATCGATTCATACAGGCTGGTGACGGCCTCGCTCTTCCACACGAACGGCGTCCACATGGGCTCGGCGCGCGGCCGGTAGCGGCCGACCAGCAGCCACTTGAGCAGCACCAGGAACAGGAAGGTGCCGACGCCGTAGAGCACCCCGGCCAGCATCAGCTCGTCGAAGGCGGCCAGGAATCCCTCGCGCGCGGCGATCGGGATGACCTTCATGACCGTCAGGTAGCCCACCGCGATCACCACCGCCAGCGGCAGGATCATGCGCATCAGCTCGACCGCGCCGCGCGCGACCTTGCGGCCCAGGCTGGGGCGGAAGGTCAGGTGCTCGGGAAAACCGGCCGCCTGCTCGCGCGCCGGCAGCGCCAACGGCGGATTGCCGAGCCAGGTCTGGCCGCTGGCCATGCGGGCATTGGCCGGCGCCCGGCTCTGCACGCCGATCAGCACGTCATCGGGCAGCACCGAGCCGTCCGGCACATAGGCGCCGTTGCCCACGAAACTGCGATTGCCGATGACGGTGGGCCGCATGGTCATCCAGCCCCGGTCGATCTCCTCGTCGCCCAGCATCACGCCGTCGGCGATGAAGCTGTCGCGGCCCAGGGTCAACATGTCGGGCACGATGCCCATCGCGGTCGAGATTTCGGTGCCGCGCCCGACCCTGGCGCCCAGCAGCCGGTACCAGGTGCCGGCGTAGATCGACGCATACAAGCCGTGCAGCACGCTCAGGCTGGATTCCTGGATCTGGTTGGTCAGCCAGCGCCGCAGGTAGATCTGTCCATACACCGGCCAGCGGCCGCTGGCCAGGCGCGGCAGCAGCGTCCAGCGCAACAGCGCGGACACCAGCACGGTCAGCAGCAGCAGCAGCAAGGCGCTGGCCGGCAGCGCCAGCAACAGGTAGACCAGGAACGCGTAGGGCCAGGACACGCGCGAGCCCATCAGGTCCAGCCAGCGCGCGTCGATCCAGTCGATCAGCACGAAACTCGGGAACACGGGCATGAAGAACAGGGCCGCGATCAGCGTGCCGCCGGCCGCATAGGCCAGCACGTCCAGCCGCGCCCAGCGTCCTTCGCGCGCCGGCCGCGCGGGTAGCTCGGGGGCGCGCGCCTGCGGATCGTGCCGCGCCGGCGCGCCGGTCCAGATCTGGCCGGCCGGGATACGGGCGCCGGCGGGCAGCGAAGACAGGCCCTCGAGCCGGCCGTCGTCCTCGATCACGACGTCGCCCTGCACCACCGCGTAGGAGCCGACGTAGGCATTCGCGCCCAGCGCGATGGGCGCCACCTCCCAATGCGCGCCGCGCACTTCAAAGTTCTCCAGGTTGACGGCGGCGCCGATGCTGGCGCCGTCAGCCACCGTCAGCAGATCCGGGGCGCGCACCGAAATGCGGCTGATGGCGGTGTCGCGGCCAATGCGCGCGCCCAGCGCCCGCAGGTACCAGGCCTGCAGCGGCGAGCCCGCCAGCAGGTGAGCCGGCGGGATGTCGAGGATGCGGTCGACCAGCCACCAGCGATAGAAGGTCCAGCCATAGAGCGGATAGCGGCCGGCCTTGAGTCGCCCCAGGATGCCCCACTTGCAGACCACCGCCACGCCAAAGCTGAGCAGGTTGCAGGCCAGGTAGCTGGCGATCGACAGCGCCACCGCGCGCCATACCGAATCGCCCTCGTCGCCGGTGAAGTAGTGGTAAGTGAAGAACGGCGTCAACCAGATCAGCATGCGCACGCCGATCAACAGCGGCAGCACCGCCAGCTGCGCCAGGCCGCAGGCCCAGCGGCGCCACTGCGGCGCGCGCTCGACCTCCGCTGCCTCGGCCGCCGGGGCCTGGACCTCGTCCGAAGCGAGCGCCAGCGCATCGAGCCGGGCCGCCAGCGCCCCCAGCACCGAATGCTGGTAGAGCTCGTGCATGGTCAGGGCCGAGAACTGCGGATGCTTGCGCAACGACGACACCAGCCGCGCCGCCAGCAGCGAATGGCCGCCCAGGTCGCGGAAGAAATCGCTCGCCAGCCGCAGCGGCTGGCCCGGAAAGAGTGGCCGCAGCGCCTCGAACAGGACCTGCTCGCCCGCCGAGACCGGCACGTCATCCTCGCCGCTGGGCTCGGACGCCGTGGCCAGTTCGCGCGCCTTCAAGGCCTTGCGGTCGATCTTGCCCGAGGTCAGGCGCGGCACCTCGGCCACCAGCTCGAAACGGGCCGGAATCATATAGGCCGGCAGTTCGGCGGCCAGCGCCGCCCGCAGCGCGTGCGGGTCGAGACGGACATCGCCCTCCGGCGTCAGGAACGCCACCAGCTGGTCGATGCCCGCCAGGTCGCGCAGCACCACGGCGGCGGCGCCAACGCCAGCCTGGCGGTACAGCGCGGCCTCGATCTCGCCCAGTTCGACGCGAAAGCCGCGCACCTTGACCTGGTCGTCGCTGCGGCCCAGGCACTGGATCTGGCCGTTCTCGTCGATGCGCGCCAGGTCGCCGCTGCGGTACATGCGGGTGTCATGTTCGCCGCTGGGACGCGGGTTGGCCAGGAACTTCTCGGCTGTCAGTTCGGGGCGCCCCAGATAGCCGCCGGCCACGCCCGGGCCGGTGATACAGAGCTCGCCGGTCTGGCCCTGCGGCAGCACCGCGCCGTCCTCGCCGCGGATCAGCATGCCGTAGTTGGGCAGCGGCGTGCCGATGGTCACCCGCTGGCCGGGCAGCAGTTCGGCCAGGCTGGCCGACACGGTGGTCTCGGTGGGACCATAGGTATTGAACAGGCGCCGGCCGGGCGTGGCCCAGCGCTGCACCAGAAACTCCGGGCACATCTCGCCGCCCAGGTTGACGATGCGCAGGCCCGGCACGTCGCGCGCGAACAGCGCCAGCAGCGTCGGCACCGCGTGCAGCACGGTCACGCCCTCGCGCGCCAGCGCATCGGGCAGCGCCTCCGGATCGGTGGTCAGCATCTTGGGCGCCACCCACAGCGTCGCGCCGACCAGGTAGCTGATCCAGATTTCCTCGAACGACATATCGAAGGCAACCGAGAAGCCCTGGTAGACCTTGTCGCCGTGGCGCACGCCGAGCACCTCGTTTTCGCTGCGCAGGAAATGGCAGATGCTGGCCTGGCTGATCGGCACGCCCTTGGGCTTGCCGGTGGACCCCGACGTGTAGATGACGTAGGCGGGATGTTCGGGCAGCAGGCCATCCCGGCGCCGCAATGGCGCGTCGACCGCCGCCGCCAATTCCCAAGGCGTCCAGGTGGCCATGCCGTCCAGGCGGACCTCGCCACCGGCAACCAGCCCGTGGGCGCCGGCGTCCTGCAGGCAAACCAGCATGCGCTCGGGCGGCGTGTCGGATTCGAACGGCAGCCAGGCCGCGCCCGCCTTGGCGATGGCCGCCTGCATGATGAGCAGTTCGTCGCCGCGCGGCAGGCACAGGCCGACGATGTCGCCCGGCCGCACGCCGGCCTCGATCAGGTGGTGCGCGGCCAGGTCGGCGCGGCGCCCGAGTTCGTCATAAGTGAGGGATTGATCCAGCCAGTGGATGGCAATGGCGGCGGGATGCCGCAGGATCGTGGCTTCCAGGATATCGGGCAGCGTTTCCGCTTGCAGCAGATCCGGCCGACGGGGGCCTTGGAGAATCATAGGTACGGCGACAATCCGGCAAATGGGATGTTTGCCTATTGACCCACACGGCGCGAATTCGTTCAAGCAGGGACGAAAAAAACCCCTGTGGCGTGCATCAGGCGCGCAACACAGGGGTTCCGGGTTGCCGGCCCCGGCAAATTCGCGGCGGGCCGGCGGCCGCCGGTCAGGCGGCTTCGCGCAGTGCGCGGGCGGCTTGCACCATGCCGATCAACGCCGCTTCGGTTTCCGGCCAGGCGCGGGTCTTCAGGCCGCAATCCGGATTGACCCACAACCGCTCCTTGGGCAGGCGGGCGGCGGCTTTCTGCATCAGGCCGACCATCCAGTCCACTTCCGGAACGTTGGGCGAATGGATGTCGTAGACGCCCGGGCCGATGTCGTTCGGATAGCGGAAATCCTCGAACGCCTTGAGCAGTTCCATGTTGGAGCGCGACGTCTCGATCGTGATCACGTCCGCGTCCATGGCGGCGATAGACTCGATGATGTCGTTGAACTCCGAATAGCACATGTGCGTGTGGATCTGGGTCTCGTCGCGCACGCCGGCGGTCGACAGGCGGAAGCAATCCACGGCCCAGTCCAGGTACGCCTGCCAATCGGCGCGGCGCAGCGGCAGGCCCTCGCGGATGGCCGGCTCGTCGATCTGGATGACGCTGATGCCGGCCGCTTCCAGGTCCACCACCTCGTCGCGCAAGGCCAGCGCCAGTTGGCGGCAGGTCTGTTCGCGCGGCTGGTCGTCGCGCACGAACGACCACTGCAGGATGGTGACCGGACCCGTCAGCATGCCCTTGACGGGCTTGTCGGTCAGCGACTGGGCGTACGAGGACCAGCCCACCGTCATCGGCGCGGGGCGCGCCACGTCACCGAAGATGATCGGCGGCTTGACGCAACGCGAACCGTAGCTCTGCACCCAGCCGTTCCTGGTGAAGGCAAAGCCGGCCAGCAGCTCGCCGAAGTACTCCACCATGTCGTTGCGCTCGGGTTCGCCATGCACCAGCACGTCCAGGCCGACCTTCTCCTGGAATCGGATCACCTCCTCGATTTCCTTGCGGATGGCGCTCTCGTAGGCCGAATCCGTCAGCGCGCCCGCCTTCCAGTCGCGGCGCAGCGCGCGGATCTCGGCGGTCTGCGGGAACGAACCGATGGTGGTGGTCGGGAACGCCGGCAGGCCGAGCTCTTCCTGCTGCCGGGCGATACGGCCGGCGAAAGGCGCGCGGTCCCGCGATACCGCGGCCGAGGCGGCCATGCGTTGCGCCACGGCGGGGTTGTGGATGCGGGCGGACGAGCGACGCGCGGCCAGGGCGGCGCGCTGACGGGCCAGGCCGTCCTGCACGCTGGCCTCGGTGGCGCTGTCCAGCGCGCGGCCCAGCAGGCTCAACTCGTCCAGCTTCTGCGCGGCGAACGACAGCCAGCTCTTGAGCTCGGCGTCCAGTTCGGTTTCGTTGGCCAGGTCCACCGGCACGTGCAACAGCGAGCACGACGGCGCCAGCCACAGCCGCTCGCCCAGTTGCTGCTTGACGGGAGCCAGCGTCGCAATGGCGGCGTCCAGATCGGTGCGCCAGATGTTGCGGCCGTTGATGACGCCGGCGGACAGCACCTTGTCGGCGCCCAGGCCGGCCAGCACGTCGCCCAGTTGCTCCGGAGCGCGCACCAGGTCCACGTGCAGGCCGGCTACCGGCAGCGCCAGCGCCGTGCCCAGGTTGTCCTTGAGGCCATCGAAGTAGGTGGCGACCAGCAGCTTGACCGGGCTGGCCGAGAACGTGGCGTAGACCTGCCTGAAGGCATCGCGCCAGGCTTGCGGCAGGTCCAGCACCAGGATGGGTTCGTCGATCTGCACCCACTCCACGCCCAGCTTGGCGAAGCGGGCCAGCACTTCCTGGTACACCGGCAGCAGGTTGGCCAGCAATTGCAGCTTGGCCGCGTCGGCCGCGCCGCCGGCAAAGGCGTCGCCCTTGCCCAGGAACAGCCAGGTCAGCGGACCCGGGATCACCGGCTTGACGGCATGGCCCAGCGCCTGCGCTTCACGGATCTGCTCGAACAGCGATTCACGCGCGATGCGGAAGGCCTGGCCCGGCACCAGTTCCGGCACGATGTAGTGGTAGTTGGTGTCGAACCATTTGGTCATTTCGCACGCGGCGGCGGGCTTGCCCGACGGGGCGCGGCCGCGGCCCATGCGGAACAGCGTGTCCAGCGAGACCGGCTCGTTGTCCTTCTGGCCGAACCGCGCCGGCACGGCGCCCAACAGCGTGGTCCATTCCAGGATCTGGTCGTACCAGGCGAAATCGCCCACCGGCACGAATTTGACGCCGGCGGCGGCCTGCGCCTGCCAGTGCCGGGCGCGCAGCTCGCGGCCGGTCTGCTCCAGCGTTTCGCCGGTCTGCTTGCCCGCCCAATAGGCTTCGACCGCGCGCTTCAGTTCGCGCTGGGCACCAATGCGGGGGAACCCCAAATTATGAATCGTAGTCATGGCAGTCGCGTCTTAGACAAATTTTGTTCAAGTGCCGATTATTCTGGACCCAAAGCAAAATGAATCAAAATCAATGTCTACATTCATAAGATGAAAAAATCTCATAGAATATAAGTTCATTCCCGCCCCTGGTCGGGAGTTCCCGCCGTGTTGCCCCCCCGGCGACGGCGCCATCCTCACCGCTACCGCCGCCCCATGCTGGAAATCCGCCACCTCGAAACGTTGACCGCCATCCGCGAAGGCGGCAGCCTGCAGGAAGCCGCCGAGCGCCTGCACCTGACCCAGTCGGCCTTGTCGCATCAGTTGCGCGACCTCGAAACCCGGCTGGGCACGCCGCTGCTGAACCGCCGCACCCGGCCGGCCCGCCTGACCACGGCGGGCCTGCGCGTGCTGGCGCTGGCCGACGAAGTGCTGCCGCGCATGCGCGCCACCGAACGGGAATTGCAGCGGCTGGCCGCGGGCCGCACCGGCCGCCTGCACCTGGCCATCGATTGCCATTCCTGCTTCCAGTGGTTGATGCCGGCGCTCGACGCCTTCCGCGCGCAATGGCCCGACGTGGCGCTGGACCTGTCGGCGGCCTTCTCGTTCGCCCCCCTGCCCGCGCTGGTGCGCGGCGACCTCGACCTGGTGATCACGTCCGACCCGCAGCCGCTGGACGCGGTCGAGTACCTGCCCCTGTTCAAGTACGAGCTGGTGCTGGCCGTGTCCGAATCGAATCCGCTGGCCGGCAGCAAGTTCGTCATGCCCGATCAACTGGCCGACCAGACGCTGATCACCTATCCGGTGGACAAGCAGCGCCTGGACATCTTCACGGCCTTCCTGGACCCCGCCGACGTCGAACCGGCCGCCATCCGCAAGGCGGAACTGACGCCCATCATCGCGCAGCTGGTGGCCAGCAACCGCGGCGTGGCCGCCCTGCCCAACTGGGCGCTGACCGAATACATGAACCAGGGTTGGCTGCGCCAGTGCCGGCTGGGGCCCCAAGGCGTGTGGCGGACCTTGTACGCGACGGTGCGCAGCGAGGACACCGACGCCTCATACATCGACGAATTCCTGACATTGACGCGCGACGTCTGCTTCAAGACGCTGAGCGGCATCAAGTCGGCGAAATAGGAAAAGGCAACGACGGGCCGGCAATGGCCCTCGCCGCGCGGCCTGCTCAGTCGTCGTCGCCCGCGCCCAGGATGCGACGGATGACGTCATGCGCGAAGCCGCGGCTGGCCAGGAAGCGGGCCTGTTTGGCATAGGCGGCGCGATCCTCGGGCTTGGCGCCGAAGCGTTTCTGCCAGACCTCGAGCGCGCGCTCGTATTCGGTGGCGCGCAATTGCTCGCGCAGCTCGGATACCTGGGCATCATCCACGCCGTGCTGGCGCAATTCCTGCACGATGCGGGCCGCCCCCTGGCGCGAGGCGCGGCGGTGCACCAGGCTTTGCGCAAAACGCTCGGTCGACAGCCAGCCTTCCTTTTCCAGCGCGTCCAGCACGCGCTCGACCTCATCGGGGTCTTCGGCATGGGGCGCGAGTTTTCGCGCCAGCTCATCGCGGGCATGCTCGCGCCGCGACAGATAACCCACCGCCCGCATTTTCAGCGACGGCCCCTTGGGGCGCGGGCGCGACTTGTCTTCGGATGGCTGCGCCCCCTCGCCCGCGCCATCGCCATCATCACCGCCCTTGCCACGCCGGCCGCGCCCGCCGGCCGCGCGCCGTTCGGAACTGCGCTGCCACTGCGACGCCGGCGCGCCGGCGCCCTCTGGTTCCTGGCCGGACGCCCCGGTGGATTCGGCGGCCCGCCGCAGGTCCGACGTGCGGCGCAGTCCTTCGGGCTTGGCCACGGTCTCGAATTCATCGTCCAGCCTGGCGCGCAGGCGATCAGCGGACGTGACGGGCGGTTTCCAGCTCATGCGCTTCCTCTATGTGCCAGCGGCAGGCCTCCCGGGACGGGAGCCTGCCGCTGGCGGCCGGGCTGGCGGGCCCGGCGCTATCCGGTGAAGGGGCGACGCGATTACTCTTCGCTGTCGTCTTCGGCGGTGGGCACGAATTCCGCGGCGCGGCTGACGATGCCCTGGTTCTCGCGGACCCGGTTTTCGATCTCGATCGCCAGTTCCTTGTGTTCCTTCAGGTATTCACGGACGTTGTCCTTGCCCTGGCCGATGCGGTTGCCGTTGTAGCTGTACCACGCGCCCGACTTGTCCACCACATTGGCGGCCACGCCCAGGTCGATGATTTCGCCTTCGCGCGAGATGCCGGCGCCGTACATGATGTCGAACTCGGCCTGCTTGAACGGGGGCGCGACCTTGTTCTTGACCACCTTGACGCGGGTTTCGTTGCCGACGACCTCGTCGCCCTTCTTGATCGAGCCGATGCGGCGGATGTCCAGGCGCACCGAGGCGTAGAACTTGAGCGCGTTGCCGCCCGTGGTGGTTTCGGGGTTGCCGAACATCACGCCGATCTTCATGCGGATCTGGTTGATGAAGATGACCATGCAGTTGGTCTTCTTGATGGTGGCGGTCAGCTTGCGCAGCGCCTGGCTCATCAGGCGGGCCTGCAGGCCGGGCAGCGAATCGCCCATTTCGCCTTCGATTTCGGCCTTGGGCACCAGGGCGGCGACCGAGTCGACCACGATCAGGTCGACCGAACCCGAGCGCACCAGCGCGTCGGTGATTTCCAGGGCCTGCTCGCCCGTGTCCGGCTGTGAGATCAGCAGGTCGGACAAGTTGACGCCCAGCTTCGAGGCGTACTGCACGTCCAGCGCGTGTTCGGCGTCGACGAAGGCGCAGGTGCCGCCCAGCTTCTGCATTTCAGCCACGACCTGCAGGGTCAGCGTGGTCTTGCCCGAGGATTCCGGACCGTAGATTTCTACCACGCGGCCGCGCGGCAGACCGCCGACGCCCAGCGCGATGTCCAGCCCCAGCGAGCCGGTCGACACCACCTGGATGTCATGCGAGACCTCGTTGTCGCCGTAGCGCATGATCGAGCCCTTGCCGAACTGCTTTTCGATCTGCGAGAGCGCGGCGGCCAGCGCCTTGGCTTTTTCCGCGGCGGCGGCCTTGGTGGTTTTGTCGTCCATGTAGTGTCCTGTCAGGTCTGGTCTGTAACGTATCGGGGCGCGGCACGTGTGTCGGTCAGCGCGCGGGTTGTCGCAAGGGGTGATCGGGCCGTTGCTGACAGCTGTTGCCAGAAAATTGGCAGTGAAAGCTGTGGCGCTGAAGCGGTGATCGGTAAAGCGATAGCGCAGATTATGGCATCGGATTGTACTGTACAAAAAACCAGTGTGCCACAGTTTTCCACGTATTCCCTGAGTGGGCAAGCCCGGTGCCATATGACAGAATCGGGGAAAAAACTGGCGCTATGTCCCCATTGCGCTCCCGGCACGCCGCCCCGGCATCCCACCGAGGGCGGCACGCGTGCGCCGCTCACCCGGCGCCCTTCTTCTTTTCGACTGCCCATGCGCATCCTGATCGCGGAAGACGACAGCATCCTGGCCGACGGCCTGTCACGCTCGTTGCGCCACAACGGTTACGCGGTCGACGCCGTCCGCGACGGCCTGGCGGCCGATTCGGCGCTGGCGGCCCAGGCCTTCGACCTGCTGATCCTCGACCTGGGCCTGCCGCAACTGGCCGGCCTGGAGGTCCTGCGCCGGCTGCGCGCCCGCAATTCCGCCCTGCCTGTCCTGATCCTGACCGCCGCCGACAGCATCGAGCAGCGCGTCAAGGGGCTGGACCTGGGCGCCGACGACTACATGGCCAAGCCCTTCGCCCTGTCGGAACTGGAAGCGCGCGTGCGCGCCCTGACCCGCCGCGGCGCGGGCGGCGGCGCCACGTTGCTCAAGCATGGCCGGTTGGTGTTCGATCAGACCGGACGCGTGGCCACGGTCGACGACCAGACGCTGGACCTGTCCGCGCGCGAGGTCAGCCTGCTGGAAATCCTGCTGACCCGCAGCGGCCGCATGGTCAGCAAGACCCAGCTGGTGGACCATCTGTGCGAATGGGGCGAGGAAGTCAGCACCAATGCCATCGAAGTCTACGTGCACCGCCTGCGCAAGAAGCTCGAGCCCAGCGGCGTGAAGATCGTGACGGTGCGCGGCCTGGGCTATTGCCTCGAACGGGACCAGGGTGCGGCCTACCTCGCAAGCTGAACCGCCACAGCCGGAGGCGCTCAACCAGGAAGCGCTGGATGTGATGCAGGCCGGGGCCCGCGGCCCCAGTTTCGCGCCACCGCAGCGCTCGCTGCTGGGCGAGATCCTCGACTGGATGCTGGCGCCACTGTTCCTCTTGTGGCCCATGAGCGTCGCCATCACCTATGTGGTGGCGCAGAACATCGCCAACGTGCCCTACGACCGCGCGCTGGCCAACAACCTGCACGTGCTGACGCGCCAGGTCCATGCCCAGGATGGCCGCGCGGTGCTGCGCATGACCGACCCGGCGCGCGAGGTGCTGCGCGCCGATGAAACCGACAGCGTGTTCTGGCTGGCCCTGGGAAGCCGCGGCGAATACCTGGGCGGCGACCGCGCCCTGCCGCTGCCGGCCTCGGTTGGCCAGCCGCGCCCCGGCGAAGTCCAGTACGAGGACGACACCCTGCGCGGCTTCGGCGTGCGCCTGGCCTTCACCTGGGTCGACCTGAACCTGCCCAATACCCAGCCGGCGCTCTTGATCGTGGCCGAGACGGTGGAAAAGCGCACCCAGCTGGCCAACGACATCATCAAGGGCGTGATCATTCCGCAGTTCGTGGTGCTGCCGATCGCGGTGTTGCTGGTGTGGTTCGGCCTGTCGCGCGGCGTCGCGCCGCTGAACGCGCTGCAGCAGCGGCTGCGGGCGCGCCGGCCGGACGACCTGTCGCCCATCGACGAACGCGCCGCGCCCTCCGAGATCGCGCCGCTGGTGGCGGCCATGAACGACCTGCTCGACCGCCTGTCCGCCAACGTGCAGGCGCAGCGCCGCTTCGTCGCCGACGCCGCGCACCAGCTGAAGACGCCGCTGGCCGGCCTGCGCACCCAGGCCGAGCTGGCCCTGCGCGACGCCAGTCCCGAGGAAATGCAGGCCAGCCTGCGCCAGCTGGTGACCGGTTCCGAACGCGCCACCCGCCTGGTGAACCAATTGCTGCTCCTGGCGCGGGCCGAAAACCCCAGCGCCATCGGGCTGGCCGCCACCGACCTGAACGCCATCGCCTATGAGCAGGCCATGCACTGGGTGCCGCAGGCGCTGTCGCTCGGCACCGACCTGGGCTTCGAGGGTTCGGAGACCCCGGTCGAGATCAACGGCAACCCGCTGCTGCTGGCCGAGCTGCTCAACAACCTGGTCGACAACGCGCTGCGCTACACGCCGCGCGGCGGCCACATCACGGTGCGCGTGCAAGCCCTCGATGGGCAGGCCGTGCTGGAAGTCGAGGACTCCGGCCCCGGCATCGCGCTCGAAGAGCGCGAACGCGTGTTCGACCGCTTCTACCGCGTGCTGGGCACCCTGTCCGACGGCAGCGGACTGGGCCTGGCCATCGTCCGGGAAATCGCCCAGAAGCACCAGGCGACCGTCCTCATCAGCGACCATCCGACCCCGCACTCCGACCTGCCCGGCACTCGCATCCGGGTGGTGTTTCCGCTCTACGCCGAACCGGTCGAGGACCTCGGCGACTAGGGCTGCCGTGGCGCGCGGGCGCCATGCAACGCTCCCCCTTGCGCACAGGCGCACGCCCCATCTTGCCGACCCATTCTTCGCATGGCAGGTTCGCGCCCGGCGAGGCAAGGTTCCCCACTCCGTCCCTAGGACTATCCCTAGCTCCCCAGGGGAAAATTACTTTTTGTTTCAATTTTAAGATTCAGGTAAGGGTCTCGTCAGAACCCCGTCAGCCTGGCGTTCCAACCTTGCGGTAGCTCGATGTCGGCCCCGCCGGCGGAGGGTCAAGCACGGCGGAAAACCGCCGGCCAGAAAAATCGAGGAGACATCATGAGCACAACTACCATGGCAGGTCGCGGTCCATCCGCGAATCCGCGCCCGATGACCAAGGATGAACGCCGCGTCATCTTTGCCTCGTCGCTGGGCACGGTGTTCGAGTGGTACGACTTTTATCTTTACGGTTCGCTGGCCGCCATCATCGCCCAGCACTTCTTCTCCGGCGTGAACCCCACGGCCGGCTTCATCTTCGCGCTGCTGGCCTTCGCCGCCGGTTTCGCGGTGCGCCCTTTCGGCGCGCTGGTGTTCGGCCGCCTGGGCGACCTGGTCGGACGTAAATACACCTTCCTGGTCACCATCGTGATCATGGGCCTGTCCACCTTCCTGGTGGGCGTGCTGCCCAGCTACGCCAGTATCGGCCTGGCCGCGCCCGCCATCCTGATCGTCCTGCGCCTGCTGCAAGGCCTGGCGCTGGGCGGCGAGTACGGCGGCGCCGCGACCTACGTCGCCGAGCACGCGCCGCACGGCCGCCGCGGCTTCTACACGTCGTGGATCCAGACCACCGCCACGCTCGGCCTGTTCCTGTCGCTGCTGGTGATCCTGGGCATCCGCACCTTCATGGGCGAGGACGACTTCAAGGCCTGGGGCTGGCGCATTCCGTTCCTGATCTCGGTCGTGCTGCTGGGCATCTCGGTGTGGATCCGCCTGCAATTGAACGAGTCGCCGACCTTCCAGCGCATGAAGGATGAAGGCAAGGGCTCGAAGGCTCCCATCGCCGAATCGTTCGGCCAGTGGAAGAACCTGAAGGTCGTGCTGCTGGCGCTGCTGGGCCTGACCGCCGGCCAGGCCGTGGTCTGGTACACCGGCCAGTTCTACGCGCTGTTCTTCCTGACGCAGACGCTGAAGGTCGACGCCAACACCGCCAACATCATGATCGCGATCGCGCTGCTGATCGGCACGCCGTTCTTCGTGATCTTCGGCGCGCTGTCTGACAAGATCGGCCGCAAGCCCATCATCATGGCGGGCTGCCTGATCGCCGCCGCAACCTACTTCCCGATCTTCCAGGGCCTGACGCACTTCGCCAACCCCGCGCTCGAAAAGGCGCAGGCCAGCGCGCCGGTCACGGTCATCGCCGACCCGTCCACCTGCTCGTTCCAGTTCAACCCGGTGGGCACTGCTTCGTTCACCAGCTCCTGCGACGTGGTCAAGTCGTTCATGGCGCGCAACTCGGTGAACTACAAGAACGAGGCGGCCCCGGCCGGCTCGGTGGCCAAGGTCAAGATCGGCAGCGACGAATTCGCCTCGTTCGACGGCAAGGGCATGGCCCCGGCCGACTTCAAGGCCAAGGCCGCCGAGCTGGACAAGGCCCTGACGACCGCGATCCGCAGCCACGGCTACCCGGCCAAGGCCGATCCGGCGCAGAGCAACAACGTCATGGTCGTCGTGCTGCTGACCATCCTGGTGATCTACGTGACCATGGTGTACGGCCCGATCGCGGCCATGCTGGTGGAAATGTTCCCGACCCGCATCCGCTACACCTCGATGAGCCTGCCGTACCACATCGGCAACGGCTGGTTCGGCGGCTTCCTGCCCCCGGTCGCCTTCGCCGTGGTGGCCGCCACCGGCAACATCTACGATGGCCTGTGGTACCCGATCATCATCGCGGTCATGACCCTGGTCATCGGCACGCTCTTCGTGCGCGAGTCCAAGGACAACGACATCAACGCTTAACGACCATCCCCCGCCGGGCGGGACTGCTGCGCCTGCCCGGCCTTTCAAAAGCTCCCCTGGGAGCTTTTTTTTTGCGCCGAAATCCTCGCCGGCCGTCCAGCCTGGCAACGACCGGGCCTGGATGGACCGCGGACACGCGATGCGCAATCCTGATTCAGGACGCTGTCAGACCCCCGCCGTTAGACTGGCGCCTCAGATTACGGCCTTGCGCCTCATCGCCCGGCGATTGATCCCCCTGCCAGGCGGTTGCAGGGCTAGTGTTCTGACACCGATACCGCGTTCCCCGCGAGCCTTTTATGACGCGGTATTGTGTGCTCCCGTACCGGCCCGGCCTTTATTGAGCCGGGCCGCTTTTTTTTGCGGTGGCTGACGCCGGCGCAAAAAAGGCGGCCGCGATGGCCGCCTCCGGTTTTCCGGGGGATGCGCCTCAACGGCGCATGCCGACCCCGATGACCAGCACGCCGGCCACGATCGCGGCAATACCGGCCCACATCGGAATTGGCACGGACTTCTCGGTCTCGGCCGTGGCCTTGACCGAGCCGACCTGCAGCACGGTTTCCTCGGACTTGTAGCTGAAGCCCTTGTAGGCCAGGGCGGCAATGCCCAGCACGATCAGGATGGCGCCGACGATCTTCATGCTTCTTCTCCTATTGCACGGGGATGTCGCGGACATTACCGCAAGGCCGTCCCCCTGTCAGTGACAGAACGTGTCGCCTGGCCCCATCGTATTGCGCCGCTACGGCAAAGCGGTCCGCGTCGTATAGAATCAACCCTTTTGGCCGACGCTCATGTGGTTCAAGAATCTCAAGATTTACCGTCTCTCCTCGCCGTGGACGCTGACCGGCGAGCAGCTTGAAGAAACGCTTGCGCGGCATGCCTACCAGGCCGGCAACAACCTCGAAATGCAAAGCCTGGGCTGGGTCCCGCCGCGCGAAAACGGCGGGCTGGCCCACGTCGTGGGCGGGCAGATCCTGCTGAATCTGCGCGCCGAGAAAAAGCTGCTGCCCAGCACCGTCGTCAACCAGGTCGCCAAGGCGCGCGCCCAGGAAATCGAAGAGCAGCAAGGCTACAAGCCGGGCCGCAAGCAGATGAAGGAAATCAAGGAGCGCGTCACCGACGAACTGCTGCCGCGCGCCTTCAGCGTGTACCGCGACACTCGCGTGTGGATCGACCCGCAGAACCACTGGCTGGTGATCGACGCCGCCGCCTCGGCCAAGGCCGATGAAGTCATCGGCCTTTTGGCCAAGTGCGTGGACCCGTTCCCGCTCGAAAACCTGTACGTGGCGCAGTCGCCCGCCTCCGCGATGACCGGCTGGCTGGCGGAAGACGAAGCGCCGAGCAACTTCAGCATCGACCAGGACACCGAGCTGCGTTCGTCCGGTGAAAGCGGCGCGGCCATCCGCTACGTCAAGCACTCGATCGACGCCGACGACGTGCGCCGCCACATCCAGTCGGGCAAGCAGTGCACGCGCCTGGCCATGACCTGGGCCGACCGCATTTCGTTCGTGCTGACCGAAGGCCTGGACGTCAAGCGCGTCGCGCCGCTGGACGTGCTCAAGGAAGGCAACGACACCGTCGCCACCAACGACGACGAGAAGTTCGACTCCGACATGATGCTCATGACCGGTGAACTGGCCAAGATGCTGGCCGAGCTGGTCGAGGCGCTGGGCGGCGAAAAGAAGATCTGAACGCAGCCAGCCTCGCCGACACAGGCCGCCTTCGCAAGAGGCGGCCTTTTTCATCGCCGAGCCGCCTCAAGATGAAAACGCCCCCTTGGGGGGCAGCAAGCCGAAGGCGCGGCGTGGGGGCTTCCTTCATCGCCGAGCCGCCTCAAGATGAAAACGCCCCCCCTCGGGGGGGCAACTAGCCGGCGACGCTGCGGTCGCGCCCCGCCTGCTTGGCCTGGTACAAGGCCTTGTCGGCCCGATCGATCAGGTAGGCGTAGTCCGGATGGCCGTCGAAGGTCGCCACGCCGATGCTGGCGGTGATCCGCAGGCTGCCCGCTTCCGGAATGGCAAAGGCGTGGCGGCGGATTTCTCCGCCCAGTTTCTCGGCCGCGGCCAGCGCCGCCTCGCGCGCCGTGTCCACCAGCACCACCAGGAATTCCTCGCCGCCATAGCGGAACACGAAATCACTGGAACGACAGGACTGGTGCACGACTTCGGCGAATTGCCGCAGCACCTGGTCGCCGCCAGCGTGGCCATGACTGTCATTGATGGCCTTGAAGTGATCAATGTCCAGCAGCAATACCGAGAAGGTCGAATGCTCGCGCGTGGCGATCAGGATCTCGCGGCCGATCACCGACGGCAGGAAGCGGCGGTTGAGCACATTGGTGAGGGGATCGCTGCCGCTTTCGATCTCGGCCACCATGTCGAACAGGCCGTTGAGCAGATGCTTGATGCGCGCCACCAGTTCCTGCAGTTCGCGCACCTGGTCCGGCAGCGACTCGGGGCTGCCCTGCAGCAGGCGTGGCAGCACCACGTCGTCGAGCCGCGCCACTGCCTCGATGATCTGTCCCAGCGCGGGCGCGCTCTCGAACAGCACCCCGCCCTTGTGTTGCAGCCACAGGCCGAACTCGGAAGCGGCCAGCCGCGGCAGCACCTGCTCGGGGGCGCGATAGTGCAGGCCGATCAGCACCGCCTGGCTCCATTCGAGCAACGCGGCCCGCTGGCGCTCGCGCTCGGTCGATATGTTCTGCCCCAACGCGAACAAGCGATAGGCCTCGTCGTTGCGGGCGCCGCGGTTGATGTCGCGCATGAACGCGCGGCTCATCTGCTCGATCGCCAGGTCGAACAGGTTGCAGACGTACTGGGTCGCGATCGACGCAGCCATGCCATCCAGATCGCTGGCGCGCAGTCGCTGGGCGATCTCATTTTTCAGAATGCGGGCGCCGGCCATCACCAGGTGGATCGGGATATGCACGCGCGCATGGACTTCGCCCACTTTTTTCTGGGTCGCCATCAACGCCGCGATGTCGCCCTGCTCGCGCACGCACAGCAGGCCCTTGAGCCAGCCCTTCATGCCTTTGTGCAGGCGCGTGGAAACGATCTCGTGGGACAGGCGCGGCCCCGCCTCGGCATCGGCCAGCAGCGTGGAATAAAAGGCGTCGACCAGTTCGTTGGCGCTGTCGGACACCACCGCGGCAACCTGGCCGCGGGTATAGGCATCGACCGAGGAATAGACCGCCTGCCAGGCCTGGGCATTGGAAGCGCTGAGGTAGCACGCCTGCCCGGCGGGATCAGGGGAAGACGGGACTGCGCGACTGCTCGAAGACATAAGACCATCCGACCGAAGATTCCACGGCGTGCCCTGGAGCGGCACGCGACGGGAAAAACCAGCGCGGATTATGCTTGAAATCGCCGGCGGCGGCCGTCATGACCACACCGCCGCGCGGCCCGCGGACGCCTTATTCCAGGCCGTGGAACACCGAGTCGTCCGGACCGATGTGCGACGGGTGCTGCCAGGTCACATCGCGCAGCGAGTGCTGCACCAGCCCTTCCACGCCCAGCAGCACCGCGAAGATGGCCATGCGGATGGGAATACCGTTGTCGGTCTGGCGGAAGATCGCCAGGCGCGGATCGTGGTTCAGGTCCACGCTGAGGTCGTTGGCGCCCGGCCGGCTGTCGCGCGGCAGCGGGTGCATGACGATGGTGTCCGGACCGCAATAGGCGTCGATGATGGCGCGGTTGATCTGGAAGTCGGGCGTATAGCCTTCGTTCTCTTCGTTGGCGAAGCGCTCCTTCTGCACGCGCGTGGCGTAGATCACGTCCGCGCCGGCAAGGCCTTCGGCCAACGAACTCTTCTGCTCGATGATGTTGCCGTTGCGGCTGGCCTGCTCGACGATGTAGGACGGCATTTCCAGTCCCTTGGGCGACACCAGCGAAAACTTGACGTTCTTGTAGAGCGCCATCAGCTTGATCAGCGAATGCACCGTGCGCCCGTATTTCAGGTCGCCCACCATGGCGATGTGCGCGCCGTCGAGCAGCTTGCCCAGGCGCGAGAACTCGGTCAGGATCGTGTACAGGTCCAGCAGGGCCTGGCTGGGATGCTCGCCCGGGCCGTCGCCGCCGTTGACCACCGGGATGTTGGTGGCGCGCGCGAATTCCGCGACCGAACCCTGGTCGGGGTGGCGGATCACCATCGCATCGACGTAGCCGCTCATGACGCGGCTGGTGTCGTAGATGGATTCGCCCTTCGCCATCGACGAAAACGTGAAGCCCGTGGTGTCGCACACCGAGCCGCCCAGGCGGCAGAAGGCCGAGCCGAAGCTGACGCGGGTGCGCGTGCTGGCCTCGAAGAACAGGTTGCCCAGCACTGCGCCTTCCAGCACGCGCGAGACCTTCTGGCGGCGCGCGATGGGTTGCATCATGTCGGCCACACGGAACAGGTCTTCCACCGATTCCCGGGTGAACTGGTCCACCGACAGCAGTTGATGCTTGCCTTCCACCGCGATGCGTTCACGCAGCGGCCCTTCTTGTACGCTTTGCGTATATTTTTCGAGCAGCACGCCGTTCTGCACGATTTCGCTGACGAAGCGCTGCACCACTTCAGGCATGGCGCGGAATTCCTGCGATCCTTCCGGCAGCAGCCACGTATCCAGGGCCCGGCGCTTGACGCCGATCCGGGTGGCGAACACATCGCGCGTGAGGTTCAGGCGGCGCATCGCGTCGCGCAGGAAGGCTTGCTGGGAAATGGTCATGGCAGGTCCCGGAGAATGGGTTTGTATACGCACTGCGCATATTATTCTCAACGCATGCGCAAGTCCAACATTTTTGCGCACACGGGTTTACCCTGAAAATTCAAAGCGTGGCGTAAGTCGTCATTTGCGAGGCGGCATCGGTGGCGCCCTGCCCGGCGGCCAGCCAGCAGGCGGCGCAAAATGCCAGGGCGCTGGCCACGTAGCAGAGCATGGCCAGTATCTGCGCCGGCAGGTGGCCGCGGCCCAGGCGACCGGTGTAGCCCTGGCGCAACAGACTGACCTGCGCCAGGTAGGCGAACAACACGCCCAGGCAAGCCACCAGCAGGCCCGCCAGCAGGAAGAACAGCGGCAATTGCAGATCGGGCGCGGCGATGTCGCCGCCCACCATGCCGAGCACGAATGCCACCAGGCCCAGCGCGGCGCCGCCGTTCAACCAGCCCAGCAGGCGAAAAGCGCCCGTCAGCAGCGCGAACGGCAAACCTGCGGCGCGGATCTGCCGGGCGCGCGGGTCCATGCCTAGTCGCCCTTGCGGCAGACGGGGGTGGCGCTCTGGATCGACGCGCGGGCGGCGGCGATCTCGGCCGCGTCCCAGCGGCCCTCGCCCAGCACCGTCACGGTGACCTTGGCCTTGGCCGGCCCGTCGGACTCGGCGGACACCAGCTCCAGGATCTTGGCGGTTTCACCCACCTTGTAGACCTGCACCTCGTCGGGGGCGCCCTTCTCGCCGATGACGTGCTTCCACGCATAGGCGACGTTGTAGGGATGCTGCACGTTGACGTGGCAGGTGCGCACGTATTCGCCCGCGCGGCGGAAGGCAGCCTGGTAATTGGTATCCACGCTGAAGGTTTCCTTCAGCGTGGTTTCGGACTCGTAGACGCCCGTGCTGGCGCAACCACCCAACAAGGCCATCAACGTGACGCCCACCCACACAGACTTGCGCATGATTCTTCCTGCCATCGGATTCGGATTCCGCGATTATGCCAGCGCACGCAAAAAGGCCACGCCCGAAATGCCGCAACATTCCTGCGTGGCCCTGGCCGCGCCGCGAAGCGCGAAACCCATGCCGGCCGAGACTTGCTTGCCCGGCTCGCCTGCCCGGATTACTTGGTCGCGGCGCCCTCGATTTTCTCGCCACCGCGCTGGATGTCCTTGCCGGCCCCTGCCACGGTATTGCACCCCGCCGACATGGCGGCAATCGAAAGCAGCATCACGAGAATGACTTTGTTCTTCATGGGCATCTCCTATCGAGGCGTGAAAACCGAAGCCAGCATACCGCAAAGACCGCCGTTTTGCGCGCTGTGTCGCTGGCGTCCCTCGCCGGCCTGGCCAACCGCGCGGTCACATGGCCCGGCCTTGCGCGGCCTGTCGCGTATTTGCCGGCAATCGATTAGGATTCTCCAATGACCACGAAACACCTATCGGAAAACACGGGCGGCGGGCCCCAGGCATGGGGCTGGGAACAGCCGCAATGCCGCGGCCAGGCCGCATTGGCGCTCTTCATCGACGATCTGCACCGCATCCTGCAGGCGCACGCCGCCGGCCAACTGGCGGCCAGCAGCACCCTGGCGGATGCCCAGGAACAAGTCGACCAATTGCTGGTCCGATACAACGACATCGCCGCGGCGCCCGAGATTTTCCTGGGGCAGTCGGTGCAGCTCAAGGAAGGCGTCGACCGCAGCGGCGTCTCACATACGGTACCCATTTTTTCGTCGCGCCTGAAACAGTCGCTGGTCGCGATGCTTGGCCAAGCACCCGGCTGACCCCGCCCCGGCGCGCCTGTCGGCGACCGGCCAGAACAGCTCCAACAAGAGGGAGACCGCAGCATGAATACCGACAACGTCGTAGAGTTCCTCCGCCTGCTGTCGCTGGATGTCTCGTTGGGCGCGGCCGCGCAACATGCCGCGAGCCAGGCGGACGCGCCCCTGGCGTTGGCCCGCCTGGCCACCGCCCACGGCCTGCCCTGCAGCGCCTCCGACTGGTCAGTATTCGCCCGCAGCTGTCTGGATGCCCCCGACAGCACGGAAACCGATGGTTTTTCCGGGGACGCCAGGATCTGGCAATTGGTGCAGGATCCCGGCCAGGGCACCAGCATGCCGGCCAGTGCCATCACCCGGGTCATCGGCATCGTCACGCAACCCGAGGGGCCGGCTGTGGTCGGCCACGTGGTCAACGACCTGGCGCCGCGCCCGGCGCAGAGCGCCGCGCCCTATCCCAACGGCTCCTGAAGCCGCTCAGCGGCTCGCCAGGAACCGCGCCACGCCCTCGGCGGCAATCACGCCGCTGGCCATGCACGCGGTCAGCAGGTAGCCGCCTGTCGGGGCTTCCCAATCCAGCATCTCGCCCGCGCAGAACACGCCCGGCGCCTGGCGCAACATCAGGCCGGGCGCCAACGCGTCGAAGCACACGCCCCCCGCCGTGCTGATGGCCTCGTCGATCGGACGGGTCCGCTGCAATACCAATGGCAAGGCCTTGATCAATCGGCCCAGGCGCGCCGGGTCGCGATAATCGTCGGCGCCCGCGCATTCGCGCAGCAACCCCGCCTTGACTCCCGTCAGCCCCAGCCTGCTCTGCAAGTGGCTCGACATCGAACGCGCGCCACGCGGATGCCTGATCGCGGCCAGTACCTTTTCGTCGCTCCAGTCCGGCGCCAGATCGAGCAGCGCCACGGCCTGCCCGGCCGCTTCGATCCGGTCGCGCAAAAGCGCCGACAACGCATACACCAGGCTGCCCTCGATGCCGCTCTCGGTCACCACGAATTCGCCCTGGCGGGCCGGCCCGGGTCCGGCGTCGCCGACACAGCGCAGCGTGACCGACTTGACCGGCTGGCCGGCATGGCGCTGGCGAAAATGCGAGGACCACGCCACCTCGAAGCCGCAATTGGCCGCCCGCAGGGGCGCCATGGCAATGCCGTGCGCCGCCAGTCCCGGCAGCCACGCGCCATCGGAGCCCAGTTTGGCCCAGCTTCCGCCGCCCAGCGCCAGCACCACGGCGTCCGCCGCCTGGGTGCGAACGCCGTCGGGTGTATCAAAGCGCAGGCTGGCCGCGTCGGGCCGCTCGGCCGGCGGCCAGCCCAGCCAACGGTGACGCATGTGGAAGCGTACGCCGCTCGCTCGCAAGCGCGCCAGCCAGGCCCGCAACAAGGGCGCGGCCTTCATTTCCGCGGGGAAGACCCGCCCCGACGACCCCACGAAGGTCTCGATGCCGAGCTGTCGCGCCCAGGCGCGCAGGCCATCGCCATCCAGCGCGCGCAGCCAGGGTTCGATCTGCGCGGCGCGCGCGCCGTAGCGCGCCAGGAACGGCGCCGCGGCTTCACTGTGGGTGAGGTTCAACCCGCCACGGCCGGCCATCAGGAATTTGCGGCCCACCGATGGCATCGCGTCGTATACATCGACCTGGATGCCGCGCGCGGCCAGGCCTTCGGCGGCCATCAGGCCTGCCGGCCCGCCGCCGATGACGGCCACGCGCCAGGAGGACGCGCTCATGGCGCTGGCGCCTTCGCGCCGCCACGGAACGGATGCGGGTTGCAATGCATGAGGAGGAATCCGGAATTACCGAGGCGGCACACGCCGCCGGGGCTGCGATTGTCGCACGCGTCACGGCGCCTGCCGCCGGAATGAAAAAAGCCCCGTATGGGGCATTTTTTCATCGCCGCGGCCAAGCCCTTGATATTGCTGCCATATCGAGACATGCACAGCGTCTATCCCAAGGCTTGTCCACAATCGCTGTGGGTAACTCCAGCCTAGGCGTTGCCGGCCGCCTGCATCGGGCCCGACCAGGGTTCGGCATCGAGTTGGAAACGCAGCTCCTGGTATTCGCCGTCGACGGCCACGGCGCGCAACAGCCCCGCCCCCAAGGCCTGGCCTAGAGCCCGGCGGCAGAGGGTTTCGGGATCGTCGGGCAAGGACTGGAACACCCCATCGGGAATGCGCAATCGCAGAAGCGCCTGCGGATCGCCGCGTTCGGCGGGCCGGCCGATATGGATGTGGGCCGGATAGCCGTGCGGGCACCAGATGCCCACGTGGTACTTGCCTTCGGCGCCGGTATCGGCGACATAGCCGGGATGATCGTATTTTGCCGTGCCCATGGACCCTCCTCGTATGCGGCGGACTCGCGCGCTTGAGCCATGGTAGCGCAGCGCCCGCCGGCTGTGCGGTCCGTGGACCCAGGGAAACTCCGGACTGGAACGATGGCTTGATGCAAGGCAAGCGAAGGACGAAAAAAAAACCGCGACGCGTGTCACGGTTTTTTCGCAGCGCTGGCAGAGGCTTGGAACCTTGCCGCCGATGGCGCCGGGTACTGCTGGAAACTGGTTGCGGGGGCAGGATTTGAACCTACGACCTTCGGGTTATGAGCCCGACGAGCTGCCAGACTGCTCCACCCCGCGTCTGATGTGTGAATCATACATCATTTTGAAATCTTGTGCATTGCACCCAGGCGCGCCGGCGCGCCATTGCCCCGTCCCAGGTGCAAAAGGCGGGCCAGGACCGCCACGGCACGGGCCGCCATGCCCGGCGGATCCAGGCAGATCACCTGGGCCGATGTCACCGCGCTCAATGCCAGCCAGCCCCCTTCCGCCAGGCAATAGGTTTCGCCTGCATTCAACGGCGGCGACGGCGCCAAACGCGCGCCGGGCGGCAAATCGGGCCGGTATGACGGATCGATCGCGATCAGGCGGCCGCTGACGCAGACGACGGCGGCCCCGGCACGCAGGCGTACTTGCCGGCTGGCGCCGGCCGGCAGGTCGAAGCGTAGGGATTGCGGTTCGGGGGCGGAAAAAAGGGCCATGGTCATCTCCAATCTGACCCTCACAGGCTACGCGCGCCCTGCTTTGCGCAACAGCCACACAATCCGGCTTTCTGTACCGATGCAGTCTTCCGATTTTGGCCCTGTTATGGTGTACTTTGCGTGAATCTGTGCCTACCCTCAACCCAACCCAGGGGAGCATGATCGGCGCATGGACCCGCAACCGCTATATCTCCGCCTGGCGAACCACTACCGGCGCGCCATTCAGACCGGGGTCCTGGCCCCCGACCAGCGCATGCCTTCCGTGCGCACCCTGGTGCGCACCCACCACGTCAGCCTGTCGACCGCTTTGCAGGCCTGCCGGCTGCTGGAAGACGACGGCCTGATCGAGGCCCGGCCACGGTCCGGCTATTTCGTCCTCAAGCCACGCCGCAACAGCATTCCGCCGGTCAACGAACCCGACATCCGCCAGGCGCTGGGCGCCGCCCAGTACGTCGGCATCCACGACCGCGTGTCGGACTTCGTCGCCAAATGCGAGGCCCATCCCGTCAGCGCCAATTTCGCGCTGGCCGCGGCGGTGCCGGACGCCTATCCCATGGAAGACCTGAAGCAGGCCATGATCCGCGCGCTGCGGCAGGCGCCGCAGGTGCTGGTCAGCCCGGTGCCGCCGCAGGGCCACCCGGAACTGCGCACCGTGCTGGCGCGACGCGCCCTGGCCAACGGTATCAATGCCACCCCCGACGACGTCATCGTCACGCACGGCTGCATCGAAGCGCTGAACCTGGCGCTGCGCGCGGTGGCGCGCCCGGGCGATACCATCGCCGTCGAATCGCCGACCTACTTCGGGCTGCTGCAGATCCTCGAAAGCCTGGGCATGCGCGCGCTGGAAATTCCCACCAGCCCGCAGCACGGACTGTCGATCGAAGCGCTGGACCTGGCCTTCCAGACCCACGGCAACATCCGCGCGGTGGTGGTGGTGCCCAATTTCCAGAATCCGCTCGGCTGCGTCATGCCGGATGCCGAGAAGGCGCGGCTGGTGGCCTTGTGCGAACGCCAACAAGTGCCGTTGATCGAAGACGACACCTATGGCGCGCTGACCGACGACGACACCCCGCTGCCCGCCGCCAAGTCCTGGGACCCCACCGGCAACGTCATCTACTGCGCGTCGATGCACAAGACGCTGGCGCCCGGCATGCGATTGGGCTGGCTGCTGGGCGGCCGCTGGAAGGCCCGCATCGCGATGCTGAAATTCGCGCAAAGCCGGCCCAACGAGCCGCTGGCGCAGATGGCGGTCGCCGAGTACCTGGGCTCGCGCGCCTACGACCGGCACCTGGCGCGGCTGCGCCGGCTCCTGAAGACGCAGCGCGACCAGACCGCCGAAGTCATCGCCGCGCACTTCCCGCGCGGCACCCGCCTCAGCATGCCTACCGGCGGCATGCTGCTGTGGGTCGAAATGCCGGACGGCCGCTCCGGGCTGGAAGTGTTCGAAGCCGCCCTGCAACAGGGCATCCGCGTGGCGCCCGGCGCCATGTTTTCCAACAGCGCGCGCTATAACCATTTCCTGCGCATCAGTTGTGGCCAGCGCCACACCCCCGAAATCGCGCGGGCGCTGGTGACCCTGGCGCGAATCGTGGGCGCGCGCCAGCCATGAATCCGCAGTTGCACCAGTTCATCGTCGACTATGGCCTGTGGGCGGTCTTCGGCGGCACCCTGCTCGAAGGGGAAAGCGTGGTGGTGCTGGCGGGTTTCCTGTCGCACCAGCGGCTGCTGCACCTGCCCTACGTGATGCTGTGCGCATTCGCGGGCTCGTTCCTGGCCGACCAGGCGCTGTTCTACCTTGGCAGGCGCTATCGCGAACATCGCTACGTGCGGCGCATCCGTGCGCAACCGGCCTTCGGCAAGGCCCTGGCCGCGGTCGACCGCTATCCGCACGGCTTCATCCTGGCGCTGCGCTTTCTCTACGGCCTGCGCACCGTGGGACCGGTGGCGCTAGGGGTCTCGCAGGTTCCGCCCATGCGCTTTCTCGCGCTCAACGCCCTTGCCGCCGCCATCTGGGCGCTGTGCTTCAGCCTGGTGGGCTATCTGTTCGGGCAGACCATCGAGTCCCTGCTCGGCCGCTTGCACGGCGTGGAAACCAAGCTGGCGGTGGCCGCCGTGATCGGCGCGGCAACCTGGCTGGTGTATTGGTGGTATGCGCGCCGCCGTCGGCGGCGCTAGGGCCCTATGCGCGGCGGCGCCAGGCGGATGCCGTGTCAGAAAACCAGCTTGCCGCTGGCGCGCATCACGTGGCGGCGGCGCGCCTTGCGATACAACGCGCCGATGAAGGGCAATAGGGCCAGCCGCCGCAGGACCGGATGGCGCTGGTCGAAGTCGTGCCAGGCCTTGAAGCCATGGCCCAGGCGCTCCCAGCTCTGGCGCGCCTCGGGAGAAAGTTTGCCGGGGTCGAAGGCCGCCAGCTTTGCCGCTTCCGAACCCCGGGCCGCCAGGCCACGGTTCCGGTGTTCCAATGGATACTGATTCCGCATGGGGCGGCATATTACCCGGCTTGCGTGACCCTTGCCGGCCTGCGTCAGGCGCCGCTCGTGGGCGACTCTGGCGCCGCCTTTGATCGCACTTTGCAAGCCGTTGTAAACAAAGGAAAAAGGCATCCTATGCCAGCGCTATCCCAAGGCTTGTCCACAGAAGTTGTGGGTAACTTCGGCGGGCCGTGAGACTGTGTGGCTACTTGAGCGCAGCGACGATCTGGTCGCGCACGCTCTCGAATCCGGCCACGTACTGCGGGTTTTCGGAACGGGCGAGCAGGCTGGAATAGTTTTGCTCCAGCTGGGCCTCGATCGCCTCGCGCAGTCCGGGCGAAGCCTTGGCCAGGTGCAGCATCGTCAACAACGCCGAATTGAGCGCATCGATGCGGCCGCCCTGGTGCGAGATGGTATGCACGATGACCGCGATTTGTTCCTGGGTGTCCATGGGTAAGCCTCCTGGATTGATGTCGGCGCAAATCCTAGCATGGGCGCGCGCGGCCACTGGGCAAGGCGCGCGCTGCGCGCTAGCATGAAGCGTAGCGCGGCGCGGCGACGGCGCGCCAAGGCAACCGGGAGCGTACCCATGAAGACGATCCACGACTACATGCCCCCCGACGCGGCGGCGCTGCGGCGGTTGCAGGAACGGTTGGGATACGGCGACGCCCAGATGGCCGAACTGGCCGGCCTGGACGATGCCGTGCCCTGGTCCAGCTATATCGGCGGCCCGCAACCGCGGGCATTGGGACAGCATCGGCTGCTGGCCATGGCCGCCCGCCTGGCCCTGGACGACCCGGCCTGGCAGGCGGTGCTGGCGGCCATGCGCGAGATCGGCGCGCGCTTCGACTATGACATCGCCCGGGCGCCGCTTGCGACGCCGACGCCGGCGCCGCCTCCCGCACAGGAAAGCAAGTTCGGCATGCAGCTCGTCAGCGACCACGGCGCCTTCCACGAGATGGAGCAATTGCGCGAATTCGCGCACCATGCCCAGGCGTTCGGCGTCACCGACCTGGTGCGCGTGGCGCGCTACGACAGCGGCGCCGACCTCTGTCGTTTCACCCTGGTTCCGGCGCGGGAGCAGGATGCCGCGCGCCGCGACCGGGTCTTCGACGCCGCCTCCCGGACCATCACCCGCTTCGTCTTCGACGGCCGCGTCTACCGCGGCGGCATCCCGCCGGAATCCGACGGCTGACACATGCATTGACTTGCGCCGCGCCGCGCCTGTATGGTCGGGCGCATGAACGAACGCCTAGACGCCATCGACCGGCAGTTGCTCAGCCTGCTGCAGGCCAACGCCCGTGAACCCGCCGCCATCCTGGCGCGCAAGCTGGGGTTGGCGCGCACCACGGTGGTGGCGCGCATAGCCCGCCTGGAACGCGAGAACATCGTGGCAGGCTACGGGGTGCGCCTGGGGCGCTTGCTTGAAGAAGCCGCGGTGCGTGCGTATTGCTTCATCAGCGTGCTGCCCAAGACGCCGGCCGCGGTGATCCGCGAACTGGAGAAAATGCCCGAGGTCGAGGAAGTCTCGTCCGTCAGCGGCCCCTACGACTACCTGATTTTCCTGCGCTGCGAAACCCACGAACAACTGGACGCGCTGCTGGACCGCATTGGCCTGATCGATGGCGTCAAGCAGACGCAGACCTCGATCGTCCTGAGCCGCAAGGTCGATCGGCGCAGCGCTGTGGGCGCGCCCTAGCGGCGCGCTGACCGGGCCGCCGGCAGCCGCCACGCGATGCCGGCCTTTCTCTGTATTGTGTATCCCGGGGACAGCGGGAGCGGCATAATGTTGTAATGTGAATTGTCGCCTTTTACGGATTCCCCATGTTCGCACGCCTTGCCCTCGCCTCCGCCTTGCTCGCCCTGCTGACCGCCTGTTCCAGCATGAGCGAAGTAACGCCCACCGGCAAGAACAGCTACAGCGTCACCTACAGTTCCGGCACGCAATTGCTGACCTGGGTCGAAATCAAGAACCAGGCGCTGCAACGCGCCGACCAGTATTGCCAGTCGATCGGACGCAAGCTGCAGAAGCCGGCCATCACCTCGAACCACGCGACGGGCCTGGGCTCCAAGCGCGCCACCGTCACGTTCGAATGCGGCGAGGTCCCGCCGCCCAAGAGCGCGCCGCAGCAATAAGCCGGGAACGCATCGTGAAGACGCCCCCGCCCGTCGGCATCACCATGGGGGATGCCGCCGGCATCGGCCCCGAAATCGTCGTCAAGGCCTGCGCCCAGGGCTTGAATGCCTCCTGCGTGGTGTATGGGGACGCCGGCGCCTTGCGCCGCGCCGCCAGCGCGCTGGGCGCGCGCCTGGAGATCACCGAGATCGCGCGGGCCGGGCAGGCCAGCGGCGACGCCGGCCGCATCGAGGTGGTGAACTGCAGCCCCGCCCTGCCGCCCGACCTGCCCTATGGCCGGATCAGCGCCGCCGCCGGCCGCGCGGCCTATGACTATGTCTGCGCCGCCATCGACGACGCCCGGGCCGGCCACATCCGCGCCATCGTCACCGCGCCGTTGAACAAGAAATCGATGCACGAGGCCGGCATCGATTATCCCGGCCACACCGAGATCCTGGCCGAACGCTCCGGCACCGATGATTTCGCCATGATGCTGGCCAACGACGAGTTGCGCGTGCTGCTGGTGACCATCCATGTGGCGCTGGCCGACGTCATGGCGCGCATCACTCCCGAGGCCGAACTCACCGCCATGCGCCTGGCCGACCGCGCCTGCCGCCAGATGGGCATCGCGCGCCCGCGGGTCGCGGTCGCCGGGCTGAATCCGCATGCCGGCGAAGGCGGCAAGTTCGGGCGCGAAGACATCGACATCATCGAGCCTGCCATCCGCCGCGCGCGCGACGAGGGCATCGACGCCAGCGGCCCGTGGCCCGGCGACACCATCTTCATGCGGGCGCGCCGCGGCGAGTTCGACATCGTGGTGGCCCAGTACCACGACCAGGGCCTGATCCCGGTCAAGTACCTGGGCCTGGATCATGGCGTCAATGTCACGGTGGGCCTGCCGTTCGTGCGCACCAGCGTCGACCACGGCACCGCCTTCGACATCGCCGGCAAGGGGGTCGCCGACCAGGCCTCGCTGATCGCCGCGTTCGACCTGGCCCTGGCCATGACGCCCTGACCGTCCAAGCCCCCGCGTCTACAATACGCCCCGATTCCGGCGCCCGTCGCGCGCCGCCGCCGCTTTTCCTCCCCTCCCTATCTCCATGTCACGCCTTGCCCGCCTCCTGCCCGACCGCTTCACCCTCTACCTGATCTGCACCGTCATCATCGCCAGCATCGTGCCCGCCCACGGAAAGGGCGTGGTGGTGTTCGGCTGGATCACCAACATCGCGGTCGGCCTGCTGTTCTTCCTGCACGGCGCGCGCCTGTCGCGCGAGGCCATCATCGCCGGCCTGACCCACTGGAAGCTGCATCTCACGATTTTCTCGGCCACGTTCCTCATGTTCCCGCTGCTGGGCCTGGCGCTCAAGCCGGTGCTGGAACCGCTGGTCACCCCCGAGCTCTATCTCGGCATCCTGTTCCTGTGCTGCCTGCCGGCCACCGTGCAGTCGGCCATCGCCTTCACCTCGATGGCGCGCGGCAACGTGCCGGCGGCGGTCTGCAGCGCCTCGGCCTCGAGCCTGCTGGGGATTTTCCTGACGCCGCTGCTGGTGGGCACCGTGGTCGCCAACGCCGGCAGCGCGCCGATCTCGTTCGATGCGGTCGGCAAGATCATGTTGCAGCTGCTGCTACCGTTCGTGCTGGGGCAGTTCGCCCGCCGCTGGATCGGCGCCTGGGTGCACAAGCGCAAGGCGATGCTGAAGTTCGTCGACCAGGGATCGATCCTGCTGGTGGTCTATACCGCGTTCTCCGAAGCCATCAACGAGGGCCTGTGGAGTTCCACGCCGATCCCGGCGCTGCTGGGCCTGGTGGTGTGCTGCGCCGTCATCCTGGCGCTGGCGCTGGGCCTGTCGGCGCTGGCCGGCAAGATGTTCGGCTTCAACCAGCCCGACCGCATCACGCTGCTGTTTTGCGGCTCCAAGAAGAGCCTGGCCAGCGGCATTCCCATGGCCCAGGTGCTGTTCGCCGGCCATGCGGTGGGCGCCATCGTGCTGCCGCTGATGCTGTTCCACCAGATCCAGCTGATGGTCTGCGGCGTGCTGGCCGCGCGCTACGGCAAGCGCCCCGAAACGGACGAGTGAATCGCCACGCCCGCATGAAAAAACCGCGCCCGGGCGCGGTTTTTTTTGGGGCCGGGCGCCGGACGCTCAGTACATGTCGCGGGGCTGCGCGCCGGAGAAGTTCAGGAAGCGCGTGCTCGAACCCTGGAAGGTCAGGCGCACCGTGCCGATCGGGCCGTTACGCTGCTTGCCGATGATGATCTCGGCGGTGCCCTTGTCCGGTGAATCGGGGTTGTAGACTTCGTCGCGGTAGATGAACAGGATCACGTCCGCGTCCTGTTCGATGGCGCCCGATTCGCGCAGGTCGCTCATCACGGGGCGCTTGTTGGGACGCTGTTCCAGGCTTCGGTTCAGCTGCGACAGCGCGATCAGCGGACAGTTCAGTTCCTTGGCCAGGCCCTTGAGCGAACGGCTGATTTCCGACACCTCGGTGGCGCGGTTCTCGCCCGAACCGTTGCCCGACATCAGTTGCAGGTAGTCGATGATGATCAGGCCGAGCTGGCCGCACTGGCGCGCCAGGCGGCGCGCGCGGGCGCGCACTTCCATCGGGCTGAGCGCGGGCGATTCATCGATGTAGACCTGCGCGTCCTGCATCAATTGCACCGCGTGGGTCACGCGCGGCCAGTCCTCGGCGATCAGCTTGCCGGTCCGCATGCGGTGCTGGTCGAGCAGGCCGACCGAACCCAGCATACGCATGGCCAGCTGCACCGCGCCCATTTCCATCGAGAATACCGCCACCGGCAGGCCCTCTTCGATGGCCACGTGTTCGCCGATGTTCATCGAGAACGAGGTCTTGCCCATGGACGGGCGGCCGGCCACGATGATCAGGTCGCCGCCCTGCATGCCCGAGGTCATCTTGTCGAGATCGGTGAAACCGGTGGGCACGCCGGTCACATCAGAAGTGCTTTCGCGGTGATAGAGCTCGTCGATGCGTTCGACCACCTGCGTGAGCAGCGGCTGGATTTCCTGGAAGCCGGCGGCGCCGCGCGCGCCTTCCTGGGCAATCTGGAACACCTTGGACTCGGCCTCGTCCAGCAGTTGGCGCGCTTCCTTGCCCTGCGGATTCATGGCGGCCGAGGAGATCTCGTCGGCGATCGACACCAGCTTGCGCAGCATGGCGCGCTCGCGCACGATTTCGCCATAGCGGCGGATGTTGGCGGCCGACGGCGTGTTGTGCGCCAGCGCGTTCAGGTAGGCCAGGCCGCCGGCGTCCTCGGCCTTGCCCGCGCTGACCAGCGATTCATGCACCGTGATAACGTCGGCCGGACGCGCCAGGCCGATCAGGCGGGCGATGTGGTGCCAGATCAGCCGGTGGTCGTGGCGGTAGAAGTCCTCTTCGACCAGCACGTCGGCAATACGGTCCCAGGCTGCGTTGTCCAGCAGCAGGCCACCCAGCACCGACTGCTCCGCCTCGATCGAATGGGGAGGAACGCGCAGGTATTCGAGCTGGGAATCGGCAGGTGTGTTCATGGCTTCAATAGTAACGGCTGCAGGATATCCGCGACGCGGAAGAAACCCTGCACATCGCGCGACGGCAACCGGCCCAGGAGCGGGCGCAACGGCGTGGCGATGAAGGAAAGCACCCGGGTCAGGCGGCGCAGGCGCGCCTTGACCTCGGGATCGGGATTGCACTCGAAATAGACTTCCAGCGCCAGTTTACCCAGGGTGCGGCCGACCTCGTCGGGCAACTTGCGCAACGATGCCAGCGACGCCAGCATCTGGAACAGATCATAGGCTTGCGCCAGTGGCCGCGACAGCGTCGAACCGATGTTTTCCTCGAAGTCGATGCGCCACAATTCGCCATCCTGCAAGGTGATGTTGCGGATCTGGGCGCCGCCATGCCACAGCCCACGGGCGTGGAAGGCGGCCAGGTCGGTCGCGGCCGCCCGCGTCAGCCACAGGCGCGAGGTGGTGTCTTCGTTGCGGATCAGGTCGGCCAGGTCGTCGCCGACGAACTCCAGCACCAGCAGCCCCTCTTCCTGCCACCAGACCTCGGGCACGCGGCAGCCGGCCTGCAGCAATTGCTTCAGGCGCCGGGCCTCGTGCTCCAGGCCGTTGCGCAACAGGATGCCGGGCCGCGGGAATTCGCCCAGGAACAGCTTGCACCCCAGCCCAAGGAACAACGCGCGCGCATAGCGCAACACGTAGCTCACGCCGCTCGCCAGTCCCGGGCGCCGGCGCTTGACGATGCAGCGCACCCCATCGATGGTCGCATCGCGCACCGACGGCTCGCGCTCGGCGTCCAGGCTGTCGAGCCAGGCTCGCAATCCGGCGGGGGCGTTGTGGTGGACGGGCGGCTGGGTCAAGAGGTCCTCGAAGGAAACGGCGTGGGAGACAAGCGTGCAGCCCGCAAGACTACACGCAAATGGCGGCGGGTACCGCGACGGAACACAAGCCGCAAAGAAAAAAAGCCGGCGCGCGGGCCGGCTTTTTTTCTACCGCGGGGCGAGGCTTACGACAGTTCGCCTTCGACCAGCACCGTGACGTCGACGGTCACGTCGGCGTGCAGGGCGACCTGGATCGGGAACTCGCCGATGGCCTTGAGCTGGCCGTTGGGCATGCGCACCTGGGCCTTTTCGATGCCTTCGAAACCGGCCTTCTTCAGACCTTCGGCGATGTCGGCGTTGGTGACCGAGCCGAACAGACGGCCGTCGACGCCAGCCTTCTGGACGATCTTCAGTTGGTAGCCGTTGACGCGCTCGCCCAGGGCCTGGGCGGCGGCCAGCTTCTCGGCCTGGATCTTTTCCAGTTCGGCGCGGCGGGCTTCGAATTCCTTCAGGGCGGCGTCGGTTGCGCGACGGGCCTTCTTCTGGGGAATCAGGAAGTTGCGGGCGTAGCCATCACGCACGCGGACGACTTCGCCGAGGTTACCCAGGTTGACGACTTTTTCGAGCAGAATAACTTGCATTTCAGTGCCCCGGATTAGTTGTGGTTGTCGGTGTAAGGCAACAGGGCCAGGAAGCGCGCGCGCTTGATGGCGGTGTCCAGCTGGCGCTGGTAGATTGCCTTGGTGCCGGTCAGGCGAGCCGGGATGATCTTGCCGTTTTCTTGCACGAAGTCGCGCAGGGTGTCCAGATCCTTGTAGTCGATCTCTTCGACGCCAGCGGCGGTGAAGCGGCAGAACTTACGACGCTTGAAGAGCGGGTTCTGCTGCGTGAATTTGCGTTTTTCCTTGCGTTTTCCGAAGAAAGCCATGATATGTGCCTTATGTTTGAGAGGACCGGGTCTGCCTTGATCGGGCCCGACTCCCCGTAACCTATCCGTATTCAGAAGGCGCTCTCGCGCCCGTTGCCCTTCCCGTCAAGCCACCAGCGGATCGCGTCCTGCGCTGCCGCTGATCCTGCGCGCCTGCTGCAGATGCAGCTTGAACTTCACGGAGTCCTTGCGCACCGGGGCCAGAAACCCCTGCACCTGCAATTCGGACCCCAGCGCCGTTCCTTGCAACAGCAACGCCAGATCGCCCAGTGCCACGGCCGAGATCGTCAGTTCGACACGGCGCGGATGGCCGGCTTCGATGACCTCGGATTCGTGCGCCAGCACCATTTCCAGGGCTGGCAGACCGGCGGGAGTGTGGCGCAAAGGCTCGCATTCGAGAACGCGGGCGCTGAGTTCCAGCTTGTTCATCCTGCCAGGCACCAAGGGGACTTCATGGGATGGGCTCTGCCTGAGCCCTGCTTACTCGGCCTGAGCCGCGACAGCTTCCGCCGAAGCCTTGCGGGCTTCTTCGCGCTCGACCGACTTCATCATGATCGAGGGAGCGGTCTGGGCCTTCTTGGTCTTGATGACCAGGTGGCGCAGCACGGCGTCGTTGTAGCGGAACGAGTGTTCCAGCTCATCCAGCGTGGCTTGGCCGCACTCGATGTTCAGGCAGACGTAGTGAGCCTTGACGAGCTTCTGGATCGGGTAGGCCAGTTGACGGCGGCCCCAGTCTTCCAGGCGGTGCACCGAGCCGCCTTGGCCCGTGACCAGCGCTTGGTAACGCTCGACCATGGCGGGCACTTGCTCGCTTTGGTCGGGGTGAACGATAAACACCACTTCGTAGTGACGCATGAGTAAAACTCCTTGAGGATGTCTTGCCTGCCGTCCGCCCGACACCGTCATCAGTCCGCGCGCACATCGTGTTCGCGATCCGTTCCGGCTTTCCAGTGCTTTCTCTATCACTGGTCTTTTTCTTCGAGGCGTATGGCTTGCAAGGGGCAGCCCGCTACCCAAAAAACATGGGCGGTCGAGCAAGAAAGCTCTCGATTATCGCCGATCGGGCTACTGGGCGCAAGCCAGCGGCGCTCAGGAAATCGGGGACGCGTTATCCGGTCCCACGGGATGCGGCGCAGCCGCCACACCGATCGGCTGCGGCCGGCTGACCAGGCTGACCATCACGTAGCTGATGATCATGAGCAGGAACCACGAGCCCAGCTTGGCAATGGATACCAGTTCCCAGCCTTGCGACTGGTTGGGATAGCGCCAGGCGTTGGCAAAGGTGCCGATGTTCTCGGCGAACCAGATGAACAGCGCCACCAGCACGAAGCCCAGCAGCAACGGCATGCGGCGGTAGTCGCGCCAGATGCGGAAATAGACCCAGGTGCGGGCGAACAGCAGCGCCGTCAGGCCGAATAGCGCCAGCCGGAAATCCACGATGAAATGATGGGCGAAGAAATTCACGTAGATCAGTACCGACAGCGCCACGGTCGCCGCCAGCGGCGGATGGGCGCGGAAGCGGAAGTCGAACAGGCGCCAGACCCGCGCCAGATAGCTGCCGACCGCGGCATACATGAAGCCGGTGAAGAGCGGCACGCCGCCGATGCGCAGCACGCTGGCCTCGGGGTAGATCCAGGAACCGGCCGCCGTCTTGAACAGTTCCATGCCGGTGCCGACCACATGGAACATCAGGATGACCTTGGCCTCGCTCCAGGTTTCCATGCGCAGGGCCAGCAGCGCCGCCTGGATCGCCAGGGCCGCCAGCGTCAGGAAATCGTAGCGCGCCAGCCAGGCGTCCTTGGGATACCACCAGTGCGTGCCCAGCAGCAGCGCGCACATCAGGCCGCCGAACAGGCAGGCCCAGGCCTGCTTCACGCCGAAGCGGAAGAACTCGTAGAAGGCGACGCCCAAACGACCGCGGCCGGCCAGATGATCGGCCAGCCGCGCTTCCCACCCCTGCAGTCTCGCGATGAGCGGCCAGTCATTGGCCGCCGGATGCCGCACGGAGGACTCAGCCTTCCACCACGGCGTAGGCCGAGTGGTTGTGGATCGATTCGAAGTTCTCGGCCTCGACGCGGTAGCGCGCGATGCCGGGATGCGCGTTCAGGCGGGCCGCCACGTCGCGCACCAGGTCCTCGACGAACTTGGGGTTGTCGTAGGCGCGTTCGGTGACGTACTTCTCGTCGGGGCGCTTGAGCAGGCCCCAGAGCTCACACGAGCCTTCGTCTTCGATCAGGCGGATGACGCCGTCCATGCTGATGTCGGATTCCAGGATGGCCGAGACCGTCACGTGCGAGCGCTGGTTGTGCGCGCCGTATTCGGAGATGGCCTTGGAACACGGGCACAGGCTGGTCACCGGCACCTGCACCACCAGCTCGAACTCAACCTGGTCGCCCTGGGCGCGGGCGATCCACTGCACTTCGTAGTCCAGCAGGCTCTGCACGCCGGAGATCGGCGCCGACTTGTTGATGAAGTACGGGAAAGCCGCGGTGATGTCGCCGCGCTCGGCATGCAGCAGCGGCAGCATGTCGGCCGCCATGGCGCGGAACAGCGTCGGCGTCATGGGAGTGCTGCGGTACTTTTCCAGCAGCGCCACGAAGCGGGACATGTGCGTCCCTTTTTCTTCGGGGGGCAGCGCCACCGTCAGGGTCCAGTTGGCCACGGTGCCCTGGGGCGAACCGTCGGCGTTCTCGATGAGCATGGGGTGGCGCACGCCACGGATGCCCACGCGCTGGATCGGGATGTGCCGCGTGTCCGTCGAGCTCTGGACGTCGGGCATCACGATGGCGGGGTCGATCGGAGAATTCATTTCGGCTTACCTGTCTGGGCGACGAGCGTGGCGTAAACACGCAGACCCAGGAATCTTTAAGAGGGGGCCATTATCGCCCAAAGTGCCGCCAGCGCCAGGGAAAACCCTTTCATTCGTAGGCTGTCGGGGCCGGAACACACTGTTTCGCCACACGGACCAAACCACCGGGCCGGTCCGTGGGTGCGCGCAATCAGGCCAGCAGCGCGGCGTAGCGGGTCCGGATCGATTGCTCGATGCCCGCGGCATCCAGGCCGATCCCGGCCAGCAGCGCCAACTGATCGCCGTGGTCGATGAATTCGTCGGGGAAGCCCAGTTGCAGCACCGGAATCGAGACGCCTTCGGCGGCCAGCACCTCCAGCACCGCGCTGCCAGCGCCGCCCATGATCGCGGCGTCCTCGATCGTCACCAGCGCGTCGTGGCGGCTGGCCAGGTCGAGGATCAGCGCGCGGTCGATCGGCTTGACGAAGCGCATGTCGGCCACGGTGGCATCCAGCTTTTCGGCCACCGCCAGCGCCGGCTGCAGCAGCGTGCCGAAGCCGAGGATGGCGATCTTGCGGCCTTCGCGCCGCACCACGCCGCGGCCCAGCTCGACCGTATCCAGGCCGGCCGTCTCGGCCGCGCCGCAGCCCGCGCCGCGCGGATAGCGGACCGACGCGGGGCCGGGATACTGATAACAGGTGGACAGCAGCAGGCGGGTTTCGTTTTCGTCCGAGGGCGTGGCCACCACCATGTTTGGCACGCAGCGCAGGAAGGCGGTGTCGTAGTTGCCGGCGTGGGTGGCGCCGTCGGCGCCGACGATGCCGGCGCGGTCGAGCGCGAAGGTGACGTCCAGGTTCTGTAGCGCCACGTCGTGGATCAACTGGTCGTAACCGCGCTGCAGGAAGGTCGAGTAGATCGCCAGCACCGGCTTCTGCGCTTCGCAGGCGACGCCGGCGGCGAACGTCACGGCGTGCTGCTCGGCGATGCCGACGTCGAAGTAGCGTTGCGGGAAGCGCTTTTCGAATTCGACCAGACCGCTGCCTTCGCGCATGGCGGGCGTGACAGCCACCAGGCGCGGATCCTGCTGGCCCATGTCGCAGAGCCAGTCGCTGAACACCTGGGTGAAGGTGCGCTTGCCGGGCGCCTTGGATTGCTGGATGCCGACGGCGGGATCGAACTTGCCCGGGCCGTGGTACAGCACCGGGTCGGCCTCGGCCAGCTTGTAGCCCTGCCCTTTCTTGGTGACCACGTGCAGGAACTGCAGCCCTTGCAGCGCCTTCAGGTTCTGCAGCGTCGGCACCAGCGCATCGAGGTCGTGGCCGTCGATCGGGCCGACGTAGTTGAAGCCGAATTCCTCGAACAGCGTGGCCGGCGTGACCATGCCCTTGGCATGTTCCTCGAAGCGGCGCGCCAGCTCCAGCACCGGCGGCACGTGTTGCAGCACGGCGCGGCCGACGTTCTTGGCGGCGGCGTAGAAGCGGCCGGACATCAGGCGCGCCAGGTAGCGGTTCAGCGCCCCCACCGGCGGCGAGATCGACATGTCGTTGTCGTTCAGGATCACCAGCAGGTTGATGTCGGCGGTGACGCCGGCATTGTTCATGGCCTCGAAGGCCATGCCGGCGGACATCGCGCCGTCGCCGATCACGGCGATGTGCTGGCGCTGCACGCCGGCGTTGCGCGAGGCCACCGCCATGCCCAGCGCGGCCGAGATCGAAGTGGACGAATGCGCGGTGCCAAAGGCGTCGTACTCGGATTCGCTGCGCTTGGGAAAGCCCGAAATGCCACCCACCTGGCGCAGCTTGGCCATGCCGGCGCGGCGTCCGGTGAGGATCTTGTGCGGATAGGATTGGTGGCCCACGTCCCAGACGATGCGGTCATGCGGCGTGTCGAAGACCTGGTGCAGCGCCAGCGTCAGTTCCACCGTGCCCAGGTTCGACGACAGGTGGCCGCCGGTCTTGGAGACCGACTCCAGCACGAAGCCACGCAACTCGTCGGCCAGCCGCTTGAGCTCGCGACGATCCAGGCGCTTGAGGTCTGCCGGGGATTGGATGCGGTCCAGTAATTCTGTCGTCATGCTTGTATGGGGTTCGTATGCCCGGCCTGCGGCCAGCCCGGACGGGTCACGGTTCAGCGATCTCGAAGGACGATGAAATCGGCCAGTTCGGCCAGGCGCGAACCGGCATCGCCCAACGGCTCGAGCGCGGCCAGCGCGGCTTCGCGCAGCTCGCCGGCAAAGGCGCGGGCCTCGTCCAGGCCCAGCAGCGAAACGTAGGTCGGCTTGTTTTCGGCAGCGTCCTTGCCCGGCGTCTTGCCCAGGCTGGTGGAATCGGCGGTCACGTCGAGGATGTCATCCACCACCTGGAACGCCAGCCCCATGGCCTGCGCATAGACGTCCAGCGCCTGGCGCGAAGCCGAGCTGGCGCCGGCGACGATGCCGCCCAGCGCCACGCTGCAGGCCAGCATGGCGCCGGTCTTCATGCTGTGCATCAGTTGCAGGTCGTCGCGCGACAGCGAACGGCCGACGCTGAACAGGTCTATGGCCTGGCCGCCGGCCATGCCCTGGCTGCCCGCGGCGCGCGCCAGCGACTGCGTGGCCTGCACGATCAGCGCCGGGGCGATCGGCATGGAGGCCAGCAATTCGAAGGCCAGCGGCTGCAGCGCGTCGCCAGCCAGCATGGCGGTGGCTTCGTCGAACTGCACGTGGGTGGTGGGACGGCCGCGGCGCAGAACGTCGTCGTCCATGCAGGGCAGGTCGTCGTGCACCAGCGAGTAGGCGTGGATCAGTTCCACCGCCGCGGCGGCGCGGTCCAGGGAGGCCTCGACGGCCAGCACGCTGCCGCTGACCGGGCAGGCCTGGCCGGCGGCGTAGACCAGCGCGGCGCGCACCCGCTTGCCGCCGCCGAGCACGGCGTAACGCATGGCTTCGTGCAGGCGGGCGGGCACGGCGTCGGCAGGCGGCAGGAGGTCGTCGAGCACGTCTTCGACATGCCGCACGCGGCCCTGCAGCCACTCCGGGAAAGCGAGTTGTATTTGCTTCATCCGATTCTTATTCGTCATCCAGCGCCGCCGGATCCAGCGGGCGCAGCAGGTCGCCCTCGAGGACCTTGACCTGCTGTTCGGCCTGGGCCAGGCGGTCCTGGCAGACGCGCGTCAACGCCACGCCGCGACGGTACGCGGCCAGCGATTGCTCGAGCGGCAGCGAACCGTCTTCCATGGCCGCGACCAGCGATTCGAGTTCGGCCAGGGCCGTTTCGAAATCCTGGGGCAAGGGACGGTCGTCGGTCTGCGGATCGGCTTGTGCGGGTTTGGCCAAACGGGTCTCCGAGGGCGCTAGGGGTGGATCAATCCGTGAATTGTACGAGATACCAAGGACACATCCCGATGCGCCCGCGGTCTCAGGCGCAAGCCCCCGCCAACCCCGCGATCGCGGCCCGCAGCGCCGGCGCCACATGGGTGCGCAGGCCGGCTTCGGGCAACAAGCCTTCCGGCCCGCCGCAGCTCATGACGAACACCCCCTCGCCCGTTATCGACACGAAGGGCACGGCGACCGCGTTGATGCCGGACTGCCACTCGCCGATCGCGAAGCAGCAGCCGGTGTCGCGCAGTTCGGCGCGGGCGCGCTCGATGGCGGCAGGCGCCGGCGCCGCCGGCCCCAGCCGTTCCAGCACGTCGGCACAGGCGGCCGCCGGCAGGCTGGCGAGATAGGCGCGGCCCATGGCGCTGTCGAGGCTGGCGCGGTAGCCGACCGGCAGCCGCAGGTACAGGGCGGACGATCCGTGGATGGCCTCGACGTAGGTCATGGCATCGCCGTCGAACGCCCCCAGCGCCACCGCGCCGCCAGTCTCGCGCGCCAGATCGGTCATCGAGGCCTTGGCCAACTCGCGCACCTCCAGTCCGGCCAGCAGGCCGAAACCCAGCGCCAGCACGCCGTAGCCGGGCGAGTACTTGCCGGTATCGGGGTGATAGCGCAGGTAGCCCAGTTCGGTGAGGGTGTAGGTAATGCGGCTGATGGTGGGCTTGGGCAGGCCGGTCAGGCGGGCCAGATCCAGGTTGCCCAGCGCCGCCACGCCGGGCCGGAAACAGCGCAGCACCTCCAGCCCGCGCGCCAGCGCGGTGATGAAATCCGGTGATACCGGCCCCTCGCCCACGGCCCCCGGCCGCTTGCGGCGCGCCGGCGCGCTCAATTCAAGCTTCTGGTCGGGCTTGGCGGCGGGATGGGGAATGCGCTTGGGGTCAGAAAAAGATTGCATTTCTATTCGCTTCGTTTTTATAGTTTATTTCGAATAACAAAACTAAATTCCAATATTCGGAATTTAACACACACGCGATTTCAAGGGGAAAACATGATTCGCAAGCGCTATCCATTCCTGGCGGGTTTACTGCTCAGCGTCGCCGCGCTGGGCGCCCAGGCCGATTCCTATCCGTCGCGTCCGATCAAGGTCGTATCGCCGTTCCCGGCCGGCGGCGCCACCGACGTACTGACCCGGGTGCTGGCCGAGCGCATGGCCAAGACGCTGGGACAGCCCATGATCGTCGAGAACAAGGCGGGCGCCGGCACCTCGATCGGCGCCGCCTTCGTCGCGCGCGAGGCGCCGGACGGCTACACCATCCTGATGGCCACCAACTCCACCCTGGTGACCAACCGCTACCTGTATAAGGAACTGCCCTACGATCCCGACGGTTTCGCGCCGATCGGCATGGTCGGCGTGGGCCCGCTGGTGCTGCTGTCCAGCCCCAAGCGGCCGTTCAACAGCACGGCGGACGTGGTCGCGTACGCCAAGCAGAATCCGGGCAAGCTGACCTTTGCCACCTTCGGCGCCGGCACCTCGTCGCACTTGGCGGGCGAACTGTTCAAGGAACGCGCCGGCATCGACATCCTGCACGTGCCGTTCAAGGGCGCGACCCAGGCCCTGCCGGCGCTGATCAGCGGCGACGTCGACCTGTTCTTCGACATGGTCGCCACCGGCATGCCGCAGGCCGAGGCCGGCAAGGTCAAGGTGTTCGCCATCACCAGCCCCAACCGCCTGGCCACCGAATCGAAACTGCCGACCCTGGCCGAGCAGGGCTACGCGGGCTTCGACATGACCGCCTGGTTCAGCTTCGTGGCGCCCAAGGGCACGCCGGCCCCGGTGCTGGAAAAGCTGCAGGCGGCCCTGGCAGATACGCTCAAGGACGAAGCCGTGAAAAAGCGCATGCTGGAGATGGGCATCGACCCGCGTTCCGGCAGCCCGTCGGAATTGGCCCGGCAGATCAGGAACGAGCAGCCCATCGTGTCGCAGCTGATCAAGCAGGCCAATATCGTCCTGCAATGACGGCCACCGCCGTTTCGTGACAAAAGGTTCACGGACCCGCAACGTCCGCGAACCTGCGCCCAGGGCGCCCCTAGACCGACAGCGCCCGCGCGGCCCTGTCGGTTTTTCATGCGCAACCTAACCCCTGGATACAGTACCCGCGCCGCCCCGGCTGCTAAGGTGAAAAGCGAGGACGGCCGCCGCGCCCTCCCCCGCCTCACTTGTCTCCGGGAGTCCGATGCCTTTGACCGATGACCGCTACGCCCGACTGGATGCCGCCCGCTGGCTTGCCGCCGCGGCGGTGGTGCTGCTGCACAGCGCCGCCCTGATCGTCAGCGAACCGGCGGCGTTTGGCAATGGCGCCTGGCTGGCCGCCAATCTCTACGATTCGGCGGCGCGCTGGTGCGTGCCGGTGTTCGTGATGGTCAGCGGCGCCCTGCTGCTCGATCCCGACAAACCGCAGGACGCGCGCCGCTTCTACAGCAAGCGGGCGACGCGGATCCTGACGCCGCTGGTGTTCTGGAGCCTGTTCTACCTGGCCTGGCGCACCGGCCTGGACTGGTGGGACGACGGCCACGTCGATTTCTCCTTCTGGCCGCGCAAGGTCGCCCAAGGGGAACCCTACTACCACCTCTGGTATCTCTACATGATCGTGGGGCTGTACCTGTTCGCGCCGCTGGTGCGGCTGCTGTATGCGCGCAGCAGCCCGCGCTCGCGTTCGCTGTGGGTGGTGGGCATCCTGGGCCTGGCCATCCTCGATGCGCTCTATCGCCGCGCCCTCGGCGCGCAACCCGGTTTCTTCCTGACCTGGTTCCTGCCCTACCTGGGCTATTTCGTCGCCGGGCGCCAGATCTTCGACGGCGAGCTGCGCGTGCCACGGCCGGCCCTGGTGCTGGCCGCGAGCGTGGCGGCCACGGCCCTGGGCGTGTACACCATGTCCAGCAACCGAACGTTGAACACCTATTTCTACGACTACTTCAGCCTGACCGTGCCGTTCATGTCGCTGGCGGCATTCCAGTTCATCGTCTCGTCGCCGCGGCTGCCACGATTGGCGTCGCTGGCTCCGCTGACCTTCGGGGTCTACCTGATCCATCCGGTGTTCCTGGATGTGGCGCACCGGGCCGGCGCCATCAGCGGCGCGCGCCGCGACGCCTGGGTCGTGCCGCTGTTGACCCTGGCGGTGTTCGCCTTGTCCGCCGCCAGCAGCTGGTTGCTGCGGCGCCATCCCGCCACCCGCAGGCTGGTCTGAAAAACCTACGATGCGCAAGGTTATTCAGGTTTTGCGCGCGGTCAAACCAGCGCGGCCGGATCTTCACTAAGCTTCACCGATCTTCACGGGCGTGGGGAAAAGGGTTGGGGTACAATTGACGGCTTACTTGATCGGCCAGACACCGATTTTTCTTCGCGCCAGAACGGATTTAGCCACCCCTCTTGCATACCGCGATTGCAAAACACGACAGCGCGCAAACGCGCAATAGTGAAGCAGCAGTGGTGAAGCAACAGCGACGCAACAATGTCGCAACAGCGGCAGGGGATGTGACGAAGCTCAAGCCGTCCTGGCTTTTTAACGCCGGGCCGCCCCAGAAAGAGGCCCCCATTTGAGGGCAGGTCAGCCCAGCTGGTACGTAGTACACAGTGGGCGCGGCGTTGGGGGAAATATTCATCCGAGCGGAGGGAATCATGACCGACATCGGTCGGATGGCACATGTTGTGCCAGCTCGCACCCAGCTACCCGTCAGTGCTTATTTTGACGAAGCCCTCTTTGCCCGCGAGCAAGAACTCATTTTCAAGCAATCCTCGCTGTACGTCGGCCACCAGAAGCTGGTGCCCGAGGTCGGGGATTGGCGCACCTTGGCCCAGGAAAATGGAGGGCGCGTGCTGGTTCGCAACCAGCAGGGCGTTGAACTCATCTCAAATGTCTGCCGCCACCGCCAGGCATTGATGCTGGGCGGCCAGGCCGGCGACGTCACCGGCCATTGCAATTCGCACGGCAGCCTCAAGGCCACCGGCGGCAACATCGTCTGCCCGCTGCACCGCTGGACCTACAACAACCAGGGCGAGCTGCTGGGCGCGCCGCAGTTCGAGACCACGCCGTGCATGAACCTGCAGAAGTTCCGCCTGCGTGATTGCCATGGCCTGCTGTTCGAAGGCCCGCGCGACCCGGCCGCCGACATGGCGCCGCTGTTCGCGCGGCCCGAGTTCGACTTCGGCGATTACGTGCTGGACCACGTCGAAGTGCACCAGTGCAACTACAACTGGAAGACCTTCATCGAGGTGTACCTGGAGGACTACCACGTCGGCCCGTTCCACCCCGGCCTGGGCCGCTTCGTCACGTGCGACGACCTGACCTGGGAGTTCAACGACTGGTACAGCCTGCAGAAAGTCGGCGTGCACAACGCGCTGGCCCAGCCGGGTTCGGACGTCTACAAGCAATGGCACGATCGCCTGCTGTCGTTCCGCGACGGCGACGCGCCCGATTTCGGCGCGGTCTGGGTCACGTATTTCCCGACCCACATGATCGAGCTGTATCCGCACGTGCTGGTGCTGTCGACGCTGTATCCCAAGAGCCCGCAGGAAACCGTCAACGTGGTCGAGTTCTACTACCCCGAGGAAATCGCCGCCTTCGAGCGCGAGTTCGTCGAGGCGCAGCGCGCGGCCTACATGGAAACGGCGATCGAGGACGACGAGATCGCCGAGCGCATGGACGCCGGCCGCAAGGCCCTGATGTTGCGCGGCGTGAACGAGACCGGTCCCTACCAGTCGCCGATGGAAGACGGCATGCAGCACTTCCACGAGTGGTACCGCCGCATCATGCAGGAGCGGCTCTGAGGACACGCTCCGCCAACGCAAAAGGGCTCGCGATCGCGAGCCCTTTCTTTTTGCCGGGGCGGCAGTTCAGCGGCCGAGGGCGGCGGCGACCGTGCGCTCCCCGATCGCCAGCCCGACCGTCATGCCCACGCCCGAGTGCATCACCGCGACCGTGGTGGCGGCGTCCACCGGCATCACCGAGAACGGCGCCGGCCCATGCGTGCCATAGACGCCCTGCCAGCGCTCCAGCACCCGCAGCCGCGCCCCCAGCGCCTGCGACGCCAGGTCCAGCATGGCGTTGTCGATGGCCTCGTCGTTGAACGGGAAGGCATCCTGGCCGTAGCGGTGCGAATCGCCGATGATCAGTTCGCCATAGGGCGTGGGGCTGATCAGCAGGTGGATGCCGTTTTCCAGCAGCATCGGCGTGCGCGCCTGGATCTGCTCGCGCAGCGCCAACGCCGACGGCAGATCCGAGAAGGCGCCGTAGTGCACGCAGGACAGGCCAGTGAGCAGCGGGCGGTCCAGCGCCATGGGACGCGTCTCGAAAGCCGCGCGCAACATTTGCAGGCGCGTCACTTCCAGGTTCAGCGGCGCGAACCGTTCGGGCAGCAGCGTCAGATAGTCGTGGCCGGGGCAGACGAAGACGTGCGCACCGGTGAAGTCGCCCGCGGTGGTCGCGACCTGCCCTTGCTCGACGGCGCGCGCCAGGGTGCCGGTGACGAATTCGACGCCCAGCGATTCGGCCAGGTAGCGCGTGATGGCCGGCAAGGCCTCGCGCGAATAGATCTGCAGGTCGTCCAGCCCGCGCAGCGCGGCGCAGTGGTGCGCCAGCTGGCCGTCATACAGCTTTGCCACCTCACGGCCCGACAGCAGCTCGGCGCGATAGCCTTCCTGTTGCAGGCGGGTCCGGGCGAATTCGTCCAGCACGTCGGCCTCGCCGGCGTCGCGCGCCAGCACCAGCGCGCCGTTGGCGCGCACATGGAAGCCGGCCTGGGATGCCAGGTCCAGCCACAGCTCGCGCGCCTGCTGGGCGTGCGACAGCATCATGCCGGGGGCCTGGCCGGTGACGATCACCTGGCCGAAATTGCGGATGGTGGCGCCATGCGCCTGGCGGCTGCGTTCGATCACGGCCACCGACAGGCCGCGCTTGGCGGCGGCCCAGGCATGGGCGATGCCGAGCATGCCGGCGCCGACCACGACTACGTCGAATTTTTTCATTTGGAGAATGAGGCAGAAAGGTTGCGCGGGAAGCGCCCGCCCGGGCGCCTGCCCTGCCGCGGCGGCGTGGCCGCCGCGGTGGCCCGATTACTTCTTCTTGGGCTCGGACTTGCCGTCGTAGCGGCTGGTCCATTCGGCGATGATGCGGTCGCGGTTGGTGGCGGCCCAGACGAAGTCGTTCTTGATCATGCGCTTGGTCAGGTCGGCCGGCAGGTTGGGGTTGGACGTGGCGATCGAGGGAATCGCCAGCACCGCGAAGTTGGCCTTGTACAGCTCGTTGGCCTCGCGGCTGGCCGAGAAGTCGGCCAGCTTGCGCGCGGCTTCCAGGTTCTTGGTGCCCTTGACGATGGCGGTGGCTTCGACTTCCCAGCCCAGGCCTTCCGAAGGGAACACGGCTTCGACCGGCGCGCCGTCGGCCTTGAGCTTGGCGGCGCGGTAGTCGAACGACACGCCGATCGGGAATTCGCCGGCGGCCGCCATGTTGCACGGCTTGGAGCCCGAGTGCGTGTACGAACCGATGTTCTTGTGCAGGGCGTCCATGTAGGCCCAGCCCTTTTCTTCGCCGAAGATCTGCAGCCAGGCGCTGACGTCCAGGAAGCCCGTGCCCGACGAGGCCGGGTTCGGCATGACGATCTTGCCGGCGTAGACCGGCTTGGTCAGGTCCTGCCACGATTCGGGCTTGGGCAATTTCTGCTTTCCGGCTTCGACGGTGTTAAAGCAGATGGCGGCGGCAAAGCCGTCCATGCCGACCCAGGTGGGTTCGGCCTTGGCATCGCGCATGTTGGCGGCGATCTGGTCCAGGCCCTTGGGGGCGTAGGGCTGCAGCATGCCTTCCTTGTCCATCAGGCCCAGCGAGGTGCCGGCCAGGCCCCAGATCACGTCGGCCTTGGGGTTGCCCTTTTCGGCCAGCAGCTTGGCGGTGATGATGCCCGTGGAGTCGCGCACCCACTGGATCTTGATGTCGGGGTTGGCCTTTTCGAAGGCGGCCTGGTAAGCCTTGATCTGGTCGGCTTCCAGCGCCGTGTAGACGGTCAGCGTGGTCTGGGCGGAAGCGGCGCCGGTGATGCCGGCGAAAGCGGCGGCCAGGGCAAGCAGCGTGAAGCGTTTCATGAGGGTACTCCGTGGGTGGGCGGAAAAAGGGTGAGTCGGGTCGCCGCGGCCGGCCCATGCCCGCCGCGGTGCGTTGCGAAAAGAGGTTGGGTCAGGATCCCGGCGCCGGCGGCCTCAGGGGCGTTGGCCCGCCGCCAGGCGGGATTCGATATCGGCAATCACGCCGGGCAGGTCGGCCACGGTGTCGATCAGGTAGTGCGGCGCGGCGCCGGACAGTTCGCGGCCGGCGCGTTCGCGGGCCGCCTGGCGGCCGTTGTCGTCCAGACTCAGGTATTCGTCCAGCGTCAGGCCGGCGGCATTGCCCGACAGCAGCAGGCCGACGGTCCACATGCCGGCGCGGCGGCCTTCCTCGATGCCGGGGGCGGTGTCGTCGACCTTGATGCAGCCGGCCACGTCCGTCAGGCCCAGCTCCACCACGTTCTTGAGCGCCATGGCCGGCGCCGGGCGGGCGCGCGGCACATCGTCGCTGGCGACGATGCAATCGGGCTGCAGGCCTTCGCCGGCGGCGCGTTCCACCACCCGGCGCATCACGCTGTCGGGGTAGCCGGAGCACGAGCCGATCTTCAGGCCGCGCTGGCGCAACGCGCGCAGCAGCTCGGCCGCGCCGGGGATGGCGGCCGAGTACTGCGCCACCTTGTCCAGCTGCATCGGCAGGAAGCGTTCGTAGATGGCGGTGACGTCGTCGTCGGTCGGCAGGCGGCCGAACCGGGCCTGGTACTGGTTGGCGATGGCGGGCTCGTCGCACAGCGCGCGGATGTGATCCCACTTGCCCACGCCCATCGGGCCGCGGGCCTGTTCCAGCGTGACGTCCATGCCGAACTCGGCGAAGGCGTCGACGAACACCTTGGTCGGGGCGAACGAACCGAAGTCGACCAGCGTGCCGGCCCAATCGAAAATCACCGCTTCCAGGCGGACGGGCAGAGGCGAAACAGTCATGAGGGTCTTCCTTGCAGAATATTCAAATCAAAGGGCCGCGGGCCGGCGCCAGGCCTGGCTGCGCGCCACCAGGGCGCGGCTGGCCAGGTGCAGCAGCAGCGCCGCGACCGCCGAGCTAGCCATGATCACGGTGCACATGGCGGCGGCCGGGCCGATGAAACCGGCGTCATCCATGTTCAGCACCGCGACGGCGGCCAGCACCGTGGACGGGCTGTACAGGAACACCACGGCCGACACGGTGGTCATGGCGGAAACGAACAGGTAGCGGGCGACGTCGAGCGCGGCCGGCAGGCACATCGGCAGCGTCACGCGCAGGAAGGTGGTCATGCGCGGCACCTTGAGCGAGGCCGAGGCGGCCTCGAACTCCGGGTCCAGCGCGTTCAGCGCGGTGGCGGCCGTCAGGTGCGCGCTGGTGTAGAAGTGCACCACCGTGCACAGCACCAGCAGCGGCATGGTGCCGTACAGCACATTGAGCGGATTGGCGGCGCCGTTGAAGAAGAAGATGTAGCCCAGGCCCAGCACCAGGCCGGGCACGGCCATCGGCATCAGCGCCAGCATGCCCAGCACGCCGCGCAGGCCTCGCGCCGAGGCGCTGCGGGCCGGCACCTTTTCCATCATCCAGGCGCCCAGGAACACCACCACCGTGCCGATCAGCGCGGTGCAGAAAGCCAGTTCCAGGCTGTTGCGCCAGGCCAGCCAGCCGCCGCCATCCATGTTGTCGAAGTCGTACGAACGCAGCGACAGCGACAGGTTGTAGGGCCACATCTTCACGAACGAGGCCCACACCGCCACGCCGATGATCAGCAGCAGGAACCCGGCCATGGCGCCCGCCAGCAACAGGAAGGCCGCGTCGCGCCGGCGGTTGGCGCCGGCCGCATAGGGCTGGGCGCGGCCGCTCAGCTGGGCGCCCTGGCGCGCCCGCAGGCGGCGGTCGAGCACGAAGGTCAGCAGCGCCGGCAACAGCAGCAGGATGCCGATGGCGGCGCCCTTGGGGAAGTTCTGCTGGCCGACCACCGCCTTGTAGGCTTCCATCGCCAGCACGTTGTAGTCGCCGCCCACCACCTTGGGCACGCCGAAGTCGGTCACGGTCAGCGTGAACACCACGCAGCAGGCCGAGAACACGGCATAACGCGTGCCGGGCAGCGTCACCGTCATGAAGGTGCGCAGTGGCCCCGCGCCCATCGCGCGCGCCGCGTCATAGAGGCGTCCATCGGCCAGCGTCAGGCCGGTCAGCAGGATCATCAGCGCGTGCGGGAAGGTGTAGAACGCCTCGCCCACCACGATGCCCCAGAAACCATAGATGGTGGCGCCGCCGGACAGGCCTTTCAGCAAGCCCTGGTTGCCCAGCAGGTAGACCAGCGCGATCCCCGGCAGCAGCGACGGCGCCAGCAGCGGCAGCAGCGCGATGGTGCGCAGCAGGCCCTTGCCGGGAATGCGGCTGCGCGTCAGGGCATAGGCGAAGGCGTAGGCGCAGGGCACCACCAGCATCATGGTGACCACGCCCACCGTCAGGCTGCGCCCGACCATGCCCAGGAAACCGTCGGCGCCGATGATGCCCAGCACCACCGACAGGCCGGCCCAGTCGCCATTGGCGTCGGTGACCGATTTGGCCAGGATGGCCACCAGCGGCAGGGCCAGGAACAGCCCCAGGCCCAGCGCCAGGGCGCCCTGCCCCAGCGTCAGTCCGAAGGCCCCGACCCAGGCGGGCAGCGGCCGGCGGCCCAGTGACGCAGAAACGGGGGCGACGGACGTGTCGGCGGGCGCGGACATGGCGGCGGGTGCGCGGCTCGAAGCCGGATCAAGCGTAGGCGCGAATCGCATGGCGCGGCAGCTCCACCCAGCAGCGGCTGGCGGCGTGAGGGCCCAGCAGGGCGTCTCCGGTTTCGGGGGACACGATCGAATGCACGGTGGCGCCGGGCACGCCTTCCAGGCGCAGCGCCAGGCGGTAGCCGCGGCCCAGGAACACGCCATCGAGCACGTCGGCCAGCATGGTGTTGGGCTGCTCCGGACGCGCCACGCTCACGCGCACCGCCTCGGGCCGCACGAACAGCTTGCCGACGTTGCGCTCCAGCGCCTCGTCCACCGCCAGTTCCTGGCGGCCGACGCGGGCGCGGTGCGCGTCGATGCGCTCGAACGGCAGCCAGTTGGCCTCGCCGACGAAATCGGCGATGAAGGCCGAGCCAGGCTGGCGATACAGTTCGCGCGGGGTGCCGAACTGCTCGATGACGCCGCCGTTCATGACGGCGATGCGGTCGGCCATGACCATCGCTTCTTCCTGGTCGTGCGTCACCATCAGCGTGGTGATCGACAGGCGCTTCTGCAGCGCGCGCAATTCGATGCGCAGGTGTTCGCGCACGCGGGCGTCCAGCGCCGACATCGGCTCGTCCAGCAGCAACAGGGACGGCGACGGCGCCAGCGCGCGGGCCAGGGCGACGCGCTGCTGCTGGCCCCCGGAGATCTGTCCCGGATATTTATGAGAGGCGCCGGCCAGGCCCACCAGCGTCAGCATTTCCTCGACCCGGTCGGCCACGTGCTTGCGATGGGCGCGCTTGCCGCTCAAACCGTAGGCCACGTTCTGGGCCACGGTCAGGTTGGGAAACAGCGCATAAGACTGGAACAGGATGCCGTAGTCGCGCTCCTGCGGCTCGGCATGGGAGATATCCCGGCCCGACAGCAAAATGGTGCCGCTGTCCTGGCGCTCGAGCCCGGCGATGGCGCGCAGCAGCGTGGTCTTGCCGCAACCCGACGGACCCAGCAGGCACACCAGTTCGCCAGCGCGAATATCCAGCGACACATCCGACAGCGCCGTATGGCTGCCGAAGCGCTTGACGAGATTGCTGACCGAAAGAAAGCCCCCGCGCGGCGCTCCGTGCGGCGGCGCGGCGCCGGTCGGAACAGTATTGGTATCGCGTTGGAGCTGTTGGGCCATGGGGCCTCCGGTCTGGGAACGAAGGCAGTATGGAAGGCGCGTATTGAGTGTTTATGACACTTCGCGCAAATGCAGTAATAAAAACATCAAATTATTTTGGTGTACTGGCGGTCTTGCGCAATCCGTCCACCAATTCATCCGTTTACAGGCCCTGCCCAACGTGCTCGTCGCCGAACTCAAATCCTTCTATGCCGTGGCTCGCTGCGGCACCGTCACCAAGGCCGCGGCCCAGTTGGGCGTCAGCCAACCCACGGTGACGGGGCAACTGCGCCAGTTGGAATCGCGCTATGGCGTCGAGCTGTTCCACCGCCAGGGCCGCGGCATGCGACTGTCGGATGCCGGACACAGCCTGATGCCGATGGTCGAAAAGCTGGTGCAGCAGGAAACCGAGATCGATTTCCGGCTGCGCGACGCCAGCGACCTGCGCGAGGGCAACCTGCGCATCGGCGCCACCGGGCCGTACTACATCATGGACACGGTGCGCCGCTACAACCAGCTCTACCCCGGCATCGACCTGACCGTGGCCATCGGCAACTCGCAGAGCATGCTGCAGGCGCTGCACGACTATCGCATCGAGATTGCCACGTCCTCGTTTCTGATGGATGACAAGCATTTGTACCGCCGCATGATCGCGGCCGACCCGATCCGCGTGGTGACGCACCGCGGCCACCCGCTGGCGCGGCGCGGCAAGGTGGCGCTGGCGGACCTGGCCGATCACGCGCTGCTGCTGCGCGAACCCGGATCGATGACGCGCCAGCTGACCGAAGAGGCGCTGCAGGCGGCTGGCGTGACGGTCAAGCGCACGCTGGAAATCGGCAGCCGCGAATCGATCCGCCAGGCCATCCTGTGCGAACTGGGCATCAGCCTGATTCCCTCGCGTGAAATTCCGTCCCATCCGGAACTGGCGGCCCTGGACATCGAGGGCGCCGACGTCGTGATGCATGAATACCTGTACTGCCTGCGCGAGCGCCAACCGGTGCAACTCATCGCGCGCTTTCTGGAGATGGCGCCGGCAGCCGGCTGATCCCAGGGATCACTGCCCGCCTCTTCCCCTTGCGGCCACTCAGGAGACAACCATGGCCTTGACCCTGCAGGACATCGAACAGCTTTTCCTGGAACGCGGGCACCGTTCCTATCATGGCGAATCCGTCAGCCATCTGCGGCATGCGTTGCAGACCGCGACGCTGGCCGAACGCAATGGCGCCAATGCCCAATTGATCACCGCCTGCCTGCTGCACGACCTCGGGCACCTGATCGCCGACCATCCCGACACGCCCACGCTGCGCGGCATCGACGACAAGCACCAGTATTTCGTGCTGCCGTTCCTGCGCGGGCTGTTCAGTTCGGCGGTGCTGGACCCGATCCGGCTGCACGTGGAGGCCAAGCGCTACCTCTGCTACGTGGAGCCGCAGTATGAAGCGTCGCTTTCGGAGGATTCGAAGCGCAGCCTGGCGCTTCAGGGGGGCAGCTTCGATGCGGGCCAGGCGGTGGATTTCGCCAGCATGCCGGGCGCGCCGGATGCGATCCGCCTGAGGCGCTGGGACGACATGGCCAAGGTGCCGGGGCTGGCCACGCCGCCGCTGGACCACTTCCTGGAAATCGCCGAAAGCGTCTCCGGACGGGTCAAGCTGGCGGCGGTCTGGTAAGACCGCCACCCGCGCCGTCGGAATACCACGGCGCGGTTTCAGGCCCGGTTTGCGGCGGGGCCGGCCGGTGCGTTCACTCGCCCTTGGCCACCGGCCGGGACGGATCGCTGCACCACTCGCTCCACGAGCCCGGATAAAGGCGCGAGCCGGCCAGGCCGGCGATTTCCATCGACAGCAGGTTGTGGCAGGCGGTGATACCCGAACCGCACTGGTGCACGATGGCCGCAGGGTCGCGGCCATCCAGCAAGGCGGTGAATTCCTGGCGCAACTGCGCCGCGTCCTTGAAGCGGCCGTCGGCCTGCAGGTTCTGGCCGTTCGGACGATTCAACGCGCCAGGGATGTGGCCGGCCACCGGATCCATCGGCTCAACCTCGCCGCGATAGCGGTTGGCGGCGCGCGCGTCGATCACGGTGAATCCGGGCCGGGCGATGTTGTCCAGCACCGCCTGCGCATCCACGCTGCCCACGAGCGGCGCCGCCGGCGTCACCGGCGCACTCGCCTGCACCGGCGCGGCCGCCTCGGTGGAAGTGGGCAGCCCGGCCGCCTGCCAGGCCTGCCAGCCGCCGTCGAGCACGGCGACCCGGTCGTGGCCCAGCCAGCGCAGCATCCACCACAGGTGCGCGGCGTACATGCCGCCGCTGGCGTCATAGGCCACCACCAGGGTTTCAGGCGTGACGCCGTGCGCCGCCATCAACGCGCCGAACTGGCCGCGGTCGGGCAGCGGATGGCGGCCGTTCTTGCCGTTCCGGGCGGCGGCCAGCTCGGTTTCGTGGTCGAGGTAGCGGGCGCCGGGAATATGGCCGGCGGCATAGGCCTCACGGCCGGCCGCGTGGTTGGTCAGGTCGTGGCGCACGTCGAACACGCGCACGTCCGCCGCGCCCAGGTGCGTGGCCAGGTCGGCCACGGAAATCAGGGTCATCGTCATCGGAAATTCTCCTCTGATAGGGTCGGGTTGGCGGGATCAGGTCGGCTTGGGGTCACGCATGGTGCGCCAGACCGACAGCAGGCCCGCCGAAATGATCAGGCCCATCCCGGCCCAGGCCAGGCCGTCCAGGGTATCGCCCCAGAAACCCATGCCGAGCAGGGCCGCGAAGATGATCGTGCTGTATTGCAGGGCCGCGGTCAGCAATGCAGACCCCAGGCCGAACGCCCGCGTCATGGCCAACTGGCCGAACAGGCCCGTCACGCCCACGCCCAGCAGCGAGCTGTAGCCGGTCCAGTCGGCCTGGCCCCAGCCCTCGAAGCCCAGGCCGGCGAAGCTGGAGGCGCACACCGCCACCGAAAAGAACAGCACCGTGCGCCACTCGGGCTCGCCGATGCGGCCCAGCTGGCGAATCTGCATCATGGCGATGGCCGACATGGCGCCCGCCCCCAGGCCCAGCAAGGCAGCCAGCCACTGGTCTTCGTTGATGCTGGGACGCAGCACCGCGATCACGCCCAAAAAGCCCAGGGCCACGGCCGCGATCCGCACCGGGTCGCGCTGCGCCCCGCCCCACCCCAGCATCCAGCACGCGATGAACAGCGGCGCCGTGTAGTTCAGGCTGGTGGCGGTGGCCAGGGGCAGATGGGAGATGGCGAAGAAACCGAGCCACATCGAGGTGACGCCGGACAGGTTGCGCCACAGGTGCAGTTTCCAGCTGGTGGGCACGATCGACTGGCGCCCGGCGCGCGCCCAGATCAGCAGCAGCACCACCGATGGCAGGCCGCGGAACAGCACCACTTGCGGCAGCGTCGCGCCGTGCTCGGTGCCCAGCTTCACGAACGACCCCATGATGGCGAACATGGCGGACGCCAGCAACATCCAAAGTGCCTGCATCGGGGTCTGCGCTCAGGTAAAAAGAGGGAGGGGAAATAGGGGAAAGCGATACTATACTCTCCGTCACCGGGAGCGGCGCGGCGGTCGGGGAACTGCTGCGCCGCGGCACAGTCCAATCCCGCACAAGTCCCGCTCGCTGAGGAACAAAAAAAGCATGAAACGCATCATCCTTTTCGTCATTACCAACCTGGCCGTCATGCTGGTGCTGTCGGCCACGCTGCGCATCCTGGGCGTAGACCGCTACCTGACCGCCAACGGCCTGAACCTGCAGGCGCTGTTGATCTTCTCGGTCGTGGTCGGCTTCACCGGCGCCATCATCTCGCTGCTGATCAGCAAGCCCATGGCCAAATGGAGCACCGGTGCCCAGGTGCTGGATCCGAACGCGCCGCGCAACCAGCGCGAGGCCTGGCTGCTGGACACCGTCCACCAGCTCGCCGATCGCGCCGGCATCGGCCGCCCGGAAGTCGCCATCTACGACGGCGCGCCCAACGCGTTCGCCACCGGCGCCTTCAAGAACGACTCGCTGGTGGCGGTGTCGACCGGCCTGCTCGAAAGCATGAGCGAAGAGGAAGTGGCGGCGGTGCTGGCCCACGAAGTGGCCCACATCGCCAACGGCGACATGGTCACGCTGACCCTGATCCAGGGCGTGGTCAACACCTTCGTGGTGTTCCTGGCGCGCGTGGTCGGCTACTTCATCGACCGCGTGGTGTTCAAGAACGAACGCGGCCTCGGCCCCGGCTACATGGTCACCGTGATCGTCTGTGAGATCATTTTCGGCATCCTGGCCTCGATCATCGTGGCCTGGTTCTCGCGCCAGCGCGAATACCGCGCCGACGCCGGCTCGGCCCACCTGATGGGCGCCCGCGAACCCATGATCCGCGCCCTGGCCCGCCTGGGCGGCCTGGAACCGGGCGAACTGCCCAAGTCGTTCGAAGCCTCCGGCATCACCGGCAAGGGCGGCCTGGCGGCCATGTTCGCCTCGCACCCGCCGATCCCGGCCCGCATCGCCGCGCTGCAGAACGCCCGCGTGATCTGATCCCGGCAACGGCCCACGAGAAAAGCCTCCGCGCCGCGCCAGCGGCTTGCTGGCCCCCCCCGAAGGCGCGTTTTCATCCTGAGGCGGCTCGGCAATGAAAAAAAGCCCCTTGAGCGATCAAGGGGCTTTTTGTTTGGGGCGCGCCCGCCTCAGCACTCGACGATATTCACCGCCAGGCCGCCGCGCGCCGTTTCCTTGTACTTGGTCTTCATGTCGGCGCCGGTCTCGCGCATGGTCTTGATGACCGAATCCAGCGACACGTAGTGCTGGCCGTCGCCGCGCAATGCCATGCGGGCGGCGTTGACGGCCTTGATCGAGGCCATGGCGTTGCGTTCGATACAGGGAATCTGCACCAATCCGCCGACCGGGTCGCAGGTCAGGCCCAGGTTGTGCTCCATGCCGATCTCGGCCGCGTTCTCGACCTGCTCGACCGAGCCGCCCAGCGCAGCGGCCAGGCCGCCAGCCGCCATCGAACAGGCCACGCCGACCTCGCCCTGGCAGCCGACTTCGGCGCCGGACAGCGAGGCGTTGTACTTGTACAGCAGGCCCACGGCCGCCGCGGTCAGCAGGAAGTCGCGCACGCCCTCGCGGTTGGAACCGGGGACAAAACGGTCGTAGTAGTGCAGCACCGCCGGGATGATGCCCGCCGCGCCGTTGGTCGGCGCCGTCACCACCCGGCCGCCGGCGGCGTTTTCCTCGTTCACCGCCATGGCGTACAAGTTGACCCAGTCCATCACCGACAGCGGATCGGACAGCGTGCGCTCGGCGCGCTGGGTCAGGTTGCGGTACAGTTCGGGGGCGCGGCGGCGCACCCGCAGCGGACCCGGCAGCTCGCCGTCGGCTTCGGGATAGTTGATGCCGCAGCCGCGCGAAACGCAGTCCTGCATCACCTGCCAGATGCGGTCCAGCCCGGCCGCGACCTCGCCGGCCTCGCGCCAGGTCAGCTCGTTCTTCATCATCAACTGGGCCACGCTCAGGCCGCTCTCGCGGCACATGGTCAGCAACTCGCGGCCGGTGCGGAACGGGTACGGCAACTGGTCGTGCGCGGCGATGACCTGGCTGTTGGACGCGCCCGCCGTCACCACGAAGCCGCCGCCCACCGACAGGTAACGGGCCTCGCGCAGCGACTGGCCCTCGGCATCGAAGGCGTGGAATTTCATGCCGTTGGGGTGCTCGGCCATGGCTTCGCGGCGGTAGAACATCATGTGTTCCTTTTCCACGAACGGCACCGGATAGTGGCCCAGCAACGGCAGCTGGCGGCTGGCCCGCACCGAGGCGATCATGCCGGCGATGGCGGCGGGGTCGACGGTATCCGGGGCCTCGCCCATCAGGCCCAGCAGCACGCCCTTGTCGGTGCCGTGGCCCTTGCCCGTGGCGCCGAGCGACCCATAGAGTTCGGCGCGCACGCTCGCCACCTTGGGCAGCAGGCCGTCGCGCTCCAGCCCCTGGGCAAACAGCAATGCGGCCCGCATGGGGCCGACGGTATGGGAACTCGACGGGCCTATGCCTATTTTGAACAGATCGAAAACGGAAACGGCCACCGCAACTCCCCTGCATCCAAGAATGATCCGGCAATGATACGCGCAAGGTCCGACACTACGCAGCAAAGCCCTGCGGGGCGTATGCTGTATTCCAGGGACGGGTTTCCCCACCAGCCCCGGCATGCGATCATTACAGAATTATTTCTTGTCATAAAAAGAATGGAACCACCCCAGGATGTCCGGACTCATTACCCTGCTTGACTTCGCCGGCTACGTCGCCCTGCTGCTGTGGGGCGTGCATATGGTCCAGACAGGCGTGCAACGCGCCTTCGGCGCCGCACTCGGCGCCGCTCTCGGCCGGGCGCTGGGCACTCGCTTGCGCGCCTTCGCCGCCGGCCTGGGCATCACCGCGGCGCTGCAGAGCAGCACCGCCACCGGCCTGATGATCACCGGCTTTGCCGCGGGCGGCGTGGTCGGCCTGGTGCCGGCCCTGGCCGCCATGCTCGGCGCCAACGTCGGCACCACGCTGATCGTGCAGTTGCTGTCGTTCGACCTGACCTCGCTGGCGCCCATCCTGATCCTCGCCGGCGTCTGGATGTTCCGCCGCTATCCGCCGGGCCGCACCCGCGACCTGGGCCGCGTCTTCATCGGCCTCGGCCTGCTGCTGCTGTCGCTGCACCAACTGGTGGAACTGTTCGAGCCGTTCCAGACCGCTCCCATGCTGGGCATGATCCTGGACGCCCTGGCCACCCAGCCGGTGGCGGCCGTGCTGCTGTCTGCCGCCTTCACCTGGGCCGCCCACTCCAGCGTCGCCGTGGTGGTGCTGGTCATGTCGCTGGCCAGCCATCACATGGTGGCGCCGCACGTCGCCTTCGCGCTGGTGCTGGGCGCCAACCTCGGCACCGCCATCAACCCCATGATCGAGGGCGTCACCGGCGACGACCCCGCCGCCCGCCGCCTGCCCCTGGGCAACCTGCTGACCCGCATCCTGGGGGTGCTGGCCGGCCTGGTGCTGCTGCCCTGGCTGCAACCGCTGATGAGCGAGATGTCCAGCGACCCGGCGCGCGCCGTCGCCAACTTCCACACCCTCTTCAACGCCGTCATCGCGCTGGCGTTCCTGCCGCTGCTGGCGCCCTACGCTGCCCTGCTGACCCGCTGGCTGCCCAAGCGCGCCGATCCCAATGACCCGTCCCGCCCGCAATACCTGGACGAATGGGCCCACGACGTGCCCGCCGTCGCGCTGGGCAACGCCGCCCGCGAAGCCCTGCGCATGGCCGACATGCTGCAGACCCTGCTGCTGTACGCGCGCGCCGGCTTCAAGCGCGACAATCGCCACCGCATGGTGCAGGCGCGCCAGCTCGACACGGCCCTGGACAAGCTCGAAAGCGCCATTACCACTTACCTGGCCACGCTCGACCAGGAAAACATGACGCGCGACGACGTGCAGCGCATGGATGACATCCTTGCCTTCATCAGCAACATCGGCCATGCCGGCGACATCGCCCACCACGGCCTGCTCAGCCACATCGCCAAGCTGCGCAAGCAGGGCTGGACCTTCTCCCCCGAACAACGCGCCAGCCTCGACGACACCCTGGGTGAACTGATCTCCAACCAGCGCCAGGCCGCCGCCCTGTTCGTCAACGACGACCTGCGCCAGGCCCGCGCCCTGGCCGGCGAAAAGTCCCGTTTCCGCACCATCGAAACGCAGGCCGCGGACGCCCATCTGCAGAAAATCAAGGGCGGCCAGGTCGACGCCGCCGAAGTCGGCGCCCTCTACCTCGACATCCTGCGCGACATGAAGGGCATCAACTCCCACCTGGTCGGCGCCGCCGCCTATCCCCTCCTGGCCCGCCACGGCGAACTCCTCCCCAGCCGCCTGCGCGAAGCGGGGAATTAGGGCCCCCACGCCGCGCGCGCTTCGCGCGCTAGCTGCCCCCCGAGGGGGCTGCCCCGCCTTCGGGCGGCCGGGCGGCGGGCCGGCCCCACGCCGCGCGCGCTTCGCGCGCTTGCTGCCCCCCGAGGGGGCTGGCCCGCCTTCGGGTGGCCGGGCGGCGGGCCGGCCATCCTGGCGGGAGATTTTTGAAGGCTCCCGCGCTGCCCCGCAATGGCTGCCACCGTTGGGGGCTACCCCGGCTTGAAGCAACTGTGTCGCACAGTGGCGATTGCCGCATGCGATAGAACTCGCTCCCTTTCATTCATCTACGGGGCGCAATAGGCGGACAGTTCTCTCCGCGACACCGCACTACCTATCGCCCCCTCTTCCCGCGCGCGGCGAACCCGGCCCCGACGCCCCACGCCGCGTATGCCAGGGCCGGCTGCCCGCGCAGCCGACCCTGGCGGGCCCCGCAAACCTCTCGCATGCCGCCGCGGTCCAGCAGCGCCCCATGCCTCGAAACCGGTAGCCCGGCGCGGGTGGCGCACGGGTGGGCGCGCCGTCAGATGCGCCCGACGGAAACCGTAGGGAGCCGAAGGCGGACGAGGTTGAGGTTGGGGTAGTCCGGAGCGAAGGCTCCGGACCGCAATCGCAGGCGCGCCCACCCGTGCGGCACCCGCGCCGGGCGGCCTACGAAAGCAACACCCCCTAAAAAAAACCGCCACGCAAACGCGCAGCGGCTTCTCATGACGCCAAGGGCACAATCCCTCTCAAAGGTACCGCTTGAACCACTCCAGCATCCTCCCCCACCCATCCTTGGCCGCTTCCGCCTGATAACTCATCCGGTAATCCGCCAGGAAAGCATGATCCGCCTGCGGGTACACCACGAACTCGGAGCGCCTGGCATTTTCATTGCCGCCGGCCAGCTTGGTTTTCATTATCTCGATATCCGACACAGGAATGCTGGCATCCTTGGCGCCATACAGGCCCAGCACCGGCGCATGCAGTTCATTGACCACATCGAACGCGAAGCGCTTGATCAACGGTCCGTGCCCCGAACTCAGTCGGCCATACCAGGCCACGCCCACCTTCACGTCCGGATTGTGCGCCGCGTACATCCAGGTCAGGCGCCCGCCCCAGCAGAACCCTGTCACCGCCACCCGCTTCGGATCACCGCCATGCTGCGCGGCCCACGCCACGCTGGCGTCCAGGTCGGCGAACACCTGCTCGTCGGGCACCTTGCTGACGATTTCGGCGATCAGCTTGGGAATATCGGTATAGGTCGACGCATCGCCCTGGCGCTCGTACAGATTCGCGGCCACGGCCAGGTAACCGGCCTTGGCCACCCGGCGGCAGATATCCTTGATGTGCTCGTGCACCCCGAAGATTTCCTGGATCACCAGCACCACCGGCAGGTCGCGCTTGCCTTCGGGGGCGGCGTAATAGGCGCTGATGGACCCATCGGCCACGGGCAACTGGAAATCCCCGTGGGCCAGCCCCTGGGCGTCCGTGTGGATCACGGTGGGGGCGACATTGCCGGCGGCGGCGGAAAAACTCATGGCGAACTCCTGGTAGGAATCAAGGCGGAGCCGATGCCCCGCGGTCCGCCTTGCGGCATCCGCGACACGACCGGCCAGGTTCGAAAGCAAAGCCGGGTATGGCGCACGCTGCGGTTCAATGCGTATGCATGTGCTCCGTACGCGCCGCGCCGTGGCCGGCGCCCGCCTCGTGATCATGCCCATGGTGCATCAGGGTCGTGACGCTGTAGATCAGCACCACGCCCACGCCCACCAGCAGCAATTGCGGCACCGCATCGGCCAGGGATACCCGTTCGTGCATCTGCGGCATCAGGTCGGCCACCGAGATGTAGAGGAAGCTGCTCGCGGCAACCACCAATACGTACGGCACCCAGTCCTGCGCCTGTTGCAGCACGAAGTAGCCTATTATGCCGCCCACGGCTGAACACAAGCTGGTGAACAGGATCAGCGCGAAAGCGCGGCGGCGCGCCAGGCCGGCGTTGAGCAGCACCACGAAATCGCCCAGCTTGTGCGGCACCTCGTGCACGATGATCGAGGCGGCCGTCAGCACGCCCAGCAGCGGATCGGTCAGGAAGGCCGCCGCGACCAGCACGCCGTCGCACAGGTTGTGCAGCGAACTGCCGATCAGGATAAGCACGCCCCCGCGCCCCGCCTCGTGGCGGTCGTGGCCATGATGATGATGGTGGCCGTCGCCCTCGTGGTGGTGGCTGTGGCGCAGCAGCGCGATCTTCTCCAGCACGAAAAAGCCGATCAGCGACGCCAGCATCAGGCCGAACAGTACGTGGGCATCGGCCACCCCGCTTTCAAAGGCCTCCGGCAGCAGGTGCAGCAGCGCGACCGACAGCAGCACTCCCACGGACAGGCTGACCATGTGGTGCAGATAGTGGGCAAAAACCTTGTAGGCCAGCCAGCTGGCGACAAGGACGGCGATGAGGCCGCCGGTGATGGTGGCAAGAAGGACCCAGAGCAGCAGCATTTGGGGGACGTATTATTGTCAGGGAGGAAGCGCAACATTATATTGTTGCAGGGAGAAAAGCGGAAATAGGCCGCCCAAGGAAGCCGTGCCCTTCCTTTGCGCGGCCCGCGCTCCTCGCCCACGCGGCGCCAGTGACGCCGCGCCCGGGCTTCAGTGCGCCTGTTCCCAGTTCTTGCCCACGCCCACCTCGGCCACCAGCGGCACACGCAGCTCGGCCACGTTGCACATCAGGCGCGGCAGAGTTTGCTTGACCAGCTCCAGTTCGGCGTCCGGCGCTTCCAGCACCAGTTCGTCGTGCACCTGCATGATCATGCGGGTCTGCAGCTTTTCGGCTTCGAGCCAGTCCTGCACCGCCACCATCGCCATCTTGATGAGGTCGGCCGCGGTGCCCTGCATCGGCGCGTTGATCGCCGCGCGCTCGGCGCCCTGGCGACGCGGGCCCGAGGCGCCGCGGATTTCCGGCAGTTGCAGCCGGCGCCCGAACACGGTCTCGACGTAGCCTTGCTCGCGGGCCACTCGGCGCGTGTTCTCCATGTACATGGCCACGCCGGGATAGCGGGCGAAGTAGCGGTCGATATACGCTTGCGCCGCGTCGCGCGTGATACCCAGGTTGGATGCCAGGCCGAACACGCCCATGCCGTAGATCAGGCCGAAGTTGATCGCCTTGGCCGCGCGCCGCTGCTCGGACGACACGTCCGCCAGCGCCACGCCGAACACTTCCGACGCCGTGGCGCGGTGGATGTCCTCGCCGGCCGCGAAGGCGCGCTGCAGGTTGGCGTCGTCCGACACGTGCGCCATGATGCGCAGCTCGATCTGCGAATAGTCGGCCGACAGCAGCAGGCCCTGCTCGGCGATGAAGGCCTCGCGCACCCGGCGCCCGGCCTCGGTGCGCACCGGGATGTTCTGCAGGTTGGGATCGGACGACGCCAGGCGGCCGGTGATCACCGCGGCCTGCGAATAGTGCGTGTGCACGCGGCCGGTATCGGGATTGATCATGCGCGGCAGCTTGTCCGTGTAAGTGGACTTGAGCTTGGACAGCCCCCGGTACTCCAGCAGCACCTGCGGCAGCGGGTAGTCCTGCGCCAGCTTGCTCAGCACTTCCTCGTCGGTCGATGGCGCGCCGCCGGCGGTCTTGCGCACCACCGGCAACTGCATGCGGCCGAACAGGATCTCGCCCAGCTGCTTGGGCGAATTCAGGTTGAAGGGCTGCCCTGCCAGTTCATAGGCCTTCTGCTCGAGCTGCAGCATTTCCTGGCCCAGCTTGTGGCTCTGGCGGCCGAGTTCCGCCGCATCGACCTTGACGCCGTTGCGCTCGATCGTGGTCAGCACCGCCGATACCTGCATCTCCAGCAGGTAGATGCGTTCCAGCCCGGCATCGGCCGCCACCTGCGGGCGCAGCACCTGGTGCAGTTGCAGCGTGAAGTCGGCATCCTCGGCGGCGTAGTGGCCGGCCTTGTCCACCGCCACTTCGTCGAAGCCGATCTGCTTGGCGCCCTTGCCGCACAGGTCTTCGTACGAAACCCCGCTGCGGCCCAGGTAGCGCTGCGCCAGGTCGTTCAGGCCGACGCCGCGATGCGACTCCAGCACGTAGGCCTGCAGCATGGTGTCTTCGGCGATGCCCGCCAGGCGGATGCCTTCGTTGGCGAACACGTGAGTGTCGTACTTGGCGTGATGCAGCAGCTTGGCGCGAGAGGCGTCTTCCAGCCACGGACGCAGCCGTGCCAGCACCTCATCCTTGGGCAGTTGTGTGGCGCCGTCCGGGCCGCGGTGCGCGACCGGGATATAGCAGGCCACGCCCGGCGCCACCGCCATCGACAGGCCGACCAATTTGGCCTGCATCTCGTCCAGCGAGGTGGTCTCCGTATCCACCGCCACCAGCGCCGCCTTGTCCACCAGTTCCATCCAGGCGTCGAACGCCGGCCAGTCGGCAATGATGCGGTAATCCAGCTCCGTGGGCGCGGCCGGCACTTCGGCCGCCACGCGGGCGTCGCCCGTCGGCACGCGCTCGGCGTCGCCGGTCAGGTCTCGCAGCCAGGTGCGGAAACCGTAGCGTTCGTACAGTTCGGTCAGGGTGGCGTCGTCGCGATCGCGCGGCGTCAGGTCGTCGACGCTGTCGACGTGGCCGGTCAAGTCGCAGTCGCACTTCACCGTCAGCAGCTGGCGCGTCAGCGGGAAATTGGGGATGGCTTCGCGCAGGTTGTTGCCCGCCACGCCCTTGATGCCTTCGGCGCCTTCGACCAGCTTGTCGATCGAGCCGAACTCGGAGATCCATTTGGCGGCCGTCTTGGGGCCGACCTTGGTCACGCCCGGGACGTTGTCGACGGTATCGCCCACCAGCATCAGGTAGTCGACGATGCGGTCCGGCGCCACGCCGAACTTGTTGAGCACGCCGGCCTCGTCCAGCACCTCGCCGCTCATGGTGTTGACCAGGGTGACGTGGCTGTTGACCAGTTGCGCCAGGTCCTTGTCGCCGGTGGACACCACCGTATGCACGCCGCGTTCGGCGGCGCGGCAGGCCAGCGTGCCGATCACGTCATCGGCCTCGACCCCCTCGATGGCCAGCACCGGCCAGCCCAGGGCGCGCACGGCGCGGTGGATGGGCTCGATCTGGGCCGCCAGGTCTTCCGGCATGGGCGGACGGTGCGACTTGTATTCCGGATACAGATCGTCGCGGAACGTCTTGCCACGCGCATCGAAAATACATGCGGCATACTCTGCCTTATAGTCGGATACAAGCTTGCGCAACATATTGACTACGCCGTACAGCGCACCCGTAGGTTCGCCTTGCGCATTGCGCAAATCAGGCATAGCGTGGAAAGCGCGGTACAAGTAGCTTGAACCGTCGACCAGCAATAAGGTTTTTTTCATGGTTACAAAGGCAGATATGGCAACAACTGCGGCAACAACTGCGACGGCAATTGCGGCGACGCCCGCCGAAAAACAAATTCCGCTGATTATGTCAGAGATACGGACGGCGGCGGAAAAGCTCGCGCACATCGGGCCCGCGGTCAGTGTCTTCGGCAGCGCGCGCGTCAGCCGCAACTCCCCCCACTATGAAACCACCGTGGCAATCTCGGCCGCCCTGGCCGAGGCGGGGTTCGCGGTCATCGCGGGCGGCGGCCCGGGCATCATGGAGGCGGCCAACAAGGGGGCCTTCGAAACCGGCGGCACCAGCATCGGGCTGAACATCAGCCTGCCGCACGAAGCCCATAACAACGAGTATCAGACCATCAGTCTGTCGTTTGAGTACTTTTTCTCCCGCAAGGCCACGTTCTTCATGCACAGCTTCGCCTACGTGGCGATGCCGGGCGGCTTCGGCACCCTGGACGAGCTCTTCGAAGCGTTGACGCTGATCCAGACCGGCAAGGTCCCGCCCGCGCCCATCGTGCTGGTGGGCAGCGAATACTGGTCCGGCCTGGTCGAATGGCTGGGTGGCCAGGTACTGGGCAATGGCATGATCGGGGCGCACGACCTGGATCTGTTCATCATCGAGGATGATCCGCGCAAGGTCGTGCGCAAGGTGGTCGAGTTCCACCAGAAGGTCAGCACGGAAGCGCAATACGCGCCGTCTCTGCCGGCCTGACGCCCGCTGGCCGGGAAAGACGCCCGGCAATACCGGGCGGCCGCGGATCGCGGCCGCCCGCCTGCGCCTACTTGCGCATGAACGACGGCAGCACGTCCGCCGGAATCGGGCAGACGTACGGCTGGCCGCGGCGCATTTCCAACAACTCTTCCTTGGCGCGCGCCAGCGTCTCGGGCTGCCGATAGAGATCCGCCGCCGTGGCGGCGATGATCTTGGCCGCGTGCACCATGCCCTTGTGCGCCAGCGACAGCTTGCCCTGCGCCACCATCTGCCACGAATGGAACGGCGTGCCGTAGGCATAGCAGGCGCCCCAGCATTGCGCGGTGGGCGTCACCCAGCTGACGTCGCCCACGTCGGTCGAGCCGTAGCTGATCTCGTGCCTGCCGGGCTCGTAGGGCGCCACGCCGCTGAACAACGGCGTCGGATTGCGCAGCACCGCGCCCAGGTTCTTGCCGGCGTTGTCGATGTCATCGGCCGAAATCGCGTCCCACATGCGGCGCGCGGCCTGCTGTTCGCCCTCGGTGTAAGCGGGTCCCTGCAGCGCCTGCATGTTGGCGTACATGACCTGGTTCAGCACGCCGTTGGGAATGTAGTTGGAGCAGGCCTTGTCGAACACGATCTCCAGCTCGCAGCCGGTCATCAGCGCCGCGCCGCGGGCCACGTTCTTGACCCGTTCGTACAGCTCGGCGGCCTGCGAATTGATCGGCGCGCGCACCAGGTACAGCACTTCGGCGCGGGCCTGCACCACGTTGGGCGAGATGCCGCCGCTGTTGGTCACCGCGTAGTGCACCCGCGCGTCCGGCACCATGTGCTCGCGCAGGTAGTTCACGCCTACGTTCATCAGTTCCACCGCGTCCAGCGCGCTGCGTCCCAGGTGCGGCGAATTGGCCGCGTGCGCCGCCACGCCACGAAAGCGGAAATAGGCCTGAATGTTGGCCAGCGACGACTGGTGGAAGATGCCGGTGTGCGAAGCCGGATGCCAGGTCAGCGCCGCGTCCAGGTCGTCGAACAGGCCGGCGCGCGCCATGAAGGTCTTGCCCGAGCCGCCCTCCTCGGCCGGACAGCCATAGAAACGGATGCGGCCCGCCAGGCCATTGCGTTCGAGGAATTCCTTGACCGCCACCGCCGCGAAATGCGCGGCCGTGCCCAGCAGGTGGTGGCCGCAGCCATGACCGTTGCCGTTGGGCGTTTCCGGCGACGGCTGGCAGGCGTAGGCGCCGCTTTCCTGGCTCAGGCCGGACAAGGCATCGTATTCACCCAGGATGCCGATCACCGGGCCGTCCGTGCCGGCCTCGGCGACGAAGGCCGTGGGGATGCCGGCGGCGTCGCGGGTGACGCGAAAGCCGGCCTCCTCCAGCATGGCGATGTGCAATTCGGCCGACTTGTGCTCGTCATAGCGCAATTCGGCCAGGCTCCAGATGCGGTCGCTCAGCTCGGCGTAGCGGTCGCTGCGCGCGTCGATGAACGGGGCAAGAATGTCGATGGCTCCCATCGTGTCTCCAGTGGCGGTCTACAGGATCTGCGGGCGCCGGCCACGGTACGTCGCCGGCGGTGGCAAAACGTCATTCGTCGAGCTTGATGGCGGCAGTTTCAATGATTTTGCGATTGGCGGCCAGGGTCTGCGCGATGCGCTGGCTGAAAGCCTGCGGCGTGCCGGTGTCGGGCTCGGCGCCCAGGGTGGCCAGCCGCTGCACCAGCGCCGGCTCGGCCAGCGCCCGCCGCACCGCGTCGTTCAGGCGCAGCACCACGGCCTCGGGCGTGCCCGCCGGCGCCACCAGGCCAAACCAGGTCTGGCCCAGCGCATTCAACTGCGGGTAGCCCAGTTCGGCCAGCGTCGGCAGCTGCGGCAGGCCGGCCAGTCGCGCGGGGGCGGCCACCGCGATCGGGCGCAGCTTGCCCGCCTTGATCAAGGACTGGGCCGAGGCGTACTGATCCTGCTGCACCTGCACCTCGCCGCCCACGGCGGCCGTCAACGCGGGGCCCATGCCCCGGTAGGGCACGTGCAACACCTCGACCTGGAGGTCGGCATTCATCGCCGCCAGGTTCAGGTGCCCGAGCGACCCCACGCCTGGCGAACCGAAGGAATACTTGCCCGGATGCGCCCGCAATTCGGCCAGGAACTGCGCGAAGTCCGTCGCCGGAAAGGCCGGGTTCACCATCCACACCACCGGCACATTCGCCACCGAACCCACCGCCGTCAGTTGCTTTGCCGGATCGACGCGCGCCGTACCGTACAACAGCGGATTGACCGCCATGGTGCTGACGGTGGCCATGCCCAGCGTATAGCCGTCGGGCTCGGCCCGCGCCACCGCCTCCGTGCCGATCAGGCCGCCGGCGCCGGCGCGGTTCTCCACCACCACGCTCTGGCCCAGTTCCTTGCGCAGGCCGTCGGCCACCGCCCGCGCCAGGACATCGGTGGAACCGCCGGGCGCGAACGGCACGATCAGGCGCACCGGCTGCGAGGGATAGACGCCCTGCGCGTGCGCCAGGGACGAAACGCCGACCAGTGCGGCGCAGACGAAAGCATGCAACAGACGGGACTTCATGGAACGGCGAATCCTTGAGTGGAAACCGGTAGCCGGCGTCACGCCATTCTGGGCAGGGCATATCCTTATTTCAAATACATTAACCGACCAATATATTCATACTTTGAATATCTCGCTCCGGAATGTTCGATCCATGGACGTCGCTCCCGCCACCCTGCTCGCCCGGCTGCTGGCCAAGGGGCGCCTGCGCCACCTGCAACTGCTGGCCGGGGTCGCCGAGCTCGGCAGCCTGCAACAGGCCGCCGCGCAGATCGGCATGAGCCAGCCGGCCGCCACCCATGCCCTGGCGGACATCGAATCCCTGCTGGGCGTGGAGCTGTTCGAACGCCACGCCCGCGGCATGCGCGCCACCCGCTGCGGTCAATTGATGGCCGATTGCGCGCGCGGCATGCTCACCTCGCTGCGCGCCTCGACCGACTCGGTCGCGGCCCTGCGCGGCGGCGCCGCCGGCAGCCTGCGCTTGGGCGCCATCCCGGCAGCCAGCAGCGGCCTGCTGGCGCAACATCTGCCGGCCTACATGCGGGCCCATCCGGACCTGCAGGTGGACTTGCAGGAAGGCAGCCGCGAACAGTTGCTGCCGCTGGCGGCCGCGGGCAATCTGGACATGCTGCTGTGCCGGCGCCCCGAAGCGATGCCCGCCGGCCTGGACTTCGTCCCGCTGCAACAGGATGGCGCCGTCATCGTCGCCACGCCCGGCCATCCGTTGCTCGCCAGCGACGCCGCGCCGACATTGGCGCAGGTGGCAACCCAGCTCTGGATCCAGCCACGTCCGGAACTGGCGATCCACGCCGTCTTCACCGCTTTCTTCGAACGCGCCGGCGTGGTTCCTCGGCTATGCCGCCTGGCCAGCGCCGCGCCACCCATGCCACTGCTGATCGCCGTCATGCAGGCGCAGCAGGCGCTGGCCATGGTGCCGCTGACGCTGGCCGGCTGGTATCTGCAACATGGCCATTTTCAGCGCCTGCTGATCGAATCGCCGGGCGCCTTCCAGCCCATCGGCGCCATCGTCGGACAGGCGGGTCCCGGCCGCGAATTCCTGCACTGGTTGATGCGCGCGCCGGAGCAACCGCCCCCCTGACCGCCGCGCCGAAACCGGCTCAACGCAGCGCCCGCTCGATCGCTTCGCGCGCCTGGCCGATAAAGGCATCTTCGCCCGGCCGCGCCGGCAGCAGGCGGAATTCAACGTCGGGCAACGGCGGCAGGCCGGGCATCTGCAGACGGCCGATGCCTGGCGCCAGTGCCGACTCGTTCAAGCAGGCCACGCCCAGCCCCGCACCGATCGCCAGTTGCAACCCCGCGACGCCCGAGGCCACGTGCGCCACGGCGTACGGCACGGCGCGCCGTGCCAGCAATCGTTCGGCATACTGGCGCAACGCGCAGGTCTCGGGCAGCGCCAGCAATGGCAACGGTTCCGGCGGCGCCGGCGCGCCCTCGGCCGCCATCCACAGCAACGACTCACGCCGCAGCAATGGTCCCGACGCCCGCCCTTTCGACGCGCCGCGCTCCAGGATCACCATCGAAATGCCGACATCGACTTCGCCGCGTTCGTAGGCGGCCTCGATCGCGCCGCTTTTCATGATGGTGACGTGCATGCGCACCTGGGGATACTGCTCGTTCAGGCGCCGCAGCAGGCGCGCCACGTCGCCGGGCCGGAAGTAGTCGGTGATGCACAGCCGCAACTCTCCACGCAGCGCCACGCCGCGCAGGTCGCGGTAGGCTTCGTCGCTGAGCGCCAGGATGGCGCGCGCATGCGCCAGCAGGCGTTCGCCGGCGGGGGTCGCGACCACGCCCGACTTGCCGCGGATCAGCAGCGGCTGGCCGGCCCGCTCCTCCAGCTTGCGCATCTGTTCGCTGACGGAGGATTGCGACAGGAACACCTTGGGCGCGGCCGCCGTCAGGCTGCCCGCATCCAGCACCGCCACCAGCGTGCGCAACTGGTCGAGATCGAATCCGGACATGGCGTATCCAACGGTTTATACGATGGAAGCAATCGTAAATTCCCGCTTTTCCGATGTCAATGCCGTCCCTACACTGGCTCCATTCCCCTCACCCAAGGAGCCTGTCATGCCCCACATCGTCGTCCACGTATCCGGCCAGCCCGACGCCGCCCGCAACCGCCGCATCGTCGATTCGGTCGCCAGCCTGACCCAGTCGGTGCTCGGCAAGAAGCTGCCGGTCATCGCCATCACGCTGCAGCACATTCCGCTGGACCAATGGTTCATCGGCGGGCGCCCCTTGTCGGAACTGGGCAGGAACGCCTTCCACCTGGACATCAGCGTCACCGACGAGACCAACACCAAGGCCGAGAAGGCGCGCTTCATCCAGGAGATCTACGCAGCCTTCGGCGAGATCCTCGGCGAGCTGCACGAATGTTCCTACGTGCATGTAATCGACGCGCGCGCGGCCGCCTATGGCTATGGCGGCAAGACGCAGGAATACCGGCACCAGCACGCCTGAGCCCGCGTGCCGGCGCGCGGGCGGCGGCCGCTGCGCCGCGTGGTCGGCAGCGTGTGGACCTCGACAGCTTGAACAGCGCCGCCGGCAAGCCCGCGGCCACGAATGAAAAAAGCCGCGCACCCCGAAGGGTGTGCGGCTTTCCGATTGCCAGGCGCGCGGGGCCTGAACCCCGCCCCGCCTTACACGGCGGATTCGCGCGCGGCGCGCTTGCGCTCGTTTTCCTGCAGGTAGCGCTTGCGCAGGCGGATCGACTTGGGCGTGATTTCGACCAGCTCGTCGTCGTCGATGAATTCCACGGCGTATTCCAGCGACATCTGGATCGGCGGCACCAGGCGCACCGCTTCGTCGGTGCCCGAGGCGCGCACGTTGGTCAGCTGCTTGCCCTTGATCGGGTTCACGACCAGGTCGTTGTCGCGGCTGTGGATGCCGATGATCATGCCTTCGTACAGCGCATCGCCCGGGTTCACGAACATGCGGCCGCGATCCTGCAGCTTCCACAGCGCGTAGGCCACGGCGTCGCCGTTGTCCTGGCTGATCAGCACGCCGTTGCGGCGCTCGCCGATCGAGCCTTCCTTGATGGGCGCGTATTCGTGGAAGATGTGGCTCATCAGGCCGGTGCCGCGCGTCAGCGTCAGGAACTCGTTCTGGAAGCCGATCAGGCCACGGGCCGGAATCAGGTATTCCAGGCGGGTGCGGCCGCGGCCGTCCGGCTGCATGTCCTGCAGGTCGCCCTTGCGGCGGCCCAGTTCTTCCATCACGCCGCCCTGGTGGGCGTCTTCGACGTCGATGGTCAGCGATTCGAACGGCTCGCACTTGACGCCGTCGACTTCCTTGAACACCACGCGCGGACGCGACACCGCCAGTTCGTAGCCTTCGCGGCGCATCGTTTCCAGCAGGATGGTCAGGTGCAGTTCGCCGCGGCCCGACACTTCGAACACGGTGTCGTCGCCGGTGTCGCGCACGCGCAGCGCCACGTTCGACTTCAGTTCGCGGTCCAGGCGGTCGCGCAGTTGGCGGCTGGTGACGAACTTGCCTTCACGGCCCGCCAGCGGCGAGGTGTTGACCATGAAGTTCATGGTCAGCGTCGGCTCGTCGATGCGCAGCATCGGCAGCACGTCCTGCGTCACGGGGTCGGTCACGGTGCAGCCGATGCCCAGGTCTTCGATACCGTTGATCAGCACGATGTCGCCGGCTTCGGCTTCGTCCACCACGATGCGCTCCAGGCCGTGGAACTTCAGCACCTGGTTGATGCGGCCGCGGCCGCCCTGGCCCTCGGGACCGAACTTGTAGGCCACTTCCATGCCGGGACGCATGCGGCCGCGGTTGATGCGGCCCACGCCGATCTTGCCGACGTAGCTGTTGTAGTCCAGCGAGATGATCTGCATCTGCAGCGGGCCGTTGGGATCGTCGTCGCGCTGCGGCACGTGCTGCAGGATGGCTTCGAACAGCGGGCGCATGTCGCCTTCGCGCACGTCCGGCGTCAGGCCGGCGTAGCCGGACAGGCCCGAGGCGTACACCACCGGGAAGTCCAGTTGCTCGTCGGTCGCGCCCAGCTTGTCGAACAGGTCGAAGGTGGCGTTGATGACGAAGTCGGTGCGGGCGCCCGGACGGTCGACCTTGTTGACCACCACGATGGGCTTCAGGCCCAGGGCCAGCGCCTTGCGGGTCACGAAGATGGTCTGCGGCATCGGGCCTTCGACGGCATCGACCAGCAGCAGCACGCCGTCGACCATCGACAGCACGCGCTCGACTTCGCCGCCGAAGTCCGCGTGCCCCGGGGTGTCGACGATGTTGATGTGCGTGCCTTCGTATTCAACGGCACAGTTCTTGGCCAGAATCGTGATGCCGCGTTCTTTTTCCAGGTCGTTCGAGTCCATGACCCGTTCGGTCAGCGCCTGGTTTTCGCGGAAGGTGCCGGATTGGCGCAGCAGCTGGTCGACCAGGGTGGTTTTACCGTGGTCCACGTGGGCGATGATGGCGACGTTGCGCAAGGCGCGAGTCATAGCGAGTCCTTTAAGGTGGTGGCGGGCAGCAAGCCCGCCGGCAATTCGTTCAGTGCAAGCAATGCCTGCTTGGGGTCTGGCATCGCCTGCAAGGCATCCAGCGCAACGGCGCGTTCCAGAGAAAATGGCCCGACGTGCGTGCGCCGCAGCGCCGCCAGGTGGGCGTAACAGCCCAGCGCGCGCCCGATGTCCTGGGCCAGCGTCCGGATGTATGTGCCTTTACTGCAAGCCACATCGATCTCTGCCTGCGTCCCGTTCAGGGACAGCAGCTCGATGCGGTAAATCGTAATCTGCCGCGGCGGGCGTTCCAACTCGATGCCGGCCCGCGCGTATTCGTACAGCGGCTTGCCGTCGCGCTTGAGCGCCGAATACATGGGCGGAATCTGCTCGATCGTGCCCGAGAAACGTGACAGCGCGTCGCGCAGCGCCTGTTCCTCGACCACGAAGCCGGGCGCGGCGGTGGCCACCACGTTGCCGGTCAGGTCGCCGGAATCGGTTTCCTCGCCAAATTGCAGCGTAGCGCGATAGGCCTTGTCGGCGTCAAGCATCGCGCCGGAAATCTTGGTTGCCCGGCCCATGCAGCACACCAGCAGACCGGTGGCGAAGGGGTCGAGGGTGCCGGTATGGCCGGCCTTCGCCGCGTCCATGGCACGCTTGGCGCGTTGCAAGGCGTGGTTGCTCGACAAACCTACGGGTTTGTCGAGCAACAGCACACCGTCGAGCGCAAGCCCGCGTCGTTTAGCCATCGTCGGAATCCGGAAATTAAAGCAGTGACGACAGCCCGATCAGGACTGGTCTTCAGGTTCGTCGGGCACGCCCGAGTGCGGGCCGGGCCGGTTTGCGCGGTCGATGAGGATCGACATTTCGATACCACGGGCAATCTGCTCGTCGTGGAAGAAGCGCAAAGTGGGGACAGTATGAATGTGCAGCAGCTTGTACAGCTGGGAATGCAGCCAGCCGGCCTTCTCGTTCAGCAAGGCGGTCGCGGCCTCGGGCTCGGCGCCCAGAACCGTGAAATACACCTTGGCATGCGCGTAGTCGGTCGACAGTTCCACACCGGAGAGCGTGATCAAGCCAGCGCGGGTCGTGTCGATCTCGCGCTGGATGATCCCGGCCAGATCCTTCTGGATCTGGTCGGCCAGCCGCAGATTGCGGCCGGGGATGGCTTTGGACTTGTGACGGCTCATTGGAAGCAATGCCTCGCGACGCTTTACAGCGTACGCGCGATTTCCTTGATTTCAAAGACTTCCAGCTGGTCGCCCACCTGGATGTCGTTGTTGCCGCGCAGCGTAAGACCGCAATCGAAGCCCGACTTGACTTCCTTGACGTCGTCCTTGAAGCGGCGCAGCGAATCGAGCTGGCCGGTCCACTGGACCACGTTGTTGCGCAGCAGGCGGACCTGCGAATCGCGACGCACCAGGCCGTCGAGCACCATGCAACCGGCGATATTGCCGATGCGGGAGATGCTGTAGACCTCGCGGATCTCGACCAGGCCGATGATCTCTTCCTTCTTCTCGGGCGCCAGCATGCCCGACATGGCTGCCTTCACCTCGTCCACGGCGTCGTAGATGATGTTGTAGTAGCGCACGTCGATGCCGTTGGTCTCGGCCAGCTTCTTGGCGCTCGCTTCGGCGCGGACGTTGAAGCCGATCACCACGGCGTTCGAGGCGATCGCCAGGTTGATGTCGCTTTCCGAGATGCCGCCCACGGCCGCGTGCACCACTTGCACGCGCACTTCGTCGGTCGACAGCTTGGTCAGCGACTGCACCAGCGCTTCCTGCGAACCCTGGACATCGGTCTTGACGATCAGCGCCAGGGTCTGGGTGCCTTCGCCCAGGTTGTCGAACATCGATTCCAGCTTGGCGGCCTGCTGGCGCGCCAGCTTGACGTCGCGGAACTTGCCCTGGCGGAACAGCGCGATCTCGCGCGCCTTGCGCTCGTCGGACAGCACCATCAGCTCGTCGCCGGCGGCCGGCACTTCGGTCAGGCCCTGGATTTCCACCGGGATTGACGGACCGGCGGCCTGGATCGGCTTGCCGTTCTCGTCGAGCATGGCACGCACGCGGCCGAAGCTGGCGCCAGCCAGCACCACGTCGCCACGGTGCAGCGTGCCGCTCTGGACCAGGATGGTCGCGACGGGGCCGCGGCCCTTGTCCAGGCGGGCTTCGATCACCAGGCCCTTGGCCTGCGCGTCCACCGGCGCCTTCAGTTCCAGCAGTTCGGCCTGCAGCAGCACGTTCTCGAGCAGGGCGTCGATGCCCTCGCCGGTCTTGGCCGACACCGGCACGAACGGCACGTCGCCGCCGTATTCTTCCGGCACCACTTCCTCGGCGACCAGCTCCTGCTTGACGCGCTCGGGGTTGGCGCTGGGCTTGTCGATCTTGGTCATGGCCACCACCATCGGCACGCCGGCGGCCTTGGCATGGTGGATGGCTTCGCGCGTCTGCGGCATCACGCCGTCGTCGGCCGCGCAGACCAGGATGACGATGTCGGTGGCCTTGGCGCCACGGGCACGCATGGCGGTGAACGCCTCGTGGCCCGGGGTATCCAGGAAGGTCACCATGCCACGCTCGGTTTCCACGTGGTAGGCGCCGATGTGCTGCGTAATGCCGCCGGCTTCGCCCGCGGCAACCTTGGCGCGGCGGATGTAGTCCAGCAGCGAGGTCTTGCCGTGGTCGACGTGGCCCATCACGGTCACGACCGGAGCGCGCGGCAGCTGTTCGGCTTCCGACACGCTGGCGGTTTCGTCCAGGAAGGCTTCCGGGTCATCGAGCTTGGCGGCGATCGCCACGTGGCCCAGTTCCTCGACCACGATCATGGCGGTTTCCTGGTCCAGCACCTGGTTGATGGTGACCATCTGGCCCAGCTTCATCAATTGCTTGATGACTTCGGCGGCCTTGACGGACATCTTGTGGGCCAGGTCGGCCACGCTGATGGTTTCCGGCACGTGCACTTCGCGCGCGATGAATTCCTGCGGCGCCGGCTCGTTGCGGCGATCATTCTGCTGGTTGCGGCCACCACGGCCGCCACCCTTGCCACCGCCCTTGCCGCCTGCACGCCAGCCGTCGCGGCTGGCCGGCGCCGCCGGCTTGTCGGCCGGCTTCTTGCGCGAGGCGTCATCCGACCAGGTCGAGGCGACTTCGGCCGTCTTGATGGTCTTCTTGGTGCCAGGCGCGGCGGGCTTGGCGTCCTTCTTGGCGCCAGGACCCGCGGCCCCCTTGCCGGCCGGCTTGTGCAGCGTGCCCGAAATCGGCGCGGCTGCCGCGGCGGGCGCTTCCGGTTCGGGAGCGCGCAGCACCTTGCGCGGGCGGTTCAACATTTCGCGCAACGCGGCGGCTTCGGCCTCGGCGGCGCGGCGGGCCTCATCGCGGCCGGCGCCAGTGGCGGAGGCGGCGAGCGGCGGGCCGGCGCGGCGGTTGTCGGCACGGTTGCCAACCTTGGCGGCGGGCGCGGCGGCCTCGACCGGCTTGGCGGCGGACTTGGCGGGTTCGGACTTCGCCGCAGGCGGGACCTGGGCGACAACAGGCGCGGCGGCCTGGGAGGACGATGGTTCGGACTTATTGGCTAGCACAACGGGTTCCGGCTTGGCTTCTTCAGCCTTGGGCTCGGTGGATTCAGTCTTGACTTCGGGCTTGGCCTCTTCGGCCACGGGCTCGGCAGGAGCGGGCGCCGGCGTCGGTTCCGGTTCAGGCTGGGCCTGGACTTCGGCGGCGGGGGCCGCAACGGGGGCGGGCACTTCGGCCGCGACGGGTTCAACAGGCGCGGGCGCTTCCACCGGCGCGGGCGCTTCTACAGCAACGGGTTCCTGCGCCGGAGCCGGAGCGGGGGCCTGGACCGGCGTGGCTTCGCGCGGCTCGACCGGCGCCGTCACTTCGGGCGCGGCCGGCGCGGACACCTGCGCGGCTTCTTCCGCGCCCGCTTCCTCTTCGGCGCGAGCGGCGGCGGCCTGCTCCAGGGCCAGTTCGGAGGGATCACGCTTGACGAACACGCGCTTCTTGCGGACCTCGACCTGGATGGTGCGCGAGCGGCCGGTGGCATCGGCCTGGCGGATCTCGGAGGTCTGGCGGCGCGTCAGGGTGATCTTCTTGCCTTCGGTCGCGCCGTGGGCGCGGCGCAGCGATTCGAGCAATTTCGCCTTGTCGCTGTCGGTGACGGAATCGTCCACCGATTTGAGGTCAACGCCAGCCGAGCGCAGCTGTTCCAGCAGCACATTGGCAGGCATTTTCAGCTCGGTAGCGAACTGGGCGACGGTGTTACTCGACATTAGGCTCTCTCTTCCCTATATGCAGCTATTACAAACAACGTGAACTTGCGGCGGACTTGACGGCCATCCGCCGCAGACCCGTGTCCTTTTGGTTATTCTTCGTCAAACCAATGGGCGCGGGCACGCATGATGAGGTCGCTGGCTTCCTGCTCGGTCAGGCCGGCGATTTCCGCCAGCTCGTCCGTCGCCAATTCGGCCAGATCATCACGCGTATGCACTTGACGCTCGGCCAGCTTGGCGGCCAGTTCCGGCGTCACGCCTTCGAGTTCGAGCAGATCCTGGGCCGTTTCAAGACGCTCTTCCTGGGCGATGGCCTCGGTCAGCAGCGCATTGCGGGCACGGGCGCGCAACTCGTTGATGGTGTCTTCGTCGAACGCCTCGATCTCCAGCAGTTCCTGCATGGGGACGTAGGCGATTTCCTCGATACCGGTGAAACCTTCGTCGATCAGGATGTCGGCGACTTCCTCATCGACATCCAGCTTGTTCATGAACGTGGCGCGCAGGCCCGAACGCTCGACTTCCTGGCGGTTCAGGCTTTCTTCCGGCGTCATGATGTTGATCTGCCAGCCGGTCAGCTCGGAAGCCAGGCGCACGTTCTGACCCTTGGCGCCGATCGCCTTGGGCAGGTTTTCCTCGTCCACCACGACGTCCATCGCGTGCTTGTCTTCGTCCACCACGATGGACTCGACGTTGGCCGGGGCCAGGGCGCCGATGACGAACTGTGCCGGATCTTCCGACCACAGCACGATGTCGACCTGCTCGCCGCCCAATTCATTGCGCACGGCGGTCACGCGCGAACCGCGCATGCCCACGCAGGTGCCGATGGGGTCGATACGCTTATCGTATGCCACCACGGCGATCTTGGCACGCACGCCGGCGTCGCGAGCGGCTGCCTTGATCTCGAGCAGGCCCTGCTCGATCTCGGGCACTTCATTCTCGAACAGCTGGCGGATGAACTCGGGCGACGTGCGCGACAGGATCACCTGCTGGCCACGGGCGGCGTGGTCGACGCGCAACACGAAGGCGCGCACGCGATCGGCGACCCGCAGGTTTTCCTTCGGGATCATTTCCGAACGCGGCAGGCGCGCTTCGATCTTGCCGGTCTCGATGATGGCGTCGCCCTTGTCCATGCGCTTGATGGTGCCGGACACGATGGTTTCGCCGCGATCCAGGAAGTCGTTCAGGACCTGTTCGCGCTCGGCGTCGCGGATCTTCTGCAGGATCGCCTGCTTGGCGGCCTGGGCGCCGATACGGCCGAACTCGATGGGCTCGAGCGGTTCCTCGATGTACTCGCCAACCTGGATGTTGGGCACGATCTCGACCGCGTCCGACAGCATTTCCTGCTTGTCGGGCTCTTGCAGGCCCGCTTCGTCGGGCACCACCAGCCAGCGGCGGAAACCTTCGTGGTCACCGGTTTCACGATCGATGGCAACACGAATGTCCGCATCATCCTTGAAGCGCTTTTTCATGGCCGAGGCCAGCGCGCTTTCCAGCGCCCCGAACACGACATCACGCGTGACGTTCTTTTCACGCGCCAAGGCATCGACCAACAGAAGAATTTCGCGACTCATCGCTTTTTGCCCTTGAAATCCAGAACGGGATCCAGTTTTGCACGCTCGATATCGTCGACCGTGAAATTCAACACCTGGATTTCGTTCTTTTTTGCCTCAAATTCGAGACCGAACACGGTCTTGTGCATGCCTGCCATGGCGTCCGAAGCCGCGGGCGCGTCTTCGGGCACGGTCAACGTGCCGGAGAAGACCTTGCGTCCGTCCAATGCCTCGCGCAGCTTGATCTCGATGCGTTCGCCCGCGAAGCGACGGAATTCGGCCTCGTTGCGCAACGGGCGGTCAATGCCCGGCGAACCGACTTCCAGCCGCTTGTAGTCGATGTTCTCGACCTCGTACACCCGCGACAATTGGCGGGACACCTGCTCGCAGTCTTCGATGCGCACACCGCCGACCCGATCGATCGTGACGCGCAAAAGGCCCAGCGCGGCACGTTCGACGTCGACGAGTTCGACGTCCATGCCGGCCAGTGCCTCTTCGGTCAATGCGAATAAATCAGCCATATACTCAAAAAAAATGGGCTGCACGCCCAGCCCACCGTATTGCACAGTGCCCAGCCGCCACCCTACTGCACGTAAGGAGCAATGCTGGGCAGCGCCCTATATTGCGACCTAAATTTCGGCTCGCGCCGCCCTTGCGACGCATTCGCCAGCTTCGCATTCCGCATTTGCTTGCACACCCGCCGAGCCAACCGCCACAGCCAGGATGCACGCCATCAAACAGGCATTCCGGCGCGCCAGACAGCAAAAGCGGGGCGCGAACCAGGGAACGCGCAACGAACGCGAAGCCATGAAAACCATTGATTTTACCAGATAAACTGGAAAAACGCCTGATTCGTCACGGGCTTACGGTTAAGTGGGACGCATCCGGCCGGCGGCGCCATCCTGGCGCCGCCCCGAGGGTGGCTTAACGCCCCCTGCCGCCTCGGCCGCCCATCACGCCAAGGCGCGATTCATGGGCCGAGGCGCCACGCGGCTGCCAGTCGTCGCCACGAGGCGCCGAACCGCCGCGGGCCGCGCGCGGCTTGCCCCCGGCGCCCGGCCCCTTGTTGCCGCCGGCGCGCGCGCCCTCGGCCTTGTTGCCCGCGCGACCGGCTCCCGCCGGCTTGTTCCCGCGGCCGGCATTGCCGCCGCGCGCGCCTGCCGGCTTGCCGCCAGGCTTGGCGCCCGCCGGTTTCCGGCCAGCGCCCACTGTCGCTTCCGGCGCGCCGGCCGAACCAGCGGCCGCGGCACGCACGCCGCGCGCCTTGCCGCCACCCGCCTTGCCGCCTCGTCCGCCGGACTTGCCACCCGTGCCCGCCTGGCCGCGACCGCCAGCTGGCTTGCCGCCCTTGCGATTGCCGTTGGCTTCGCCCGCCAGAGGGTGCCCATTGGCATAGCCGCCCGCGATCATCAAGCCGGTCCCAAAGGGATCGGAGGGACACGCCGCCGCCTGGCCAGCGCTGCCGGCACGGCCACCCTGGATCTTGCCGCGACGACCGATGCGGGCACCGTTCATGCCGTTGCGGTCCATGGTGCCAAAGCCGGGAGGCAAGGCGCTGTCATGCGACTGCGGTTGCTTGGAGCGACGGCGGTTGCCGCCCGACTCGTCGTCTTCACGCAACAGCCCGAGCTGCACCATCAGCGCGGTGACCAGCGAGGCGTCCAATTCTTCCCAGCGGCCACGACGCAGCGAGCGGGGCAACACCACGTCGCCAAAGCGGGTGCGGATCAGCCGGCTGACCGTTACGCCAACCGCCTCGAACATGCGGCGCACTTCGCGATTGCGGCCTTCCTGCAGCGTCACCCGGTACCAACGGTTACTGCCGTCGCCACCCAGGTAATCGAGCGCGCCGAAAGCGGCCACGCCGTCTTCCAGCTCGATGCCATCGACCAGCGATTGACGCTGCGCCTCGTCCATCTCGCCCAGCACACGCACGGCGTATTCACGCTCGGTGCCGTAACGCGGGTGCATGATGCGGTTTGCCATGTCGCCCGACGTGGTGAAGATCAGCAGACCCTCGGTATTCAGATCGAGCCGGCCGACCGACAGCCACTTGCCGGTGCGCAGCTTGGGCAGGCGCGCAAACACGCTGGCGCGGCCGCCCGGATCGTCATGGCTGACGATTTCACCCGCCGGCTTGTGATACAGGATCACGCGCGGCGGCTTCTTGGTATTGGCCCGCATGATCGGCTTGCCATTGACCCGCACCTGGTCATTCGGCGCCACGCGCTGGCCGATGTGCGCCGGCTCGCCGTTGACCGATACACGGCCGGCGACGATCAGCTCTTCCATCTCTCGACGCGAGCCAATGCCCGCATCCGCCAGCACCTTGTGCAGCTTGGGCATGACGGCTTCGCTGTTCAGGTACTTGCCCAACCGCTGCTCCATGCGGTCGGCGGTCTCGAGGTACGACAGCGCCTGCTCGGCTTCCTGCTCGCCGCCGCGGGCATCCGCCGCATCCGCCTGGCCAGCCGTCGCGGCCTGCCCTTCGGTAGCGGGAGCCTGCTCGGCGGCCGCGTCACCGCGACGGCGGCGGAACGGCGTACGCAACTTGCGGCCACGGCCACGGGCTTCGCCCTCGGCGGCCGGTTCGCGGCCGGCGGAAGCTTCCGCCGGCCCATTGGAAACGGCGTCGTCCGGACGGGGGTTGTCGTCCTGCATTGCTGTATTCGTTGTCACTGGGACAGCTCCGAATGTCAAACTTGGGGAGGCCTGCCAGGAGCAGGCGCATCATCATCTGGGGACTCCGGCTCGCGATCAGCCTCGGGCTGATCCGAATCCGGCTCGGTCGACTCCGCCGCGGCGGAGCCGGTATCGGTCTGGAACGACCCGACGCCATGCGCCAGGGGTTCAGCCTCGTCTATCGGTTCGGTCGGTTTCGCGCTTTCCGCGTACTGGGCAACTTCGATTGCAACGCCGGACTCGGCGGCTGCATCGGAAGCGTCAGCGTCTGCGGGATTTTCGGACAACCCGCCATGCGCCTCTTGGGCGGCATCCACCAGCGGCGTTTCGGCCTGCGTTTCGGCTTGATTGAAACGCCCGGCATCCTCGATGTCCGCAGAGGGCGCATCGGACAAGCTTTCGGCTTGCGCCCGGACGGTGGCATCGTCTGCGGGAATCGCGTCTTCTTCTGCGCGCGAAAGCCGGGATTCTACGCTATCGCCCGCCACGATGGTGGCTTCGTCGTCCGAAACAGACAATTCCACAGCCGGAATACTGGTCTGGGCCGCCTCGCCATCGGCGCCCTCGGGCAACTCGGCAGCCTCCGGCGCTGGCGCCGCCCCCTCCAATTCATCGACCGCACCGGCATCATTGGCCGCGCCAGCCGTGTCGGCATCGGCCTCTTCGGCGGCCTGCGCCAATTGTTGCACCTCGCCCAGGTCCAGGCCAGCCAGGGCCGCGGCGGCATGCGCCGATTCGAGCGCCGGCAGTTCGTCCAGCGCGCGCAAGCCCAGGTCATCGAGGAACTGGCGCGTGGTGCCAAACAGGGCCGGGCGTCCCGGCGCATCGCGATGGCCGATCACCTCGATCCAACCGCGATCCTCCAACGCCTTCACGATGTTCGACGATACCGTTACCCCGCGAATGTCCTCGATGTCGCCGCGGGTCACCGGCTGGCGCCAGGCCACGATGGCCAGCGTCTCCATCACCGCGCGGGAATATTTGGGCGGCTTCTCGGGATTCAGCCGTTCCAGGTAGCGCTGCATGTGGGGACGGCTTTGAAACCGCCATCCGGTTGCCAGCTGCACCAGTTCCAGCCCGCCATCGGCCCAGTTGTTCTGCAGGGTCTCGAGCAACGCGCGCAATGCGCTGTTGTCGAATTGTTCATCGTCCCCGAACAGCTTGCGCATTTCGGACAGTTGCATCGGCTGCACCGCGCAAAGCAGCGCGGTTTCCAGCACGAGTATCGCCTCGCTATCGTTCATCGACATTCAAATTCAAAAAAGGGCTAACTTGCGTTAGGTTGAAAATAAGGCTATTATTCTTTTCTCAGACGCGGGGTGGAGCAGTCTGGCAGCTCGTCGGGCTCATAACCCGAAGGTCGTAGGTTCAAATCCTGCCCCCGCAACCAAATTGATCAAGGCCTGGCGAATGCGCCGGGCCTTTTTCATTTGCGGCCGAAGAATCGTTAAAGATATTCCAGGCAAACGCGTCAGGAAAAATGCGTTGTTGAGTGAAGGCGCCCCGGGTAAAGACAGCTCGGGTGAAAACGCCTTGAGCAAGCGCGCCTTCGGCCAGAACCACCTGGGCCGGGGCCTGGCGAACCGGCGAACCACCCTCACAGCCACCGACCCGCGCAGCCACCCGGACCGCCACATCGGCCGGACCGCCACAGACAGCGCTGGTTTGCGTATTTCTCACGAGAATCCTGTAGTTACTGCCAAGCACCGCATCAAGGGCCACATCACGGGCCACATCACGGGCCACATCAACAGCCACATCAACGGCCACGCATCATCGGCCACACATCGCGGGACGCCCCACGAATAACAACCCCATGAGCCGCGTACCCATCGCTACGCGGTTTCGCGGGCGGGTCCGCGCCGGATGGGCTGCGCATACGCCCCGACGAGGGCGGGGACAAATTCGTCAGCGGTAAATCCGTCAACGAAGAACCGTATAAGCAAAATCTGGAAAAAGCTGGCCAACGAGCCAACAAGCCTGCGGGATGCGCCACCGCCTGGCAGCCTTCTCGCGGCGATCGATATTGCGGCAATCGATATCAAGAACCTGAATCGTCAGGCATCGGTCGCTGGCGCCACGCGCCTGCCACCGTCATCCGGAAAATCCGGCGAGCCTCCCCTGGTGCTCCTGGCATCCGACCCCGCAATGTCCAGCCGTGCGGCCGGAACCACGACACATCGGAACCACGATTCTTAGATGTTTTCTAAGACTACATGCTAGCGGACATTGGCAAAAGCCCTGATGCGCAGCGCTCAGCCTGTCGAGGCAGCAATCAAATTATACCGTTATATACCCTGCCCTCAACCCAGGCGGCCCGGCAATCCCCCCACGGCAGTAATTCCTAGGACTGATCCCATGGCGCCGGCCCCAGCCTTTCGACCAGGAAGTCCAGCATGGAACGCAGGATCAGGGGCATCTGGCGGCGCGACGCATAGACGCCGTAAATCCCGAGCTCCTGCGGCCTGGCCTGCGGCAGGATGGCCTTGAGCCGCCCCTGCGCAACATATTCGGCGGCGTAATAAGTGGGCAGCATCGCGATGCCCGCGCCCTCCAGGGCCGCCTGCAGCAACACCGACACCTCATTGGCACTGATGTTGCCGCTGACAGGCACGTCCACGGGCACCCCGTCACGCTCGAAACGCCACAGGCTCTTGCCGAAATAGGAGTGGGTCAGGCAATTGCGCAAGGACAGGTCCTCGACCCGCGCTGGCTCGCCTTCACGCTGCAGATATTCGGGCGACGCGCAGACGACCGAACGGCACACGGCCAGCTTGCGGGCAATCAGGTTGGGATCCAGGTCGTTGGTGATGCGCACGGCCAGATCCACCCGCTCTTCGACGAGGTTGACCGCCCGCTCGACCAGCATCAGGTCGACCGACGTACCCGGATGCAGCTTGACGTAATCGGTGACCACCCGCGCCAGATGCCGCGAGCCGAACGACATGCTGGTGGTCATGCGCAGCAGCCCCCGCGGCGTGTCCTCGGGAGTGGACACCGCACTGCGCAGGTCGCCCACCATGTCAAGCATCTGCCGGCACCGCGGCAAGGTTTCGGCGCCGGCCGGCGTCAGGCTCAGGCGCCGGGTGGTGCGATGCAGCAGGCGCACGCCCACCCATTGCTCCATTTCGGCCAGGTAGCGCGACACCATGGCGCGCGACATATCCAGATGGACCGCCGCCGCCGACAGGCTTCCCCGGTCGGCGACCTCCACGAATACCTGCATCGCTTTCAATCGGTCCATGATTGTCTCGATTCTTGCACCAGACTTTGCGGTTATACCGTACTTCCGTGCATTTTCAGCACTTGAAATGGCAACCACCAGACCATTTCAAGCCCCCCTGGCAATCGCCGCCGCGCTTGCGCCCGCCACGACCCATGACCTGCCGGCACGGAACCTGAAGCGTCGATCTTCCCGGCCATCCGCCCCTTGGCGCAAGCCTCGGCTTGCCGTAGCGGCACACCGCAAGAATCCCCGTTCCGGCGCGAAGCCCGGCCGGCGGCCACGCCGCCAGCGATCGCCCCATCCAGCCGCGGGATCAGAGGGGAAACTGCCCCAGCGCGGCGCAGACTTCGGCACGCACTTGCGCCACGTCGACGCCGCGGACGATATAGACCAGCCGTGACAGCCGCTCGTCATCCGGCCATTGCGGCAACGGCCGGATCGGATAAAGCTCGCCGTGTACGCCATGGACCTCGCACGGCAGGATTTCACCGTCGAAGCACACCAATCCCTTCATCCGCAGCAAGGCCGTCCCGAACCGTTCCTGCACCCGCGATACGCCCGCCAGGAAAGCCGCCCGCCCTATCGGCGCGACCAACGGCAACGAGAAGCTCGCGACCTGCGCATGGCGGCCGGCCATCGGCTTGGCGAACGCCTGCAGCCATCCGGCCAGATCGGCGCCATCACGACGCGCCTGCGTATCCGGCCCCTCCAGCAGCGCGCTCGCCAGGGGCGCATCGCTGCGCTGCACGCAACGACGCGCCCCCGGATTGATCGTCGCGACGGCCTGCTCGACGCGACGCAACTGCGCCGCATCCGCAAGATCGGATTTACTCAGCACGACCGTGTCGGCCAACGCCAATTGCCGCAGCGCCTCGGGTTGATCGGCCATGTGCGCCGCGCCATGCGGCACGTCCACCACCACGATGGCGCCTTGGTAGGCATAGCGCTCGGCCAGGAAACGATCGTGCTTGAGCGTGAACAGGATCGGTGCGGGATCCGCCAGGCCGCTGGTTTCGATCAGCACGCGCCGGAAGGGCTTGATGCGGCGGCTCAGCGCCAGCATGAACAGTTCGCGCAAGGTATCGGCCACTGCGCCGCTGACGACGCAGCAAAGGCATCCGCCTTCTATCAAGACGATATTGTCCTGCGCCATGCGGACCAGGTGATGATCGACGCCGATATCGCCGTACTCATTGACGATCACTACCGCGTCGGCATAAGCGGGTTCGCGCAACAGCCGGTTCAACAGCGTCGTCTTGCCACTGCCCAGAAATCCCGAAATCACCGTCACGCCGATGCGTTTGTCGCCTTCCGCCGCCATCCATGCCACGGACTCCCGCCCGCCCTCTCTATTGCGCCGCGCCCCAAATGGGGAATGGATCCCGAATCGTAGCCAATTCGGCCGCGGGCCGGGCCATTTCTTCCTGCGTCATCAGGCAGGCGCGCAAGCGCGCGTCCAGCGCCGCCTGGTCCATGCCGATGCCGATCAGCACCAGTTCCTGGCAGCGGTCTCCATAGACAGGATCCCAGTCGGCAATGATCCGGGCACGGGAATCCGCATCATCGGGCCAACGCTCGCGCGGCAACGCCGCCCACCAGTATCCTGCCGCGCCATGGCGCGTGACCGGCCCGGCCTGCGACCACGAAGCCGCGAAGGCGGGACGCGTCACCAACCAGAAATACCCTTTCGAGCGCACCACCCCGGGCCATTCTTGCTGCATCCAATCCCACAGGCGCTGCGGATGGAACGGACGCCGGGCACGGAACACGAAGCTGCCGATGCCATACTCCTGGGTCTCGGGCGTATGCTCGCCGCGCAATTCCTTCAGCCAGCCGGGCGCCCGCGCCGCTTCCTCGAAATCGAAGCGCCCGGTGTCCAGCACGCGCGCCAGGGGCACCCGGCCGAATTCGCCCCGCACGATATCGGCCCGCGGATTGAGTTTGCGCAATATGGCCTCGAGCCGCGCCAATTCGTCCGCCGCGACCAGATCGGTCTTGTTCAGCACCATCACGTCGCAGAATTCCACCTGCTCGATCAGCAGATCCACCACGGTGCGCCCGTCCTCGTCGCCCAGCGTCTCGCCGCGCGCGGCCAGGCTGTCATGGCTGGCATAGTCGCGCAGGAAATTGAATGCGTCCACGACCGTCACCATGGTGTCCAGGCGCGCCAGGTCGGACAGGCTGGCGCCATCCTCGTCGCGGAACGTGAACGTTTCGGCGACCGGCAGCGGCTCCGAGATGCCGGTCGACTCGATCAAGAGATAATCGAAGCGCCCCTCGGCGGCCAGCCGGCGGATCTCGATCAACAAGTCTTCGCGCAACGTACAGCAGATACAGCCGTTGCTCATTTCCACCAGCTTCTCGTCCGCCCGCGACAGCGCCGCCCCGCCCTCGCGCACCAGCCTGGCGTCGATATTGACCTCGGACATGTCGTTGACGATGACCGCCACCCGCCGCCCCTCGCGGTTATTGAGCACATGATTGAGCAGGCTGGTCTTGCCCGCGCCCAGGAAGCCCGACAACACCGTCACGGGCAGACGCGCATCGCGCCGGCGACCGCCGCCGTCCGGACCGCGAGTCAGCTTCTCGACCGACGCCTCGCCCGTCCCGGCCGCCGGCCCCGCTTCCGACCCGCCACCTGCCTTCTCATCTTTCATCCGCATGACGCCACCCAAAAAAGGAAATGTTATTACATAACAAATATTACGCGCAGCGAGGCAACTGGAGCAACACGAAATGGAGCAGCACGGCATGAACCGCCGCTGGAAAGGTCACGCACACGTATCGCCACGTAGCGACACGGAAAACCAAAAGGGCCACTCACTTGCGTGAGTGGCCCTGAATTCTTTGGCTCCCCGAGCTGGGCTCGAACCAGCGACCTGCGGATTAACAGTCCGTCGCTCTACCGACTGAGCTATCGGGGAACTGCTAAGAAACGAGATTATGAAGGAAAAATTCGAAGTGTGCAAATCCGATGTTTTTTCACGCGAGGGGCGCCGCATGTTTCCCATCGCAGAAAAACTCTGATATGATTTCGGTCTTTCCAGATCGGGCCCCATAAACAGGGCATGAACTGCGAAGAAAAAGATGTTTTGCTTGAAGTTCTGGCTTGCCGGAAACGAAGCAAATGGTCTTGCCGGCATAGCTCAGTTGGTAGAGCAGCGCATTCGTAATGCGAAGGTCGTAGGTTCGACTCCTATTGCCGGCACCAGAATTCAAAAAGCAGCCCGACCGGGCTGCTTTTTTCATTTCCGGCCGCATCCACCGCCCGGTGTCCCCCGCCACTTCCCTTGCGGGAACTCCCGCCTTGCCGCGCGCGTCCAACCCGCTGGACACATCACGGCAACGACTATCATGCGCATCCTTCTCGTAGAAGACGACACCATGATCGGGGAAAGCGTGCTGGACTGCCTGCGCGCCGAGCACTACGCCGTCGATTGGGTCAAGGACGGCCACGCGGCCGAACTGGCCCTGCGCACCGATCCCTACGACCTCGTATTGCTCGACCTCGGGCTGCCTCGCCGCGATGGACTGACGCTGTTGCGCGAACTGCGCGCGCGCAAGGACCGCACCCCGGTGCTGATCGCCACGGCGCGCGACGCCGTCAGCGACCGCATCGCCGGACTGGATGCCGGCGCCGACGACTACATCGTCAAGCCCTATGACGTCGACGAACTGCTGGCCCGCATGCGCGCGCTGATCCGCCGCAGCGCGGGCCGCGCCGAGCCGGTGTTCGAACACGACGGCATCACCATCGATCCGCAATCCCACGCCGCCACGGTCGACGGCACGCCGGTGCCGCTGACCGCGCGCGAATGGGCGGTGCTGGAACCGCTCATCGCGCGGCCCGGCATGATCTTCTCGCGCGCCCAGCTCGAGGAGAAGCTGTACAGCTGGAAGGACAGCGTCAGCAGCAATGCGGTTGAGGTTTATATTCATGGCCTGCGCAAGAAACTGGGGCAGAACCTGATCCAGAACGTCAGAGGCGTCGGCTATGTCATTCCCAAAACATGAGCATTCCGCTTAGCTATTCGCTGCGGGCCCGATTGCTGTTCTTCCTGCTCGCGGCGATCGCGGTCGGCGCGCTGGTGCAAGGCGCCATCAGCTACCGCAGCACCTTGCAGCAGGCCGACGACATCTTTGACTCGCTGCTGCAGCGCACCGCGCTGTCGCTGGGCACGGGCGACGGCCTGTTGCGCATGGGTCCCGCCCACGCCCAGGGATCGGCCACGCCCATGGCCGACGACCTGATCATCCAGATCTGGACGCCGGATGGCGTGCGCGTGTTCAATTCGCGTTCGCGCCGCCCCCTGCCCGACCAGATCGTCCTGGGGTTCGCCGACACCGAGGTCGAAGGCAACACCTATCGCGTCTATTCACTGGCCACGCCGTTCCAGGTGATCCAGGTGGCGCAGGACATGAACGTCCGCAAGCGCATGGCGGGCGCGCTGGCCTGGCGCACGGTGGCGCCGATCGCGGCGGCGGCGCCGCTGCTGATGCTGATCGTCTGGTGCGTGGTGAGCTGGTCGCTGCGGCCGGTCAAGCGCGCGCGGGCCCAGGTGGCGGACCGCCAGCCCGAGGACCTGTCACCCATCAACGTGCCCGACCTGCCGGACGAGATCCGGCCCCTGATGCAGGAACTGAACCTGCTGCTGGAGAGGATGCGAGGCGCATTCGCGCTGCAAAAGCAGTTCGTCGGCGATGCCGCGCACGAACTGCGCTCACCGCTGGCGGCACTGAAACTGCAACTGCAATCGCTGCGACGCGCCGGCGACGACGCCAGCCGCCGCGTCGCCGAGGAACGCCTGGCGGCGGGCATCGAGCGCGCCACGCGGCTGGTGGAGCAGTTGCTGTCCATGGCGCGCCACGAAAACGCCGCCGAACGCGCCGCGCCCGAACCGGTGGACCTGGCCGAGGTCCTGCGGCTGGCCCTGTCCGAAACCCTGGCCGACGCCAACGCCAGGGACATCGATGTGCAAATGCATGGCGAGCCGCAAGCCTGGGTGCGCGGACGGCGCGACGACCTGGTGCTGCTGGCGCGCAACCTGCTCGACAATGCGATCAAATACACGCCGCCCGGCGGCCATGTCGACATCCGGCTCGAAGCGCCCGCCGGACAGGCGCTGCTGCTGATCGACGACAACGGTCCGGGCATCCCGCCCGGGGAACGCACCCGCGTGTTCGACCGCTTCTACCGGCTCGAAGGCAACACCCAGCACGGCAGCGGCCTGGGACTGGCGATCGCGCGCGCCATCGCCGAACGCCACGGCGCGACCATCACCCTTGAAGATGCGCCCGGCGGCAGCGGCCTGCGGGCCAGGGTCGCCTTTGCGCGCGGCCCCGCCCCGACTTAAGATTCACCTAAGTGTCAGGCCCGAAGATAGCGCCATGTCCCCACACATGAACGCAGGAGCCGACATGAAGACTTCGCAGATCAAACCCTCGCGCCTGGTGCTGGCGCTTCTGGCCGCCGGCGCGATTGGCGGCGCGGGCGCCGCCGCCACGTTCGGCGGCGTTTCGATGGCGGCCAGCGCGCCGTCCGCCACTGCCGCCGAGATCGCGGCCACCAGCGCCGCCACGCCGGGCGCCCCGATGATGGTCGCCCCCAACTTTGCCCAGATCACGCGCGACTACGGCCCCGCCGTGGTCAACATCAGCATCAGCGGCACGCGCAAAGTGTCCGACGACGACGACGATCCCTTCGCCCAGTTCTTCGGGCAGATTCCCGGCGCGCGCGGCGGCATGCCCTCGCGCGAAGTGCCGGTGCGCGGCGAAGGATCCGGCTTCATCGTCAGCAACGACGGCATCATCCTCACCAACGCCCACGTGGTGCAAGGCGCCAAGGAAGTGACCGTCAAGCTGACCGACCGCCGCGAATTCCGCGCCAAGGTGCTGGGCGCCGACACGCAGACCGACGTGGCCGTCATCAAGATCGACGCCAGGAACCTGCCGGTGGTCAAGATCGGCGACGTCAACAAGCTGCAGGTGGGCGAATGGGTGCTGGCCATCGGCTCGCCCTACGGCCTGGAAAACACCGCCACGGCGGGCATCGTCAGTGCCAAGGGCCGTTCGCTGCCGGACGACACTTCGGTGCCATTCATCCAGACCGATGTGGCGGTCAACCCCGGCAATTCGGGCGGACCGCTGTTCAATGACCGCGGCGAAGTCGTCGGTATCAATTCGCAGATCTACAGCCGCACCGGCGGCTTCCAGGGGCTGTCGTTCTCGATCCCGATCGACGTGGCGTACAAGATCAAGGACCAGATCCTGGAGCACGGCAAGGTGCAGCACGCACGCCTGGGCGTGACGGTGCAGGAGGTCAACCAGGACCTGGCCAATTCGTTCAGGCTGGACACGCCGTCCGGCGCCTTGGTTTCCAGCGTCGAAAAAGGCAGCGCGGCCGAAAAGGCCGGCCTGCAGCCCGGTGACGTGGTGCGCAGGATCGACGGCAAGACGATCGTGTCGTCGGGCGACCTGGCCTCGCTGATCACGCTGGCCAAGCCCGGCGAAAAGATCACGCTGGATCTGTGGCGCAACGGCGCTCCCAAGGAAGTCGTGGCCACGCTCGGCGGCATGCCGAAGGACCGGACGCAGGCTGCCGGCGACAGCCGCGACGTGCAGAAGGGCCAGCTCGGCCTGGCCTTGCGGCCGCTGTCGCCCCAGGAGCAGGAAGCGGCGGGCACGCAGGGACTGTTGATCGAGCAATCGGCCGGCCCGGCCGCCAAGGCGGGCATCCAGCCGGGCGACGTATTGTTGTCGCTCAACGGCCAGCCTGTGCGCAACATCAGCCAGGTCAAGGACGCGCTGTCAAAGGCCGGCAAGACGGTCGCGCTTCTGGTGCAGCGCGGTGAAGACAAGATCTTCGTGCCGGTGCAGCTCGGCTAAGGCTGGCGGGGCCCCTCGCGGGGCCGCCAGCCTTACTCCGCGTCGGGCTGCTTGCCCGGCGCGGCGGCGTCGAACGCCGGCAACTCGCGGCAGGCGGCGTCAATCCGCACGACCGTGGGCATCGCGGCCAGATCGCATTCGAAGCGGCGCGCGTTGGCCACCTGCGGCACCAGGCAAAGGTCGGCGATGGTCGGCGTGTCGCCATGGCAGAACTTGCCGGTGGCGGACGACCCGGCCAGTTGCGCTTCCAGGGCTTCCAATCCCTGGCGCACCCAATGCTGATACCAGGCCGTCTTGGCGGCTTCGTCCACGCCCAACGTGTGCTTCAGGTACTTCAACACCCGCAGGTTGTTCAAGGGATGCGTATCGCAGGCAATGCCCAGCGCGAGGTCGCGCACGCGCGCCCGGCCGATGGCGTCGGCCGGCAGCAGCGGCACCTGCGGATGCGTTTCCTCCAGGTACTCGATGATGGCGAGCGATTGACCGATGACCGCGTCGCCGTCGACCAGCGTCGGCACCAGCGCAGTCGGGTTGACCTTGCGGTAGTCGGCCGACAATTGCTGGCCGCCATCCTTCAGCAGGTGCACCGCCAGGTATTCGTACGGCAGGCCCTTCAGGTTCAGGGCGATGCGCACGCGATAGGCGGCCGAACTGCGGAAATAGCTGTACAACTGCATGAAGTCTCCTCGATTCTTGTTCTTGGCGGCGCCCGCGGCGGGGGCCGCGCCTATTCCAGCGATTCGGTCTGCGCCACCTTGCGCGACAGCCCCTTGGGCAACGGGAACGCCACGTTCTCTTCCAGGCCCGGCATGGTGCGCACCGACACCGCGCCCAGTTCCTTGACCCGCGCGATCACCTGCTGCACCAGGATCTCGGGCGCCGAGGCGCCGGCGGTCACGCCGATGCGCTTGCGACCTTCGAGCCAGGCCGGGTCGATGGAATGCGCGCCGTCGATCAGGTAGGACGCCACGCCCTTGCGGTCCGCCACTTCGCGCAGGCGGTTGGAGTTGGAGCTGTTGGGGCTGCCCACCACCAGCACCAGGTCGCATTCCGGCGCCAGCACCTTGACCGCGTCCTGGCGGTTCTGGGTGGCATAGCAGATATCGCTTTTCTTGGGCTCGACGATGCTCGGGAAACGCGCCTTGAGCGCCTTGGATACCGCCGCCGCGTCATCCACGGAAAGGGTCGTCTGCGTGACGTAGGCCAGGTTCTCGGGATCGTTCACCTGGAGGCCGGCCACGTCCTCGACCGTCTCGACCAGGTACATGCCGCCCTGGGCCTGGCCCAGCGTGCCTTCGACCTCGGGATGGCCCTTGTGGCCGATCATGATGATCTCGCGCCCGGCCGCGCGCATGCGGGCCACCTCGATATGCACCTTGGTCACCAGCGGACAAGTGGCGTCGAACACCTGCTGCCCGCGAGCCTCGGCCTCGGCCCGCACCGCCTTGGACACGCCGTGGGCGGAGAACACCACGATCGCGCCCGTGGGCGCGTCGTCGAGTTCGTCGATGAAGATGGCGCCCTTGGCGCGCAGGTCCTCGACCACGTAGCGGTTGTGGACGATCTCGTGGCGCACGTAGATCGGCGCGCCATGCAACTCGAGCGCGCGCTCGACGATGTCGATGGCACGGTCGACGCCGGCACAGAAGCCGCGCGGCTGTGCCAGCACGACTTCGGCGTCGGCCGCGGTGACGGGGACAACCTGGCTCATCAGAGAACTCCCAGCAGCGCCACGTCGACTCGCAAACGGACGCCCGCAAGCGGGTGGTTGAAATCGAACAACGCCGATTCCTCGTTGATTTCCTTCAGAACGCCCGAATAGCGCCCGCCATTGGGCGCGGCGAATTCGACCAGGTCGCCCGGCTCGAAGGTGGCGTCCGCGCCCGCATGTTCGGCCAGCATCTTGCGCGTCACGCGCTGGATCAGCTCGGGATTGCGCTCGCCATAGGCATCGGCCGGCTCCAGCGTGACACTGAACCGGTCGCCTTCGGCCTTGCCGAGCAAGGCGGTTTCCAGGCCGGGGGCCCACTGGCCGCTACCCAATTGCAACGTCGCCGGACGGCCGTCGAAGGTGTCGGTGAATACCGACCCCTCGCCCGGCCCCGAGGCCAGGGTGATGCGGTAGTGCAGCGTCAGGTAGGAGTCCGGACGGACCAAAACGTTCACTTCGTTAGAGGCGATGCTCAAGATCTGCCACCGTATTCAGACAGTAAGTAATACCCTGATTTTAGAGCCTCTTATGAAATTGTCTGCGCGGGTGCCAAAAGCCGACCGTCCCAGGGAGCGCCTGCTGCGCCTGGGGGCGTCGGCGTTACAAAATGCCGAACTGCTCGCCATCGCCCTGCGCACGGGGGTGCCGGGCCTGAATGTGCTGGACCTGTCGTGCCAATTGCTGGACCGCTTCCATGGCCTGCGCGGGCTGCTGGGCGCCACCCCCGAGGAACTGCAGGCGTTGCCGGGGCTGGGCACCGCCAAGGCCTGCGCCCTGGCGGCCATACTGGAAATGGCCAAACGCGCGGTCGAAGAGGAACTGGCGCGCGACAGCACGCTCGACCACCCGTCCCGGGTAAAGCAATACTGCCGGGTCACGCTGGCCCACCGCCGGGTCGAACATTGCATCGCCCTCTACCTGGACAGCCGGCTGCGCCTGATCGCCAGCGGCGAACTGGCGCGCGGCACGCTGTCGCAGGCCTCGGTGTATCCGCGCGAAGTCGTGCGCGAGGCCCTGAGGCACCATGCCGCCGCGCTGATCGTAGCCCACAATCACCCCTCCGGCCTGGCCGAGCCAAGCGCCGCCGACCAGGCCTTCACCCGCCACCTGAAACAGGCGCTGGCCCTGGTGGACGTCGCCCTGATCGACCACCTCATCATCGCCGGCGACACGGTCACCTCGATGGCGGAACTGGGCCGCATCTGAGGGGCTGCGCGCGCCGCGGGAATTCGTTAGACTACGGCCCGAAATTGCTTTAGGCTTAACCTAATTCCGCTTTCCCGATTCCGTTTTTCGCGACCCGCGCCCTCCATGAAACGCCTGTGGGATATCTCCCCTCCCGTCTCCACGGCTTCGCCCGTGTTCCCCGGCGATACCCCGTATCGCCAGGAATGGAAGTGGTCGCTCGCGCCCGGCTGCCCCGTCAACGTCAGCGAAATCACCCTGTCGCCGCACGTGGGCGCGCACGCCGACGCGCCGCTGCACTACCAGAACGGCGCCGCCGCCATCGGCGCGGTCTCGCTCGAACCGTTCCTGGGCCCCTGTCGCGTCATCCACGCGATCGACTGCGGCCCGCTGATCACCCCGGAGCACCTGCTCCACGCCGCCAACAACCTGCCGCCGCGCATCCTGGTGCGTACCGCCAAGCATGCCGCGCAGGAATGGTGGACCGACGACTTTTCGGCCTACGCGCCGCAAACCATCGAATGGCTGGCCGAACGCGGCGTCATGCTGATCGGGCTGGACACCCCCAGCATCGACCCCGCGTCCAGCAAGACCCTGGACAGCCATCACACCATCCTGCGGCACGACATTCGAGTACTGGAGAACCTGGTGCTCGACGACGTGCCGGAGGGCGATTACGAACTGATCGCACTGCCGCTGGCTTTGATCCAGGCTGACGCCAGCCCGGTGCGCGCCGTCTTGCGCGAATTGGGCTGAAACACCGGCCACGGGCGGGCCGTGCGGGCCGCGGCGCAATGATGGCGCCGCCGCTGTGCCGACCGCCCCATTCGAAAGAAGCACGACCATGACCATTCCGTACGACCCGCGCATGGCGCTCGCCTGCGCCTGCCTGCCATTTTCCGGCTGGCGCAGCCTGCCCGCCTCCGCCCGCCGCGCGGCCCCACCCTGCCAGGGAGGCCAGGCATGAGCCAGAACCAACGCCCCGAAGACATCGTCCACGAGGAAAAAGCGCAGCTGGATTTCGCGCGCGACATGACCTACGGCGACTACCTGCACCTGGACGAGCTGCTGGGCGCGCAGCACCCGCTGTCGCCCGAGCACAATGAGATGCTGTTCATCGTGCAGCACCAGACCAGCGAACTCTGGATGAAGCTGATGCTGCACGAGCTGCGCGGCGCCATCGCCAACCTGGCGGCCGACCGCCCGCAGCCCGCCTTCAAGATGCTGGCCCGGGTCAGCAAAATCATGGAACAGCTCGTCCATGCCTGGGACGTGCTCGCGACCATGACGCCGCCCGAGTACTCCGCCCTGCGGCCCTATCTGGCCCGTTCCAGCGGCTTCCAGAGCTACCAGTACCGCCAGATCGAGTTCCTGCTGGGCAACAAGAACGCCGCCATGCTCAAGCCGCACGCGCATCGCGCCGACCTGCTGGCGCAGGTGCAACAGGCCTACGAGGCGCCCTCGCTGTATGACGAATCCCTGCGCCTGCTGGCGCGGCATGGCGTGACGGTCCCCGCCGACCGCCTGGAACGCGATTGGACCCAGCCTTACCTGGCCTCCGATGGCGTCGAACAGGCCTGGCTGACCGTCTACCGCGACACCGACCGCTACTGGGATCTGTACCAACTGGGCGAAAAGCTGACCGACCTGGAGGATGCCTTCCGCTTGTGGCGTTTCCGCCACGTCACCACGGTCGAGCGCGTCATCGGCTTCAAGCGCGGCACCGGCGGCACCTCGGGCGTGGACTACCTGCGGCGCATGCTGGAAGTGGTGCTGTTCCCCGAGATCTGGAAACTGCGCACGAACCTCTGATCCGGCGCCTATCCGTCCCTGAATGGGCATCCGGGCAGGTCCGCCCGGATTGCCTGGCCCGCCCCGTGATTCCCATGCTAGAATGCACAGTTACTTTTCGGATACGTGGCAGGAACCTGAAAGTGGTTCGTGCTGGCGACCCTAACTTTTGACATGACTCCCTGGGGGAGTCCTAGGAAAGCACCATGAAAGAAGGCATTCACCCCGAATACCGCGAAGTCGTCTTCGCCGACCTGCAAACGGGCAGCAAGTTCATCACCCGCTCGACCGTCCAGACGCGCGAAACTATCGAACTCGATGGCAAGACGTACCCGCTCTTCAAGTGCGACGTGACCTCCGAATCGCACCCGTTCTACACGGGCGCCCAGACGCGTATCGTCGAAACCGGCCGCGTGGAAAAATTCCGCGCCCGTTTCGCCCGCACCGCTGGCACGGTCAAGTCCGCTTCCTGATCCTGTTGCTCCCACGGGAGTCACAGCAAAAAGGCAGCCTCCGGGCTGCTTTTTTTTCCCCTGGCCCTGCTTGTCGATCAACCAGGGGCTGGCGCTTCCCGATCTCTCGGTTACATTAACGCCCGTGTCCCCACTTTCCATTTCCACTCCGGCCCGGCTGACGTCCGTGGCCACCGCGAAACTGCCCAGGCTGATCCTGCTTGGGCTGGCGCTGGCGTACATCGTCGCCGGCCTGTTCATGCGCGACCCGTGGAAAACCGACGACGCGGTCGGCCTGGCGACCATGATCACCGCCATCCGCGAGGGTGGCATCACCTGGCTGCTGCCGCAGGTGGGGCACCTGGCGCATGCCGAGGAAGGCCCGCTGATCACCTGGGTCGGCGCCATCTGCATCTGGCTGTTCGGCCCTTTCATCGGCGACATCACCGCCGGCCGCCTGCCCAATCTGCTCTGGTTCGGCATCACCGCCACCAGCGTCTGGTACGGCACCTATCTGCTGGGCCGCCGCGCCGAAGCGCAACCACTGGCCCTGCCCTTCGGCGGCGAGCCGGAACCGCGCGACTACGGCCGCATGCTGGCCGACGCCGCGCTGCTGCTGCTGCTGGCCACGGTCGGCATCCTGCAGCGCACCCATGAAACCACGGTCGTGCCCGCCATCATGGCGTGCCAGGCGCTGGCCTTCTATTCGCTGGCGCGTACCGTCGATCGTCCGGTCACCGGCTCGACCACCCTGGGCATTGCGCTGGCCGCCAGCTTTCTCACGCGCGGCTGGATCGGCGCGCTGCCGATCATGGTCGGCGCCCTGCTGGCCTTCTATCCGCGCGGCCCGCTCTGGAAATGCAAGCGCTGGCTGCCCTGGGCGGCCGCGTTGGCCGCCGCGCTGATCCTGGCCTGGTGGATTCCGGCCACCCAGGCCAGCGAATACTGGATCCGCAACTGGAAGACCTGGAACCTGGCGTCCTTCGCCGTGCCCGCCTGGCACGACCTCGGCCGCACGCTGCGCGACCTGCCCTGGTATTTGTGGCCCACCTGGCCGCTGGCGCTGCTGGCCATCTGGCGCTGGCGCGCCTGGATCTATGCGCCGCATATCTGGTTGCCGCTGATGCTGCTGATCTGTTCTGCCCTCGTGCTGTTCGGGTTGGACGAGGCCAGCGATTCGGAATACGTACTGCTGGCCGTGCCTTGCGCGGTGCTGGGCGCGTTTTCGCTGCCGACCTTGCGTCGCGGTGTGGTCAACACGCTGGACTGGTTCGCAGTGATGTGCTTTTCGCTGACCGCCGCCACCGCGTGGCTCGGCTGGATCGCGTTGCATTTCCACTGGCCGGCGCAGATCGCGCGCAACATCGGCCGCCAGACCACCGGGTATGAGCCCGTCATCTCCTGGGTGGCCTTCGCCCTGGCGGTGGTCTTCACGCTCGGCTGGATCGCGCTGGTGGTCTGGCGCCTGCGCGTCAAGCCGCAAGCGCTGTGGCGCGGCACCGTGCTGTCGGCCGGCGGCCTGACGGTCACCTGGATCCTGCTGGTGCTGCTGTGGCAGCCCGCGGTCGACTACGCCCGCAGCTACCGCACCGTGTCGGGCGAGCTGGCGCAGGCCCTGGCGCAGAACCTCCGTCCGGGCGAATGCGTGCGCGGACTGAGCCTGGGCAGCGGCCAGCGCGCCTCGTTCCTGATCTTCAACAACCTGACGTTCACGTTCGATTCGAAGTGCACGCTGGTGCTGCAGCAGACCACCAACCAGAGCCTGCGCGACAACACCGCCGCCTACAGCGACAGCGCCGACGTGCTGTGGCAGGGCGGCCGCCGCGCCGACCGCCAAGAAGTGTTCCGCCTGCTGCGAGTCGGCCCCACCCGATGACGCCCGCCCAACCGGCGGTGCCCGGTTTCGGCGCCACCCTGCGCAACATCGCCAAACAGGCCTGGCCGGTCCTGGTCAGCCAATGGGCCGGCATCTCGTTCGGCGTGCTGGACACCGCCATGACCGGCCACGCCAGCGCCAACGACCTGGCGGCGATGGCGCTGTCGGCCTCGATCTACATCACCGTTTTCGTGGGTCTGATGGGGGTGGTGCACGCCCTCATCCCGATCCTGGCGCAGCATTTCGGCGCCGGCAACAACCGCGAAGTGGGCCGCAGTTGGGGCCAGGGCGTGTGGCTGGCGCTGGGCCTGTCGGCGGTGGGCGGCATCCTGATGCTGTTCCCGGATTTCTGGCTGTCGATGTCGGGCAACGTCGATCCCGGCGTGCGCGACCGCATCGCTTCGTACCTGCGGGCGCTGATCCTGGCGCTGCCGGCCGCGCTGGTGTTCCGCACCATCTACGCGCTCGGCACCTCCGTGTCGCGGCCCAAGCTGGTGATGGCGATCAACCTCACCGCCATCGGCTTCAAGGCCTTCTTCAACTGGCTGTTCATCTACGGCTCCCTCGGCCTGCCGGCCATGGGCGCCACCGGCGCCGGCCTGGCGACCGCCGTGGTGTCGTGGATGAGCCTGGGGCTGGGCCTGTGGGTCATCACCCACGACCGCTATTACCGTCGGTTCCACCTGCACGTCGGCCGGCCCGACTGGAAGACGCTGAAAGAACTGCTGCGACTGGGCATCCCCATGGGCGGTTCGTATCTGGTGGAGGTCTCGGCCTTCACCTTCATGGCCTTGCTGGTCGCGCGCGAAGGCACCTTCGTGACCGGCGGCCACCAGATCATGTCGAACCTGGCGGCATTGTGCTACATGATGCCGATGGCGCTGGGCGTGGCCACCGCCGCGCTGACGGCGCAGGCGATCGGCGCCGGCAACCTGGCGCATGCCCACCGCACCGGCATGGCCGGCCTGGCGCTGGGACTGATGGGCGCCCTGCTCACCGCGGTAGTGCTGCTGGCCGGCCGTCCGCTGATCCTGGCGGCCTACACCGACAATCCCCAGGTAGCCGCGGTGGCGACCACGCTGCTGGCGGTGCTGCCGCTGTTCCACCTGTTCGACTCCATGCAGTGCATCAACTCGTACCTGCTGCGGGCCTATAAAGTCGCGGTGGTGCCGCTGTTGCTGCAGACGGTGGCGCTGGCTGGCGTCGGCCTGGTCGGCGGCTGGTGGTTCGGTTTCGGCCCGGGCCGCGGCGGCCTGGACGGGCTGCGCGAGATCCTGGTGCCGGGCTCGCCGCAAGGCGCGGGCAGCATGTGGTTGATGGCAATGGTGGGCCTGGCGCTGTCAGCCACCCTGCTGCACTTCTGGTATCGGCATATCGTGCGGACCGTGGCGCGCCAGGCCTGACGGCGCGCCCGGCGGACAGCGACGGCGCAAAAAAAAAGCAGCCCGAGGGCTGCTTTTTTCATGGCGGTGTGGCCGCCCCGCGCCGTTGCCGGCGGCGGGAACGCGCAGCGCGCTCAGCCCTTGGGGCGCTTGTCGATCACACGGCGGGCCTTGCCGGTCAGCGTGCGCTCGACGTGGCCGGCGTCCGACACCTGGATGCGGGCGCTGACGCCGATGTGCGTCTTGACCGCATGCTGCAGTTGCTTGCCCAGCGCCGCGCGCTCGGCGTCCGACAGGGTCGCGAACTCGGCGCGGACTTCCGTCAGGATCTCGAGCTCATCCATATTGCCCGTGCGCGACAGCACCAGCTGGTAATGCGGGGCCAGTTGCGCGATCTTGAGCACCAGTTCCTCGACCTGGGTCGGGAACATGTTCACGCCGCGCACGATCAGCATGTCGTCGCTGCGGCCCGTGATCTTGCCGATGCGGCGCATGCTGCGCGCGGTGGGCGGCAACAGGCGGGTCAGGTCGCGGGTGCGGTAGCGGATGATGGGCATCGCTTCCTTGGTCAGCGAGGTGAACACCAGTTCGCCCGGCTCGCCGTCCGCCACGGGCTCGCCCGTGTCCGGATTGATGATCTCGGCGTAGAAGTGGTCTTCCCACACCACAGGACCGTCCTTGGTCTCGACGCACTCGCTGGCCACGCCCGGGCCCATCACTTCGGACAGGCCGTAGATGTCGACCGCGTCGATGCCCGCCTCAGCCTCGATGTCGGCGCGCATCTGCCCGGTCCAGGGCTCGGCGCCGAAGATGCCGATGCGCAGCGAACTTTGACGCGGATCAATCCCCTGGCGGCGCTGCTCCTCCAGAATATTGCAGAAATAGGAGGGCGTGACCATGATGATGTCCGGACGGAAATCGTTGATCAGCTGCACCTGCTTTTCGGTCTGCCCGCCCGACATCGGGATGACGGTGCAACCCAGGCGTTCGGCGCCGTAATGCGCGCCCAGGCCGCCCGTGAACAGGCCGTAGCCGTAGGCCACGTGCACCGTGTCGCCGGGCTTGCCGCCGGCCGCGCGGATCGAGCGCGCCACCAGGTTGGCCCAGTTGTCCAGGTCGCGCTGGGTGTAGCCCACCACGGTCGGCTTGCCGGTCGTGCCGCTGGACGCGTGGATGCGCGAAATGCGCTCGCGCGGCACCGCGAACATGCCGAACGGATAGTTCTCGCGCAGTTCCTTCTTGGTGGTGAAGGGGAACTTCGAAATGTCGGACAGCTGTTTCAGGTCGTCCGGATGCACGCCGATCTCGTCGAACGCCTTCTTGTAGTGCGGCACGTTCTCGTAGGCGTGCTTGAGCGACCACTTCAGGCGCTCGAGCTGCAACGCGCGCAGCTCATCCTGGCTGGCATGCTCGATGGGGTCCAGCCCCGGCTTGCTCATGGTGTTGGGCATGGTTATCTCTCTCCTGGAATGCTCTACCCTCCGTGCCGGGGGACGCGCCGCGCGCCCGCCTCGGCCGGTGGCCTTGTCTCTGATTGGTTGACGCGTTCAAGCCTCGGCCGGCGTGCCGACGATCTGCCCCTTGATGCGATAGGATCGGCCCCGGAACAGGGCGACGTTGCGGCCGTCCTGGTTGGTGACGGTCACGTCGTACACCCCGGTGCGCCCGGCCAGCGAGCGCTCCTGCGCCACCGCGGTCAGCAGGTCGCCCTCGAAGCCGGGGGCCAGGTAATCGATGGTGCAGCCCGACGCCACGGTGCTGACGTTGCGGGAATTGCAGGAAAAGGCAAAGGCGCTGTCGGCCAACGCGAAGATGAAACCGCCATGACAGGTCTTGTGGCCGTTGAGCATGTCGGGGCGCACCCGCATGCTCAGGCGCGCATAGCCCGGCGCCATTTCCTCGACCTTCATGTCCAGGCCCTGCGAGGCCGCGTCGCCGGCGTACATCACCGTGCCCACGGCCTGCGCCAGTTCCTGCGGATCCGTCGGCGCCTCGACGGGCGGAACGTGCGTGCTGCTCATCATTGCCCCTTGAACTGCGGTTCGCGTTTGCCCAGGAAGGCCGCCACGCCTTCGGCGTAGTCGGCGCTGCGGCCCAGTTCGCGCATCATGTCGCGCTCCAGATCCAGCTGGGTCGCCAGGTCATTGCCCAGGCTGGCCTGCAAGGCGCGCTTGGTGAAGGCCAGGCCCTTGGTCGGCGCGCGCGAGAAATGCTGCGCCAGGTTTTCCAGGGTCGTGTCGAACGCGTCGTCGGCCACGCATTGCCAGATCAGGCCCCAGGCCTCGGCCTGGCGCGCGCTGAGCTTGTCGCCCAGCATGGCCAGCCCCATGGCGCGGGCGCGGCCCACCAGGCGCGGCAGCACGAAGGTGCCGCCCGTGTCGGGGATCAGGCCCAGCTTGCAGAACGACTGGATGAAGTTGGCCGATTCCTTGGCGATGACGATGTCGCCGGCGAAGGCCAGGTTGGCGCCGGCGCCGGCCGCCACGCCATTGACGCCCACCACCACCGGCATCGGCAAGGCGTTCAGGCGCCGCACCAGCGGCGCGTAGAACTTGTCGACGGTCTCGCCCAGGTCGGGCGGCGTGCCGTCGGGCGCGGGCTTGCGCTCGCTCAGGTCCTGCCCGGCGCAGAAGCCGCGGCCGGCGCCGGTCAGCACCAGCACGCGCGCGCCTTCGGTTTCGACGCGGGTCAGCGCATCCGCCACTTCGCCATGCATGTTGGCGGTGAAGCTGTTGAGCTTGTCCGGGCGGTTCAGCGTCAGGCGAGCGATGCCGTCGGCCAGTTCGAATTGGATGTCTTGATAGGTCATGTCCGGATCCACCGTTCAGATGTGGCGGCGGGTCTGCACCACGCGGAAGCGGTTGGACACGTAGGCCGAGTCGGACAGCGCCGCGTTGGCCGCCGGGTTGGCGCCGGTGCCGTGGAAATCGCTGAAGGCGGCGGTCTGGTTGACGAACACCGCGCCGGTCAGGTTCAGCGACAACGACACGCCGGACTCTTCCGCCGCGTCCTGCACCTGCTCGGCCACCTCGTTGCTGGTGGTGTAGGCCGACAGCGACAGCGCGCCGTGCTCGATCACGCTGTCACGCGCGATCTGGATGCTGTGGGCGGTGGAATCGGTGGCGACCACGAAGGCGATCGGACCGAACCATTCCTGGCTGATGGCGGGGTTGCCGGCCTCGGCGCGCAGCAGCAGCGGCGTGCGCACGCGGGCGTTCTCGAACTGCGGGTGCGTCAGCGTCTTGCTGTCGGCCACCACCGGCAGGCCCAGCGCGCGGGCCTTCTCGATGCGTTCGACGATGCCTTCGTTCTGGATCGCGCCGGTCAGCTCGACGGCCTTGGCGGCGTCGGCGCCGAGCTTGTCGACCGCGGCGCCCAGGGCGGCGGCGACCTCATCGAAGCTGACGCGGCCTTCCGGCGTCTGGATGCCGTCGCGCGGCACGTAGATGTTCTGCGGCGCCGTGCACATCTGGCCCGAATACAACGCCAGCGAGAACGCCAGGTTGCGCGCCACGCCCTTCAGGTCGGCGGCCGAATCGATGATGACCTGGTTGACGCCGGCCTTCTCGGTGTAGACCAGCGCCTGGCGGGCGTTGTCCTCCAGCCAGTCGCCGTTGGCGGTGCTGCCGGTGAAGTCGATGATCTTGACGGCGGGGTCCAGCGCCAGCTGGCGCGCGGTGTCTTCCTCGGCGGTGTGCGCGGCCAGCAGCACCACGTCCGGATCGAAGCCGGCTTCCTGCAACACTTCGCGCGCCACCTTGACGGTCAGGGCCAGCGGCAGGATCGCGCCCGGGTGCGGCTTGACGATGACGGTGTTGCCGGTGGCCAGGCTGGCGAACAGGCCGGGGTAGCCGTTCCAGGTCGGGAAGGTCGAGCAGCCGATCACCAGCGCCACGCCGCGCGGCACCACGGTGAAGTGCTTTTCCATGCGGATGGGGTCGTTCTTGCCCTGCGGCTTTTCCCAGATGGCGACGCCGGGGATGCGCGACATTTCCTGCCAGGCGTAGGCCACGGCCTCGAAGCCGCGATCCTGCGCATGCGGGCCGCCGGCCTGGAAGGCCATCATGAAGCCCTGGCCGGTGGTGTGCTGCACGGCGTAGGCCATTTCGAAGCTGAGCTTGTTCAGGCGCGCCAGGATTTCCAGCGACACGCCCACCCAGGCCTGCGGGCCGGCGCGGCGCCAGTCCTGCAGCGCGCGCTTGGAGGCGGCCACCAGCTTGGCGGCGGGCACGTGCGGATAGGTGATGCCCAGGTCGAAGCCGTAGGGCGACTTTTCGCCGCCGACGGTGCCGTCGGCGTCGTGCAGGTTCAGCGGGAACGGCTTGCCGCGCAGCGCCTCGAAGGCGGCGCGGCCGTCGTCATTGGCGGTCTCGCCATAGTTGCGGGGGCTGGGCGACTCGGCAAACGGGCTCCAGTAGCCGCGCAATGCGGCGGCGGCCAGGGCTTGTTCCAGCTGGGGCTGGTGGCGTTCGAAGAATTTCTGGGACACTGCGTCTCTCCAAATGGAATAGGGGTGTGACTGGCGCGCGCCGGGTCAGGTTTCCTGGTCGAAGTCGATCACCAGGCGGTCGCTGACCGGAAAGCTCTGGCAGCTCAGGATAAAGCCTCGGGCCACTTCGTAGTCTTCCAGGGCGAAATTGGCGTCCATGTCCACTTCGCCCTCGACCACCTTGCAGCGGCAGGTGGAACACACTCCGCCCTTGCACGAATACGGCAGCTCGATGCCCTGCGCCAGCGCCGAATCCAGCACGCTGTCTTTGTTCTTGTCGATCACGAACTTGCGGCTGTGGCCGTCCTGCACCACGGTCACCTCGCACTGACCCTTGCCGGGAGCCTGGCGGGCGTCCTGCCCCGTGCGCAACGCGCGCGGCCCCTTCGGGGCGCCGAACAGTTCGAACTTGATGTTCGCCTTCGGGATGCCGCGGGCCTGCAGCCGCTCGACCACGCTCTCGGTCATGGTCTGCGGACCGCAGACAAAAGCGTAGTCGATATCCTCGGGACTCATCCAGGCCGACATCAGCTGGTCGACCTTGTCGCCGTCCAGGCGGCCGTTGAACAGCTCGATGTCCTGGGTTTCCCGGCTCATGACGTAGACCAGCGAGAAGCGGTCCATGTACAGGTTCTTCAGGTCCTCGATCTCTTCGCGGAACAGCACGGCCGACGAGGCGCGGTTGCCGAAGAACAGCGTGAACTTGCTGTTCGGCTCGGTCGACAGCGCGGTCTTGACCAGCGAGAACACCGGCGTGATGCCGCTGCCCACCGCGAATGCCACGTAGTGGCGCTGGTTTTCAGGTGAGAAGTCGACGGTGAAGTTGCCGGCCGGCGCCATCACTTCCAGCGTCTGGCCCGGCTGCAGCTCGTGGTTGGCCCAGCTGGAGAATACGCCCTCGTCGACCTTCTTGATCGCCACGCGCAGCAGCTTGTCGCGCGGCGCCGAACAGATCGAATAGGAGCGGCGCAGTTCCTCGCCGTTGAGCTGCGTGCGCAGCGTCAGGTATTGGCCGGGCTGGAAAGCGAACTCGTCGACCAGCGTATCGGGCAGGTCGAACGTCACGACCACCGCGTCGCGCGTGTTGCGCGCCACCGAGGCCACTTTCAGGGGGTGGAATTGGTTCAGGCTCATTCTCGAAACCACTCTCAGTGAGTCTTGAAGTAATCGAACGGCTCGCGGCAGCTGACGCAGCGGTACAGCGCCTTGCACGAGGTCGATCCGAAGTTGCTGACCAGGCGCGTGTCGCGCGAGCCGCAGCGCGGGCACTCGATGGCGGGCCCGGCACTGCGCCGGCTGATGCCCGAGATGTCGATGGCCTGCTGCGCGGGCGCGGCGATGCCGTAGTCCTTGAGCGCGGCGCGGCCTTTTTCGCTCATCCAGTCGGTGGTCCAGGCGGGCGACAGGCGCGTCTCGACGCGCACCTCGCCGATGCCGTGGCGCGCCAGCACCTGGCGGATGTCTTCGGTGATCTCCCGCATCGCGGGGCAGCCGGAGTAGGTCGGCGTGATGACGACGACACAGGCGTCGCCGTCCCAGGACACGTCCCGCACCACGCCCAGGTCCACCACCGACAGCACGGGGATCTCCGGATCGGGGACCTCCTGCAGCCAGGCGTAGACCTGCTCGATGGACACGGGCGCGACGGCGTTCACCACTTGGCCCCCGGATAGGCGCGCGGCAGATACTGCATTTCCGCCAGCACGTAGCCCAGTTCCTCGGTGTGACGGCCCTGGCGGCCGCCACGGTGGGCCGGATGGTTTGAAGCCGCGGAGTCCGGCACGGTCAGCGTGGCTTCCTCCAGCACTTCGCGCACATGCTGTTCCCAGGGCGCGCGCAGCGCGGCCAGCTCACAGCCGATGCCGCGCGCCGCCATGTCCTGGTCGATCGCGTCGTCGGTGAACAGTTCGCCGGTGAAGCGCCAGGCGTCGTCGATCGCCGCCTGCATCCTGGCGTGGCTGGTCTCGGTGCCATCGCCCAGCCGCACCACCATGTCCGACGAACGGCGCACGTGGTAGGTCACTTCCTTGAGCGACTTGGCGGCGATGCCGGCCACGCGCTCGTCCGACGATTGCGCCAGGCGCTGCAAGAGGAAGTAGTGCCAGACGTCGAACAGGAACTGGCGCGCCATGGTGTCGGCATAGTTGCCGTTGGGCCGTTCGACCAGCAGCGCATTGTGGAACTGATGGGCATCGCGCAGATAGGCCAGCGCGTCCTCGTCGCGGCCGGCGCCTTCGACCTCGCCGGCCAGCGTCAGCCACATGCGGGCCTGGCCCAGCAGGTCGAGCGCGGTGTTGGTCAGCGCCAGGTCCTCTTCCAGGATCGGGCCGTGCCCGGTCCAGGCGCCCAGCCGCTGTGACAGGATCAGCGTGGTATCGCCCAGGCGCAGCAGGTATTCGAAGAAAGTCTTGTCCATGTCTCCCCCGCCGCTTTACATGTGCTTGATTTCTTCAGGCATCGGAAAGAACGTGGGATGCCGGTAGACCTTGCTGTTGGCCGGCTCGAACAAGGGATCCTTGTCGCCCGGGCTGCTGGCGGAAATGTCGGAAGCCCGCACCACCCAGATGCTCAGGCCTTCGTTGCGGCGGGTGTAGACGTCGCGGGCGTGGTTGATCGCCATTTCGGCGTCGGGCGCGTGCAGGCTGCCGACGTGCTTGTGCGCCAGGCCGTGCTGGCTGCGGATGAACACTTCCCACAGAGGCCAGTCTTTGCTCATGATGGATATCCTCGGATGCCGGGCGCGCGTGGCGCCCCGGGTATTGGATGGGTAAGGAGTTGGAAGGCCGGGCGCCGCCCGGCCAAGGCTCAGGCCGCCTTGCGCTCGGCCTGCTTGTCGGCGTAGGCGACCAGCGCCTCGCGCACCCAGGCGCCGTCTTCGTGCGCCTTGACGCGCGCCGCCAGGCGTTCGCGGTTGCATGGGCCATTGCCCTTGAGCACGGCGTAGAACTCGCTCCAGTCGATCTCGCCGAAGTCATAGTGGCCGCGCTCGGCGTTCCACTTCAGTTCGGGATCGGGAATGGTCAGGCCCAGGTATTCGGCCTGCGGCACGGTCTGGTCGACCATCTTCTGGCGCAGCTCGTCGTTGGAGAAGAGCTTGATCTTCCAGGCCATCGACTGGGCGCTGTTGGGAGAGTCGGCATCCGACGGGCCGAACATCATGAGGGCCGGCCACCACCAGCGGTTCAGCGAGTCCTGCACCATCGCCTTCTGTTCGGGCGTGCCGTGCAGGCACATCTGCATCAGCAGGTCGTAGCCCTGGCGCTGGTGGAAGGACTCCTCCTTACAGACGCGCACCATGGCGCGGGCGTAGGGGCCGTAGGAGCAACGGCACAGCGGGATCTGGTTGATGATGGCCGAGCCGTCGACCAGCCAGCCGATCATGCCGATGTCGGCCCAGCTGAGCGTGGGGTAATTGAAGATGCTGGAGTACTTGGCGCGGCCGGCGTGCAGGTCGTCGATCAGGTCGTCGCGCGATACGCCCAGGGTTTCGGCGGCGCTGTACAGGTAGAGGCCGTGGCCGGCTTCGTCCTGCACCTTGGCCAGCAGGATGGCCTTGCGCTTGAGCGACGGAGCGCGGGTGATCCAGTTGCCTTCCGGCAGCATGCCGACGATTTCGGAGTGCGCGTGCTGCGAGATCTGGCGCACCAGGGTCTTGCGGTAGGCCTCGGGCATCCAGTCCTTGGCCTCGATCCGCACGCCTTCGTCGATGCGGCGCTGGAACGTCTGTTCGCGGCCTTCGAGCTGGTCCGCGGTCTTGACCTGCTTGACGCCGGTTTCGACGAGTTGAGCGTACATGGTTGTCTCCTTGAGACGGTTTGCGATAGCGCAAAGCGAACGCCGCGCAGTGCCGTCATGTCATAGGCGGATTATTTAATACAAAAAAACCATTGTCAAACTCAAATCTGTATCACATTGGATTTATGTATCATATCCAGGATCCCGATATCGGCCCCTTGCGGCCCCCCTTATGGCAAACCCTCAGTCGCCCCTGGACCGTTACCTGTCACGCCTCATCAAGAGCGATCCGCCGCGCGCCAAATCGCTCTGCGTCAGCCTGCTGGGCGACGCCCTTGCGCCGCACGGCGGCGCCATCTGGCTCGGCGACCTGATCGAGTTGCTGGCCCCGCTGGGCATCAACGAACGGCTGCTGCGCACCAGCGTGTTCCGGCTGGTGGCGCAGAACTGGCTGCAGTCCGAACGCCACGGCCGGCGCAGCCTCTACCTGATTTCCGAGCAGGGCCTGCGCCACACGGCGCACGCCTCGCAGCGCATCTACGTCGGCGCGCCGCGGGAATGGAACGGGGAATGGACGCTGGTGGCGCTGCCTCGCACCGGCAACGGGCTGGCCGAGCGCGCGGAGCTGCGCCGCGAGCTGGTCTGGGAAGGGTTCGGGATGATCGCGCCGGGGCTGTTCGCCCATCCGCACACCGAGGCCCGCGCGGCCCATGGCATCCTGGAAAAGCTGGGCATTCCGGACAAGGCGCTGGTGCTGTCGGCGCGCGACCTGGCCGGCGCCGGCGGCCTGCCGATAGCCAGCCTGGCCTCGCAGTGCTGGAACCTGGACGACGTGGCCGAGCAATATCGACAGTTCAGCCGCAATTTCGGCCCGCTGGAAAAACTGCTGGAAGCCCCGCCCTCGCCTTCGGACGCCTTCATCGCGCGCGTCATGCTGCTGCACAATTGGCGCCGGATCGTGCTGCACGATCCCCACCTGCCCGGCCCCATGCTGCCGGACAACTGGCCCGGCCACGCGGCCCGCGATCTATGCGGGCGCATCTACTGGCAAGTATTCGACGCCTCGGAAGCGCACCTGAACACCCTGGCCGGGCGCGACAACGAACGCTACACGCCGCTGGCCGCCGACATCGCGGCGCGCTTCGGCGGCCGGCCGACATAGCGCCCTGGGCCGAGGGGCCGCGGAACAGCCCCTTCTCAGGCGTCGTCGTCCTCCCCCGGCATTACCACCCCCAGCGTGTCGAGGTGCAATTCGCCGGCCGCCTGCGCGGCCAGCGCCAGCCCCCGGGCCCGGCCGATGAAGGACAGCGTCCAGCGCGCCCGGATCGGCCGGCCCAGTGCCACACCGGTATCGGCGTCGATGCCACTGGGTACGTCCAGCGCCAGCACGGGCGCGTTCCAGCCATTGACCGCATCCACCAGCGCCTGCCAATCAGGCCCCAACGGACGATTCAGGCCGATGCCGAACAGGCCATCGATGACCAGATCCGGCAACAGGTCGGGAGTCAGGATGGACAAGGCGATGCCGCCGGCCGCGACCCAACCCGCATACGCGCGTGCGGCGTCGGGCGGCAGGCATTGAGCGCCCGCCGGCAGCAGGACCCGCACATCATGGCCCAGTTCCCGCAGCCGGGTCGCCGCCTCCAGGGCATCGCCGCCATTGTTGCCGGGTCCGGCCAGCGCCAGCACCACCGAGCAGGGCTCGATCCGCTGCGCCACGAAACGGGCCGCCGCCGCGCCCGCCAGCGGCATCAGGCGCCGGCCTTCGGCCAGGGCCTGGCGTTCGGCGGCGCGGATCCTGGCGACGGAATGGGAAGACGACATGGCGGCTCGCGAGCGGTTGCCGACGGTTCGGCGGCGGCTTACACCTTAAGGAAGTGCTCGCGGTAGTACTTCAGTTCGTCGATCGATTCATAGATGTCGGCCAGCGCCTCGTGGCGGCTCTTCTTCTCGAACCCCTTGTACACGGCCGGCGCCCAGCGGCGCGCCAGTTCCTTGAGCGTGCTGACGTCCAGGTTGCGGTAATGAAAGAACTGTTCCAGGCGCGGCATGTAAGCAAACATGAACCGGCGGTCCTGGCTGATGGTGTTGCCGCACAGCGGCGACTTGCCTGCCGGCACGTGCTGCGCGAGAAACGCCAACAGCGTATCCTCTGCCTGCGCTTCGGAAATCGTCGAGGCGCGCACCTTGTCGATCAGGCCACTCTTGCCGTGGGTGGATTTGTTCCAGTTGTCCATGGCGTCGAGCAGGCTGTCGGACTGGTGCACCACCAGCACGGGGCCTTCGGCGACCACGGTCAGGTCGGCCTCGGTGACCACCACGGCGACCTCGATGATGCGTTCTTTTTCAGGGTCCAGGCCGGTCATTTCCATGTCCAGCCAAACCAGGCGATTTTCGTTCACAGCCATATAATTTGCCTATAAAACACGCGATTTTCCAATACGCAATTTTCGCACATCCCCACTTGAGCCAGCCGCATCGCCCATGTTCACACTGCTGTTCGTTGCCTTCCTGCTGACCGATATCGCCGTGCGCATGTGGCTGGCCAGCCGCCAGATCCGCCACGTGGCGCGCCATCGCGACCAGGTGCCGCCGGAATTCTCCCATCGGATCGGCCTGGCCAGCCACCAGCGCGCGGCCGACTATACGGTGGCGCGGGTCAGGCTGGGCATGTTCGAACGCACCTATGATGCCATCTTGCTGATCTGCCTGACCTTGATGGGCGGCCTGCAGGTCATCGACCTCTGGGTGGGCCAGCTCACCGACAACGACTTCCTGCGCCAGATGCTGTTGCTGGTGACGGTGGCGCTGCTGCTGGGCCTGCTGGGCCTGCCCTTCACGCTGTGGCGGCAGTTCAAGCTGGAGGCGCGCTTCGGTTTCAACCGCATGACGCCCGAACTGTTCATCTCGGACGCAGCCAAGGGCCTGCTGGTGGCGGCGGTGCTGGGGCTGCCCCTGGCGGCCGCCGTGCTGTGGCTGATGGGCAGCGCGGGGCAGTATTGGTGGGTCTGGGCCTGGGCGCTATGGACCGCATTCAACCTGGCGCTGCTCATCGTCTATCCGATGTTCATCGCGCCGCTGTTCAACAAATTCACGCCGTTGTCCGATCCGGAACTGGCCGGCCGAATCCAGCGCCTGGCGCAGCGCTGCGGCTTCGCGCTCAACGGCCTGTTCGTGATGGACGGCTCGCGCCGCTCGGCCCACGGCAACGCCTATTTCACCGGTTTCGGCCGTTCGCGCCGCATCGTGTTCTTCGACACGCTGCTGGCGCGCCTGAACGCCGACGAGATCGAAGCCGTGCTGGCGCACGAACTGGGCCACTTCGCCAAGCGCCACATCATCAAGCGCATCGTCTTCAGCTTCGCGGCGGCCCTGATATTTTTCGCCATCCTGGGCTGGGTCGCGCAGCAACCCTGGTTCTACGTGGGCCTGGGCGTACTGCCCCAGCTGGGCGGTCGCAACGACGCGATGGCCCTGCTGCTGTTCTTCCTGGCCATTCCCGTCTTCACCTTCATCTTCACGCCGCTGGCCAGCTGGTACTCGCGCCGCGACGAGTTCGAGGCCGATCGCTACGCGGCCGAACAGAGCTCGCCGGACCGCCTGGTATCGGCCCTGGTCAAGCTCTACGACGACAACGCCGCCACCCTGACTCCCGATCCCGTGCACTCCGCCTTCTACGACAGCCATCCCCCCGCCGCCGTGCGCATCCGCCACCTGACGGCGCCCGCGGCATGAGCATGAACGATCGCAACAAGGCCGCCTTCCAGGAAGCGCCCAAGACGGGCGCGCATGGTGATGCCGCCAACGAAGGCCGCATCATCGCGGCGCATGGCCGCCACTACACCGTCGAGCTGGCCGACGGCAGCCTGCGCAAATGCTTCCCGCGCGGCAAGAAGGCCGGCGCCGCCGTCGGCGACCGCGTCCGCATCACGCGCCAGGGCCAGGACGAAGGCGCCATCGATGCGATCCTGCCGCGCCGCAATCTGCTGTACCGCTCCGATGAAATGCGGTCCAAGCAGTTCGCATCGAACGTCGACCAGTTGCTGATCGTGGTGGCGGTGCAGCCGACCTTCTCCGACGACCTCACCGGCCGCGCGCTGGCAGGCGCCTGGAGCGCCGGTATCGAACCGCTGATCATCCTGAACAAGACGGACATCATCGACGCGCTACCCGCCGCCCGCGCCCGCTTGGCGCCGATTGCCGCGCTGGGCGTGGACATCGTCGAACTGAGCGCGCTTGAACCCGAAAAGGTCCACACCCTGCTGGCGCCGCGCCTGGCCGGCCGCACCAACCTGCTGCTGGGACAAAGCGGCATGGGCAAGTCGACGCTGCTGAACGCGCTGGTGCCGGACGCCGCGGCGCCCACCCGGGAACACTCGACGGCGCTGGACATGGGCAAGCACACCACCACCAGCACCCGCCTCTATCACCTGCCCGCGCCAGGCGGAGACCTGATCGACTCGCCCGGCTTCCAGGCCTTCGGCCTGCAGCACCTGAGCCGCGAAGACATCATCCGCGGCTTCCCGGAATTCACCAAGCCGATCGAGTCGTGCCGTTTCTACAACTGCACCCATCGCCACGAGCCCGGTTGCGGCGTGGTCGCGGCGCTGGACGCGGGCGCGATCGACCCGGCGCGCTACGCGCTGTACCTGCGCATCCTGGACGAGAACCTGGCGGGACAACAACGGTATTGAAGCCGCTGGTTGGCAGGTCCCGGCACGGCTCTCAACGCGGCTCGAAGCCGTTGCGCAACAGGTGATAAAGGTTGCGCAGCATGCCGGCCGTGGCGCCCCAGATGAAGTGCCGGCCATACGGCATGCCGTAATAGTGACGCACCCGGCCGTCCTCCAGCCGCGCCTCGTACAAACGGTGATTGGCCGGATCCATCAGGAACGACAGCGGCACTTCGAACACCTCGGCGACTTCGAACGCGTCCGGCGCCAGCTGGAAGCCGGGCGTAACCAAAGACACGACCGGGATGATGGAGAATCCAGTGGCGGTCAGGTACGGGGGCATGCTGCCCAGCACCTCGACGTGGTTGGCCGGCAGTCCGGTTTCCTCCTGCGCCTCGCGCAGCGCCGCGGCGACCGGCGTCGCATCGCTGGTCTCGATACGGCCGCCCGGAAAACTGATCTGGCCGGCATGGTCGTGCAGGTGCGCGGCGCGCTGGGTCAGCATGATGTGCACGCCATCGTCGCGCGTCACCAGCGGAATCAGCACGGCCGCGGGCACCGGGGCGCCTTCGCGGCCGGGATAGCGCAGGTCATTGTCGCGCGACAGCTCGAGCGTCCAGGTGGACGGCTGGCTGAGCGTGCCGCGCAGCAGGTCGGGCGTCAGCAGGCCGGCCGGCACCGCCGGCAGGGAATCGTTGGCGACCACCCAGGGTTGCGACGCCGGGTCGAACCCGGGACGCGCCAGCGGCCGGCGCGGCCGCGCAGAAGACGAGGAATCAGACATTCGGCTTTTCAAAAAGAAAAAGGCACCCTCGCAGGTGCCTTTTTAACCCGGAAACCCGTGCCGAACGAAAACGCTGGATGGCGTGTGCGTCCGACACTGGTAGGGCCGTGTGCCGATAAGCGATCAAGCCGCCGAGGCTTGCTTGCTGACCAGCTTTTCCTTGATACGCGCCGACTTGCCCGAGCGGTTGCGCAGGTAGTACAGCTTGGCGCGGCGCACGTCGCCGCGACGCTTGACTTCGATGCCGGCGATTTGCGGCGAGTACAGCTGGAACGTACGTTCCACGGCTTCACCCGACGAAATCTTGCGCACGGTGAACGCGGAGTTCAGGCCGCGGTTGCGCTTGGCGATCACGACGCCTTCGAAGGCCTGCACGCGCTTGCGGGTGCCTTCAACGACGTTCACGCTCACGATGACGGTGTCACCAGGAGCAAATTCAGGCTTGGCTTGACCGCCGGTCAGGCGGGCAATCTCTTCCTGTTCCAGGATAGCGATAAGGTTCATTGAGAACTCCTAGATCATCATGCCTTTGCGGACTAAAGCGCTTTGCCGTTCGATGTTGTTCGGGCCGGGGCTGAAAAACCGCGCCTGGCCGTGTACCGCAAGCAGAGGATGAGATTTGGCAAACCAATGATTCTACACCAAAATTTGCCCGGCGCCTCAGGTAACATGACGCCCTGCCCGCGGGTTTGCGGTACCCTAGCGGTTTATGTAACAAACACGTCATAAGACGCTGTTCCCCCATGTCGTACTCGTCCCTGTTATTGGTCGTCCTGGCGGCGATGGCCCACGCAACGTGGAATCTGCTCGCCAAGCGCGCGGCCATGGTGGGCGCTCCATTCGTCTTCGCCTACGGGCTGTGCGCATCGGTGCTGTATGCGCCATGGGTGGTATGGGTGCTGTTGCATGACGGCATGACGTGGACCTGGCCGGTCGTCGGCGCGATCCTGACCTCCAGCCTGTTGCATCTGGGCTACAGCCTGTGCCTGCAGCGCGGTTATCAGGTGGCGGATCTATCGGTGGTCTATCCCATTGCGCGCGGCACCGGCCCCCTGCTTTCGACCACCGGCGCCTTCCTGCTCCTGCGCGAGCCCGCCACCGGCACCGGCATTGCCGGCATGCTGTGCGTGGTGATCGGGGTGTTGCTGATCGCCACCCAGGGACGGCTGTCGATCTTCCGCAACCCACAGGCCTGGGTCGGCGTGCGCTGGGGCATGGTGATCGGCCTGTTCATCGCCGCCTATACCGTGGTGGATGCCTATGGCGTGAAGGTGCTGCTGATCAGCCCGGTGCTGTTCGACTGGTTCACCTGTGTCACCCGCACCGCCATGATGACGCCGCACATGCTGAACCGCCGCGCCCAGGCCTGGGAATCGATGCGCGGCCATTGGCACCTGGCCCTGGCGGTGGGCTTGCTGTCGCCGCTGGGGTACATCCTGGTGCTCTACGCGCTGCGCAACGGCGCACCGCTGAGCCTGGTGGCGCCCGCCCGCGAAATGTCGATGATGCTGGGCACCCTGGCCGGAATGTTCCTGCTGCGGGAAAAGGTCGGCCCCGGCAGGCTTGCAGGCTGTCTGTCGATCCTGGCGGGCGTGATACTGCTTGGCTCGACCTGAGCCTTCGCCGGCCCCGTGGCGGGCCGGCGGCGAAGGCGCCGCCCTGCGCCCGGGTGCCGGCCCGGGCGGCGACGAGTCCTTCAGAAGCCGCCGGCCACGCCCAGCCACATGAGGGCGGGAATCATCGCGCCCCAGGCCAACACCAGCACCACGTCCAGCACCATGCTTTTCACGCTGACCTGATCCGACACCGGCTCGACCGTGGCATTGCCCAGGCTGCGCTCGCGCGGGCCACGGACGACGGACGCGCCAGCTTCGGCGGCCGGGGGGAACGGCCATTTGCCAGGCAGGGCGCGCTCACGCTTGCGTGGCTCGGTCTCGACGGGCGCCGTCGGGGCTGCGCCGACAGGCAACGCCAGGTCCACCGTCGCCGCGCCAGCCGCCGCCCGGCCCGTCGCCGCGCCGGACCAAGGCGTGGCCAGCCCCGAAAAACGGGCGCCAAGGGCCCTGACGCGTTGAGCGGCACGGCGCAGCGGCGTGAGGGAAACGGCGGCGAGATCATCCGGCAGGACGGAAAGTTGAGCGGTGTTCATGGGGAACTCCTTTAACGCGATCAAGAACCGCGGCACGACGCCACGGCGGCAACCCGGGCAAGCCGCGGGTCAGTCGAACAACGACAGCTGGCCGGCGACCATGGCGCGCAACTGGCGCGCACCGCGCCCGTAGGCGCCGGCCGCCGGCGCGGCACTGGCAAAAGGGACCCCTGAAGACGCTTTCGCGCCAGCCGGGGATGGAAAAACGGGGATATCAGCCATATTGGCGCCCGGGCCGAACAAGGCGGCGGATGCGCCAACCGGCGCAGGCGGCTGGAAGCGGTCGCAGTCGAGCGCCAGGCGATGGCGGTTCAGGCCCAGCTTGCGGGTGGCCACGGCAAAGCGCTGGCGCAGCAGGTCGGCCCAGATGCCGGTGCCGCGCATGCGCGAACCGAAGTTGGGATCGTTGCGGCGGCCGTTGCGCAGGTCTTCGATGCGGTGCAGCACGCGCTGGGCACGGTCGGGGTAATGGGCGTTGAGCCAGTCCTCGAACAGGGTTTTGACTTCCCAGGGCAGGCGGATGACGGTGTAGCTGGCGTAGTGCGCGCCCGCCGCCTTCGATTCCTGCAGGATGTGTTCCATGGCGTCATCGTTGATGAACGGGATCACGGGCGCCACCAGCACGCCGACCGGCACCCCGGCGGCGGTGAGGTTGCGCACGGCCTCCAGGCGGCGCCAGGGGGCCGCGGCGCGCGGCTCCAGCGTGCGGGCCATGCCGGCGTCGAGCGTGGTGATGCTCATGTAGACGACCACCAGGTTCTGTTCGGCCAACGCCGCCAGGAGGTCGAGGTCGCGCGCCACCAGCGCGTTCTTGGTGACGATGGTGACCGGGTGGCGGGTTTCGAGCATCAGCTCGAGCATGCCGCGCGTCAGGCGCCAGTCGCGCTCGATGGGCTGGTAGGCGTCGGTGGCCGATCCGATGTTGATGGGCGACGGCTTGTAACCCGGGCGGCTGATTTCCGCCCGCAGCGCCTCTATCGCGTTGGCCTTGGCCACCAGCCGCGTCTCGAAATCGAGGCCGGGGGAGTAGCCCAGGTAGGAATGGGTCGGGCGGGCATAACAATAGACGCAGCCATGCTCGCAGCCACGGTAGGGATTGACGGCGACGTCGAAGGGGATGTCCGGCGAATCGTTGCGCGACAGGATCTTGCGGGCCTCTTCGGCCGTGACGGTGGTCTTGGGCGCGACGGGCGCCCGGCGGTCGTCGGGCAGGTTGGGGATGACGGCGGCCGCGGGCGTAACGGCGGCGGCATCGGCCTGGTCTACCAGGCCGAGCGTGTCGGACGCGCCATCGGGAGAATTATTGGGGACAGCATCGACGAAATCTGCCGGGAGGCCCGAAGCGGACCAGCCATCGTCGACCTGCACGCGGTCATCTTTCTGGAAGCGATGCCGAACATTAGTAACCGCACCCCGACCGCGCAAGGCGGCGGGGGCGGCAGCCGGGGACCCAGAACCGGCGGGAAAAGAATGATCGGTGCGTGCCATGAAAACTACTGTACAAAAACACAGTGGCTTTGACAAGCACCAAAAGCCTTTCCGTAAGACAGCCCCACTTTACCGCAAGACGAAGACGGCGTCCGGAGAATTCGATTTCATCTTGCGATATCGCCCGGAAACCCGCGCCAGCATTAGGTTTGGAATAAAAACAACACCGCAGAGACAAGCTCGGCCGAGGCGTTTCCGCCCCGGCTTGCGGTTTACCGCAGCATGCCCGCCGCCGCGGTCTGATGCGTGGCTTCGTCGATCAGGATGAATGCGCCGGTGGCGGGCACATCCGCATATCGATCGATCGCCAACGACTCGCGCGTGGTGAACGTGACGCGGCCGATGTCGTTCATGCGCAGCGTGCCTTCGGTGTTCTCCACTTCCTGCAATTCGTGGATGTCGCGATGCGTGAGCACCGCGCGGATCTTCGCCGACGTCAGGCGCGTGCCATGCTTGAGCAGATACTTGCGCGCAGGGTTGAGCGCCTGCGCGTCGAGCCAGCACAGCTCGGTCTCGAACTCGCGCGCCACCTGCGCCGGCGCCGACGCATGCACGATCACGTCGCCGCGCGACACGTCGACATCGCGGTCGAGCACCAGCGTGACCGAATCGCCCGCCACCGCTTCATCCAGCGCGCGATCGAACAGCCGCACCTCCTGCACGCGCGCGGTCACGCCCGAAGGCTGCACCGCGATCTCGTCACCCGGACGCAGCACGCCGCTGGCAATGCGGCCCGCGTAGCCGCGGAAATCATCCTTGAGGCTGCCGTCGTGGCGCGACACCCATTGCACCGGAAAGCGCAGCGGCCCGGCGCGGCCATCGGCCGCCAGATCGAGCGATTCCAGCAGCGTCAGCAGCGGCTGGCCCGTGTACCAGGGCGTCTTGTCCGACAGCGTCACCACGTTGTCGCCGTTCAGCGCCGACAACGGCAGCGCGTCGAAGTGTGCGATGCCGAGCTTGCCCGCCAGGTCGGCGTAGGCGTCGCGGATGCGCTCGAACACGGCGGGGTCCCAGTCCACCAGGTCCATCTTGTTGACCGCCACCACGATGTGGCGGATGCCGAGCAGGCGGGCGATGGTGCTGTGGCGCTTGGTCTGCGGCAGCAGCTTGCCGTCGGCCGCGCGCGTGGCGTCGATCAGGATCACCGCCACGTCGGCGGTGGACGCGCCGGTGACCATGTTGCGGGTGTACTGCTCGTGGCCGGGCGCGTCGGCGATGATGAACTTGCGCGCCGGCGTCGAGAAATAGCGGTAGGCCACGTCGATCGTGATGCCCTGCTCACGCTCGGCTTCCAGGCCGTCGGTCAGCAGCGAGAAATCGATGGCGCCCTCGGCCACGCGCTTGTACTTGGCGCGCGAGATGGCGTCGAGCTGGTCGGCGAACACGCCCTTGCTGTCATACAGCAGGCGGCCGATCAGCGTCGATTTGCCGTCGTCGACCGAACCCGCGGTGATCAGGCGCAGCACGCCCGTGTCGGCGCCGGAAAGAAAAGAATCGTTTACTGCGTTCATATGCGTCCCCTGTGGGCCGGGCTGGCGCCGGCCGCTCATGCAATCAGAAATAGCCTTCCTTCTTGCGGCGCTCCATCGAGGCCTCGGAAGTCTGGTCATCCATGCGCGTGGCGCCGCGCTCGGTGATGTCGGTCACCGCGGTCTCGGCGATGATGGCGGCGGTATCGGCGGCCTCCGAGGCCACCGGGCAGGTGCAGGAAATGTCGCCCACCGTGCGGAAACGCACCGACAGGCGCTCGACCGCATCGCCGTCCTGCGGCGGCGTCAGGCGCGTCACCGGCACCAACAGGCCCTTGCGCCGCACCACCTCGCGCTGGTGGCTGAAGTAGATCGACGGCAGCGCCAGCCGTTCGCGCTGGATGTACTGCCAGACGTCCAGCTCGGTCCAGTTGGAGATCGGAAACACCCGCATGTTCTCGCCGCGGTGCACCTTGGTGTTGAACAGGTTCCACAGTTCGGGGCGCTGGGCCTTGGGGTCCCACTGGCCGAACTCGTCGCGGAACGAGAAGATGCGTTCCTTGGCGCGCGCCTTTTCCTCGTCGCGGCGGGCGCCGCCGATGCAGGCGTCGAAGCCGAATTCCTCGATCGCCTCCAGCAGCGTCACGGCCTGCGCCGCGTTGCGCGAATCGGTCTCGCGCCGCAGCACCACGCTGCCGCGCTTGATCGAGTCTTCCACGCTGCGCACGATCAGGGTCTCGCCCAGCTCGGCGGCGCGGGCGTCGCGAAAGGCAATGACCTCGTCGAAGTTGTGGCCGGTGTCGATGTGCATCAGCGGGAACGGAAAGCGTCCCGGGCGGAAGGCCTTTTCGGCCAGGCGCAACAGCACCACCGAGTCCTTGCCGCCCGAAAACAGCAGCACGGGCTTCTCGCTTTCGGCGGCCACCTCGCGCAGGATGAAGATGGCTTCCGATTCCAGCCAGTCCAGGTGGCTGCGTTGGATCACTGCGGACATGAATATTCCCCTAAAACGGATTTCTGATGGGTGGCGGCGTCAGTCGCGGGGAGCCGCGACGATGCCGATGACCCGGTTGCCTGCGTGCAGGCCGCATTCCTTGGAATCCGACGACTCCCACCACCAGCGCCCCGCGCGCAGGTCTTCGCCCGGGCGGATGGCGCGGGTACAGGGTTCGCAGCCGATGGACGGATAGCCCTGGTCGTGTAGCGGGTTGTACGGAATGCCGAGGGCGCGGATCACGCCCCAGACGTCCGCTTCGCTCCATTCGGCCAGCGGGTTGAACTTGTAGAGCCCGAAGGTGGCGTCGTCTTCTTCCAGGTGCAGCTCGCCGCGCGTGGCCGACTGCGCCCGCCGCTGCCCGGTGATCCAGGCGCCGCGCCCGGCCAGCGCGCGCTTGAGCGGCTCGACCTTGCGGATCTGGCAACAGGCCTTGCGCAGCTCGACGCTTTCGTAGAAGGCATAGGCGCCATGCTCGGCCACGTGGCGTTCGACCGCGTCGCCGTCGGGCCGGTACACGGTGACCTCGCGCCCATAGCGCTCGCGCACCGCGTCCAGCACGCCCAGCGTTTCCGCGTGCAGCCGGCCGGTGTCGAGCGTGAAGACTTCCAGGCCCAGGCCGGCGCTGTAGATGGCGTGCGTCAACACCATGTCCTCGGCCGCCAGCGACGACGCCAGTGCCGCATCGGGATAGCGCCGCTGGATGTCGGCCAGCCGCGCCTGCAGTTCGTCCCAGCGTGCTGCCAGGGCCGGCTCCAGGCCGGTATCGAGTGCGGCCGTCGTCATGCTTGCACCGCGAAGATACGGGCCCGGCGCGGGCGGGCCAGCAGCACGTCGCCATCGCGCAGGCCGAGCTCCCGGTACAGGTGCTCGGGCACCTCGGCCTCGATGACGGCGTCGGAATCCTCGCTGGCCAGTTCCAGGTAGGCGCTGGGGCCGGCCAGGTAGGCATGGGACAGGCGCACCGGAATGCCGGCGGCGCCGGCCCGATAGCGCTCGATGTCGAATTCGTGCGGCCGCACATAGGCGGTGGCGCGCTGCGCCTCGGCCTGCGCCAGTTCGGGCGCCGGCAACGACAGGCCCGCCCCTTCCCAGACGCCGCGGCTGGCCACGCCCTGCAACTGGTTGACGTCGCCCAGGAAGCCATAGACGAAGGGCGTGGCCGGCCCTTCCCAGACTTCGCGCGGCGTGCCGACCTGTTCGATCTTGCCGGCATTCATCAGCACCACGCGGTCGGCCACCTCCAACGCCTCTTCCTGGTCGTGCGTGACGAACACGCTGGCCACGTTCAGCTCGTCGTGCAGGCGGCGCAGCCAGCGCCGCAGTTCCTTGCGCACCTTGGCGTCGAGCGCGCCGAAGGGCTCGTCCAGCAACAGCACGCGCGGCTCCACCGCCAGCGCCCGCGCCAGGGCGATGCGCTGGCGCTGGCCGCCCGACAGCTGCGCCGGGTAGCGGTCCGCCAGCCAGTCCAGTTGCACCAGATTGAGCAGGTCATGCACCTTGCGCCGGATCTGGTCTTCCGGCGGCCGCTGCGAACGGTGCTTGACGCGCAGCCCGAAGGCGACGTTCTCGAACACCGTCATGTGCTTGAACAGCGCGTAGTGCTGGAACACGAAGCCGACCTGGCGCTGGCGCACGTCCACCGCGGTGGCGTCCTCGCCGGCGAACAGCACGCTGCCCGTGTCGGCCGACTCCAGCCCGGCGATGATGCGCAGCAGCGTGGTCTTGCCACAGCCCGAAGGCCCCAGCAGCGCCACCAGCTCGCCCGTCTCGATGTGCAGCGAGACGTCGTTGAGCGCCCGGAACTGGCCGAAGCGCTTGGAAAGATTGCGTACTTCGATACTCATGCTTGTCTCCGTCTGGCCGGCCGCGTCAGGCGACGGCCGGCTTGATGGCCGTCGCGGGCCCGGGATACTCGACCGGCAGTTCCGCCGCCTTCAGGTAGCGCGCGTTGCGCCACTCGATCACGTTCTTGGCCACCAGCGTCACCAACGCCAGCAGCGCCAGCAGCGAGGCCACCGCGAACGCCGCCGAATACTGGTATTCGTTGTAGAGAATCTCCACGTGCAGGGTCATGGTGTTGGTCAGGCCGCGGATCTGGCCCGACACCACCGAGACCGCGCCGAACTCGCCCATGGCGCGCGCATTGCAGAGAATGGCGCCGTACAGCAGGCCCCACTTGATGTTGGGCAGCGTCACGCGCCAGAAGATCTGCCAGCCGCTCGCGCCCAGCGTCAGCGCGGCCTGCTCTTCCTCGCTGCCCTGCGCCTGCATCAGGGGGATCAGCTCGCGCGCGACGAAGGGGAAGGTCACGAACAGCGAGGCCAGGATGATGCCCGGCACGGCATAGACGATCTTCAGGTCGTGCGCCTGCAGCCAGTCGCCGAACCAGCCCTGCGTGCCGAACAGCAGCACGAACACCAGGCCGGCCACCACCGGCGACACCGAGAACGGCAGGTCGATCAGCGTGATCAGGAACTGCTTGCCGCGGAACTGGAACTTGGTGATGGCCCAGGCGGCGGCCACGCCGAACACCAGGTTCACCGGCAGCGCGATCGCCGCCACCACCAGCGTCAGGCGGATCGCGGCCAGCGCATCGGGCTCGACGATGGCCTCCAGGTACAGCTGCCAGCCCTTGCGGAAAGCCTCGTAGAACACCGCGGCCAGCGGCACCAGCAGGAACAGTGCCAGGAAACCCAGCGCCAGGAACAGCAGGATGCCGCGCACCCAGCGCGGCTCGGTCAGGTGGGCGGGACGGTCAACAAAGCTCATGCCTGTCTCCCGAGGCCACGACGGGCCTGCCAGCCCTGCAGCAGATTAATGACGAAAAGCAGCACGAACGACAGCACCAGCATCACGGTGGCGATGGCGGCGGCGCCGGCATAGTCGAACTGCTCCAGCTTGGCGATGATCAGCAGCGGCGTGATCTCGGACACCATCGGCATGTTGCCGGCGATGAACACCACCGAACCGTACTCGCCCACCGCGCGGGCGAACGCCAGCGCGAAGCCGGTCATCAGCGCCGGCACCAGGCTCGGCAGCAGCACGCGGCGGATCGTCTGCCAGCGGTCCGCGCCCAGGCTGGCGGCGGCCTCCTCAATCTCGCGCTCGATGTCTTCCAGCACCGGCTGCACCGTGCGCACCACGAACGGCACGCCGATGAAAATCAGCGCGATCACGATGCCCAGCGGCGTGAACGCCACTTTCAGGCCGAACCAGTTGGCCAGCGGCGCGCCCAGCCAGCCCTTTTCCGCGTACAGCGCGGTCAGGGCGATGCCGGCCACGGCGGTGGGCAGCGCGAACGGCAGGTCCACCAGCGCGTCCAGGATCTTCTTGCCCGGAAAGCGGTAGCGCACCAGCACCCAGGCCACGATGGTGCCGAACACCAGGTTCACCAGCGCCGCCAGCAGCGAGGCGCCGAAGGTGAGTTGATACGACGCCAGCACCCGTGGCGCCGTCACCGCGTCCCAGAAGCCCTGCCAGCCCAGCGAGGCGCTCTTGATCGGCAGCGCCGCCAGGGGAATCAGCACGAGCACGCTCAGGTACAGCACCGCGTAGCCCATGGAAATGCCGAAACCGGGCAGCACGCCCGGGCTGTTGCGCCGAACGGCAAAAGGCGCCCGCGCGCCCTTTGCCGTCGGAATCGAGGCTGTAGTCATGGCCGTCGTCCGCTGGTTGTCCGCTTACTTCTTCTGCGGCTGGTAGATCTGGTCGAAGGTGCCGCCGTCGCTGAAGTGGTCCTTCTGCGCCTTGCGCCAGCCGCCGAAGATCTTGTCGTCGATGGTCACCAGCTTGACCTTGGGGAACTTGCTTTCGTACTTGGCGGCCACGGTCTTGTCGATCGGCCGGTAGTAGTTCTTGGCGATGATTTCCTGGGCTGCCGGGGTGTAGAGGAATTCCAGGTAGGCCTGGGCCGCGGCGCGGGTGCCCTTCTTGTCGACGATCTTGTCGACGATGGCCACGGGCGGCTCGGCCAGGATCGACAGCGACGGCACCACGATGTCGAACTTGTCCGGACCCAATTCTTCCAGCGCGAGGAAGGCCTCGTTCTCCCACGCCAGCAACACGTCGCCGACGCCGCGTTCGACGAAGGTGGTGGTAGCGCCGCGGGCGCCGGTATCCAGCACCGGCACGTGCTTGAGCAGGTCGCCGACGTAGGCGCGCGCCTTGTCTTCGCTGCCGCCGTTCTTTTCCAGCGCGTAGGCCCAGGCGGCCAGGTAGTTCCAGCGCGCGCCGCCGGAGGTCTTGGGGTTGGGCGTGATCACCTGCACGCCGTCCTTGATCAGGTCGTCCCAGTCCTTGATGTGCTTGGGGTTGCCCTTGCGCACCAGGAACACGATGGTCGAGGTGTAGGGCGAGCTGTTCTGCGGCAGGCGCGCCTGCCAGTTTTCGGGCAGGAGGCCGCGGTCGGCGAGGGCGTCGATGTCGTAGGCCAGCGCCAGCGTCACCACGTCGGCTTCCAGGCCGTCGATGACCGAGCGCGCCTGGCGGCCGGAACCACCGTGCGACTGGCGGATGGTCAGGTCGACGTTGGCCTTTTCCTTGTATTGCTTGATGAAGGCGTCATCGATGGCGCGGTACAGTTCGCGCGTCGGATCATAGGACACGTTCAACAGCGTCTGCTTCTGCTGCGCCTGCGCCGGCGCAATCGCGGCAAGAGACATCGTCACTGCGGCCAAGGCGGCCAACCATCCGGCTTTCCTGAAAGACATTCCTTGCTCCCTTCGCGTGTTTGGCAATGTGAAAGCAAGTGTGCCGGCGGCCTGTTCTGAACGGAACGAATCATTCTTTGATTGCTCATCGCTTCCAGGCATATAGCGCGCCCGCCGCAAGACGTGAAAAAGCCGCGCATTCCCAGGGAATACGCGGCTTTGCGGGCGCTTTTTCGGGCGCCGTCCGGAGGGGCGGCGCCGGCCGCCCATAAACGGATTTCTTATTTACTTATTCGGCTGGGGCGTAATGCGCAGGTACGGACGCACCGCCTTGTAGCCCTTGGGGAACTTCTGCTTGATCACGGCTTCGTCCTGCAGCGACGGCACGATGATGACGTCGTCGCCGTCTTCCCAGTTGACCGGCGTGGCCACGCTGTGGCTGTCGGTAAGCTGCAGCGAGTCGATGACGCGCAGGATCTCGTTGAAGTTGCGGCCGGTGCTGGCGGGGTACGTGATGATCAGGCGCACCTTCTTGTTCGGGTCGATGATGAAGACCGAGCGCACCGTCAGCGTGGCATTGGCGTTGGGGTGGATCATGTCGTACAGCTCGGACACCTTGCGGTCCTTGTCGGCCAGGATCGGGAAATTGACCTTGGTCGACTGGGTGTCGTTGATGTCCTCGATCCACTTGCTGTGCGAATCGGCGCCGTCCACCGACAGGGCCAGCACTTTCACGTTGCGCTTGGCGAATTCATCGGCCAGCTTGGCGGTGTAGCCCAGTTCGGTGGTGCAGACGGGCGTGAAGTCGGCCGGATGCGAGAACAGCACGCCCCAGCTATTGCCCAGATACTCATGGAAACGGATCGGGCCGGCGGAGGATTCCTGCTCGAAATCGGGCGCGGTGTCGCCCAGGCGTAGATGGCTCATGGTGTCTCCTGCTTGCGGATTCGGGTTGCGGAATCGACCGGCCGCCCTGTCCGGCGGCCGGTTGGAAAAACGTTTCGGCGGCGGCCGGTGCCGCCCTCCAAAACGATTCTTCCATCAAACCTGTTGCAGGGAAAATACGCAAGACATATAACCTTATGCAATATTCGCGGCGGCGCCGCAGGCGTCCGCCACCACCCCGGCGCGCACCGCCGCCGACAGCGCCAGGGCGCGCGGCAGGATGTGGGCGGCGTAGAACAATCCGGTCGCCAGCTTCTCGCGATGGAACGGATCGGTCGATCCCGCCGCCAGGTGTCGGCGGCACGCCAGCACGGCGCGCGCCATCTGCCAACCGCCGTGCACCACGCCGGCCAGCATCAGGTACGGCACGCTGCTGGCATAGACGGCGCGGATGTTCACCGCCGTTTGCTCCAGGATGAATTCCACCCCCGACTCGTAGGCCTGGATCGCGCTGTCGAGGTTGTCGCGCAGCAGGCGCAGGCCGTCGCGCTCGGACGCCGCGGCGCGCGAGGACTCGGCCTCGACCGCCCGCAGCGTCTCGCGCATGGCGGCAATGGCGGCGTAGGCGGTGGCACCGGCATCGCGCTGGGTCTTGCGGCTGACCAGGTCATTGGCCTGGATCGCGGTGGTGCCCTCGTAGATCGGCAGGATGCGGGCATCGCGGTAATACTGGGCCGCCCCGGTCTCCTCGATGTAGCCCATGCCGCCGTGCACCTGCACGCCAAGCGAGGCCACCTCCACCGCCGACTCGGTGGCAAACCCCTTCACGATGGGCACCATGTATTCGTAGAAAGCGCGGTTGCGGGCCCGCTGCTCCGGGTCGGGATGGTGAGTGCCCTTGTCGTGGGCCGCCGCCGTCACGTAGGACACGGCGCGCGCCGCCTCGGTCAGCGCCTTCATGGTCAGCAGCATGCGCTGCACGTCCGGATGGCGCGCGATCGCGACGGCGGCGCTGGAACCTTCCACGGCGCGTCCCTGCACCCGTTCGCGCGCGTAGGCCAGCGCGTGCTGGTAGGCGCGCTCGGACACGCCGATGCCCTGCTGCCCGACCGAATAGCGCGCCGCGTTCATCATGATGAACATGTATTCCAGGCCACGGTTCAGTTCGCCCACCAGGTAGCCGACCGCGCCCTCGCCCGCCTCGCCCTTGCCGGATCCGTACAGCAGCACGGCGGTGGGACTGCCGTGGATGCCCAGCTTGTGCTCCAGCGACGCGCACCAGACATCGTTGCGCGGCCCCAGGGAGCCATCGGCCCCGACCAGGAACTTCGGCACGATGAACAGCGAGATGCCTTTCACCCCGGGGGGCGCGTCCGGCGTGCGCGCCAGCACCAGGTGGATGATGTTCTCGGCCAGATCGTGCTCGCCGTAGGTAATGAAGATCTTCTGGCCCGACAGGCGGTAGCTGCCGTCTTCCTGGCGCACCGCGCGGGTGGCGACCTGGGCCAGGTCGGAACCTGCCTGCGGCTCGGTCAGGTTCATGGTTCCCGTCCATTTGCCGCCGATCAGGTTGGGCACGAACTTCCTGCGCTGTTCTTCCGACCCGACCGTCAGGATGGCTTCGATCACGCCGTCGGTCAGCATCGGGCACAGCGAGAACGCCAGGCTGGCCGCCTGGATGTTCTCGCCGGGCGCGGCCGCGACCAGCTTGGGCAAGCCCTGGCCGCCCCAGGCCTGCGGATGCTGCAGGCCCTGCCAGCCGCCGGCGGCGTAGTCCTTGAAGCCCTGGGCATAGCCCGGCGTCGCGGTCACGTGGCCATCATTCCAGACCGGGGGGCGAGTGTCGCCCGGCACATTCAGCGGAGCGATCGCCTGCTCGACGAAGCGGCCATTCTCTTCCAGGATGGCGTCCACCAGGTCGGGGGTCACCTCTTCGAAACCGGGCAGCTTGAGGACGTCGTCCAGGCCGGCCAGCTCCTTGAGCGCAAAGCGGAAATCCTGCAACGGGGTTAGGTAGGGCATCTTGTCTCCATGAGCCGGCTCCCGTGACGGCGGGCGCGGCGGGGTGCGATGGGATGCCGCCTTGGGCGCCGCGCGTGGCGCGGCCGATAGCGGTCTCGGTAGTTTCCCTAGCCTATGTTAAACCCTCGTTCCCCGTCATGGGTCCGGCCATGCGACCGGACTCAGCCGCCCAGGTGATGCGCCAGCGACACGATGATCGGTCCCAGCACCGGCAGCAGCACATTGGCGATGGCATAGGTCACGGTGTAGCCCAGCAGCGGCACCGCGCTGCCACTGGCTCCCAGGATGGCGCTGATCGCCGGCGTGCTGACATGCTGGCCCGCGATGGCGCCAACCAGCAACGGCCCCTCTATCTTGAGCAGCTTGTGCCCGACCCACAGCGACAGGCAGGCCGGCCCGAGCGACACCAGCAGGCCGATCAGCGGCAGCACCGCCCCGTGCTCGCGGATCAGCGACACCGCTTCCGGGCCTGCCGACAGGCCGACACAGGCGACGAACACCGCCAGCCCCAGGTCCTTGAGCAATTGCACAGCCTGCTCGGGCATGTGGCCCAGCGCAGGCCGCTTGGCGTTGATCCAGCCGCAGACCAGGCCGCTGACCAGCGCGCCGCCGCCACTGCCCAGCGACACCGGAATGCCCCACAGGCGCGCGGCCAGGCTGCCGATCAACAAGCCGGCGAGAATGCCGAACGACAGGAATACCAGATCGGTCACGCCACTGCGCCGCAACTGGTTACCCAGCGCCGCGCCGGCCTGCGACAACTCCGGTTCGGCGCCCACCAGCGTCACCAGGTCGCCATACTGCACCACGGTGGCCGGAGTCACCGGCAGCATATGGCCCGAACGCTGTATCGACTGCAGGAACACGCCGCGCGCGCGCTGCGCCCGCGGACGCGCCGCCAGTTCGCCCACGGTGTGGCCATTGACTTCCTTCTTGCTGACGATGACCTGCAACTCGGCCAACTGCAGATCATCGGCATGCGCCTCCGGCAGCTGGATCTCGGGCCCGATCACCGAGCCGGCCCGCAGCGCGAAGCGGCGCAGCCCCAGCACCACCACGATGTCGCCGGTGGCCAATACGTCCGCGGGGGTGGGATCGAGCGCCTCGCCATTGCGCAGGATGCGGCTGATCGCGGTGCGGCCGCCCATCTCGGCCTCGACCTCGCCCACGGTCTTGCCATCGGCGTCCTTGACCACGTGCGAGCGCCCCACCAGCCGCGGCAGCGTCGGCATCATGCTGTCGTCGGCCTCGCCAGGCCCCGCGCCGAGTTTCTCCTCCAGCGCCTTGGAAGCGTCGCGCAGGTTGATGCGCAACAGCGCGGGCGCCACCTGGCTGGTGAAGAACACGATGCTGATCAGGCCCACCAGGTAGGTCAGCGTGTAGGCGGTGGCGATATTGGCCTCCATGCGCTGCACGTCGGCGTCGGCTAGCCCCAGGTGCTTGAGCGCCTCCGCCGCGGTCCCGACCACGGCCGACTCGGTTGCCGCCCCCGCAGCCAGTCCAGCCGCCGTGCCCGCGTCCAACCCGAACAGCGGCACCGCCAGCAGCACGATGGTCAGCACCAGCAGCGCCTCGATGATGGGCAGCACGATGTAGCGCAGGCTGGACCGGTTCAGGTTGGCGAAGAACTGCGGTCCGCCCGAATAGCCCATGGCGAAGATGAACAGGGCGAACGCGACCTCCTTCAGATCGCCGCGCATCTGGCAGCCGGTCTGGCCGATCAGCAGGGCGACGATGAGCGTGCCGCACACGCCCCCCAGCTGGATCGGCCCGACCCTGAGCTTGCCGATCAGGTATCCCAAGCCCACCGTCAGGAACAGCACCGCGATGGGAACGTTATTGAAAAACCCGACTGAGCACGTCATGAGGTCATGTCACCCTGGATCTGGCGGACGATGGCGGCTACTTCGCCCCTTTGGTGGCCGAGCGCTCGGCCTTGGCGGCCTTCTTGACCGCCTGCTTCACCGCCTTCTTGGCGGCTTGCTTGCCGGCGGCCTTGCGCTTGGCGGCGGCGGGCTTGACCTTCTGGCCCTTGCCGGCGGTCGGACCCGAACGCACCAGTTGGCCGGCCTTCCAGGCTTCGACGTATTCCGTGGCGGCGTCGACCATGTGCTTGCCGATCTTGGAATAGTCGCCATCGTCCAGGTTGGCCAGCGAAATGCGGATGGACCAGGGCGGCCCGCCGAACCCGCCGCCGTCCATCAGCACCACGCCCGACTTCTCGGCCAGGCGGAACAGGAAGTCGACCGGCTCGTAGTTGGACGTCATGTATTTGCAGAAGGCGTCGCCATAGGTGTTCTTGGCCCAGACCATGAAGTCCAGTTCGACGTAGTACCAGCCACGCATCGGATCCTCGGGCGGCAACGGCACGCCCAGCCCGCGCCACAGCGCATCGCGCCGCGCCCGCACGATCTGCATGGTCAGGTGCTTGTACGCGTCCTTCAGGTCCAGCAGGTGCGACAGGGCGAAAAAGCCCATCTGCACCTGTTGCGGCAGCGACAGGCCGGCAGTGTGGTTCAGCGCCACGTTGCGGCTGTCGGCCACCATGCGGTCGATGAACTTGAGCTTCTCGGGCTCCATGGTCATGGCGCCATAGCGCTTGTTCAGGCGGTTCTTCCACGATGCCGGCAGTTCGGCGATGCGGCGGTCCATGGTGTTCTTTTCATGGGTCGCGATCACGCCCAGGCGCCAGCCGGTGCAGCCGAAGTTCTTCGAGAAGGAATACACGCAGATGGTGTTGTGCGGCACTTCGGCCATCAACGAACGGAAGTTCGGCACGAAGGTGCCGTACACGTCGTCCGTCACCAGCACCAGGTCCGGATTCTTGCGGATCAGTCCCACGATCTGCTTCATCTCGACCGGGCTGAAGGCCACCGACGGCGGATTGCTGGGGTTGACGGTCACCGCCAGTTTGATCTTCGGGTTCTCCAGCTTGGCGATTTCCGAGGCCGGATAGTGCCAGTCGTGGGTGCCGTCGGCGCGCACGCTGCTGGCGTTGATGGCGACGATCTTGAACTGGAAGCGCTCCAGGTGCGCGATCTCGATGTAGGGCGTGAAGGTCGGCAGGAACAGCGCGATGGTGTCGCCCTGCTTGAGCAGGCCGTTCTGCATCAGCGAATCAAAGATGTAGCACATGGCTGCCGTGCCGCCCTCGACCGGGAACAGGTCGAACTTGCCCTTGGGCGGACGGCCGTCGCACATTTCCTTGATCAGGTAGTCGTGCACCACCTGCTCAAGATGCACCAGGGCGCGCGGCGGCACCGGATAGTTGTCGCCGATGACGCTGTCGGTCAGTTCATGGATCCATTCGTCGGGCACGAAGTTCTTGATCTTCACGCCGTATTCCAGGACGCCAGCCAGGAAGTCCGCGCCCGCCGCGCCCTTGTTCTTGGACAGGAACTTGCGCAGGCGGTCGGCGCACCCCTTCTTGGGTGGCATGCCCGCCAGGATGACATCGTCGCGCACCCGTCGCGCCTCCTTCATGGCGAACTGGCCCAGCAGGAAGAAAGCGTCGCGCGGCTCGGTGGCGATCCAGTTGGGATTGCCGCGACCGGCGTTCAACATGGTCAGCGCGGCCGTCTGCTGTGTGTCCTTGGCCAGCGTGATCAGGTAATCCTTCAGTTCGAAGGGCGACAGTTGCTCCAGGTCGCGCTGGCGCGACCGGGTGGTTTTCAGGGCCGAGGCCAGGCTGACGGTGAGAGGCGCGGTGGAAGCCATTGTTCAGTACTCCTGGTTTGCGATTGACGGACGAGATTTCCTGCGGCGGAAACGGCCCCTAGGTCATGAGCATGACGATGACGATGCCCCAGATGATGAGCAGGGTGTTGCCGATGGCGTAGGGCACCGTGTAGCCCAGCGCCGGCACCTGGCTCTTCGCGGTCTCGGTGATCTGGCCGATGGCGGCCGTGGTGGTGCGGGCGCCGGCGCAGACGCCCAGCACGATGGCCGGATGGAACTTGAACACGTAGCGGGCGATGTACACCCCCAATATCATCGGCACGCTGGTGGCGATGATGCCGGCGATGAAGAGCTTGGCGCCCAACTGCTGGAAGCCCTGCACGAACCCCGGCCCCGAACTGATGCCGACCACCGCCACGAAGGCAGTGAGGCCGACCGACGTCAGGAACCAGTGCACCGGCTCCGGCACCCGTCCGAAGGTCGGATGCACCGAGCGCAGATAGCCGAAGATGAGGCCGGCGATGAGCGAACCGCCGGAGGTCGACAGCGTGATGGGAATGCCGCCCACGGTCAGCACCAGGGTGCCGAACAGGCCGCCCAACAGGATGCCGAAGCCCACGAACACCATGTCGGTCTGCTCGGTGGCACGGTCCACGTACCCCACCTTGCCGACCACGCGCTCGACATCGCGCTTGGCGCCAAGGATGAACAGGCGGTCGCCGCGGTCGAGCTTCAGGCCCCAGTTGACCGGCATCTCGTGGCCGCCGCGCACCACCTTGCGCAGGAACACGCCGCGGCCCAGCTCGCGCACCTGCTCCATTTCGGCGATTTCCTTGACCGTCTTGCCGGCCAGGTTCTTGTTGGTCAGCACCACCTCGACGATCTCGGCGGGCAGGTTGATCAGGTCACGATCCTCGACTTCGGTGCCGATGATCCCGGCCGCCTGCAGCACCAGCGCGTCGTGCCGGCCAGCCACGCCGAGCACGTCGCCGGCCTGCAGCACGGTGGTCGAATCGGTATCGAGGATCTGGTCGCCGCGGCGGATGCGCTCGATGAACACGCGCGCCTCGACAAAGCGCGACTCCAGCTCGCCCACCGTCTTGCCGGCCAATTCGGGATGATCGAGCTTGTAGGCGCGCGAGATGAACTTGCGATAGCCGGACAGCTCCATCGAATCGGCGCCGCCGGACATCTTGGCCTCGTACTCCTTGCACTCCTTGACGATGTCCACGCGCATCAGCTTGGGACCCAGCGAAGCCAGCAGCCAGGCGCTGCCGACGGTGCCGAAGATGTAGCAGACCGCGTACGCCACCGGAATGCTGTCGATCCATTTCTTCTTGGTGGCCGCGTCGATGCCAAGGCCGTTGATGGTGTCGGTCGCCACGCCCATCACCGCGGAAATGGTCTGCGCGCCGGACAGCAGGCCCGCCCCCGTTCCGGCATCGAAACCGAAACCGACGGCCGTGCCCCAGGTCACCAGCAGGCAAATGACGCAGATTATGACGGCGAAGATGACCTGCGGCAGGCCATCGCTTTTCATGCCGCGAAAGAATTGCGGCCCGACGCCATAACCCAGGCCAAACAGGAACAGCAGGAAGAAGACCTGTTTGACGATCGGGGCGATCGTGATATTGAGCTGGCCGACCAGCACACCGACCAGCAAGGTGCCGGTCACCGCCCCCAGGTTGAATCCGAATATCTTCTTGGCGCCTATCCAATACCCCAGCCCGAGGGTAAGGAATATTGCCAGTTCAGGGTATTTCCGCAGAGTGTCAAATAACCATTCCATCCCGAATCTCCTTCGTTATGTACAGGCCAAGCACTTGCGCGAATCCTAGCTGCGCGCGGCATACATTATCAGAATCCTTCAAAAGATCAAAAGATTTGCTCGGTAAATATCAAATGGTTTCGATTGTCAGGCGGACAAGAAAAAGCCCGCGGACATAATGTCCGCGGGCCCGGGTATGAATATCAGGCGAAGGCTTACAGCGCGCCGGTCAGTTCGGGCACCACCTGGAACAGATCACCCACCAGGCCATAATCGGCCACGCCGAAAATCGGCGCTTCGGGATCCTTGTTGATGGCGACGATGACCTTGGAATCCTTCATGCCGGCCAGGTGCTGGATGGCGCCCGAGATACCGACGGCCACGTACAACTGCGGCGCGACGATCTTGCCGGTCTGGCCGACCTGCCAATCGTTGGGCGCGTAGCCGGCGTCGACCGCGGCGCGCGAGGCGCCCAGGGCGGCGCCGAGCTTGTCGGCCAGCGGATCCAGGATCTTGAAGTTCTCGGCGCTGCCCAGGCCACGGCCGCCGGACACGACCACGCGGGCGCCGGCCAGTTCCGGACGGTCGCTCTTGGCGACTTCGCGGCCGACGAAGCTCGACAGGCCGGAATCGGCCACGGCGGCGACGTCTTCCACGGCGGCCGAGCCACCCTGCGCGGCCACGGCGTCAAAGCCGGTGGTACGCACGGTGATGACCTTGACCGGATCGGCCGATTGCACGGTGGCGATGGCGTTGCCGGCGTAGATGGGGCGCTGGAAGGTATCGGCGGATTCCACGCCGATGATGTCGGAGATCTGGGCGACGTCGAGCTTGGCGGCAACGCGCGGCGCGACGTTCTTGCCCGAGGCGGTGGCCGGGAACAGGATGTGGCTGTAGCCCGAGGCCACGGCCAGCACCTGGGCGGCGACGTTCTCGGCCAGGCCGTCGGCCAGTTGCGGCGCGTCGGCCAGCAGCACCTTGGCCACGCCGGCCGCCTGCGCGGCCTGGTCGGCCACGGCGCGGGCATTGGCGCCGGCGACCAGCACGTGGACGTCGCCTCCGATCTTGGCGGCGGCGGCGACGGCGTTCAGGGTTGCGCCCTTGAGCTGGGCGTTATCGTGTTCGGCAATAACCAGCGTCGTCATCTCAAACCACCTTCGCTTCGTTCTTGAGTTTATCCACCAGGGCCGCGACATCGGCCACCTTGATGCCGGCCTTGCGAGCGGGCGGCTCGCTGACCTTGAGCGTCTTCAGGCGCGGCGCCGGATCGACACCCAGTTCTTCGGGGGTGACGGTGTCCAGCTGCTTCTTCTTGGCCTTCATGATGTTCGGCAGCGTGACGTAGCGCGGCTCGTTCAGGCGCAGGTCGGTGGTGATGATGGCCGGCAGCTTGAGCGTCAGCGTTTCCAGGCCGCCGTCCACTTCACGCGTGACGGTGGCCTTGCCATCGGCCAGCTCGACCTTGCTGGCGAACGTGGCTTGCGGCCAGTCCAGCAGCGCGGCCAGCATCTGGCCGGTCTGGTTGGCGTCGTCATCGATGGCCTGCTTGCCCAGGATCACCAGCTGCGGCTGTTCCTTGTCGACCAGCGCCTTGAGCAGCTTGGCCACGGCCAGCGGTTGCAGTTCGGCGTCGGTCTGGACCAGCACGCCGCGGTCGGCGCCGATGGCCATGGCGGTGCGCAGCGTTTCCTGGCATTGCGCAACGCCGCAAGAAACCGCCACGACTTCGGCCACGGCGCCCTTTTCCTTCAGGCGGGTGGCTTCCTCGACGGCGATCTCGTCAAAGGGGTTCATCGACATCTTCACATTGGCGATATCCACGCCGGTCTGATCAGACTTGACGCGCACCTTGACGTTGTAGTCAACGACGCGCTTGACAGGTACCAACACCTTCATCCCGCTGCCTCCAAATGGAAATAATTACCCGGGGGGGAGTTAACGATCCGCCGGGATCGCATTGCACAATTTTTTCCTGATTCTACAGCTTCGCCAGCGCCCGTATATGGGCCACGACGCTGCGGCCCAGGGCGGACAGGTTGTAACCGCCTTCGAGCGTGCTGACGATCCGGCCCTGGCAGTGGCGTTCGGCCACGTCCACGAGCTGCTCGGTGATCCATGCATAATCGGCCTCCACCAGCCCCATTTGACCCATGTCGTCCTCGCGATGGGCATCGAAACCCGCCGAAATCAGAATGAGTTCGGGGCGGTGCGCCTCGAGTCGCGGCAGCCAGGTGTCGGTGACGATGGTGCGCACGGCGGCGCCCGCCGTATAGGCCGCCACCGGCACATTGACCATGTTGGCCGCCGGCTGCTCGGTGCCGCTGTTGGGAAAGAACGGGTGCTGGAAAATGCTGCACATCAGCACCCGCTCGTCGCCGGCGAAGACGTCCTCGGTGCCGTTGCCGTGGTGCACGTCGAAGTCGACGATGGCCACCCGCGACAGGCCGTGGAACTCCATGGCGTGGCGGGCCGCGATGGCCACGTTGTTCAGAAAGCAGAAGCCCATGGCCTGCGAACGGCAGGCATGGTGCCCGGGCGGACGCACCGCACAAAAAGCCGTGCGGGCCTCGCCCCCCATCACCGCGTCAACGGCCGCCACGCCCGCGCCCGCCGCGTACAGCGCGGCTTCGTAGGTATGGGGGTTCATCAGGGTGTCCGGATCTATCGGGTAATACCCGTGTTCCGGCGTATGCTCGCGCAGACTGTCCAGGTACTGGACAGTGTGCACCCGCAGCACGTCATGGCGGGACGCCTGCGGCGCCTGCCGGTCATCCAGATAGGGCATCAAGCCGCTGGCAAGCAATTGGTCGGAAATGGCGTCCAGCCTCTGCGGGCTCTCCGGATGCCAACTGCCCATTTCATGCAAGCGGCATGCCGGGTGGGTAAGATACATGGTCTCCATAAGGAAGATTATGTTCATCTGTCGGCGATTACTGCAACTCGGCACGCTTTCGGCCCTGCTGGCCGGGTGCTCCACCACCGCTCCCACCGCCCCCAATCCAGCCGCCGGCCAGCCGCCGGCGGCCACCACCGGCACCACCCCCATCCGCATCGGACCCAGTACGCCGACACTCGGCTCCGAACCCGCCGATGACGGCCCGGCCGCCCTGACGCCCAGCGGCGCCCTGCGGCCGGAGGTGCGCGCTTTCGTCGAAGGCCTTGCCGCCGAACGCGACCTGCCGCTCAAGCCCATGGTCGCGGCGCTCGAAAGCGCGCGCTACAACGCCACCGTGGCGCGGCTGATCGCGCCCTCGCCGCCCGGCAAGAAAATCTGGCGCAGCTGGCTGACCTACCGCTCGCGCTTCGTCGAGCCCAAGCGCATCGGCTGGGGCGTGGAGTTCTACAACGAACATCGCGACCAGCTCAACCAGGCGGCGCAACGCTTCGGCGTGCCGGCCCCGATCATTGCGTCGATCATCGGCGTTGAAACACTGTATGGCCGCAACATGGGCAACTTCCGCGTGCTGGACGCGCTCACCACGCTGGCCTTCGACTATCCGGATCCCGCCAAGCCCGAGCGCGCCACCATGTTCCGCGGCCAATTGGCCGACTTCCTGACGCTGGCGATGAAAGGCAAGCTGGACATGGAAACCCGCGGCTCGTATGCCGGCGCCATCGGCATGCCGCAATTCATGCCCACCAGCATCAAGCACTACGCGGTGGATGGGGACGACAGCGGCCACATCGACCTGACCAACAACACCCGCGACGCCATCATGTCGGTGGGCAGTTTCCTCTCGCAGCACGGCTGGCAACGCGGCCTGCCGGTGTTCGCGCCGGTGACTCTGCCGGCCGATCCCACCGCCCTGGTGGATGGCGGACTGGAACCCAAGCAGACCTGGGGCACGCTGACCGCGGCCGGCGCGCGCCTGCAGCCGGGCGCCTCGGCCAATGGCTGGAGCAGCCAGCCCATGGGCGTCGTCGACCTGGTGGAGGAAGCCCGCGGCACCGCCCAGTACCGCGTCGGCACGCCCAACTTCTTCGCGCTGACGAAATACAACCGCAGCTACTTCTACGCCACCGCGGTGGCCGACCTGGCCAGCGAAATCGAGGCGCGCGTCGGCCGCTGAAGGCGCGGCGCCCGCCGCGCCCACGCCCGGCAGCCCCCGGCCGGCGGGGATGGCATGTCCCGGCCCTGCCCATTCCGGGTTGGCCCGGTCCAGGTCATCCCCTGGCTCAGACCGTGGCCACCGGCGTGGCGGGCGAACCCACCGCGCCCGGCAGATTCAGCGGCGGCGCGGTCAGGAGGAAGCGGCTGCGGCCGTTGGCGGTCAGCCAGCGGGCCAGCGCGCCCAGATACCACATCTCGCCGATCGGCAGGCCGAGCTTGAAAATGCAGTGGTGGTGCAGCGGCAATGCCGCGCAGCACGCGTTCGGCTTCTGCGTCGGGTAGATTTCCAGCGCGTGGTTGTCCGACGCCATGGCGGCCACCTTGGAATCGGTGATCCACTGCAGCAGCTTCTCGTCGCTGCCATCCAGCCCGGCGCAGATCTCATGCAGGGTGTGGTGATCCGGCTGGCGCTGCTTCTCCAGCAGCGCATCGCCGAATTCCGTGTGGAACAGCACGATATCGCCCTGCTCGATCTCGATGCCATCGGCCTCGATGATGCGCATCAGATCGTCGTAGCCCACCGACTTCTGCTCGCGTCCATAGTGGCGCGCCAGGTCGACCATCACGCCGCGGCTCTGCAGGCAGGACTCGGCCAGCTGGGTGATGTCCAGTTTCTTGGCATGGGAGGCGCCGCCCTGGCCCAGGTCGGTCTTGGCGAAGCCGTTGTCGACGTCGTAGTCCACCGGGCCGACCACGTGTTCGTTGGGACGGTAGCCGTTGTAGTAGACGCGCTCGGGCAGGCCATCGCCATTGGCGTCGAACAACGCGCCCACGTGCGCCAGCGAATCCCACTGGGTCGAATACTGCAGGCTCATCTCGACAATGTCGTCGCTCAGCACGTCGACGCATCCCGGGCGCAGGCGGCCCAAGGGGAAGTTCAGGTACTGGTCGCCGTCGCGTTCGGTGGGGCGCAGCTTGGGCGGATGGCGGCGCACGTTGACGCCATTGCCGCCGGGATAGTCCAGCGGCAGCGACAGGCAGAAGCTCAAACCTTCGCGAACCTCCTGGATTCCCTTCATCACGTTCGCGGGAGTGATGTAATTCAGGCAGCCCCGTTGGTCATCAGGGCCGAAATCCCCCCAGTTCGATCCCTCGGGACGGTTCTTCCATCTCATGTGGCGCGGCTCCTTGGCCATGAATTAAGAATTTGACACAAATTTATCACATATAGGATAATAACATCATGGATGTGAAAACAGCCGCACGAGTCTTGGATGTTCTGAACCTCTTCGCCGAGGCGCAGAAGCCATTGCTGTACAGCGAGATCGCCGCGCAGATGGAGATTCCGCTGTCCAGTTGCCATGGCCTGCTCAAGACCATGGTGGCGCGCGGCTATCTCTACGAGATCGGCAAGAAACACGGCTATTACCCGACGCAGAAGCTGATCCACGTCGCCACCCTGATCTGCCGCAGCGACCCGCTGAACGCGGTGATCGAGCCGGTGCTGGCACGGGTGCGCGACCTGACCGGCGAAACCGCCCTGCTGGCCAAGCTGGCGGACGACAAGGTGGTCTATCTGATCGTCGCCGAATCCAAGCAGACCATCCGCTTCTCGCACCAGGCGGGCGGATTCAAGGCGGTGCACGCCACCAGCTCGGGCAAGGCCCTGCTATCGGTGCTGTCCGAGGACGAACGCCAGAAGTGGTTCAAGACCTATCCCGGGTTTGCCTCGTACACCGAGACCACCCTCACCAGCCAGGCCGCCTTCGAGCGCGACCTGCAGGCCGGCATCCAGCGCGGCTGGCAACGCTCGCTCGGCGAAAACGTCGAGGACGTGATGTCCATCTCGCTGGGCTTCAAGGCCTATGAACAACCCTTTGCCATCGTGGTGGCCGGCCCCCTGGGGCGCATGCAGAAGAACGAAGCCACCACTGGGCAGCAACTCAAAGAGGTCAAGGCGCTGCTGTACGCGGCCCTGCCCTCGGCCAACCTTACCTTTGTAGGAGAAGACAGCAGATGAACAAGCGCACTTTGCTCGCCGCGGCATGCTCGGCAATCGCCATCGGCGCCCTGCCCCTGGCTGGCGCGCAGGCCCAGGATGCCTATCCCGACAAGCCGATCCGCGTGATCATGCCGTGGGCCGCCGGTGGCCCGACCGACGTGGTGGGCCGCGTGATCGCGGTGCGCATGGGCGAGATCCTGGGCCAGCCGCTGGTGATCGAAAGCCGGCCCGGCGCCAGCGGCACCATCGGCGCCGCCCAGGTGGCGCGCGCGCCGGCCGACGGCTACACCGTGCTGATGAATCCGTCGGTGCAGGGCATCTACCCCGCCCAGTTCAAGAGCCTGACGTTCGACCCGATCAAGGATTTCCGCATGGTCGGCGTGCTGGGCACGGTGCCGATGGTAGCGGTGGTGCCGCCTGATTCGAAGTTCAAGACCTTCGGCGAGCTGATCGCGCAGGCCAAGGCCCAACCGGGCTCGTTGAGCTTCGCCTCGCCCGGCGTGGCCACCCTGCCGCACCTGGCCGGCGAGCTGATCAACACCACCACCAAGGCGTCCATCTCGCACGTCGGCTACCGTGGCAGCAGCCCGGCCCTGACCGACGTCGCCGGCGGCCACGTCGACCTGATGTACGCGCCGCTGGCCCCCGCCCTGCCCCTGATCCAGAGCGGCAAGGTGCGCCCGATCGCCGTCACCACCAAGGCCCGCCTGGCCGAACTGCCCGACGTGCCGACCATCGCCGAAAACGGCCTGCCCGGTTTCGACATCGTCACCTGGTACGGCATGTGGGTGCCCAAGGATACGCCCGAGCCCATCGTCGCCAAGCTCAACAAGGTCATGATCGAGGCCTCGCAATCGCCCAAGGTGGTCGAGGCGCTGAAGTCGCAGGGCACCCTGCCCAGCACCATGACCTACCAGGAAGCCGAAGCCTTCAACCTGGCCGAAAGCGCGCGCTGGATCAAGGTCATGAAGGACGCCAACATCCAGCCCGAATAGGGCCCTGGCGACAGTCCGCGCCGCCTGGCCGGACCTCGCAACGCAAACGCCCCACGTCCCGGACGGTTTCCGGGTCGTGGGGCGTTTTTCCTCGGCGGACGCAATGGCGCCGGCGCGCGGCCTCAGGCGTTGAAAACGCCCGTGGACAGGTAGCGGTCGCCGCGATCGCAGACGATGAACACGATGGTCGCGTCATTGACGCGCTCGGCCACGCGCAAGGCCGCGACCAGCGCGCCGGCCGACGAAATGCCGCCGAAGATGCCCTCTTCGGCCGCCAGGCGGCGCGCCATGACCTCGGCCTCGGCCTGCTCGATCGATTCGTAGGCGTCCACTCGGCTGCGGTCGAAGATCTTGGGCAGGTAGGCCTCGGGCCACTTGCGGATGCCGGGAATCGACGACCCCTCGGCCGGCTGCGCGCCCACCACCTGCACCGCCGGGTTGCGCGACTTCAGATAGGTGGACACGCCCATGATGGTGCCGGTCGTGCCCATGGCGCTGACGAAGTGCGTGACGCGGCCTTCGGTCTGCGTCCAGATTTCCGGACCGGTGGTCTCGATATGCGCGCGCGGATTGTCCGGGTTGGCAAACTGGTCCAGCACCACGCCGCGGCCGTCCGCCTGCATTTCGGTGGCCAGATCGCGGGCGTATTCCATGCCGCCCTTGTCGGCCGGCGTCAGGATCAGCTCGGCGCCATAGGCCGTCATGGCCGCGCGCCGTTCCACCGACAGGTTGTCGGGCATGATCAGGATCATGCGGTAGCCACGCATGGCGGCCGCCATGGCCAGCGCGATGCCGGTGTTGCCGCTGGTCGCCTCGATCAGCGTGTCGCCCGGCTTGATGTCGCCGCGCTCCTCGGCATGCCTGATCATGGACAGCGCCGGCCGATCCTTGACCGAACCGGCGGGGTTATTGCCTTCCAGCTTGGCCAGGATGACGTTGCCTCGGGCCGCACCGGCGGCTCCGGGAATGCGCTGCAGGCGCACCAGCGGCGTATTGCCGACGGTCTGCTCGATAGTGGGATAGGTAGTAGTCATGCTGCCGATCATAACCCCGCCCGGCGCCGGGCGCCGCCAAAAGCCGCGCTCGTGCCAGGGGTTCACGCCACGGGGCGCCCCCCCTGCCCCAAGGCCGGCCAACGCGGGAAGGCCTCCTCGCGCCTATCCGGTGGATGGCGAAGCGCCGGCCTTTGCGGATCAGGGGCGCGGCGGGGATACCGCAGCAGGTCGGCCCGCCGCCGTCGGCTTGGCTGCGGCCGCCTTGGCGGCGGCTACGCCAGCGCCGCCGGGCCTGGCCGTGCCGGCCCCACGCTCCCGTGGTGCGAGGGGCTTGGCGGCGGACTCCGCCTTGGCGGGGGCGCCTGCTGCCGTCGACGCGGCGCCGGACGCGCCCACCGTCAGGCCGGCCGCCCCGAGGGCCTGGGCCTTTTTCTGGCTGATGCCGCGCACCCGCTCGGCCAGGTCTTCCAGCGATTCGAACCGGCCGGCGCGCTCACGTTCGCTGACGATGGTCTGCGCGGTACGCGGACCGATACCGCGGATGCCCGCGAGTTGCTGCGCGGTGGCGTCATTCAGGTCGAGCGCCTGCGCCGGCGCGTGCGCCACGCCGGCCGCCAGCAGGGCGACGCCCAGCGCCTGGCGCAAGCCGGTCTGCGCACGCGCGGAGGTGGCGGTACGCGGGCGGTGCCACGGCAAGGCCGGCAGGCGGCGGGCGACAGTGGAATGCAGGAAGGGATTCATGAACAGGTCTCCGGAAAAAGCGCGGGGCAACGGCTGTTGCGCCACGTCCTGATCATGGCCCGTCCAGGCACACAGGCGGGCAAGCAGTGATCGGTTTCATCCACCCCGGCAATCACGTAGACAAGAAAAAAGCCGCCTGTGGCACGGCGGCTTTGTCATGCTCGAGCAGGCGGCGCTTGCGGGCCGCCATGTGCCGCCTACTTGCGGGCGCGCCAGTAGCGCACGTACTCGGACACGCCGGTCTGCACGTCGCGCATGGGCGCGCTGAAACCGGCGGCGCGCAAGCGGCTCACGTCGGCCTGGGTGTAGCTTTGGTAGCGGCCTTTCAGGTCGTCGGGGAACGGGATGTAGCGGATCAGGTCCAGTTCCACCAGTTGCGCCAGCGTCAGTTGCGCTTCGCCGCGCTCGGCGCGCAGCGTGTTGACCACGGCCGCCGCGACGTCGTTGAACGGCTGGGCGCGGCCGGTGCCGCAGTTGAAGATGCCCGACTGTTCCGGATGGTCGAGGAAGTGCAGGTTCACCGCCACCACGTCCTCCACCGAAATGAAGTCGCGGCTCTGGCCGCCGTCCACATAGCCGTCCCAACCGGCGAACAGGCGCACATGGCCATGTTCCAGGAACTGGTTCATGTTGTGGAAGGCCACCGAGGCCATGCGGCCCTTGTGCTGTTCGTGCGGGCCGTAGACGTTGAAGTAGCGCAGGCCCACGACCTGCGCGGTCAGGCTGTCCATGCGCTGGCGCAACACCTGGTCGAACAGCAGCTTGGAATAGCCGTAGACGTTGAGCGGGCCCTCGTTGGCGGGGTCTTCCACGTAGACCGACGAGCCGCCATAGACCGCGGCCGACGAGGCATACAGGAACGGGATGCGGCGCGCCTGGCAGAACTCGAACAGTTCCAGCGTGACGCGGTAGTTGTTGTCGAGCATGTAGCGGCCGTTGCGCTCGGTGGTGTCCGAGCAGGCGCCCTGGTGCAGCACCGCGCGGATTTCCGGCAGGCTGCCATCGGCGACGCGGCGGCGGAAGTCGTCCTTGTCGAGGTAGTCGGCGATCTTGCAATCGACCAGGTTGACGAACTTGTCGCCTTCGGTCAGGTCATCCACCGCGATGATGTCCACGATGCCGCGGCGATTCAGGCCACGCACTAGGTTGCTGCCAATGAAGCCCGCGGCTCCGGTAACGACGATCATGAGAGTTCTCCTGCCAGTTCGGCGGCGGTGACGACGGACGTGCCCAGCTTGCCCACGGCGATGCCGCCGGCCCGGTTGGCCCAGCCCATGGCATCTTTCCATGGCAGGCCGATGGCGCGCGAGACGGCCAGCGTCGCCAGCACGGTATCGCCCGCGCCGGACACGTCGAACACCTCGTGAGCCTGCGCGTCGATGTGCTCGCGGCCCGTGTCGGTAAACAAAGTCATGCCCTGCTCCGAACGCGTCACGAGCAGGGCTTCCAGATCCAGGTCGGCGCGCAGGCGCTGCGCGCGGTCGGTCAGTTCGGATTCGCTATTCCAGCGGCCCACGGCCTGCTGCATTTCCGAGCGGTTGGGCGTGACCAGCGTGGCGCCACGGTAACGGGAGTAATCGTCCCCCTTGGGATCGACCAGCACGGGGATCCCCGCGCTGCGGGCCAGGCCGATCAGCGATTCGACCCGTGCCAGCACCCCCTTGGCATAGTCGGACAGCACCACGATATCGTGATTGGCGAGGTGGCGCGCCAATGCGGCGTCGATGCTGTCGAGCGCCTCCTGCTGCGGATGCTGCTCGAAGTCGACCCGCAGCAGTTGCTGCTGGCGACCCAACACCCGCATCTTGAGCGTGGTATGCAGGCTGCGGTCGGTGATCAGGTCGGCCTGGACGCCGGCCTCCGCGGCCAGGCGCCGCACGCTGTCACCCGCCTCGTCTTCGCCCAGCACGCCGACCAGGGTGACGTGGCCGCCCAATGCCGCGACGTTGCGCGCCACGTTGGCCGCGCCGCCCAGGCGATCCTCGCGGCGCGCCACGCGCACCACCGGCACCGGCGCTTCAGGCGAAATTCGCTCCACCTCGCCGAACCAGTAGCGGTCCAGCATGACGTCGCCCACCACGAGCACCCGGCTATGCGAAATGGATTCGACGGGAAATTGGCTCATTCAAGTTCTTCCAGACGGCGCGGCGCGTAGGTTTCCCAGGCATTGCAGCCAGGGCACTGCCAATAGAAGCGGCGCGCTTGAAAACCGCAGCTCCGGCACGCATAGCGGTCCAGTCGTTGCGTATGTTTGTGGATCAGGCTGCGCAGCAGCGTCAGGTCCGCCCCGGGAACGGGGCCCTGTTCGCTGGCGCCTTCGGGATTGGCGAGCTCGGCTTCCAGCAAGCGGTCCAGCCCGAGCAGCGAAGGATGGTTGCGCAAGGCGCCGCGCGCGAAAGCCCAGGCCGTCGCCGACCCCTGCTGCACGCGCAATTCGCGGAACACGACGTTGAACAGGTCGAGCGACGCATGGCGCGTGTACTGGCGCTGCAGCAGTTCCAGGCCGGCCTCGACCTGTCCGGCGGCCCGATAGTTGGCCAGCAACTGCTCGGCCACCAGGCCGACGTATTCCGGGGCGTCGGTCATGACCGACTCCAGATACAGGCGCTCGCGCTTGGGATCCTGCTCGATCAGGGCCAGGCGGGCGCGCAGCATCGCGGTGCGCACCATGGCGCCCTTGCTCGACATGCCGGCATCGGCGGTCGACAAGGCGTGGTCGGCGGCATCCAGGGCGGCATGCGCGGCGTCGATGTTGGGCGGCTTGGCCGCCAGCGCCGTCGCGGCCTGCTCGCAGTAGTAATGGACGATCTGCGGCACCGGCTCGTCGACCAGGCCATGCAGCGTCTTGACGGCCTCGATTGCGCGCGGCCAGTCGTGCTCGGATTCGTAGATGCGGATCAGCGATCGCAGCGCGGGCAAGGCGTAGCGGGTGTCCTTGAGCTGCTCGAAGCCGCTTTCGGCGCGATCGAGCATGCCGGCCTTGAGGAAGTCCTGCGCCAGCTCGTGCTGCGCGTGTTCGCGCTCGGCGGCCGGCAGGTCGGAACGGTTCAGCAGGCTCTGGTGCACCCGGATGGCGCGTTCCATTTCGCCGCGGCGACGGAACAGGCTGCCCAGCGCGAAGTGCAGTTCGGTGGTCTCGGGATCGAGCTTGGCCACTTCGACGAAAGCATCGATGGCGCGATCGGGCTGCTCATTGAGCAGGAAGTTCAGGCCCCGGAAATAGGAATCGGGCAGGCTGCGGGTTTCCCGCAGCATCTGCCGGATGTCGAAGCGCGCGGCCAGCCAGCCGAGCGCGAACAACACCGGCACGAATATCAACCACCAAGGTTCAAAATCCACTGTGCGGGCTCTTGCGTAGATTCAATGCGGAAATGACCGAGTGCGAACGACGCGGCGCCGTCACAGGGGCGACATGGGAGCGACCGCTTCGGGCGGCACGGCCGGCGTGGTGCCGTTGACGGCGGCCTGCACGCGGTCGAGTTCGCGGCGCAGGCGGATGGCCTCGCGGCGGCGGCGCATGGCGGCGGGCACGGTCAGCAGCAGGCCGAACAGCGCGCCGACCACGAACACCACCAGCATGACGACGATCAGCGGCACATCCTGCACCACGTAATCGGCGTAGAACTTCACGGCGACGGGATCGGTGTTCTTCAACGCGAACATCAATACCGCCACGAACACGAGCAATCGCAGGGCCCAGACAAGGTAGCGCATGACGCATGCTCCTAAGAATTCGAGAGGGTCAATTGTAAGCGACCTCCACACCTCGTGTACGGCCTTCAACGGGGTTTCCTCGAAGGGCGCCGGCGTGTCCGGAAGGACGCCCAAAAACAAAGCCCCTTGATTTCTCAAGAGGCGTTGCTCGCGGTCCGATCTGCCCGAAGGCAGCTTACTGGCCGGTGCTGTCAATGCATGGCGTGCAAGCCTGCCATGGACGGCATCGGTTCGCTCGATCCAGAGGATTGAGCGTCCTCGTCGTTGCCGCCGACCAAGTCCACCCGCTCGCGCAATTCCTTGCCCGCCTTGAAGTGCGGCACCTGTTTGCCAGGCACCAGCACTTGTTCGCCGGATTTCGGATTGCGGCCGATACGGGGAGACCGCTGCGACAGCGAGAAGCTGCCAAAACCGCGGATCTCGATGCGCTGGCCCGAGGCCAGGGCCTGGGTCATTGCATCGAGCACGGTCTTGACCGCGTAATCGGTGTCGCGGGCGGCCAGCTGAGGATAGCGGGCCGCCAAGGCGGCGATCAGCTCCGACTTGGTCACGAATTAACCGTCGTTGCGCTGTTGGTCCAGCTTGGCCTTCAGCAGCGCGCCGAGGTTGGTGGTGCCGGACGAAGCGCTGGCGTCGGACATGCGCTGGATCGTTTCGGCGGTTTCGGCGTTGTCGCGGGCCTTGATCGACAGCTGGATCGAACGCGTCTTGCGGTCGATGTTGACGATCATGGCTTCGATGTTCTCGCCGGCGGTCAGCACGGTGGTGGCATCTTCGACGCGGCCCGAGGAGATCTCGGAAGCGCGCAGGTAGCCTTCGACGTCCACGGACAGCGTCACGACGGCGCCCTTGGCTTCGACCGACTTGATGGTGCCCGGAACCACGGCGCCCTTGTCGAACGTGGCAACGAAGTTGTTGAAGGGGTCGCCTTCCAGCTGCTTGATGCCCAGCGAGATGCGTTCCTTGTCGGTATCGATGCCCAGGACCACGGCTTCGATCTCGTCGCCCTTCTTGAAGTTGCGCACGGCTTCTTCGCCGGTTTCCGTCCACGACAGGTCGGACAGGTGAACCAGGCCATCGATGCCGCCGGGCAGGCCGACGAACACGCCGAAGTCGGTGATCGACTTGATGGCGCCGCGGACCTTGTCACCACGCTTGAAGTTGGTGGCGAACTCTTCCCACGGGTTCTGGCGGCACTGCTTCATGCCCAGCGAGATGCGACGACGGTCTTCGTCGATTTCCAGGACCATGACTTCGACTTCTTCGCCCAGGGTCACGACCTTGCGCGGATCGACGTTCTTGTTGGTCCAGTCCATTTCGGAGACGTGCACCAGGCCTTCGATGCCGGCTTCGACTTCAACGAACGCGCCGTAGTCGGTCAGGTTGGTGACCTTGCCGAACAGGCGGGTGCCTTGCGGGTAGCGGCGAGCCAGGCCCACCCACGGATCTTCGCCCAGCTGCTTGACGCCCAGCGAGACGCGGCTCTTTTCCTGGTCGAACTTGAGGACCTTGGCTTCGACTTCCTGACCCACTTGCAGGACTTCGGACGGGTGACGCACACGGCGCCAGGCCATGTCGGTGATGTGCAGCAGGCCGTCGATGCCGCCCAGGTCCACGAACGCGCCGTAGTCGGTGATGTTCTTGACCACGCCCTTGACCACCGCACCTTCGTGCAGGGTTTCGAGCAGCTTCTGGCGCTCTTCGCCCATGCTGGCTTCCAGCACCTGGCGACGCGACAGCACGACGTTGTTGCGCTTGCGGTCGAGCTTGATGACCTTGAATTCGAGGGTCTTGCCTTCGTACGGGGTGGTGTCCTTGACCGGACGCAGATCCACCAGCGAACCCGGCAGGAACGCGCGGATGCCGTTGGTCATGACGGTCAGGCCGCCCTTCACCTTGCCGGTGATGGTGCCGGTGACCAGCTCGCCGTTTTCCAGGGCCTTTTCCAGTTGCAGCCAGGCCGACAGGCGCTTGGCGCGGTCACGCGACAGGATGGTGTCGCCGTAGCCGTTTTCCAGGGAATCGATGGCCACCGAGACGAAATCGCCGGGTTGCACTTCGAGCTCGCCCTGGTCGTTCAGGAACTCTTCCAGGGGGATCAGCGCTTCGGACTTCAGGCCGGCGTTGACGACGACGAAGTTATGGTCGACGCGCACGACTTCGGCGCTGATGACCTCGCCGGACTTCATGTCCTGGCTCTTGAGGCTTTGTGCGAAAAGGTCGGCGAAGCTTTCGCCGCCGGTGGCGGTAGTGGAAACGGAAGACATGGGGTTGAAATCCATTGGGCCGAAATGGCCGTTAAAAACACACCGCAGCGGATTGCCCGCCACAGTGGAGTCAAAATACCTGCCTGCCGGTTTGCCCTTGCGGGGTGTCCCGTGGGGGTGTCGCCTGGCCAGGACAGGGCCGATAAAAAAACGACTGGCGAAGGTGCCCGCCCCTCAATGCGTGGGGTTGGCCTGCCAGAAATCCAGTATTGCCTGCACGGTTTCCGCAATCGTCAGATTCGACGAATCCAGCACATGTGCATCCGCTGCGGGAGCAAGCGGCGCCGTGGCGCGCTGCGTGTCGCGGGCATCCCGCTCGCGCATATCCCGCAAAAGGTCGTCTAGATTAGCAGAAATTCCCTTTTCGATCAACTGCTTACGCCGCCTCTCGGCCCGCGCGACCACATCGGCCACCAGGAAGACTTTCAGGGACGCATCAGGAAACACCACCGTGCCCATGTCGCGGCCATCCGCCACCAGCCCGGGAAGCAGGCGAAACGCGCGCTGGCGTTCGAGCAGCGCCTGCCGCACGCCGGGGAACGCCGCCACGCGCGAGGCGAAATTGCCCACTTCCTCGCGACGGATTTCATGGCCGACGTCGGCGCCCTCCAGGTAGACGTGGGGGCCGTCGAACCGCACATCCAGCGTCTCGGCCACGCGCGCCACGGCGGGCTCGTCGGCCGCATCGACGCCGCGGTTGATCGCCGCCAGGGCCGTCAACCGGTACAGCGCGCCGCTGTCCAGCACCGCCCACCCCAGCGCCTTGGCGACGCGGTGGGCCACGGTGCCCTTGCCCGAGGCGGTGGGGCCGTCGATGGTGATGACGGGAGCGGCGGAAGTCACGGTCGGTTCAGTCGAAGTCATGTAAGGAAAATGGGCCGCGCGGCCCGTGGTCGCTATGCCGACACCAGGCCGGCATAGACATCAAAGTAACCCGGGAACGTCTTGCTGACGCAACCCGGATCCAGAATCCGCACCGCCGCCGGGCCGAACGCGGCCAGCGAGAAGCACATTGCCATGCGGTGATCGTCCCAGGTGCCGATATGCGCGTCGCGCCAGGCGCCGTCAGCCGGCGGAGTGACCCGCAACCAATCCGGCCCCGATTCCACTTGCGCGCCCAGCTTTTCCAGCTCGGTCTGCATGGCGTGGATGCGGTCGGTTTCCTTGACGCGCCAGCTGCCGATGTTGCGCAGCCGGCACGGGCCATCGGCGTACAGCGCCAGCGCGGCGGCCGTCATGGCGGCGTCGGGGATCAGGTTGAAATCGGTATCGAAGGCCTTCAGGCGCCCGCCCTCGGCCACGCGCACGCCGGTCACCTCGATCCAGCCGTCGCCGTATGCCACCGTCGCCCCCATGGCGGCCAGCGTGTCGGCGAATTTCACATCGCCCTGGATGCTGTCGGCGCCCACGCCCGTCACCCGCAGCGGTCCGCCGCCGATGGCGCCGAGCGCCAGGAAATACGAGGCGGTGGAGGCATCGCCCTCGACCGCGATCTGGCCCGGGCTGCGATAGCGGGCGCCGCCGGCGATGGTGAAACGACCCCAGCCATCGCGTTGCACGGTGACGCCGAAACGCGCCATAAGGTTCAGCGTGATCTCGATGTAGGGCTTGGAGATCAGCTCGCCCAGCACCTCGATCACCACCGGCTGGCCACTCTGGCCGGCCAGCAATGGCGCGGCCATCAGCAAGGCGGTCAGGAACTGGCTGGAAACCGAACCCTGCACCTGCGTCACGGCCGGCGTGGCGATTGCGCCGCGGCCGATGTGCAGCGGCGGATAGCCGGGCTGCCCCAGATAGTCGATCCGAGCGCCCAGCGCCTTGAGCGCATCGACCAGGTCGCCGATGGGACGCTCGTGCATGCGCGGCACGCCGGACAGGCGATAGTCGCCGCCCATCAGCGCCAGCGCCGCCGTCAGCGGCCGGATGGCGGTGCCGGCGTTGCCCATGAAGAGGTCGGCGCTTTCGACCGGGAAGCGGCTCACGCCGCGCACGGTGACACGGCCCTCGGCCAGTTCGGACACCGCCACGCCCAGCTGGCGCAAGGCGGCCAGCATGACGCGGGTGTCATCGGAATCCAGCAGTCCGGTGATGGCGGTCTCGCCGTCGGCGATGGCCGCCAACAGCAGCACGCGGTTGGAAATGCTCTTGGAACCGGGCAAGGCCATGACGCCCTGCGCGCGCCGCACCCGCGGCAGATCCAGGAAAGGCAAAGCGCCCATGTGGGTTTACTCCTTGCGCCAGTTGCGGCGCGCCTGCGCCGCCGTGTCCAGCAGCGCCAGCAAGGCCGCGCCATCGCCGCCATCGATCGCGCGCTCGGCCCGATCCAGCACGGCGCGCACGGCCGCCAGCTCCGCCAGCATGGCGTCGCGGTTGGATAGAAAGATATCGCGCCACATCTCGGGCGATCCCGCCGCGATGCGGGTGAAGTCGCGAAAGCCGCTGCCCGCCAGCGCCAGCCGCGTGGCGGCGTCGGCCGCGGTGGCGACCTGCTCCATGTACACCGACGACAACAGGTGCGGCAGGTGGCTGACCGACGCCAGCACCCGGTCATGCGCGCCGGCGTCCATGTCGATCACCTGCGCGCCACAAGCCAGCCACGCATCGCGCACCAGGGCAATGGCGGCGGCACTATTCTCGGCCAGCGGCGTCAGGATGACGCAACGGCCCTGATACAGGCCGGCATCGGCGGCCTCGGGTCCGCTGCGCTCGGCGCCGGCGATGGGATGGCCCGGCACGAACTGGCCGATGCGCGCGCCCAGCGCCAGGCGGGCGGCATCGACCACCTCGGCCTTGGTGCTGCCGCCATCGGTCAGCAGCGTGGCATCGCGCAGATGCGGCAGCATGCGCGCCAGCATGTCCCGCAGGCCGCCCACGGGCGTGGCCAGGAACACCAGGTCTGCGTGGGCGGCGGCGTCTTCGGCGCTGACGGCTTCGTCGATCAGGCCCAGTTCCACCGCGCGCGCCAGCGACGCGGCATTGCGGCCTACGCCCAGCACCCGTCCCACCTGCCCCGCCCGGCGCAAGGCCGCGGCGAAGGAACCGCCGATCAGGCCCACGCCGACGACGGCCAGCACAGGAATCAGGGGGCCAGCGGCCCCCTGATTCGGCTTGGAGGAAGCGCCGTTCATTCGGACAGGATGGCGGTCAGCGCGTCGATGAAGCGGGCGTTTTCCTGCGGCAGGCCGATGGACACGCGCAGCCACTCGGGCAGGCCGTCGCCGGCCACCGGACGCACGATCACGCCGCGCTTGAGCAGCGCCAGGTTGATGCGCGGCGCGTCGCCCACGTGCACCAGCACGAAGTTGCCATAGCTGGGCACGTAGCGCAGCTTGAGGCGGTCGAAGGCTTCGCACAGTTGCGCCTTGCCGGCCTTGTTGGACGTGTACGCCTGTTCCAGGTAGGCGGCATCGCCCAGCGCGGCCACGGCGGCGGCCTGCGCCAGCGTGTTGACGTTGAACGGCTGGCGCACGCGGTTGAGCAGGTCGGTCAGGGCCGGTTGGGCCACCGCGAAGCCCACGCGCAGGCCCGCCAGGCCGTAGGCCTTGGAGAAGGTGCGCGAGACGATCAGGTTGGGATAGCGGCGCACCAGCGCGGTGCTGTCGAACCGGAATTGCGGTTCCAGGTATTCGTTGTAGGCCTCATCCAGCACCACCGTGACGCGATCGCCATGCGCGGCATGGACGCGCTCCAGGAACGCGGCCACCTGGTCGCCCGGCACAAAGGTGCCGGTGGGGTTGTTGGGGTTGGCGATGAACAAGAGGCGCGTGTCGTCGGCGATGGCGTCGAACATGGCGTCCAGGTCATGGCCGTAGTCCTTGGCCGGCACCACGATGTGGCGCGCGCCGCGGGCCTGCGTGGCCAGGCGGTAGACCGCAAAGGAATGCTGCGCGTAGACCGCCGACGTACCCGGCTCCAGCAATGCCAGCGCGGCGATTTCCAGGATGTCGTTGGAGCCATTGCCCAGCGTGATCCAGTTCATCGGCACGTCGTAGCGCGCGGCCAGCGCGGCCTTCAGATCGAAGCCGTTGGGGTCCGGATAGCGCGCCAGCGACTCGGCGGCGGCCAGCATGGCAGCGCGCGCCGACTGCGGCATGCCCAGCGGGTTCTCGTTGGAGGCCAGCTTGACGATCCCGGCCGGATCCAGCCCGAATTCGCGGGCCAGTTCCTCGATGGGCTTGCCTGCCTGGTAAGGCGCGATGGCACTGACGTGCGCGGGAGCGGAGAGAGGCTTGGAGGTGTTGGTCATGGAAGGGCTCACGGCGCCGGGTAGGAACCCAGCACTTTCAGGTAGGCGACCTGCGCCCGCAGGGTATCCAGGGCGAGCGCGACATTCGGATCGTTGCGATGTCCCAGGACATCGACGTAGAAATAGTATTCCCACTCGCCGGTGCGGGCCGGCCGGGACTCGAAGCGCGTCATCGACACGCCGTTGGCGGCCAGCGGCGCCAGCATTTCATAGACCGCGCCGGCGCGGTTTGGCACCGCCAGGATCAGGCTGGTCTTGTCCTTGCCGCTGACCAGCGGCTCGATGTTGCCGATGGCCAGGAAGCGCGTGCGGTTGTGCGGATCGTCCTGGATGCCGGCGCTGACGACCTGCAGGTTCCAGGCCGGCGCGGCCACTTCGCCGGCGATGGCGGCGATGGTCGGATCCGACGCGGCCACGCGCGCGGCCTCGGAATTGCTGGCGGCGGCCACCCGTTCCAGGTCGGGATAGTTGCGCGTCAGCCAGCCCTGGCACTGGGCCAGCGCCTGCGGATGCGCGGAAATCGTCTTGATGCCGTCCATCTTGCCCGACTGCGACATCAGGCAATGGCGGATCACCAGCGAACGCTCGCCCAGGATGCGCAGCGGCGTGTTCAGCAGCAGGTCCAGGCTGCGGTTGACCGCGCCTTCGGTGGAGTTCTCGACCGGCACCATGCCGACGTCGGCCTGCCCAGCCTCGACGGCGCGGAAGACCTCGTCGAACGACACACACGGCAGCTTCTGCACCGCATGGCCGAAATGCTCCAGCGCGGCCTGCTCGGAAAACGAGCCCTGCGGCCCCAGGTAGGCGACGGTCATGCCGCGCTCCAGGCCGCGGCAGGCCGAGATGATCTCGGTCCAGACCGAGGCCACGCCGGCCGCCGGAAACGGGCCGGGATTGAGTTGTTGCAGCCGGCGGATGACCTCGGCTTCGCGCTCGGGGCGCAACACCGGACCGTCGGCATGGGCGGCATGCTTGGCCTCGCCCACTTCCTGCGCGGCGCGGGCGCGCTGCGAAAGAAGATCCAGGATTTGCGCATCGATGGCGTCGATGCGGTCGCGCAGGGGGCGCAGCTTGCGCTGCAGGTCATCATCCATAGCGGCGCTCGAATTCCTTCAGGTACTCGACCAGCGCGGCCACGGCGGCCAGCGGCACCGCGTTGTAGATCGAGGCGCGCATGCCGCCCACGCTCTTGTGGCCCTTGAGCTGCGTCAGGCCGGCGGCGTCGGCGCCCTGCAGGAAGGCGTCGTTGAGCGATTCGTCGCGCAGCACGAACGGCACATTCATGCGCGAACGCACGGGGGCGTGGATCGGATTGCGGTAGAAACTGGTGCTATCGAGGTAGCCGTAGAGCAGTTCGGCCTTGGCCTTGTTGGCCGCTTCCATGCCGGCCACGCCGCCATTGGCCTTGACCCACTTGAACACCAGGCCGGCGATGTAGATCGCGAAGGTCGGCGGGGTGTTGTAGCGCGAATGCTCGGCGGCCACGTTGGCGTAGTCGAACGCCGACGGGCAGATCGGCAGCGCGTGGCCGATCAGGTCGCGGCGGCAGATGGCCATGGTGACGCCGGCCGGGCCGGCGTTCTTCTGGGCGCCCGCGTACATCATGCCGCAGCGGCTCACGTCCATCGGACGCGACAGGAAATGCGAGGAAGCGTCGACCACCAGCGGCACGTCGGGCGCGCCGAGCGCGGCCGTGTCGGGCCAATCCAGGAATTCGACGCCGCCGATGGTTTCGTTGCTGCACAGGTGCAGGTACGCCGATTCCTTGCGCACCTTCCAGGTGTCGACCGGCGGCACCCAGGTGTACGGCGCCTGCTCGCGGCCGTCCAGCTGCGTCGCCTGGCCGCTGGTGGCCGCGACCTGCGCGTCACCGTAGCGGCCGGCTTCCTTGTGGGAACGCGACGACCAGTGGCCGGTCACGACGAAGTCGGCCGCCGGCGTGCCGCGCCGTCCCATGAGATTCATGGGAACGATGGCGTTCTCCCCGGAACCTCCGCCCTGCATGAACATCACCGCGTAGTCCGAGGACAGGCCGAGCAGATCGCGCAGGTCGCTTTCCGCTTCGTCGCAGATCTGCACGAAGTGCTTGCCGCGATGACTCATTTCCATCACGGACATGCCACTGCCGTGCCAGTCCAGCATTTCCGCAGCGGCTTGCTGCAGTACCACCTCGGGCAAGGCCGAGGGGCCTGCCGAGAAGTTCCAGGGGCGGGCCATTATTGCTCCGTAGGTTCCGTCGAATCCGTTGCACCGGCGTCGCCGTTGCCCTCTTCCTGACCCTCTTCCTGGCCGTCGTCCAGGTCTTCGCTGTCATCGTCGGCATCGCTTTCGACGACCCGGCGCACGCCGGACAGCGAACTGCCGTCATCGACGTTGATGAGGGTGACGCCCTGCGTGGCGCGGCCCATTTCGCGGATTTCCGCGACGCGGGTACGCACCAGCACGCCGCCGGTGGTGATCAGCATGATTTCATCCGAAGGCATCACCAGCACGGCGCCAACCACCTTGCCGTTGCGCGAGCTGGTCTGGATGGCGATCATGCCCTTGGTGCCACGGCCGTGGCGCGTGTACTCGGTGATCGGGGTGCGCTTGCCGTAGCCATTTTCGGTGGCCGTCAGCACGCTCTGCGTTTCATCCCCGGCCACCAGCAGCGCGATCACGTTCTGCGTGTCCTCGAGCATCATGCCGCGCACGCCGCGGGCATTGCGGCCCATCGGGCGCACGTCGTTCTCGTCGAAGCGCACGGCCTTGCCGGCGTCCGAGAACAGCATGACGTCGTGCTTGCCGTCGGTGAGGTCGGCGCCGATCAGGTAGTCGCCGTCGTCCAGGTCGACCGCGATGATGCCGGCCTTGCGCGGGTTGGAGAAGTCGGACAGCGGGGTCTTCTTGACCGTGCCGCGCGAGGTCGCCATGAAGACATAGTGGTCTTCGCTGAATTCCTTGACCGGCAGCACCACCGTGATCTTCTCGCCTTCGGCCAGCGGGAACATGTTGACGATGGGCTTGCCGCGCGAGTTGCGCGTGCCTTGCGGCACTTCCCAGACCTTGAGCCAGTAGACCCGGCCGCGGTTCGAGAAGCACAGCAGGAAGTCATGGGTGTTGGCGATGAACAGCTGGTCGATCCAGTCGTTTTCCTTCATCGCCGTGGCCTGCTTGCCGCGGCCGCCGCGCTTCTGCGAACGGTACTCGGACAGCGGCTGGCTCTTGATGTAGCCGCCGTGCGACAGCGTCACGACCATATCGGTGGGCGTGATCAGGTCTTCGGTGTCGAGTTCGGTGGCGTTGAGCTCGATTTCCGAGCGGCGCGTGTCCTTGGCGCCGGTCGAGAACTCGGCCTTGATCGCCTGCAGTTCCTCGCCAATGATGGTGGTGATGCGCTCGGGACGGGCCAGGATGTCCAGCAGGTCGGCGATGGTGGACATGATGTCCTTGTATTCGCCGACGATCTTGTCCTGCTCCAGGCCGGTCAGGCGCTGCAGGCGCATGTTCAGGATTTCCTGGGCCTGGGTATCGCTCAGGCGGTACAGCCCGTCGCCCTGCAGGCCGAACTCGGCGCCCAGGTCGTCCGGACGGAAGGCCGCGCGGCCTCCCGGCGTGTCGCCGTCGGCGCGCGACAGCATTTCGCGCACCAGCGAGGAATCCCACGACTTGGCCATCAGTTCCTGGCGCGCGACGGGAGGCGTCGGCGCGGCCTTGATGATGGCGATGAAGTCGTCGATGTTGGCCAGCGCCACGGCCAGGCCTTCCAGCACGTGGCCGCGTTCGCGGGCCTTGCGCAGCTGGAACACCGTGCGGCGCGTCACCACTTCGCGGCGATGCTGCAGGAAGTAGTCGATCATCTGCTTCAGGTTGAGCAGGCGGGGCTGGCCGTCGACCAGCGCCACCAGGTTCATCCCGAAGGTGTCCTGCAGTTGCGTGTTCTTGTAGAGGTTGTTCAGCACCACCTCGGGCACTTCGCCGCGCTTGAGCTCGATCACCAGGCGCATGCCGTCCTTGTCGGACTCGTCGCGGATGTCGGAGATGCCTTCGATCTTCTTGTCGTTGACCAGCTCGGCGATGCGTTCCTGCAGCGTCTTCTTGTTGACCTGGTAGGGAATCGCGTCGACCACGATGGCCTGGCGGTTGCCCTTTTCCATGTCTTCGAAGTGGGTCTTGGCGCGCATGATGACGCGGCCGCGACCGGTGCGATAGCCTTCACGCACGCCCGACATGCCGTAGATGACGCCGCCCGTGGGGAAATCCGGCGCCGGGATGATCTCCATGAGTTCATCGACCGAGCACGCCGGATTGCGCAGGCAGTACAGGCAACCGTCGACCACTTCCTGGAGGTTGTGGGGCGGGATGTTGGTGGCCATGCCGACGGCGATGCCCGAGCTGCCGTTGACCAGCAGGTTCGGCAGGCGCGAGGGCAGCAGCAGCGGTTCCTGCTCGCTGCCGTCGTAGTTGGGACCGAAGTCGACCGTTTCCTGGTCGATGTCCGCGAGCAGCTCGTGGGCGATCTTGGCCAGACGGATTTCGGTGTAGCGCATCGCCGCGGCGTTGTCGCCGTCGATGGAGCCGAAGTTGCCCTGGCCGTCGACCAGCATGTAGCGCATGGAGAAATCCTGCGCCATGCGGACGATGGTGTCGTAGACGGACTGGTCGCCGTGGGGGTGGTACTTACCGATGACGTCCCCGACGATACGCGCCGACTTCTTGTAGGCGCGGTTCCAGTCGTTGTTGAGCTCGTGCATCGCGTAGAGCACGCGCCGGTGGACGGGCTTGAGCCCGTCCCGCACATCCGGTAGCGCCCGCCCGACGATCACGCTCATCGCGTAATCGAGGTAACTGCGGCGCATCTCTTCTTCCAGCGATACCGGAAGCGTCTCCTTGGCAAAGGAATCCATATATATAACGACAGAATCGTGTAAGGAGGAACCCGGGCCGGGTAAACAGGAAATTCTATCATTCGATTGGGATCGCGGCCCCAAGGGCCCCGAGCGGCCATCGGCGCGGCCCCGCAACCGGATGTCGGCGGCAAGCGGCACCGACGCGTTCGCCAAGGTCCCGCGAGCCTGTTGTCAAAAACCAACATGGCAAACGGATGGAGCGCGGAAAACGTCATATCCAGCACCAATGCGGCTGTCCAGGGAAGCCAAAGCCCCCCAAATGCCTTAAGATTGTTTCCAGCACGCAGGAAACCCAGTAGCTATTCCTTTGAACCAGCTCTTGGCGTTGCTATACTGGCCCCGTTTTCCTGATATGCGGCGGGGGTTCGCTGCGAGTCACTTATCCAGCTTCAAGCTCAACGAGGAGAAACATGAACAAACCCTCCAAATTCGCTCTGGCGCTCGCCTTCGCCGCCGTCACGGCCTCGGGTGTAGCCTCGGCCCAGACCTATCCCCAGACGGTGGACAACTGGCGCAATCCGTTCGGTAACGTTTGGAAGAACGGTACGAACGAACTGTGCTGGCGCGATGCGTTCTGGACCCCGGCCACCGGCATCCCCGGCTGCGACGGCGTTCCGGTTGCCCAACAAAAGGCGAAGCCGGCCCCGATGGCGGCCAAGGTCGTGTTCAACGCTGACACGTTCTTCGACTTCGACAAGTCGACGCTGAAGCCCGAAGGCCGTCAGCTGCTGGACCAAGTCGCCCAGCAAGCTCGCGGTATCGAGCTGGAAACGATCATCGCCGTTGGCCACACCGACTCGATCGGTACGGACGCCTACAACCAGAAGCTGTCCGAGCGTCGTGCCGCTTCGGTCAAGGCCTACCTGGTCAGCAAGGGCATCGATCCGAACCGTATCTACACGGAAGGCAAGGGTGAAAAGAACCCGATCGCTTCCAACAAGACGAAGGAAGGCCGCGCCCAGAACCGTCGCGTTGAAATCGAAATCGTGGGTAGCCGCAAGTAATTGCCGGACTAGCTACAATAAAGGGCCTCGCATAGCGAGGCCCTTTTTTTCGCCTGGCTTGCACCAATGCGGTGCAATCACCCCGGCGCCCACCGGCGCCGCCGTCCCGCTCTATATATAGAGTGCCGCCTTACGCTGGACCGCCCATGAGCACCCACACCTCTGATACCGCCCAAGCCACCGTCAACGCCGACCAGGCCGAACTGGACAAGTTCGGCGCGCTGGCCAGCCGCTGGTGGGACCCTGAAAGCGAGTTCAAGCCCCTGCATGCCATCAATCCGCTGCGCCTGGAATGGATCCAGGAAAGCGTGGGCAGCCTGGCCGGCAAGAAGGTACTGGACGTCGGCTGCGGCGGCGGCATCCTGTCGGAGGCCATGGCGCGCAGCGGCGCGCAGGTCACCGGCATCGACCTGGCCGACAAGTCGCTCAAGATCGCCAAGTTGCACGGGCTGGAATCGGGCGTGAAAGTCGAGTACCGCAAGGTGCCGGTGGAACAGCTGGCGGCCGAGCAGCCCGGCCAGTACGACGTGGTCACCTGCATGGAGATGCTGGAACACGTGCCGGATCCCGCCTCCATCGTGCGCGCCTGCGCGGCGCTGACCAAGCCGGGCGGCTGGGTGTTCTTCTCGACCCTGAACCGCAACCCCAAGTCGTTCCTGTTCGCCATCATCGGCGCCGAATACGTGCTGCGCCTGCTGCCGCGCGGCACCCACACCTACGACATGTTCATCAAGCCGAGCGAACTGGCCGCCGCCGCCCGCGGCGCCGGCCTGGAACCGGTGGGCATGCGCGGCATGGAATACAACCCGATCACGCAAATCTATTCGCTGACGTCCGACACCTCGGTCAACTACCTGATGGCTACCCGCAAATGAGCGCCCTGATCCTGTTTGACTTCGACGGCACGCTGGCCGACACCGCCCCTGACCTGGCCGCCGCCGCCAACCAGCAGCGTACCCGCCGCGGCCTGGAGCCGCTGCCCTACGAAACGCTGCGTCCGGTCGCCTCGCAGGGCGCGCGCGGCCTGCTGCGCGTGGCGCTCGGCCTGAAGCCGGGCGACGACGAGTACGAACCGACCCGCCTGCAGTTCCTGGAAGACTACGCAGCCAGTTCCACCGTCCACAGCAAGCTTTTCCCCGGCATCGAGGCGCTGCTGGCCGACATCCGCCAGCGCGGCCTGTCGTGGGGCATCGTGACCAACAAGGTCACCTACCTGACGCTGCCGATCGTCGAGCACCTGAACCTGACCCGCGACAGCGCCGTGCTCGTCTGCGGCGACACCACCGCCCACGCCAAGCCGCACCCGCTGCCCCTGCAGCACGCCGCGCGCGAGGCCGGCTTCGCCACCGACCGCTGCGTCTACGTCGGCGACGACCTGCGCGACATCCAGGCCGCGCACGCGGCCGGCATGCCGGCGGTGGCGGCAGCTTACGGCTACGTCGGCGAAGACGACGACATCATCAGCTGGGAAGCGGAAACCTGCGCCAACACGCCGGCCGAGCTGTGGTCCGCGATCGAGCCGCTGCTGCCGCGCGATCTGCGTTGATGCACCGGCATCCGCGCCGATCCCCCGCGACCCGCATCGCCGCCCGTCACGGCGACGCGCGGTCCGGATGACAAGGGTTCGGTCGGATTAGTTGACCTGACCGAACAATTTATCCGGTACAAAAGGGTTTATCCCTACCCGCCGGTGAATTAAAGTACGTTTCATGCAAGGCAATCCGGGTGCCTCCCGATTGCCTTTCCCGGCCAATGCCGGATGCCGCGTGGCAACGCCCGCACGGCATTTCTCGTTACGCATCGACGGTTTGCCGCCCTCATGCGCCCGCGCGCCGACGTCTCCCCGGCGCGCAACCTAGACCTGTTAGACCATTCATCCGCCCACTGCGCGTTGCCTCACGGCGTCGCGCGCACCTGGAATTGCCTATGCTTTTGCCCATCCTGCTACTTTCTGCCGCCGGTTTCACCATTCTGACCACCGAATTCCTGATTGTCGGCCTGCTGCCCAGCCTGGCCCGCGACCTCGACGTGACGGTATCCCAGGCGGGGCTGCTGGTGTCGCTGTTCGCCTTCACGGTGGCCGCCACCGGTCCGCTGCTGACCGCGCTGATGGCCAACATCGAACGCAAGCGCCTGTTCATCAGCGTGCTGGTGTTGTTCGGCCTGTCCAACGCCCTGGCGGCGGCGGCGCCGAACATCTGGGTCATGGCGGTGGCCCGCTTCGTGCCCGCCCTGGCGTTGCCGGTGTTCTGGTCGCTGGCCAGCGCCACGGCGGTGGAACTTGTCGGGCCGGCCCGCGCCGGACGCGCCATCTCGATGGTGGCGTTCGGCATCGTCGCCGCGACCGTGTTCGGCATTCCCATCGGCGTGCTGATTTCCGATGCGTTTGGTTGGCGCGCGGCCTTCGGCGTGCTCTCGGCGGTGGCATTCGCCAAGGCGCTGTTGCTGCTGCTGGCCTTTCCCAGCACCCGCATCCGCGCCGAGAGCGTCAAGCTGGTGACGCAGCTGCGCATCCTGCGCAACCCGATCGTGGTCGGCCACGTGCTGCTGTCGCTGCTGGTGTTCACCGGCATGTTCACCGCCTACACCTATCTGGCGGACATGCTGGAGCGGTTGGCCGGTTTCAACGGCCAGATCGTCGGCTGGACCATGATGGCATTCGGCGCCGTTGGCCTGGTCGGCAACACGCTGGGCGGCCGCATGGTCGACCGCAGCCCGCTGGGCGCCACCGCGCTGTTTTCGTCGCTGATGGCGGCGGGCCTGGCATTCGTGGGCCCGGTGATGCAGTCGCATGGCCTGCTGGCCGTGGCCTTGACGGTCTGGGGCATCGCCCAGGCGGCGCTTTTCATCGTCTGCCACGTGCGGCTGATGAAGTCGGCCCCCGAGGCGCCCGCCTTTGCCGCCTCGCTCAACATCTCCGGCGCCAACATCGGCATCGGCCTGGGCGCGGTGGTGGGCGGCCACGTGATCGACCAGTACGGCCTGGCATCGCTGGGCTGGGCGGCGGCGGTCATCGTGGCCCTGTCGGTGGCCCTGGCTTTCGCGCTGATGGCGGCCTCGCACGCGCGGCCTGCCTCCAAGGCGGCCTGCGCCAACGCCTGAAGCGTGCCGCCGGCCACCTGCTCCACCCATGCGCCCTCCCGGGCGGGACGGCGGTGAGGCATCCGCGCCACGCTCGGGCGGGCGGGCGCGGAAAGGCAGCGGACTATCGCGTTTACCAGTACAATAGAAGTTCTTGGGGCCGATCCGGATTCGACGTGGGTCGCGAAACAACTCAGGGCATGCCGAGCACCAGTACGCTCGTTAAACCACTGGAACACTACAAACGCCAACGACGAGCGTTTCGCTCTCGCCGCTTAAGCGGTGAGCCGCTGCACTGATCTGTCCTTGGGTCAGGCGGAGGAAGGCAACTTCCCAGGGGGGCAACCCTCGAACCGCAGCAGCGACATTCACAAGGAATCGGTTTGAACTGGGGTCACACGGTTCAAATTTAAATTACGTGAATCGCTCTGGTCCGGCCTGTCGGTTGGCTAAGTCCAGGGTTAAAACCAAATAGATCGACTACGCATGTAGAACTGGTTGCGGAGGGCTTGCGGACGGGGGTTCAATTCCCCCCGGCTCCACCAAATTTCCGCCATAGCGCCAAATGGCCGACCTTTACGGGTCGGCCATTTTTTTTCGCATCACTCAGTGGATGTGTTCCTGCTCGGAACGATCCGAACGTTCGACCTGCAGCGTCGTGTGGTGCAGGTCGAAATCTTCCTGCAGGCGTCGCTCGATCTCCAGGCGGACGGTTTCGCCGTCGGCGCCCGCCGCCAACACCACGTGGCCGGTCAGGAGCGGCTGCTTCTGCGTGATCGCCCACAGGTGAATGTCATGCACGCTGGCGACGCCGTCGGTGCCGGCGATGGCGTCGCGCACCGCGCCCAGGCTCATGCCGGGCGGCACGCCTTCGAGCAGCAGGTTGATGCATTCGCGCAGCAGCACCCAGGTACGGGGAAAGACCATGAAGCCGATGGCCACGGCCAGCGCCGAATCCACCCAGCGCCAGCCCGTCAACCAGATGATCACGGCCCCGGCGATGACGGCGACCGAGCCCAGCATGTCGGCCCAGACTTCGAGGTAGGCGCCCTTCACGTTCAGACTGTCGTCCTTGGAACCGGCCAGCAGCCGCATCGACACCAGGTTGATCACCAACCCCGCGATGGCCACGGCCAGCATGCCGGCGGACTGGATATCTGGCGGCGCCTCCAGACGGCGCCAGGCTTCGTACAGGATGTAGAAGGCCACGCCCAGCAGCACCAATGCATTGATCGCGGCAGCCAGGATCTCGAAGCGGGCATAGCCGTAGGTGCGCATCAGATCGGCGGCCTTGCGGCCCGCGCGGATCGCGATCAGCGCCAGCAGCAGCGCGATGGCGTCCGTCATCATGTGCATGGCATCGGAGATGAGCGCCAGGCTGCCGGTCCAGAGGCCTCCGACGATCTCGATCACCATGAACGTGCCGGTCAGCGCGAAGGCGATCCAGAGACGCGATTCGGGCAACGCGCGCACGTCACCGTGTTCGTGATTGCCGCTCATGCGCGACCTCGGCGCCGCGCTGCCGACGTGGCCGGCATGGCGCGGACATGCGCGCCGCGAGTGCGGCGCTGACCGCCGGCGGATCGTGGTTTCGATGGCTTCATATGACAGGCGCTCCGGGTTGCTGCCGCGCCGGCCAGGAGATGAGGGCGCGCCGGATGTATGTAAAAGCGTGAAGCCGCTACGGGGTCAAGGCATTTTCGACTTCGCCTTCAAGGAATCACGTAGATGCACACGACCTGTCGTGTTCGTAACCAAAGGAAACTAGCAGGGACATGGGGCGATATGTCATAGACAGCATATTGAAAGATGATGTGACCCCATTTTACGGGTCGAGAGAGTGGGCCGCTTTCATCTTCCCCCGGGGCGCTTCGATAAATCACTGTCAGCTGAACGGAAGTCCGGGAAATTCTCCGACACATATTACGAATACTTTCAAGACATAATAAACGCAAGAAAATGCCACCGGCTCCGGCCGCTTGATTGCGATGAAGATACTTTCCATATTCGGAACGCGTCCTGAAGCCATCAAGATGGCTCCGCTGGTCGCCGCGTTGCAGGAAGAATCCCAGATCGACAGCGTGGTCTGCGTGACCGGACAGCATCGCCAGATGCTGGACCAGGTGCTCGCACTGTTCGATCTGCGCACCCGGCATGACCTGGACATCATGGTGCCCAACCAGACCTTGAACGGTCTGTATGCGCGGTTGATCAGCCAAGTGGACGGGGTATTGGAAAAAGAACAACCGGACTACGTGCTGGTGCATGGAGACACCAGCACCGCGTCGGCTTGCGCGCTGGCCGCATTCCATCGCCGGATACGCATCGGCCATGTCGAAGCGGGCTTGCGCACCGGCAACCTGGCCATGCCCTTCCCCGAGGAAATGAACCGCCGCGTGGTCGATGCGATCGGCGACGCGCTGTTCGCCCCGACCGCCGAGTCGCGCGCCAATCTGTTGCGCGAAAACCTAGCCGGGCGCATCACGGTGACCGGCAATACCGTGATCGACGCGCTGGCGCTGACCTGCGCCAAGCTGGCGCCGGACGGGCCGCTGGCGCGCGGACTCGAGGCCCGCTACCACTGGCTCGATGCGCGGCGCCGCCTGATGCTGGTCACCGGCCACCGGCGCGAGAGTTTCGGCGGCGGCTTCAAGAACATCTGCGCCGCGCTGGCGGAACTGGCCAGGCGCGAGGATCTGCAGATCGTCTATCCCGTGCATTTGAATCCGCAAGTGCGCAACGTCGTGATGAAGGACCTGGCGGGACTGGAACGCGTACACCTGATCGACCCATTGGATTACCTGGACTTCGTCTGGTTTATGCAACGCGCCTATTTGATCCTGACCGACTCGGGAGGCGTGCAGGAAGAAGCCCCCTACCTGGGCAAACCCGTGCTGGTGATGCGCGATGTGACCGAACGCCCCGAGGCCGTGCAGGCGGGCACGGTGGCGCTGGTAGGCACCGACACGCAGCGCATCCTGACCGAGGTCAACCGGCTGCTGGACGACCCCGCCCTGCATGCCTCGTTTTCGCGCCGCATCAATCCCTACGGAGACGGCAAGGCCAGCGGGCGCATCGTCGACGCGCTATGCGGCCGGCCGGTTTCGGAATTCGATCCTCATGGACCGGCCGCCGGCACCGCGGCCTGACGCCCTGCCCTGCATATCCGCCCGGAGTTCCCATGCCAAAACCCTCCTCCTTTTCCGCCCTGACGCTTCGACGCGCGCTGATGGCCGCCGGCCTGTTGCTGCCGCTGGGGACGCTGGCCAGCCCGGCCGGCGACGCACTGCGCCAGTTGCAGGGCGACGATTGGGTGACGCGCAACACCACGCTGGCCGATCTGGGCATCAGCGAGCCGGTGGTCCTGAGCAACAGCGACGCGCGCCATGAGTTCTACGTGCCGGTGCCGCGCGGCGTGCCGATCGCCGACGCCACGCTGAACTTCGATGCCAAATACACCAAGGGCGAGCCGGGCCGTACCAGCCTGGTGCTGTGGGCCGACGGCGTGCCGCTCAATGCGCAACGCATCGCCGACGGCGACGGCAGCATCGCGCACGGCTACACGGTGGACCCGCGACGCCGCGAGACCGGCTTCCTGCGGGTGGGCGTGGACTGGCAATCCGAAATCGCGCTGCGCCACTGCGAAAGCAACCGCGCCACCGCCAACGCGCTGACCATCTCGCCGCAGACGCGCCTGACCTACCGCTACGATGCCTCGGCCATCGGCAACCTGGATGATGCCTGGGGCACGCTGCCCGGCAAGCCGACCCTGATCGTGGCCGGCGCCAAGCTGGACCAGCAGGCCTTCGACAGCGCCTGGCGTGTCGGCGTGGCGCTGGAACGCGCCGGCAAGCGCGTCGCGGTGCGCGCCTTCCCCTCGGTGGGCGACGAGATCGACACGCGCGGCCTGCAGGCGCCGGCCGGGCTGGCGCAGGTGCCGGCCTTCGCCGCGCTGGCGGACAACGGCAAGCACAAGATCGCCAATGCCGCCGAGATCGGCGCTTTGCTGGTGATGGGCGCGCCCGCCGTCGCCGGTGACGTGGTGATCGCCGATGCCACGCTGCGCGGCAAGTTGAACGAAGCGCTGGACGCGTTGCAATCGCAGCTGGCCAACGATGCCGACGCCGCGGCGGCCTTCAAGTCCTGGCGCGAGCGGCGCGTGCCGCTGGCCAACGCCGACATGCAGTCCAAGGAAATCCGCCTGGCCGCGATGGGCCGCCAAGCCGTGATCGCATTGGCCGCCGATGCCGGCGCGCAGGGCGCGGGCGCGTTCGACACGGCCTGGCGACGCATCCTGGTGACGCGCCAGGTGCGGGTCAAGGCCGCGATGCCGCCGGAAACCTTCAAGGACGGCGGCCTGCGCCTGACGGCGCTGGGCGGGTCGCCCAACAGCTTCAACGTGGTCGCCAGCGGCGACTGGACCACGACGTTCCCGTTGGCCGCGGTGTCGGCGGACGGCCGCATGCCCGGCGAATTGGTCATGGACGTCTCGGCCGCGCCCGGCGCCTCGTCGACGCGCCCGGTGGCCTCCGTCTTCTGGAACGGCATCCTGCTGGCCGCCAAACAGCTGGATGCCGACGGTCGCCCCGAGCGTCTGACCGCCCGGGTGCCCGGCTACGTGCTGGGGGTCACCAACGCCGTGCGCGTCACGTTCCAGCGCCAGCCGGTGTCGGTGGACTGCAACGAGATCCCGCAAGGGTATCCGGTGAACGTGCTGCCGACCAGCTACGTCAAGCCGGAAAAGGCCGAACCGGACGGCACCTTCGTCGGCCTGCTGCCGCTGCTTGCTGGCACGCCACAGGTCGTCGTGCCCGACAGCTATCTGGCAAGCGCGCCCGACAACCTCAAGCGCCTGATCGGCATCGCTTCGGCCAGCGGCATTTCGACGACCCGCGCCGAACTGTCCGTGGCCGCCGGCGGCCAGGCCTTCAAGCCGACGCGCCCCTTCCTGGCGATGGAAGTGCCGGTGGAAGGCGCCAAGCCGATGGTGACGGTCACCGATCGCAGGCAACTGCGCGTGGACGGCAAGGACACGACCTGGCTGGACATATCGGGCCTGGAACAGCTGAGCTCGGCCGAGGTGGTCAGCGCCGCGGGCCAGGACGGCGTGTTGTGGCACACCCTGGGGCAGCGGGCCGGCATGCTGGACGCGCCGTTCGTGCTGAACCGCGGCAACGTCGCGCTGATTGGCGCCGCCGGCCCGGTGGCCTGGATCGACAGCGCCAACCCCGACGCCAGCCATCCGCCGGGCGCCGGGGAAAGCGCTTTCTTCGAATGGCGCCGCTACATCTCGTGGAGCGTGCCCGCCATCAGCGTCGGCCTGCTGGTGTTGCTGCTTATCCTGATTGTCGCGATGCGCGTCAGCCGCAGGAAGAACAAGGAAACCCGATAAACCCGGATCGGCCCGCCCATGTCTTCGCTCTACTGGCCCTATCTCATCGCCGACTACTACCGCGGCCTTGAGATCGTGACCGCCGTCGTTGGCGTGATCATCCTGCTTTCGAGCCTGGATGACCTGTTCATCGACGGCTGGTACTGGGTGCGCGAGCTGCGGCGCGCCTTGACGGTCAAGCGCCGCTACACGCCGTTGACGGCAGCGCAATTGCGCGCCAAGGAAGAACAGCCGCTGGCGATCATGGTGCCCGCCTGGCTCGAGTACGACGTCATCGCCTCGATGCTCGAGACGATGGTGTCGACGCTCGAATACAAGAACTACATGATCTTCGCCGGCACCTACCAGAACGACGAACGCACCATCAAGGAAGTCGAGCGCATGCGGCGGCGATATCGCCAGCTGATAAGGGTGGAGGTGCCGCACGATGGCCCGACCTGCAAGGCCGACTGCCTGAACTGGATCGTGCAGGCCATCTTCGCTCAGGACGCCCGCCAGCCCGTGCCGTTCGCCGGCGTCATCCTGCACGACAGCGAGGACGTGCTGCACCCGCTGGAACTGAAGTACTACAACTACCTGCTGCCGCGCATCGACTTCATCCAGCTGCCGGTGACGTCGCTGGAACGCCACTGGTACGAGCTGGTGGCCGGCACCTACATGGACGAGTTCGCGGAATGGCACACCAAGGACCTGGTGGTGCGCGAGAGCCTGTCGAAGATGGTGCCTTCGGCTGGCGTGGGCACCTGCTTCTCGCGTCGCGCACTGGTCGAACTGGCCGCCGAGACCGACAACCAGCCCTTCAACACCGACACGCTGACCGAGGACTACGACATCGGCGCACGGCTGGCGCAGCGCGGCATGCGGCAGATCTTCGGCAAGTTCGGCGTCGAGTACGTGACGCGGCGCAGCGCCTGGTTCGGACTGGGCAAGGAGAAGGTGTCGACCATCCACATGCCGCTTGGGGTGCGGGAGTATTTTCCCAACACCTTCCGCACCGCCTACCGGCAGAAGGCGCGCTGGACGCTGGGCATCGGGCTGCAGGGCTGGCAGCAGGTCGGCTGGACCGGTTCGCTGGCGACCAAATACCTGCTGTTCCGCGACCGCAAGGGCCTGGTGACCTCGTTCATCGCGATCCTGGCATACCTGCTGCTGGCCAACTTCTTCCTGTTCTACCTGGCCGACCTGTTCGGCTGGTGGACCGTGTATTACCCGTCCTACTTCCGCCCGGGCGGCTGGCTGGTGACGCTGATGTGGATCAATGCGGTGGCCTTGCTGCTGCGGGTGGTGCAGCGCGCCTATTTCGTCGGTCGCATGTATGGCTGGGAACACGCGATCCTGTCGATCCCGCGCATGATCGTCGGCAACTTCATCAATGCCATGGCCGCGGCGCGCGCCTGGAAACTGTTCATCGGCCACTTGATCACGGGCAAGCGGCTTGCCTGGGACAAGACCATGCACGATTTCCCGTCCACCGACCAGCTGGCGCAACAGCGCCAGCGCCTGGGCGAGCTGCTGCTGTCCTGGCAGGCGATCGACGAGGACAAGCTGGCGCGGGCGCTGGAGATCCAGTCGCGCGACAAGCGGCCGCTGGGCGAAATCCTGATGGAACAAGGCTGGCTGGACGAAGGCACGCTCAGAGAGGCGATCCACTTCCAGCAAGGCGGCCAGGCCGATATCGCGCCGACGCACGGCGAAAACAAACCCGCGACTCCATGAAGCCATTGACCCGTTCCTTCCTGCTGTCCGCCGCGCTGGCCTGCGCCGGCCACGCCGGGCCCGCCGCCGCGCAGTCGGCGCCACGCGCCGCCGAGGCGCCGCTGGAAGGCGCCGCCTATCAGTTCGCCGACGAGGGCTACAAGAGCTACGACGCGGGCAACTACGCGCAGGCCCAGCAGCAGGCCGAATCGGCCATCGCACTGCGCCCGGACGTGGAGCGGCTGCGCCTGCTCCTGATCTACGCGCTGCAGAAGCAGGGCAAGCTGCGGGAGGCGGACAAGGCCGCCGCCGACGCCATCGAGAGCGGCCTCGATACCCCCGCCTTGCGCCAAGCGCGCGCCAATCTGCGACCGCGCACCGCGCCGGCCGCCGCCGCGGGCGGCGGCGCGCCCGGCACCACCGCCGCCTATCGTCGCGGCTTCCCGATAGCCACGCGCGCCTACGCCGACTACAACCGCGGCGACTACGTTGCCGCGCAGCGCGGCGCCGAGCAGGCCTTCCGCATCGACCCCAAGCAGGGGCCGTGGGCCATGTTGTGGCTGGATGCGCTGGAAGCCCAGGGCAAGTACGCCGAGGCGCAGGCCGCCGCCGACAAGGCCATCGCGCTCGGCGCCCCCAACAAGAACGACCTGACCGCGCGCCGCGCCACGATGCAACGCCGCCTGGCCATCAAGCCCGCCGAACAGGGCTACCAGGCGCTGATCGCAAACCGACCCGGCGACGCGGTGCCGCTGGCGCGCGAGGCCGTGGCGCTGGCCCCGGATACCGCCAGCCACCGCCTGCTGTTGATGACCGCGCTGATGCTGGACAACCAGCTGGGCGCGGCCGAGGACGCCGCCACCGACGCGCTCGGGCAGGATGACGAGAACACGGTGGCGCTGGTGATGCGCGCCTACCTGCGCCAGCGCCAGGGCAAGACCGACGAGGCCAATGCCGATTTCGATGCCGCGCTCAAGCAGGACTGGCTGGACGACGACCAGCGCCGCAATGTGCGCCTGATCGCGGCCGACGCCGCGCTCGCCGGCGGCGAGACCAAGCGCGCGCTGGCGCTGCTGGAGCCGCTCGGGGCCAAGGACGAAGCCGCCGCAGCCCGTATCAAGCGGGCGCGCTCGGCGCCCACCGTGCCGGCCACGCTGACGCTGGCCAACTACCCGGCGCCGCTGCAGGATTGCCGCGATACGCCTTACGGCACGTCCTGCGAACTGCTGCCGTCGGACGCCGCCGGCAGCGGCGGCCCCGCGGCGCTGGCCTACGCCGCCTATGCGCGCGAGGACTACCAGGAAGCCATTGCGCAGGCGCGCAAGGCCGCCGAGCAGGATCCCGCCAACAAGGAATTGCAGCGCCTGCTGACCACCACGCTGGCCGCGGGCAACGCGGCGCAATTGGCCGAGGCCGAGAAACGCATGGGCGAAGCGCTGTCCGCGCAGCCCGACGACCCCGCCCTGCTGATGCAGCGCGGCTACCTGCACCAGCGCATGGGCAAACCCCGCCTGGCGCTGGAGGACTTCCAGGCGGCCCGCGCCACCGGCAAGGCGCCGCCGACCGTGATCCTGGACGAAGGCTATGCGTTGTCGGGCGTCGGCGACAAACGCGGCGCCGTGGAGAAACTGAAACAGGCCATCGACGAGGCCGATGCCGGCAAACTGGAATTGACACCGCAACAGCGCTACGACACGCGCAGCGGCATCGCCGGCCTGTCGCGCGAATGGGGCGGCTACGTTTCCGCCGGTTATCGCGGCGCGCGGCCGGCGTCTTCCGGGCTCGGGGGCGCGGCGATCACGGTGCCGGGCGATGCGGTGTTCAGCACCGCCGAGATTTTCTGGCGGCCGTCCGACTTCCTCAACTCATCGACGCGCACGTTCGAACTGTATGGACGGCTGTCCAATACGCTGTACGACAACGGCAGCCGCACCAAGAGCCAGACCGTCAGGAACCGTTGCGGCGAAGGGGTGATCGATGTCGCGGGCCAGAACAACGACGGCATCGCCGGCATCCCCACCACCGTCGGCTCGCTCGGCATGCGCTTCACGCCATCCACCGAGGTGGGGCTGACCTTCGGCCTGGAGCGCCAGTTCAACCTCGGAACGGCGACGCGCACCGGCATCCTCACTCCGCGCTCGACCGATACGTTCTGCGGCCTGAACAGCGCCAACCAGACCGCCCACTACAAGGCGGACGCCGGCAGCGGAGGCTGGCTGGCCTACGTCACCTACGGCCTGTACGAAGGCACGACGTTGCGCATCGACCGGCCCGACTGGTTCACGATGGAAGGCTATGTGCAGGCCGGGTATTCCTGGCAGGACATGCCGGCCCGGTTCTGGCTGCGCGACAACGCCACCGGCAAGGACTCGGACAGCGTCCGCGGCAAGCTCAAGCGCGACCAGGCGTTCGGCGCGGGGGAATTGCGGATCGGGCGCAGTTATCGCCTGGACGCCATCAGCGAAAAGCTGGTGTTCTTTCCCTATGGGGTGATCGGCGCCGACTGGCTGTGGACCAACAACAAGGTGACCGGTGTCCAGCTGGGCGACAGCAGCACCCATCCGCTGCAAGGCAACGGATCGAGCTGGTCGCTGGGCGCGGGCCCCGGCTTCAACCTGCGCTACTGGTTCCGCGAGGATCACTACAACGCGCCACGCTCCTACCTGGACCTGACCACCCAATACCGTTTCAACATCGGCGGCGGCCAGGCCGACCGGGCCAAGGGCCTGTTCATCAACCTGACCCTGTCCTACTGAGCCCCGCCGATCCGTATCCATGAAGGAATCCGCAAACATGACTACCGCTATCCGCCCCCTGCCCCGCCGCCCGCGCCTGGCGTCGGCCCTGTGCGGCTTGCTGCTGGCGCTGGCCGCCGCGGGCGCCCAGGCGCAGCGAGCCTCGTCCATCGTCATCCAGGGCAAGGACAACTGGCTGTTCCCGGGCTGGGGCAGCCTGACCCAGGTGGATACGCGCGGCATCGACGCCGCCACCCAGCTGGTGCGCGAAACCCGCGACGCGCTCGCCGCCAGGGGCGTCCAGCTGGAAGTGCTGGTACTGCCAGACAAAACGCTGTTCTACCAGGACAAGCTGCCGGACGGCACGACGCTGAGCGCCGATGTCAGGAAGCGCTACCAGACCATACAGGACAAGCTCAAGGCCGCCGGCATCTCCACCATCGACGACGAGGCCGTGCTGCGCCGCCTGAAGGATGGCGGCCAGGATGTGTTTTATCGCACGGACCAGCACTGGACCCAGGCCGCCGCCGACGCCACCGCCGAGGCCCTGGCCCAGCGCATCAGGCAGGACGTGAAGACGCTGGCCGGCAAGCCGGGCACCGGCATGGCGCTGGGCAGCGTGGTCAACGAACGCCGCTATGGCGATCTGGCCGAACTGTTCCTGACGCCCGAACAGCGCAAGCAGGCGGGGCGCGAGACCTTCACCGTGCGCCGCCAGGCCGACAACCAGAGCCTGATCGATGACGCGCCCGCCCCGGTACACGTGACCGGGCACAGCATGGTGCAACCCTACTTCGGCTTTCCGCAGAAGCTGTCCAATCTGCTGGATCGCCCCGTTTCCGTGAATTGGAAGCCCGGCAACGTCGGCCACTGGATCATGCTGCTGGAATACCTGGAGTCGCCCGCCTTCAAGCAGAACAGGCCGCAGGTGCTGGTGTGGCAGATGTTCGAGCCCACCTATGCGCAGGGCCCCGATGCCAAGGGGCTGTGGGACAACGCCTCCATCATGACCGCCGACGCCTGGCGCGGCCGCATGAAGGCGGCGGTGGGGCAATAGCGCCGTGGCGCAACCCGACAAGGCGGCGCCGCCCGAGACGGGCCATCGGCGCAACGCGATCGTGATCGGCGTGCTGCTGGCGCTCGGCCTGGGCTGGGGCGCCTGGTGCCTGGCGCAAGCCAGGCTGGGGGCCGCCGACGTCGCGCCCACGGCCTGGATGAACGGCACCGCGGGGACCGTGCTGAACCAGTCGCTGCGGCTGCCGGCGCAGGGCGCGGTCAACACCTGGAATGCCGCGATCCGCTACCGCCTGCTCGGCGACCTGGGCGAGCAGGTGGCCATGGGCTGCCCCCAATGGCTGTTCTACCGTGACGGCCTTCGGCCGCAACCCGGGGTGCATGTCTTCGATGAGCGCCTGCGCCTGATGCGCCACTGGGTCGAACAACTGCGCCAGCGGCAGGTGCGGCTGCTGGTGGTGGCGGTGCCCGACAAGTCGCGCATCGAGGCCGATCACCTGTGCGGCCAGACCGTCTCGCTGCCGATGCGGCGCACGCTGGACGACTGGAATGCCGCCCTGCATGCGCAGGGCGTGCCGTTCGTCGATCTGCGCGACGCCCTGGCACAGGCCGAAGCGCCGCGCTACTTCCGCACCGACGTGCACATGAACGCCACCGGCGCGCAGGCCGCGGCCGCGCGCGTGGCGCAGGCCGCCCTGCCGCTGCTGGGCGGCTCCGGCGCCCAGGCCTTCAAGGAAGATCCCGCGGGTGCGCCGCAGCCGCGCATGGGCGACCTGATCGTGCTGGCAGGGCTGGAGCAGGCACGACCTGGCTGGCGCCCCGATCTGGACCTGGCCGAGCCGCGGAAGATCGAACCGGTGCGCGGCGGCGGGCTGCTCGATGACACGCCACCGGTGGAGGTGTTGCTGGCCGGCAGCTCCAACGGCCGCCGCAGCAATTTCGCCGAGCGGCTGGGCATGGGACTGGGGCGCGAGGTCTGGAACCTGAGCCTGGATGGCGGGCAGTTTTCCGGGGCCTTGCTGGTGGCCCTCAAGCAGCGCGAGCAATGGCCCAAGAGCCTGAAGCTGGTGATCTGGGAGTTTTCGGAAATGGCGCTGTCGCTGCCGCTGACCGACGACGAGAAATCCGTGCTGGCCCGACTGCCCTGACCGAAGATGCTATTCAACTCCTACCTGTTCCTGCTGATCTTCCTGCCCATCACGCTGGCCGTGTACTACGGCGCGGGCCGCTTCAATCTGCGGTTGGCGGCATTGTGGCTGTGCCTGACCTCGTTCGTCTTCTACGGTTGGTGGAACCCGCAGTTCGTGGTGCTGCTGGCGGGTTCGATCGCTTTCAACTTCCTGGTCAGCCTGCTGATCCTGCACACCGCGGCACGGCCCCGGTTGCAGGGGCTGATCGTGGGACTGGGCGTGGGCGCCGACCTGGCGCTGCTGTTCCACTACAAATACTTCGCGACGCTGCTCAATTTCCTGACCGACCTGGGCATGACCAGTTCGACCATGGACGCGATCATCCTGCCGCTGGGCATTTCGTTCTTCACCTTCACCCAGATCGGCTACCTGCTGGATTGCCGCGCGGGCGTGGTCAAGGAACGCAGCCTGCTCAGCTACGTGCTGTTCGTGACCTTCTTCCCGCATCTGATCGCCGGCCCGATCCTGCATCACAAGGAGATGATGCCGCAGTTCGCGCAGCCCGAGAATTACCGCTTCAAGGCCGAGAACCTGTCGGTGGGCGGCATGCTGTTCGTGATCGGCCTGGCCAAGAAAGTGCTGCTGGCCGATGGCATCGCGCCTTACGCCGATGCCGGTTTCGCCGCGCCTGGCGAACTGCAGTTCTGGGGCTCGTGGGGCGCCAGCCTGTGCTATGCCTTGCAGCTGTATTTCGACTTCTCCGGCTATTCGGACATGGCGCTAGGCCTGGCCAAGATGTTCGGCATCCGCTTCCCGCTGAACTTCAACTCGCCCTACAAGGCGGGCAGCATCATCGAATTCTGGGCGCGTTGGCACATGACACTCACACGCTACCTGACCGCCTATCTCTACTACCCGGTGGCCATGGCCATTTCGAAATGGCGCACCGATCGCAATCTGCCGGTCGGGGCGCAGGGCGTGGCCACGGCGGGCGGTTTCCTGGCCAGCATCGTCACGCCGACGCTGTTCACGATGGCGCTGGCCGGCGTCTGGCACGGCGCCGGCTTCCAGTTCCTGGTATTCGGCCTGCTGCACGCCATGTACCTGTCGGTGAACCACGCCTGGCGCATCTTCGTGGTGGGCCGCAAACCCGCCGCCGCGCGCAACCTGAACGTGGTCAAGCGAGCCGCCTGCGTGCTGCTGACCTTTGTCGCGGTGCTGGTGGCGCAAGCGTTCTTCCGCGCCCACGGGGTCGGCGACGCCATGCTGCTGATGCAGGGCATGATCGGCCTGCGCGGCATGGAAACGCTGGACCTGGCCACCCACGTCAGCGGCCTGGCCTGGGGCGATGCCTGGCGCGTGCTGGTCGGCCACCACCTGCAGTTGATCTATGCTGTGGTGCTGCTGGGCATCGCCTGGTTCGCGCCCAATGCGCACCAGATCCTGGGCCGCTACTCGCCGGCGCTGTTCAAGCCGCAGGAAGCGCCTTCGCCCTGGATGCGCTGGCGTCCCAACCTGCCCTGGCTGGCCGCGATGCTGGCCCTGCTGTTCTTCTGCCTGGTCAACCTGCACAAGGAAACCCGGTTCCTCTATTTCCAATTCTGACCGCGGCGCGGTCGCGGAGTACGCTATGGACATCAACGATATCGAAGCCAAGGTGGCCGACCTCATCGAAGGCATCATCCTCACCAAGGTCGATCCCGATACCCTGCTGATCGAATCCGGGCTGGTGGATTCGCTGGCCGCCGTGGACGTGGCGTTGGCGGTGGAACGCCAGTTCGGCTGCAAGATCCCGCCGACCGAGATCGACGTGCACCTGGAGTCGGTGCACACGCTGGCGGCCTTCATCGCGGAGCACGCGCGCGCCTGACGTCTTCCTGGGGGGCAGCATCATGCGTTTCGACTTCAACGCCTACGATTTCGCCGATACGGCCGTCGCTGCCGACGCCATCGCGGTGGTCGACGCGCAGGGCGCGTTGACCTGGGCAGCGCTGCGCGCCGCCACGCAGGCCTGGGAACAGGACGCGCTGCGCGCCGGGGTCACCGCCGGCGTGCCGCTGGTGATCTCCGGCCACAAGGAAGCCGCCTTCCTGGTGGCGATCCTGGGGTGCCTGCGGCTGCGGGTGCCATTCGTGCCGGTCGACGTCATCAACCCGCCCGAACGCATCGCCCGCATCGGCGAACTGGTGCGCGCCGGCCTGCGCTACGACGCCCAGGCCAACACCTTCGCCGCCGGTTGCGCCAGCCCCGCGCCGCTGGCCGAGGCCGGACTGGCCTACATCATGTTCACCTCGGGCAGCACCGGCGACCCCAAGGGTGTGCAGATCGGCCGCGAAAGCGTCACCCTCTTCGCAGGCTGGATCCGCGACTGTCTGAACCTCGGCCCGGCGCCCGCGTTCATGGACCAGATGCTGTTCAGCTTCGACTTCTCGCTGTTCAACTGGGTCGGCGCGCTGGAACTGGGCGGCGCCTGCGTGCTGTGCCCGCGCGAGACGATCGCGCAGCGCGACCGCTTCGTGCAATACCTGGCCGACACCGGCATCAACGTCTGGGCCTCGACGCCGTCGTTCGTGCGCCAGCAGCTGTTCAACCCGGATTTCGACCACGCCCACCTGCCGCGGCTGCGCGCCTTCGTATTCGGCGCCGAGTCGCTCACGCCGACACTGGCCGAGGAGCTGTGGCAGCGTTTTCCGGACGTTCGCATCATCAACTCGTACGGCCCCACCGAGGCGACCTGCTCCACTACCTGGGTCGAGATCGACCCCGCCCTGCGCGCCCAGGCGCCCAACCCCTTCCCCATCGGCCGCGCCAAGCCGTATGCCGAGGTCTTCATCGAGAACGGCGAAATCAGCATTGCCGGCGACCACGTCATGCGCGGTTACCTCAATCGCCCGGACCTGAACGCCTCGCGCATGTTCACGCGCAATGGCAAGCGCGGCTATCGCAGCGGCGACCTGGGCGAGATCGATGCGCGCGGCCTGGTGACGTTCCGCGGCCGCATCGACGACCAGATCAAGTTGCACGGCTACCGCATCGAACTGGCCGAGATCGATGCCGCCATCGCCGCCCTGCCCGGCGCGCGCGCGGGCGCCACCGTCGCGCTGCGGCGGCCCGATGGCGCTATCATCCGTCTCATAGGATTCGTCGAACCGGCCGAGCCCGGCGCCGCGGGCCTGCAGCCGCTGTCCGCCGCGCTGGCGGACTGGAAAGCCCTGTTGGGCCGCAAGCTGCCTCCCTACATGATCCCGTCCGAACTGGTGGCCTGCCACCGCTTCCCGACGACCAGCACCGACAAGGCCGACCGCAAGCAGCTCGAGCGCATGTATCTCGACGCCCGCCTCAGCAAGAAACCGGAGCCGCAAGCATGATCCGTCGCACCCATTTCCCCATCCTGGCATTGACGCTGGCGCTGGCCAGCGCCAGCGCCGCCACGCAGGCCGAAGGCGTGCTCGCCCAGCTGTATGCCGCCCGTCCGCCGGCCGGCTCATCGTTCGTGCGGGTCGTCAATCCCGAAACGGGTCCCGTGCGCGTGCAGATCGCCAACGGTCCATCGCAGGAAATCAGCCCGACCCAGCCCGCCAGCACCTACGCCATCGTCAAGGGCAACCAGCCGTTCAACCTGCTGATCGACGGCAAGCCGGCGGCCAGCCTGCAGGTCAAGCCCGACACCTTCACCACGCTGGTGGTGCGGCGCGACGGCGTCAATGTCAGCTACACGGCCATCGACGACAGCAATGGCGCCCAGGACGCGCTCAAGGCCGAGCTGCGCTTCTACAACCTGGCGGCCGATTGTCCCGGCGCCAAGCTCGAGGTGAGCCCGACCGGCCCCACGCTGTTCCAGGACGTCCAGCCGGGTGCATCGATGGCGCGCGCCATCAACCCCGTCAGCGCCACGCTGGCAGCGGGCTGCGGCACCGTGCTCTCGCCCTCGCTGGCCCTGCCGGCCCTGCAACCCGGCGATCACTACAGCCTGTTCCTGACCGGCAGCGCCACCGCGCCCACCCTGCACGGCCAGGCCAGCGCCACGGACCCCTACGGCAAGTAAGGAGGCCGCATGCGCCGCGTATTCCGGGACGACCACGAACTCTTTCGCGACCAGGTCCGGCGCTTCGTCGCCCAGGAGATCGCGCCGCACTACGCCGAATGGGAAAAGGCCGGCATCGTGCCGCGCTCGCTGTGGCGCCGCGCCGGCGCGGAAGGCCTGCTCAACTGCGCCCTGCCCGAACCCTACGGTGCCGGCGGCGATTTCGGCCATGCCGCCGTCGTGATCGAGGAACTGGCTCGCGCGAATTTCCTCGGCATCGGCTTCTCGATCCATTCCGACATGGTGGCGCCGTATCTGGACGCCTTCGGCACCACCGCGCAGAAGGAACGCTGGCTGCCCGCCATGGCGCGCGGCGACATCATAGGCGCGATCGCCCTGACCGAACCGGGCGCGGGCAGCGACCTGAAGGCGGTGCGCACGCGCGCGCGCCGCGACGGCGACCACTACGTCCTGGACGGCCAGAAGACCTTCATCACCAACGGCGTCAATGCCGGCCTGGCGATCGTGCTGGCCAGCACCGATCCCGACCTGGGCGCGCGCGGCCTGTCGCTGTTCTGCGTCGAGGAAGGCCAGCCCGGCTTCACCAAAGGCACGCCGCTGAGCAAGATCGGCCAGCATTGCCAGGACACCTGCGAGCTCTATTTCGACGGGCTGCGCCTGCCCGTCGATTGCCTGCTGGGGCGCGAGAACAACGCCTTCGAATACCTGACCCAGGAACTCGCGCGCGAACGCCTGGCGATCGCGCTGCGCGCCGGCGCCTCGCTCGAAGGCATGATCGACGAAGCCGCCGAGTACACCCGCAACCGCAAAGTCTTCGGCCGCCGCGTCATCGACTATCAGAACTCGCGCTTCAAGCTGGCCAGCGCCCGCGCGCAGGCCACCATGCTGCGGGTGTTCCTGGACGACTGCCTGGAAAAGCACATGGCCGGCGAACTCGACGCCACGCGGGCGGCGATCGCCAAGCTCAATGCCACCGAAATGCAGGGCGCCATCCTGGATGACCTGCTGCAGCTCTATGGCGGCTATGGCTACATGGCCGAATACGGCATCGGCCGCGCCTGGGCCGACGCGCGCGCCCTGCGCCTGTTCGGCGGCACCAGTGAAATCATGCGGGAAATCATCGGCCGCGGCTTCGCCTGAAGCCGCGTGGCGTCAGACGCGCGCGGCCATCCAGGCGTCCATCAACGCGCGGGCCTCCGGCGTGTCGCCGATGACCCAAGGGTCGAGGGTGAATGCCACGATGCGCTTGGCGCCGTAGCCGCGGGCCACGTCCCATTGCTGCCTGACCCGGTTGAAATCGGCCGAGCGCGCCTTGAACGTGGTGCCGTCCGTCTTGCCCGACGGCAATTCCTCGAACAGCTCCATGACCAGGTCGAACGCGGCGCGGCGCTTGAGCAACATGTCGTGCAGCGGCTCCAGCGCCTGGTAGTTGGCCAGGCCCGCCACGCCCACGCCGTCCTGGATCATCGGATGGATGCGCACTTCGTCCAGCACCCGTGACCACAGTTGCATCAACGAGCCGGTGCCGCCGAGCCGGCTATGGTAGGTCGAGACCGACGGGATGCGATGGCAGCTGGCCAGCGAGGCGCGGGTGAAAGCGTCCAGCCATGGCACCAGCAGCGCCTGGCGCTCCGGCCGGGCCCAGTTGTACTGCTCCAGTTCGTACGGCACATACCAGCCGCGGAAATTGCGGCGCTCGGGCCAGGCGGCCGCGCGCATGTAGGCAACGCCGCGATCGCGGGTGTGGTCAAGGTAGGCCGCCAGCGCCGCGTCGTCGGGCGCGGCCAGCATGTTCCACCAGCGCTGATCGTAGGGCAGGCCCACATGCACGCCCAGGCCGCTACGGTCGGCTTCGTCGAAGATGGCATCCAGCATCGACCGCGGCGCCATCCAGTCATCCGGCCGGCCGCCTTCCAGGCCGACCCATTGCAGGAAAATCTCGCGGCAACCCAGCCGCCGGTAGGTGGCGATACGGCACCGCCATTCATCGCGCGTCAGGTCGAGATGGCTGAGCCACAGTTGCAGAAAGGTCGCGTTCAGCGAGATCGGCGGCGCGCAGGCCGCCAGGGGCGCAAGCGCGCCCAGCGCCGCCGCCTGCAGCAGGCGGCGGCGCGCCAGCGATTGAAGCCGCGGGCGCGTCAGGGAAAGGCCCCTTGCCGGATCAGCCGCGATTGCCGAACAGGCCGGACAGCGAAGCCAGCAGGTCGGTCGGATTGAAGGACTGGCCCGGCTCGACGGCGCCCTCGGGCGTGGCCTTGTCGACCAGCTGCGGCAGCAGCGCGGACAGCGAGCCCAGCACCGAACCGGTGTCCTGCCCGGTCTTGGCGGCCAGTTCGTTGACCACGCCGGGATCCAGCACCCGGCCAAGCTGATCGGCGCTGACCGGCAGGTTCTGGCCCTTGCCGATCCATGACGCGACGATTTCACCCAGGCCGCCCTGCTGGAAGCTGGCGATCAGGCCGGACAGGCCGCCGGGGTATTTGTTCAGTTGTTCGATCAAGGCCGGCAGCAACGAGGCCGAGCCCCCTTGCTGACCGCCGCCAGCCATCGAGGCCAGGGTATCCAATAGACTCATCGCCGTGCTCCAGGAAAATCGGAAATCCAGTATAGGCCCATGACGCCGCGCATTCCGTCATCCAAAGGATACCGGCCCCGATCTTTGCAAAACTTGTCCTTTGGCGCGCCGGCCGCGCCTCAGGCCGCCTCGCGCAGGGCCCGCAGCGCCTTCTGACCGGCGCGGCCATCGGCCGGCAGGCCCAGGGCGCGCTGCGCCGCCCGCAGCGCCTCGCGCGTGCGTTCGCCGATCATGCCATCGGGTTCGCCCAATTCATAGCCACGGGCAATCAGCAGCCGTTGCAATTCGCGCCGCTCGGCCCGCGACAGGCCGGGATCGTCCGTCGGCCAGGCCTGCGCCAGCGGCCCGCCGCCGCGCAGGCGGTCCGACAGGTGCGCGATCGCCAGGGCGTAGCTCTCGGCCGCGTTGTACGAGTACAGCGCATCGAAGTTGCGCGTCACCAGGAAGGCCGGCCCCGTGGGCCCGGCAGGCAACAACAGGCCTGCCGGGGCCTCTCCCGGCGGCAACGGCGTCCCGTCGACCCGCGTCACGCCCTGGCCGCGCCAGGACGACAGCGGCCGCTTGTTCTTGCGCCCGGCGCCGGCCGTGGCCAGGCCCGCGGGCAGCCTGACCTCATAGCCCCAGTCCAGGCCGCTGTTCCAGCCGGCCCGCTTGAGGAAATTGGCCGTGGACGCCAGCGCGTCCGGCACGCTGTCGATCAGGTCGCGGCGGCCGTCGCCGTCGAAATCCACCGCCAGCCGCAGGTAGGTCGACGGCATGAACTGGGTCTGGCCAAAGGCGCCCGCCCAGGACCCCTTGAGCTTGTCCGGGTCGATGTGCTCGTCCTGGATGATCTTGAGCGTGGCGTAGAACTCGCCGCGGAAGTACGCCTGCCGGCGGCCGAAGCACGACAGCGTCGACAGCGACGTCAGCAGCGGCCGGCCGCCCAGTGTGCGGCCGTAATTGCTCTCGACGCCCCACACCGCCGCGATGGTGGCGGGATCCACGCCATAGCGCGATGCGGCGCGATCGAGTTCGGCACGCCAGCGCGCGATACCTTCCTTGCCGTCGGCGACGCGCTCGTCGTCGACCAGCGCCGCCATGTAGTCCCAGATCGGCGTCTTGAATTCCGGCTGGGCGTCCAGCAGGCCGATCACGGCCATGTCGGGCGCCAGGTTGGCGGTGTGCGTGGCGAAAGTGGCGCCGGACACGCCGGCCTTGGCCGCGGGCGCGCGCAGGCCGGCCAGGCAGGTCGCGAACGCGTCGGCGGCCTGCGCGGAAGTGGACAGCGTCAGCGCCAGGGCGGCCAGCGACGCGGCGTAGCGGATTTTCATGTCGAAGGAGTTCCCGTGGAAGCGTCGGCCGGGTCGCCCTGCAGGCGCCGCTGCCAGTCTTCGACCTGGCCCAGCCGGGCGCGCTTCTCGAACAGCGCGCGCCAGTTGGGCGACAACGCCGGCAGCGCCGCCAGCTCGGCCAGCGTCGGCAGGTCCAGCACCCGGCGGTTGAGAATGTCCTGGATGCGGGCCAGCGACCATTGTGGATGGAGGCGGTCGCGCAGCGACAGCGTATCGCCCGGCGCCAGCCAACCCTCGCGCAGCACGCGGTAGTACCAGCCGGTCTTGCCGCTGGCCTGCACCTGGGCCGACATGCCCTGGTGCGCGAAACGGTGGTTCAGCTTCCAGCATGGCTGGCGTGCCTGGGATACCTGTATCAGCGCCCCGCCCACCGCGTACGTGTCGCCCACGCAGACATCTTGTTCGGTCATGCCGTGAGTGGAGAGATTTTCGCCGAACGCACCCGGGGCGCGCAGCACGGCGCGTTCGCCCAGTTCCCGCAGCCATGCGGGATAGTGCTCGCGGGCATAGTGATGCAGCGCCTTCTCCGGGCCGCCGTGAAAGCGGCGGTCAGCATGTTCGTCGCCGCGCAACCCCTCCAGGCCGAGCCACAACGGCCCTTCGACCGGATGCTTGTCGATGCCGCTGTCGCGGCCGGAATCCCCCAGCGGGCGCACCGCCCCCGCCAGCAGCGCGTCGATCACGATTTCCATGCCGTCATCCTCGATCCGCCTGCAGGGCAGCCAGTTCGGCCTCGTCGAAACCCGCGGCGCGGCGCGCCGCCAGGTTGAAGGGGCCGCGCAAGCGCGGCGCGTTGTAGCGGCTGGCCAGTTCGGCGTAACAGGCGACCGGCTCCCTGCCCTGCCGCGCGCACAGCAGCTTGTACCAATGATTGCCGATCGCCACGTGGCCGATCTCGTCGCGCAGGATGATGTCGACGATGGCCGCGCTGCGCGCGTCGCCGGCGCCCGCCAGCTTGTTGCGGATCAGTGGCGAGGCGTCCAGCCCGCGCGCCTCCAGCGTGCGCGGGACCAGCGCCAACCGGGCCAGCAGGTCGTCGCGGGTACGTTCGGCCATTTCCCACAGCCCGTCATGGCCGGGAAAATCGCCGTAGGCGTAGCCCAGGTCGGCCAGGCGCTGGTTCAGCAGCTCGAAGTGGGTGGCCTCTTCGCGCGCCACGCGCAGCCAGTCGCGGTAGAAGGCGTCCGGCATGCCGGCGAAACGCCAGAGGATGTCCAGCGCCAGGTTGACCGCGTTGAATTCGATATGCGCCAGGGCGTGCAGCAGCGCCGCGCGGCCCTCGAGCGTGGCCATGGAACGCTGCGGCACCTCGGACGGCGACACCAGCACGGGCACGGCGGGCCGCCCCGGCAGCGCGCCATGGGCAACGTAGTGGCGCGCGCAATCCAGCGGCGCCTGGTCGCCGATGGCGCGCACCCGCGCCAGCTTGTCGGCCCAGCCGACGGCGGCCAGCGCCTCCAGCGCCGCCGCCCGCAGGCAAGCCATGCCGCCTGTGCGAGGTTCATTGCCGCCCGGGGCGGCGATTGAATTGCTATCCATGAAAATTTCCGCCGCGAAACGGCTCGGGGCCGCACGCAAGACCATGACCATACGCAATAACCCTGCGCGCTCATCAGGCGCCGCGCACTGCGCGCCAGTGAAGACTTTATCATTCGTGCATGGATTCGCCGCTACGCCTGACCATCGAGACCGACCTGTCCGGCATCGACGCCCGCCAGTGGGACGCCCTGGCAGGCGACCAGCCGTTCCTGCGGCATGCCTTCCTGCATGCGCTGCACGACAGCGGCTGCGCCGCGCCGCGCACCGGCTGGTCGCCGCACTACCTGATGCTGTGGCGCGGCGATGCGCTGGCGGGCGCCGTGCCGCTCTACCTGAAATCGCATTCGCGCGGCGAGTACGTGTTCGACTACGCCTGGGCCGACGCCTTCGAGCGCCACGGCCTGCGCTACTACCCCAAGCTGCTGGCGGCGGTGCCGTTCACCCCGGTCTCGGGCCCGCGCCTGCTGGCCGCCAGCGACGAGGACCGCGACACGCTGGTGCGCGGGCTGGTCGCCTTCGCCGAAGAAATCCAGGTGTCGTCGCTGCACCTGCTGTTTCCGGCCGCGGACGACCTGCGCGCCCTGCGCGAGGCCGGCTTCATGGTGCGCGAAAGCGTGCAGTTCCACTGGACCAACCCCGGCTACGCCGACTTCGACGCCTTCCTGGCCACCATGAGCCACGACAAGCGCAAGAAGATCCGCCAGGACCGCAAGAAGGTGGCGCAGGCCGGGCTGGCGTTCCGCTGGCTGCGCGGCGCGCAGATCGACGCCGCCGAACTGGATTTCTTCCACCAGTGCTATTGCCACACCTACTTCAACCACGGCAATCCGCCGTACCTGAGCCGCGAATTCTTCCTGCGCGCCTATCGCGACCAGCCCGACGCCTTCGTGCTGATCTTGGCCGAGCGCGACGGCCAGCCGGTGGCGGCGGCCCTGAACCTGGCGGGCGGCGACACGCTGTACGGAAGGTATTGGGGCGCGACGGAATACGTGCCGGGGCTGCACTTCGAAACCTGCTATATGCAGGCCATCGCCTACTGCATCGCCCACGGCATGGCGCGTTTCGAGGGCGGTGCGCAAGGCGAGCACAAGATGGCGCGCGGTTTGCTGCCCACGCCCACCTGGTCGGCGCACTGGGTCGCCGATCCGCGCTTCGCGGCCGCGATCCAGCACTTTCTCGATGAGGAAACCGCCGCGGTCGACGACTACCTGGGCGAACTCGAGGCCCACACGCCGTTCAAGCGCGCGGCGGCGGATTGACCGCTCAGAGGAAGCGGTCCAGCAGTTTGCGGCTGTGCTTGTCGAGCGACAGGATGTCGCGCACCAGGTAGAAGATGCCGTGGCTGTCGGCAATCAGCAGCGTCTGCGGGTTCAGGCGCCGGATGTCCTCCTCGCCGCGCAGCGTGAAACTGGTGGGGCCCTTGTCGGTCTCCACCTTCCAGAGGCTGGGCGTGGCGAAGGTGGACACGCTGGCCAGCTTGCGGATCTCGGGCATGAATTCCCGCCCAGCCAGTTCCTCTTCGATCAGGGCGCGTTCGGCGGCGGGCACGTCGGCCAGCCGCTCGATCCACAGCAGTTCGCGGCCTTCGCCTGTCACCAGCGACAATCCGCGATCGGCCTCGCTGATCGGAAAGGCCCGCACCGGAATCACGCCTTCGTGCGCGACGCCGTCGGCGCCCTGGAACACCAAACGCCCGAACGCGTTGCGTCGCAGCTGGAAAACGGGAAGCGTCATGACGGTTATCTCGCTCAGGCCACGGCGGCCATGTCTTCGCTGCCGGAGGCCTGCGCGTCGGCCTCGTTCTGGCGCGCCTGCGCCTGGTACAGCCGGTAGTAGGCGCCTTCACGCGCCATCAGTTCCTCGTGCGGGCCCTGCTCCACGATCTGGCCGCGGTCCAGCACCACCAGCCGGTCGGCCTTGCGCAAGGTGCTCAGGCGGTGGGCGATGGCGATGGTGGTGCGCCCGCGCACCAGATTGTCGAGCGCCTTCTGGATTTCCTTCTCGGTGGTGGTGTCCACCGACGACGTGGCTTCGTCCAGGATCAGGATGCGCGGATCGATCAGCAGCGCGCGCGCGATCGAGATGCGCTGGCGCTCGCCGCCGGACAGCGCCTGGCCGCGTTCGCCGACCAGCGAATCGTAGCCATGCGGCAGCCGCAGGATGAATTCATGGGCATGGGCGGCGCGGGCCGCCGCCACGATCTCGTCGCGGGTGGCGTCCGGCTTGCCGTAGGCGATGTTCTCGGCGATGGTGCCAAAGAACAGGAAGGGTTCCTGCAGCACCAGCCCGATGTTGCGGCGATAGTCGGCCACCCGCACCGAACGGATGTCGGCGCCGTCCACCAGGATCGCGCCTTCCGACACATCATAGAAGCGGCAGATCAGGTTGATCAGGGTGCTCTTGCCCGAGCCGCTGTGGCCCACCAGGCCGATCATCTCGCCGGGCGCGATGCTCAGGTCCAGGCCGCGGATGACCTGGCGGTTGCCGTAGCGGAAACCGACGTCGCGCAATTCGATGCGGCCGTTGATCTGCGGCAGCTTGGCCGGGTTCTGCGGCTCCGGCACGCTCGACACGTGATCCAGGATGTCGAAGATGCGCTTGGCGCCGGCGGCCGCCTTCTGCGTCACCGACACGATGCGGCTCATCGAGTCCAGCCGCGTGTAGAAGCGCCCGATGTACGCCAGGAAGGCCGCCAGCACGCCCACCGTGATCTGCTTCTGCGACACCTGCCAGATGCCGAAGATCCACACCACCAGCAGGCCGACCTCGGTCAGCAAGGTGACCGTGGGCGAGAACAGCGACCAGGTGGTGTTGACGCGGTCGTTCACCTCCAGGTTGCGGTTGTTGGCCTCGCGGAAACGCGCCACTTCGCGCTTTTCCTGGGCAAAGGCCTTGACCACGCGGATGCCGGGAATGGTGTCGGCCAGCACGTTGGTGATCTCCGACCAGATGCGATCGACTTTCTCGAAGCCATGGCGCAGGCGGTCGCGCACCGCGTGGATCATCCAGATGATGAACGGCAGCGGCACCAGCGTGACCAGCGCCAGCCACGGATTGATCGACACCAGGATCGCCGCGGTCATGGTGATCATCAGGATGTCGTTGGCGAAGTCCAGCAGGTGCAGCGACAGGAACACGCAGATGCGGTCGGTCTCGCTGCCGATGCGGGAAATCAGGTCGCCGGTGCGCTTGCCGCCGAAATACTCCAGCGACAGCTGCTGCAGGTGCTCATAAGTGGTGGTGCGCAGGTCGGCGCCGATGCGCTCGCTGACCCAGGCCAGGATGTAGGTGCGGGCCCAGCCCAGGCCCCACGCCAGGATGGCGGATCCAAGCAGTCCGCCCAGGTACAGGCGCACCTTGCCATAGTCGATCGGCGCGCCGTTCTGGAACGGGATCAGCACGTCGTCCATCAGCGGCATGGTCAGGTACGGCGGCACCAGGGTCGCCGCGGTGCCCAGCAGGGTCAGCAGGAAACCGGCCAGCAACGGCAGGCGGTATGGCCGCGCGAAACGCCACAGGCGCAGCAGCGCCCAGGTGGTGGATGGGGATGCCTGTTCCTGGTTGCAGGTGGGGCATTCGTCCTGGCCGGCGGGAATGACGTTATTGCAGATGGTGCACTGGCGTTCGCCCGGCGCCGCCTCCTGGTGGCCGGACAGGCGGATGGCCTGCTGCGCCTCGAACTGGCCCAGCAGCCGCAGCGCGGCCGGGTTGCAGGCCAGGGTGAAGCGCCAGACGCCCAGGCGGGCGCTGTCGTCGTGCAATTCCAGCACGGCGGCGCCGGCGTGGTCGGAAAGATTCAGGGACAGTTGAGGGCCATAGGGCCAGGCTTCCCAGCCGGTATCGGCGGGATTGCGGGCGATCAGGCGGCGGTCGGTCACCGCGACCAGGCCCGGACGGAACTTCAGGCGCTGGTCCAGGTCTATTTCGAGCCAGGCCAGCAGGGTTTCGCCCTCCGCCAGTTCTGCGCGGAATTCATCCCGCCAGCGGGCAGGAAAGGCTTCGGCTAGGCCGGAAAGCAGGTGTGTTTTTTTCATTGGAACGCATACCGGGCCAGGACTCTGCCCTACAAGGCGGCGACGGCATCCCAACCCCGGGTTGGAAACGTGTCCCTTCCTTACAACACAACGAGTTCACGCCTTTGAAGGCGTCGTATAGTATCAGCCGATTTTTCTAATTAGGAATATCTGGGATCCCCCACTCGTTGGCATTATTCTTAAGGCGCAACCCCAATAAATTCGCGGTCTTGCATAGGGGCGTCCGCGCGTGCCAACCTGCTTCTCAAGTAAATTAAAACATGAAAAAGAAAGACATTGAATTTCTCGATGTCGTGGCTTTGCGCGGCCCGAACATTTGGACGTACCGTCCGGTACTTGAGGCGTGGGTGGACATCGGCGAGCTGGAGGACTACCCCTCCAACACGATCCCCGGCTTCTACGAGCGGCTGACCGCCTGGCTGCCTACCCTGATCGAGCACCGCTGCAGCCCGGGTGTGCGTGGCGGTTTCCTGTCGCGCGTCAAGGAAGGCACCTGGCCCGGCCACATTCTCGAGCATGTCACCCTGGAATTGCAGAACCTCGCCGGCCTGCGCGGCGGTTTCGGCAAGGCCCGTGAAACCTCCACCCGCGGCGTCTACAAGGTCGTCGTGCGCGCCTGGCAGGAACAGGTCACCCGCACCGCCCTGAACGAAGGCCGCGACCTGGTCATGGCCGCCATCGAAGACCGCCCGTTCGATGTGGACGCCGCCGTGGCGCGCCTGCGCCGGCTGGTCGACAAGCACTGCCTGGGTCCCAGCACCGCCTGCATCGTCGATGCCGCCGACGACCGCGACATCCCCTACATCCGCCTGTTCGAGGGCAACCTGGTGCAGTTCGGCTACGGCTCGCGCCAGCGCCGCATCTGGACGGCCGAGACCGACCGCACCAGCGCCATCGCCGAAGGCATTTCGCGCGACAAGGACCTGACCAAGGAACTGCTCTCGACCTGCGGCGTGCCGGTGCCGGAAGGCCGGCTGGTCGACAGCGAGGACGACGCCTGGTCAGCCGCCGAGGACATCGGCCTGCCGGTGGTGGTCAAGCCGTACGACGGCAACCACGGCCGCGGCGTCTTCACCAACCTGACCACCCGCGAAGAAGTGGTTTCCGCCTACCGCGTCGCGGTCGACGAAGGCAGCGGCGTCATCGTCGAACGCTTCGTGCTGGGCAACGAACACCGCCTGCTGGTGGTCGGCAACCGCATGGTGGCCGCCGCCGCGGGCGAGCCGGCCTGGGTCACGGGCGACGGCAAATCCACCATCACCGAACTGATCGACAGCCAGATCAACACCGACCCGCGCCGCGGCCGCACCGAAAACCACCCGCTCAACCCGGTGCGGCTGGATTCGGCCGCGCGCCTCGAGATCGCCCGCCAGGGCCTGTCCGAAGACAGCGTGCCGGCCGATGGCCAGCGCGTGCTGGTGCAGCGCAGCGGCAACGTCGCCTTCGACGTCACCGACCGCGTGCACCCCAGCGTCGCCGCCACCGTGACCCTGGCGGCCCGCGTGGTCGGCCTGGACATCGCCGGCGTCGACCTGGTGGCCGAGGACATCTCACGTCCGCTGGACGAACAGCGCGGCGCCATCGTCGAAGTCAACGCCGGCCCCGGCTTGCTGATGCACCTGAAGCCGGCCGACGGCACCCCGCGCCCGGTCGGCCGCGCCATCGTCGATCACCTGTTTCCCGAAGGCGACGCCGGCCGCATCCCCATCGTCGGCGTCACCGGCACCAACGGCAAGACCGTGGTCGCGCGCCTGGTCGCGCGCCTCCTGCACCTGTCGGGCAAGCGCACCGGCCTGGCCTGCAGCGAAGGCCTGTACCTGGACCGCCGCCTGGTGCAGAAAGGCGACCGCGCCGACTTCGCCTCCGGCACGCGCGTGCTGATGAACCGCAACGTCGATGCCGCCGTCATCGAGAACGACAGCGGCGTGATCCTCGGCCAGGGCCTGGCCTACGACCGCTGCCAGGTCGGCGTGGTCACCAACATCGACGACGCCGACCATCTCGGCGACTTCGACATCAATGAAACGGAACGCATGTTCAACGTGTTCCGCACCCAGGTCGACGTGGTGCTGCCGACGGGCGCCGCCGTGCTCAACGCGCGCGATCCGCGCGTGGTGGAAATGGCCGAGCTGTCCGACGGCGCCGTGATCTTCTTCGGCATCGATCCCGCCCTGCCCGCCATCACCGCCCACCTGCAACAGGACGGCCGCGCCGTGTTCGTGCGCGACGGCGGCATCGTGCTCGCCCAGGGCGCCCACGAAGAGCGCCTGGCCGACGTCGCCGCGATTCCGCTCACCCATGGCGGCCGCGTCGCCTTCCAGGTCGAGAACGTGCTGGCCGCCGTCGGCGCCGCGTGGGCGCTCGACATTCCGGTCGAACTGATCCGCGCCGGCATCGAGACCTTCGACATCGACCAGGCCGACGCGCCCTGGCAGTTCACGCTGTTCGAGCGCAACGGCAGCACCGTGGTGGTGGACGACGTCCACAACGCCTCCGCGCTGCGCCCGCTCATCGCCGCCATCGACCAATTCCCGTCGACCACGCGCGCCGCCGTCTATTCGGCCGGCGCCGACCGCCGCGACGCGGACCTGATCGAGCAGGGCAGGCTGCTGGGCGACGCCTTCGACCGCGTGGTGCTGTACGACGACGCCACCGTCACCAGCAAGCGTCCCGCCGGCCAGGCGCGCGCGCTGCTGCGCCAGGGACTGGAACAAGGCAGCCGCGTAAAGCAGATCATCGACGAGCCGGACCACGGCAAGGCCATCGAGAGCCAGCTGTCCGGCATCGCCGCGGGCGACTTCGTGCTGCTGCAATCCGACGAAGCCTTCTCCGGCCCCACCATCGATCTCGTCCGCCGCTGGATCCAGCAACACTGACATCATCGCGCGCGCCACGGCCATCGCCGCCGGCGCGCGCAAGCTAGACAGGAATACCTGCCATGGAAGTTTCCCGTATCCGAGCGCTGCGCGGCCCCAACCTGTGGAGCAAGAACACGGCGATCGAAGCCATCGTGTCGTGCGCCGACGCCGAATGCTCCATCGACAACCTGCCCGATTTCGAAGCGCGCCTGCGCGCGCGGCTACCGCAGACCGGCCTGCTGCGTCCCGAGGGCCACCAGGGCGCCGTCTCGATCGCGCACGTGCTGCAGATCGTCGCCCTGACGCTGCAGGCCTACGCCGGCTGCCCCGTCACCTTCGGCCGCACCTCATCCACCATCGAGCCCGGCGTGTTCCAGGTGGTGGTGGAATACAGCGAGGAAGAAGTCGGCCGCCTGGCCATGGACCTGGCGCAGCAGCTGGTGCAGGCGGCGCTGGACGATGCGCCGTTCGACCTGGCCGACGCCCTCAAGCGCCTGCGCGAGCTGGACGAGGACGTGCGCCTGGGCCCCAGCACCGGCTCCATCGTCAACGCCGCCACCGCCCGCAACATTCCCTACCGCCGCCTGACGCAAGGCAGCATGGTGCAGTTCGGCTGGGGCAGCAAGCAGCGCCGCATCCAGGCCGCCGAAACCGACCTGACCAGCGCCATCTCCGAATCGATCGCGCAGGACAAGGACCTGACCAAGATGCTGCTGGACGCGGCCGGCGTGCCCGTGCCGCTGGGCCGCTCGGTCACCACGGCCGAAGACGCCTGGGCCGCGGCCCAGGAGCTGGGCGGCCCGGTGGTGGTCAAGCCGCGCGACGGCAGCCAGGGCCGCGGCGTGGCGGTCAACATCGAGACGCGCGAGCGCGTGATCCAGGCTTTCGAAGTGGCCGAGGAGATCAGCTCCGAAGTCATCGTCGAGCGCTACATCCCCGGCCACGACTTCCGCCTGCTGGTGGTGGGCGGCGCGCTGGTCGCGGCCTCGCGCCGCGATCCGCCGCAGGTGACCGGCGACGGCGTGCACACCATCCGCCAACTGGTCGACCAGGTCAACGCCGACCCGCTGCGCGGCGACGGCCACGCCACGTCGCTCACCAAGATCCGCTTCGACGACATCGCGCTGGCCACGCTGAAAAAGCAGGGCTTCGACGCCGATTCGGTGCCCGCCCCGGGCACCCTGATCTTCCTGCGCAACAACGCCAACCTCAGCACCGGCGGCTCGGCCACCGACGTGACCGACGAAGTGCACCCCGAGATGGCGGCGCGCGCGGTCTCCGCGGCCCGCATGATCGGCCTGGACATCTGCGGCGTCGACGTGGTGGCCGAAAGCGTGCACTACCCGCTCGAAGACCAGAACGGCGGCGTGGTGGAAGTGAACGCCGCGCCCGGCCTGCGCATGCACCTGAACCCCTCCTTCGGCAAGGGCCGCGCCGTGGGCGAAGCCATCATCGCCAACATGTACGCCGATGGCGACGACGGCCGCATCCCGGTGGTGGCGGTGGCCGGCACCAACGGCAAGACCACCACGGTGCGCCTGACCGCCCACATCCTGGGCACGGCCGGCAACCGCGTCGGCATGACCAACTCCGACGGCGTCTACGTCGACAACCTGCGCATCGACACCGGCGACTGCAGCGGTCCGCGCAGCGCCCGCAGCGTGCTGATGCACCCGGACGTCGACGCCGCCGTATTCGAGACCGCGCGCGGCGGCATCCTGCGCGAAGGCCTGGCCTTCGACCGCTGCAACGTCGCCATCGTCACCAACATCGGCATGGGCGATCACCTCGGGCTGGGCTACATCAGCACCGTCGAAGACCTGGCCGTGGTCAAGCGCGTGATCGTGCAGCACGTACATCCGAGCGGCACCGCCGTGCTCAACGCCGCCGATCCCATCGTCGCGGAAATGGCCTCCAGCTGCCCCGGCTCGATCACCTACTTCGCCGAGGACCGCAACCACCCGGTGATGGCCACGCACCGCGCCCAGGGCCTGCGCGTGGTCTACCGCGACGGCGACGCCATCGTCGCGGCCCAGGGCGGCGAGGAAACCCGCTTCCCGCTGGCCGAGATTCCGCTCACGCGCAACGGCACCATCGTGTTCCAGGTCGAAAACGCCATGGCCTCGATCGCCGCGGCCTGGGCGCTGGGCCTGGACTGGAGCATCGTGCGCCGCGGCCTGGCGACTTTCGTCAACGACGCCCAGACCGCGCCCGGCCGCTTCAACGTGTTCGACTATCGCGGCGCCACCGTGATCGCGGACTACGGCCACAACCCGGATGCCATCCTGGCGCTGGTGCGCGCCGTCGACGCCATGCCGGCCAAGCGCCGCTCGGTGGTCATCAGCGGCGCCGGCGACCGCCGCGACGAAGACATCCGCATGCAGACCGAGATCCTGGGCGAAGCCTTCGACGACGTGCTGCTGTACCAGGATCAATGCCAGCGCGGCCGCGCCGACGGCGAGGTGCTGGCCCTGTTGCAGCAAGGCCTGGTCAACGCCAGCCGTACTCGCCACATCGAGGAGATCCACGGCGAGTTCCTGGCCATCGACACGGCGTTGGCGCGCCTGAACGCCGGCGACCTGTGCCTGATCCTGGTGGACCAGGTGGAAGAAGCGCTGGCGCACATCGCCCAACGCATCCGCGAAGCCTGATCCCGGTCGCGGGACCGAATGAAAACGGGGCGCCTTGTGCGCCCCGTTTTCATTGCCCGGCCCTTCAGCCGCGGGCCGATAGGTCGGGTGCCGCCGCCTGGTACCGGTCCGTCACGTGGGTGCAACCGAGCGCCGCCATCGCGGCCAGCGCCAGCAGGATCGTGCCAAGGAATCGTTGCGTCATGCATGTCCTCTCTGTGTGAAGGGGGCCCGGCCACGCGGGCAGCAAACCCGTGCGTGGAACCTGCCCCAAATATACCGGTGCCCCGGCCACCCGGCCAGCCTCGGATGGCCCGCCTGCCGGCCTCAATTGCCGTCCCGCCCGAGGCGCGGGTCGGGCAGGCCTTCGTCGGGTAGGGGTCCGTTACCTGCCCCGCTCAAAACGGCTCAAGACGTTGCTCAGATGTAACTTCCCCTCCTGGTGCGCCTGCGCTACCTGCCGTCGAAAGACGCGCGCTTTGCCCCGTCCCCCGCCGTTACATTTGCCCACAGCGTCCTTTGACAGGGCTCGCGGACGGCCTGTACCTTGAACTCAAGCTGATCAGTGTCCAACTCAACCGCGAATGCACAAGCTTATCGGCCATAAGCCGCCGCATCCGCCACAACGAAGAGAGGTCACCATGAATAACGACATCATCGCTGGCAAGTGGAAGCAACTTACCGGTAAGGCCAAAGCGGCCTGGGGTGAACTCACCGACGACGAGTTGACCCGTACGGAAGGCAACGCCGAGCGCCTCGCTGGCCTGATCCAGGAGCGCTACGGCAAGACCAAGGAACAGGCGGAAAAGGAAGTGCGCGATTTCTTTGATCGCAACCCCTGATCCCCACGCCACCAGGAGAAGCTGACATGTTGCACTACGCCGTAGTTTTTTTCGTTATTGCGATCATCGCGGCTGTCCTGGGCTTCGGCGGCATTGCCGCCGGCGCCGCGGGCATCGCCAAGATCCTGTTCTTCGTCTTCCTGGTTCTGGCGCTGCTGTCCATCCTGGGCGGCGCATTCCGCAAGAAATAGAAGAACATCGCACCCCGAGAATTTTCGCTTAGCCGTTGCGTCCTGAACGCGCTGAAAACCACATACACAAGGAGCACAACTATGGAATTCCGCAAGCTGATCGCCGCCGCCGCACTGGGTACGGGCGCTGTCTTCACTTCCATGGCCTTTGCCGCCAATGACGGCAAGCCCAAGCAATCCGTGGGCGAATACGCCTCCGACGCGACCGTGACCACCAAGGTCAAGGCCGCCTTTGTGGCCGACAAGCAACTGAGCGCGCTGGACATCGCCGTTGAAACCACCGATGGCGTGGCCAAGCTGACCGGCACCGTCGGCACCGCCGCCGAAGCCGACCACGCCGCCACCGTCGCCCGCGGTGTCGAGGGCGTGAAGCAGGTGATGAACAACATCAAGGTCGACCCGGCCAAGAACAAGAAGTAACCCGCCGGGCCTTGATGGCCATCCAATGAAAAACCGGCGCCTGTGCTCACACACAGGCGCCGGTTTTTCATTGGGCGCGGGATCGCGGCAGCCCGAAGCGCGCGCCAGACCGTTTTGCCGCCAGCGCTACCGCGGCCCGCCTGACAGGCACAGTCCGGTCATGCCGGACCCGCGCGAACACTCAGACGTCCACCGTGCCGCGCCCGATCTCCAACGCGCGGCCGCCCACCTGGATGCGGCCATCGGCCTGCACGTCCAGCAGCAACCGGCAAGGACGGCCCATCTGGTCGCCCTGCTCCACCAGGAAACTGGCGGGCAGCGCGTGCTGCCGATGCCGCAGCCAGCCCCCCAGGTTGGCGCAGGCCGAGCCGGTGCCGGCATCTTCCTGCACCCCGCCGCCGGGCTTGGCGTAGAAATAACGCGTCACCACGACGTCGCGCCCGTCCTGCCGGCGGTTCGGGTCGAAGGCGAACAGATAGCAGACCTTGCGCCCCAGGCTGTTGGCCTGCCAGCGCTCCAGCTGCGAAGCATCCGGATGCGCGCGCCGCAACGCGTCGACGTTCTTGAGCGGCACCAGTAGCTGGTCCGCGCCCGTATCCACCCAGATGGGATCATCCGCCAGGTCGTCCAGGTCCAGCCCCATCAGCCCGGCAATATCAGCGGCCGGCAGCGTCGGCGCCGCCGTGCGCACGCCATTCGGGCAAGGCGCGGTGAAAGTCCAGGCGTCACCCTGCGCGGTGACCGGCACGACGCCGGCCTTGAATTCCAATGTCAATGCATCGCCACGCTTGAGCAGGTCGCGCACCACCTGCGACGTGCCGATGGTCGGATGGCCCGCGAAACCCATCTCGAAGCCGGGCGTGAAGATGCGCACCCGCGCATCGGCCACGTCGGACGGCAGGATGAAAGTGGTTTCGGAAAGATTGAACTGCGCCGCCAGCTCGCGCATGGTGGCATCGTCCATGCCACGCGCGTCTTCGAATACACAGAGGGGATTGCCGGTGAAGGTGCTGGAGGCGAAGACGTTGAGAAGACGGAATGCGTAGGTGGCCATGGGCTGGAGGGAGGTTGCCGTGAGGAGGAAGGCCATTACTTTATCGCAACGGGCCGGCCAAGAGACGCTCCCAGTGCTGCCGGGTCCGCCCTCACCCCGAATCAATAAAAATTAATGATTATTGGCCAAATCAAGTGCAATCAACATCTCTAAATTTCTTAACCTACCCCTTAATTTCTTTGAATACTCAAAAACCGAACTATTCTCCACCCCACAAATAATTCCCGAGATTCTCTCAACCTCAAAACGCACAATAAAACGGCCATTAATTAAAATATGATATATATCCTCATCCTCACCAGGTGTACACACAAAAACTTGTGCTGAATCAATTTTTCCATAATTTTCTCGCAAGAACCTCATGATCAATTCATTTTTCTTTATCGACAAATCGGACGCTATCAGTTGATTCCTGATCGTCAATTCCGTACGAGTTCCTCTCAGCCTCACCCATCTCTCCCGGGTTACCGTAATTTCACGCCCAACACAGCCTAGATAAAGATTTTCACTTAATAAAAATCATCATCCAACATCCCTTCCGATTTCAGAATGGCTATAAATTTCTCATAGGCAACCTTATCCAACTCCAGCAGATCATCCAACAAATTCTCCTGACTACCTCGTTATTGAAGATCGGGTTGATGCTGCCGTCGTTCGCGTGCGCCGCGTCACGGTCACCTACATGCCAGCTTCAGCACGCAGCCTGTAGCCAGGGCAGATGATATTGACAACCCATGCCTTTCTCGCTACTTACCGGAATAGTTGTAGGACGCCGGCAATTCATAGTCCTCTGGAATGTCGGCCCATGGCCTGTCGTCAGCCCACCCGATATTTTCAATGTCATCACAAATACGCTCAAAGAAGTCCGAAAGCGCCCTCGAGGAAGATCGAGCCATCGCTAGTGCGTACTTAACCGCCACCAAGTCATTAATTCTTACAGCCTCGTCCAGGGCATCCAAATGCATCTGAAAGTCCGCCACTTCACCACTAAATTCACCATCTAGATTCGACGTGTAATCAATCTTCCAATTTTCACTGAAAAACCCTTTTTTTAAACCTGACAACTCATACAGGCAGGGCATTACAAATTTAAGCTCGTTGAATCCTTTAAAATCAAACATGTAACTTTTGCATAACTCATAAATCTCAGGAACAGCAGATGTTTTTGGCACATCGCGCAGCCTCCCTCCCTCGGACCAACCAACCCGGTCGAGGTCTTCCACGATATTCGCAAAGAATCCCTCGGCAATATTTGAGCGCCCCCTCACCCTCACCAATGCACACATGATCGCAGGGAGATCAGACTTCCGCACAGCCGCGCTCAGGAAATTTATCGCCAAACCAAGCTCTGCAACATCCTCATTAAACTCATCATCCAAATTTAAACTATAGTCAATGCTCCAATCAGCGCCCACAAAATCGCCACCAATTCCGAACATAACATGCAATTTCGGCAACATTAATTTTATTTTATTTATATTAATCATTTCAAATTCCTCCCACGCGCCGCTCTCGTCTTACGATCATTAACAGAACCATCCAGGTTTAAAACATACCGAAAATTTCCGTGCTTATCAAAAACCTCAATATGATCCATATGCGTCCCATCCAAATAGAATTTGTCGCCTTTTCTAATATTATTACCAATACGACGATCCGCTTGATAAACAGTCTGTCCGTGGTAGTGCTGGCTCGTTTTCCGGGAGGCGTCTTTTATTTCACTACCGAACCCAGGCCGCTCTAGAAATTCCGCCGCCTTTCCAACTGCGTCCTTATTCGGCTGGTATCGGACATTTTCTTTGTGATCCTCACCTGCTTTGCCATGTACCGAATGGCTCTTTGCCGGTGACTTCCCCCCCTTCCCCGCTCCGCCGGTAATTGCCCCCAGCACCGCCCCCGACAGCAACTCGGCCCGCTCTTTGTCGATGCCATAAGTGCGCGCTAGCCGTTCTGCAAACTCGGTACTAGATACAACACCTTCGGCGTCTATCTGCTGCGACAGCAAAGGCCCCATATCCGCCTTCATCTGCCATGGGATATCGCTGTCTCCCAGCACACGATCTATCGCATCGCGGATCAGCATGCTGTTTGCCGGGATATCGCCATACTCCTTCCGGCACGCATTTGGATCGGTGGCGCAGACCGAGATCAACCGGTCCTGCTGCGCAACACTCAGCCGCTCCATCTCCTCGATGACTTGATGGCAATCGCCGCGAGCGCCGCAACCTCGTGCGCGCTCCGCGAACTCGTCCAACTGAGGTGCGTTCAGATTGTTATTCTCGACCGCATTCCTGCCCGCCTGCGCGCCAGTCACGCCGCCGGCCGCATCCCCCGTGGCGAGGCCACCCGCAATTCCCGCCGCCAACTGGCTCAGCGCGCTTACCTGCTGCTTCTCGGTTTCGCTCAGCGCGTCGGGGTCTTTACCTGGAAACAGCTGCCGCGCGATCACCCGCGCCGCCAGTTCGCCGCCGCCCGCGCCCAGGCCGCCAGCCAGCGGCGATTGGCCGTTCAACTGCGCCGTCACCGCGCCCAGCACCGCGTGCGCCATGGCGTTGGCCGCGGGATTGTCCTCGCCGATCCGCCGCTTGATTTCGGTCGCCAGGTAGGGCGCGGCGGCGCTGCCCAATGCGCCGGCCAGGTTGTCGCCCGCCAGTGCCGTCAGCGCGCCGGTCACCGCCTGCGCCGCTTTCTGCAGGTCGCTGCCGGTGCCGTAGTGCTTCATGGCATTGGCATACGCCCTGTCCATCACGTCCGCATCGGTGTAGAGCCGGCCCTCCTTGCCCAGCTGTGCCCTCGCCTCGGCCAGCGCCTTCGGGTCCGTCTGCGCCTTCAGGCCCGCGATATCGCCCTGCGTGCGGATGACGTCCATCGACTGGCTGCCGATCTCGCCGATCAGCTGCACCTGCCTGAGGCGGTTCTGCTCTTTCTCCTTGTTGAAGATCGGGCTGATGCTGCCGTCGTTCGCGTGCGCCGCGTCATGGTTCAGTTCCGCCACGTCCTGGCGCTGGTTGTCCTGGTCGCGCACGCGTAAACCGCCTTCGCTCACCGCCGCCCGGGTGGTGCCCGACGCATGCCCCCCGTGATTGGCGCCGGACAACATGCCGCCGGCCGCATTGGTCAACAGGTCCTTGCCCACCGGCCCGCCGGTTCCCATCGAACCGCCGCTGTGCCGCGCCTGGAAGTCCGCCCGGTTGTCGATGTCGCGCCAACCCAGCGTGCCGGTATCCAACAGGTTCTGGTCCGGGCCGGCCGTGCTTGCGATCACCGCGCCATCCAGCTGGGTGTGATGGCCCACGTTGATGTCGTAGCCGCCCCGGCCCGCGAACAGGCCCGTCTGCTCCTTGACCGAATCGAAGTCGCTGCGCAGTTTGTCCTGGCTGGCGCTGATGTTCGCCGTGCCGCTCATCGAGCCGAAGCTGAAGCTGCCTCCCGCGCTGATGTCGCGCTGGCGCGCGGAATAATGGTCACTGTCTTGCTCGCTCTGCAACGTCAGATTGCGGTCGGCGTTGACCTCGATGTATTCACCGCCGACCTGCGCGCCCTTGAGCAGCGTGTCCCGACCGCTGGCCAACATCACCGTGCCGCCCGCGTCCAGCGAGGTCTCGGTATGGGTCAGCCCACGTCCTTTTTCGCGGCCTTTGCCCGCATTGACGCCGGCCGATACATTGATGCCGTAGCCCCCGGCGCCCGCGCCGATGCCAATGCCGACATTGCCGCCGTGGCTGCTGCTTGTGCCGTCGATGCGCTCGACGTTCCGCGCCGACAGCAATTCAATATCGCGGTCGGCCGAAAGCAGCACGTCACCGCCGGCCTTGACCCGGGTGCCGGCCAACACGACATCGCCGCTGTCGGCCCCCCTGCCCGCGCCGGTGGCGGTGATCGAGATATCCCGCCCCGCATTCAGCGTGCTGCCCTGCGCGCGCCGGCTCTCGCTGCGCGTTTCGGTTTTGGACGACTGGCTGCCATAGGAAATGTTGACGCCGATCGTGTTGGTCGCCCCCTGCGCCGCATCCTTGTCGCCGGCGCTCAGGCCTGCCGCGGTGTTTTTTGCATCGGCGGCTTGCGTCAGCAGATCGTCCCGCTCCAGCGCCTGCGCGGCCTGGACGCCGGACAGCGCCGCCTTGGCGCCCTGCAGCGCCCGCAACCGCCCGTCGCTCTCTTGCCCGGCCTGCCGAGCCGCGCTGACCGCGGTGTTGAGCGCGCTGCCCACCGTTCCCGACAGCGCGATGGTCAGGCCGCGTTGTTTCGATTCAAAGGTCTCGTGGCGGGTACGCTCGTCATAGCCCGGGTCGATACGCACGCTGTCGCCAGTGATGTCCAGGTCCGTCCCCGCCACCAGGTCGGCGCCGCGGACATGCACGCGGTTTTCCGCAGTGATGGTCACGTTGCCCTGGGTACTGCCTATGGTGCTGGCGCTCTGGCTCTGGATGACGCCGTGCTCGTCCGCTTCGTGACGCGAGGACTGGTTGCCGAGGGTGAAGCCGATGCCGCCGCTGTCCAGCAATCCGCTCTTTTTCTTCTTTTCCAGCAGGTAGTGGGATTCGGTTTCGGTGGCCGCTGAAATATCGACGTCGCGCCCCGCGCGCAGATTGACGTCGCGGTCGCCGACAATGGCCGAACCGGTCACCGTCAGGTCATTGCCCGCCACGATGCTGACCCGATCTCCGCTCAGCACGCTGCCCGCCTCGCGCGTCATGCGGTCGTCCTTGACCGTATCGCTGCCGCTTTTGCGCAGGAAGCCTTTTTTCTCGGCGTGTTCCCGCGACTGCCGCGTCTCGCTCTCGGTGCTGCTGGCGATCCGCACATCCTGCCGCGCCTGCAGGGCGAGATCCCCCTGCTCGCTGTGCAGCGTGCTGGCCGTCACGGCGATATCGCCAGTGCGGGCGACGATCGTTATGCCATCCTGGCCACTGAGCGTGCTGCCGGTGGCTTCATTGCGCGACGATTCCATCTCGCGCCAGCCCTTGGTCTTGCCGTCACGCGTATGCTCGACGTCCTGATCGGTCACGCGCCGACGCGCGCTGCCGACGGAGACGTCGTTGGCCTCCAGGCTTATGTGTCCCTGCCGACTGTCGACCTGCGCGCCTTCCAGCACGGCGGCGTTGCCCGCCAGTACTGTGACGCCTTTATCACCGCTCACGCTCGCCAGGCTCAAGCGCTGCTCTTCCCGCTGGTTGTCGACCGAAGACGTGCTGCTGCCGGCCTTGAGCCGGGTCGTGTTGGTGGTGGAGGCCGCCGACAACCGCACATCGCCCTCGGCCTGCAAGTGCGCCGAACCGCCCGCGGCGACCTGGCTGCCCTGCAGGACCAGATCCCGCCCCGCCGTCACGCTGACGTTGTTGCCCGCCTTCAGGCCGCTGCCCTGCGACTGCTGCCATTCGCCGCTGACTTGCGCCATCCGCTGGCCGGCGGTTTCCATGCCCGAACGGGTGCGGTTGCCCATGGCGCCGGAAATCACGTCGACGCTGGCAGTGTGGCGGCTCTGCGCGACGCCGATGTCCAGGCTGTCACGCGCGCTCAGGTTCAAGTCGTGCGTGGCGTCCAGCCTGGCGCCCCGCAAACGGATGTCACCGCCGCTCAAGGCAATGTCGGTGGCGCTCATGCTGGCCTGGCGCAACGCGTCCTGCAGATTGCTGCTGATTGCCAGGTGATCCGCCTGTATATCGATGCGGTCGGCCTTGATATCACCGCCTCGATGCAGGAACTGGTCCGCATCGATCCCGAGCGCCCGGTCGGCGAAGAGATTGCCCGCGTTATCGACGCTGCCTGCCGACAGCTGAAGGGCGCCGCCGCCAACCAGCGCGCCATCGCCAGTAAGGCGCAGCGTGGATGCGGCAAGGTAGACTTTGGGCACCCATACGGTCTGCGGACCGGTAGCGGTATCGACCGATTCGCTCACCATCCACACGATATCCTGCTGCAGCGCCGCGATCTGGGCAGGCGTCAAGGCCACGCCTGGCACCAGTTGCAGGTCTTGCGCCGTTTTTGCGCCATTGGCCATCAACGCCTGGTACTGGTCCATCGCGCTTTCACCGCGCACGGACGGCCGCCCGGTCAATTGCAGCAACTGTTCCCGCACCAGGCGCTGTTCGTAGAAGCCATCCCCCAGGCGCTTGTGCGCCCGCGCCGGATCAAACCCGACCTGCTTCAGCAGATAATCACTGCTGATGAATCCGCTGCGGCTGGTGAAGCGGGCATCGGTCACGACCAGGTATGGGCTGTCCTGGGCCGCGGGCTGGCGGAACAGGCCGTTGTCCGGGATCGAGGTCGCCACGCGGCGCAAATGCCGCTTCTGCGTCAACGCCTGTTCGGCGGGCAGGAGCGGACGGTCGCTCGCCAATTGTGTATCGCCGTCGATGCGGTCCGCGTCCGGCACCGTGACCGCCAGCGGGTTGCGCTCCCATTCGGCGCGTTCGGCCTGCACCGCCTCGAATGCGGCGGCCACGTCGCTGATCTGCGCCTGCGCGACTGTGGTGTTGGTGATGCTGGCGCCGCGGATGGTGACGTTGCCATTGCCGCTGATGATTCCATCGACGGTACTCAGCGCCGTGGTGACGTCGCGATTGAAGGTCGGATACCAGTGCACCGTATCCTTGTCGTAGTGGTCGACAATGATTTCCTGGCGCCGCTCATTCACCGAATACCCGCGGTTGTCGACCACGCCGTCATCAGGGATATCGAGGTTGCCGTTTGCGGTGATGACGCTGGCGTCGTTCAACAGGCTGCCGGAGATGCGCAACGCCATGTCGCCGCCCGCCAGGATGCGGGCGCCCGTGCCTTCGGATACCAGGCTGTCGCGCGTGACGGTGCTGGTGACGGTGCGCTCGCGGAAATTGCTGTAATCGGTCACGAAAGGCGCGGCGGCAATATCGACGTGCCTTTCCGGATCCCACTGTTCCAGGCGCCCCCAGTCGAACTCGCGCCAGACGGTGTTTTGATACGGCGTCGGCACGAGGCCCTGCCGATGCCCGCGCGTTTCGTAGAAGGTCATGGCATAGCTGCCATCCGCGCCAGGCACCAACGCCAGATAGTTGACCCATAGGTCGGTCAGCTTCCCCCATCGGTTGCGGACCCGCAGCTGTGCGCGTTTGGCCGGCGCATCGATCGCCAACAGGGTGCCGTACGGGTTGCTTTTGGCGGCATCCTCGTCCTGGAAGGTCAGGCGTTGCGTGGTGGGCGCCACGCTGCTCAGGTCGGGGTTGACCTTGGAGCCGTAGGAACGCCAGTAGTAGTTGTAGCGTTGCCACTTGGTGGCGGGATCTGTCTGCGCGTCCCGGGCGATCACCAGGCCTTCGCGCAGGTTCTCCAGGCGCTTGGCTTCGATCGCCACGTCGCCATCGGCTTCAATGACGCTTGCACGGTTCTCCAGCAGGTCGCCACTGCCCAGGTTCAGCGCGCCGCCGCTATACAGCAGGCTGCCGTCCCGGTTGCTCAACCGTTCCCGGGCCTGCAACGACAGCTGCTGCGTCGCGGCGACCACGCCATCGCGGCCATGGTTGTCGATCACGCGGCCACGCACGGCGACGTCATCGCCCATCACGCTCGCGGCGTTGTCCAGCGTATCGACATCGAGCGCCATGCGGTCGGCTTCCAGCCGCCCCTGGTTGCGCAAGGCGCCCGTCGTCACTTGCAAGTGCCTGGCCGCCAGGGATCCCTGGTTGGTCAAGTGCGTGGAGTGCACGACAAGATCGCCCGGCAACAGCCATTCGGCCTGGTTGGTCAACGCGCCATCCACGGCAAGCGTGGCCTGGGCATTACTGCTGATCGTGTCACCGGCCTGGTGGGTGTAGTCCTGCCCGATCGAAAGGGACAGCGCGTCCTGGCTGCGCAGGGTGCCCGCCCGGTTGTCCAGGGCATGGGCATCGATGGCCAGCGTGCCAGCGCTTTCCACCAACCCGCCCTGGTTGAACAGGAACAGCGCGGAAGGCGAATCCGCTTCGTCCGCCTGGATCCGCAGCGCCCCGTTGGCCTGGATGCTGCCCTGTCGATTGTCCAGGCTCGCCAGTCCCGACAGCGTGAGGCTGCCGACGCTCTGCAAACGTCCCGACGTGTTGTCCACCGAGCGGGCCGCCACGCCGGTATGGATTGCCCCCAGCAACAGGCCGCCATCGCTATTGTTCAACCAATCTGCCGTGATGTTCAGCCGCTCCTGGCTGGTGATATTGCCGCGCCCGCTGTTGTCCAGCCGCGCCGCATCCAGCAGGAATGTCCTGGTGGCAACCAGCTGGCCGGCCTGATTGTCCAGTTGCTCGCTGTTCAGCGTCAGGGCATCGCCGCTGTGCATCTTGCCTTGCCGGTTATCCAGCATGGCAACGCGGTAGTCGCCCGCCCCCTGGCTGATGAACATGCCATCGGCGTTGTTCAGGTGATCGGCGACCACGGCCAGCCCGCCCCGGCTGCTGAAAACGCCAGCCCGATTGCCGACCCGGGCAGCAACGATCCGCTGATCACCATTGCTGCGCACGGCTCCACGGTCATTGCCCAATCGTCCGACAATGCGTAGATCGAGCTCGCGCTGGCTGTCGATTGCGCCGCCTTCGTTCAGCACCTGTCGCGCATCGAGTTGCAAGGCCTCGCCGCTTTGCACGTGGCCGTCGCGGTTGTCCAGCGATTCGCCCAGGTCGAGCCGCAGTTGGCGCTCGCTGTGAATCAGGCCCTGCCGCGTGTTGTCCAGGCCTTGCGCGGCCAGCGCCAATCCCGCGCCGGTCGATATCCGCCCCGCGGCGTTGTTGAGGGCGCCGGCGCGGGCGCCCGCCTCGGCGCCTTGCACGTCCAGCCGCCCCCCGACGCTGATGTCGCCGGCCTGGTTATCGATGTCCTGCGCAACGCGCAGCGTCAGATTTGCGGCCGACCGCAGCGCGCCCTTGCCGTTGTCCAGGGCATTCGCGGCAAGCGTGGCGTCGCCCAGCGTCTGTATCGACCCGTCCCGATTGCTGAACGCGCCACCGACGGCGGACCACTCCCCCTGGCTGCCCATCCACCCTTGCGTATTGAGGATGTCCTGCGCATGCAACCGCTGGCTTTCGCGGCTGAAAATACGGCCATCGCCGTTGTCCAACGCGCCCGCGAACCAGAGATCCAGGCTGGCGAGCGACTGGATGCTGCCTTGCGCGTTGCGCAACTGCCCGGCACGAACCGCCATCTGGCCGTGGCCGGTCAGCATGCCGCCCTGGTTGTCCAGCGTTCCGTCCAGCGTCAACGCCAACGCCTGCTGGCTCAGGACGACGCCTTGGTGGAGATTGCGCAGCGCTCCTCCCGTCAACGACATGGCGCCGCCGCTTTGCAGCGAGCCCGCGCCGTTGTCGAGCAGGCTTGCCGCGCCGCCCTGCCAGGTCAGCGCTTGCCCGGCCGTCAGGATGCCCTGCCGGTTGACGAGATCGTGGAAGGTGCCGAGGCGCAGGTCGCCGCCCGATTGCAGCCTTCCGGCGGTGTTATCGAGCCCGTCCACCGTCACCCGGACCTGCTCGCCTCCCAGGGCGGTCGCGTCGCGGTTATCCCAATGGCCGCCTGCCTGGACCGACAGTGTCCGCCCGGCTTCGAGCCAGCCCTGCGCGTTATCCAGCGCCTGCCGCGCCGTCAGGCGCAGGTCGCCCTGGCCAATGAGTTGCCCTTGCCTATTGCGGACGCGCTGCGCCGTCACATCGACCTGCGCGGCGGCAATCATTCCGCTGGCATTGTCGAGCACGCCCTGGGCATTCAATTTCAGCCCCTTGCCAACCCGCAGCGTGCCTTCGCTGTTGTGGAAATCACCACCTGACACAACGTCCAGCGACTCCGCGCTGGAGATCATGCCGGACCGGTTATCCATGCTTGCGGCGCTCAGCGCCAGGTCACCATTGCCGCCCAGTTCGCCGCCGCGGTTATCCAGCAGGCCAGCGATGCGCCCATGTGATGCGCCACCGCCGAGCATCACCAGGCGTCCCTGTCGGTTGTCCAGGGAGCCGGCATCCAGCTCCAATTGGCGGGCTTCGATCACGCCGCCGCTGTTGTCCAACACCCCCGTCAAGGCGAAGCGGCTTTCTCCGTCTTCCACCTGGGTCCAGACGGCGGCCTGGTTGAGCAGGCTGTTGCCACCGACCCGCCAGCTGCCGGCTCGGACCTTGGCCTGTTGCGCATCGATGGCCCCGGTGGTGCCCAACGCCAACCGGCGGCTGTCGATCGTGGTTTGCCGCAGCGCGATCTCGCCGTCTTGCGCGTGGATACGCAATTGGTCTGCCGCAAGCGTGCCCTGGCTCAGGTCGATGCGGTTGCCCTTTATATCGATTGATTTCCGGCTCAGCAGATTGCCGCTGGCCCGCACGTCCTGCTGGCTGGTCAATACCAGGTCCGCCATCCGAGTCAGCGAGCTGTTGATGTCGCTGCCGGCCAGCAGGTTGCCGCGGCTCTGGATGCCCTGCCCGGCCGTCAGCCGGACGTCACCCGCGGCCGCCAGCGTGCCGGATTGTTCGATGTTCCCGGTCCGGCTTGCGACCGACAGCGCGCCGCCGCCATACAGCTTGCCGTGATGCTCGAGGCCGTCCCGCGCCGCCAGGGAAATATCACCGCCCGCCTGGGTCACTGCCTCGGTGGAACCGGATAGCCAGCTGAGCCTGCCTTCGCTGCTGACCGTCAGCGTTCCCGCCGCCTGCAGATGCCCGCCCTGATTGCGCACTCCCACTCCGGCCTCAGTGCCAATCATGCGGATGTGGCCGCTGTACATGCCGCCCAGCTGGCCCATGTCTATCGCCAGTTGCGGCGTCATGGCTTCAGCGCCCAGCGGCGCGACCGTTTTCGCATCGGCGCTGACGCGGTTGCGCCCCGCTATCACCGACACGGCCTCCCTGGCCCAGACGCCGGCGTTTATTTCGACCGCGCGCGCCAGGATGTCCACATAGGCGGTGTCATGGCGCGCATCGCCGTTCAGGCCGCCGCCTTCGATGCGCACGACGCCCCGCTCGACCTGGAATCCCGCCAGGCTGCCGTCGGCGTTGCGCTGCGGACTGCCGGTGCTTAGCGTCATGCGCCCCGCATTGATCGTGCCGCAGCCATCGCACACAATGCCCGACGGATTGGCCACGATGACCTGCGCCTTGTCGCCCGCCACCTCCATGAAGCCGCGCAGCATGCTGGGATTGCTGCTGTTGATCTCATTGAGAATGACACGCGCCGTGGCGCCGTTCGGACCGAAGTTGGGATTGCCCTGGATCATCCCGGCCAACCCGGTGGAGGTCATCGTGGCCGAGTTGTTCAGAATCGCGCCACGCCGATCCACGTCGAACCGCAGGTACCGGTTGTGCGACAACCCGCCCTGATCGGGCGCGGCAATGTTGACTTGCGGCAGACCATTCTGCGTGGTCACCACATGCGGGCGCTGCCCGGTTGGCGCCGCGCCGTCGGCAACGATTCCGTCCGCGGCCGCCGGCCTGCCAGGCATGACCAAACCCGCCAGCCAGACGGTCCACAGGATGAAAGCGAAGCGGTAGCGGTATTGCATGAGCCAGGTCTTTGAAAAAGCGGGATCAGATTTCCAGATTCATGCTGAATCCGATCGTCATTGCCGCGGTGTGGAAATCACGCGGCTTGTAGAGGGGCACGCCGGCAAACAGGTCATAGCCAAGTTTTTTCCAGAGCGCGCCCCGCACGCCCAAGGCTGCGCCCGCCAACTGGCGTCCGACCAGATATCGGGCGCCCTGGCCGCCTACCCACCCATAGTCCAAAGCCACATACAGCGCATCGCTGGATGAAAGCCCGTTCCAGGCCAGTTCATTGCGCCAGAGCAGGCCGTTCTCGCCGGACAGTGTCTGCTCGCCGTCAAAGCCGCGCACCGTATAACGGCCGGCAATGGCCATGCGTTCCTGTGGCGTCAGCGCGTCCGGGCTCCATTGGCCCCTGACGATCGCCAGATATCGCCAAGGCTGCTTGCCCCAGGCGAAGGGTTGATTGAGGCTTACGTCGCCCGACAGCACACCGCCGCGGGCACTGCCGCTACGCGACGCTTCCTCGGGCGCCGCGAGGGCGCCGAATGCGCCGGTGCCGTGGCGCCAGCCGAGGTTCGCATCCAGCGTGGCGCTTCCGAGATAGCTGTGCTGGTTGACGCCGAACTCCCATCCGGCCGTGCGGCGCCGCTGCTGCTCGATGGCGATGTCATTGACGGCATTGGTGGAGTATTTGCGATACACACGCAGGTTGAGCGTGGTCTTGTGGGACTGGTCGCGATATGCCAGCCGTGACACGGCGGCCTGAAGGCTCGCGCTTTTTCCGCTGTACCGGAGTACTTCGTTGGCGCTGGGGATGTTCTGGTGATAGGCGTAGTTGTTGTAATTGACGGAGTAGGCCCAATAACCGACCGGGAATACGTAGTTCAAGGCATGTGAACGGTTGCCGAGCGGCGCATGCTGGAACAGATCCCTGCCGACGTTGGCGTAGAACAGATCGTTGTGCGCGAAGGGAGCATCCACGGCCAGGGTGGCCGAGCCCAGGTAACGCCCGGTGCTATCCGAACCGCTATCGTCCAGGCCGAGGCTCAGCCGGATGGGTCGGCTTTCCTGCCAACTCACCAACAGGTCGCTGGTGGCCTCGCGCTGCCCTGGCGTGATCCGGATATCGGCGGCCGCGCTGGGGACTCGCTTGAGATTCTCCAGGCCCTGCTCGATATCGCGCAGATTGAGAATATCGCCGGACGATGCCGGGATGGCATTCCATAACCGGCCGCGCCACGACACTGGCTGGTCGAAGCGGATATCGCCAACGCGACCGGGCAGCAGCGTCAATGTCAGAAGGCCGCGGGTGAGGTCCTGCTCGTGCGCCATCACGCGTGTCGTGACGTAACCTTTGGCCAGAATGGCGTTCTGCACCCGGTTGATGGCCGCCGTGATGCCCTGGCCGCCCAGGCAGTGGCCTATTGTGTCGGCGGCGGCATCGAGCGCCCATTGAAAGCTGGCGGCGGAATCGCCGCTCAGCCGCAGGGTATCGATGACGAAGCAAGGGCTTTCATCGGCGGGATAATCGGATGGGGAGGCTTCAGGGCGAGGGAGGCGCTCGTCGACCCGCGGGGTATTCTGCTGTTGCAGGACACGTTCACGCTCTTGCTGGCGCAACTGCTCGCGGGCATCGATGGAGAGTGCTGGCGGTGTCGGCGCCTCTGGCACCGAGGCGCCGAAAACCGGTGAAACGACGGCGGCGAGAACCAGAAACCCTGGCCCCAGGAAAAACAACAGCTCACCGCGACGACCGCACCGCATCTCTGCTCCTTGATTGCGCGGAGCCAGAGTAGCAACGAATTACCAGCGTACGTAATTGTTAAATGGTCGTACAAATTCAAGCGCCACCGCGGATGCGGGAAATGGCGCGCGATATTTCCCGCGCGTGACGCCGCGGTTTCTTCGCCTGCTTGCTTGTTATCTTGCGGGCTTTACCAGATGGCGAAGAACAGCACCCAGGACCAACAGAAAGGCGCCAGCCCGGCGGCCAGCACCAGCCATGCCGCGGTCTTCCTGAACACGCCGACCGGACGCTGGTTCAACAGGCGCGCGAACAGGCGCAAGGTCCACAGCACCGCCAGCGTCAGCAGCGTGAAGCGCACCGGCGCCGCCCAGGCGGCGCGCACGCCTTCGTGCTTGAGCAGGTTGATGGTGGTGGCGGACAGGCCCAGGAACACGCCGATGCCGGCCGAAGGAATCAACCCCTGGGCCAGCTTGTGCAGGCCCGGACGGAACCAGCGGTTCGCTTCCTGACCGGCGACCGGAGCGGCCGGCGCCAACCGGTCGGCGATCCACAATGACAGGAAGGTGGCGCCGCCCACGCACACGGTGGCGCCGACCACGAACATCAGGATGCCCGCGCCATCCAGCCACGAGAAGCTGTCGTTCACTTCCGGATAGTGCGTCAGGATGAACCACGGCGCGTTGTCCAGCAGCGGCCACATGATGTCGTGCTCGACCAGCCAGGTCGCGGCCCACTGCTTGGCGGTCACGTACCAGGGGCTGGCGCTCCAGAGGAAGGCGCCCATGGCGATGCCCATCAGGCCGAAGCACAGCAGCGCGGTCTGCCACGGTTCGCCATCGGTGACGCTGACGACCTCTTCCTCGGGCGAGCGCGGCGTCAGTGCGATGGCGCCGCGATAACCGCTGCAACGGCCGCATACATGGCAGTCGCCGGCGCCCTTCATGTGCCGCAACGGCACCAGCGGCGCACAGTTGATGGGCTCGATGCGGATAACCGGATGGCGCCACTTTTCCTCGTCGACCTTGAAGTGCCACGGCGCCAGCTTGGCCAGCAGATTGAAGACGCCGTTGACCGGACAGAGGTATTTGCACCAGACCCGCTTGCTGCGGCCGTAGCGCCAGCCGACGACCATGGCCGCCGCGGTGGAGCCGCCGAGCACCGCCAGCACCGCCAGCGGATACTGGTAGACGCTGACCAATTGTCCGTAGATGGTGGTCAGGGCGAAGGCCACGAACGGCCAGCCCCCCCAGCGCATCCACTTGGGAATGGCATGCCCCTGGCCGCGTTCGCTGGCCCATTCGGTGAGCATGCCCTCCGGACAGAACCAGCCGCACCAGGCGCGTCCCAGGATCGGCATGGAAATCAGCACGAACGGCCACCATACGCCCCAGAAGGCGAACTGGGCCACGATGGTCAGGTTGTTGAATACCGACGCCGAGTTGTCCGGCAGGGGCATGATGGCCGGAACGATCAGGAGGAAAGCGTATATCGCAACAATGCCCCACTGCAGCTTGCGCAACAGAGGGGCATGGTCTCGGAGAAAGTCGGCGATACGGGAGGTCGCCCTCCCGAGTGCAGCTGCCATGGTCAAACCTTCATTAATTCAGTCCGATCAATACGTCGGAGTCCGTGCTCAAGAGGCGGCGCGCGCCGCCACCGGCGCGGGCTTGCCGCCCACCCAGCGCAGCAGCGCCCACACCACGATCCAGTAAGCAACCCACAACAATACCGAAATCAGGGCCGGCAGCGCACGATAGCCGGCAAAATCAGCCAGAACCTTGCCGAAACCGGTGCTGTCGCTGAGCAGCCACGAGCTGTCCCAGACCGGATCGATGATGGTCGGCAGCACGTCCAGCGAAATCAGGTGATCCAGGCCGCCCACCAGCAGCGCCCCCGCCAGCAGCAGCAACAGGATTTCGGTCACGCGGAAGAAACGGCGCCAGGTGATGAGCTTGCCGCCCAGCTGCAGCAGCCAGAAGGTCAGCAGCGCCACCACGAAGCCGGCCACGCCGGCCAGCGCCAGCATCAGCATGTTGCCGCCGCCTTCGCCGGCCGCCACGGTGCCGTACAGGAACACCACGGTTTCGCTGCCCTCGCGGGCCACGGCGATGGCCACCAGCACGAACAGGCCCCACCAGTTGTCATTGGCCATCGACGAGCGGGCGCCGCTTTCAAGCTCGCCCTTGAGCGTGCGACCGTGCTTTTTCATCCACACGACCATCTGCACCACCAGCGCGCACGCCGCCAGCGACATGATGGCCTGGAACCATTCCTGGCCTTCGTCGCTGAGCCACGAGGATACGCCCAGCAGCACCAACGCCAGCGCCACGGCCAGCGCCAGCCCGGCGCCCACGCCGCCCCACAGATATTTCAGTCCGCGTTTGCCTTCGGGCGTCGAGCGCAGCCAGGTGTACAGGATGCCCACCACCAGCATGGCTTCGACGCTTTCGCGCCAGACGATGAAAAGAACCTGTTCCATGTATTGCGGCTGCCTATTCCTTGGGCTTGACGACCAGCGTGCCTTTCACCGCCTGGTGGAAGTCATCGAAGAAGGGATACTCGCCGGGACGCGAGATGGTGATGACCACGAACGACTTCACGCCGGGACCCAGCACCTTTTCCTTGCGCAGCGGGATGCTTTCGAACTCGACCGGCTCGTTGCTTTCGTTGATCAGTTCAATCTTGAAACGGCCGGCAGGGACTTCCAGCGTGGCCGGTTCAAAGGTGCCGTTGGGCTTGAACGTCAGCGTGAACGTGGGCAGTTCGTCCGCTTGCGCGGGCGCCATGCCGGCCAGGCACGCCAGGCCGATCGACAGCGCGGCGCAGATGCGGAGCAGAGGGCGCGCGATTCGCACGATCAGTAGCCGCCCTTCTTGCCGGTGCCGGCATAGACGAATTCGTATTCCAGGTCGAACGGCTGGAACCAGTCGCCCACGCCGGTTTCCTTGTCGATGTGGCGGCCGAAGTGGCTCATCTTGTCGGCGGTCGGCGGCAGGATGGTGTACTTCAGCTTGTACTTGCCCGGGCCTTCCAGCTTGATGTTCTCGCCGTAGTGCGGGCCGTCATTGGCGACCATGGGCATGAAGGTGCCCTTCTGCACGTTCTGGCTGCCGACCTTCTGGATTTCGTATTTGACGACCAGGTAGGGCATCCATTCGCCTTCGGGAAAGCCGGTGGGATTGCCGGCCGTGGCGTGGATGTCGGCCTCGAGGTGGATGTCGGAATCCTTGGCGGGGCGCATCATGCCCGGGGGGTCCATTTCGATCGGCTGCAGGTAGACCGCACCGATTTCCATGCCGCCCTTTTCCACGGGCTTGCCGATGGGGTATTCAGCCGCTTGGGCGGCGGACACGCTCAAAGCGACAATGGCCAGGGCCAAGGCTTTCTTCATCATGTGGGTCATCCTCGAAGCTCGATTGAAACGACGGATCCTAAAAACATAAACAAGAACCGTTTGCATTAATGTAACGGAAAAATCTGACACCTCCCTGAATCAGATAAGTCCGAAATCCGCGGATTGTTGCGTCCAATCAAGCAAAACAAAACCGGCGGGCAACGCCACGCCGGCCGGTCGACAGTCGGATCCGCGGCACCGCCGCGGTCGGACGTTGCGGTTAGGACTTGCGTCCGCCGCCCTGCGAGCCCCCGGGGGTGAACGGGAAGTTCGAGAACATGGCGCGGGTCTGGTCCTGCATCTGGTCCTGCATCTGCACGAACAGGTTTTTGCTCTGGTCGATGTAGTTGTTCATCATGTTCTGCAGCATCGGCGTCTGCACGTTCATGAACTGGGTCCAGGCCTCGGGACCGAACTGGCTGCCATACAGGCCCTTGGACTGTTCGGCCATGCGCTGCTGGATTTCCATGAAGGCCTGGATGTTCTTTTCCAGGTAGGAACCCATGATGCCCTGCATCGCGTGGCCGTAGAAACGGATGATCTGCGACAGCATGTTCGACGAGAACATGGGCATGCCGCCGCTTTCTTCTTCGAGAATGATCTGCAGCAGGATGCTGCGCGTGAGGTCTTCGGCGCTCTTGGCGTCGACGACCTGGAATTCCTCGTTGGCCAGGACCAGTTGCTTGACATCCGCCAGGGTGATGTAGGTACTGGTCCGAGTGTCGTACAGGCGACGGTTGGGGTACTTTTTAATCAGGCGCAGGCTGGCGCCGGTTTGTGCTTGCGTCATGGTTGTCCCCGGATCGGGCGATCTCTAAGACTTCGAATAGGGTGAAGTGTAATGCCGCGGCGCCGTCTCCCCGAGACACCGCGGCGCGAAAGGGCCGCCCGCCGGGCGACCCGCGATGCGTCAGCCCATGTGCAGGCCGCCGTTGAGCGAGAAGTCCGCGCCGGTGGAAAAGCCGGATTCGTCCGAAGCCAGCCACGCCGTCATCGAGGCGATTTCCTCGGGCGTGCCCAGGCGCCGCACCGGGATGGTGGCGACGATCTTTTCCAGCACGTCGGGACGAATGGCGCGCACCATATCGGTCCCGATGTAGCCGGGCGAAATGGTGTTGACGGTGACGCCCTTGCTGGCGACTTCCTGCGCCAGCGCCATGGTGAAGCCGTGGATGCCCGCCTTGGCGGTGGAGTAGTTGGTCTGGCCGAACTGGCCCTTCTGCCCGTTCACCGAGCTGATGTTGATGATGCGCCCCCATTGGCGCTCGACCATGCCGTCGATGACCTGCTTGGTCACGTTGAACAGGCTGTTCAGGTTGGTGTCGATGACCGCGCGCCAATCATCGGCGGTCATCTTGCGGAACAGCCCGTCGCGGGTGATGCCCGCGTTGTTGACCAGCACGTCGACCGGGCCGAGTTCCGCGGTGACACGCTCGAAAGCGGCCACGGTGGAATCCCAGTCGGACACATTGCCGACGGAAGCATGGAAGGTATATCCCTGCGCCGCCTGTTCATCCAGCCATTGCTGGTAATTGCGGCTCGGGCCGCAGCCTGCCACGACGCGAAAGCCCTCTTTGGCCAGGCGTTGGCAAATAGAGGTGCCGATCCCGCCCATCCCGCCTGTAACGTAAGCCAGTTTTCCGCTCATTGGACTTCCTCCTGTGTGCGACGGACGCCTCGTTGATTGACTTCTTATTGGCCTGGGCCCACCGCATGCGCGGCTTCAGGCAGCCCTGACCTTCACATACCTGCCCGGCGCCGGTTCTATCGGCCGGTACCGGGCGTTACCTGATTTTGCACGCGCCTTGACCTGCTTGCCGGAATGCCCGGCCAGCCAGGCGGCCCAATCGGGCCACCAACTGCCCGGCTTTTCCTGCGCCTGGGCCAGCCAGGCGTTGGGATCGCCCGGCAATGGCTGGCCTGCGCCACCCATATTGTCCGCCACCCAATAGCTGCGGCGCTTTTTGGCGGGCGGGTTCACCACCCCGGCGATATGGCCCGAGGCGCCCAGCACGAAGCGTTGCGGCCCGCGCAGCACCTGGGTGGAGGCATAGGCCGACACCCACGGCACGATATGGTCTTCGCGCGAACCGAAAATATACGCCGGCATCGACAGGCGCGTCAGGTCCAGCGGCAGCCCGGCGGCCTGGGCCCGTCCCGGCACCTTGAGATTGTTTTCGAGATAGGTGTTGCGGAAGTACCAGGAAAAGAACGGCCCGGGCAGGTTGGTGCTGTCCCCGTTCCAGAAAAGCAGGTCGAAGGCCGGCGGCTTCTGGCCTTTCAGGTAGTTGCCGACGACGTAGTTCCAGACCAGTTCGTTGGGGCGCAGGAACGAGAAGGTGGTGGCCAGGTCGCGCCCGGGCATCAGCCCGCCGTTGCCCAGTTGATGGTCGCGCAGCAACGCGTGCGCTTCGTCGACGAAGACATTCAGGATGCCGGTGTCGTGGAAATCGAGCAGCGAGGTCAGCAAGGTCAGCGCCGCGACCGGATGTTCGCCGCGCGCTTCGGCCAGCGCCAGCGCCGAAGCCAGCATGGTGCCGCCGACACAGAAGCCGAGCGCGTTGACCTGCGGCTGGCCGGAGATGTCGCTGGCCACGCGCAGGGCCTGCAGCACCGCGTCGTCGAGGTAGTCGGACCAGGTCGCGCGATCGATGCCGTCGGTATCACTGGCCAGCGGGTTGCGCCAGGAGATCAGGAACACCGTGAAGCCCTGCTCGACCGCGTGGCGCACGAACGAGTTGTCGGGTTGCAGGTCGAGGATATAGAACTTGTTGATGTTCGGCGGCACGATCACCAGCGGCCGCTCGTGCACCGTGGCGGTGGCGGGCTTGTACTGGATCAGCTGGAACAGCGCATTTTCGAACACCACGTCGCCGGGCGTCACGGCCACGTTGCGGCCGATCTCGAACTGGGTTTCGTCGGTCTGGGTGATGCGGCCTTTCTTGACGTCGCCGAGCAGGTTCGCCAGGCCTTCGTTCAGGGCGCGGCCGGCGCTTTCGACGATGGACTGCTGGGCATCCGGATTCAAGGCCAGGAAGTTCGACGGCGACAACGCGTCGACCCACTGCATGATCGAGAAACGCAGGCGATCGCGCATCGGTTCGCTGACCTGGGCCGCATCGACCATGCGCGACATGGCCCGGGCCGACAGCAGATAGGTGTGCGCCATCAGCAGATGCTGGCCACTGGCCGCCCAGGCCTCGCCGCCGAAACGGCGGTCGGCCGGCGGGGCCAGCGCGCCGCGGCGGGCGTCATCACACAGCCGCTGCCATTCGCGCGAGAATTCAGCCTGGATATCGGCCAGGACGTCCGGAGCCACGCTCACCGGAAGAGGCCCTGAAGCGGAGAGATTGGCATTCACTTCGACACCTTGTTATCGAGACTTCCCGATTGATGTTGCATGTCGGGTCCGGGGCTGTCAATGCGGGTATTCAATGAGGCAGCCAGGGCCGCCCGCCCGCGCGTGCGGCCGCTTTGCGCGGGATCAAACCGGATCGAGCCAGGCCAGCAAGGCCATCCTGCCGGTCTCGCCGTCGCGCCGGTAGGAAAAGAACCGCTCCGCGTCCGCCACCGTGCACAGCCCGCTCAGGCTGATGTCCTGCACGCCGGCGCGGCGCAGACGGAATTGCGCCAGTCCGGCCAGGTCGGCCAGCCATTTGCCAGGCACGCCCGGGCGCGGCCGGAAATAACGTTCGGCGGCGGGGTCATCGGCCATGAAGGCGTCCAGCACGTCACGCCCGACCTCGAAGGCGTCCGGCCCGATACCGGGGCCGATCCAGGCGCGCCACGCGGTGGCATGCGGTGCCTTGGCGCGCATTGCCGCCAGGGTGTGCTCCAGCACGCCGCCAGACAGGCCGCGCCAGCCGGCATGCGCCGTGCCCAGGACCCGCCCGCCCGCGTCGGCAATGACCACCGGCAGGCAGTCCGCCACCATCACGGCCAGCACGCGGCCCGGTTGCGCGGTGACGCTGGCGTCCAGCGCGGGTTCGTCGGGCAGGCCGGCCGCGTCGGCATCGACCACCTCGCTGCCATGCACCTGGCGCAGCCATAAGGGTTCGGCCGGCAGCGCGGCCCGCAAGCGGCGGCGGTTCTCTGCCACGGTGTCGGGATCATCGCCGGCACGGCGCCCCAGGTTGAGGGTGTCATGCGGGGCAACGCCCACGCCGCCGGCCCGGGTGGTGCAGAAATAGTTGACGCCGGCCCAGGCGGGGCCGGTCACGACGGGCAAGCCTTCAATCACGCGTTCCATGCGATCGCTTCCTGGACCAGGGTCATGTCCGCCGGCACGGGGGCGGCGAACTGGACCTCGCCACGCCCGCCCGGATCGTCGAAATGCAGGGCGCGGGCATGCAGCATCTGCCGCTGCGCGCCCGCGATGTTCTTGCCACCGTAGATCGTATCCGCCAGCAGCGGATGGCCGAGGCTGGCCAGGTGCACGCGGATCTGGTGGGTGCGGCCGGTCTCCAGGCGACAGACCACTTCGGTGGCGCGGCCGCCGGGATCGATCTGGCCGCGTCGCGCGGGCGCGTAGTGGGTGACGGCCGGCTTGGGCGCCACCGGCCGCTCGACGCTCATGCGCACCGGCACCCGCGGATCGCGCCCGATCGGGCGGTCGACCTTGCCGGCGGCGGCCAGCCAGCCATGCGCCAGCGCCACGTACTCGCGGCCCATGCTGCGCGCCTGCAGCTGGCGCACCAGGTGCGTCTGGGCGATTTCGTTGCGCGCCACCACCATCAGGCCGGACGTATCCTTGTCCAGCCGGTGAACGATGCCGGCGCGCGCCACCTGGGCCAGTTCCGGATACCGGTGCAGCAGGCCGTTGAGCAGCGTGCCGCTCCAGTTGCCGGCGCCAGGGTGCACCACCAGGCCGGCCGGTTTGTTCACCACGATCCAGTCGGGGCTTTCATCCACCACGGGAAAATCGATCGCCTCCGGCGCGAACGCCAGGGCTTCCGGCGCGGGCTGGGCCCAGACGGCGATCTCGTCGCCCGGGCCGACGGTCTGGCGGACCTTGCCAGGCGCGCCATTCACCTGTACGTTGCCAGCCTCGATCCAGCCTTGCAGGCGGCTGCGGGAATGATCCGGCAACAACCCCGCCAGCACCTTGTCGAGCCTATCGGCGCGCGTGCCCGACGGCACCGTTACAAGTTGCGGCTCGCCCCGCTGGTTTTCACCGGAGGATTCGCCGGGAAAGCCCAGGAGTTCATCGTCGGAAACGAGATCTGCGGGGGTGGCTGTATCAGACATGGAGACAAATCATATAATCAGCCTGCCATGCTAACACCAAGGATACGATTCTCGTGATTCACCACTCCGCAGCTCCCTTGAACCCCGCCTCCCGAAGCGGGTCGGTTTTGCGCGTGGTTATCGCGCTATTTGCCGTCATCGCGATCGCCGGTTGCGGTTCGACCAACAGCAAGTACGACAAGACCACCAACTGGAGCGCTGAACAGCTCTACGCCGACGCCAAGGCCGAAATCTCGTCGGGCGGCTGGAAGGAAGCCCGCGAGCGACTGACCGCCATCGAAAGCCGCTACCCGTTCGGCGTCTACGCCCAGCAGGCCCTGCTTGAACTGGCCTACGTCAACTGGAAGGACGGTGAAAACGAACAGGCCCTGGCCGCGATCGACCGCTTCCAGCAGCTCTACCCGAACCACCCCGGCACCGACTACGCGCTGTATCTGAAAGGCCTGATCAACTTCACGCCCGCCAGCGCCTTCATGAGCAGCATCACCGGCCAGGATCCGGCCGAGCGCGACCCGAAGGGCCTGCGCGCTTCCTACGACGCGTTCAACGACCTGATCAAGCGCTACCCGGAAAGCAAGTACACCCCGGACGCCGAAAAGCGCGTTGCGTGGCTGGTCAACACCATCGCCATGAACGAAGTCCACGTGGCCCGCTACTACTACGAGCGCGGCGCCTACATCGCCGCGGCGAACCGCGCGCAGACCGTCATCACCGACTTCGAGGGCGCCCCCGCCACCGAAGAAGCGCTCTACCTGATGGTGCAGTCCTACGACAAGCTCGGCATGACCGAACTCAAGAACGACTCGCAGCGCGTGTTCGACAAGAACTTCCCCAACAGCACGTTCAAGGACAAGGGCCTGAAGGCTGACAAGAGCTGGTGGAATCCGTTCAACTGAACTGAACACCGCCGCATGGGAAAAAGCCCTTCGATTCGTCGAAGGGCTTTTTTTTGGGTCCGTGTCGTCCTCTTGTGGTCCTATTCCTGCTTGCGCCGGTAGAAGGCCAGCACTTCCTCCAGTTCGCGCGTCCGCGCGAAGGGCGGCAGGCCGCGCCACAGTCGCTTGCCGTAGGGCTTCTCGACCAGTCGGGCATCGCCCACCATCAACACCCCCCAGTCGGATTCCGTCCGAATCAGGCGGCCGGCCCCCTGCTTGAGCGAGATGGCCGCCTCGGGCAATTGGTATTCCGAGAAGGGATTGCCGCCGTGGGCGCGGCAGGCTCGCAGCCGCGCCTCGATCACCGGGTCGTCCGGCGGCGCGAACGGCAGCTTGTCGATCGCCACCAGCGTCAGCACGTCGCCCGGCAGGTCGATGCCTTCCCAGAAACTGGCGCTGCCGACCAGCACCGGATGGGTCAGCTTGCAGAACCTGTCCAACAGATCGCGGCGGGTGCCCTCGCCCTGCTTGAGCAACGGCCAATCGTGGCCGGCATCGTCGAAAGCGTCGGCCAACAGGTTGGCGACCTTGTCGACCGCGCGCAAGGTGGTGCACAGCACCAGCGTGCCGCCCGGGCTGGCCTGCAGCAACGGCAGCAACGTCTGCACGAAACGGTCGAGGAACTGCGGCGACTGCGGTTCAGGCATGCCACGCGGCACGAACAGCAGCGCCTGCTCGGGATAGTCGAAAGGCGATTCCCACTTGCCGGTGCGCGCTCGCTCCAGCCCCAGCTGGCTGGTGAAGTGGGTGAACTCGCCGTTCACCGACAGCGTGGCCGAGGTCATGATCCAGGCCTGCCCGGGCTTGCGGTATTTGGAAAAAGCCTGCGCCACCGACAGCGGCGCGGAATGCAGCCGCACGTGATGCTGGCCATGCTCGACCCAGCGCACCGCCGGGCCAGTCCATTCACCTGCCGCCGCCGCGCCTTCGAGAATGGCCGTCGGCGTGGACAGGCCGTCCGCCAGCGCCGCCACGGGCGCGGGCGCCTGGTCGTCGCGGCCCCAGCCTTCATCATCGAAACCGGAGCCCCCCGCATCGCGCCCGGGCGTGGCCCAGCGTTTCAGGCGCACCGCGATCTCGGCGCCGCTGCGCGCGGCCGCCACCAGGTCGGGATGCCGCTCGGCGACCGAGCCCAGCGCGTTGGTGGCGACGTCGATGGCTTCGCGCAGCACCGCCAGCGCGGTGTCGAACTCCTCGGCATTGGGAATGGCCTCGAACGTGGCCTTGCGGCCCGGCATCCGGTCCAGTGGCGCACAGGCCAGGCGCAACTCGCGCGCCGCCGTCTCGACGTGGCGCGCCACGTCGCTCCATTTGGTGGCTTCGCGCGCATAGGCCAGGCCCGCGGCCTCCAGCGCGCGGCCAAAGTCCAGCAACTGGTGGGTCGACACGCTGCTGCCCAGGAAACGGGTGGCGGTGTCGGGCAGTTGATGGGCTTCGTCGAAGATGACGGTGTCGGCCTCGGGCAGCAGATCGGTGACGCCCTCTTCGCGCAGCACCAGGTCGGCCATGAACAGCGCATGGTTCACCACCACCACGTCGGCCTCCTGGGCCTGGCGGCGGGCCTTCACCACGAAGCAGTCGCGGATGCGCGGGCATTCCTGGCCCAGGCAGTTCTCGCGGGTCGAGGTAACGCGCTGCCAGATATCCGCATCTTCGGGCACCTGCGCCAGGTCGCTGCGGTCGCCCGTCTTGGAAATGCCGGCGAATACCTGGATCTGGCGCAATTGCTGGATCTCGGAACGCGATTTCAGCGCCCGGTCGTCTCCCTGCAGGCGATCCAGGTGGTAATGACAGACATAGTTGCCGCGGCCCTTGAGCAGCGCGGCCGTGACGGGCGCGGCCAGCGCGGCGCGCACGCGCGGCAGGTCGCGGGCGAACAGTTGGTCCTGCAGTGTGCGGGTGCCGGTCGAAATCAGCACCTTGCCGCCCTGGATGAAGGCGGGTACAAGATAGGCCCAGGTCTTGCCGATGCCGGTGCCAGCCTCGGCCACCAGGGTGGCGCGGTCCCGGATGGCCTCGCCAATCGCCTGGGCCAGTTCCACTTGGGACGGGCGCGGCTTGTAGCCGGGCAAGGCCGACGCGAGCGGGCCGTCCTCGGCGAAGAATTCGGAGATGTCCAGGTCCAGCATGGAAACAGCCTAGCGTCGCAAGCGACCGTGCCGGGGGACGGTCGGGGCGCCAGACACTGAGTGGGTGGGAAAGGATCAAATGATACCCGCTGGCGCCGCCCTTTTCCGCCGCAAGCGTCGCAAACGATGCACCTGAGGGGGACGGATGCATCCCGCCTGGCACTTTCTGTAACAGCGGCTTATGGCACAATCCGCCCCTTGTTTTTCCTTTTTGCCGTCGTATCGAGATGTCTGAAACTTCCGTTATCACGAACGTCGCCGCCGGCGTCGACAATGCCCGTATCGTGGCCCAGCTGGCCACCGAGCTTGGCGCGCGCGCCTCCCAGATCGCCTCGGCAGTGGAACTGCTGGATGACGGCGCCACCGTGCCGTTCATCGCACGCTACCGCAAGGAAGCCACCGGCGGCCTGGACGACACCGTCCTGCGCAACCTGGAAGTGCGCCTGGGCTACCTGCGCGAACTCGAAGAGCGCCGTGGCGCGATCCTCGAATCGATCTCGCAGCAAGGCAAGCTCACGCCCGAACTGCAGCAGGAAATCGCCACCGCCGATACCAAGCAGCGCCTGGAAGACCTGTACGCGCCGTACAAGCCCAAGCGCCGCACCCGCGCCCAGATCGCGCGTGAGGCCGGCCTGGAACCGCTGGCCGACGCCATCCTGGCCGACACCGCGTGCGATCCGGCCGCGCTGGCCGCCCAATACCTGAATCCCGAAGCCTCGATCAACGATGCCAAGGCGGCGCTGGACGGCGCCCGCGACATCCTGGCCGAGCGCTACGCCGAGAACGCCGACCTGCTGGCCGACATGCGCGAGCACCTCTGGTCCACCGGCTATCTGTATTCCAAGATGGTCGACGGCAAGGAAACCGAAGGCGCTAACTTCCGCGACTGGTTCGACTTCAACGAGCCGCTGCGCACGCTGCCGTCGCACCGCATCCTGGCGCTGTTGCGCGGCCGCCAGCAAGGCGTGTTGGAAATCCGCCTGGGCCTGGAAGCCGAACTCGAAGCGCAACTGCCGCATCCCTGCGTGGCGCGGATCGCCAGCTTCCTCAAGCTGGGCAACGGCCTGTTCGCGCTGGACGCCTCGCCGCGCGCGCGCTGGCTGGGCGAAGTCTGCCGCTGGACCTGGCGCGTCAAGCTGGTGACGGCCTTCGAAAGCGAACTGATCGGCCGCCTGCGCGAGACCGCCGAGGCCGAAGCCATCCGCGTGTTCGCCGCCAACCTGAAGGATCTGCTGCTGGCCGCGCCGGCCGGCCCCAAGGCCGTGCTGGGCCTGGATCCCGGCATCCGCACGGGCTGCAAGGTGGCGGTGATCGACCGCACCGGCAAGGTGGTCGACACCACCACGGTCTACCCGTTCGAGCCGCGCCGCGACCGGGAGGGCACCATCAACACCCTGGCCGCGCTGGTCGCGCGCCACAAGGTTGACCTGATCGCCATCGGCAACGGCACCGCCTCGCGCGAAAGCGAGAAGCTGGTGGGCGACATGCAGGAACGCTTCCCCGACCTGAAGGTGACGCGGGTGGTCGTGTCCGAGGCCGGCGCCTCGGTCTATTCGGCCTCCGAGACCGCCGCCCAGGAATTCCCCGACCTGGACGTGACGCTGCGCGGCGCCGTGTCGATCGCGCGCCGCCTGCAGGATCCGCTGGCGGAACTGGTCAAGATCGATCCCAAGGCCATCGGCGTGGGCCAATACCAGCACGACGTCAACCAGCGCGAGCTGGCGCGTTCGCTGGACGCGGTGGTCGAGGATTGCGTGAACGCGGTCGGCGTCGACGTCAACACGGCATCCGCGGCGCTGTTGGCGCGCGTGTCGGGCCTGAACTCGCTGCTGGCCAAGAACATCGTGGCGTGGCGCGACGAGAACGGCGCCTTCCCCACCCGCGAGCAACTGCGCAAGGTGCCGCGCTTTGGCGACAAGGCGTTCGAACAGGCCGCCGGCTTCCTGCGCATCCCCAACGGCGACAACCCGCTGGACGCCTCGTCGGTGCACCCGGAAGCCTATCCGGTGGTCGAGCGCATCGTCGCCAAGATCAAGGCGGAAGTGAAACAGATCATCGGCCAGCGCGACGCGCTCAAGGGCGTGTCGCCGTCCGATTTCACGGACGAACGCTTCGGCCTGCCGACGGTGCGCGACATCTTCGCCGAACTGGAAAAGCCCGGCCGCGATCCGCGTCCCGAGTTCAAGACCGCGCAGTTCAAGGAAGGCGTCGAGACGCTCAACGACCTGTATCCCGGCATGGTGCTCGAAGGCGTCGTGACCAACGTCGCCAACTTCGGCGCGTTCGTCGACATCGGCGTGCACCAGGACGGCCTGGTCCACATCTCGGCATTGGCCGAGAAGTTCGTGAAGGATCCGCGCGACGTCGTGCGCGTCGGCCAGACGGTCAGCGTGAAGGTGCTGGAAGTGGACGTGGCGCGCAAGCGCGTGGCCCTGACCATGCGCCTGAACGACACCGCCGCCCCGGCGCGCCGAGGCGCTGATGCCCCCAAGGGCGGCGATCGTCCCGGACGCCGTCCCCAGGGCGACAATGGCCGCGGCAACGCCGGCGGCGCCGGCATGAACAGTGCCATGGCCGACGCATTCGCCAAGCTCAAGCGTTGAATCGCGCCTGGCCGGCTCCCCCTCCGGGAGCCGGCCAGGCGGCGTCGCAGCACCTTCCGACCGGCGCCCAGGCGCCGGTTGTCGTTCAACCTAGGACTTTCCCGCGGTTGCTACCTTTCCTTGCGTTCTCTCAAGCCGGATTCAACAAAAATAAGCGAAAATATCTAATTGTGTCCAAATAATAAAAGCCGGCGAAGTCGGGTCCGCACGGCCGTGGCACACCCATGATCAGGCGAGCTGCGGCGCAAGCGCCTATCGGGTAGAAGCACAAGAAAAATAGCGCCATACCTGAGAGACCGGAGATCCGCCCGCCATGCGCAATACCATTACGCTTGCCGCCAACGAAACGGCAACCATTACCGAAAAGGAAGCCAGCCTGAGCGGCGCCTACAACGAAGTCACCCTGGGCCAATACGCTCACCTGAAGGTGGACGGCGCCGAGGTCACCTTCAAGCACATCACGCTGGAACGCCTGGGCAGCCGCATCATCGAACTGACCAACGGCGCGCAATTGCATGTCGGCGCGCTCGGCTTTGCCAGCATGGGCGTAAGCATCATCTACCGTATCGGCGCCGGCTGTGTCCTGACCTTCGACGCCAGCCAGTGGGATCCGGAAGTCGTGGCCAACACCACCTTCGATTTCGCCAGCCAGGGCAGCGGAACGCTGAAGTACTTTCCGTTCATCAACCCGGAATGGCTTGATTGCCCGACGGTCACCGGCTATTCGGAAGGCGACATGCTCGAGATCGCCGGCCAGGGCAATGCGCAGCGCTTCCAGGTGCGCGACGGCCGCATCGTCTCCGCCGGCGCGCGTTAAGCGGTATCGGTTTCGGATTACAAACGACAAGGGCGGCGCAATCGCGCCGCCCTTGTCGTTGCGCTCGCGGCGTTATTCCTGCGCCATCGACAGCAACGCGTCGCGCGCTTTCGCCAACTGCGCCTGCGCATCACCGGCGGCGCCCGCGGGCGCCGCCGCCACGACCGCGCCGTCCAGTACCGCGGCCAGGCCATCGGCGGTGGCTTGCAACAGCGCTTCTGGCGATTCCGACTGCAGGCGTCGCATCAGCGCGCCGGCCTCCTTGGGGTCGGCAAAACGTTGCGACAGCAGCAGTTCCTCGCCATCCGCGGCCAGCAGGCGGAAGCGGAAGCCGCCGTCTTCATCGCGGAAGCTGACGAAGCGCGCGCCCTTGCCCTTTTCCTTCTTGGCCTGCGCCTGCTTGCCCGGCGCCTGCGCATTCAGGTTGCGCAGGCCCACGGCCTCGCGCAGCTCGCGCATCATCGGCACCGCCAGCTTGCGCGCCTTGGCGGCGCCCGCCTGCAACACGTCTTCGATGCGGCCGGGGTTGGCCATCAGGTCGAAGTAGCGCTCGCGCATGGGCGCCAGCAGGTTCTCCAGATGGTCGTAGAGCGCTTGCTTGGCCTCGCCCCAACCCAGGCCTTGCTCGAGCTGCTGGCGGAACGCCGTAGCCTGTTCATGCGTGGCGAAGGCGCGATAGATGGTGTACAGGTGCGAGCCTTCGGCGTCCTTGGGTTCGCCTGGTTCGCGCGAGTCGGTGACGATGCGCATGATCGAGGCGCGCAGGGCCTTGGCGCCGCCCTCGAACAACGGGATGGTGTTGTTGTAGCTCTTGGACATCTTGCGACCGTCCAGGCCCGGCAAGGTGGCCACGTCTTCTTCGATGGCAACCTCGGGCAGCGTGAAGTACTCGCGGCCGTACAGGTGGTTGAAGCGCTGGGCGATGTCGCGCGCCATTTCCAGGTGCTGGATCTGGTCGCGGCCCACCGGCACCTTGTTGGCGTTGAACATGACGATGTCCGCGGCCATCAGCACCGGATACGAGAACAGGCCCATGGTCACGCCATCGTCGGGGTCCACGCCCTTGGCCACGTTCTGGTCGACCGAGGCCTTGTAGGCATGCGCGCGGTTCATCAGGCCCTTGGCCGTGACGCAGGTCAGCAGCCAGCTCAGTTCGGGGATCTCGGGGATGTCCGACTGGCGATAGAAGGTCACGCGGTCCGGGTCGAGCCCCACCGCCAGCCAGGTGGCGGCGATCTCAAGCCGCGAGCGGGCCACGCGGGCCGGGTCGTCGCACTTGATCAGCGCGTGGTAGTCGGCCAGGAAGAAAAACGCGTCGACACCCGGTTGCGTGCTGGCCTGGACCGCCGGGCGGATCGCGCCAGCGTAGTTGCCGAGGTGAGGGGTTCCGGAGGTGGTGATGCCAGTGAGGACGCGGGTGTTCATGGACGATGAAGGCGTTTGCTTGGTGAAACGCCCAGTGTAACGTGCCGCGCGGGGCGCCTGAATGACCGGCGCCGCCCGGGCGCGACGCCGCCCCTGCGCGGCGGGTGCGCGCGCGGACGCGGACACCAGGCCGACGGTGCGCCTACAGGACGGCCAGCAAGGGCGCAGCCACCGCGCACAGCCCGCCGGCCGTCAACGCGGCGCGTGGCCGGAAGGTCAGGAACCAGATCAGCAGCAGGCCCGCGATGCTGAGGATGCCGATCCATTCGACGGTGCCGTAGCTCCAGCCCCAGACCGCGGCCGAGGCGCACAGGGACAGCGCCAGCGCCAGCCAGCCGAAGGTGCGCAGCGGCACGCGATGGCGGCGCGGCAAGGCGCGGTCGAACAGGTCTTCGTAGTGACGGTCCATGCCCAGGCACAGGGCGGAGAACCCCGCGTAGGCCAGGCAGAAGGCGGCGAGCGTCATGGCGTATCACCTCGGTTCATAGGCGGCTTCGGAAGGCGTGGCTTGCGCCATCGCGGACGCGACCGGCGCGCGCGGCCGGGCGACGGATTGGGCTTGCGTGTCGGGTTGGGGTCGGGCCTGGACTTGCGCCGGCGCCGCCGTCCGGGCCGCGGCCTTGCCGCCGGCCTTGGCCGGCGCCTTGCGCGCGCGGGCGGCCTTGCGCGCCATCCAGCCCAGCAGCAGCGCGCCCGCCAGGCAGGTCAGGTCGAAACCGGCCATCACCCAGTCACCGGTCGGCAGGGACACGCCCAGGTGGCGCGAGGTGGTCACGGCGTTGATCACCGGCACCAGCGCCAGCGACGCGGCGGCGGCCGAGAGCAGGTCCACCCATTTGCGCTTGTGGAACACAAAGGCGTACACCAGCGACAGGCCCCAGGCCGCGAAGAACGCCCGCACTTCCCATAGCGGACGGCCCGGCAGGTCGGCCGGCACCAGGCGGTTGGCCCAGAAGAACGCGGCGACCGCGATGAACAGGCCAGCGATGGTGCCGGCGTTCAAGCCATCGACCAGGCGCAGCGAGAAGGCCTCGCGCGCGCCGGGGCGCGCCTTCTGGCGCCGTTTGGCGATCCACAGCACCAGGCCGGAACCGACCATGCCGGTGCCCGCCAGACTGACCAGGAAATAGAACCAGCGCAACAGCGGTTCGGCAAACAGGCCCAGGTGCAGCCCGACGATCACGCCAGCGGTGCGCACGGTGGGACTGAGCTCGTCCTGCCCTTCCTGGAAGGCGCCGGTGACGCCATCAAAGCGCGCGTAGGGCGCGAGCCGGCCATAGGACACGCCATCGGCCGCATCGCGCGTCAAGGTGACGGTGGCGCCGGCGTCGCCGGGGTTGTTGACCGTGACGCGGCCGACCCGGCCCTGCCAACGCTGCTCGACCTGCTCCACCAGCGGCGCCAGCGCGACCAGCGGCGCAGGTTCGTTACGCGGTGGCGTGACCTTGAACCCGGGGAATACATCGTCGGAATACTGACGCGGGTTTTCGTAGACCGCCAGGATGCCTGCCGGCATCAGCATGGTCGCAAACAGCACCAGGCCGCTGAATGTGATCATCAGGTGGAATGGCAGCCCCAGCACCGACAACGCGTTGTGGCCGTCCATCCAGGCCCGCTGGCCGCCCTTCTTCGGGCGGAAAGTGAAGAAATCGGCAAAGATCTTCTTGTGGGTGATGATGCCGCTGATGATCGCCACCAGCATGAACATGCCGGCAATGCTGGCGAGCCAGCGCCCCCAAGGGAACGCCGTTTCGAGTTCGAAGTGGAAGCGGTAGAAGAAATCCCCGCCGCGCGTCTCGCGCCCTTGGACGGCCTGGCCGGTCCGCGGATCGAGCTTGACGCGCACGAAACCGCGCTCGCCCGGCTTGGGCTTGGGCACCTGGTACAGCAGCTGGATCAGTGGCTCGCGGTCGGTCGGCGGCGTGATGAACCAGCGCTTGGCGTCGGGCGCATGCTCGGTCAGGTAACGCTGCGCCATGGTCACGGATTCGAGCGTGGGCGCGGCCTGCGCCTGGATCTCCGGCTGCATCCAGCGGGTGATTTCGGGGCGGAAGAATGACAGCGTGCCGGTCAGGAACATGGCGAACAGCACCCAGCCGAAGATCAAGCCCGACCAGGTGTGCAGCCACGACATGGATTGGCGCAGGCCCTCTTCGCCTTGCGCTTTTCCGATACTGGGTTTCATGCGCCCCCCACCATGCGGCCGATCAGGAACAGGCCGCCGAACAGCGCCGCCGGCAACAGGATGCCGGCCCAGGCGCGCCAGGCGTTGCGGGTGGCGAACACCCAGATGACGCCACAGGTGTAGACCACGAAGGCCGACATCTGCGCCGTGACGACGGCGTCGGCGCGCTGCATGGGCAGCCAGACGGCCAGGCAGGCCGCGGCCGCCGAGGCCAGGCCGTAGCCGCCGAGGATGGCGGCCAGGGCCCGCGAGGCCACGGCCAGACGGTAGCGCATCATGCCTGCGCCGGCTGCGGGAGCTTTCACTTGGTCACGTTGAAGGTCAGGGTGGAAACGTAGCGGATCTTGGCGTAGGCCTTGCCGTCGGCCTCGCCGGCCTTGTCCTCGACGTGGGCGGCTTCCAGCACGTACTGGCCCGGCCACGGCGTGGTGATCTCGATGCGGCCGTTCTCGTCGCTGCGCAAGCGCTTTTCCCACTTGGGCGGGCCGAACACGGTGACTTCGGTCTTGGCCAGCGGCTTGCCCTTGAACTGCAGCACGAAGGTATTGCTGCCCGCCGCGGCCGGCACCAGTTCCAGGTCGAGCTTGCCCTGGGTATCTTCGCGGCCGGCCTTGGCGCCGTACTGCATCAGCGTGTCCTTGAACTGGATCGGCTGCGACAGGCGCACATCGCCCTTGCCGCTGGCGGCAAACTCGACGAAATCCGCCCCCTGGGCCGACGCCTTGAGCGCCTTGCCGTCGGCGCCGGTGACCACCGGCGCCACCAGGACCTTGCCCAGCAGGCCGTCGCGCTTTTCGCGCAGGTCGTCCGCCCATTCGCCGAAGTACGCCTTTGCCGGCCCCTGGTCGGCCCGCTCGAGCCAGACGAAGTGCGCCTGCGCCGCGCCGGCGCTGCCCAGCAGCGCCACGGCTGCCAAAGTCCTTGCGAATTTCATTGTCGATTTTCCTGTTGTGAATGCCGGCCTGGAACCGCCCCGCGACGGCCTCCTATCGGCAAGGATATGAATTATAACCATTCTCACTACCATACAAACCTCTGATGGAACGAGCGGGGCTCCGCCGCAGGCAGACCGACACCGCCTACCAGCGATAGCGCAGGCTCAGGTCGATCGATCTCTGATAGCCGTACCAGCACCAGGAAATACCGCTCAGGCACGAAGCGATGTACGTTCTATCGAACAGATTCTGCACGTTCAAGGCGACCTGCAAGCCCTTGAGCGAGGGAGTAGCCCGGCCCAGGTCATAGTCAAAGCGCAGGTCGAACAGCGTAGTCGCCGGCACCTTGAGCGTATTGGCCTCGTCAGCGTACGAGGTGCCCAGATAGCGCACGCCGCCGCCCACCCCGAGACCGGCCAGCGCGCCTTTCTGCAACAGATAGCGCGCCCACAGCGACGCCTGATGGGTCGGCGTGACCGTAGAGGATTTACCCTTCTGGTTGAAACCGCTGCTGTCGGGGTTGGCTTTCGAATAGATACTGTTCTCCAGCGAATATCCCGCCTGGAGCGTCAGTCCGCGCAACGGCTCGGTGTTCGCTTCGAACTCCAGGCCGCGGGTACGTATTTCACTGCTCTGAACCGAGCAAGCGCCCCGCCCGCACAGATGGGTCGGATCGAGATCGGTGGTCGGCATGTTCGCCAGCCGGATGTCGAACGCCGCCACTGACAGCATGGTATTGGCGCCCGCAGGCTGGTATTTGACGCCCACCTCGTACTGGTTGCCCCGCACGGGTTTGAAAGGCACATCGTTCCAACCAGCCATTCCGAGCGGTTCAAAAGACTCCGCATAGTTCAGGTAGGGCGCCAAGCCATTGTCAATGCGATATATCGCACCGACACGGCCGGTGAATGCCTGTGCCCGCAACGCCGAAGAAGAAATTCGACGGCCCGTGGCGACCGCGGCGCTTTGACTTTGATTCAATTCACGCGACCAATCGTAGCGACCGCTTAGCAACACCGAGAGTCGATTGAGCTTGACCTGATCCTGGAAGTACAAGCCGCTCTGGTATCGCGCCTGGACGGCATCTTTGGAAAATACCGGCACGGCGATATCCTGGCGGTTGTCCGGATGCAATACGTTCAGCAGCGGCGCGCTGCCGGAGCCCGAGCGGGTGTCTGTCCTGATGTGCTGATAATCCAAGCCTACCAACAGCGTGTGACTCAACGCCCCGGTCCTGAAGCGCGCTTGCAGATTGGTGTCGAGCGTGAGAGCGCCGACGCGCTCTTGCGACACGCTCGCGGTGCGACGCCTGTAGAGATAACTCGAATCGGTATACCCCCAGTCGCCCCCGAATGCGCTGGTGACACTGCGGGTAAAGTTGCGGGAGTCGGTCCAGCGCAAGCTCTGCGTGGCTTTCAAGGTATCGTTGAAGCGGTGATCAAACAGGTAGCCGAGCGAATAGCTTCTGCGGTCGCTTTTCTCGAAATTGGCGTCGCCATCATAGAAGTTGACGGGCAATCGGATGCCATCGGGCGCCGGCAACAGCGTGCGCATGGGCGACACGCTGCCGTTGGACCCCATCGCGGGGTCGTGCTGGAAATTGGTCAATAGCGTCAGCGATGTATCTTCCCCGGCCCAGGCGACGGCTGGCGACACATAGTAGCGGCGCTCGCGGGTATCCTTGACCTGGCCGTCGGAAATGTATCCCGAACCCACCAGCCGATATTGCCGTCTGCCATTCTGGTCGACCGGCCCGCCAAAATCGAAACTCGCGCGCCCGTAATCGTAATTGCCCCACTGCAATTCGATCTCGCGCCTGACCAGGACCGTCGGCCGTTTGCTGATCATGTTCACCAGCCCGCCCGGATCGCCTCGCCCATACATCACCGAGGCGGGCCCCTTCAAGACATCCACACGTTCCAGGCGCCAGGCGTCCACCTGCGGCCCGCCGTAAATCCGCAAGCCGTCCAGATAGGTCGACGACGAGAAGCTGCGCAGGTGCAGCGAATCCGTGCGCGTTCCAGTCGCGCCCCGCATTTCAGGCGCGACTCCGGGCGTGTAACGCAGGATCTGGTTCAACGTATGGGCGCCCTGTTCGGAGATCTGCCTGCGGGTGACGACGGAAACCGACTGAGGTATCTCGGTCAGCGGAGTGTCGGTCCTGGTGGCGCTAATGCTCGAACCTGCGACATATCCCGCCGTGGGCCCCGATCCGTCCAAGGTACTGCCGTGGACCTCTACAGGGCCCAGTGTCGGGAAGGCAGACGCTTGCACCAGCACCCAGCTGTTGTCACCGTGCGGCCGTGCCACCAATCCGCTGTCCGACAGCAATTGCACAAAGCCGGCTTCAACGGAATGCGTGCCCACCAGGCCAGCGGATCGCCGGCCGCGCACCTGAACCGGATCGAACGACAACACCACGCCAGCGCTGCGCGCAAACCGGGTCAGCACGTCTTCCAGCGAGCCGGGTGCGATCTGGTAGGAACGCAAGTCCGAGACCGCCTCGACGCGCTGTTGCGCCAAGACGTTGGCAGGCGTGGCCGTCAATGCTGTGCCGACCGCGGTGGCGGCGAATACAGCCACACGGCCAGCCGTGAACATGGCCCGGGAATGGAAAAGAGAGGAAACAGACACAAGAGCTCCTTTACGTAGGTCTCTCTGTCTTTCCGTACCACGATGAAAAACCTGCAGGGTCCTCTCGGCAATGTAGGACTCAGGCGCCGCGCGGGCCCACATGCAGCCAGAACTGCGTATGTCGCGTGACCACGACAGGCAATACCGGTTCCAGGGCCCGGAGCGCGCGTTCAGCGTCATCCAGCGGAAAAACGCCTGACAGCCGCAAGCCCGCCACAGCAGGATCAACCCGAATCAGCCCGCGCCGCTGCCGGCCCAGATACTCGGCGAAATCGTCCAGCCGCCAGTCCTTGGCCACCACCAGGCCATCTGCCCAGGCAAGATCGTCGGGATCCGTCCGCTGCCGTTCGACCTCGCCTCGCTCCCGGTAAATCAGACGTTCACCCGTATCGACCCGCAGCGATTCAAGCTCCCTCCATAGCACCACGCTGCCGTCGTACACACCGACCTGCGCGCCGCCGTGGCTCCGGCTTGCGTCGAAATGGGCGTTCTCGACCCGCAGCGTGCCGTAACCAGTATCGACCCGAAGCCCTCTGCATAAGGGACTGGACCGCATGAGCACCAGGATCTCGCCGCGCAGCAGCCGCACGTCATACATCCCGCTGCCACGGCGGACGCGCATAGCACTATCGCTGTTCAACGTGAGGTGCAGGCCATCCCCGACGGTCAATCTGCGCCGCTCCCCGAGGCTCGTACTCAGATCCGCAGCCAGGCGCTGCCAGGGCGCATACCGGTAGCCCGCCCATCCCGTCATGCAGGTGCTCGCCACGGCCAGCACGGCCCGCAGCGCAGCGCGACGGGTCGGACGACATGGATCGACCAGCGCGGCATGAGCCAGCCCGGCCGGTATGCGCCTCACATCCCGGCCGATCGATTCCATGCGTTCCCAGGCCTCGCGATGGGCAGGATCCCGTTCCACCCAGACACGCCAGGTCTCGCGCTCATGTGCAACGGCTACGCCCGACTGCAATCGGACCCACCAGGCGATAGCCTCACGCACAACCGGATCCGACGAGGGGATATGCATCTCCCTGCTAACCATAGAGCGCTGCATAGCAAGCCGACATGGCGCGCACCATGTATTGCTGCACGGAACTGGGAGAGACGCCCAGCCGCCGCGCGATTTCGGGATACGTCAGTCCGTCCAGTTGCGACAACAGGAAGGCAGAACGCGCCTTCGGCGGCAGGCTGTCGAGCAATCCGTCCAATTGCGTCAGGGCCTGCATCTGCTCGGCCTGAACCACGGGCGACGGCGCATAGGATTCGGGAATCGTGGCCAGATAGGCCTGATAGGCGTGTTCCAGCGCCGCGTGGCGTTGATGATCGATCACCAGCCCCTTGGCGATGACGGTCAACAAAGCCCGGGCATCGCCAACACGCACCGCCTTGCGGCGCTGGATGACACGAACAAACACATCCTGCGCGAGGTCTTCGGAATGATGCGCGCACCGCAGCTTGCGACGCAGCCAGCCAAGCAACCACGACCGATGTTCTCGATAAAGGCTCTCCGCCTGAGAGGTGGCGCCACCGTCACAATGACTTGAAGAAGAAAGAGGCGATGAAGACACGAGCGAGGATGCGGCATGAAACTTGTCACTTGCAGACCGTAGTCAACAACGACTTTCACCGGCATTAACTGTCGTGCGAATGCGCCGCCCTCTCTCCGGCGCTTGCGGCATAACTACAACGTTGCGGTCAGGCGGCGTTCCGACTCGAGGTATTCGCGCGACTGCATTTCCAGGATGCGCGATACCGTGCGATGGAACTCGTTGGCGAGCGCGCCCTCGGTGTAGATCTCTTCCGGCTCGCATTCGGCCGACATGATCAACTTGACGCGATGGTCGTAGAAGACGTCGATCAGCCAGGTGAAACGGCGCGCCTCGGAAGCCTGGCGCGGACCCATGCGCGGCACGCCGGACAGGATCACCGCATGGAAGCGGTTGGCCAGTTCCAGGTAGTCGTTCTGCGAACGCGGGCCGCCGCAAAGCGTGGCGAAGTCGAACCACACCACCGAACCGGCCAGCGCCAGCGCGCGGATTTCGCGATGCTCGATATGCAGCAGCGGCTCCTGCGGCGGCGTATCGGCCAGGCTGTCGAAGGCCTGCTGGAGCGCCTGCTGCGCATGCTCGTCCAGCGGCGTGTGGTAGCACTGCACCTGCTCCAGCGAGCGGCGGCGATAGTCGACGCCGGCATCCACGTTCATCACATCCATGCGCGCCTGGATCAGCTCGATCGCGGGCAGCACGCGGTCGCGGTGCAGGCCGTCGGGATACAGCGTGGACGGTTCGTAGTTGGACGTCATGACAAACGAGGTGCCGTATTCGAACAGCTTGAACAGCAGGCGGTGCAGGATCATCGCGTCCGCCACGTCCGACACGTGGAACTCGTCAAAGCAGATCAGGCGATAGCGCTTGGCGACGCGCTTGGCGACCTCGTCCAGCGGGTCCTGCATGCCCTTCACTTCTTCCAGTTCGCGATGCACGCCGCGCATGAACTCGTGGAAGTGCAGGCGCGTCTTGCGCACCACCGGCACGGTGGCGTAGAAGGCGTCCATCAGGAAGCTCTTGCCGCGCCCCACCCCGCCCCACAGATACACGCCACGCGGCACATCGGGGCGGTTCAGCAGCTTCTTCAGGGCGTTCGAGCGCATCGCCTTGAACTTGACCCACTCGTCGTAATAGCGCTGCAGCCGGTCGATCGCCTTCTTCTGGGCTTCGTCGGGCTTGTAGCCGCGTTCGGCCAGGGCGTGTTCGTAGTATTCGCGGACGTTCATGGAGATGGCACAGGCAAAAGAAAAAAAGGGCGGGTCCGAAAACCCGCCCCCTTTGGCAGAGCCGCAGCGTGGCGGATCAGAAGTTCAAGGCGCGCTTGTCGACGGCCAGGGCGGCTTCCTTCACGGCTTCCGACAGCGTCGGGTGCGCGTGGCAGATGCGGGCGATGTCTTCGGCGGCGCCGCGGAATTCCATGATGGTCACGGCTTCCGAGATCAGTTCCGAGGCCATCGGGCCCACGATGTGCACGCCCAGGACCTCGTCGGTCTTGGCGTCGGCGATCACCTTGGCAAAGCCGGTGGTGTCGCCCAGCGCGCGGGCGCGGCCGTTGGCCAGGAACGGGAAGCTGCCGGCCTTGTACTCGCGGCCTTCGGCCTTGAGCTGCTGCTCGGTCTTGCCGACCCAGGCGATTTCCGGCGAGGTGTAGATCACCCACGGCACGGTGTCGAAGTTGACGTGGCCGTGTTGGCCGGCGATGCGCTCGGCAACCGCCACGCCCTCTTCCTCGGCCTTGTGCGCCAGCATCGGCCCGCGCACCACGTCGCCCACCGCCCAGACGTTGGGCAGGTTGGTCTTGCAGTCGCCGTCCACGGCGATGAAGCCGCGCTCGTCGAGCTTCAGGCCCACGGCGTCGGCATTCAGGCCGCCGGTGTAGGGCACGCGGCCGATCGAGACGATCAGCTTGTCCACCACCAGCTTCTGCTCGGCGCCCTTGGCGTCGACGTAGGGCACGGTCACCGACTTGGCGGTCGCCTTGATCTCGCCGATCTTGACGCCCATCTGGATGTTCAGGCCTTGCTTGGTGAAGGCCTTGAGGGCTTCCTTGGCCACTTGCTGGTCGGCGGCGGCCAGGAACTCCGGCATCGCTTCCAGGATGGTGACTTCCGCGCCCAGGCGGCGCCACACGCTGCCCATTTCCAGGCCGATCACGCCGGCGCCGATCACGCCCAGCGTCTTCGGCACGGCGCCGATGTTCAGCGCGCCGTCGTTGGACAGCACGACCTTTTCATCGAACGGCAGGCCGGGCAGCTCGCGCGCCGACGAACCGGTGGCGACCACCACGTGCTTGGCAACCAGGTCTTCCTCGGCGGTGCCGGTGACCTTGATGGCCCAGCCGCCCTCGACCTGGCCGGCGAACGCGCCCTTGCCGTGGAAGAAGGTGACCTTGTTCTTCTTGAACAGGTACAGGATGCCGTCGTTGTTCTGCTTGACCACCGAGTTCTTGCGGCCGATCAGCGTGTCGAGCTTCAGGCTGACGCCCTTGACTTCGATGCCGTGCTCGGCGAAGTGGTGGTTGGCCTGCTCGAAGTGTTCGGACGATTGCAGCAGCGCCTTGGAGGGGATGCAGCCGACGTTGGTGCAGGTGCCGCCGGGAGCCGGGCCGCCTTGGCCATTCTGCCAGGCGTCGATGCAAGCCACCGACATGCCGAGCTGCGCGGCGCGGATGGCGGCGATGTAGCCGCCGGGGCCCGCGCCGATGACGACGACGTCGAATTGTTTGGACATAGTGTTCTCGCGAATGAGGAGGGAGTGAAACTCGCCCCGGCCCGCGCTGGCCGGCCCCTGGGGCCGGCCGGGCGCCGCCGACACGAGGGTCGCGCGGACGCCGGGCTCAGGGCGCCGAGATTACAGGTCCAGCAACAGGCGCTGCGGATCTTCCAGGGCGTCCTTCATGGCGACCAGGCCCAGCACGGCTTCGCGGCCGTCGATGATGCGGTGGTCGTAGGACAGGGCCAGGTAGTTCATCGGGCGGATGACGATCTGGCCGTTCTCCACCACGGCGCGTTCCTTGGTGGCGTGCACGCCCAGGATGGCCGATTGCGGCGGGTTGATGATCGGGGTCGACAGCATCGAGCCGAACACGCCACCGTTGGAGATCGAGAACGTGCCGCCGGTCATCTCTTCGATGCCCAGCTTGCCGTCGGCGGCGCGGCGGCCGAAGTCGGCGATGGTCTTTTCGATTTCAGCGATGGACAGCTGGTCGGCGTTGCGCAGGATCGGCACCACCAGGCCACGCGGGCTGCCGACAGCGATACCGATGTCGAAGTAGCCGTGGTAGATGATGTCCTTGCCGTCGATCGAGGCGTTGATCAGCGGGAACTTCTTGAGCGCGGCAACGGCGGCCTTGACGAAGAACGACATGAAGCCCAGCTTGATGCCGTGTTCCTTCTCGAACTTGTCCTTGTACTTGTTGCGCAGATCGATGACCGCTTGCATGTTCACTTCGTTGAACGTGGTCAGGATCGCGTTTTCCTGTTGCGACTGCAGCAGGCGCTCGGCAATGCGGGCGCGCAGGCGGCTCATCGGCACGCGCTGTTCCGGACGGCCGTCCAGCGACAGCGTGGTCGGGGCCGGAGCGGCCGGGGCCTTGGCCGGAGCGGCCTTGGCGGCGGGGGCGCTGGCGTTCAGGGCGTCGCCCTTGGTGACGCGGCCGTCACGGCCGGTGCCGGCCACGCTGGCGGCGTCCACGCCCTTTTCGGCGAGGATCTTGGCGGCGGCGGGCGAAGCCACGCCGGCGGCGGCGGTGGAGGCGGGAGCGGCCGGGGCAGCGGCGGCTTGCACGGCGGCCTTGGGCGCTTCGGCGGCGGGGGCGGTGGCCGGGGTGGCGGCGGCCTTGCCGGCGGTGTCGATACGGGCCAGGACTTCGCCCGAGGTCACGGTGCTGCCATCGCCCTTGACGATTTCAGCCAGCACGCCCGAGGCGGGGGCCGGCACTTCCAGCACGACCTTGTCGGTTTCGACTTCGATCAGGATTTCGTCCGCTTCGACGGCAGCGCCGGGCTGCTTCTTCCAGGTCAGCAGGGTCGCTTCGGAAACGGATTCGGAGAGTTGGGGGACGACGACGTCGGTGATAGCCATTTTGTTTATTCCGTAGAGTGTGTGTTCTGGACCGCGCGACACGGACAAAGTTCGAAACCAGGTTTCTGCACCTTGCCGCGCGCCGCGCGTGCATCGGGTTGGGTTACTTGGTCAGCATGGCCTTGAACTTGGGCGCGAAAGCCGCTTCGATCAGCGCCTTTTGCTGCTCCTGGTGCTTGGCCAGGTAGCCCACCGCCGGCGAAGCCGACGCGGCGCGACCGGCGTAGCCCAGCTTCTGGCCTTCGACCATGTTCTCGTACACGTGATGCTGAACGTAGAACCACGGGCCCTGGTTCTGCGGTTCGTCCTGGACCCAGATCACTTCGGTTGCCTTCGGGTACTTGCGCAGTTCGGCCTCGAACGACTTGTGCGCGAACGGGTACAGTTGCTCGACGCGGATGATGGCGACGTTGTCGGCGCCACGTTCACGGCGGGCATTGACCAGATCGTAGTAGACCTTGCCCGAGCAAGCCAGCACGCGCTTGACCTTGGCGGCGTCGATGGCCTCGTCGACCTCGCCGATCACCGGGCGGAAGCTGCCGCCGGCCAGTTCGGTCAGGGGCGAGCCGGCGTCCTTGTTGCGCAACAGCGACTTGGGCGTGAACAGCACCAGCGGCTTGCGGAACGGACGGATCATCTGGCGGCGCAGCACGTGGAAGATCTGCGAAGCCGAGGTCGGCTGGATCACCTGCATGTTGTTGTCGGCGCACAGCTGCAGGAAGCGCTCGATGCGGCCCGACGAGTGCTCGGGACCCTGGCCTTCGTAGCCATGCGGCAGCATCAGGGTCAGGCCCGACTGGCGGCCCCACTTGGCTTCGCCGGAGCTGATGAACTGGTCGATCACGACCTGGGCGCCGTTGACGAAGTCACCGAACTGGCCTTCCCAGATGGTCAGCGTGTTGGGTTCGGCGCTGGAGTAGCCGTATTCGAAGCCCAGCACGGCCTCTTCGGACAGCACCGAGTCGATCACGGTGAACGGGGCCTGGCCTTCCGAGACGTTCTGCAGCGGAATGTAGGTGCCGTCGTTCCAGCGTTCGCGGTTCTGGTCGTGCAGCACGGCGTGGCGGTGCGTGAACGTGCCGCGGCCCGAGTCCTGGCCGGTGATGCGGATGGCGTAGCCCGAGGACACCAGCGTGGCGAAGGCGAGGTGTTCGCCCATGCCCCAGTCCAGGTTCATCTCGCCCTTGGCCATGGTGCGGCGGTCGTTCAGCAGCTTGGCGACCAGCGGGTGCACCGTGAAGCCTTCCGGCACGGTGGTGATGCGTTCGCCGATGCGCTTGAGCTCGGCCAGCGGCACGGCGGTGTCGGCCTGGTCGGTCCACTTGGCGCCCAGGAACGGCGACCAGTCGATGGCGTACTTGCTCTTGTAGTCGGTCAGCACCGGTTCGATGGTGCGCTGGCCGTCTTCCATCAGCTGGCGGTAGTCCTTGACCAACTGGTCGGCTTCGCCTTCGGCCAGCACGCCCTGCGTGGTCAGCTTGTCGGCGTACAGCTTGCGCGTGCCGGGATGGTGGCCGATGCGCTTGTACATCAGGGGCTGCGTCAGCGACGGGGTGTCCTGCTCGTTGTGGCCCAGCTTGCGGAAGCAGACGATGTCGACGACGACGTCGTGGCGGAACTGCAGGCGGTAATCCAGGGCCAGCTTGGTGACGAACACGACGGCTTCGGGATCGTCGCCGTTGACGTGGAACACCGGCGCTTCGATCATCTTGGCCACGTCGGTGCAATACAGCGTCGAGCGCGAGTCGCGCGGATCCGACGTGGTGAAGCCGATCTGGTTGTTGATGACGATGTGCATCGTGCCGCCCGTGCCATAGCCGCGGGTCTGGGCCAGGTTCAGGGTTTCCATCACCACGCCCTGGCCGGCGAAGGCCGCGTCGCCGTGCACCAGCACCGGCAGCACCTGCTTGCCTTCGGCGTCGCCGCGGCGTTCCTGGCGGGCGCGCGCGCTGCCTTCGACCACGGGGTTGACGATTTCCAGGTGGGACGGGTTGAACGCCAGCGACAGGTGCACCGGACCGCCACGGGTCGACAGGTCGCTCGAGAAGCCGTTGTGGTACTTCACGTCGCCGTCGGTCAGGCCTTCGGCGTGCTTGCCTTCGAACTCGGCGAACAGGTCGCCGGGCATCTTGCCCATGATGTTCACGAGCAGGTTCAGGCGGCCGCGGTGGGCCATGCCGACCACGATTTCCTGGACGCCGTTTTCACCGGCGTGGTTCACCACTTCGTCCATCGAGGCGATGAAGCTTTCGCCGCCTTCCAGCGAGAAGCGCTTCTGGCCGACGTACTTGGTGTGCAGGAAACGCTCGAGGCCTTCGGATTCGGTCAGCTGCTGCAGGATGTGGCGCTTTTCCTCGGCCGTGTAGCTCGGCGCGCCCAGCGTGGTTTCCAGGCGTTCCTGGATCCAGCGCTTGGCGGCGGGGTCGGAGATGTGCGTGAATTCGGCACCGATGCTGCGGCAGTACGTGTCGCGCAGCGCCTTCAGGATGTCGCGCAGCGTCATGGTGCTGGCGGTCGTGAAGTAGGTGTTGGTGGCCGAGTAGGTCTGGTCCAGGTCGGCTTCGGTCAGGCCGTAGAAGGCCGGATCGAGTTCCGGGATCGGCGGACGTTCCTGGCGCTTGAGCGGATCCAGGTCGGCCCAGCGCGAACCGAGCGAACGGTAGGCGGCGATGAGCGATTGCACCGAGACTTGCTTGGAGGCGACGCTCAGGTCGGGTTCGGCGGCGCGTTGCACGAAGGCATTGGCCTTGGCGCGCTGGGCGAACGATTCGACGATGGGAGCGTGGGCCTGGTCGCGGGTGGATTCCTGGCCGTCGGTGGCGGGAGCGTGCTGCAGCTGGTCGAAGTATTCGCGCCAGTTGTCAGGTACCGAACCGGGGTTGTCGAGGTAGGCTTCGTAAAGCTCCTCAACGTAGGGGGCATTCCCCCCAAACAAGTAAGACGTGGATAGGGATTCTATTTCCGAAGACATAATCGCTTCACCTTTACGAGTGCTTCACTCGATTACGATGCAGGAAAACCTTCCGCGACACGGGCTTCCCGTTTAGCGGATAGCAGGGGCAGAAGGCGCGTACAAGCCTTGAAAGCCGTATGGATGAAAGTATAACCCTTTGAGTTTATGGGCGTCTTCTTGCGATTGCGTGACGCAAAAGCGCATGCGGAATGGCTTCATGCGGTGTTGGAATGTCCGCGCAACCCCTGCAATTACGCCGTCTACGCGCCAGCAAATTCCGCCAACGAAAAATGCCGCATTGCGGCATTTTTTTCGGCATCCGCGCCGGATGTTGCGCAATTGCCTCGTCAGAGCGGCAATTCGGTGGTCGACAGGATCTCCTTGAGCACGAAAAAAGTGCGGATCTGGCGCACGCCGGGCAGCTTGATGATCTCGCCCGCGTGCAGCTTGTTGAAGCGTTCCAGGTCGCGGATGCGCAGCATCAGGAAGTAGTCGAACTCACCGGCCACCAGATGGCATTCGAGGCAACCGCTGATGCCGCGCGCGGCCGCCTCGAAATCGGTGAAGGACTCGGGCGTGGAGCGGTCCAGCACCACTCCGACGATGACCAGCGTGGCCATCTCGACCTCGGCCGGTTCCAGCAACGCCACCGTCTTGCGGATGATGCCCTCGGCGCGCAGTTTTTCCACCCGCCGCAGGCAGGCCGCGGGGCTGAGATGGACGCGCGCGCTCAGGTCCAGGTTCGTGATCTGGGCGTCCTGCTGCAGCAGGCGCAGGATCTGGCGGTCGATGCGATCCAGCCCGGCGATGGCGGCCATTTAATATGTCCCTATAAAATTTAATTTGGTATTTATTTTTTATTCATAAATATTAGATCGAAAAATAAATTTCTTGGAAAATTTAAACCGGACAAATTCAAAAAATACGCAATTGACCAACAATCCGACCGGTTCCTATGATTTTTCCATCCGCGGCGCCGTCCGCCCGGACCGACACTCCCAGGAGCCAGCATGGATCTGCAACGCTTTCCCCGCCATCGCCTGACCTTCGGCGACACTCCCATCGAGAAGCTCGAGCGCCTGTCCGCCCACCTCGGCGGCAAGGTCGAGATCTACGCCAAGCGCGAGGACTGCAATAGCGGTCTGGCGTTCGGCGGCAACAAGCTGCGCAAGCTGGAATACCTGATTCCGCAGGCGCTGGAACAGGGTTGCGATACCCTCGTGACCATCGGCGGCATCCAGTCCAACCACACCCGCATGGTGGCGGCCGTGGCCGCCAAGCTCGGGCTGGCCTGCGTGCTGGTGCAGGAAAACTGGGTGGACTATTCCGACGCGGTCTACGACCGGGTCGGCAACATCATGATGAGCCGCCTGATGGGCGCCGACGTGCGCCTGGTGGACCAAGGCTTCGACATCGGCTTCCGCCGCAGCTGGGAAGAGGCGCTGGAAGACGTGCGCAAGCGCGGCGGCAAGCCCTATGCCATTCCCGCCGGCGCCTCCGATCATGAACTGGGCGGGCTGGGCTACGTGGGCTTCGCCGAGGAAGTGCGGCGGCAGGAGGCCGAGCTGGGTTTCAAGTTCGACTACATCGTGGTCTGCGCCGTCACCGGCAGCACGCAGGCCGGCATGGTGGTGGGCTTTGCCGCCGACGGCCGCGCCAACCGCGTCATCGGCATCGACGCCTCGGCCACGCCCGACCAGACCCGCGCCCAGATCCTGCGCATCGCGCGCCGCACCGCGGACCTGGTGGGCTTGCAGCGCCCCATCACCGACAGCGACGTGGTGCTGGATACGCGCTACGCCTACCCGGCCTACGGCCTGCCGTCGGCCGAGACCAACGAAGCCATCCGCCTGTGCGCGCGGCTCGAAGGGATGATGACCGACCCGGTCTACGAGGGCAAATCGATGCAGGGCATGATGGACATCGTGCGGCGCGGGGAAATCCCGGCCGGCTCGCGGGTGCTGTACGCGCATCTCGGGGGGGTGCCGGCGATCAACGCCTACAGCTTTCTCTACCGCAACGGCTGACGGCGGCTACGGCGCCAGCGGCTGGCCTTGCGGCGATCTGCGCTGAACGTCCGTTTTTCGATGTCCCCGAACAACCCGCCGGCAGCGCATGCCGGCGGGTTGTTCGCTTCATGGCGGCCGGCCTTGCGTGCCGTATTAGGGTCATCACTAATGATGTACATAAATTGTATACAGACAATGCGGTTTACCTTATCGTGTCGAACACGATGTCCACGCTTGCCCAGCCATGAGCACCTACGACGCCACTGACTCCTATCCGCGCGACCTGATCGGCTACGGCCGCAACCCGCCGCATGCGCAATGGCCCGGCAACGCCCGCATCGCGGTGCAGTTCGTGCTCAATTACGAGGAAGGCGGCGAGAACTGCGTCTTGCACGGCGACGCCGGCTCCGAACAGTTCCTGTCCGAGATGTTCAACCCGGCCAGCTACCCGGAACGCCACCTGAGCATGGAAGGCATCTACGAGTATGGCTCGCGCGTGGGCGTCTGGCGCATCCTGCGCGAATTCGAAAAGCGCGGCCTGCCGCTGACGGTGTTCGCCGTCGGCATGGCGCTGCAACGCCACCCCGAGCTGGCCGCGGCGCTGGTCGAACTGAACCACGAGATCGCCTGCCACGGCTGGCGCTGGGTGCACTACCAGAACGTGGACGAAGCCACCGAACGCGAGCACATGCGCCTGGGCATGGACGCCATCGCGCAACTAACCGGCGCGCGCCCGCTCGGCTGGTACACCGGCCGCGACAGTCCGCGCACCCGCCGCCTGGTGGCGGACTACGGCGGCTTCGAGTACGACAGCGACTACTACGGCGACGACCTGCCGTTCTGGATGCGGGTGCAAAAGAGCGACGGCAGCGTGGCGCCGCAGTTGATCGTGCCCTATACGCTGGACTGCAACGACATGCGCTTCGCGCTGCCGCAGGGCTATTCGCACGCCGATCCGTTCTTCCAGTACTTGAAGGACAGCTTCGACGCGCTCTACGCCGAAGGCGACGAAGCGCCCAAGATGCTCAGCATCGGCATGCATTGCCGCCTGCTGGGCCGGCCGGGCCGCATCGTCGCCCTGCAACGCTTCCTGGACCACATCGCGCGCCACGACCGCGTCTGGGTCTGCCGGCGGCTGGACATCGCCCGGCACTGGCAGGCGTGCCATCCCTATCAACCCGCTCCCTGAACGGCGCAACCATGGCCCACACCCTCGCCCAATTCAACGACGCCACGCCGCAAGGCGCGGCCGCCATGCTGGCCGACCTGTATCCGCACGCGCCCTGGGCCGCGGAGCAGGCGGTGCGCGCGCGACCGATGCACAGCGTGGCCCAGTTGCAGCTGGCGCTGCAACGCGCGGTGGACGACGCCGATGCCGCCACGCAACTGGCGCTGCTGCGCGCCAAGCCTGCGCCCGATGCGGGAACCGACGCCGCCGCGCTGATCGCCGACCATGCCGCGCGTTTCGGCTTTCCCTTCGTGCTTTCCCGATACAGCCCGCGCGGCGCCAGCCTGCAAGGCACCCAGTTGGTCCAGGCGCTGGAGCGCCGCCGGCACAACGCGCCGGATGACGAACGCCGCGAGGCCCTGCGCCAGTTGCACCGCGACGCTGAAGTGCGGCTGTATGAACGCTTCGGCGTCGAACCGGAGCTGGGCAACGACATCTGGGACTGGCAGGAAAAGCTCAGCGCGCACAGCGACCCGGGCTACGCCGAGAACGGCCAGCTCACCGTCACCTACCTCACCGACGCGCACCGCGCCTGCGCGCAGCGCATCTCGCACTGGATGCGCGACTGCGGCTTCGACGAAGTCGGCATCGACGCGGTCGGCAACGTGGTCGGCCGCTATCACGCGGCCCGCGCCGATGCGCCCATCCTGATGAGCGGCAGCCATTACGACACGGTGCGCAATGCCGGCAAATACGACGGCCGTCTCGGCATCTTCGTGCCGATGGCCTGCGTGCGCGCGCTGCAGCGCCAGGGCCGGCGCCTGCCCTACGCCATCGAAGTGATCGCCTTTTCCGAAGAAGAAGGCCAGCGCTATCCGGCCACCTTCCTCGGTTCCGGCGCGCTGATCGGCGACTTCCAGCCGCGCTGGCTCGAACAACGGGACGCCGACGGCATCAGCATGCGCGAGGCCATGGCGCGCGCGGGACTGTGCGTCGATGACATTCCCAAGCTCAAGCGCGACCCGGCCCGTTACCTGGGCTTCGTCGAAGTGCACATCGAACAGGGTCCCGTGCTGAACGAAATGGGCCTGCCGCTGGGCGTGGTCACCTCCATCAACGGCTGCGTGCGCTACCGCGTGCGGATCCACGGCACCGCCTGCCACGCCGGCACCACGCCGATGGATCGACGCCGCGACGCCGCCGTGGCCGCGGCCGAACTGATCGTGTTCGTCGAAGGCCGCGCCGCGCGCGACGGCGACTCGGTCGGCACCGTCGGCATGCTGGAAGTGCCCAACGGCTCGATCAACGTGGTGCCCGGCGAATGCCGCTTCAGCCTCGACCTGCGCGCCCCCAGCGACCCGCAGCGCGATGCGCTGGCCAGCGACGTGCTGGCCGAACTGGAAGCGATCTGCCTGCGCCGCGGCCTGCGCTACACGCTCGAGGAAACCATGCGCGCCGCCGCCGCGCCCAGCGCGCCGGCCTGGCAGCAGCGCTGGGAACGCGCGGTGCAAGCGCTGGGCGTGCCGGTGCATTGCATGCCCAGCGGCGCCGGCCACGACGCCATGAAGCTGCACGAGATCATGCCGCAGGCCATGCTGTTCGTGCGCGGCCAGAACGCCGGCATCAGCCACAACCCGCTCGAATCCACCACCAACCACGACATGCAGCTGGCCGCACAGGCGATGCAGCGGCTGCTCGACGATCTCGCCAACGACGCAACGAGCTGAACCATGACCGATTACGCCCGACTCGACGCCTGGGTGGACGCCCACTTCGACGAAGAAGTGCGCTTCCTGCAGGAACTGGTGCGCGTGCCGACCGACACGCCGCCGGGCAACAACGCCCCGCACGCCGTCCGCACCGCCGAACTGCTGCAGGGCTTCGGCCTGGCGGCCGAGTCCCATCCCGTGCCGGCCGATGAAGTGCGCGCCTACGGCATGGAGTCCATCACCAACCTGATCGTACGGCGCGAATATGGCGCCGGCGGCCGCCGCGTCGCGCTCAACGCCCACGGCGACGTGGTGCCGCCCGGCGACGGCTGGGAGCACGATCCGTACGGCGCCCAGATCGAGGACGGCTGCCTCTACGGCCGCGCCGCCGCGGTCAGCAAGAGCGACTTCGCCAGCTTCACCTTCGCGCTGCGGGCGCTGGAAGCCGTGGCCCGTCCGAGCCAGGGCGCGGTTGAACTGCACTTCACCTACGACGAGGAATTCGGCGGCCTGCTCGGTCCCGGCTGGCTGCTGCGCCAGGGCCTGACGAAACCCGACCTGCTGATCGCGGCCGGCTTCAGCTATGAGGTCGTGACGGCGCACAACGGCTGCCTGCAGATGGAAGTGACGGTGCACGGCAAGATGGCGCACGCCGCCATCCCCGCCACCGGCGTGGACGCGCTGCAAGGCGCGGTGGCCATCATGAACGCGCTCTACGCGCAGAACGCGCGCTACCGCGAGATCACTTCGCGGGTCGAAGGCATCAGCCATCCCTACCTGAACATCGGCCGCATCGAGGGCGGCACCAACACCAACGTGGTGCCCGGCAAGGTCGTGTTCAAGCTCGACCGCCGCATGATTCCGGAGGAGAACGCGGCCGAGGTGGAGGCCGACATCCGCCGCATCATCGGAGAGGCCGCGGCCGCCACGCCCGGCATCCGCGTCGAGATCAAGCGCCTGCTGCTGGCCAACGCCATGCGGCCGCTGCCCGGCAACCAGCCGCTGGTCGACGCCATCCGCAGGCACGGCCAGGAGCTGTTCGGCGAATCGATCCCCGCCATGGGCACGCCGCTCTATACCGACGTGCGCCTGTATGCCGAAGCCGGCATTCCCGGCGTGATCTACGGCGCCGGGCCGCGCACCGTGCTGGAGTCGCACGCCAAGCGCAACGACGAACGCGTGGTGCTGGAAGACCTGCGCCGCGCCACCAAGGTCATCGCCCGCACGCTGGCCGACCTGCTCCAGCCGGCATGAAAAAAGGGCATGACGCGCGCGTCATGCCCTTTCTGTCCTTGCCTGGCGCGGCGCCTGGCCTATGGCTGCGCCAGGCGCATCACCCGGCGCCAGAACAGCACCGCCACCAGCGCGAACACCGCCAATCCCAGGAACGAGGCGGTGCGCGCGAATTCCTCGCCCGCGATCGCCAGCGGCGCGTCGGTGCCGGAGGCGCCGATGATCGCCGCCATCACCACCCCCACCAGGCTCTCGCCCACGATCAGGCCCGAGGCGATCAGCACGCCGCGCCGGTTGGCGGCGTCGGCGAACGATACATAGTCCTTGCCGGCGGCCGCGGCGCGGCGGCGCAGCGCGCGCTCCAGCAGCCAGGCCAGCAGCGCGCCCACCACGATCGGCGCCGCCACGGTCGGCGGCAGGTAGATGCCGATGCCCACCGCCAGCACCGGGATGCGGGCCACCTTGCAGGTGCGCTTGAGGATCTCGTCCACCACGATCAGGCCGACGCCCACCGCCATGCCGATCAGGATCATGGTCCAGTTCAGCTGGTGCGTGAAGATGCCACGCGCGATCGCCAGCATCAGCGTGGCCTGCGGCGCCGACAGCGCCTGGGACGGGTCCATGCCTTCGCGCGGCATCGCATCGGCGAAGCCGTAGGCGTTGTACAGCAGGTCCAGCACCGGCGAGATCACCGCCGCGCCAAGGACGCAACCGATCAATAGCGCCACTTGCTGGCGCCACGGGGTCGCGCCCACCAGCCAGCCGGTCTTCAGGTCCTGCAGATTGTCATTGGAGATCGAGGCCACCGCCACCACCGCCGACGTGCTGAAGATCGCCAGCGCGATGGTCATCTGCACGCCATTCTGCACCGCCAGCAGTTCACCGCCCAGGACCAGCAGCAACAGCGACACCAGCACGATGGCAACGATGCCCACGCCCGAGATCGGGCTGGTCGAGGTGCCCACCAGGCCGGCCATGTAGCCGCAGGCCGCCGCCACCAGGAAGCCGAATACGAAGGCGAACAACACCGCGTAGGCCACCAGCTTCCAGACCGCCGCGGCCGACAGCGGCGCGTCCGCCAGGAACACCTGGAACGTGATCACCAGCACCGCCACCAGCACCAGCGTGACGACCGAGATCCAGCCCGCGGACAGGTCGCGCTCGGTGCGCGGCGCCTTGCCGGCGCGCGCCGCGCCCGCGCGGGTCAACGCCGAGAAGGAGGCCTTGACGCCACGCGCCATCGGCATGAACAGCGTCGCCAGCGTCCAGATGGCGCCCACGCCGATCACGCCGGCGCCGATGAAGCGCACCTGCGACGACCACAATCCGGTGGCGAACTTCGCCAGCGACATGTCCGCGGGGATCTCGGCCATCGAGGTCAGGATCGGCACCGCGATGCCCCACGAAATCACCAGGCCGGTCAGCATGGCCAGGCCGGCCACGATGCCGATCAGGTAGCCGGCGCCCAGCAGCGCCAGCGAAAACCCCATCGGCAGCCGGAACACCGCGCCACCCAGCGCGAACCAGCCGCTGACGCCGTCGCCCAGCACCCGCAGGCCGCTGGCCGCGAAGCTGACCGCTGCCGCCACCACGCCGCCGCTGACGATGTCGCCCATGCCGGTGGCGGCCGGCCCGGCCGGCGCCCGCCCGGCATCCGCTGCCACGTCCTGGGCGCGCTCGGCGCTGCCGACCCGCAGGATCTCCGCCGCCGCCACGCCTTCCGGGTACGGCAGGTCGCTCTGCACCACCATCACGTGGCGCAGCGGAATCGTGAACATCACGCCCAGCATGCCGCCAGCGGCGCAGATGCCCAGGGTCTGCCAGAACGGAAAGCCCTGCCAGTGGCCCATCATGACCAGGGCGGGCAGGATGAAGATGATGGCAGACAGCGTGCCGGCCGCCGAGGCCTGCGTCTGCACCATGTTGTTCTCGAGGATGTTGGCGTCCTTGAACAGGCGCAACACCGACATGGAAATCACCGCCGCCGGGATCGCCGACGAGAAGGTCAGGCCGACCTTGAGCCCCAGGAACACGTTGGAGGCGGTAAAGATGATGGTGATCACTGCGCCCAGCAGCACGCCGCGGAACGTCAGTTCCGGTAGCGTGACCTCTGCCGGGACGCTGGTGGGTTGAGTCATTGAAGTCTCCCTTTACTGGCCGGGACGCGATCCCGCCTGTGGGGCGGGACGGCCCCGGCTATCAGGGCGTTGCCGCCCTGTCTGGTTGCCGGTTTGTTTTTTATGAAGGGCGAATTCTAGCGCCTTGGCGTCCAGCAGGTGGTCACCACCGGTAAGCGGCCCTGGGCGGCAGATCCTGCCGCCCATCCCCAGCCTGGCAAACGATTATGCTGAAAACCTGCTTTTCACGGCGGCATTTTGATCACCCATGCCCCGTGGACAGGACTAGCATGGCGCTACAAGGAGACAAAACCATCATGTGCGACGCCAGCCATTCCTCCGCCGGACCAGACCCCCGGCATGACGCCGATCCGGCCGAAACCGCCGAGTGGCGCGACGGTCTGCAGTCCCTGGTCGAGGCCTCGGGCGCCGAGCGGGCCGGCTATGTGCTGGATAACCTGCTGGGGCATGCCGCCACGCTGGGACTGCGCGCCAACAGCCAGACGCGCACCGCCTACCTGAACACCATTCCCGCCGACCAGGAACCGCCCTTTCCCGGCAACCTGGCGGTCGAGGAACGCATCGCCCGCATCAACCGCTGGAACGCGCTGGCCATGGTGGTGCGCGCCAACCAGGCCCATGGCGAGCTGGGTGGCCACATCGCCAGCTACGCCTCGGCCGCCGACCTGTTCGAGGTCGGCTTCAACCACTTCTTCCGCGCCGCCGGCGCCGACGGTCCGGGCGACCTGGTCTACATGCAACCGCACTCGGCGCCCGGCGTCTACGCCCGAGCCTACCTCGAAGGATTCCTCAGCGAGGACGACCTGGCCCACTTCCGCCAGGAAATCACCGCCACCTCGCGCGGCCTGCGCGGGCTGTCGTCGTACCCGCACCCGTGGTTGATGCCGGACTTCTGGCAGTTCCCGACCGGCTCGATGGGCATCGGCCCCATCAACGCCATCTACCAGGCGCGCTTCATGCGCTACCTGGAACACCGTTCGCTGGTGCCGGGGGGCGACCGCAAGGTCTGGGGCATCTTCGGCGACGGCGAGATGGACGAGCCCGAATCCATCGCCGCGCTGACCCTGGCCGCGCGCGAAAAGCTCGACAACCTGGTGTTCGTGGTCAACTGCAACCTGCAGCGCCTGGACGGCCCGGTGCGCGGCAACGGCCGCATCATCGACGAACTCGAAACCCTGTACGCCGGCGCCGGCTGGAACGTCATCAAGCTGGTCTGGGGCAGCGACTGGGACGCCCTGCTGCGCCGGGACGGCAACGGCGCCCTGGCGCGCGCCTTCGCCAACACGGTGGACGGCCAGTTCCAGACCTTCGCCGCCAACGACGGCGCCTTCAACCGCGCCCACTTCTTCAACCAGAATCCCGAACTGGCGGCGCTGGTGGCCGACTGGACCGACGAAGCCATCGACCGGTTGCATCGCGGCGGCCACGACATGGTCAAGATCCACGCCGCGTATCACCGCGCCGCGCATCACCGCGGCCAGCCCACCGTGATCCTGGCGCAGACCAAAAAGGGCTTCGGCATGGGCGCGGCCGGCCAGGGCAAGATGACCACCCACCAGCAGAAGAAGCTGGACGACGAGGCGCTGCTGGCGTTCCGCGACCGCTTCGCCCTGCCGATCTCCGACGCCGACTGCCTGGCGCTCAAGTTCTACCGTCCCGCCGAAGACAGCGCCGAGCTGCGCCACCTGCAGGCGCGCCGCGCCGCGCTGGGCGGCCACATTCCGCGCCGCCGGACGCAGGCGCCGCGCCTGTCGCCGCCCGCGGCCGAGCAGTGGGCCCGCTTCGCGCTCAACGCCGACGGCAAGGAAATGTCGTCCACCATGGCCATCGTGCGCATGCTGACGGCGCTGTTGAAGGACCCGCAGGTCGGCCCGCGCATCGTGCCCATCGTGGCCGACGAAGCGCGCACCTTCGGCATGGCCAACCTGTTCCGCCAGATCGGCATCTATTCGGCGCAAGGCCAGCTGTACGAACCCGAGGACATCGGCTCGGTGCTGTACTACCGCGAGGCGCGCGACGGCCAGATCCTGGAAGAAGGCATCACCGAGGCGGGCGCGATCTCGTCGTGGACGGCGGCCGGCACCAGCTACTCGGTCAACGGCCTGCCGATGCTGCCTTTCTATATCTATTACTCGATGTTCGGTTTCCAGCGCATCGGCGACCTGATCTGGGCCGCGGCCGACCAGCGCACGCGCGGCTTCCTCATCGGCGCCACCTCCGGCCGCACCACGCTGGGCGGCGAAGGCTTGCAGCACCAGGACGGCTCCAGCCACATCATGGCCGCGGCCGTGCCCAACTGCCGCGCCTACGATCCGGCCTACGCCTATGAAGTCGCGGTGATCGTCGAATACGGCATGCGCCGCATGCTGGACGAACAGCGCGACGAATTCTTCTACCTGACCGTCACCAACGAAAACCTGGCGCAGCCCGACCTGCCGCGGGACGGCGCGGCGGCCGAGGGCATTCTGCGCGGCATGTACCGCCTGCGCCCGGCCCGCCAGCAGGCGGCCGTGCGCCTGCTGGGCGCCGGCCCCATGCTGCGCGAAGCGGAAATGGCCGCCGAGCGCCTGCATGCGGAATACGGCGTGGATGCCGAGGTCTGGAGCGTGACCAGCTTCTCCGAACTGGCGCGCGACGGCCGCGAGGCCGAACGCGCCCGCGCGCTCGGCCTGCCTGCCGCGCCGGACGCGGACTGGGTGCGCGCCTGCCTGGGCGGCAGCGACGCGCCGGTGGTGGCCGCGACCGACTACGTGCGCGCCGTGCCCGAGCAGATCCGCGCCTGGGTGCCCGCGCCCTACCGCACGCTGGGCACCGACGGCTTCGGCCGCAGCGACACCCGCGCCCGCCTGCGTGACTTCTTCGAAGTCAGCGCCGACTGGATCGTGCTGCATGCGCTGGACAGCCTGGGCCGACAGGAGCAAGCCAACGCATTGCGCCTCAAACTGGGCGCGGCCGATCGCGCCACGCCGCCCTGGGCGCAATAACACCCTGAAAGCAAAGGAGAAAAGCCCCGAACCGGGGCTTTTCTCCTTTTTCACCGGCGTCATCACGAAGCGCGCCGCCTTGATCAAAATCGGACGATCGCTGCGGTGCAGCAACCAATTCGCGCCGCTTTCTGTTGAAATACGGGTGTTCCCTAAGCATTTCCCAAAGAATACGGCGGGCCGCGAGCCCGCTTTTTGCTTTCCGCTTTTTACCTACAGTTAGCGCCGAAAAGGCTGTATCCCATGGACGAAACCCTCACCAAGCTGGCGTTGGATTACCACGCCTATCCCACCCCCGGCAAAATCTCGGTCACCCCGACCAAGCCCCTCGCCAACCAGGACGACCTGTCGCTGGCGTACTCGCCCGGCGTGGCCGCCGCCTGCATGGCCATCTTCGACCAGGGCGACGACGCCGCGTCCAAGTACACCTCGCGCGGCAACCTGGTGGGCGTGATCACCAACGGCACGGCCGTGCTGGGCCTGGGCAACATCGGCCCGCTGGCCGCCAAGCCGGTCATGGAAGGCAAGGGCTGCCTGTTCAAGAAGTTCGCCGGCATCGACGTGTTCGACATCGAACTGGCCGAGAACGACCCCGACAAGCTGGTCGACATCATCGCCGCGCTCGAGCCCACACTCGGCGGCGTCAACCTCGAGGACATCAAGGCGCCCGAGTGCTTCTACATCGAGAAGAAGCTGCGCGAACGCATGAAGATCCCCGTCTTCCACGACGACCAGCACGGCACCGCCATCATCTCGTCGGCCGCCATCCTGAACGGCCTGAAGGTCGTGGGCAAGGACATCGGCACGGTCAAGCTGGCCTGCTCGGGTGCCGGCGCCGCCGCCATCGCCTGCCTGGACCTGCTGGTGCACCTGGGCGTCAAGCGCGAGAACATCTACGTGGTGGATTCGCGCGGCGTGATCTGGGAAGGCCGCGATGAAAACATGGAAGCCAACAAGAAGCGCTACGCGCAGAAGACCGACGCGCGCACGCTGGCCGACGTGGTCAACGGCGCCGACGTGTTCCTGGGCTGCTCGACCGCCGGCGTGCTGACCGCCGACATGGTCAAGACCATGGCCGATCGTCCGCTGATCCTGGCGCTGGCCAACCCGGAACCGGAAATCCGCCCGGAAGTCGCCAAGGCCGCCCGCCCGGACTGCATCATCGCCACCGGCCGTTCGGACTACCCGAACCAGGTCAACAACGTGCTGTGCTTCCCCTTCATCTTCCGCGGCGCCATGGATGCCGGCGCCTCGCGCATCACCGAGGAAATGAAGCTGGCGTGCGTCAAGGCCATCGCCGAGCTGGCCCAGGCCGAGCAGAACGATGAAGTGGCCCGCGCCTACGCCGGCCAGGAACTGTCGTTCGGCCCCGACTACATCATCCCCAAGCCGTTCGACCCGCGCCTGATCGTGCAGATCGCCCCGGCCGTGGCCCAGGCTGCCGCCGACTCCGGCGTGGCGGCCCGTCCGATCGAGGACATCGAGGCCTACCGCCAGAAGCTGATGGGCTTCGTCTACCACTCGGGCCAGCTGATGCGCCCGCTGTTCGCCCAGGCCAAGAAGGCGCCCAAGCGCGTCATCTACGCCGACGGCGAAGACGAGCGCGTGCTGCGCGCGGTGCAGACCGTGGCCGATGAAAAGCTGGCGTTCCCGATCCTGATCGGCCGCCCGTCGGTGATCGAGATGCGCATCAAGAAGTTCGGCCTGCGCCTGATCGCCGGCCAGCACTTCGAGATCGTCGATCCCGAGGACGACAGCCGCTTCAACGAAACCTGGAGCGCGTACTACCAGCTCAAGGGCCGCGAAGGCGTGACCCCGGCCATCGCCAAGGCGATGATCCGCAAGCACAACACGCTGATCGGCGCGATGCTGCTGCGCCGCGGCGATGCCGACGCGCTGCTGTGCGGCGTGGCCAGCAAGTACGACAACCAGCTCAAGTACATCGACGAGATCATCGGCAAGAAGGAAGGCCAGACCTACGCCGCCCTGAACGTGCTGATGCTGCCCGACCAGACGCTGTTCGTCACCGACACCCACGTCAACGAGAACCCGTCGGCCGAGGAAGTCGCCAACATCACCATCCAGGCCGCCGACGAGATGCTGCGTTTCGGCGTGGTGCCCAAGATCGCCCTGCTGTCGCATTCGAACTTCGGCAGCCGCGTCACGGAGTCGTCGCGCAAGATGGCCGCCGCGCGCCAGCTGGTGCAGGACCGCGCGCCCGACCTGGAAGTGGACGGCGAAATGCACGCCGACGCCGCCCTGTCGGAAAAGATCCGCGTGCTGGCCTACCCGGACAGCACCCTGAAGGGCCGCGCCAACCTGCTGGTCATGCCGACGCTGGACACCGGCAACATCACGTACAACATGCTGAAGATGACCGGCAGCAATGGCGTCGCGATGGGTCCGATCCTGCTGGGCGCCGCGCGCCCGGTGCACATCCTGACGACCAGCGCCACCGTGCGCCGCATCGTCAACATGACCGCGCTGGCCGTGGTCGATGCGCAGCAGGAAGCCGCCGAAGCCGCCAAGAAGCGCCGTTGATCGCATTGCGCTGATCGGCACGCAAGGGACGCCCCGCGGGGCGTCCTTTTTTTCTGTCCTGCTTGATGCCACGATAGTGCGCGGCGACGGGCCAATGGTAAAAACGGAGCAGAGACTCCCCTCGCCCCTTCCCTACCGGAGCCCGACCCTATGCTGCTCGACGCCTTCCTGGCCTGGTTTCATTTCCTGGCCATCTTCGTGCTGGTGGTGGTGCTGACCGCCGAAGCGGTGCTGCTGCGCCCCGACCTGACGCCAGCCACGCTCAAGCGCCTGGTGATCTACGACCGGCTGTACCTGCTCAGCGCGATCCTGGTGCTGGCCACCGGCGTGCTGCGCCTGATGCTGGGCATCAAGGGCGCCGCCTTCTACATGGGCAACCCCTGGTTCCACGCCAAGATCACGCTGTTCGTCATCATCGGCCTCTGTTCGATCCCGCCCACACTGGCCTTCCTGCGCTGGGCCAAACAGGCGCGCCAGCAGCCCGCCTTCGTGCCCGACGCCGCGCAGATCAAGCGCGCCCGCCGCTGGGTGATGATCGAATCGCACCTGTTCATCTTCCTGCCGCTGTTCGCCGTGTTGATGGCGCGCGGCATCGGCGCGTAAGGCGCGCACCACCAGCGAGGCACACGGTCCGCGCGCCTCAGGGACAGCGCGCGCGGGTCGGCTGCGGCATGTCGTCACCGACCGTGATGGTGGCGAAGTGAAACACCCCCACCGTGTCGTTCTTGACCACGTCCACGACCTCGCCCGCCAGCGTCTGCATCACCGACATGCCCTCGGGCACGTCGGCCAGGCCCTCGCGCCTGGCGACCTGGCCATTCCACGGACTCAACACCAGCACGCCCGGATAGGGTTCACGCTCATCGCCGCGGCCGCGCCGCACCGTCTTGACCTGCGTACCCGCGGCGTAGCTCACGCCGCCCAGGCGCGTCGGGCAGGCCAGCTCCGCATCGCTCACGCGCAGCAGCCGCCGCTCGCCATCCAGATAGAGGCGCGGCTCGCTCAACGGCAGCCCGAACACCTTGACCGCGACCGGGTCCTTGACCTCGATGCGCCATTGATCCGCATCGCGCGAGCCATCGGTGTAGACGGTGCCGGTCGAACCATAGACGATGGACCCGGGCGCGAGATCCAGTTCCTCGACCCGGTTGCCGGGCCCCAGCACGCACTTGTTCAACGCCACCATCGCGCCATCTTTCGCCACGTCGAATTCAATGTCCTGGGTAGCGTCGCACTGCCAGCCCAACACCGCCTGGCTGCCCGCGCCGCGCAGCAGGACGCTACGCGGATGACGCCCGCGCAGCGCGTAGGTCTCGCTGTCGTATTCGCTGTCCAGGTAGCGCTGCGCGCGCGAGGCCTGCACGCCGTACATGGCCACGGGCTGCGCAAATTCGGCTTCGACGTAGGTTTCCAGCTGGCCCTCATCCTGCAGCTTCAGGCGCGTGCCGGCGGGCATGACAATGCCCGCCACCGTCGTCGGCGCCTCCAGCGTGACGTTGCGGGCAGCCTCGCGGCGGTCGCTTTCACGCTCGATCTGCCAGATCGCGGTCTGCACCCAGCCATAGAAGGCAAACGGCACCGCCAGCACCACGAACACCAGGCTGGAAGTCTTCCAGTACCTGCGGACGGTGCGCCGCGCCCCCTTGCTGGCAATCAGCACCAGCGCCCAGCCAAGCAGCACCAGGCCGGCGAGGAATCCCAGGGAAAGGAAGATGTAGAAGCCCGCGGAGGGCAGCGCTATCGGAATCATGGCCAGGATGATAAACGCCAAAGCGCCACGCCGCGAATGCCCGATCGCCAGGCAACAAAAAACCGCCCGAAGGCGGTTTTTTGTTCACGCGGGAAAGCGTATCAACGCTTGTCCATCGGGGGCACGTCGCGCGTGACCGAACCGGTGAACAGCTGGCGCGGACGGCCGATCTTGTAATCGGGATCCGACAGCATTTCGTTCCACTGGGCGATCCAGCCCACCGTGCGGGCCAGCGCGAAGATGGCCGTGAACAGCGAGGTCGGGATGCCGATGGCGCGCTGGACGATACCCGAGTAGAAGTCCACGTTCGGGTACAGCTTGCGCTGCACGAAGTACGGATCCGACAGGGCGATGCGTTCCAGTTCCATGGCCAGCTTGAACAGCGGGTCGTTTTCCAGGCCCAGGGCCGAGAGCACTTCCTTGCACGTTTCCTGCATCAGCTTGGCGCGCGGGTCGTAGTTCTTGTAGACGCGGTGGCCAAAGCCCATCAGGCGCACGCCCGAGTTCTTGTCCTTGACCTTCTCCATGAACTCGCCGACCTTGGCGATGCCGCCGTTGGCTTGCAGCTCTTCGAGCATCTGCAGGCAAGCTTCGTTGGCGCCGCCGTGAGCCGGGCCCCACAGGCAAGCCACGCCGGCCGAGATGGCGGCGAACGGGTTGGTGCCCGACGAACCGCACAGGCGGACCGTGGAGGTCGAGGCGTTCTGCTCGTGGTCGGCGTGCAGGATGAAGATGCGGTCGAGCGCGCGCTCGACGACTTCGTTGACCTTGTACTCTTCGCACGGCGTGGCGAACATCATGCGCAGGAAGTTGCCCGTGTAGGACAGGTCGTTCTGCGGGTAGATGAACGGTTGGCCTTGCGAGTACTTGTACGCCATCGCGACCAGCGTCGGCATCTTGGCGATCAGGCGGATGGCCGAGATGTGACGATGCTGCGGGTTCGTGATGTCGGTCGAGTCATGGTAGAACGCCGACAGCGCGCCCACCAGGCCCGTCAGGACGGCCATCGGGTGGGCGTCGCGACGGAAGCCGCGCAGGAAGAAGTGCAGCTGTTCGTTGACCATCGTGTGATGGGTCACTTGCGAATCGAAGTCGGCCTTCTGTTCCTGGTTCGGCAGTTCGCCGTTCAGGATCAGGTAGCAGATGTCCATGAAATCGCAATTGACGGCCAGCTGTTCGATCGGGTAGCCGCGGTACAGCAGCTCGCCCTTGTCGCCGTCGATGTAGGTGATGCCCGATTCGCAAGCCGCGGTCGACATGAAACCGGGGTCGAACGTGAACATGCCCGTCTGGCCGTACAGCTTGCGGATGTCGATCACATCCGGACCGACCGTGCCCTTGTAGACAGGGAACTCAATGGGTGCGCTGCCGTCCGAGAAGGACAGAGTGGCTTTTTTGTCAGACAGGTTCATGTTTTTTCCTCTCAATTAATCAGAGCGACCGCATCTGGCCGATGATGCCGCGGAGCCGGGGCGTGTCCAGTGCGCCCTCGAGCTCCTTGCGGGCCAGCAGCAGGTCGAGAAGATCGTTGTCTCCCAACTCGAAGAGCTGCGTCAATGCCGTCACGTCATCGTCGGTAAGCTCGGCCTCGTGGGCGTCGAGATACCGGGTGATGATCAAGTCGTTTTCGAGCAGACCCCGGCGCGCCCGCCAACGCAGACGCGCCCGTTCCAGTTCAGTAAGCCTGCTCATCATTACACCTTAAATACACCAAACTACTAGACCGTGCGACGGACCATCAGTTCCTTGATCTTGCCAATGGCCTTGGTCGGGTTCAGTCCCTTGGGACAGACGTCGACGCAGTTCATGATGGTGTGGCAACGGAACAGGCGGTACGGGTCTTCCAGGTTGTCCAGACGGCTGCCGGTGGCTTCGTCGCGGCTGTCGGCGATGAAGCGGTAGGCTTGCAGCAGGCCGGCCGGGCCGACGAACTTGTCCGGATTCCACCAGAACGACGGGCAGGAAGTGGAACAGCACGCGCACAGGATGCACTCGTACAGGCCATCCAGCTCTTCGCGCGCCTCGGGCGACTGCAGGCGCTCTTTCTCGGGCGGCGGCGTGTCGTTGATGAGGTACGGGCGGATCGAGTGGTACTGGTTGAAGAAGTGCGTCATGTCCACGATCAGGTCGCGGATCACGGGCAGGCCCGGCAGCGGGCGCAGCACGATCGGTTCTTTCAGCTCGCGCAGGTTGGTCGTGCAGGCCAGGCCGTTCTTGCCGTTGATGTTCATGGCGTCCGAACCGCACACGCCTTCACGGCACGAGCGGCGCAGGGCCAGGCTGTCGTCGACGTCGTTCTTGATGCGCACCAGCGCATCAAGCAGCATCTTGTCGGTGGGCTGGAGTTCGACTTCCAGCTTCTGCATGTAGGGGCGCTCGTCCTTGTCCGGATCGTAGCGGTAGATTTCGAACTTGACGATTCTCTTGGTGCTCATAGTAGGCTCTATCCGGACTTAGAAGGTACGCGCCTTGGGCGGGAAGGACTCGACCGTCAGCGGCTTCATCTGCACGGGCTTGTAATCCAGGCGGCTGCCTTCGGAGTACCACAGCGTGTGCTTGAGCCAGTTCTCGTCGTCACGGGTCGGGTGGTCGTCCAGCGCGTGGGCGCCGCGGCTTTCGGTGCGGTTGGCGGCCGACTTGATGGTGGCGCGGGCCACTTCGGTCATGTTGGCCAGTTCCAGCGCCTCGACGCGCGCGGTGTTGAACACCTTGGACTTGTCCTTGAAGTAGATGTTGTCGGCCTGCTTGGCCAGGTCTTCGATCTGGGTCACGCCTTCGTTCAGCAGGTCCAGCGTGCGGAACACGCCGCAGTGGCGCTGCATCGAGAAGCGGATCGCGTTGCCGATGTCCTGGGTCTTCTCGCCCGAGGTGCGCGACTCCAGCTTGTTGATGCGATCCATCGAGAATTCGACGGCCTGCTGCGGCACGGGCTGGTGCGCGTGCTGGCGTTCCGGATGCGAATTGACGATGTGGTTGCCGGTGGCGCGGCCGAAGACGATCAGGTCCAGCAGCGAGTTGGTGCCCAGGCGGTTGGCGCCGTGCACCGACACCGCGGCGCATTCGCCGATGGCGTACAGGCCGTTGACGATCTTGTTCTCGCCGTTTTCGCGCGTCAGCACCTGGCCGTGGTAGTTGGCCGGGATGCCGCCCATCTGGTAATGGATGGTCGGGACGACGGGGATCGGTTCCTTGATCGGGTCGACGTTGCCGAACTTGATGGCGATTTCGCGGATGGAGGGCAGGCGCTTGTTGATGACGTCGGCGCCGAGGTGGTCGAGCTTGAGCACCACGTAGCTGCCGTCCGGACCGCAGCCGCGGCCTTCCTTGATTTCCTGGTCCATCGAGCGCGACACGAAGTCACGCGGCGCCAGGTCCTTCAGCGTGGGCGCGTAGCGCTCCATGAAGCGTTCGCCGTCCTTGTTCAGCAGGATGCCGCCTTCGCCGCGCACGCCTTCGGTGATCAGCACGCCGGCGCCGGCCACGCCGGTCGGGTGGAATTGCCAGAATTCCATGTCCTGCAGCGGGATGCCCGCGCGGGCGGCCATGCCCAGGCCGTCACCGGTGTTGATGAAGGCGTTGGTGGAAGCGGCCCAGATGCGGCCGGCGCCGCCGGTGGCCAGCACCGTGGTCTTGGCTTCCAGGATGTAGATCTCGCCGGTTTCCATTTCGAGCGCGGTCACGCCCACGACGTCGCCGGCTTCGTTGCGCAGCAGGTCCAGCGCCATCCATTCGACGAAGAACTGGGTGCGGGCGGCAACGTTGCGCTGGTACAGGGTGTGCAGCAGCGCGTGGCCGGTACGGTCGGCAGCGGCACAGGCGCGCTGGACCGGCTTTTCACCGAAGTTGGCGGTGTGGCCGCCGAACGGACGCTGGTAGATGGTGCCGTCGGGGTTGCGGTCGAACGGCATGCCGAAGTGCTCGAGTTCGTACACGGCATTGGGAGCTTCGCGGCACATGAACTCGATGGCGTCCTGGTCGCCCAGCCAGTCCGAACCCTTGACGGTGTCGTACATGTGCCAGTACCAGTTGTCTTCGCTCATGTTGCCCAGCGAGGCGCTCACGCCGCCTTGCGCGGCCACGGTGTGCGAGCGCGTGGGGAACACTTTGGACAGCACCGCAACGGACAGGCCCGCTTGGGACAGTTGCAGCGAACAACGCATGCCGGCTCCGCCGGCGCCCACGACCACCACATCAAACTGGCGGCGCGGCAAGGATTTCATGACAGAGACCACGGCTTAGATGCTCCAGAGGATTTGCGCGAAGTAAACGACCGAACCGATCAACCAGAGGATCGTCAGCACTTGCAGCAGCAGGCGCAGGCCCACCGGCTTGACGTAGTCCATCCAGATGTCGCGCACGCCAATCCAGGCATGCCAGGCCAACGCAACGAATGCGAGGGTCGCCAGGATCTGGCCGACCGGAAGAACGCCCACGTAGAACGTGAACAGCGCGTGCCACGATTCATACGTGAAGGCAGGCATCAACAGGATGCCGATGAGCAGCACCAGCGTATACACGGCCATGATGACGGCGGTGATGCGCTGGATGATGAAATCCATGACGCCATAGTGGGCGCCGACGACCAGGCGCTTGGGTCCGTAGTTTTTAGCGGCGGCCATTTACAGCACTCCGAACAGTTTGAGGGCGAACACCAGGGTCAGCGCCAGGCTGACACCGAAAACCACGCCGGCGCTTTTCTTGGCCGACAGCTTGTCGATGCCCAGGTGCAGGTCCAGCAGCAGGTAGCGGATGCCCGCACAGAAGTGATGCAGGTAGCCCCAGATCAGGACCAGGAGGACGAGCTTGACGATCGGATTGCCGGCATACGCGGCGACGGCCGCGAAGGTCTGCGGCGAGGCCACGCTGGCCGCGAACAGCGGCAGAATGACCAAGGGCAGACAGAGGAACAGCAATATGCCGCTGATGCGGTGCAGGATGGACAGCTTGCCGGCCAGGGGCAGGCGATAGGAGAACGCAACTTGGGCAAGCCCAATATTGCGAAACTGCGGACGTGGCTTGGCAGCGGTGTCGGACATGACGGCCTCGGTGTTTCGGAACTAGGGAATCGTGACGGCGGCAATGCCGTGGCCCTTGCGGGCAAACACGGTATTTTCGCCCAGAGATCGGGTTGGTATCAAATCGTAGGTAAAAAGCTCATCAATTCAGACTATTGCGGTAGTGGTATCGATCGGTCAAGTACAAGCCCCGCCGGATTTCCATGGGGCGGTCACCGTACGTGTACGACACACGATCCACCTGCAACAACGGCGTGCCGGCGGCAACATTAAGCAGCGTACAGACTTCGGCCGGCGCGGCCACCGCGCGCAGCTTTTCGTCCGCGCGCACCATGCTGACGCCGAACTCGGATTCAAACAGGCCATAGAGCGGCGCCTTGTTCGCGCTCAACAGCTCGAAGGTGAGGCCGCGGAAGATGGATCCCGGCAGCCAGATGTCGTCCAGCACGGTGGGTGTCTGCCCCATGGACAGCAGGCGGCGGATCATGACGACGGTTTCGCCGGCGCGCAGGTCGAGCGCGCGCGCGATCTCGGCCGGCGCCCGCAAGCGCCGGCATTCGAGGATGCGGCTTTCGGCGCGGCCGGCCTCGCCCTCTTCGTCGGGGGCCAGGCGCAGGAAGCGGTAGCGCACGCGGGCTTCATGGTGGGTGGCGACGAAGGTGCCCTTGCCCTGGCGGCGCAGCAGCAAGTGTTCGGCGGCCAACTCATCGACCGCCTTGCGCACCGTGCCCTGGCTCACCTGGAAGCGGGCGGCCAGATCGATTTCGCTGGGGATGAGTTCGCCGGGCTTCCATTCGCCGCGGTCCAGGCTCTGGACGAGCAGGCCCTTGATCTGGCGGTACAACGGACTGAAAGCGGCCCCCTCGCCCGCTGGACGGGCGGCGCGAGTACGTAGGGGAGTTTCGGGCCGGGGGTCTGCCATGGATCGTCTTGGAAGTGTCATGTTCATCCGGAGAATGGAAAGGCAGCGCAAACGATGCGGTTTCCATTCGCATGCGCTGCTGCGGTGCCGGTGTTCTGGCCTGATACAGGCGCGCAGCCGGCGGTGCTGCGGCGCATTCGAACAAACGCTCTATTGTGGCATATCGGGGGCAACGCTGTCCAACGTCTTATGTCTTATATAAGATATAAGATCAATTGACGCACCCGTAAATTAGTTCTAGGATTTCCGTCTGTCCGGCAACCTGGCCGCCCCTCGCGCGCAGGCCGTTTGCGCCGCTCAACGGATTACACTGATTGGCGAGATTTCTTTCTCGCCACACCATTACGGAGAACGTCCATGTCTAAGCCTGCCTTGCGTGTCGCCGTCACCGGCGCCGCCGGCCAAATCGGTTACGCACTGCTGTTCCGCATCGCCTCCGGCGAAATGCTGGGCAAAGATCAGCCCGTCATTCTGCAACTGCTTGAAATCCCCGACGAAAAAGCGCAAAAGGCCCTGAAGGGCGTCATCATGGAACTGGATGACTGCGCCTTCCCGCTGCTGCAGGAAGTCACCGCCCACAGCGATCCGCGCACGGCGTTCAAGGACGCGGACGTGGCCCTGCTGGTCGGCGCCCGCCCGCGCGGCCCCGGCATGGAACGCAAGGACCTGCTGTCGGTCAACGCCCAGATCTTCACGGCCCAGGGCAAGGCCCTGAACGACGTCGCCAGCCGCAACGTCAAGGTCCTGGTGGTCGGCAATCCGGCCAACACCAACGCCTACATCGCCATGAAGTCGGCGCCGGACCTGCCCGCCAAGAACTTCACCGCCATGCTGCGCCTGGACCACAACCGCGCCCTGTCGCAACTGGCCGCCAAGTCGGGCAAGGCCGTGGCCGACATCGAGAAGCTGGTCGTGTGGGGCAACCACTCGCCCACCATGTACCCCGACTACCGCTTCGCCACCGTCGGCGGCGAATCGCTGTCCAAGCTGATCAACGACGACGCCTGGAACCGCGACACCTTCATCCCCACCGTGGGCAAGCGCGGCGCCGCCATCATCGAGGCCCGCGGCCTGTCGTCGGCCGCCTCGGCCGCCAACGCCGCCATCGACCACGTGCGTGACTGGGTCCTGGGCAGCAACGGCAAGTGGGTCACCATGGGCATTCCGTCGGATGGCTCCTACGGCATCCCCGAAGGCATCATCTACGGCGTGCCGGTCACGACCGAAAACGGCGAATACAAGCGCGTCGAAGGCCTGGAAATCGACGCCTTCTCGCGTGAGCGCCTGGACTTCACGCTGAAAGAGCTGCTGGAAGAGCGCGACGGCGTCAAGGACCTGCTGAAGTAAGCAGTCCGCAAGCAGAATTGGGCCCGTTGACGCGGGCCCAATTCGCAAGCGCGGCGCATTCGCGCAATGCGCCGCGCGGCACGTACACCTGTCTCTTTGCCGCCGCGCAAGGAATTGTCGCGAAGGGGACAGATTTACGCGCCGCGACCGCGGTAAGGTCATGGCAAGGTGCCGGATCCCGATCCGGCCCGCCGCGGACCCGCAAGACCTGACATCCCAGCCGGGGCAACGTCACGACACCCGGCCCCTATAACGGAGACCACCCATGTCCAGACCCGAATCCGCCGGCGCCCTGTTCCGCCGCGCGCTCGCCGAAGAAAACCCGTTGCAGATCATTGGCGCCATCAACGCCAACCACGCCCTGCTGGCCAAGCGCGCCGGCTACCGCGCCATCTACCTGTCGGGCGGCGGCGTTGCCGCGGGTTCGCTGGGCCTGCCCGACCTGGGCATCAACACCATGGACGACGTGCTGACGGACGTGCGCCGCATCACCGACGTCTGCGACGTGCCGCTGCTGGTCGACATCGACACCGGCTTCGGCCCGTCGGCGTTCAACATCGCCCGCACCGTCAAGAGCCTGATCAAGTTCGGCGCCGCCGCCTGCCACATCGAAGACCAGGTCGGCGCCAAGCGCTGCGGCCACCGTCCGGGCAAGGAAATCGTCAGCACCGAGGAAATGGCCGATCGCGTCAAGGCCGCGGCCGACGCCCGCACCGACAGCGACTTCTACCTGATCGCGCGCACCGACGCCATCGCCTCGCACGGCGTGGACGCCGCCATCGAGCGCGCCCTGGCCTGCGTCGAAGCCGGCGCCGACGCCATCTTCGCCGAAGCCGCCTACGACCTGCCGACCTACGACCGCTTCGTCAAGGCGGTCAAGGTGCCGGTGCTGGCCAACATCACCGAATTCGGCAAGACGCCGCTGTTCTCGGTGGAAGAACTCAAGAGCGTGGGCGTGGGCATGGTGCTCTACCCGCTGTCGGCCTTCCGCGCCATGAACAAGGCCGCCGAGGCCGTCTACACCGCCATCCGCCGCGACGGCCACCAGAAGAACGTGGTCGACCTGATGCAGACGCGCGAAGAACTGTACGACCGCATCGGCTACCACGAATTCGAATCGCGCCTGGACGCCCTGTTCCAGAAGGGCAAGGCCTGAGCGCGCCACCGCATCCGGCGCCGCGGCGATCCCGCGGCGCCCCAGCTTCCCCCATTGCATCGACCACCGCGAAAGGAAAGGAGTAGAGACATGAGCACGGCTCCCAAGAAGCAGGCTGCCAAAACGGATACCACCCCGGCCGCCAAGCCGGAAGAAAAGGCCGGCTTCAAGCCCAAGAAATCGGTCGCGCTGTCCGGCGTGGTCGCCGGCAACACCGCGCTGTGTACCGTCGGCCGCAGCGGCAACGACCTGCACTACCGCGGCTACGACATCCTGGACATCGCCCATACCAGCGAGTTCGAGGAAATCGCCCACCTGCTGGTGCACGGCAAGCTGCCCAACAAGGCCGAACTGAAGGCCTACAAGGAAAAGCTGCGTTCGCTGCGCGGCCTGCCGGTGCAGCTGCAGGACGCGCTCGAGGCGCTGCCCGCCGCCAGCCACCCGATGGACGTGATGCGCACGGCCGTCTCGGTGCTGGGCTGCGTGCTGCCCGAAAAGGACGACCACAACCTGCCCGGCGCGCGCGACATCGCCGACCGCCTGATGGCCAACCTGGGTTCGGCCCTGCTGTACTGGTACCACTACAGCCACAACGGCCGCGTGATCGACGTGCAGACCGACGATGACAGCATCGGCGGCCACTTCCTGCACCTGCTGCACGGCGAGAAGCCGAGCGACGAATGGGTCAAGGCGATGCACATCTCGCTGAACCTGTACGCCGAGCATGAATTCAACGCCTCCACCTTCACCGCCCGCGTCATCGCCGGCACCGGCTCGGACATGTTCTCGGCCATCACCGGCGCCATCGGCGCGCTGCGCGGCCCCAAGCACGGCGGCGCCAACGAGGTCGCCTTCGACGTGCAGAAGCGCTACGAGACGCCGGACGAAGCCGAGGCCGACATCCGCCGCCGCGTCGAGGCCAAGGAAGTCATCATCGGCTTCGGCCATCCGGTCTACACCGTGTCCGACCCGCGCAACAAGGTCATCAAGGAAGTGGCCAAGAAGCTCTCCAAGAAGGCCGGCAGCACCAAGATGTTCGACATCGCCGAACGCCTCGAGACGGTCATGTGGGACATCAAGAAGATGTTCCCCAACCTGGACTGGTTCTCGGCCGTCAGCTACCACATGATGGGCGTGCCCACCGCCATGTTCACCCCGCTGTTCGTGATCGCGCGCACCGCGGGCTGGTCGGCCCACATCATCGAGCAGCGCGTGGACAACAAGATCATCCGCCCGACCGCCAACTACGTCGGTCCGGAAGATCAGAAGTTCGTGCCGATCGACAAGCGCAAGTAAGACGACGACATGGGCCTGCCGACGCCATACCCCGCGCCGCGCGGGCCCAGTGCCGCCTGTAAACACTCAGGAGAGGTACCAAATGTCTGCCCCGATCTCCAACGTCCGTCCCGAGCCCGACCAGGTCCTGGTCGATATCGCCGACTACGTACTGAACTATGAAATCCAGAGCGGCCTGGCCTACGAGACCGCTCGCAACTGCCTGATCGACACCCTCGGCTGCGGCCTGGAAGCGCTGGAATATCCGGCGTGCCGCAAGCTGCTGGGCCCCGTCGTCCCCGGCACCGTCGTCCCGCACGGCGCCAAGGTGCCCGGCACCCAATTCCAGCTGGACCCCGTGCAGGCCGCGTTCAACATCGGCGCGATGATCCGCTGGCTCGACTTCAACGACACCTGGCTGGCCGCCGAATGGGGCCACCCGTCCGACAACCTGGGCGGCATCCTGGCCACCGCCGACTGGCTGTCGCGCACCGCCGTCGCCGCCGGCAAGCCGCCCCTGACGATGCGCGCCGTGCTGACCGGCATGATCAAGGCGCACGAGATCCAGGGCTGCATCGCGCTCGAGAATTCCTTCAACAAGGTCGGCCTGGACCACGTGGTGCTGGTCAAGGTCGCGTCCACCGCCGTGGTGGCGCAGATGCTGGGCCTCACCCGCGACGAAGTCATCAACGCCGTCTCGCTGGCCTGGGTCGACGGCCAGAGCCTGCGCACCTACCGCCACGCCCCCAACACCGGCAGCCGCAAGAGCTGGGCCGCCGGCGACGCCACCAGCCGCGCCGTGCGCCTGGCGCTGATCGCCCGCACCGGCGAGATGGGCTACCCCTCGGTGCTGTCCGCCAAGACCTGGGGCTTCTACGACGTGCTGTTCAAGGGCCAGCCGTTCCGGTTCCAGCGCCCCTACGGCAGCTACGTCATGGAAAACGTGCTGTTCAAGATCTCGTTCCCGGCCGAGTTTCACTCGCAGACGGCGGTCGAATGCGCCATGCAGATCCATGACCGCCTCAAGTCCCTGGGCAAGTCCGCCGAGGACATCGCCAGCATCACCATCCGCACCCACGAGGCGTGCATCCGCATCATCGACAAGAAGGGCCCGCTGAACAACCCCGCCGACCGCGACCACTGCATCCAGTACATGGTCGCCGTCCCGCTCCTGTTCGGCCGCCTCACCGCCGCCGACTACGAGGACGACGTCGCCGCCGACCCGCGCATCGACGCCCTGCGCGACAAGATCACCTGCGTCGAGGATCCGGCCTACACCCGCGACTACCACGACCCCGACAAACGCTCCATCGCCAACGCGCTCACCGTCAGGTTCACCGACGGCACCCAGCTCGACGAGGTCGTCTGCGAATACCCCATCGGCCACAAGCGCCGCCGCGCCGACGGCATCCCCCTGCTGGAAGCGAAATTCCGCACCAACCTCGCCCGCATCTTCCCCGCCCGCCAACAGGCCCGCATCCTGGAAGCGTCGCTGGACCAGAAGAAACTGGAAACGATGCCAGTCCACGAGTACGTCGATCTGTATGTGATCTGAGGCGACACGCGCGGATCTGATCCGAAGCGACAAGCGCAGATCTGAAGCGACAAGCTGCACGCCCCACGGCCCCATCACGGCAAAACCGTCCGGGGCCGCTCTTCTCCCTTCCTCGCGGCTGCGCGCCAAGCAAGCACCTGTCCACCACCGCGCAGCCCCCCCGTCCCGACGCAAACCACCGCGTAAGTCAAAACCGGCCGCCCGCGCGGCCGGTTTTGACGGGCCCCGCAAACCTCCCCAGAACCCCACCGGTCTGGCAGCGCCTCATTTCTCGAAACCCGTAGCCCGTCGCGGCGGCGGTTTGGGGGGCGGGCAACCTCGATGCGCCCGACGGAAACCGAAGGCAGCCGCCGAACGGCGGCCACGAGGTTGAGGCAGGGGCAGTCCGGAGCGAACGCTCCGGACCGCAATCGTGGGCGCCCGCCCCCCCAAACCGCCGCCGCGACGGGCGACCTACGAAGAACCCCCAGCCCTCAGCAATTACAATCCCCCTTCCCCAAGAAAACAAAGACCGCCCCCACCATGTCCATGCTCTGGGTAAAAACCTTCCACATCGTCTTCATCGCCTCCTGGTTCGCCGGCCTGTTCTACCTGCCCCGCATCTTCGTGAACCTGGCCCAGCAATCGGATTCGGCCGTCCAGGTCACCCTGCTCGGCATGGCGCGCCGCCTCTACCGCTTCACCACCATCCTGGCGGTTGTCGCGGTGGCGCTCGGCATGTGGCTGTACCTGGGCTACGGCATCGGCGTCGGCCCCGGCAACGGCTGGATGCACGCCAAGCTCTTTTTCGTCCTGCTCGTCATCGGCTACCATCACGCCTGTGGCGTCATGCTGCGTAAATTCGAACAGGGCAAGAACACCCGTTCGCACAAGTTCTATCGCTGGTTCAACGAAGTTCCCGTCTTGCTGCTCTTGGTGGTGGTGGCGCTGGTCGTCGTCAAACCCTTCTGATTCCCCCTACCCTTTGCACATTCGCCAGGATTCGTATGTCCGCTGATGACCAGGACCGCCCGCGCAAGACGCTGACGATCAAGAAAACCGCGCGCGACGCGCACGCCGAAGCCGCGCCCAAACGCGTGCGCAGCGGCGCCCGCGCCCGCCTGGTCGCCCAGAACGAGCGCGCCAAGGACAACATCGAGCGCCAGAAGGACCCCGAGGGCTACCAGCAGCGCCAGGCCGCGGCCCGCGCCGCGCGCCGATCGGCCGACGGCGACCGGGGCGACGGCCCGCGCCGTGGTGACGGCGCGCGTGGCGACAATCCGCGCCGCGGTGATGGTTCCCGCGGCGACAGCCCGCGCCGTGGCGATGGGCCGCGTGGCGACCGCGCCCGCCGTGGCGATGACCCGCGCCGCGACGCCCCGTCGGCGCCGCGCTCGGGCCGCACGCCGCAGCGCGCGCCGCGCATGGACGACCAGTACATCGCCCCTGCCACGCCCGCCGGCCGCTTCTACGATCCCTTCGAGGACGACGGCCCCGCGCCCGAGTTCGCGCCGGAACCCGACTACGACGACGATGCGTCGATCAACGCCGGCCCGGCCCGGGACGCCGACGCGCCGCGCGACCGCGCGCCCTCCGTCGAGATCCGCGAGCGCCGCCCGCGCGAACCGCGCCAGGCCGAGCGTTTCAAGGTCTTCGCCCCCTGCCCCCAGGGCCTGGAGGAAGCCCTGACCGCCGAAATGCAGGCCCTGGGCTACGACGACGCCGAAGCCGGCCGCGCCGGCTGTTCCTTCACCGCCGATTGGGCGGGTGTGCAACGCGCCAACCTGTATTCGCGCCTGGCCACCCGCATCCTGGTGCAGGTCGCCCACGCCGAGATCTCGCACGAAGACGACATCCTCGACCTGGCCCGCGATACGCCCTGGGAGCGCTGGTTCGGCGCCGAACAGACGCTGCGCGTGGATACCTCGGCGATCAAGAGCCCCGTGCAGAGCCTGCAGTACTGCAATCTGCGCGCCAAGGACGGCATCTGCGACCGCCTGCGCGAACTGGAAGGCGAACGCCCCAGCATCGACACGGTCCGCCCCGACGCGCGCGTGCACCTGTTCCTGACCGGCCACACCGCCACGCTGTACCTGGACACCTCGGGTGAATCGCTGTTCAAGCGCGGCTGGCGCCTGGACAAGGGCGACGCGCCGCTGCGCGAGAACCTGGCCGCGGGCATGCTGGCGCTGGCCGGCTGGGACCCGGCCGCGCCGCTGCTGGATCCGTTCTGCGGCTCCGGCACCATCCTGATCGAGGCCGCCTGGATCGCGCTGGGCGTGCCCCCCGGCATCTCGCGCCCGTTCGGCTTCGAACGCCTGCGCGGCCACGATGCCTACCGCTGGCGCGACCTGAAGGACGATGCGCGCTCGCGCATCCTGCCGCAGCTGGACGCGCCTCTGGTCGGTTACGACCTGGATCCACAGGCGGTCGAATTCGCCCGCAACAACGCCGAGCGCGCCTGGCTCACCGCCGACACCATCCGGTTCGAGGTGGGCGACGCCCGCGAAGTGCAGGCGCCCGCCGACCATGGCTGGATCGTCACCAACCCGCCCTACGGCGAACGCATGGCGACCGAGCAGGACGCCGACCTGTGGCGCGACTGGGCCACCTGCCTGAAGCGCAATTTCGCCGGCTGGCAGCTGCACATCATCACCAGCGACCTGACCCTGCCCAACCAGATGCGCCTCAAGCCCAAGCGCCGTGTGCCGCTGCACAACGGCGCCCTGGACTGCCGCCTGTTCGGCTTCGAACTGGTCGCCGCCGGCTACCGCGACGCCTGACGCGCCGCCTCCGCGCCCGGGGCATTCCATTCCCCGGGCGTCCGGCCTCCTGCCCCCATGCCACTGCGCGCGCGTTGTAAAAGCGCCGCAACATCGCGCCCGTATCTTTGCTTATGCTGCCCCGCAGCGCCGATTTGGGGCATCATCAGCACCAGGATGTTGCCGATACGCACCAGGCACTTGCACAGCTTCAGGGTTAACCCTATAATTCGGGTTATCCCTAGTAGCTAAACAACAGTGCAAGCCCGTGGAGGCTATTGTGATCAACCCGAACAACACCATCCGCCTGACCGACGAACTCGAGCGTCAACTGATGCTCCAGGCTATTGAAGAACAGTTCCGCCCGCACCCGATGCGTGCGTTGGCCGCCGGCCTGCGTAAGCTGGCCCACGGTATCCGTGCCCTGGCTGGCAAGACGAGCGCCAAGAACGCGCACTCGGCCGCCTGAAGCAGGATTGCAGGCCTGATGGCCTGAACGATTTCCCCTTGGGGGCTGCATAGCCCCTTTTATAGACCCGCCCTTACCGGCGGGTTTTTTTTATGGCCGGAGCCGGGAAACCGTCAACCCACCGGGTGGCCGCTTTGTCGGATAATACCGGCCCATGACCGACGCCTCCCTCGACCAGACCCCCAACCGGCTGCGCCGGTTCGCCTGCATGATGTACGAAGCCGTGCTGCTGTTCGGCGTGGTCTTCCTGGCGGGATACCTCATGGATACCCTGACCCAGAGCAAGAACGCGCTGGAACTGCGGCCCGCCCGCCAGGCCTGGCTGTTCGTGGCCATTGGCGCCTATTTCGTGCTGTGCTGGCGCCGCCGCGGCCAGACGCTGCCGATGAAGACATGGAACATCCGGCTGGTCGATCGCGATGGCAACCCGCCGTCCACCGCCCGCCTGATCCTGCGCTACGTGCTGGCGTGGCCGCTGGTGCTGGCGGGCGCCGCCGTGGTGTGGGCCGCCGCCAGCGCCACCGGCTGGCCCTCGATGGACATGTTCATCGTGGCCGCGCCGTTCACGATCTTCATCTGGTCCTGGTTCGATCCGGACGGCCAGTTCCTGCACGACCGCCTGCTCGGCACCCGCCTGCGCAACGCGCCGCAGCGCAAGAAGACCCGTTGAGCGACAGGAATCGGACGCCTGAACGGGCGCTGAACATACCTGCTTACAACTGGCAAAATCGTGCGGCGAATTAGGCGTTGGCTTTCAGAAAGTTGAAAGTCGCGTGCAAAGACAATGGGGCCCCTTTCACAGACGCTCCAATAATTATCATGCGCGCTTTCCTTTCCCGCCTGTCCCTGGCCGCCGCCAGTGCCTTGTTGTTCCTGCCCTTCGGCGCCTCGGCCCAGAATGCCGCCGCGCAGCAGGAAATCGAGGCCGCCATGAAGGCAGCCTACGCCGCCGCCCAGGAAGGCCCGGCCGACGTCAAGCTGGGCGACCAGGCCGTGGTGCACCTGCCTGAATCGATGTTCTTCGTGCCGCGCATCCAGGCCGACCGCCTGATGGCGGCCGACGGCAACGGCAAGGATCCCTCGCTGCTGGGCGTGGTCATGCCCAAGAGCGACGATGACGACTGGGTCATCACCGTCAATTTCGACAAGGCCGGCTACATCAAGGACGACGACGCCAAGAACTGGAACGTCAGCGAACTGCTGGACAGCCTGCGCGATGGCACCGAAGAGTCAAACGTCGAGCGCAAGAAGCGCGGCTTCCCCGAGCTGGTGATGGACGGCTGGGTCGAGGCGCCCAAGTACGACAGCAGCACGCAGCGCCTGGTCTGGTCGGTGGCCGTCAAGCACAAGGGCGAAACCGCCAACGACAATCCCACCGTCAACTACAACACCTACGCGCTGGGCCGCGACGGCTACATCACGCTGGACCTGATCACGCAGAAGAACCTGGTGCCGAAGGACAAGACCGCGGTGCTGACCCTGCTGGACAACCTGAAGTACGTCGAAGGCAAGCGCTACGCCGACTTCAACTCGTCCACCGACAAGGTCGCCGAATACGGCCTGGCCGCGCTGGTCGCGGGCGTGGCCGCCAAGAAGCTGGGCCTGTTCGCCGTGATCGCCGCGTTCCTGGCCAAGTTCGCCAAGGTCGGCATCCTGGCGGCCGCCGCGCTGGGCGGCGGCCTGTGGAAGCGCTTTCGCGGCAAGAAGGCGGAACAACAGCAGCCCTGAGCCATGAAGCTGCTCCTGTTGCTGTTCTCGGGTATCAAGTACCTGAAGTTCGGCAAGCTGCTGGCGACCGGCGGCACCATGCTGCTGTCGGTCGCGGTCTATGCCTTCGTGTTCGGCTGGCGCTACGCGGCAGGCTTCGTGCTGTTGCTGCTGGTGCATGAACTGGGCCATTACATCGCGGCGCGCCAGCGCGGCCTGGATGTCGGCGCACCCGTGTTCATTCCATTCGTGGGCGCCTGGATACAGCTGAAGGAGATGCCGCACGATGCCGATACCGAGGCCTACGTGGGCCTGGGCGGCCCGCTGGCGGGCACGGTGGCCTCGCTGGCCTGCTATTTCGCGGCGCGCAGCACCGGCAGCGACCTGCTGCTGGCGCTGTCCTACGCGGGCTTCTTCATCAACCTCTTCAACCTGATCCCGCTTTCGCCGTTCGACGGCGGCCGCATCACCGCGGTGCTGTCGCCGCGCATCTGGCTGGTGGGCGTGCCGGTGCTGGTGGCGCTGTTTTTCTGGCGCCCCAGCCCGATCCTGATCCTGGTGGCCGTGCTGGCGTTTCCCAACGTCATCCGGGCGTTCAAATACGACCCCGCCCTGCCCGAGAACCAGGCCTATTACGGCACGACGCTGGAAAGCAAGCTGACCTACACCTGCGCCTACCTGGGGCTGGTCTGCGTGCTGGCCATCATGGCCCACGACGTGCACGACATGCTGAGCCATCTACGCGCCTGAAGCGGGTTCATCTGACAGCGCCCGGCGCCCGCCGGGCGCGGCCGTCACAACAGCGTCACTTTTTTTTCATGTCACGGTCATCGCGGGGTGGTTTCATTCCCAGGCATGACGACAGCCCCCATGGACAGCACCGTGAACGAAATCCGCCCCACGCACTGGCGCGCTCTCTGGATTTCCGATATTCACCTGGGCACCGCCGGGTGCAAGGCGGAGTTCCTGCTGGATTTCCTCGAGCACAACGATTCCGACACCCTCTACCTGGTCGGCGACATCGTCGACGGCTGGCAGCTGCGCAAGCACTGGCATTGGCCGCGGGCCCACAACGACGTGATCCAGCGCATCCTGCGCAAGGCCCGCAACGGCACCCGGGTGGTGTTCATCCCCGGCAACCATGACGAATTCGCGCGCGAGTTCGCCGGCTACGCGTTCGGCGACATCGAGATCCTGGACGAAGACGTGCACGTGACCGCCAAGGGCATGCGCCTGCTGGTGCTGCACGGCGACCAGTTCGATGGCGTGATCCAGCACAGCCGCTGGCTGGCGCACCTGGGCGACGGCCTCTACCAACTGGCGCTGTGGATCAACCACCATTTCAACCGCCTGCGCCACCGCCTGGGGCTGCACTACTGGTCGCTGTCGCAGTACCTCAAGCACAAGGTCAAGAACGCCGTGTCCTTCATCACCGACTTCGAGGAGGCGCTGGCCGGCGAGGCCCGCCGCCGCGGCCTGGACGGGGTGGTCTGCGGCCATATCCACAAGGCCGAGCTGCGCGACGTGGGCGGCATCCTGTACTGCAACGACGGCGACTGGGTGGAAAGCCTGTCGGCCCTGGCCGAGACCCATGACGGCCAGCTGCAACTGCTGGACTGGGCCGCGATCCAGGCCGAACGCCAGGCCGACCCGGCGCAGCGCAAGCCGCGCTCGCTGTCGTTGCCGGCGCTGCCGTCGGCGCTGCGCCGCCAGGGCAAGCACCCGTGATAACCCTTATACGTCCCCGTTACGCAACGGGGATATTGCAGTTCACGGCCCTCTAGGTCATGCTTGCAATTGGGGCAACGGGCAAAAACTGACCCGTTCACGCTGCAACATGCTCACAACATAGGGCCATGAACGACCAATATCAGGTGCTCTACCAAACATTCCGCTGGCTGGTTCCCACCCAGTTCAACATTGCGGAAGCGTGCTGCCACCGCTGGGCATCCAGTAGTCCGGATGCGCGGCGCATCGCCATCTACTACGAAGATGAAGCCGGCAACCGCGAGGTCTGGACCTATGCGCGGCTGGCCGAGGCCGCCAATCAGCTGGCCAATGGCCTGGTGAAGATGGGCGTGGGCCGCGGCGACCGCGTCGGTGTGGTTTTGGGACAACGCCCTGAGACCGTGGTCGCGCACATGGCGATCTACAGCGTGGGCGCGGTGGTGTTGCCGTTGTCGGCCCTGTTCGGTCCCGAAGCCCTGCAAAGCCGCCTGTGCGATTCGGAGACCCGCGTCGCCATCGTCGACCACGCCTCCAGCGCCAACCTGCTGGCCGTCAGCGACAACTGCCCCAACCTGCAACAGATCATCGGCATCGGCTTCGCCGACGAGCGCGTGCTGCCCTGGCGCAGCCTGCTGGCGCGCCAACCCAGTGAATTCAAGCCGGTGCCGACGCGCTCGTCGGATCCGGCCATCCTGCTCTATACCTCCGGCACCACCGGCGCGCCCAAGGGCGCCCTGCTGCCGCACAGCGCGCTGATCGGCAACCTGCCCGGCTTCGTGGCCTCGCAGGACTGGTTTCCGCGGCCCGCCGACGTGTTCTGGTCGCCGGCCGACTGGGCCTGGACCGGCGGCATGATGGATGCGCTGCTGCCCACGCTGTATTTCGGCCATCCCATCGTCGGCACCCGCGGCCGCTTCTCGGTCGAGCGGGCGTTCGAGCTGATGGAGCGCTATCAGATCACCAACACCTTCCTGTTCCCGACCGCGCTCAAGATGATGATGAAAGCGGTGCCCGAACCCCGCAATCGCTATCAGCTGGCCCTGCGCTCGATCATGAGCGCCGGCGAAAGCGTCGGCGAGACCGTCTTCGAGTGGTGCCAGTCCGCCCTGGGCGTGACGCCCAACGAAATGTTCGGCCAGACCGAAATGAACTACGTGGTCGGCAACAGCCAGAAGCGCTGGCCGGCCAAGCCGGGCAGCATGGGCCGGCCCTACCCGGGCCATCGGGTCGCGGTGCTGGACGACGCCGGTCAGCCGGTGGCGGCCGGAGAAACCGGCGAAATCGCCGTCAATCGCTACGATATCCACGGTTATCCCGACCCGGTCCTGTTCCTGGGCTACTGGCGCAACGAAGCCGCCACCCAGGCCAAGTTCAAGGGCGACTGGTGCCTGACGGGCGACCTGGCGCGGATCGACGCAGACGGCTACCTCTGGTACGCCGGCCGCGCCGACGACGTGTTCAAGTCATCCGGCTACCGCATCGGCCCGGGTGAAATCGAAAGCTGCCTGATCGGCCACCCCGCGGTGGCCAATGCCGCCGTGGTGCCCAAACCGGACGCCGAGCGCGGCGCGGTGGTCAAGGCCTACGTGGTGCTGACACCCGAATTCGCCCAGCGCGACCGCAACGACATCATCGAAAACCTGCAGGAACACGTGCGCGAACGCCTGGCGCCCTACGAATACCCGAAGGAAATCGAGTTCGTCGAAGAGCTGCCCATGACCACCACCGGTAAAATCCAGCGTCGCATCCTGCGCCAGCGCGAAGAAGAACGCGCGCGGGCGTCCAGGCCCCAATGACGCGGGCGGGTCCGCCAGGGACCCGCCGTATCCGGAGACAGGGCATGCCCATTTACCAGCTCGACGACCTCATTCCCCGCATCGATCCCGCCGCCTACGTGGCCGACAGCGCCGACATCATCGGCAACGTCACGCTGGAAGCCGGCGTCAGCATCTGGTCGCACGTCTCGATCCGGGGCGACAACGACGCCATCCTGATCCGCCAGGGCACCAATATCCAGGAAGGCAGCGTGCTGCACGTGGATACCGGCTGTCCCATGACCATCGGCCCCAACGTCACCGTGGGCCACCAGGCCATGCTGCACGGCTGCACCATCCACGAAGGCGCGCTGGTGGGCATGCAGGCGATCGTGCTGAACAATGCCGTGATCGGCCGCAATTGCCTGATCGGCGCGGGCGCCATCATCCCTGAAGACCGGGTGATTCCGGACAATTCCCTGGTCATCGGCATCGGCAAGATCGTGCGCGAGCTGTCCGACGAGGAAATCGCCAATCTGCACAAGAACACCGCCCACTACGTGGCGCGCGGCCAACACTACAAGACGGCCTTGAAGCGGCTGGCCTGACATTGCCGCCGGGAACGCCCCGGCAAGGGCCTACACCCCTGTCGCCGGCAGGGGGAATCGGCCGTCCGATCGGCTAACATTCCCCCATGACCGATCAGCTCAAGAAATACCTCCTCGAAGACCGCAGCGTCCGCGTCCAAGCGGTGCGCCTCACGGATACCTGGAAGGCCGTCCAGGCCAACCACGACTACCCGCCCGCCATCACCCACTTGCTGGGCGAACTGGTGGCGGCCTCCACCCTGCTGGCCGCCAACATCAAGTTCGACGGCTCGCTGGTACTGCAGATCCAGGGCGACGGCCCGATCGCGCTGCTGGTGGTGGAATGCCGTTCCGACCTCAGCCTGCGCGCCACCGTGAAAGTGCGCGAAGGCCATGACGTGCCGGCCGACGGCGACATGCAGAGCCTGCTCAACCCCGGCGGCAATGGCCGCTTCATCGTGGTGCTGGATCCGCAGCACAAGGTGCCCGGACAGCAGGCCTACCAGGGCATTGTGCCGCTGGAAGGCGATACCGTCGCCGAGGCCCTGCAGCACTATATGAAGGCCTCCGAGCAGCTGGACACCCGCTTGTGGCTGGCCGCGGACGGCGAACACGCCGCCGGCATGCTGATCCAGCGCCTGCCCTACCACGGCGGCGCGGATGCGCCGGCCCTGACCGAGCAGGCCGCCGCCGAGACCTGGGACCGCGCCTCGGCGCTGGCCGCCACGCTCAAGCGCGAGGAACTGCTGGCCACCGATATCGACACCCTGATCCACCGCCTGTATTGGGAAGAGACGCTGGTGGCGTTCGACCCGCAGCCGGTGCGCTGGCACTGTCCCTGCACCCGCGAGCGCGTGGCCAACATGCTGCGCTCGCTGGGCGAGGACGAGGTCAAGGACATCCTGGCCGAACGCGGCCAGGTCGACGTGTCCTGCGATTTCTGCGGCAAACCGTATGCCTTCGACGCGGTCGACTGCGCCGCCCTGTTCACCTCCAGCCCGCCCACCGCGGACGGTACGCCGCCGACGGTGCACTGACGTCCCCGGCAGCCCCCTCGGCTTGCACGAATCGACAGGCGGTCATGCCCGCGCCACACTGGCCGGCCATGACCGCCTTTTTCTTGCCCCGCCGTTCCTTGCCTTCGTCCTTTGCGCCGGGCGCTGCAAGGCCTCGTGTGCCGCAACGCGGCGCCGCCGCGCTCGAATTCACCCTGGTCATGGCCGTGCTCCTGTCCGTGGCGGCGCTGGTGGCCGACGCGGCGCGCTGGCAGGTGACACGCCAGGTCGCCCATCTGGCCTTGATGGAAGCCGCCCGCGCGGGCAGCACCGGCCACGCCGATCCCACCCGCATCCGCGACGCCTTCCTGAGGGCGCTGCGGCCACTGCATGCCGGCCCGCAGGGCGAGACCGCCGGGCGCCGGCTGGCCCACAGCCAGGAACGTATCGCCGCGCGGATGGACACGGTGCCGTGGCGCATCGAAATCCTGCAGCCCGATATCTTCCGCGCCAACACACTCAGGCTGCGGCTGACCTACCTGTACCAGCCATTGCTACCGCCGCTACGGACACTGCTGGCGGGCCTGGCGGAAAACGACGGCAGCTACGCCGCCGCCGCGCGCGCGCGAGGCCTGGCGCCCATCAGCATCGAACTCGAAATGGAAATGCACAGCAAGCCGGTGGACTGGCTTGCCGGTCCGCCGTATCCGGCGGGCGTGGTGCAGGGGGTATGCCGCAGCCTGCGCTGCCCGTGAATGGGCAGCTTTTGGATGCGATCAGTGCCGGGAGGAGGAGCCGGCGTTGCCGCCGGAGGCCCCCGTAGCCGGCCGCGCGGCGGGCCTGGGCGGCGTGGCGGGCGCGCTGGCGCGGGTGGGAGTGGCTGGCCGCGCCGCGGCATCGGTCGCCAATGAAGCGCCGCCCGCGGGCGGCTGGGTGTTCTGGGGCAGGATATGCACGAAGACTTCGCCTTCGCGCATCATGCCCAGTTCGCCCCGGGCCCGTTCCTCGATGGCGCCGGAACCGTTGTCCAGGTCGCGGACTTCGGCTTCCAGCGCGGCGTTGCGCGCGCGCAGGCCTTCGTTGGTCTCGCGCTGCGCCGCCACCTGGCGTTGCAGGTCCCAGACCTTGAACCAGCCGCCCTTCCCCAGCCAAAGCGGGTATTGGATCAGCCCTACCAGCACGAACAGCACCAGGAACAACAGGCGCATACGCGGGAACCCTCAGCAGTCGTGGCGCTAACAGGGCCGCGGCGCGTGCCGCGGCCCGCTTACGTTAACGCAAGTTGTAGAAGGCTTCCAGACCGGGGTACGACGCCACTTCGGCCAGTTCTTCCTCGATGCGCAGCAGCTGGTTGTACTTGGCCATGCGGTCCGAACGCGACAGCGAACCGGTCTTGATCTGCATGGCATTGGTGGCCACGGCGATGTCGGCGATGGTCGAGTCCTCGGTTTCGCCCGAACGGTGCGAAACGACGGCGGTGTAGCCGGCGCGCTTGGCCATTTCGATGGCGGCGAAGGTCTCGGTCAGGGTGCCGATCTGGTTGATCTTGATGAGGATCGAGTTGGCCACGCCCTTCTGGATGCCTTCGCGCAGGATCTTGGTGTTGGTGACGAACAGGTCGTCGCCCACCAGCTGCACCTTCTTGCCGAGCTGGTCGGTCAGCAGCTTCCAGCCTTCCCAGTCGTTTTCGGCCATGCCGTCCTCGATCGAGATGATCGGGTACTTGTCGCACCAGGTGGCCAGCAGGTTGGTGAATTCCTGCGAGGACAGCGAGATGCCGCCTTCGCCGGCCAGGGTGTACTTGCCGTCGCGGTAGAACTCGGAGCTGGCGCAGTCCAGGCCCAGGGCGATCTGCGTGCCCGGCTCGTAGCCGGCTTCGGTGATGGCCTTCAGGATCAGCTGGATCGCGGCTTCGTGGCTGGCCACGTTGGGGGCGAAACCGCCCTCGTCGCCCACCGCGGTGGACATGCCCTGGCCGTGGATCAGCTTCTTGAGCATGTGGAAGACTTCGGCGCCCCAGCGCAGGGCCTCGCGGAAGCTGCCCGCGCCCACCGGCAGGATCATCAGTTCCTGCAGGTCGAGGGTGTTGTTGGCGTGCGCGCCGCCGTTGATGACGTTCATCATCGGCACCGGCATGCTCATGGGGCCGCTGCCGCCGAAATAGCGGTACAGCGACAGGCCGGACTCGTCGGCGGCGGCGCGGGCCACGGCCATCGAGGCGGCCAGGATGGCGTTGGCGCCCAGGCGTTCCTTGGACTCGGTGCCGTCCAGCTCGATCAGGGTGCGATCGACGAAGGTCTGCTCCTGGGCGTCCAGGCCCATCAGCGCTTCCGAGATTTCGGTATTGAGGTTCTCGACGGCGCGCAGCACGCCCTTGCCGAGATAGCGGCCCTTGTCGCCGTCGCGCAGCTCGATGGCTTCGCGGGCGCCGGTGGACGCGCCCGACGGCACGGCCGCGCGGCCCATGGCGCCGGACTCCAGCAACACGTCACATTCGACGGTCGGGTTGCCGCGCGAATCCAGGATCTCGCGGCCGATGATATCGACAATTGCACTCATGACTTTACATTCCCTGAACGATAAACATATTCATCACGGCCGCGCCTTCGCGGGCATTGCGGGCGCGTCGGTACTGCCAGGAGTCGTAGAAGGCCTGGGCCGCGGCCATGGACGGAAACTCCATGACGACGGTGCGGCCGGGCTCACGCCCCTCGAGGTGCCGGGATTCGCCGCCGCGCACCAGGATCTTGGCATCGTACGCGCGCATGGCGAGCGTGGACAGACGCTTGTAATCCTCGTACTGCGCGGGCTTGGTCACTGTGACGTCGGCGATGAGATAGGCACTCATGGGGTTCCTTCAGGGCAGTTGCGTTGATGGGGTCGCGGCGCGGGACCGCATGACACAGGCAGTGTCGCGCAACACGGTCGCGCCGTGCCTGTCCGATGCTAAGTGGTTGTATCCGAAAGCAGCGCAGCGGCGCGGGGCCGCGGCGCATTGTCCGCCAGGAGCGACGGCGGGAACAAGGCCGGCGGCCCGGGCGGCGCAGATGCGCGGCTCGGTGCCGCCGGCCTGCATTACGCCCCCTGGCCGCGGCGAGCCTTCTGCTCGATGGCGGCGCGGATGTAGCTGGAGAACAGCGGGTGGCCGTCGCGCGGGGTCGACGTGAACTCCGGGTGGAACTGGACGCCGACGAACCAGGGATGGTCGGGCAGTTCCATGATTTCCGGCAGGTTCTCGGTCGGGGTGCGCGCGCTGATCACCATGCCGGCCTCTTCCAGGCGCGGCACGTAGACGTTGTTGACTTCGTAGCGGTGGCGATGGCGTTCGTTGACTTCGTCGCCGTAGATCGACTGGGCGCGGGTGCCCGGCTTGATCGGCACGCGTTGCGCGCCCTTGCGCATGGTGCCGCCCAGGTCGGACGAGTTGTCGCGCTTCTCGACCTTGCCTTCGCGGTCCATCCATTCGGTGATCAGGGCCACCACGGGATGCGGCGCCGACGGATCGAACTCGGTGCTGTTGGCGCCGCCCAGGCCGGCCACGTGGCGCGCGAACTCGATCACGGCCAGCTGCATGCCCAGGCAGATGCCCAGGTACGGCACGCCGTTTTCACGGGCGTAGCGGATCGCGGCGATCTTGCCTTCGGTGCCGCGCTTGCCGAAGCCGCCCGGCACCAGGATGGCGTCCAGGTGCTTGAGCTGGTCGGTGCCGCGGGTTTCGATGTCTTCGGAATCGATGTACTCGATGTTGATCTTCGAGCGCGTGTGGATGCCGGCGTGCACCAGGGCTTCGGTCAGCGACTTGTACGACTCGGTCAGGTCGACGTACTTGCCGACCATGCCGATGGTGAGCTGGTGCTCGGGGTGTTCGAGCGCATCGACCAGGTTGTCCCACATGGACAGGTCGGCCGGCGGCGGGGTCAGGCCCAGCGCTTCGCAGACGATGTTGTCCACGCCCTGCTTGTGCAGCATGGCCGGGATCTTGTAGATCGAGTCGGCGTCCCACACCGAGATGACGGCATCCAGGGGGACGTTGGAGAACATCGAGATCTTGGCGCGTTCGTCGTCCGGGATGGGACGGTCGGCGCGGCACAGCAGCGCGTTCGGGTAGATGCCGATTTCGCGCAGCTTCTGCACCGAGTGCTGGGTCGGCTTGGTCTTGAGTTCGCCGGCGGATGCGATGAACGGCACCAGCGTCAGGTGCACGAAGGCGGCGTTGTTGCGGCCCATGCGCAGGCTCATCTGGCGCGCGGCTTCCAGGAAGGGCAGCGATTCGATGTCGCCCACGGTGCCGCCGATCTCGACGATGGCGACGTCGGTGTTGCCATTCCAGGCGGCGTCGGCGCCACGGGCGATGAAGTCCTGGATCTCGTTGGTGATGTGCGGGATGACCTGGACGGTCTTGCCCAGGTAGTCGCCACGGCGCTCTTTGCGCAGCACCGATTCGTAGATCTGCCCGGTGGTGAAGTTGTTCACCTTGTGCATGCGGGCGGACACGAAACGCTCGTAGTGGCCCAGGTCCAGGTCGGTTTCGGCGCCGTCTTCCGTGACGAACACCTCACCATGCTGGAACGGGCTCATGGTGCCCGGATCGACGTTGATGTAGGGATCGAGCTTGAGCATGGTGACCTGCAGACCACGCGACTCGAGGATGGCGGCAAGCGACGCAGCGGCGATGCCCTTGCCCAGGGAAGACACCACTCCGCCGGTGACAAATACGTATTTGGTCATCGTAATAAGCGCCCGGGACGAGCGGGCGCGTGCGGGAAATTTGGATTATAGCCGGGAGGCGGAACTTGTCTGGGTTTTCCCCTAGCGGGCCAGGCGTAACATTTGGCTGCACTCGCGCCGAAGACCGAAATGCCGTGGCGGCGACCTTCATGCTATGGTCGTCCCCGATTTTCTCGTCCCTAGGCCCCCGCCGATGAACCTTCCGACCGCACACCCGAACACGCTGGCCAGGCGCCTGACCACGGCCGCCGTCGGCCTACAGCTGCTGGGCGCCATCCTGGTCCAGCTCTACCTGATAAGCGCCGGACCGCTGGCCGCGCTGACGCGCGAGGCGTTTGCCCGGCCCGACATGGTGGCGAGCACGGTCGTGAACATCGTCGCCGGCTGCATCCTGGTCGGCCTGACCACCTGGGGCGCCACGCAGCGCTGGCTGCGCCGGCACAACGCGGGCGGCGTCGACCGCCCGGGCCGGATGGTGGCCGTGCTGCTGGTGGTCTCGCTGGTGCTGTTCGTGCTGATCTCGACCGGCCTGGCGTTGCTGAATCACGGCTTCTACGCGCTCATCGTCAGGCACAAGGAATGGGTGGACCAGGCCTTCGGCTATTACGGCACCCGCCGCATGCTGCTGATGGCCCTGCCGCCCAAGCTGTGCGCCATCCTGCTCACCATCCTGGGCAGCTGGCTGGCGGTGCGCATCGCGGCCTGGAGCGTCACGCCCGTCGCCGCCACGCAGGCGCCGTTCCTGCAGCGGCGCCACGCCGCGTGGATCGCCGCGCTGACGCTGCTGCTGTGGCAGTTGCACGTCGCGCTGGTGATCGGCCTGTACTTCATGAGCGATGCGGGATCGGCCGGCATGCTGGAACACGCGATCGGCTACTGGATAGTGCCCGCGTTGCTGCTGGCGCTGGCCGCATGGGTCTGCCTGCGCAGCCTGCCGCAAGCGCTCGGCACGGCCGGCATGGGCCGCGCCATCGCCCACGGCACCTTCGCCTTCTGGCTGACCCAGGCGCTGGGAATCGGCCTGGCGCTTTTGATCATCAGGACCATGACCTGGAGCCAGCTGATGCGCGCGGCCGCGTCGTACACGACCTCGGTGGTGTCGGTGCTGATCTACAGCGTGCTGCTGGCGCTGAGCTGCTATCTCGGCGCCCGGCTGTTCTACCGCCGCCGGACGCCGCCGGAGAGCGCCTCGGCCTGAGCGTGAGCGCCGCGCGATGGCGCGCATGCCATGGAAAAAGGCCCCGAGGGGCCTTTTTCCATGGTCGGAAACAGCGATCAGATGGCCGCGGTGCGCCGCTCCAGCCAAGCCAGGGCCTCGCCTTCCACCAGCGGCGACAGGCGCTCGAGCACGGTCTTGTGATAGTCGTTCAGCCACGCGATTTCATCCGCGCGCAGCAGCGACGGTTCGATGCAGCGCGTGTCGATCGGGCACAGCGTCAGCGTCTCGAAACACAGGAACTCGCCCAGTTCGGACGTCAGCCAGGCGCGGTTGGCCACCAGGTTCTCGATGCGCACGCCCCAGCGGCCCGGGCGGTAGATGCCCGGTTCGTTGGACGTGATCATGCCCGGTTCCATCGCCGTGTGCGGGCCGGGGGCCGCGCGGTAGGAGATGACCTGCGGACCTTCGTGCACGTTCAGGAAATAGCCCACGCCGTGGCCGGTGCCGTGGCCATATTCGGCGCCACCTTCCCAGATCGGGGCGCGCGCGATGGCGTCCAGCATCGGCGACGGCGTGCCGCGCGGGAACGAGGCGCGCGACAGCGCGATCATGCCCTTGAGCACCAGCGTGAAGTCGACTTTCTGGTCGGCGCTGGGCGCGCCCACCGCGACCACGCGGGTGATGTCGGTGGTGCCGCCCAGGTACTGGCCGCCCGAGTCGATCAGCAACAGGCCGTCGCCCTCGATGGTGGCGTGCGACTCGGCCGTGGCGCGGTAGTGCGGCATGGCGCCGTTGGCGTTGAAGCCGGCGATGGTGGCGAAGCTGGGGCAGACGTAATCCGGGCGGCGCGCGCGGGCGGCGGTGATCTGCTCGTCGATGGTCAGCTCGGTGATGCGCTGGTTGCCCAGCGCGCCTTCGAACCAGGCGAAGAACTCGCACAGGGCGGCGCCATCCTGCGCCATGGCGTGGCGCACGTTGGCCAACTCGGCGTCGGTCTTGCGCGACTTGAGCAGCGTGGACGGGTTGATCGCCTCGACGCGCGGCACGGCCGGATCCATCGCGTGGAACACGCCGCAGGTGACGCGGGCCGGGTCAATCAGCAGCTTCTGGTCCAGTTCGAGCGAGGCCAGCGCGTCGGCGGCCTGGGCGTAATCGGCCACCTCGACGCCATCGGCGGCCAGCGTGGCGCGCAGCGCGGCGTCGATCTTGCCGTCGGCCACGAACAGCGTGGCGTGGTCCAGGCCGATCAGGGCGTGGCCGACGAACACCGGGTTGTAGTCGACGTCGGCGCCGCGCAGGTTCAGGAGCCAGGCGATGTCATCGAGCGTGCTGATGAAATGCACGTCGGCGCCGTGGGCGCGCATGGCGGCGCGCACCTGGGCCAGCTTGTCGGCGCGCGCGACACAGGCCTGCGGCGCCACGTGTTCGTAGATCGCGGCCGACGGCAGGCCGGCGCGGTCCGTCCAGATGTCGTCCAGCAGGTCGGCGCGGATTTCCAGCGTCGCGCCCGATGCGGCGGCGGCCGCCGACAGCGCGCGGAACGCGGCCAGGCCCAGCACCTGCCCATCGACGCCGATGACGTCGCCGACGCGGGTGTTGGCGGCCAGCCAGTCCACATGGCCCGGCGTGGTGGCGACGGCGATCTTCATCAGCTGCACGCCGGTGCCGGCCAGTTGCGCCTCGGCCTGCACCCAATAGCGGCTGTCGACCCACAACCCGGCGAAATCGGCCGTCACGACCAGCGTGCCCACCGAGCCCGTGAAGCCCGACAGCCAGCGCCGGCCCTGCCAGCGCGCCGGCAGGTACTCGGACAGGTGCGGATCCGAGGACGGCACGATATAGGCGGACAGGCTGCGGCGGCGCATGGCCTGCCGCAGTTGGGCGATACGGGTGTCGGTGCTGGACATGGGTTTCCTTAGCGCAACATGAAGGACATGGCGGCCAGGCTGTTCAGGGTGCGGATGGCGGCCTGCATGCTGTCCGTGGTGAACCGCAGCGTCACGCCGTCCACGCGCTCCAGCGTGGGCCACATGCAGAACAGGTCGGCCAGGGCCGACGACTGCGTCTGCAACCGGCATTCTATAGGGGCGGGGATGCGGAACGGAACCGCCTTCTTCACATTACGCACGGCGGTCTCCGCAGCGGCGGCGATCGCGCGGCGCGAGGCCGCCGGCGACAGCGTCACGCCGCTGCCCTGGCCATGCGCCACCTTGGTCTGCACCCACTGGGCGCCGGGGAACAGGTCGGTGGTCTCGGCGATGAACACGTCGTCGCCGGTGGCCAGGATGACGGGCACGCCCATTTCACCGGCCAGCGCGCCGTACAGGCCGGCCTCGCCCAGTTCCATGCCGTTGATGAAGACGCGCGCGAAGGCGAAGCTGTTGATGGTGTGCGCCAGGATGCCGCGGCCCTGCGAGCGCGAGTGGTAGCCGATCATGAAGACGGCGTCGCAGCCCTCTTCCAGGCCGCCCATCATGCCCAGGTAGCGCGGCTTGCCCAGCACCAGGCGGGCGCGTTCGTCGATGCCGTCCGGCAACAGGTTGCGGAAACCGCCGTGCGAATCGTTGACCAGGATCTCTTCGGCGCCGCCGGCGATGGCGCCCTGCACGGCGGCGTTGGCCTCGGCCGTCATCCAGGCGCGGGCGCGCTCGTATTCGCCGTTGCCGGCGCGCACTTGTTCGGCGTGGAAGACGCCGGCGACGCCTTCGATATCGGTGGAAATCAGGATCTTCATGGAGTGTGCCTTCGTAGGATTCAGAATTCGGTGTCGGCCAGCCATTGGCGCCAGTCGGGCGCGGCCTCGCGGATGGCGGCGCGGTGATGGCCGTCGCGGCCGCGCACGCCCTCGGCCTGCCACAGCGCGGCGATGATGGCCTGCTCGCAGGCCTCGGCCGCCGCCTCGAACAGCGGATCGATGCGGGTCTCGTGCAGCATGGCGATGGCCGGCATCGGCCGCTCGGCCTGTTGCGGCACGGTGTATGCGGTGGAGAACGCCAGCGCGATGTCGCCGCTGCCATGGCCGAACACCGAGCCGGTGCGGGCCAGGCCGGCGCCGGCGCGCAGCGACAGGCGGCGCAGCTGGCGCGCGTCGAGCGGCGCGTCGGTGGCCACCAGCAGGATGATAGATCCCTTCTCCGGCACGATGGCGGCGTTCTCGCCGGCCTGCGCCAGGCCGCGGTCCAACTGGTCCGCCAGCCGCCGGCCAAAGGGCCGGCCCGCCACCGTCAGGTTGGGCAGGCGGCCAAAATTGGCCAGCACCAGCGCGCCCACGGTATGGCGCAGGCCCGGCTGGATCGAGGCCACGCGCGAGGCTGAGCCGATGCCGCCCTTGAAGGAAAAGCACGACATGCCGCGGCCTGCGCCGACCGCGCCCTGCGCCATGCGCTTGTCCGCGGCGGCCAGCGCCTGGGCGTAGTGCGACTCCTGCACCGCCATGGCCTGGATGTCATTCAGGTAGCCGTCGTTGCATTCGAAGACCAGCGGATTGACCGTCGACATGCCGCGGCCGATCTCGGGCGTGGCCGCCACCGCCGCGCGGATCTGGGCGTTGGCCACGGTGCCCACGCCGAAAGTGTTGGTCAGCGCGATCGGCGTTTCCAGCACGCCCAGTTCCTGCACCTGGACCAGGCCGGTGCTCTTGCCGAAGCCGTTCAGCACCGTGGCGGCCGCCGGCACCTTGTCCAGGAACGGGTTGCCGCCGTGCGGACGCAGCACGGTCACGCCGGTCTGCAGCGCGCCATCGTCCAGCGTGCAGTGGCCGACGCTGATGTCGCCCACGTCGCAGATCGAATCGAGCGGGCCGGCGTCCAGCTTGCCGATGCGGGGTTGGTCGAACGCTTGTTTTTCCATGCTTGTCGCTGCGTGTCGCCACGCTCCAGAATGCAAAATGCCGCCGTCCCGCGCGACCGTGGCGCGCGCCGCGAGGCGGGCGCCCGGACGCGGGCGGCGGCAAGGGGATCAATGGGGCGCGCCGCGCCCCGAAGGGCGGCCGGCGCGGCGGCCATCATCCGCTTGGCGGTTACTTGCGGTCGATCTTGGGATCGAGCGCGTCGCGCAGGCCGTCGCCCAGCAGGTTGAACGCCAGCACGGTCAGGAAGATCGCCAGCGCCGGGAAGATCGCCACATGCGGGGCGATCACCATGTCGGCACGCGCCTCGTTCAGCATCGCGCCCCACTCCGGCGTGGGGGGCGAAGCGCCCATGCCCAGGAACGACAGGCTGGCCGCGGTGATGATCGAGGTGCCGATACGCATCGTGCCGTACACCACGATCGGCGAGATCGTGCCGGGCAGGATGTGGCGCATGATGATGGTCCAGTCGGACGCGCCCACGCTCTTGACCGCTTCGACGTAGGTCATCTGCTTGATCGACAGCGTGTTGCCGCGCACCAGGCGGGCGAACGCCGGCACGCTGAACACGGCCACGGCCACGATCACGTTGACCATGCTCGAACCCAGGATCGCGACCACGCCGATGGCCAGCAGCATGCCGGGGAACGCCAGCAGCACGTCGGAGATACGCATCGTGATGCGTTCCCACCAGCCTTCGTAGTAGCCGGCCATCAGGCCCATGAAGGTACCGACGATGGCGCCCATGGCGACCGACAGGAAGCCGGCGGCCAGCGAGATGCGCGCGCCCATGATGATGCGGCTGAAGATGTCGCGGCCGAGCGAGTCCACGCCCAGCCAGTGCGTCCAGGACGGACCGGCGTTGAGCGCGTCGTAGTCGAAGAAGTTCTCCGGGTCGAACGGCACGATCCAGGGGGCGAGGATCGCCACCACGACCAGCAGCAGGACGAAGACGCCGGCGCCCACGGCCAGCTTCTGCTTCTTGAATTTGCGCCAGAACTCGGTGGCGGGCGTGCGCACGTCGTTCTTGGGCACGGCGGCGGCAACGGTTGCGGCGGGTGTCGTATTGCTCATGGCCGCCTCACTTGTAACGGATGCTGGGATTGATGACGCCGTAGAGCACGTCGACAATCAGGTTGATCAGGATGAATTCCAGCGAGAACAGCAGCACCAGGCCCTGGATCACCGGATAGTCGCGCTGGGTCACGGCGTCGACCAGCAGGCGGCCGAGGCCGGGCCAGTTGAACACCGTCTCGACCACGATCGAGCCGCCCAGCAGGAAGCCGAACTGCAGGCCCATCATGGTGACGACAGGAATCAGCGCGTTGCGCAGCGCGTGCTTGATGACCACGCGGCGCTCGCTCAGGCCCTTGGCCCGGGCGGTGCGCACGAAGTCTTCCTGCACCACTTCGACGAAGGACGCGCGGGTGAAGCGCGCCATCACCGCGGCCACGGCCGCGCCCAGCGTGATGGACGGCAGGATGTAGTGTTTCCAGCTGGAGGCGCCCACGGTCGGCAGCCAGCCCAGGTTCACGGAGAAGATCTGCATCAGCATCATGCCCAGCGCGAAGGCGGGGAACGAGATGCCGGACACCGCCAGCGTCATGCCGAGGCGGTCGGGCCAGCGGTTGCGCCACACGGCCGACACGATGCCGATGATCATGCCGAAGGTGACGGACCAGACCATGCTCGCGATGGTCAGCCACAGCGTGGGCATGAAGCGATCGGCGATTTCGGTCGAGACGGGACGCTTGGTACGCAGCGAGGTACCCAGGTCGCCTTGCAGCATGTGACTGAAGTAGCGCACGAATTGCTGCGGCAGGGGCAGATCCAGCCCCAGTTCCTTGCGCACCAGTTCGACGGTCTGCTGGTCGGCCTCCTGGCCCGCGGCCAGTCGCGCCGGGTCGCCCGGAAGCATGTGCACAAACAGGAACACGACCACGGCCACCAGCAGCAGCGTGGGGATCATGCCCAAAAGACGTTTGACGATGTAGGTCAGCATTGAAATTCCTGCAACATCGGCGGGGACACCGCGTCCCCGCCGTATGTGGCCTTGCAAGGGGCCGAACGGCCCCGTGAGTTACCGCCGCGCGATTACTGCTTCAGGTCGATGTCGCCGAACCAGAACGAGGTGTCCGGTTCCACGTACACGCCCGACAGGTTCTTCGACTTGACGTACAGGTTGTTCTGGGTCACCAGGAAGGCCCACGGGGCGTCCTTCCAGATGGTTTCCTGAACGTTCTTGTAGATCTCGGTCTTCTTGGCGCGGTCGGTCGTGGCCAGGGCTTGCTGGATGCCGTCGTCAACCGACTTGTTCGAGTAGTACGACACGTTGTTGAGCACCGGCGGGAAAGCCGCGGTGGTCAGCAGCGGACGCAGGCCCCAGTCGGCTTCGCCGGTCGAGGACGACCAGCCGGCGTAGTACATGCGGACCTTGGCGTCTTCAGGCTTTTGCACCTGTTGCACGCGCTGCACGCGCTGGCCCGATTCCAGCACTTCCACCGACACCTTGATGCCGACTTGCGCCAGTTGCTGCTGCAGGAACTGCACCACCTTCACCGAGGTGCCGTCGTTGTAGGCGGACCAGAGCTGGCTTTCGAAGCCGTTGGGGTAGCCGGCTTCGGCCAGCAGGGCCTTGGCCTTCTTGATGTCGTACGGCCACGGGCCGGTCTTGTGGGCGAAGTCCACGCCTTGCGGCACGACGCCATCGACGATGGTGGCGTAGCCCGAGAAAGCGACCTTGGCCAGGGCTTCCTTGTTGATGGCGTAGTTGATGGCTTCACGCACCTTGACGTTGTCGAACGGCTTTTGCTGCGTGTTCATCGACAGGTAGCGGGCCATGATCGAGTTCTTGTGGTCGACCACATCCAGCTTGTCGTTCTTGGACAGCACGGCGGCCTGCTCGAACGGCACCGGGAAAGCGAATTGCGCTTCGCCCGTCTGCACCACGGCGGCGCGGGTGTTGTTGTCGGTCACGGTGCGGAAGGTCAGGGTGTCGACCTTCGGGTAGCCCTTCTTCCAGTAACCGTCGAACTTCTTGACCTTCAGGTATTCGGCCGGTTTCCATTCGACGAATTCGAACGGGCCGGTGCCGACCGGGTGGAAGCCGATTTCCTTGCCGTACTTGGCCAGGGCGGCCGGCGAGATCATCATGGCGGCCGGGTGGGCCAGCGCGTTGATGAAGGCCGAGAACGGCTTCTTCAGCGTGATCTTGACGGTCAGCGGGTCGACCACTTCGGTCTTCTCGATGACGCTGAACTGGATGTAGCGCGACAGGCGGTTGTCGGGGTTGGCCGGACGGTCGAAGTTGATCTTGACGGCTTCGGCGTTGAACGGCGTGCCGTCATGGAACTTGACGCCATCGCGCAGCTTGAAGGTGTACACCAGGCCGTCTTCGCTGACGGTGTAGTCGGTGGCCAGCACCTTCTGGACCTTCAGGTCCTTGTCGAACTCGAACAGGCCTTCGTAGTAGGCCTTGCCGGCCGCCTGGTTCAGCGTGCTGTTGGTGTTGTACGGATCGAGCGTTTCCAGCGCGATGGAGACGGCAAACGTCACGTCCTTGGCAGCATGCGCCAGCGGCGAGGTGAGCACGCCGAAGGCCACCGCGGCGGCGGCCATCAGCTTGGTGGGGCGCAGAACTTTCATCATTGCAACTCCTGGTTCCGTGAGGAATTAGGGGGTTTGGTGGAAGAAAAACAAGTACGACAACTGACTCAATACGCTCCGCCGACCGCATGGCGGGCGACGAAGTGATCGGTTCCTACCTGTACCAGCGGTTGCACCACCGGCTCGTCGCCGAGCTTGCGGATCGGGCTGGGGATTTCATCGGACAGCAAGGTGCGCTTCATGTGGCGGCGCGCCGGATCGGCGATCGGCACGGCCGCCATCAGCTTCTTGGTGTACGGGTGCTGCGGGTTCTCGAAAATGGCCCGGCGCGGGCCGATCTCGACGATCTGCCCCAGGTACATCACGGCCACGCGATGGCTGACGCGCTCGACCACGGCCATGTCGTGAGAAATGAACAGGAACGAAATGCCCATGTCGCGCTGCAGGTCGATCAGCAGGTTGACGATCTGCGCCTGGATCGACACGTCCAGCGCCGACACCGATTCGTCCGCGATCACGACCTTGGGGTTCAGGGCCAGGGCGCGCGCGATACAGATGCGCTGGCGCTGGCCGCCGGAGAATTCATGCGGATAGCGCTGCGCCATCTCGGGCGGCAGGCCGACGCGCTCGAGCAGTTCGGCCACGCGCCGCTCAGCCTCCTTGCCCTTGGCCACGCCGTGCACCAGCAGCGGTTCCATGATCGAGAAACCGACCGTGACGCGCGGGTCGAGCGAGGCGAACGGATCCTGGAACACGAACTGGATGTCGCGGCGCAGGGATTGCAGTTCGGATGTCTTCAGGCGCACGATGTCGCGCCCGCCGAAGCGGATCTCGCCGCCCTGGCTTTCGACCAGGCGCAGCAGCGAGCGGCCGGTGGTGGACTTGCCGCAACCGGACTCGCCCACCAGCGACAGCGTCTCGCCCGGGTACAGGTCGAAGCTGACCTTCTCGACGGCATGCACGCGGCGCTGCACGCGGCTCATGATGCCGCCGCGCAGATCGAAGCGCGTCACCAGATTGCGCACGCTCAGGATGGGCTCGCGACGCTCGGCCGGCACTTCCTGGGTGCTGGCGGCGCCGGGCTCGGCCACCGGCTGGGCACGGCCGTCCACCTGCAACAGCGGGAAACGCGCCGGCAGGTCGGTGCCCTGCATCGCGCCCAGCTTCGGCACGGCCGACAGCAACGCCTTGGTATAGGCGTGCTGGGGCGTGGCGAACACCGACGCCGACGGGCCTTCCTCGACCTTGTCGCCGCGGTACATGACCAGCACGCGATCGGCCACTTCGGCCACCACGCCCATGTCGTGGGTGATGAACACCACGCCCATGTGCATTTCTTCCTGCAGCTGACGGATCAGTTGCAGGATCTGCGCCTGGATGGTGACGTCCAGCGCGGTGGTGGGCTCGTCGGCGATCAGCAGCGCCGGCTTGCAGGCCAGTGCCATGGCGATCATGACGCGCTGGCGCATGCCGCCCGACAACTGGTGCGGGTAGCGGTCCAGCACCGACTTGGCTTCCGGAATGCGCACCTGTTCCAGCATGCGCAGGGCTTCGGCGCGCGAGGCCGCGGCGTCCATGCCCTGGTGCTCGCGAATCGATTCGGCGATCTGGTCGCCGGCCGTGAACACCGGGTTCAGGGAGGTCATCGGCTCCTGGAAGATCATCGCCATGTCGGCGCCGCGCACGTTGCGCATGGTGCGCTGGTTGGCGCCGACCAGGTCGATCACGGAACCGTTGCGCCGGCGCAGGGCCATGCTGCCCTGGGCGATGCGGCCGCCGCCATGTTCCACCAGGCGCATCAGCGCCAGCGACGTCACCGACTTGCCCGAACCCGATTCGCCCACGATGGCCAGGGTCTCGCCCCGGTCCACATGGAACGACAGGTTGCGCACGGCTTCGACCGTGCGCTCCGAACCCACGAAGCGCACCGTCAGGTCGTCGACCTGGACCACGCGGTTATCCGGCAGCGCCAGGCTGTTTGCGCGATCAACCATATCTCTAGTAATCCCCAAAACTGACAAAAACGAAGCCCGCCGCCGCTCAGCGGTAGATGGCGGTGACCGGCTTCTCGCCGACGCGGGCGTAACCGCGGTACATGCCTTCCGTGTTGAACGGCAAGGCCACATTGCCCTTGGCGTCGACGGCCACCAGGCCGCCCTTGCCGCCGATGGTGGGCAGTTTTTCCATGACGACACGGTTCGCCGCCGTTTCCAGCGACGCGCCGCAATATTCCATCTGGGCCGCCACGTCATAGGCGGCGACCATGCGGATGAACATCTCGCCGGTGCCCGTGGTGGACACGGCGCAGGTCTGGTTGCTGGCGTAGGTGCCGGCGCCGATCAGCGGCGCGTCGCCGACGCGGCCGACCTGCTTGTTGGTGATGCCGCCGGTGGAGGTGGCCGCGGCCAGGTTGCCCTGCGCGTCCACCGCCACGGCGCCCACGGTGCCGAACTTCTTGTCGGAATCCAGCGGATCCGCCGGCGCCGGCTGGCCGCGCGCGACCATGGCCTGGCCGTCGTGGTCCAGCACCGCCGCTTCCGGCGTTTCGCGCTGCACGCGCAGCAACTGCTCGCGGCGCGCCTCGGTGGAGAAGTACGACGGGTCGACGATTTCCAGGCCGGCGTCCTTGGCGAAGGTTTCGGCGCCCTCGCCCACGAACAGCACGTGCTTGCTGGTTTCCATGACCTTGCGCGCGGCGAACACCGGGTTGCGCACGCAGTTGACGTTGGCGATGGCGCCCGAACGCAGCGTGGCGCCGTCCATGATGGCGGCGTCCAGCTCATGGGTGCCGGCGCTGGTGAACACGGCGCCATGGCCGGCGTTGAACAGCGGGCAATCTTCCAGGAGGCGCACGGCTTCGGTGACCGCGTCCAGCGCGCTGCCGCCACGGGCCAGCACGGCCTGGCCGGCGGTCAGGATGGATTCGAGCGCGCTCAGGTATTCCTGCTCTTTCTCGGGCGACATGGCCGCGCGGGACATCGCGCCGGCGCCACCGTGAATCGCGATCACGGGTTGAATCATCGTTTACCTACTCCATGGATGAGCCACGGCATCACGGACTGGGTCACCCCAGCGGCGGCCGCGACGGAATTCTTGGCCCGATAGGCCACCGCCGCCGACAGGGCCTCGATCAGGCCCAGCGCGGCGGTTTCGGAATTGGGGATCAGCTGGCGCGTGGACACGGCGTACAGCACCACCGACGCGGTCGGCGCCAGCGGCGAGGTGGGCTTGTCGGTCAGCACCAGCACCGGCACGCCGGCCTGCTTGGCGGCGCCCGCCAGGGTCACGGTGTCGGCCAGGTAGCGCGGAAAGCCGATCGCGATGACCAGATCCTTGCTGGTCATGCGCGACATCTGGCGCGCCGCATGCGATACGCCGCCCGGACCGGCCAGCGACTCGACCGAATGCAGGTGCATGCACAGGCCGCGCTGCAGCATGCCGGCCAGGAAACCACTGGCGCCGAAGCCGATGATGAAGACGCGGTCGGCGGCCAGGATGGCCTGGACCGCCTGTTCACAGGCGGCGGCGTCCAGGCTCTGCAGGTTGCGCTGGGCGTTGCGGATGTCTTCTTCGAGCGTGGCGGCGAAGATCTGCACCGCGCTGGCCGAATGCGCCAGCTCGGTGCGCAGCTTCTCGACCGGCTCCAGCGCGGCTTCGAAGCCACGCGCCAGTTCGGCGCGGAATTGCGGATAGCCTGGCAGGTCCAGGGCGCGCGCGAACCGGTTGGCGGTCGCCACCGACACCCCCGCCGCCGCCGCGAATTCGTCGATGGTCATCGTGGCCACGCGGAACTGGTGCGCCAGGACGTACTCGGCCATCTTGTGCTGCTTGCGGCTCAGCGCGGGCTGGGCCCGGGCGATCCGATCAGCAATCGTGAGTGCGGCCTTGTTCATCGAAAGTGGGAGGGGGAGCGTAGCGGGGGTTTATGTAAATCTGTTTACACGCAAATTTTAGATAAGAAAATTCATTTTCATACTAAGGGTATACCCGTGAATTTATGTAACAGTGCATCAAAAGAAACGGGGTCGGTTTGAGGTACGCTAACCGCCCTGCCCCACCCACCCTTTTCGGACTATCTCGAATGCCCGCCTGGACCTGCAAACCCCACGCCGAACTGACCCTGGCCGAGCTGTACGCCGTGCTGCGCCTGCGCTCGGAAGTCTTCGTGGTGGAACAGAATTGCGTCTTCCTCGACCTGGACGGCAAGGACCTGCTGGGGCAGACGGAACACCTGATGGCATGGGAAAACGGCGAGCTGCTGGCCTATTGCCGCCTGCTGGAACCGGCGCTCAATGACGGCCAGGCGGTCATAGGCCGCGTCATCACGGCGCCTGCGACACGCGGCACGGGCCTGGGCCACGAGCTGATGCGCCGCGCCAAGGACGAAGTGGCGCGGCTGTGGCCCGGCGCGCCGGTCTACCTGGGCGCGCAGGCCCGGCTCAAGGGCTACTACGGCGGCCACGGCTTCGTGCCGGTGACCGACGAATACATCGAGGACGGCATCCCGCACGTCGGCATGCTGCTGCGGGAATCGGCCTGAACGACCATCCCGGCCGCCACCGTCCCAAATGAAAAACGCCCTTTGCGGGGCGTTATTCATGATGCCTTGGCGGCGGATTACTTGACCGCCGACACGTCCAGCTTGGCGAGCGTCTTGGACTGGATCTCGTCCACGGTGACGCCCGGCGCCGTTTCCAGCAACTTCAGGCCCTTGTCGGTGACTTCCATCACGCCCAGGTCGGTGATGATCAGGTCGACCACGCCCACGCCGGTCAGCGGCAGGTTGCATTCGGGCAGCAGCTTGATGTCCTCGGTGCCGTCCTTCTTCTTGGCCACGTGTTCCATCAGCACGACCACGCGGCCGACACCGGCCACCAGGTCCATCGCGCCGCCCATGCCCTTGACCATCTTGCCCGGGATCATCCAGTTGGCCAGGTCGCCCTTTTCGGACACCTGCATCGCGCCCAGGATGGCCAGGTTGATCTTGCCGCCGCGGATCATCGCGAACGAGTCGGCCGACGAGAAGATCGACGAGCCGGGCAGCGTCGTGACCGTCTGCTTGCCGGCGTTGATCAGGTCGGCGTCGACCTCGGCGTCGGTCGGGAACGGGCCGATGCCCAGCAGGCCGTTTTCGGACTGCAGCCAGACTTCGACGCCCTTGGGCACGTGGTTGGCCACCAGGGTCGGCAGGCCGATACCCAGGTTCACGTAAAAACCGTCTTGCAGCTCGCGCGCGGCGCGCGCCGCCATTTCATCGCGGGACCATGCCATGTCGTCTTCTCCTTAGGCCGGGCGAGTGGTGCGTTGTTCGATGCGCTTTTCCGGATTGGCGTTCAGCACGATCCGGTGCACATAGATGCCGGGCAGGTGGATCTGGTCGGGGTCCAGGCTGCCGGTGTCGACGATCTGCTCGACCTCGACCACGGTGAACTTGCCGGCCATCGCCACGTTCGGGTTGAAGTTGCGCGCCGTCTTGCGGAACACCAGGTTGCCGCTGCGGTCGGCGATGTGCGCCTTGACCAGCGACACGTCCGGCACCAGCGAGCGTTCCATCACGTATTGCTGGCCGTCGAATTCGCGGATTTCCTTGCCGTCGGCGACGATGGTGCCCACGCCGGTGCGGGTGAAGAAGGCCGGGATGCCGGCGCCGCCAGCGCGCAGCTTCTCGGCCAGCGTGCCCTGCGGCGTGAATTCGAGCTCGAGTTCGCCCGACAGGTACTGGCGTTCGAATTCCTTGTTCTCGCCCACGTACGACGCGATCATCTTGCGGACCTGGCGTGTATTGAGCAGCTGGCCCAGGCCGAAGCCGTCGACGCCCGCGTTGTTGCTGACGCACGTAAGATCCTTCACGCCCGAATCGCGCAGCGCGGCGATCAGGGCCTCGGGAATGCCGCAGAGGCCGAAACCGCCGACGGCGATCATCTGGCCGTCCTTGACGATGCCTGCCAGCGCCTCCTGGGCGCTTGCAAAAACCTTGTCCATCGCTCCAACTCCTAGTTAAGGTCGAACTGAAGAGAGTCCGCCCGCCTGCCGGAACGCATGCCTCGCGAAGGAGGCGGGCGATCCAGGGTGGACCCTGTTTTACTTGGGGCGCGGCTGCCGGTTTCGCGGCCCGGCGGCATCGCGGCGTGGCCCGATGCCTGCTGGTTCGCGGCGCCGAGGGTGGCGCGCCCTGTCATTCGTATTGTGGTTCTGTCGTGGATTTTAACGGCATGGCCGGCAAATGCGGGCGCCGTTTCAAACGCCGCATTGAAGTCGGACTGCCGCCGCTCCCTTGCACTAGGCGGCCGGCCGGAACTGCGTGGCCATTTTCGCCAGCACTTCGGGCGGCCACGGGGCGGACGTATTGGCCACGTAATCCATCCACACCAGTACGTTGCGGCCGCGGGCGTATGGGCCGCCATCATCGCCGACCTTCTCGAGCAGCAGCTCGAATTCGGCGCTGGAACGGCCGATACGCGTCACCTTGTGCGTCACGCGCACGGTCGCCGGATAGGTCAACGGGCGCAGGAAATCGCAGGATGCGTGGGCCAGAATGGCGCCGTCGTCGGCCGGCAATTCGAAGCCCGCGTCATACAGGATCTGCATGCGCGCCTCTTCCATGAGGCGGAAATACAGCGTGTTGTTGAGATGGTTCAAGGCGTCGGAATCGCCCCAACGCAAAGGCAAATCCACCTGGTGGGTATCGCCCACCGTCAGAATCCGCGCAGACAGTGTGTCCGGGTTCACCAAATACTCCTGATGGCTGAAAGAAATGCGAAGACGTGCAAGGTCTCCGCCTGCAATACAATCGCCGATAATACTTCCAGCCATATATGGAATACATACGGGGAGCTTTGCAATGTCTGAACGCGAGTCGATGGAATATGACGTGGTCGTGGTTGGCGGGGGTCCCGCCGGTCTGGCCACCGCTATCCGTCTGAAGCAGCTGGCCGCTGAAAAGAACCAGGAAATCGGCGTCTGCGTCCTGGAAAAAGGCGCCGAGCTGGGCGCCCACATCCTGTCCGGCGCCGTGATGGACCCGCTGGCGCTGACCGAACTGATCCCCGACTGGAAGGACAAGGGCGCGCCGCTGAACGTACCCGTGACGCAGGACAAGTTCCTGTTCCTGTCCGAGAACGGCGCGCGCGCCACGCCCAACTGGCTGCTGCCGCCCTGTTTCCACAATGAAGGCAACTACATCGTCCGCCTGGGCGACGTGGTCAAGTGGCTGGGCGAACAGGCCGAGGCGCTGGGCGTCGAGATCTTCCCGGGCTTTGCCGCGGTCGAGGTGCTGTACGACGAGAACGGCGCCGTGCGCGGCGTGGCTACCGGCGACATGGGCGTGGCCCGCGACGGCAGCCACACCGCCCACTACCAGCCCGGCATGGAACTGCACGCGCGCTACACGGTGTTCGCCGAAGGCGCGCGCGGCCAGCTCGGCCGCCAGTTGATCGAACGCTACAAGCTCGACGACGGCCGCGACCCGCAGGCCTACGGCATCGGCATCAAGGAAATGTGGGAGGTCGACCCGGCCCAGTCCAAGCCCGGCCTGGTGATCCACACCGCCGGCTGGCCGCTGGACGCCGACACCTACGGCGGCTCGTTCCTCTATCACCTGGACAACAATCTGGTCGCGGTCGGCATGATCGTCGGCCTGGACTACGCCAACCCCTGGCTGTCGCCGTTCGACGAATTCCAGCGCTACAAGACCCACCCCGCCATCCGCGGCACGTTCGAAGGCGGCAAGCGCATTGCCTACGGCGCGCGCGCCATCACCGCCGGCGGCCTGCTGTCGCTGCCCAAGCTGACGTTCCCCGGCGGCGTGCTGGTCGGCTGTGAGGCCGGCTTCCTGAACGCCTCGCGCATCAAGGGCAGCCACGCCGCCATCAAGTCCGGCAAGCTGGCAGCCGAAGCCGCGTTCGACGCGCTGGTGGCCGACCGCCGCCACGACGAACTGGCGGCCTATCCGGAAGCCTTCAAGAATTCCTGGCTGCACGCCGAACTGAACAAGGCGCGCAACTTCAAGCAGTGGTTCAAGAAGGGCCGCACCGTGGCCACGCTGATGACCGGCATCGAGCAACTGGTGTTCAAGGGCAAGATGCCCTGGACGCTGCGCCACAGCAAGCCGGATCACGCCTGCCTGCAGCCGGCCTCGCAGTGCGCCCGCATCGACTATCCCAAGCCCGACGGCAAGCTGACCTTCGACAAGCTCAGCTCGGTGTTCATCTCCAACACCAACCATGACGAGAACGAACCCGTCCACCTGACGCTGAAGGATCCCTCGGTGCCGGTGCAGGTCAACCTGGCCAAGTACGGCGGCCCGGAATCGCGCTACTGTCCGGCCGGCGTCTACGAGTTCGTCAAGGACGATCACGGCGACGATCGCCTGCAGATCAACGCGCAGAACTGCGTGCACTGCAAGACCTGCGACATCAAGGACCCGACCCAGAACATCGTCTGGGTGGCGCCGCAAGGCGGCGAAGGGCCGGTCTACAGCGGCATGTAGCAGGCGCCCGGCCATGGCGGAACGCGTGCTGTTCATCGGTTGCGGCGATCTCGGCCAACGCGCCGCGCGCCGCCTGCTGGCGCGCGGCGACGCGGTCTACGCGCTGCGCCGCCATCCACCGGCGCACGACAGCAGCGGCATCCACTGGCTGCAAGGCGACATCACCCGCCCCGACGGCCTGCCGGCCTTGCCGGCGGGCATCACCCGCGTGATCCATGTGGCCACCGCCGGCGCGCGCGATCCGGCCGCCTATCGCGGCGTGTTCGTCGACGGACTGAACCACGTGCTGGATGCGCTCGACACGAACCGGGTCGAGCGCATCGTGTTCGTGTCATCCAGCGCGGTGTACGGCGAACATCACGGCGACTGGGTCGACGAAGACACCCCGACGGCGCCCCAGGGCTTCAACGGCCGCATCCTGCTCGAGGCCGAAGCGACGCTTGCCGCGCGCGCGATCCCGCACACTACCTTGCGGTTTGCGGGCCTCTACGGTCCCGGCCGCTTCCAGTTGCTCGAGCGGTTGCGCGCGGGCAAGGCCAGCGCGCCGGTCGAGCCGCCGCACTGGGCCAATCGCATCCACATCGACGACGCCGCGGCCGCCATCGCGCACGTGGCGTTGCTGCCGGAGGCATCGCCGGTCTACATCGGCTGCGACGACACCCCCCTGCCGCTGCATGAACTCTATGCCGAACTGGCGCGGATGATCGGCGCGCCTTTGCCAGCCGACGGCCCGGCGCCCGCGGGCGTGGGCAGCAAGAAGCTCAGCAACGCCCGCCTGCGCGCCAGCGGGCTGGCGCTGCAATGGCCGGACTCGCGCGCCGGCTACGCCGCGCTGCTGGCCGACAGCATGCAGGCATAGTTCGGCCGCGGCCGAATTGTCGAGGGCGCGACGCGGCGATACTGGCCTGCCCTCCACCCGCCGCGCCGCCCATGTCCACGCCTTTCCCGACCGATCCGCTGCAGGCGGTCACGCACGCCGATCCCTATCCCTATTACGCCGCCCTGGCCCGCGACCGGCCGCTGTACCGGGACGCCCGGCTGGGCCTGTGGGTGGCCAGCGCCCCGGGGACGATCCGCGACATCATGCGTCATCCCGCCGCCCGCGTGCGGCCCATGGCCGAGCCGGTGCCCAGGGGCATCGCCGCGGGACCGGCGGGCCTGCTGTTCGGCCGCTTCCTGCGGATGAACGATGGTCCGCGCCAGGCCCGTCTCAAGGCGTTGTTCCGCGCGTTCCTGGCGCGGCAGGCGCCGCTGGCGCCCGCGCCCGACTGGCCGCGGCTGGAGATGGACACCGGATCGGCCGGCGCCATCGACCGCTACCTGCATGCCGCGCCCGTTTTTGCGCAAGCCTGTGCCCTCGGACTGCCCGGCGCCGTGGCCGCCGACTGCGCGCGCGAGGTCGGCGCGTTCCTCGCGGCCCTGCCGCCGGCCGCGCCTGAAGACCGGGTCGCCGCAGGGCACACGGCCGCCGAGCGCCTCCTGGCACGGTTGGGCGCCCACCTGGACGATCGCGCCGCCAGCCCGGCCTTGCGCGAGCTGCGCGGCCAGGGCGCCGATGCCGGCCTGGAGCCGGCGCTGCTGCCCGCCAATCTGGCGGGCCTGCTGTTCCAGTCCTGTGAAGCCGGCGCCGGCCTGCTGGGCAATGCGCTGCTACGGGCGGGCCGCCAGCGCGCCGGCGCCGCCCTGACGCTGGCGCAGGCATGGGAACTGGTCGACGCGACGCTGCGGCACGATCCTCCCATTCACAACACCCGCCGCTTCCTGGCCGGCCCCATCGAACTGGAAGGCCAGCTCATGCAGGCCGGCGAGACCGTGCTGCTGGTGCTGGCCGCGGCGGCCATGGCGCAGCCCGAGGCGCACTGGACCTTCGGCGCCCAGGGCCATGCATGCCCCGGGCGCGACGCGGCGCGCCGCGATGCGGCCGGCGCGCTGGTCCATCTGCTGCGGGCCGGCGTCGACGACGCCGCCCTGGTGGCGCGCTTTCGCTACCGCCCCCTGCCCAATGCCCGCATTCCCCAATTTGATTTCACCGAGGAGCCCACCCCATGATCGCCGTGATATTCGAAGTCGAACCCGCCGCCGGCGACCCCGCGCCCTATCTGAACATCGCCGCGGGCCTGATCGACGAACTGAAGACGATCGACGGTTTCATCTCGGTCGAACGCTTCCAGAGCCTGGCCACGCCGGGCAAGCTGCTGTCGCTGTCGTTCTGGCGCGACGAAGATGCGGTCAAGCGCTGGCGCACGCTGGAATCCCACCGCCGCGCCCAGGAGGCAGGACGGGGCGGCGTGTTCGCCAACTATCGCCTGCGCGTCGCCCAGGTGCTGCGCGACTACGGCATGCAGGAACGCGACCAGGCGCCGGGCGACAGCCGCACCCGCCATGGCTGACGGCGCGCCGGTCCGTTACCATTGCTGCTCCGTCGCTGCCACGCCCGTCCATGCCGCCTGCCGCTTCCGCCCGCCCCACTGCGCTTCAAGTCGATCTGGCGCGCCTGATCGCGCAGGACATCGTGGCGCGGCGCCACGCCCCCGGCGCCCACCTGTCCGAGGAAGCGTTGGCGGCAGGCTACGAGGTCTCGCGCACGCCGGTGCGCGGCGCGCTCAGGCTGCTGGCCGCGCAGGGATTGATCACGCACCGCCCCAACAGCGGCTACACCGTGGCCGAAAACGCCGCCTTGGCCTCGCCCGCGATCACCGGTGCGGGTCCGACCCAGGATGAACTCTACCGCCGCCTGATCGCCGACCGCGCCACGCGCGCATTGCCCGAGCAGTTCACGGAACGCGAGCTGCTGCAGCGCTATCCCGCGCCCCGCAGTGTGCTGGCCAAGGCCCTGCTGCAATTGTCGGCCGACGGCCTGCTTGAAAAACGCAAGGGCCACGGCTGGCAGTTCGCGCCATCGCTGGAAAACCGCGAAGCGCTCGACGAAAGCTACCGCTACCGCATGATCATCGAATGCGCCGGCCTGCTGGAGCCGACCTTCAAGCTCGACCGCGACGCCCTGGCGCGCATGCGCGCGGCCCACGAAGCGCTGGTCCAGCGCGGCGATGGCGAGATCTCGGCCACCGAATTCTTCGGCCTGAATGCCTCGTTCCACGAAATGCTGGCGCGCTGCTCCGGCAACCGCTACATCCTGCAGGCGGTGCAGCAGCAGAACCAGCTGCGCCGGCTGGAGGAACACGCCGCGTTCCACCGCGATGCGCGCTTTCTCGATTCCAGCAACGAGCACCTGCGCATCATCGCCGCGCTGGAGGCCGGCGACCAGGAAGGCGCCTCGCAACTCATGCGCGAACACCTGAAGACCTCGCTGCGGCAATCCTGATCCCCCTCGCGGGCCATCGCTCCGTCTTTTTCCGTTCCACCTTCTTCGTCTACGCATTTGCCAGCGGGCGCCCCTCCGCGGGGAATCCGGTGACGACGGTCGCGCCAGATTCGGCCTCGCACGCCACAAATTGTATTTTTATTTTTATTAATACAAAATAGGCACACCTGAACTCCCTTGAAGCAGGAAGCCCATGTCCTCGTCCGCGCCTCTTTCGTCGTCTCCCCTCAATACCGACGCCTATTGGATGCCCTTCACCGCCAACCGGCGCTACAAGCGCGATCCGGTGCTGTTCAGCGCGGCCGAGGGCATGCACTACATCCGCCCCGACGGCCGCCGCGTGCTGGACGGCATCGCCGGCCTGTGGTGCGTCAACGCTGGCCATCGGCGCCCGGAGATCATCGAGGCCATCGCGCGCACCGCCCACGACCTGGACTATGCGCCGTCGTTCCAGATGAGCCATCCACAGGCGTTCGAGCTGGCCGAAAGGCTGTGCCAGCAAGCGCCGGCCGGCTACTCGCAGGTGTTCTTTTCGAACTCCGGTTCCGAAGCGGTCGACACCGCCCTCAAGATCGCGCTGGGCTATCACCGCGCGCGCGGCGAAGGCCAGCGCGTGCGCCTGATCGGCCGCGAACGTTCGTATCACGGGGTGGGCTTCGGCGGCCTGTCGGTGTCGGGCATCGGCGGGCATCGCAAGCCCTTCGGCAACCTGCTGCCCTATGTCGACCACCTGCCGCATACCTATGACCGCGAACAGATGGCCTACAGCCGCGGCCAACCGGACTGGGGCGCGCACCTGGCCGATGCGCTCGAACGCATCGTCGCGCTGCATGACGCCTCGACCATCGCCGCCGTCATCGTCGAACCGGTGGCGGGTTCCACCGGCGTGCTGGTGCCGCCGCGCGGCTACCTGCAGAAGCTGCGCGAGATCTGCGACCGGCACGGCATCCTGCTGATCTTCGACGAAGTCATCAGCGCCTTCGGCCGCGTCGACGGCGCCTTCGCCTCGGCCCATTTCGGCGTCACGCCGGACCTCATCACCAGCGCCAAGGGCCTGACCAACGGCGCCATCCCGATGGGCGCCACGCTGGTGCGCCAGCACGTCCACGACGCCTTCATGCAAGGCCCAGACAACGCCATCGAACTGGCCCATGGCTACACCTACTCGGGCCATCCGGTGGCGTGCGCGGCCGCCCTGGCCACGCTCGACATCTGCCATCGCGAAGGCTTGTTCCAGCGCAGCCGCGAACTCGGACGCTATTGGGAAGACGCGGCCCACAGCCTCAAGGGCCTGCCCCACGTGGTGGATATCCGCAACATCGGCCTGCTGGCCGCGATCGAACTGGCGCCCGAGGCCGGCAAGCCCGGTCAGCGCGGCTATGCGGCGCACCAGGCCTGCCTGGAACGCGGCTGCCTGATCCGCGCCGCCGGCGACACCATGCTGCTGTCGCCCCCGCTCATCATCGAGCGCGCGCAGATCGACGAGTTGTTCTCGGTATTGGCCGACGTGCTGCGCGCGGGCGCCTGACGCCAGCCCTCGTGGCCGCGCGGCCGGCCACGGCGGCATCAAGCCAGGTGGCGCGCCACGGCCTCGATCACCCGGCGCACGTCGTCGCTGGACAGGTCCAGGTGCGTCACCATGCGCGTCGGGCCGCCATAGACGGCGCGCATCAGGATGCCGTCGGCCGCCAGCGCGGCGGTCAAGGCATCGCACCGCGCCGGCTCGAACTCCGCGAACACCATGTTGGTGTCCTGGCTCAGCACCCGCACGCCGGCGATGCCGCGCAGTCCTTCGGCCAGCAGGCGCGCGTTGGCGTGGTCTTCGGCCAGGCGCTCGACATTGTGTTCCAGCGCATACAGGCAGGCTGCCGCCAGCACCCCCGATTGGCGCAGGCCGCCGCCCAGCACCTTGCGCCAGCGGCGGGCGCGGGCGATCAGTTCGGCGCTGCCCGCCAGCACGGAGCCGACCGGCGCGCCCAGCCCCTTGGAAAAGCAGATCGACACCGAATCGAACGGCGCGCACATCTCGGCCAGCGGCTTGCCGCTGGCCACCGCCGCGTTGAACACGCGCGCGCCGTCCAGGTGCGTGGCCAGGCCATGGGCGCGGGCCCAGTCGGTGGCGGCACGCACGTAGTCGGCGGGAATCAGCTTGCCGTGGAACGTGTTTTCCAGCGCCAGCAGGCGGGTGCGGGCAAAGTGGGGATCGCCTTCGGGCTTGAGAGCGGCCGCCAGCTTTTCCAACGGTAGCGTACCGTCCTCGGCGTGTTCGATGGGTTGGGGCTGGATGCTGCCCAGCACCGCCGCGCCGCCGCCTTCGTACTTGTAGGTATGCGCCTGCTGGCCCACAAGATACTCATCGCCCCGCTCGCAATGCGCCATCAGCGCCGCCAGATTGCTCTGCGTGCCCGACGGGAAGAACAGCCCGGCGGCCTTGCCCGCGCGTTCGGCCACGGCTTGCTGCAGCTGGATGACGGTGGGGTCATCGCCCATCACGTCATCGCCCAGCGGCGCGCTGACCATGGCCTGCAACATGGCCGGGGACGGCCGGGTGACGGTATCACTGCGCAAATCGATCATGAAGCTTCCTTGAGGGAAAACGGAATCCGGTAAACGGGCCGGTCAGCCCGCGCGCGCGGCGGGCGCCGCGCGGCTCACGACAAAAATACCGGCAAGGATCAGGGCCATGCCGCCCAGCTCGACGGGCGACGGACGCTCGGAAAGCACCGCCCACGCCATCAGCATCGCCACCACCGGCACGCCCAGGCTGGACAGGCCGGCGATCGAAGCCGGCACGCGCCGCACCACCTGCAGCCACAGCAGCCAGCCGGCCGCCGTGGCGATCAGCACGATATAGACCATGCCGGCCCACAACTGCCAGCCCCACTGCGCCGGGATCTGCGGCACCAGCCACGCCACCGGCGTCATCACCAGCCCGCCGAACAGCATCTGCCAGGCGGTGAAGGTCATCACGTCGGGCGCATGGCGATCGAACATGCGCTTGGACAGCACCGTGCCCACGCCCCAGCACAGGCCGCTGCCCAGTCCCAGCAGCACCGGCCGCAACTCGCCCACGCCGTGCCACGGTTCGATGAACAGCACCAGGCCGATCGCGGCCAGGCCGATGCCGACGCCGTGGCGGGCCGTCGGCCGCTCGCCCAGCAGACCCCACGCGAACAGCACCACCCAGAACGGCATGGTATAGGCCATCAACGACACCTTGCCGACGCCGCCGGACACCAGCGCGGTCTGCACGAAGCCCTGGAAGCCGGCGGTCTGGGTCAGGCCGATCAGCAAGGTCAGCTTCCAGGAGGGCAAGCCGAGCGGCCGCCGAGTGGCGGCGGCCAGCGCGAACAGCACCAGCGCGCCGGTCACGTAGCGCAGCGCCACGAAATCGAAGGGGCCGATGTAGGGCACGATCAGCTTCATCGCGATCCAGCTACCCGCCCACACGAGGATGGTGCTGAACATCAGGGCAAGCCCTGCGCGATCGAAACTGCTGCGGCTCACGGCGGCGTCTCCGGTGGAAGATTGAACGGGAAAACTTGAATGGAAAAAACGACGATGCCCATGCCGGCAAACCGGCATGGGCACCTCACATTATGCTCCCGTCGAGGCGGGAACCGTCCACGCCGTCCGCATGACGGACGGCGCGCCCCGCATTACAGCGGCTTGGACAGCTGTTCCAGGATGGCGGGATTTTCCAGCGTCGACACGTCCTGCGTCACTTCCTCGCCCTTGGCCACCACGCGCAGCAGACGGCGCATGATCTTGCCGGAGCGGGTCTTGGGCAGGTTGTCGCCGAAGCGGATGTCCTTGGGCTTGGCGATCGGGCCGATTTCCTTGGCCACCCAGTCGCGCAGCGTCTTGGCGATGGCCTGGGCGTCGGCGCCTTCGGGACGAGCGCTCTTGAGCACCACGAAGGCCACCACGGCCTCGCCGGTGGTGTCGTCGGGACGGCCGACCACGGCGGCCTCGGCCACCAGTTCGTGCGCGACCAGCGCCGACTCCACCTCCATCGTGCCCAGGCGGTGGCCCGACACGTTCAGCACATCGTCGATGCGGCCCATGATCCAGAAGTAGCCGTCCGCGTCGCGCTGCGCGCCGTCGCCGGCCAGGTAATAACCGCGCAGTTCCGACGGGAAGTAGCTCTTCTTGAAGCGCTCCGGGTCGCCCCAGATGTTGCGGATCATCGCCGGCCACGGGCGCTTGATCACCAGGAAACCGCCATTGCCCTGGTCGACGTCGCCGCCGGTCTCATCGACGATGGCGGCGGCGATGCCCGGCAGCGGCAGCGTGCACGAGCCCGGCTTGGTCGGGGTGGCGCCCGGCAGCGGCGTGATCATGTGGCCGCCGGTCTCGGTCTGCCACCAGGTGTCGACGATGGGGCAGCGCTCGCGGCCGACGTTCTTGTGATACCAGATCCAGGCCTCGGGGTTGATGGGTTCGCCCACCGTGCCGATGATGCGCAGGCTGTCCAGGTCGTACTTGGACGGATGGGTGTCGGGCGCCGCTTCGGCGGCCTTGATCAGCGAGCGGATCGCGGTGGGCGCGGTGTAGAAGGTGGTGACCTTGTGGCGCGCGATCATGTCCCAGAAGCGGCCGGCGTTGGGGAACGTCGGCACGCCTTCGAACACCACCTGCGTCAGGCCCGCGGCCAGCGGGCCGTAGGTGATGTAGGTGTGGCCGGTGACCCAGCCCACGTCGGCCGTGCACCAGTAGACGTCGTCCTTGCGGGCGTCGAAGGTCCACTTGACGGTCAGCAGCGCCCACAGCAGGTAGCCGGCGGACGAATGCTGCACGCCCTTGGGCTTGCCGGTGGAGCCGGACGTGTACAGGATGAACAGCGGATGCTCGGCGTTGACCGGCACCGGTTCGCAGGTGTCGGACTGGCCGGCCTCGACGTCGTGCATCCACAGGTCGCGGCTTTCGTTCCAGGCGATCTTGCCGCCGGTGCGGCGGTAGACGATGACGCGCGTGACGGCGTCGCAGCCGCCCATGGCGATGGCTTCCTCCACCGCCGGCTTGAGCGGGATGGTCTTGCCGCCGCGCACCTGTTCGTCGGCGGTGATGACCAGCGAGGCGCCGACGTCGACGATACGCTCCTGCAGGCTCTTGGCCGAGAAGCCGCCGAACACCACCGAATGCGTCACGCCCAGGCGGGCGCAGGCCTGCATGGCCACCACGGCCTCGATCGACATGGGCATGTAGATGATGGCGCGGTCGCCCTTCTTGTAGCCCAGCTTGGCGATGCCGTTGGCGAAGCGGCACACGCGCGCCAGCAGTTCGCGGTAGCTGACCTTGGTGACCTTGCCGTCATCGGTCTCGAAGATGATGGCGGTCTTGTCGGCGTTGCCGTTGGTCAGGTGCACGTCCAGGCAGTTGGCCGAGACGTTCAGTTCGCCGTCGCCGAACCAGCGGTAGAACGGCGCGTTGGACTCGTCCAGCACCTCGGTGAACGGCTTGGTCCATTGCAGGTTGTCGCGGGCCTGGCCGGCCCAGAAACCGTCGAAATCCTTCTCGACCTGCGCGCACAGCGCGTTGTACGCGTCCATGCTGGGAATCGCGGCGCCCTGCGCCGCGCGCTCGGGCGGCGGGAACACCCGGGTTTCCACCAGTACGGACTCAATAGCATTCGACATGATCTTGTCTCCAATCTGTGATTCTGTTGTTGATGCCGCTTTTATCTGACTGCCACTCGCAACCGTATCGCCGCGCTCTTACGGGCACCTTACGCAAAATACGGGCCATAAGCCCGTATTCCGCAGGAACGCGCGCCAATCGTGACGGCAACGGCATCGACAACCGACAACGCAATACGCAACCCGCCGGATGCCGCCGCGCCGCGAGGCGCCGCGGCGGCATCCGGGACTTCATAAGAATATCAGTTGCGGCGACCGCACGCGCCCTTACGCGGCGCGGCGCGCCAGGCCGCGCGCCATGTCCACGCGCGACAGCAGGACCAGGCCGCCGACGAAGAACAGTCCGGTCACCAGGATCGCCAGGCGGTGGTTGCCATGCGTGCCCCAGGTCACCAGACCGTAGGTCAGCGGTCCGATGACCGCGGCCAGTTGCACCGCGAACGTCCACAGCGAGAAGAACTCCGCCAGGCGCCCCGCCGGCGCCAGCGCGCCGGTCATGGCGCGGCCCGCGCTCTGGGTCGTGCCCATGCACAAGCCAGCCAGCGTCGCGGCCACCCAGAACACAGGCGCCGTCACCGCGGCGTAGGCCACCAGCACCATCAGGATCCAGCCGCACAGCGTGATCGCCAGCGCCGGCTTGTGGCCGATGCGATCCTGCACATAGCCGAACGAGAACGCGCCGGCCGCCGCGCCGATGTTCACGGTGAACACCAGCAGCATGATCTGCGGCGTGGTGAACCCCATGACCTCGGAGGCATACACCGCCGCCAGCGTGATCACGACCGAGATGCCGGCCTGATAACAGGCGATGCACATCAGCAGCCGGCGGAACTCGGGAAAATGCTGGCCTGTCTCGCGCCAGGCGTAGGCCAGCCGCTTGAGCATGGCCAGCGCCGCCTGCGGCTCGCCGGATGGCCGCGCGCGTTCGCGCAGCAGGAAGAACGAGGGCAGCGCCGCCAGCGCGAACACCGCGCAGGTCACCAGGATGACGCGCGGCACGAAGTGCTCGGCGTCGAGCCCGTCGGCCTCGGCCAGTTTCACCACCACCAGCGACAGGCCCAGGGTCAGCATGCCGCCGCAGTAGCCGAAGCTCCAGCCCCAGCCCGACACCCGCCCCAGCGCCGACGGCTTGGCCAGTTCGGGCAGGAACGCCGCCACCACGGACTCGCCGACGCAGTAGCAATAGTTGGAGACAACGATGGCGGCCAGCGCCAGCCAGACGTCGCCCGGCCCGGCCTGGGTCAGCACCAGCGTGGCCGCCACGCAACCGATGGTGCTGCTGTAGAGCAGCCGCCGCTTGCCGGCGCGGGCGTCGGCGCGCGCGCCCAGCGTGGGCATCGTCAACATGATGAGCAGGTAGGACAGCGACAGCGCCGCGGTCCAGGCCAGCGTGGCCCACGGCGCGCGGCCGCCGACCACACCGACGAAATACGTGCTGAACACCGCCGTGAGGATCACGGTGGTGTAGCCGGAATTGGCGAAGTCGTACATGGCCCAGGCCCAGACCTCGCGCTTGGCCACGCCGGGGTTCAGCGGACTGCCGTCCGCCTCCCCGCCGGCGGACGCGGCGGCGCCGGCGGGCGCCTGCCGCGGCGTTTCCTGGCTCACAGGCCCAGCGCGGCGATGCCAGCCTGGGCGATCTGGGCGTCTTCGGTCGACTTCACGCCCGACACGCCGACCGCGCCCACCACCTGGCCATTGGCCACGATCGGCACACCGCCTTCCAGCATGCCTTCGATCAGCGGGGCCGACAGGAAGGAATAGCGGCCGTTGTTGATGATCTCTTCGTAGACGCGCGATTCACGGCGGCCCAGGGCCGCGGTCTTGGCCTTGGCCGGGGCGATGTGCGAGGAAATGGGCGCGGCGTCGTCCAGTCGCAGCATGCCCAGCAGGTGGCCGCCGTCGTCCGACACGGCGATGGTGACAGCCCACTTGTTCTGCAGGGCGTGTGCCTCGGCCGCGGCCAGGATCTTCTTGACGTCTTCGGCGGTCAGCACGGGTTTGGTGTTCATTGCAGCGACTCCTTGATCTGTTCTAGGGCGGTGGGATCTTCGATCGTGGTCAGGTCGCCGGGATCACGGCCTTCGCATACCGCGACGATCGCGCGGCGCAGCACCTTGCCCGAGCGGGTCTTGGGCAACGCGCCCACGAACCGGATGCGGGCGGGCCGCGCCACGGCTCCCAGCTGATCTTCCACCAGCCGCATGATATCCGCTTCCAGCTGCTTTGCGCCCTCCGGCGTTTCGGCCGCGGCGGGATTCTTCAGCACCGCGAACGCCATCGCCGCCTGCCCCTTGAGCGCGTCGGCCACGCCCACCACCGCGCATTCGGCAATACCGCTGTGGCTGTTGACGGATTCCTCGATCTCGCGCGTGCCGAGCCGATGGCCGGCCACATTGATCACGTCGTCGGTGCGGCCCAGGATGAACCAGTAGCCATCCGCGTCGACCAGGCCCCAGTCGAAGGTGGAATACACCTGGCGCCCCGGGATCGACGTGAAATAGGTCTGGACGAAACGCTCGTCGTCGCCCCAGATGGTCGACATGGCGCCCGGCGGCAACGGCGGCACAATGGCGACCACGCCCTTCTGGTCAGGTCCCAGGTCCTCGCCGCTGGATTCGCTGACGATGCGCGCATCGAAGCCATAGACCGGGAACGACGGGCTGCCGAAGCGCGTCGGCACCTTTTCCACGCCCGGCTGCGCCGACAGGATCGGCCAGCCGGACTCGGTCTGCCAATAGTTGTCGATGATGGGCTTGCCCAGGCCTTCGGAAATCCACTGCGCGGTGGGTTCATCGAGCGGTTCGCCGGCCAGGTACACCGCCCGCAGCGAAGACAGGTCGTGCTTGCGCAGCAAGGCCGGGTCCTGGCGCTTGAGCACCCGCACCGCCGTCGGCGCCGAGAACAGCGTGTTGACGCCGAACTGCTCCACCAGCTTCCACAGGATGGCGCCGTCCGGGCGCACCGGCGTGCCTTCGTACAGCACCGTCGCCTGTCCGCCGATCAGCGGGCCATACACAATATAGGAATGCCCCACCACCCAGCCGATGTCGCTGGTGCAGAAGAACGTGTCGCCCGCCTTGCCGTTGAACAGGTACTCCATCGACGACGCCAGCGCCACGGCGTAGCCGCCGGTGTCGCGCTGAACGCCCTTGGGCTTGCCGGTGGTGCCGGACGTGTACAGGATGTAGCTGGGTTCGGACGACTCCAGCCATGCCACCGGCACGCGGGCGCCGCGCTGGGCGGCGCGCAGGGTGGCATAGTCCAGATCGCGGCCGGCCACCGGTTCGAACGGCGCCAGGCCGCGGTCGAACACCACCACCGAAGCCGGCGGCGTCTTGCACAGGGCCAGCGCCCGGTCCAGCAGCGGCTTGTAGGGCACCACCTTGCCGCCGCGCGAGCCGCCGTCCGTGCACACCACCACCTTGGGCGCGGCATCGTCGATGCGCTGCGCCAGGTTGACCGAGGCAAATCCGCCGAACACCACCGAGTGCACCGCGCCGATGCGGGCGCAGGCCAGCATGGTAAAGACCGCCTCGGGCACCATCGGCATGTAGAGCAGCACCCGATCGCCGCGCCCCACGCCCAGGTCCTGCAGCATGGCGGCTGCCGCGTTCACCTCTTCATAGACGTCCTGGCGGGTGTAGACCCGTTCGCGCTCGACCTCGGTGGAGACCCAGATCAACGCCGGCTTGTCGGCCTGGGTCGGCAACCAGCGGTCGACGGCGTTGTAACAGAGGTTGGTCGTGCCGCCCACGAACCACTTGGCGAATGGGGGCCGCGAAAAATCCAGGACGGATTCGAACGGCGTTTCCCAGTGCACCCGATCGGCCTGCTCGCGCCAGAAGGCATCGCGGTCGTGCACCGAGCGGTAATGGAAATCCCTGGTTTTTTGCATTTTTGTCTCCTGTTATTGTGCATACGCCTTATGGCTGATTGCTTTCTTTTTGAATCCTTCGGTCATTTTGGTCGGCAAACCTTGCACCAGGCTTGCCGCAGGTCAAAAAATTCTGCCACGCGTCTACGCCGCACGGGCGCCGGGCTGGTTACAGTAACGAACCAGTCTTAAAAGTTTGGTAGAATCCCCGCGAAGTTGTACACAACATATCTGTTGGTTGGCTGCTTGATTTCAGCTATTCAGGTGTTTTTTAGCGTTTTTGACGCTTTATTACCCCGAAAAATGCGAAACAGGCGGCAACCTTCCCCAGGCGAATGCATCGACACTCCAAAAGCGCGCGACTGAATTCATCCTCTGGCCAGGCGAACCGCGGTCTGCGTTTGCTGGCGCTGGTGGCGTGCGTCGCGGGTCTGGCGGGTTGTGCAAGCACCAATCAAAAGTCCACCGCCTATACGTCCGAGATCGATCCCTACGAGACGGAATGGGTTGCCACCGCCGATGATCCCATCGGCATGCTGGTGGTGCAGAAATTCAAGCGCGAGCGCCAACGCAGCCACAGCGGTGTCAGCAGCGACAACGCCATGGTCAGCGAAGCCCTGAACTACCTGGGCATCCGCTACCGCTTCGGCGGCAGCTCCCCCGATACCGGCTTCGATTGCAGCGGCCTGGTGGCCTACACCGCCGAGCGCTCGCTGGGCCTGAAACTGCCCCGCAACGCCGCCGAGATCGCGCAGCAAGGCGTTTCCATTGCCAAGAACGAGCTCAAGGCCGGTGACCTGGTCTTCTTCAACACCATGGGCCGCCGCTATTCCCACGTCGGCATCTACCTGGGCGACGACCGCTTCGTGCATTCGCCCAGCTCCGGCGGCGTGGTGCGCGTCGAGAACATGACCATGGCGTATTGGTCCAAGCGTTACAACGGCGCCCGCCGCATCGACAACAGCCTGCTCGCCACGGCTCGCGCCGCCAACTGAACCCAAGCCCGCGCAAGCATTCTCGCGCCCTCGCGCGCTGCCCGCAATCCTCCATACGGCAAAACGCCGCCGGACCATTCCAGTCCGGCGGCGTTTTACATTCCTCTTCGCGACCTTTGGGGCCGCAGGCCGTTTCGGCCTCCCCAGTAATCGGTGTGTACGGCGGTCCGTACGACGGTCAGGCGCGGTATCAGTGAACCGCGGCTCCCGCAGCTCCTGCGCACAGGCCGCATTGCTGCAGGGCCTGCTGCATGCTGCACACCGAACGGCGACAAGCCACGACACGGATGCCACCGCGCTGCGCCGCGTTGCGGAAGGTCTTCATGACGTTGTGGCCCAGGAAGTCGGTCAGCAGGATGGCCAGCTGGGTGCCCGAGGGCAATTGCAACGTCTTCTTCTGATGCGAAGGATCACGGCCACTGATGTGGTGGGTGATCGAAATATTGTGTCCTTTGAGCAGATCCGGGATGTTGCCGAGCCTGTCGGCGCCCACTACCACTGCACTCAATCCTGCCGTCATGTTGAACCTCACTGGGTCGTTGAGACTGGATGTAATGATAATGATTCCTATTTTTTAGTCAACTCAAATGAGATCAGTTCTTATTTAATAATTTTTATGAGCTCGTGGAAAGGGATAGCGAGCCCCCCCCTCTCCGGCCACCCGCCACGCCCCTGCCACGGGCGCGCGGGCAAAAAAAACGGCTCCCCGGAAGGGGCGCCGCCTTTCGTCCGACTGCTCCGGCGCGCGGCGGGCAGCCCTATTTCGGCGTGCCCTGCACCGCTTCCGTGACGACGGCGCGGGTCAGCGACGGCGCCAGCATTTCCAGGAACGTATAGACATAGTCCCGCAGGAACACCCCGGCCTTCACGCCGACGCGGGTGGTGTGCGTGCCGAACAGGTGCCCCACCGGCAAGCCCACCAGGCTGGAATCCCGACGCGGGTCATAGGCCACGCCCGCGATGATGCCGATGCCCAGGCCCACGTCGACGTAAGTCTTGATCACGTCCGCGTCGATCGCTTCCAGGACGATGTCCGGGTGGATGCCCTGGTTGGCAAAGACCTCGTCGATCGTGCTGCGGCCGGTGAAGGCGCGGTCGTAGGTCACGATGGGGTATTCGGCCAATTGCGCCAGCGACAGGCGCTTGGCGGCGCTGGAGGTCAGCTCGGCCAGCGGATGGTCGGGCCGCACCACCACGGTGTGCTCCCAGGCGTAGACCGGCAGGGTGGCCAGGCCGGGCGTCAGCGCCAGCGATTCGGTCGCCAGCGCCAGGTCGGCCTGCTCGTGCAGCACCATTTCGGCCAGTTGCGCCGGGCTGCCTTCGGCCAGCGACAGATGCACCTTGGGAAATTGCTTGCGGAATGCCGGGATCACGCGCGGCAGCAGATAACGCGCCTGGGTGTGGGTGCAGGCGATCACCAGGCCACCCTCGTCGCGGCGCGCGAACTCGTCGCTGACCTTCTTGAGGTTGTCGACCTCGCGCATGATGCGGTCGATGACCTGCGAAACCGCCAGGCCGGGCTTGGTCAGCCCTTTGATGCGCTTGCCGTGGCGCTCGAAGATCTTGATACCGAGCTCGTCCTCGAACTCGATGATGGCCTTGGACACCCCCGGCTGGGAGGTATAGAGCATCCGGGCGGCTTCGGTCAGGTTGAAGTCGCGCCGGATGGTCTCGCGCACGAAACGAAATTGCTGCAGGTTCATGAATTGGCCCCTGATAGACGGGCCAATTATAAGTAATAAGGACGCCTTGTTATATGACTTATTTATATAAGCTTAGGACAAGGCGTCCCTGTTTCAGCGCATCGAGATCGTGGTGTTCACGGTCTTGGCATGGGCGGACCAGCGCGCCGTGACGGTCTTGGTCTGGGTCCAGAACTGCACCGCTTGCTTGCCGTTGGGACCCAGGTCGCCCAGCTTGGAACCGCGCGAACCGGTGAAGCTGAACCATGCCACCGGCACCGGGATCGGCACGTTGATGCCGACCTGGCCGACGTCGATGTTGTTCTGGAAGTAACGCGCCGCGCCGCCATCCTGCGTGAACAGGGCCACGCCGTTGCCGTTGGGGTTGCGGTTGATGAATTCCACCGCTTCTTCCAGCGTTTCCGCGCCGACAACGCACAGCACCGGGCCGAAGATTTCCTCGGTGTAGATGGTCATGTTCTCGGTGACGCCCTCGAACACGGTCGGGCCCACGAAGTTGCCCTGCTCGAAACCGGCGACTTTCAGGTTGCGGCCGTCCAGCAGCAGTTTGGCGCCTTCGTCCACGCCCTTCTGGATCAGGCTTTCGACGCGCTTCTTGGCGTTCGGCGACACCAGCGGGCCCAGGTCGGCGGCGCGGTCCATGCCGGAATTGACCTTGAGCTTCTTGGCGCGCTCGACGAAATCAGGCAGCCAGTTGCGGGCCTCGCCCACCAGCACGGCCACCGACGAGGCCATGCAGCGCTGGCCTGCGGCGCCGAACGCGGCGCCCAGCAATTGGTTCAGCGCGACTTCCGGATCGGCGTCCGGCAGGATCACGCAGTGGTTCTTGGCGCCCATCATCGACTGGCAGCGCTTGCCGGCGGCCGAGGCGCGGTTGTAGATCTCGGTGCCGACGCGGGTCGAACCGATGAACGACACCGCCTTGATGTCGGGATGCTCGCACAGGCCGTTGGCCGTTTCCGGACCGCCATGCACCACGTTCAGCACGCCCGGCGGCAGGCCGGCTTCCAGCGCCAGCTGGGCCAGGAACAGCGACGAGGTCGGATCCTGCTCGGACGGCTTGAGCACGAAGGTATTGCCGCAGGCCACCGCGATGGGAAACATGAAGCACGGCAGCATCACCGGGAAGTTGAACGCGGTGATGCCCGCGCACACGCCCAGCGGCTGGATCAGGGTGTAGACGTCGATGCCGGAGGCGGCGTTCTCGGCGTACTCGCCCAGCTGCAGGTTGGCGATCGAGCAGGCGTGCTCGACCACTTCCAGGCCGCGTCCGACTTCGCCCTCGGCGTCCGGCAGGGTCTTGCCGTGCTCGCGGGTGATCATCTCGGCCAGCTTGGCGGTATTGGCGCGCAGCAGTTCCTGGAACTTCAGCATGACGCGCATGCGCAGGCCCTGGCCGCTGTTGCGCCAGGTCTTGAAGGCTTCCTTGGAATTGGCGATGGCCTCGTCCAGTTCGGCGCGCGTGGCGAACGGCACCTTGGCCACGACTTCCTGGGTGGCGGGGTTGATCACGTCGCGCCATTCGGTGGTCTTGGACTGCACGAGCTTGCCGCCGATCAATAGCGGAACGCGGGGGACTTCACTCATTTGATGCTCCTCACAACTGCATAGTCGATGCGGATGGAATCCGCGTTCTTGGATCTCGCGCGGGCGCCGCCGGGTCTGCCGGCGGCGCGCCGCGCCTTACTTCTGCACCAGCGGGCAGGCCGAATCGGCCAGCGGCTGGAAGGCCTCGGCCGCCGGGATGGTGGCCACCAGCTTGGAATAATCCCAACCGCCCTTGGATTCGGACGGCTTTTTCACCTCATACAGGTACATGTCGTGGATCACGCGGCCGTCGGGCCGGATCGAAGCATTGCGCATGATCGGATCCTTGATCGGCAGCTCGCGCATCTTGTCGGCCACCACCTTGCCGTCGGTGCTGCCCGAGGCCGCCACCGAACGCAGGTAGTGCAGCACGCTGGAATACACGCCGGCCTGCGTCATGGTCGGCTTCAGGCCGCGGAAGGCCTTCTCGAAGCGCGTCGACCACTGGCGCGTGGCGTCGTCGTAATCCCAGTAGAAGCCGTCCACGTACGACAGCCCCTGGGCGCTTTCCAGCCCCAGCGCGCGCAGGTCGGACAGGAAGATCAGCAGCGACACCAGGCGCTGGCCCCCGGCCACGATGCCGAATTCGCGCGCCTGCTTGACCGCGTTGACGGTGTCCTGGCCGCCGTTGGCCAGCGCCACCACCTGCGCCTTGGAGCTTTGCGCCTGCAGCAGGTACGAAGCGAAGTCCGGCGCGTTCAACGGATGCCGCACGCTGCCGGCGACGGTACCGCCCAGCGCCTTGACGGCCTTGGCCGTATCGGCCTCCAGCGAATGGCCGAAGGCGTAGTCGACGGTGATGAAGTACCAGGACTTGCCGCCCGCCCTGACCGTGGCCTTGGCGCCGCCGGCGGACTGCGAATAGGTGTCGAACATCCAGTGGAACCCGACCGGCGAGCATTCCTTGTTGGTCAGCGCCGTGGTGGCCGGGCCGGAGAACATCACGACCTTGTTCTTTTCGCGCGCGATGCCCTGCACCGCCAGCGCCACGGCCGAGTTGGTCAGGTCGGCGATGGCGGTGACGCCGTCGCGGTCGAACCACTCGCGCGCCTTGGCCGCGCCCACGTCGGCCTTGTTCTGGTTGTCAGCCGACACCAGCTCGATCTTCATGCCCTTGCATTCCGCGGCCAGGCAATCGTCGATGGCCAACTGCGCCGCCGCCACCGAACCCGGCCCGCCCATGCCGGCGTAGGTGCCCGACATGTCGGTCAGGATGCCGATCTTCACGGGCGGTTTATCCGCCGCGTACGCCTGACTCAACAGGGCAGCGCCCAGACACAAGCCTGCGGCCAGCCCGCGTGCGTGCAATTCCATGGATTTGTCTCCTGAGTTTTATGCGTTATGGCGCCGTCTTTGCGGCCTGCGGCTCCTGGCGGTTGTCCCCCAGGGCTGCCGACCCAGTGTAGATGTGTGAAAATCAACAAGCAACACTAGAAATGCACATTCCTTGTGCATCAATGCACAAGCTTGTCAGGAGCGAAAAACGTGCTGGATTGGGACAGTCTGCGGTATTTCCTGGAGGTCGCCCGAACCCAGCGCGTCAGCGCCGCGGCGCGCAGGCTCGGGGTCGAGCACACCACGGTATCGCGCCGCATCCGCGCGCTGGAAACCGAGCTGGACACGCTGCTGTTCGAGAAGTCGCGCAGCGCCGGCTTCGTGCTGACCGAGGACGGCCAGCGCCTGTTCGTGCACGCCGAGCAGATGGAAAGCACGGTGCACAGCGCCCGCGAAACCCTGTCGGGGATCGGGCAGGCGCTGTCCGGCCACCTGCGCATCGGCGCCACCGAGGGCTTCGGCAGCTACGTGCTGACGCCGCTCGCCGCCGACTTCCAGCGGCGCTATCCGCACATCACGCTGGACATCCTGCCGGTGCCGCGCTTTGTCAGCCTGTCCAAGCGCGAGGCCGACCTGGCCATCACCATCGAGCGCCCCCAGCGCGGCCCGTACGTCTGCAGCAAGCTGTGCGATTACACCTTGCGCCTGTACGGCACGCCCGAGTACCTGGCCCGTCATCCACCGATCCGGGGCCGCGCCGACCTGGCCGGGCACAGCTTCATCGGCTACGTCGACGAACTGCTGTTCAGCGAACGCCTGCGCTACCTGGAAGATCTGCTACCCGCCAGCCGCGTGGTGTTGCGCAGCACCAGCGTGGTGGCGCAATACCACGCGGCGCTGCAGGGCCAGTCGCTGGCCATCCTGCCCTGCTTCATCGCGGCGCAGGATCCGCGGCTCAAGCCGGTGCTGGAAAAGGAAGTGGAGATCACGCGATCGTTCTGGATGTACTGCCACGAGGACCTGCGCAAGCTCAAGCGCGTGACGGTGCTGTGGGAATTCATCCGCAAGTCGGTGCTACGGAACGCCGACCTGCTGGCCGGCAAGCGCGGCACCATGAAATACCTGCCCTGAGCAGGCCTGGCAATCCGGGACCGGGGCAGCCGCGCCGCAAGCGCGGCGGCCACTCTCGGCCGGCCGCCATGATTGCGTGGCGGGGCCGCGCTTTCCGCCCCTAGCTGTTCTTGGGCGCCTTGACCCGCAGGCGGCGCATCAGCAGGAATGCCGTGAACATGGCCACGACGACGTGGATCGCCACCGTGCCCACGCCGAAGCTGAGCTTGCCATTGGAAATCCAGGCGCGCGACAGGTTGATCAGGTTCATGTAGAGCAGGCCCACCAGGCCGGCGATGAGCAGGTCGCCGGAACGGCCCAGGCGCGGATTCACCGCCCCCAGCGGGATCGCCAGCAGCGCCAGGTTGAGCGCGGCCAGCGGCAGCGAAATGCGCCACATCACCTGCGACCAGCTGCTGCTGGTGTTGTCGGCCATCAGCTGCGGCGTGGTGCGGGCCTTGGACGAACGTTCGGCGGCCGCGCGGGCCTCGGCGACCGGGTCATCGCCGCCCTTGCTCTCCAGGCGCAGGCCGTATTTCTCGAAGTGCACCAGGCGGATCTCGGGCGTGCCCGGCTTGAGGTCATAGCGGTGCCCTTCACCCAGCACCAGGAAGCGGTCGCCATTGGGCAGGGTTTCGCTATGGGCGCTGCTGGCGGTCAGGACGCTCAGCCATTCGGGGCCGGTTTCGCGCGCGAACACATTGCCCAGTTCGTCGGTAGGCTTGGCCGGGTCCTCGGCGAAGAACACGCGATTGCCGCCAGCCGACTCCGCGAACTGGCCCGCGGTCACCTTGGACAGGTCGGAGCGTTGCTCGAAGCGTTCATGGTATTCGCCGATCTGGCGATAAGCCCACGGCGCGGCCACCAGCGTCAGGCCCGCGACCGCGATGGCCACGGGAACGGCGACGCGCAGCACCGGCTTGAGCCAGTCAGCCAGCGACAGGCCGCTGGCGAACCACACCACCATCTCGGATTCCCGATAGTTGCGCGTGACCGTGGTGAGCACCGCGATGAAGACCGACACCGCCAGGATGGTCGGCAAGGCCGTGATGGTGGACAGCGCGGCCAGCACGAGCACGACGTCCGCCCCGATGTTGCCGCCCGCCGCCTCACCGAGCAGGCGCACCAGCAGCACGCTGAGCCATACGATGAGCAACGTGGAAAAGACAACGCCAGCGTGACTGGTGATCTCGCTGACGACAGAGCGTTTGAATAGAGACATGGGAGAATATGCGGGATAATCGACCGCATCATACAGACGCACACGGGAAACCCTCATGGAATTTAGCACACAGACCACCGCTTCCCTGCACCAGATCAAAACCGCCGCGCTGGCGGTCGGGATCTACGCCGACGGCGTGTTGAGCCCCGCCGCCGACCTGATCGACCGCGCCTCCAACGGCGCCGTGCGCGCCGTCGCCAAGAGCGAGTTCCGCGGCCGTGCCGGCTCGACCCTGGTGCTGCGTTCCCTGCCGGGCGTGTCGGCCCAGCGCGTGGTCCTGGTCGGCCTGGGCAAGCAGGACGAATACTCGGCCCGCGCCCACGCCTCCGCCGAACAGGCCTTCGCCGCCGCCTGCGTCGCCGCGCAACTGACCGAAGGCGTGTCGACCCTGGCCGCCAACCCCATCGCCGACGTGGCCCTCATCGCCCGCGCCCGCAGCGCGGCCATCGCCGCCGGCAGCGCTACCTATCACTACGACGCCAGCTTCGGCAAGCCCGACCGCGACGCCCGTCCCAAGCTCAAGAAGATCGTGCAGATCGTCGAGCGCGCCGACGCCAGCCAGGCGCAGAAGGGCCTGCGCGAAGGCGCCGCCATCGCCAACGGCATGGAACTGACCCGCACCCTGGGCAACCTGCCGGGCAATATCTGCACCCCCACCTACCTGGGCGACACCGCCAAGCGCCTGGCGCGCGAATTCAAGTCGCTCAAGGTCGAGGTCATGGACCGCAAGCAGGTCGAGGCCCTGGGCATGGGCTCGTTCCTGTCGGTGGCGCGCGGCTCCGAGGAAGCGCTGCGCTTCATCGTCCTGCGCCACGCCGGCAAACCCGCCAAGAAGGGCGCCAAGGCGTCCGACGGCCCCATCGTGCTGGTCGGCAAGGGCATCACCTTCGACGCCGGCGGCATCTCGCTCAAGCCCGCCGCCACCATGGACGAAATGAAGTACGACATGTGCGGCGCCGCCAGCGTGCTCGGCTCGTTCCGCGCGCTGGCCGAACTGGAACTGCCGCTGGACGTGATCGGCCTGATCCCGGCCTGCGAAAACCTGCCCAGCGGCAAGGCCAACAAGCCAGGCGACGTGGTCACCAGCATGGCCGGCCTGACCATCGAGATCCTCAATACCGACGCCGAGGGCCGCCTGGTGCTGTGCGACGCGCTGACCTACGCCGAGCGCTTCAAGCCGTCCACCGTCATCGACATCGCCACCCTGACCGGCGCCTGCGTCGTGGCCCTGGGTCATGTCAACACCGGCCTGTTCACCAAGGACGACGCGCTGGCCGAGGCCCTGTCCGCCGCCGGCCGCCAGTCCCTTGACACCGCCTGGCGCATGCCGATGGACGACGCCTACCAGGATCAGCTCAAGTCCAACTTCGCCGACCTGGCCAACATCGGCGGCCCCCCGGCCGGCGCGGTCACGGCCGCCTGCTTCCTGTCGCGCTTCACCAAGTCGTACCGCTGGGCCCACCTGGACATCGCCGGCACCGCCTGGAAGAGCGGCAAGGACAAGGGCGCCACGGGCCGTCCCGTGCCGCTGCTGATGCAGTTCCTGCTGGACCAGGCTTGAACCGCCGCGCACGGAAACCGGCATGACGCGCATCGATTTCGCCTTCGGCGCGCCCGACCGCCTGCGCATGGCCTGCCAGGTGGTGCGCAAGCGCTACCTGGCGGGTCAGCGGCTGGTGGTGTACTGTAAGGAAGGCTCGCGCCTGGCGGCCTTCGATCGCATGCTCTGGGCCTTCGACGACACCTCGTTCGTGCCGCACGTCCTGGCCAACGATCCGCTGGCGGCCGAAACGCCCGTCGTCCTGACCGCGGGAGATCCCTGGCAGGCGGCCCAGGCCGCCGTCGCGGACGGCCAGCCCCAGCCCTGGCTGCTCAATCTCGACGATGCCTGCCCCCCGGGCTTCGACGCCTTCGAGCGCCTGCTCGAAATCGTCTCCGACGATCCCGACGACAAGCAGGCCGCGCGCCAGCGCTGGCGCGCCTACCAGGGCGCCGGCCATACGCCGCAGAGCCACGACCTGAGCCAGCGCCAGTCGGGCGCCTGAGCGCCCTTTACGCCCCTCGCGCCGCCCCGGGCGGCGCCATCTCGATCCTCGGGAGCCCCCATGCCCCACCACCCTTCCGATCCCGGCATCCCCACCTTGACCCAGCGGGCCGAACCGACGCTGTCGCCATCCGCGCCGCCGGTCGGCGCGGCGCGCGGCGCCACCGATGCGTACCCCGATGACGCCTTTCCCCTGCTGACGGAAGTGGCCGACGCGGATGTCCCCGTGCTGACGGATCCGGCCGGCGGCGACGATTTCCCGCTGCTCACCGACCCCGTCGACGACCACGGCGTGCCGCTACTCACGGACGCCCCGGATGACGGCGCCGGCACGGCCATGCCGTCCGACACGCCCCCGCCCGCGATCCTGGCCGCCCGCCTGCAGGCGGAAGTCGAGCAGGCCATGCGCGCCGCCCTGGCCGACGCCATCACCCGGATCCAGGCGCACATGGACGAAGAACTGCCCCGCATCGTCGCCCGGGTGCTGCGGGACGTCAGGCCAGGTTGAAACCGGCGCAAGCGTCCCCATAATGGGGTCATACCGCAGGATCATGCGGGTCCGCCCGATGCGTTAATTCCTTCGAAAACTGGATTCTTCAGGGAACTGTAAGGTATCCTTGGCATCTAAGCCTTCTAGGCAAATCAATTTCTGCCGTACACAGGAGTCCTCCATGAACGAATATCGTCCGTCCCCCTTCAACCGTTCCGGCGCCCTCGCCGGCGCGCCGGGCGAGGTCGTGCGCAACAAAGTGCTGCGCAACACCTATTGGCTCCTGGCGCTCTCGCTGATCCCGACCGTGCTGGGCGCGGCCGTCGGCCTGTACACCGGCATCAACCGGGTCATGGGCGCCAGCCCGGGCCTGTCCGCCATCGTGTTCCTGGTGGGCGCCTTCGGCATGATGTTCGCCATCGAGAAGAACAAGAACAACTCGCTGGGCGTGGTGCTGCTGCTCGCCTTCACGTTCTTCATGGGCGTGATGCTGTCGCGCCTGCTCGGTTTCGTGATGGGCTTCAGCAACGGCTCGCAGCTGGTCATGACGGCCTTCGGCGGCACCGCGATCGTGTTCGGCACGATGGCCACGCTGGCCACCACCATCAAGCGCGACCTGTCCGGCCTGCAGAAATTCCTGTTCATCGGCGCCGTCGTGATCCTGGTGGCGGCCCTGGCCAACATCTTCCTGCAGCTGCCCGCGCTGATGCTGACCATCTCGGTGCTGGCCATCGTGATCTTCTCGGCGTTCATGCTGGTCGACCTGCAGCGCGTCGTGAACGGCGGTGAAACCAACTACGTGTCCGCCACGCTGGCCATCTACCTGGACGTCTACAACGTCTTCTCGAACCTGCTGATGCTGCTGGGCATCTTCGGCGGCAACCGCGAATAAGCGCGCCGCGCTACAGTCGCAAGGGCCTGCATGCAACATGCAGGCCCTTTTTCATTGGAGCGAGCCATGCCCGACCGCCGCCGATTCCTGCAAGCCGCCGCCTGCGCTTCCCTGCTGGCCCAGCCGTGGGCGGCACGGGCGCTGACCACGCGACAGCCGATGCTGGCCCGCCCCATCTGGTCGACCGGCGAGATGCTGCCTGTGGTCGGACTCGGCACGGCCGACACCTTCAACGTATCGCCGTCGGATGCGGCCGCGATGGCGCCGCTGGCCCAGGTGGTGGACGCGCTGCTGGACGGGCGCGGTTCGCTGATCGACACCGCCCCCAGCTATGGCCTGGCAGAGACCGTCACCGGCGCGCTGCTGGCGCGCGAGCCGGACCGGCGTCCGCAGGTATTCCTGGCCACCAAGATCAGCGTCCAGGGCCACGATGCGGCCAGGCGCCAGATCGAACAGTCGCGGCGCGCGCTGCGCACCGACAAGCTCGACCTGATCCAGGTGCACAACCTCATCGACACCCGCAACCAACTGGCGTTGTTGCGCGACCTGAAGCGGCAAGGCCTGACGCGCTACATCGGCATCACCCACTACACCGACCACGCCCACGACGAACTCACCGAACTGGTCGAACGCGAGAAGCCCGACTTCCTGCAGATCAACCTGTCGGTCGGCGCCCGCAACGCCGAAAAGCGCCTGCTGCCGGCCTGCCAGGCCAATGGCGTCGCGGTGCTCATCAACCGGCCCTTCCAGGACGGCGCGCTGTTCCGCCAGGTCAAGGGCCGGCCGCTGCCAGAGCTGGCCGCCGAAATCGGCTGCACCTCGTGGGCCCAGTTGTTCCTGAAATTCATCATCGGCCACCCGGCCGTCACCGCAGTCATCCCCGCCACCTCCAAGCCGGCCAACATGGCGGACAACGCGCGGGCCGGTTTCGGGCCGCAACCGGACGCGGCGCTGCGCGAACGCATCGCCGCCCTGCTGGGCTGAAGCCATGCGCGCCGCCGGATCCTGGCGCCAGCGGGCGGCGCAAGCGCTGGGGATTCAACCCGACGAACTGCCTGCGGGCGCCTGCGGCTTCGCGTTTTTCTTTTGCCTGTTCTGCGGCTATTTCATGCTGCGCCCCATCCGCGAGACGCTGGGCATCCAGACCGGCGTCGACCAGTTGCAGTGGCTCTTCACCGCCACCTTCCTTGCCATGCTGGCGGTGGTGCCGTTGTTCGGCTGGCTGTCGGCCCGGGTGGCGCGCGCCACGCTGGTGACGTGGGCCTACGCCGCCTTCGCCGTCACCATGGCCGGCTACGCTGCACTGTTCCACTGGCGGCCGGACAGCGTCTGGGCCGCGCGCAGCTTCTACGTCTGGCTGTCGGTCTTCAACCTGTTCGTGGTCTCGCTTGGCTGGAGCCTGATGGCCGACGTGTTCCGCATGGACTCGGCCAAGCGCCTGTTCGCCTTCATCGCCGCCGGCGCCAGCGCCGGCGGGCTGTGCGGCCCCTTGCTCGGCGGCCTGTTGGCCGGCGCGCTGGGTCCGGCGGGCCTGTTGCTGCTGTCGGCCCTGCTGCTGACGGCCACGCTGCCGCTCAAGCGTTGGCTGCTGCGCTGGCGCGCCGCCGTTCGCCCCGAGGCCGACACCGCCGAACTGGCGACGCCGATTGCGGGCGCGACGCTGGCCGGCCTGGCTCGGGTGTTCCAATCGCCCTTCCTGCTGGGCGTCGCCGTGCTGGTGCTGCTGCTGGCCACCCTCAACACCTTTCTCTACATGGAACAGGCGCGGCTGGTGGCCGGCGCCTTCACCGACACGGCGCAGCGCATCCGGGTCTTCGCCGCGCTGGACTTCACGGTCCAGGCGCTGTCGCTGTTGTCGCAACTGTTCCTCACCAGCCGCCTCGCCGCCCGGCTAGGGGTGCGCTTCCTGATGGCGGCGGTGCCACTGGCCATGGCGCTGGCCTTCCTGGTACTGGCGATCCATCCGGTGTTCGCCGTGCTGGCGGGCGCGATGATCCTGCGTCGCGTGGGGGAATACGCCCTGGTCAAGCCGGGGCGCGAGATGCTGTTCACCGCGGTGCCGCCCGAAGACAAGTACAAGACCAAGAACGTCATCGACACCGTCGTCTACCGCGCCGGCGACGCGGCCAGCGGCTGGGTCAAGGCCGGCATCGACGCGCTCGGCCATGGCGTGGCGCTGATCGCCTTGCTGGGTGCGCTGTGCGCGCTGGCGGCCGCGGCGCTCGGCTATGGATTGGGCCGCCAGGCGGACCGGCGGGCGCCAGACAGTCATTAGATTTCTCCAAACATCCATCTGAGCAAGGCGAACGGATTTCCCTCGCGGCCGCCGCACAATAGCGCAGCCCATCCACGTTACGGGAATCGCCATGACACGCATTGCCAGCCTTGCCGCCCTGTTGCTCAGCCTGACCGCCGCGCCCGCGCTGGCCGATTACCCCGAACGTCCGATCACCTTGATCGTGCCCGCCGCCGCCGGCGGCAATGCCGACATCACCGCGCGCCTCATCGGCCAGGAGATGGCGCGCGTGCTGGGCCAGGCCGTGGTGGTGGAAAACCGCGTCGGCACCGGGGGCCGCATCGGCACGCAGGCGCTGGTGCGCGCCCCGGCCGATGGATACACCATCGGCTACGCCCACGTCGGCACGCTGGTGCTGCATCGCTACCTCTTCAAGCAACAGCTGTACGACCTGGACCGCGATATCGCGCCGGTCGGATTGGTGGCAGAAACCCCCAACGTCATCGTCGTCAACGCAGCCTCGCCGTACCGCGATCTCAAGAGCTTCATCGACGCCAGCCGCGCCCAGCCCGACCGGCTGACCATGACCTCGGCCGACCCCGGCACCACCAGCGAGGTCGGCGTCAAGCTGTTCATCGCGCAGACGGGCGCCGCCGTGCGCCAGATTCCGTACAAGGCCACCGCCGCCCAGTTGGCCGACCTGCTGGGCGGCCACGTGGACTCGATGATGGAGAACCTGCCCCCCCTCATCGGCAACCTGAAGGATGGCCGCCTGCGCGCCCTGGCCGTAACCACCAAGCGCCGCGCCGCCTCCAATCCGGACGTGCCGACCGTGGCCGAGCAGGGCTACCCGGACTACGAGCAATCGGCCTGGAGCGCGCTGGTGGCGCCGGCCGGCACCCCGCCCGCCGTCATCGCGCGGTTGAACGCCGCCATGAACACGGCGCTGCATTCGGAAGCCGTCGCCCGCGAACTGCGCAGCCGCTCGCAGGAACCGCTGGGCGGCACGCCCGCCGACGTCAAGACCCAGATTCAAAAGGAACTGCCCAAATGGGAAAACATCATCAAGGCAGCCGGCACCACGCTGGACTGATGACGGCCCGCCCCCACGCCGGAGACGCGCCATGGCCAAGGTAAGCCGAGAGGATTTCACCTGCGCCGCGGCCACCAATGCCTCGGCCTACCGGCGCATCACGGTGCCGGTGCTGAAGATCGAGGCCGGGCCCGGCCCCGCCGTGGCGCTGATGGCCGGTGTGCATGGCGACGAATGGGAAGGCCAGGCAGCCATCCTGCAGCTGTGGCAACTGCTGCCCGGCGTCCTGCAACGCGGCACGGTCTATCTGCTGCCCGCCGCCAACGCCGAGGCGTCGCTGGCCGGCACCCGCCTGTCGCCGTCGGATGACGGCAACCTCAATCGCGCCTTCCTGGGCGCCCCGGCGCGCGGCTATACCGAAAGCGTGGCGGCCGCGCTGGAAGCACGGCTGCTGCCGCGCATCCAGGCGCTGGTGGACGTGCACAGCGGCGGCGCCTCGCTGCGTTACCTGCCGTCGTCGGTGATCACCCGCTACGGCGACGATGCGCTCGATGAGCGCGTGCCTGCGCTGGCACGCGCCTTCGGCCTGCCGCATTGCGTGTTCTTTCGCGGCACCGAGAGCGGCTCCCTGCCGGCCGCCGCCAGTCGCCTGGGCGTGCTGCGGCTGAGCGCGGAGATCGGCGGCGGCCGCGAAACCACCCGCGCACTGGTCGAACGCTGCCGCGACGGCCTGCTCGGCTGCCTGGCCGAACTCGGCCTGCTGGCCGGCGCTTCCTCGCGCCAGGCCAGCCCCACACTGCACAACCTGGAGCCCCCCGCCGCCACCCTGCGTGCGCGCGAGAGTGGCGTCTTCATCCCCGCGGTCGACCTGGGCCAGACCGTGACGGCGGGCCAGACCATCGGCCAGTTGATCGAACCGGCGCGGCCCGACCTGCCCGCGCGCAACCTGGCCAGCCCGCAGGCCGGCACCGTCGTCTGCCTGCGCGCCATCGCCCGCAGCGACGACGGCGACTGCCTGCTGCAGGTGGCCCCCGCCCTTTCCCTGGACTCCCTAGCCTCGTTGTACTGACCCATGCAGATGAATCCCCGCTTGTCCGGCCTGCGCTGCCTGCGCTGCGAAGCCCTGCTGCCTCCCGCCGACTACCCAGAAGGCTGCCCCCACTGCCTTGAAGCCGGCCATCCCGCGTCGCTGGAATGCCGCTACGATGCGGCGCCCGGCGATGCCATGGACCTGCCGGTCTGGTCTCCGGCCACCCTTGGCGAGGGCGCCACGCCCTGCCTGGATGCCGGGTCCCTGGCGCAGGCCGAAGGCGTCGGGCGGTTGTGGCTCAAGTGCGAAAGCGCCAATCCCACCGGCAGCCACAAGGACCGCATGGCGGCCCAGCTGGTGTCGCGCGCGCGCCTGGCCGGCGCCACACGCGTGGCGGCGGCCTCCAGCGGCAATGCCGGCGTGTCGCTGGCGGCCTACTGTGCCGCAGCCGGGCTGCAGGCCGACATTGCCATCACCCGCAATTGCCCGCCCCTGCAACGGGAGGCCATGCAGCGCTTCGGCGCCCGCCTCACGGCCTTCGACGACAGCCTGGCGCGCTGGCCGCACGTGGCGGACCTGTGCCGCAACCAAGGCGCCTTCGCCGGCACCAATTACCTGAATCCGCCGGTGGGCACGCATCCGTACGGGGTTGAGGGCTACAAACCCATTGCCCAGGAAATCCTCGATGCCTGCGGCCTGCCCACCGATATCGTGGTGCCGACCGCGCGCGGCGACCTGCTGTGGGGCATCCTGCTGGGTTGGCAGCACTTGCTGCGCGCCGGCCGCATCCCGCGGCTGCCGCGGCTGCACGCGGTCGAGCCCTATGCCCGCCTGTCGCGGGCGCGCAGCACCGGCGACGCGCGCGGCCTGTGGGAAGGCGCGACCGACCAGTACTCGATCGCCGGCGGCACCGTCACGCTGCAATCGCTGGAAGCGCTGAAGCGCTCGGGCGGCTCGCCGGTCGAAGTCTCCGACGCCGCCGCCGCCCAGGCGCAGCAGCGGTTGGAACGCATGGGGGTGGCCACCGAACTGTCGTCGGCGGCGGCGCTGGCGGCGGTCACGCGCTTGCGGCGCGCCGGCCAGTTGGACGCCGAATCGTCGGTGGTGCTGATCCTGACGTCCGACGGCCGCCGCGGCTGACCGCCAAGGCCGGCGCGAGGCCCGCCGCGCCGGATCGGCCGCCTACCGGGCCTGCGATCGACCTTCGGCCTCAGCCGCGCTTGAGGCCGTAGCGTTCCACCAAAGGCGCCAGGGCCGCGCGCAGGCAGGTCGCCCAGAACTTGCCGGCTTCCGACAATGGCCGGCTGCCATGCACGATCATGTGGCATTCGAAATGCACCGGCGCCGTCAGCGGCCGGTGGCACAGCCCCGCGGCCTCCAGGCCCACGGCCGTGGCGGGGTTGGCGATGCCGACGCCGTGTCCCGCCAGCGCCAGGTGGCACACGGTGCTCGAATACGGCGTCTCGATCGCGATCTTCAGCCCCAGGCCGGCCTGCAGCAACAGCGCGTCCAGGCGCTGGCGCGAGGCGTCCTCCGCATTGAGCGCAATCACATCGGCTTCGGCCAGTTGGGCCAGGCCGACCTGCTGCAGACGCGCCAGGGGATGCCCATCAGGAAATACCGCCACCGCCCGCAGGCTTGCCAGGCGATGGCCGCGCAGGCCTTCGAGTTCGGACTCATCGGCGACCGCGGCCAGGTCCAGCTCGCCCGATACCACCATGTCGCGCAAGGTATTCGAATCGCGGATCTGCAGGTACAGCGGCGTATCGGGATAGCGCTGGCGAAAACGCGTGATCGCGTCGCTGACGATCGCGCCGCTGTAGGCATGGATACAGCCGATGCGCAGGCGCGGCTGGGCCGCGCCGCGGATGGCGCGGATCTTGCGGCCCAGGGTTTCCAGGCCCACGTTCAGGCGGCGGATTTCCTCGTACAGCAGCGTGGCCTCGGGGGTGCGCTGCATGCGCTGGCGCACGCGTTCGAACAGGCGCAGTTCAATCGCGGCTTCGAGCGCGGCCAGGGTGGCGCTGACGGTGGCCGGCGACACATCCAGGCGCCGGGCCGCGGCGGTGACGCTCTCCGTTTCGTAGACGGTGCGGAAAGTCTCGACCTGTTTGAGCGTGAAGGTCATGGCCGGGCGCGCCGCGGGTTCAGATGCGTTGCAGATCCATCAGCACCCGGCGCGTGGCCAGGGGCCGGCCCGCCAGGTTCTCGGCCAGCCGCTCGCGCAGATCGCGGCGCAGCGCCGGCTCGATGACGGGGTCGTCGAAGTCGGGCTCGGCCTCGTCCACGCCATAGCCGGTTTCGCGCAGCAGCGTCCATTCGAAGCGGCGCAAGGCGCCGGCCGCGCGCGTGCCGCCCGACAACTGCTGCAAGGCCATGTCGTAGGCGTCGAACAGCAGGGGATGGGCGTCTTCGCGCGGCAACAGCCGCAGCAACAGTTCATTCATGTACCAAGCCGACATCAGGGCGGTGCCGTTCAGGGCGCGCACGCCCATGATCTCGGCGCGGGTCAGGGTCTTGACCTCGCCGTTGCCGGTCCAGGACAGCAGCAGCGGTTGGAACGCCGACAACACCGGGCGCAGCACGGAATACGGGCGCTTGGCGCCCTTGGCGACCATGGCCACACAGCCGTGGTCGCGCGAGAAAGTCTGAACGATGAGGGACGTCTCGCGCCACGCCGTGGCGTGGAGCATGTATCCCGGGCGGTCCTGGACGCGAGGCGCCCGTCTACTCATAGCCCAGGTCGCGCAGCGCACTCTCGCGGTCGGACCAGCCCTTGCGCACCTTGATGTAGATCTCCAGGTGCACCGGCTTGTCCAGCAGCTTGGCGATGTCCTGCCGCGCCTCGGAGGCGATGCGTTTCATGTGCATGCCGCCGGTGCCCAGCAGGATGGGCTTGTGGCTGTCGCGCTCCACCACGACGCAGGCGGCGATGCGCGCGCCCTTGTCGGTCTCTTCCCATTGCTCGATCACGACCGTACAGCCGTAGGGCAGTTCGTCGCCCACCAGGCGGAAGATCTTCTCGCGCACCAGTTCGGCCGCGATGAAGCGCATCGGCCGGTCGGTCAGGGTGTCTTCCTCGAACATCGGCTCGCCTTCCGGCAGGCGCGCGGCGATTTCCTGCAGCAGCTGGTCGAGCTGCTGGTTCTTGGTGGCGCTGACCGGCACCACGGCGCCGAACGGATGCAGCGCCATGATCTTCGAGACGAAGGCGAACAATTCATCGCGGTTCTTGAGCGCGTCGATCTTGCTGACGGCCAGGATGGTGCGCTCCGGCGCCGGCAGCAACGGCAGCAGCTTGGCGTCGCCCTCCGACCACTTGCCAGCCTCGACCACGTGCACCACCACGTCGACGTCGGCCAGCGCCTGCGTCACCACGCGGTTCATCATGCGGTTCATGGCGCCGCCATGACGCGTCTGGAAGCCCGGCGTATCGACGAACACGAACTGCTCGTGGTCGCGCGTCAGCACCCCGTGGATGCGGTGGCGCGTGGTCTGCGCCTTGCGCGACACGATGGAAATCTTGGAACCGATCAACGCGTTCGTCAGCGTGGACTTGCCCACGTTGGGGCGGCCCACGATGGCCACGAAACCGGTACGGAAAGGGGTATCGCTCATTTAGTCTCTTGGGACACTGCCACGGGCAGCGACAACTGCGCGGTCTTGCGCGCCTTGCCCGACTTGCGGGCGGCCTTGGACGCCGGGCTGATGGCCTGCGCCGCCTCCAGCGCCAGCTTGGCGGCCGACTGCTCGGCCGCGCGGCGGCTGGCGCCGGGCGCGTTCACCTTGATCTCGAGCGCCGGAATGGCGCATTCGACCTCGAACTGCTGGCTGTGGGCCGCGCCATGCGTGGCCACCACGGTATACACGGGCAAGGCCAGCTTGCGGCCTTGCAGGAATTCCTGCAGCAAGGTCTTGGCGTCCTTGCCCAGGGTCTTGGGATCGACCGAGGCCAGCACCGGCTGGTACTGGCGCACGATCACGCGGCGGGCGGCATCGAAACCGGCGTCCAGGAACACGGCGCCGAACAGGGCCTCGACCGTGTCGGCCAGGATCGACGGACGACGGAAACCGCCGCTCTTCAATTCACCTTCGCCCAGGCGCAGGTATTGGGACAGTTCCAGGCGCTGGGCGATATCCGCCAACGAGGCCTGCTTGACCAGATTGGCGCGCAGGCGCGACAGGTCTCCCTCGTCGATTTTCGAATAACGCTCGAACAGCATCGCCGCGACGACGAAGTTGAGCACGGAATCCCCGAGGAACTCCAGGCGCTCGTTGTGGCGCGCACCGTGGCTGCGGTGGGTCAGCGCCTGTTCAAGCAGTGCTGGGTCACCGAAGTGGTGATCCAGCCGGTTTTCTAGCGTGGCTAGCGACATAATCAGTTGAACCGGCCGATGCGGCTGAGATCGCTGAAATTCATCCAGATGAAGAACGCCTTTCCGACGATATTGGATTCCGGCACGAAACCCCAGTATCGGCTGTCGGCGCTGTTGTCCCGATTATCGCCCATGGCGAAGTATTGCCCCTCCGGTACTTTGCAGCGTACCCCATCGCGGGAATATTGGCAGTTCCCGAGGTTGGGAAATTGGAATTGCGGGCGATATTCCTGCGGCCTGCCTTCATCAAGCAGGATATTGTGGCTAACTTCGCCTAATTTTTCTTTATATTGTGCGATATAAGAGACACGGTCGGGTTCGAAATAATCGCCATCCCGCACATGCGTCACCAATTGGCCGTTCACGTACAGCTTTTTGTCGATGTACGCCACTTCGTCGCCCGGCAGGCCCACCACGCGCTTGATGTAGTCGACGTCCGGGTCCACCGGGTAGCGGAACACGAACACGTCGCCGCGCTGCGGCTTGCCGATATCGACCACCTTCTTGTCGATGACCGGAAGGCGCAGGCCGTAGCTGAACTTGTTCACCAGGATCAGATCGCCGGATTGCAGCGTCGGCAGCATCGAACCCGACGGAATGCGGAACGGTTCCACCACGAACGATCGCAGCACGAACACGAACAGGATCACGGGGAAGAAGCTGACCGCGTATTCGATCCACCACGGCACGCGACGGGCCTTGTCGCCGGCCTCGCGCCGCAGGCGCTCGGCTTCTTGCGAATCGCCGATCAGCGCCGCATCGTACTGCGCCATCGCCTCTTGCGCCCGGCGCTCGCGGCCACGCCGCAATACGGCCAGATCGAGCGCCCAGATAATGCCGGTCAGCACCAGCAGAACAAACAGGATCAGGGCAAAGTTCCAACTCATCAGCTAACCGCCTTCTCGGGTTCTATTTGTCTTCCACCTGCAGGATGGCCAGGAAGGCCTCTTGCGGAATTTCCACGGTACCGACCTGCTTCATGCGCTTCTTGCCCGCCTTCTGCTTTTCCAGCAGCTTCTTCTTGCGCGAGATGTCGCCGCCATAGCACTTGGCCAGCACGTTCTTGCGCAGCGCCTTGACGTTCTCGCGGGCGATGATTTCGGCGCCGATGGCGGCCTGGATCACCACGTCGAACATCTGCCGCGGAATCAGGCCGCGCATGCGCGTCACCACGTCGCGCGCGCGGTGGCGGGCGTTGCTGCGGTGGACGATCACGGCCAGCGCGTCGACGCGGTCGTTGTTGATCAGCAGGTCCACCCGCACCACGTCGGCCGAGCGGTATTCGAGGAACTCATAGTCCATCGAGGCATAGCCGCGCGACACCGACTTGAGCTTGTCGAAGAAGTCCAGCACGATCTCGGCCAGCGGGATCTCGTACACCAGGTGCACCTGGCGGCCGTGATAGCTCATGTTGATCTGCACGCCGCGCTTGTTGTTGCACAGCGTCATCACGGGGCCGACGTAGTCCTGCGGCATGAACAGCGTGACCTTCACGATCGGCTCGCGAATGTCGGCGATCTTGCCGATTTCCGGCATGCGCGACGGGCTTTCGACGGTGATCACCGAACCATCGCGCTGCTCGACCTCGTACACCACCGACGGCGCGGTGGTGATGATGTCCATGTCGAACTCGCGCTCCAGGCGCTCCTGCACGATCTCCATGTGCAGCAGGCCGAGGAAGCCGCAGCGAAAGCCAAAGCCCAACGCCTGCGACACTTCGGGCTCGAACATCAGCGCGGCGTCGTTCAGCTTGAGCTTCTCGAGCGAATCGCGCAGTTGGTCGTATTCGGAGCTTTCGACCGGGTAGAGGCCGGCGAACACCTGCGGCTTGACTTCCTTGAAGCCGGGCAGCGGCGCGGCCGCAGGCTTGCTCGCGAGCGTCACGGTGTCGCCCACCTTGGCGTCCTCGAGTTGCTTGATGCCGGCGATGATGAAGCCCACCTCGCCCGCCGACAGGTGCGGACGCTGCTGCGACTTGGGCGTGAACACCCCGGTCTGCTCGCACAGGTGGGTGGCGCCGGAAGCCATCAGCAGGATCTTGTCCTTGGGCTTGAGCATGCCGTTGACGATGCGCACCAGCATCACCACGCCCACGTAGTTGTCGAACCACGAATCGATGATCAGCGCCTGCAGCGGCGCCTCGGGATCGCCCTGGGGAGCCGGCACGCGCGCCACGATGGCCTCGAGGATCTCGTCGATGCCCATGCCGGTCTTGGCGCTGGCCAGCACCGCCTGCGAGGCGTCAATGCCGATGACGTCCTCGACCTCCTGGCGCGCGCCGTCCGGATCGGCCTGCGGCAGGTCCATCTTGTTCAGCACCGGCAGCACTTCCACGCCCAGCTCGATGGCGGTGTAGCAGTTGGCCACGGTCTGCGCTTCGACGCCCTGCGAGGCGTCAACCACCAGCAGCGCGCCCTCGCAGGCAGAGAGCGAGCGGCTGACTTCGTACGAGAAGTCGACGTGCCCCGGGGTGTCGATCAGGTTCAGGTTGTAGATCTTGCCGTCCTGCGCCTTGTAGTGCAGGGCGGCCGTCTGGGCCTTGATGGTAATGCCGCGCTCACGCTCGATCTCCATGGAGTCGAGCACCTGGGCCGACATTTCGCGATCCGCCAATCCGCCGCAGCGCTGGATCAGGCGATCGGCCAGGGTCGATTTGCCGTGATCGATGTGGGCAATGATGGAGAAGTTGCGAATATGCTGCATGCTTGAGTTTAAAAGGGACGGAACATTCGGCAAACTGCCGGAAGACGCCGCCACCAGGGTAGGCACGGCTGACAGGGTTGCGGCTGGCGCGTCAAGGGCGGATGCCCGCGGTCGCGCCGCCCGGCCGCCCTGCCCGCCCGCGATCGACGGCGGCACGGGCAAAAACGAGGGGGCGCCAGGCGCCCCCTCTTGCGGCAACCAGCCATTTTAGCCGGTCTTGGGCCTTATTTGCTTGCGGGCACCGCCACCCACTGGGTCTGCTCGCCGCGGCGTACCAGCAGACCGACCGCGCGGCCCTTGTCCAGCTTGCCGACCAGCTCCGCGAACTGTTTGGCGCCGGTGACGTCGGTGTCGTTCAGAGCCAACACAATATCGCCTTCCTGCAGCCCGGCCTTGGCGGCCGCGCCTTCGGCGACCTTGACCTGCACGCCGCCCTTGATACGCAGCTTCTTCTGCACGTCGGCGGGCACGTCCACCACGCCAAGACCCAGCGCATTGGTGACTTCCGGCGCGGGCGTCGCGCCCTTCTTGCCCGGCACCGCCTTGTCCACGGGAATCTCGCCCACCTTGACCGACAGGGTCATCTTCTTGCCCTTGCGCCACACTTCCATGTCGGCGCGCGTGCCCGGCTTGGTTTCACCGACGATGCGGGGCAGATCGGTCCAGCGCTTGATCGGTTCCTTGTTGAAGGTCAGGATCACGTCGCCCGGCTGCACGCCGGCCTGTTCGGCCGGACCATCGACCTCGACACTGCTCACCAGGGCGCCTTCGGCCTTGGGCAGCCCGATGGCCTCGGCCACGTCCTTGCCCACTTCGCCGATCTGGACGCCCACGCGGCCGCGCGTGACCTTGCCGGTGGCGCGCAGCTGGTCCACCACCCGCATCGCCTCGTCGATCGGGATGGCCAGCGAAATACCCATGAAGCCGCCGCTGCGCGAGATGATCTGGGAGTTGATGCCCACCACCTCGCCCGCCAGGTTGATCAGCGGACCGCCCGAATTGCCCGGGTTGACCGCCACGTCCGTCTGGATGAACGGCAGGTATTCGCCCGTATCGCGGCCGATGGCGCTGACGATACCCGACGTGACGGTGGAATCCAGGCCGAACGGCGAGCCGATCGCCAGCACCCACTGGCCCTTCTTGAGCTTCTTGGGATCGCCGATCACCAGCGGCGTCATGTCCTTGGCTTCGATCTTGATCAGCGCCACGTCGGTGCGCTCGTCGGTGCCGATGACCTTGGCCTTGAACTCGCGGCCGTCGGTGAGGGTGACGTAGATGTCGGTTGCGTCGCTGACCACGTGGTTGTTGGTCATGATGTAGCCGTCATCCGAGATGAAGAAACCCGAGCCCACGCCACGCGGCACGGTACGCTCCTCGGGTTGCTGCGGCTGCGGACGCTGGCGCGGACCGGGCGCCTGGCCCGGCGGCTGGAAATCGGGGCCGAAGAACCAGCGGAACAGCTCGGCGGGATCGTTGCCGCCCGGGCCCACTCCGCGGATCGGCACCGTCGCCGTGGTGCGGATGTTCACGACCGCCGGATCGGCCTTCTCGATGATGCTGGTGAAGTCAGGCAGCGCCACCGTCGGAGTCGGCGTGTCGGCCGCCGGGGCCTGCGCCAGGGAGACGGGCGCGAACGCGGCCGACATCAGGAGCCCCGCCGTCGCGGCCGCCAGGAAGCGGCGCAGACCGGGGTTCGACACCATCAATGCTTTCATATGTTGCTCCGAAATCACTTCTTGCCGCGGCGGCCGCGCTTCACTTGGAATCGGCCGCCGGAGCGTTCGTCACGGGTACGTATTCGGTCGCTTCCGCCAATTGTTCCAGCGTCGCCACGGGCACTTCGCCCACGGCCGTCAGCCAGTAGTCGGCGATGCGCGTGCCATACACGGTAATGGAACCGCGCTGCGCCGCGCCAGGCGGAGGATGATGGCCGCGCTGGCTGTCGTAAGGCTCGATGAACACCGAAATGGCCGCCAGTCCATCCGACAGCACCATCTGGTTGACCGTCGCGCCGCGCCCCATCGAGCGCGCCACCTGCATGACCACCACAAAGCCCTTGGGCGCCGGGATGCGCCAACCCTGGGCGCTCAGGTCCACGGACTTCATCGAAGGCTCGAGCACGCGCCAGTCGCGCGTGTTCCAGCGCGACGACAGCGATTGCGGGTCGACGTCGGCTCCCAGGCGCAGGGACGTGAACGACACCTGCTCGACCACGCCGCGGGCGGCATTGAGGGTCTGGGCCTTCAGCAGCAGATTGGTTTCGACATCGGCACAGAGGCGATAGCCATAGCGCAACTTGTCCAGCGGTTCGATAGTGATCAACCGGCATTCGCGCCCGGCGACGCGGTGCAGCGCCGACTCGGTGCGGATCTTGTAGTGTTCGGTCAGGTTGGCGGGATCGCCCAGCAGCAGCCCAGGGAAGCGATCGCCGCGGCGGCGTTCGAGCAACACCGTTTTGCGCTCGGGAATCAGGCACTGCACGTCTTCGTTGTGGCGCAGGTATTCGCGCGGCTGGCCATCGAGGATCTCGAGGCGCTCGCGCTCGCCGGTGCCGTCGACGACGTGCACCAGGCGCGACGACTGGATCGTCTCGCCCTGCTGATACATGAATACGCCGGCGTAGTCCTGCTTGCGCGCAGCCTGCTGGATGCGCGAGAGCAATTGGACCACGTCATCGCCCTGCTGGGCGGGAGCGGCGTCGGCGGCGCGCGCGGGGTCATGCGCGGCCAGAAAAGCGGTCAGAAGCGTAGCGGCGAACCAGCCGGCGCGGTGGGCCTGCCACGAGGCAGCCCTTCCCAGCACCGGCCAACGGGTCGGAAGCACAAGGGCCATCAGCGCCCCGCTCCGACATCGAACGACACCTGGCGCACCGCGCTGGGGCCGGCCATCTGGCGATGGGCCTCCAGGTAGTCGCTCAGGCCCGAAGTGTCGGTGGAGCTGCCCAGGCTGGCGTCGGCCAGCACGCGGGTTTCAGCGCCCGGATTGCCGCCCGCCAGGTAGGGCTGGGCCACCCAGGCCACCGTGGCGACCGCGGCCGCCACCGCCAGGCCGGACAGGCCCAGGCGCAGCGGCGAGCGGCGCCGCGGCGCGGCCACGATCGGCAGCTCGGCATCCAGCGCGCGCGACAGGCGGGCATGGAAACTGGCGCTGGGCGTCAGCGCCAGATCACTGTTGCGCAGGGCATCACCAATGAGGTGATAGGTATCCCAGGTCTGCCGCCCCTCGCGGGTCAACAGGCCGGGAAGAATATCGTCGGTTTCTTCTCCGTCCATCCAGGCGGAAACGGATTCCTCCCAGGAGGACTCCGAGGAAACGACGGACTTGGCTGCTGTAGTCTGCATGACTGCCACTCCTTACCAGCGACGCTCGGCATCGGTGCCTAGCAATGGGCGCAACTTGGTCGCGATGGCCTCTCGCGCACGGAAAATGCGGGAGCGCACCGTACCAATGGGGCAGTCCATGCTCTGGGCGATGTCTTCGTAACTCATACCTTCGATTTCACGCAGGACGATTGCGGTGCGCAGTTCCTCGGGCAATTCCTCGATGGCCGCGTTCACCGTCTCGGCGATCTCGCGGCTGGCAACCATCGACTCCGGCGTGCTTATATCGGTTAGGTTGTCGGTTTCGTTAAAAGTTTCACCGTCTTCCGTTTCTATCGCGTTGGGCGCGCTCGGCCGCCGCCCCTGCGAGGCGAGCCAATTTCGGGCCGTATTGATGGCGATACGATACAACCAGGTATAGAACGCGCTCTCGCCCCGGAACTGGGGCAGGGCCCGATAGGCCTTGATGAACGCTTCCTGGGCCACGTCCTCGATCTCGGCCGGATCGCGGATCATGCGAGCCAGCAGGCGCAGGATCTTGCGCTGGTATTTGAGCACCAGCAGATCGAACGCTTTCTTGTCGCCGCGCTGGACACGGGCGACAAGCTCGGCGTCGACTTCGCGCTCGCTCATGGAGCCTCCCGCAAGCGCACCGCCGCAGGCTCGCGCCGCGCCGCGCCAGCCAATAGGCACAGGCGCCGCCAGCCGTCGGCCGGCAAGGCCGTCTGCCAGACGGTAAAAGTTACTTGTTGGTCGTTAAAGGCCATACTCCCGGAGGGCAAGGGCTGCAGGGTGAGCGTGAGCCATGCCGGTCCGCGTCGCTGATCCACCAGCGACGCTTCCCGCCAGCCGCCCGGCAGGCGTACCTGCCAGCGGCCAGCCCCGGCTGCCGTGCGCAAAGCCGATACCGGGGACGGGCTGAAACGGATCGAGTGTAACAGCCCCGCCGCCAACAGCAATGCGGCCAGTGCGGCGCCGGCCAGCCAGGCCGTGCCGTGCCAGAAAGCCGCGGTCACGATGCTGGCCACCGCGGCGGCCAGCCCCAGGACTGGCAACGCCGCGACGCCGCGCGGCCGCAGGACAGGCACGCCAAACGTCCAGCGCCCCTTGCCCGGGCCTTCCAAATCAGATCCGGCGAACGGCCATGGAGCCGTTGGTGCCGCCGAAGCCGAAGGAGTTGGACAGGCCGACATCGATCTTCATCTGCCGCGCCTCGTTGGCGCAGTAGTCCAGGTCGCATTCCGGATCCTGGTTGAAGATGTTGATGGTCGGAGGCGAGACCTGGTTGTAGACGGCCAGCGTCGTGAACACGGCCTCGATGCCGCCGGCGGCGCCGAGCAGGTGGCCGGTCATGGACTTGGTCGAGTTCACCACCAGCTTCTTGGCGTGGTCGCCGAAAGCCAGCTTCAGCGCATCGGTTTCGTTCTTGTCGCCCAGGGGCGTCGAGGTGCCGTGCGCGTTGACGTACTGGACGTCTTCCAGGTTCAGGCCGCCGTTGCGCAGCGCGTTGAGCACGCCGCGGCGCGGGCCGTCCTTGTCGGGAGCCGTGATGTGATGCGCATCGGAGCTCATGCCGTAGCCCGCGAACTCGCCATAGATGCGCGCGCCACGCTTCTTGGCGTGTTCGTATTCTTCCAGCACCAGCACGCCCGCGCCCTCGCCCAGCACGAAGCCGTCGCGGTCGCGGTCCCAGGGACGCGAGGCCGTCTGAGGATCATCGTTGCGCGTCGACAGCGCGCGCATCGCGGCGAAACCGCCGATGCCCAGCGGCGACACGGTCGATTCGGCGCCACCAGCCACCATGACGTCGGCATCGCCGTACTCGATCAGGCGGGCCGCGTCGCCGATGCAGTGCAGGCCCGTGGTGCAGGCCGATACGACGGCGTAGCTGGGGCCCTTCATGCCGTAGGCGATGGACAGATGGCCGGAGATCAGGTTGATCAGCGAACCCGGCACGAAGAACGGCGAGATGCGGCGCGGACCCTTGGCCATGTATTCGACCTGGGTTTCCTCGATGCGCGGCAGGCCGCCGATGCCCGAGCCGACGATCACGCCGATGCGTTCGGCGTTGGCTTCGGTGACTTCCAGGCCGCTGTCGCGCCAGGCCTGCATCCCGGCAGCCAGGCCGTAATGGATGAAGGTATCCATCTGGCGGGCTTCCTTGGCCGAGATATAGGCGCTGATGTCGAAGTCCTTGACTTCGCCGGCGATGTGGGTGGTGATGGCCGAGGGATCGAAACGGGTGATGCGGCTGATGCCAGAACGTCCGTTGACGATATTGTCCCAAGCGGTGGTCAGGTCGTTGCCGACAGGCGACACGATACCAAGGCCAGTGATGACGACTCGTCGCTTCACGGATGACTCCTCAAACAGACAAAAGAAAGGCGGTTTTCGGGATGCACTGCGCGTGCGGCACACGCAACAGCGGGTCGGGCGTCAATGCCCTTCCCGCGCGTGGACCACACGGCAAATTCCTGAAACCGCCCCGGTTCCCGGTTGGCGCCGAAATCGAATTCGGGGCAACCGGAAGGATATAGGCTGAGCTTACTGCTTACCGTTCGAATTGATGTAATCAATCGCTTGTTGCACGGTCGTGATCTTTTCGGCCTCTTCGTCGGGGATCTCGGTCTCGAATTCGTCTTCGAGCGCCATGACCAGTTCGACCATGTCGAGCGAATCGGCACCGAGGTCGTCAAGGAAGGAGGATTCGTTCTTGATCTCGGCTTCGTTCACGCCAAGTTGTTCAGCGACGATCTTCTTGACGCGCTGTTCGATGCTTTCCATGCAGATCTCCAAATGGGAAAAATCCCGCGAATTATAGCCAAGCGCAGAGTACTGCAAACGCCAGGCCGTGACAAAAATAACACCGCACACTTTGATCTGTCGCCCACGGGGCGCAGGAGTGCCGATATGCGGCGTTTCCGGATGAAGCGCGCGTTGCCCCGCGCCGGAAAGCCCGGCTGCGGCGCGGCGGCCTGGGCCGCCCACGCGCTTCGTGACTTATTGCATGTACATCCCGCCGTTGACGTGCAGGGTGGTGCCGGTAATGTAACCCGCCTGCGGCCCGGACAAAAAGGCCACCGCATGGGCGATATCCGTCGGCGAACCCAGGCGGCCCAGCGGAATCTGCTGCAGTAGCGCCGCCGTCTGGCTCTCGCCCAGGGCGCGCGTCATGTCGGTATCGATGAAGCCGGGCGCCACGCAATTGACGGTGATGTTGCGGCTGCCCAGCTCACGCGCCAGCGCGCGCGACATGCCCGCCACGCCGGCCTTGGCCGCGGCGTAGTTGGCCTGGCCGGGATTGCCGCTCGAGCCTACCACGGAGGTGACGTTGATGATGCGTCCCCAGCGGGCCTTCATCATGTTGCGCAGCACCGCGCGCGAGAGGCGGAAAACCGACGCCAGGTTGGTGTCGATGACGGCGGACCAATCGTCGTCTTTCATGCGCATTGCCAGCGTATCGCGGGTGATGCCTGCATTATTGACGAGGATATGGGGGCCACCGCCTTCTTTGCCGAGCGCGTCGATCAAGGCGTCGCAGGCTTCGGCATTGGTCACGTCCAGCACCACGCCACGGCCGCCGAACGGGGCCAGCGCCTCGGTGATGGCGGCAGCGCCGGATTCCGACGTGGCGGTGCCGATGACAACCGCGCCGCGCGCGGCCAGTTCCTGCGCAATGGCGCGGCCAATGCCGCGCGTGGCGCCCGTGACCAGGGCGATCTTGCCCTGCAGTTCGATCGAGGTGTTTTCCATGGTCTTAGTTTCCGTTGACCGCGGCCAGCGCGGCTTCGAGCGAGGCCGGATCCGTGATGGCCAGGCCGGTGAGCTCGGGGTCGATACGCTTGGTCAGGCCGGTCAGGACCTTGCCCGGACCGCACTCGATGACGTGGGTCACTCCCTGGGCCTTCATGGCGCGCAGCGTTTCGACCCAACGCACAGGATGCCACGCCTGGCGCACCAGCGCATCCCGGATTGCCCCGGGTTCGGTCGGGGCGGCGACATCGACGTTGTTGATGACGGGCATCTGCGGCGCCGCCACCGTCACCGCGGCCAGCGCGCCGGCCAGCACGTCGGCGGCGGGCTTGAGCAGGCTGGAATGGAACGGCGCCGACACCGGCAGCAGCAGCGCGCGCTTGGCGCCGGCGGCCTTGGCCAGCTCGCAGGCGCGCTCGACGGCGGCCTTGTGGCCGGCGATCACGACTTGCGCCGGCGCATTGAAGTTGACCGCTTCGACCACTTCACCCTGGGCCGCCGAGGCGCAGGCAGCGCGCACGGCGTCATCGTCCAGGCCGAGGATGGCGGCCATGGCGCCAGTGCCGACCGGCACGGCGGCCTGCATGGCGTCGGCGCGCACGCGCACCAGGCGCACGGCATCTTCGAGCGCCAGCGAGCCGGCGGCCGTCAGCGCGGCGTACTCGCCCAGACTGTGGCCGGCGACGACATCGGGATTACGGCCGCCCGCCGCGCGCCAGGCCGCGAAGAACGCGGCGCCGGCCGTCAGCATGGCGGGCTGGGTGTTGGTGGTCAGGTTGAGCTGTTCGGTGGGGCCCTGCGCGATCAGCGCACCCAGGTCCTGGCCCAGCGCCTGCGAGGCGCGCGCCACGGTGTCGGTCACGGCAGCGACGTCGGCCCAGGCATCGAGCATGCCGACTGCTTGCGAACCCTGGCCGGGGAAGACAAAAGCGATTTTCATGATTGACCGTGTGGATTGATTCTGAGTCTGTGGAATGTCGAGCGTGCCATCCGGCAGGCGCGGCACTCCGCGCCATGCCGGACTCGCCCTTACATGCGGGCCAGTACCGAACCCCAGGTGAATCCGCCGCCCACGCCCTGCATCAGGACCAATTGGCCGGCCTTGACGCGGCCATCACGGCGCGCGGCGTCCAGCGCCAGCGGCACGCTGGCCGCGGAGGTGTTGGCGTGGCTGTCGACGGTGATGACAACCTTCTCGACCGGCACGGCAAGCTTGCGCGCCAGGAAATTCAGGATGCGGACGTTGGCCTGGTGCGGGATCAACCAATCGACATCGGCGATCTCGATCCCGGCTTCCGCGCAAGTATCACGGGCCGAGCGGTCCAGCACCGTGACGGCCTGCTTGAACACCGCCTGGCCGTCCATGCGCAGGAACGGATCGCCGGTGACGTCACCATAGGCCACGTTGCCCGCGGCGCTGAGGATCTTCATCTGGCTGCCATCGGCATGCAGCTGCGCGGCCATGATGCCGGGCTTGTCGGAAGCCTTGAGCACCACCGCGCCGGCGCCGTCGCCGAACAGCACGCAGGTGCTGCGGTCGTTCCAGTCGAGGATGCGCGAAAACACTTCGGCGCCGATCACCAGCGCGCAACGCGCGCGGCCGGCGCGGATGAAGCTGTCGGCGGTGGTCAGGGCGTAGACGAAACCGCTGCACACGGCCTGCACGTCGAAGGCCGCGGAGCCCTTGGCGCCCAGGTTGGCCTGCACCAGGCAGGCGGTGCTGGGGAACACGAAATCGGGCGTGGAGGTGGCCAGCACGATCAGATCGACCTCGGACGCGTCGACACCGGCATCGGCCAACGCGCGGCGCGCGGCCTCGGTGGCCAACTGGCTGGTGGTCACGCCGCGCTCGGCCAGGTGGCGCTGGCGGATGCCGGTGCGTTCGACGATCCACTCGTCGGACGTGGCGATATCGCGCGTCGCCAGTTCGGCCGCCAGGGCGTCATTCGAAACCACGCGTTCCGGCAGGAAGCTGCCGGTGCCCGCGATCGCGGAATATTTCATTGCGGTATCCATCAAGCGGTGTCCCCAGCCGCGCCCGGTTCGAGCGCCGAAACACCCGAAGCCGACTGGACGCGCTGGTTGATCTGCGCCACCGTCTGAGCGGTGCGCTCCAGCAGTTTACTCACCACGGCCTCGCGGGCCCGTTGCAAGGCGAAGCCGAAAGCGTAGGCATCGGCCGAACCGTGGCTCTTGATGACCACGCCACGCAAGCCCAGCAGCGCCGCGCCGTTGTAGCGACGGTTATCGACGCGATTGCGCAGGCGGTTGAGCACCGGCTTGGCCAGGGCGCCGACCAGCAGCGTGATCAGGTTGCGTTTGAACTCTTCGCGGATGACGCTGGACAACATCTTGGCCAGTCCTTCCACGGACTTGAGCACGACGTTGCCGACGAAACCGTCGCAGACGACGACGTCGACCGTGCCCTTGAAAATGTCATTGCCTTCCACGTTGCCGTAGAAGTTCAGCGGGCTGGCGCGCAGGAGCTCGGCGGCTTCCTTGACGACCTCGTTGCCCTTGATGACTTCTTCGCCGATGTTGAGCAGCCCCACAGTGGGGCTGTCGCGATGGTCCACCGCCTGCGACAGCGCGGCGCCCATGATGGCGAATTGCAGCAGGTGCTCGGCCGTGCAGTCCACGTTCGCGCCCAGGTCCAGCACCGTGGTGGCGCGGCCCGTCTGGTTCGGAATGGACGTGGCGATCGCGGGGCGGTCTATGCCGTCCAGCGTCTTGAGCACATAGCGGGAAATGGCCATCCATGCGCCGGTGTTGCCGGCGGAAACGCAGGCGTCGGCGCGCCCGTCCTTGACGGACTGGGCGGCCAGGCGCATGGAGGAGTCTTTTTTGCGGCGCAGGGCGACCTCGACCGGGTCGTCCATGGTGACGACTTCGGAAGCCGCCACGATCTCGAAGCGATCACGCTCGACGCCGCGATGCTCGGAGAGCGCCGCTTCGATAGCGTCCGGAAGCCCGACCAGCAACAGCCGGGTGTCCGGAAATTGCCGGGCGAACTCGATCGCAGCCGGAATCGTGACGGGCAGACCGAAGTCTCCGCCCATACAGTCTATGGCGATGCGTATCACGGGTGCCAGGTATCAGCGCTCAGCCGAAATGGTCCGAGTACGAGTTCGGCCCGGGGGCCTTATTCGTCGGCCTTGGTCTTCAGGACCTTGCGGCCACGGTAGAAGCCGTTGGGGCTGATGTGGTGACGCAGGTGCGTTTCGCCCGTGGTGGGTTCGATCGCGGTCGACGGATTCACCAGAAAATCGTGCGAGCGGTGCATACCGCGCTTGGACGGGGACTTCTTGTTTTGTTGAACGGCCATGATGACTCCTAGAAACGGGGCGCATTGTACGCGATGCGGCCCGATGTTGATCTCAATCTTTGTGCTTCAGTTGTTCCAGCACCGCAAACGGCGACGGACGCTTGACAACGGGCTCTTGGGAAGCCTCGCTGTCCTTGGCCTGCGCGCCCGGGCATACATCATGCTTGGGCACATACGGAACGCTCAGAATGAGCTCATCCTCGATCTGGGCCAACAGATCGAAGTGATGCGAACCCACCACCTTTTCAGGCTGGTTGGACACAAAACCATTTCCTGCGTTTCCTGCCTCGCCGTCCTCGTCCTCGTCGTCGAAACCCGCGGCGTGATCGCCGGAGGCAAAGCCGTCGTCGAGGTCGGCTTCGGACTTGACCAGTTGCAGCAGGACCTCGCTGTCCACCGGATAGGCGAACGGCTCATTGCACCGCTGACACACCACGACCGGATTCGCCCGCACATGTATGCGCAGGAGCGGCTGACCTTGCAGCAGCCCGGCCTTGCCCATCTCGCCGCGCACGGACCACGTCACAAGGCCGGCCTCACCCGCCGGTTGCTCGGGAAGTCCGTCAACCGCGCGCGTCAACCGCACAAGAGGTATGGTGCCTTGCGCTTCCTTGCCCGAATGGGCGAATGCGAATGCGTCGATGGGCTTGATGTTCTGTCCTTTCGCACGAGGCCGCCGGAAATGCGCATTCGCGCACAACCCGCACATCCCGTGCATTCGCGGCCATCCCAGGGCGCCAAACCGATGACTGACGCGGGGTGCGCCCCGCCCAAAAGTCATGCTGCCCTGCAAAAATGCCGCAAAACGTTAGATAATACTGTGACTTACGTCCCAGCGTCAAATATCGAATGCCCTCACAACCCAGCCTGATCCTCGCCTCCAGCTCGCGCTACCGCAAAGAACTGCTCACCCGCCTGCGCCTGCCCTTCACCGCCATTTCGCCCGATGTGGACGAAACGCCACAGCAAGGCGAATCACCCGAAGCGCTGGCGCTGCGCCTGTCGGTGGCCAAGGCCATGGCGGTGGCCGGCGGGCATCCCGGCAGCGTCGTCATCGGGTCGGATCAGGTTGCCACGGTGGACGGCCAACCCATTGGCAAGCCTGGCGATTTTACGCGCGCCCAGGCGCAATTGCGCGCACTTTCCGGGCAGATCGTGGAATTTCACAGCGCGTTGGCGGTGACTGACGGCCTCCGAGTGGAAAAAGCCGATATCGTGACGCGGTGCAGATTCCGGCGCCTGAGCGACCAGGCCATCGACGCCTACCTACGCGCCGAGGAACCCTACGATACCGCAGGCAGCGCCAAGGCGGAAAGCCTGGGCATCGCCCTGATGGAGAGCATCCAGAGCGATGACCCCACCGCCATCATCGGCCTGCCGCTGATCGCCCTGACCCGGATGCTGGCCGGCTTCGGCCTGGACCCCCTGACGGCGCCCGGAGCGGCCGCATGAGTGGCTCGCTGCACCTGATTCCCGTGGGGCTGGGCGACGCCGCCCCCGAAAGCTGGCTGCCCGCCGACGCGCGCGAGCGGGCCGGCAGCCTGGACACCTACATCGCCGAAAACGCCAAGACGGCGCGGGCCTTCCTCAAGCAGGTCGGCACCACCCGGCCGCTGCAGGAAATCACCATCCATACTCTGAGCGACAAGACCGACGCCGCCCAGATCGGCGCCTGGCTCGAGCCGGTGCGCCGCGGCGCCGACATCGGCCTGGTATCCGAGGCCGGCTGCCCGGCGGTCGCCGACCCTGGCGCCAAGGTGGTGGACGCCGCCCACCGGCTCGGCATCACCGTCAAACCCTGGGTCGGCCCCTCCTCCATCCTGCTGGGCCTGATGGCCAGCGGGCTGGACGGCCAGCGCTTCGCCTTCCACGGCTACGCGCCGGTGGACGCCGGCGAGCGCGCCAGGCAGCTCAAGGCGTGGGAACAGCACTCCGCGCGGCACAACCAGACGCAACTGCTGATCGAGACCCCCTACCGCAACGCCGCCATGTTCGCCACATTGCTGGCCAGCCTGAAGGGCGACACCAAGCTGTGCGTGGCGCGCGCGCTGACCACCGCCGACGAATGGATCGTCACCCGCACCATCGCCGACTGGAAGAAGCAGCCCGCCCCGCAGCTGGACAAGATGCCCACCCTGTTCCTGTACCTGGCGCGCTGACGATGATCCGATCTGCAGCGGTATTGCTGGCCCTGGCGGCCCTGGCCGGTTGCGCCCAGCGCGGCCCCGCGGGCCTGGACCTGGACACCTCCATCACCGCGGCCAGCCAGAGCAGCCGGGTGCGCTTCGTGGTCCTGCACTACACCTCGACCGACGACGCGCTGTCGATGAAGCTGCTGTCGCAGGGCAAGGTCAGCGCCCATTACCTGATCGATACGCCCGGCCGCGCCTACCGGCTGGTCGATGAGTCCCGCGCCGCCTGGCACGCCGGCGAAAGCGCCTGGTACGGCCTGAACGCCATGAACAGCACGTCGGTCGGCATCGAGATCGTCAACCCCGGCTGGACCGACGGCGATGACGGCAAACCGCAATGGCATGCCTACGGCGACCGCCAGATCCGGGCGCTGACCATCCTGCTGCGCGACATCATCCAGCGCCACGGCATCGCGCCCCGGAACGTGGTCGGCCACAGCGATATCGCGCCCCAGCGCAAGGTCGATCCCGGCCCGCTGTTCCCCTGGAAGCAACTGGCCGCGGCGGGCATCGGCCGCTGGTACGACGAAGCCGGCGCCGCCGCGCACCTGGCACGGCTGCAGGCCCAGGGCACGCCCGACGTGGCCTGGTTCCAGCAGCAACTGCAACGCCTGGGCTACACCAGCCCGCAAACCGGCACCCTGGACCGCGCCACCATCAATGTGCTGGCGGCCTTCCAGATGCACTATCGGCCCGCCCTGCACGACGGCCAGCCCGACGCGGAGACCGCGGCGATCATGCTTGCCATGCTGTAGCCCGACGCCCCGGGCGGTGACCGCGAAAGACACGGCACGCCCGACGAGATGGGTTCACCCCGGGCGGCGGCGCCACCAGGCGACCAGCCGCCACCCCAGCAGCAGCGCCAGCACCGAGGCATAGAGGATCGGCTGCGACAGGTCGTTCTTGCCGGCCTTGTGCCACCAGTAATGCAACACCGCCAGCAGGCCGATGAGATAGATGGCGCGATGCAATTGCTGCCAGCGCCTGCCCAGCTTGCGCATGGCCCACTGGGTGGAGGTGGCCGCCAGCGCCGCCATCAGCACGAAAGCGGCGAAGCCCACCGTGATGAAGGGCCGCTCGCCAATATCCTGCAGCATGGCGACGGGATCGAGACCACGGTCCCACCAGACCCAGGCCATGAAGTGCATGGCGCCATAGAAGAAGGCGAACAGGCCGCACATGCGGCGCACGCGCACCAGCGCCGGCTGCCCGGTCAAGCGCCGCAAGGGCGTGATCGCCAGCGTCACGAGCAGGCACACCAGCGTCCAGGTGCCCGACGAACGGGTCAGGAATTCAACCGGGTTGGCGGTCAGGCCGTTGGAAAAACCCAGCCAGATCCAGCGCGCGAACGGCGCCAGGCCCAACAGGAACAGCCAGGGCTTGGCGCGCCCCACGGCCCGCGCCGACCATTGCGGCTTGCACGCCGCGGCCGCGGCCGCGCCATCGGCCACCGGCGGCTTCAATAGTTGGCCTTCAGGTCCATGCCCTGGTAGAGCGACGCGACCTGCTCGGCATAACCGTTGAACATCAAGGTCTTGCGCTTGGGCGAGAACAGGCCGTCCTCGCCGATGCGGCGCTCGGTGGCCTGGCTCCAGCGCGGATGCGGCACGGTCGGGTTGACGTTGGCATAGAAGCCGTATTCCTGCGGCGCGGCCTTGATCCACGACGATACCGGCTGCTTTTCCACCAAACGGATCTTGACCAGCGACTTGCCCGACTTGAAGCCGTATTTCCAGGGCACGGCCAGCCGCAGCGGCGCGCCGTTCTGGTTGGGCAGCATCTTGCCGTAGACGCCGAACACCAGCATGGCCAGCGGATGCATGGCCTCGTCGATGCGCAGCCCTTCGACGTAGGGCCAGTCGAGGATGGCGGCGCGCACGCCCGGCATGTTCTCGCGCTGCACGGCGGTCACGAATTCCACGTACTTGGCATTGCCGGTGGGCTCGACCTGCTTGAGCAGCGCCGACAGCGAATAGCCGACCCAGGGAATCACCATGGACCACCCCTCGACGCAGCGCAGCCGGTAGACGCGCTCTTCCATCGGCGCGAGCTTGAGCAGTTCGTCGATATCGAAGGTGCGCGGCTTGCCGACCTCGCCCTCGACGCTGACCGTCCAGGGCCGGGTCTGCAGCTTGCCGGCGTTGGCCGCGGGCTCGCCCTTGTCGACCCCGAATTCATAGTAGTTGTTGTATGACGTGATATCAGCGAAGGACGTCTGTTTGTCCATGACGCTGAACGCCGCATTGGCCTGGCCCGCCAGGACGCCGGCACCGGCGCCCTGGGCGAAGGCGCTGCGCGTCGCCCACCCCGGCAACCCCAGCCCCGCCGCCGTCACGCCGGCGCGCAGGATCAGGTCGCGGCGCGACCGCCAGACCGCTTCGGTCGTGATCTCGGACGGAACGATGTCATCGGGCTTGCGTATCAACATGGGAATCTCCTGGGGGCCGGCGCGGCGAGTCGCGTCGCTGCCGCCCCGCTCAAACCGTGGACGTTTCGCGACCCCATGATATTCCGCCGGCGTAGCCGGCGGCGATCGGTAATAGACCGCCCCGCTCTCCCGGCGTTCCCGCCGGGACGGGACGCCCGCGGCCGTCAGGCAGCGGCCGTCAGGGTCCGGCTGAGCAGCCAGTCGCGCACCAGCGGCACGCTCTCCAGCACCGCTTGCGGGCCACAACCCTCGAGTTCCTTCAGGGTGTGTGCGCCGTAGGTCACGCCCAGGCCGTGCACGCCGGCATTGGTGGCCATCTGCATGTCGTGGGAGGTGTCGCCCACCATCACCACGCGGGCCGGATCGACGTCCAGCTCGCTCATCAACTCGTGCAGCATGGCCGGATGCGGCTTGCTGAAGGTTTCGTCAGCCGTGCGGGTGGCGTCGAACATGGGACCCAGGCCGGTCGCGGCCAGGGCGCGCGTCAGGCCCACGCGGCTCTTGCCGGTGGCCACGGCCAGGCGCACGTCGCGCTCGGCCAGCGCGTTCAACAGCTCGGGAATGCCGTCGAAAAGGCGCAATTCAGGATCGCGCAGCAGGTAGTGGGTGCGGTAGCGCTCGAGAAAGCGCGGCAGCATCGCCTGCGTCAGCTGCGGCACGGCACGGCGCAGCGCGCTTTCCAGCGACAGCCCGATCACCCAGCTGGCGTCGGAGGCCGACGGCACCGGCAGCTCCAGGTCGCGGCATGCGCCCTGGATGGCGGCCACGATGCTGTGCGTGGAATCCATCAGGGTTCCGTCCCAGTCAAAAACGACCAGCGAATACGACATATCAGACCGACTCCAGTTGTTTCAGTATTTTCCGGCAGGCGGGCGGCAGTTCGGCCGTCAGCGTCATCGGCTCGCCCGTCAGCGGATGGTTCAGGGTCAATTGGTGGGCATGCAGGAACATGCGGCCAAAGCCCATGCGCGAGAATTCGGCGCGAACCTCGTCGTGGCCGTACTTGTCGTCGCCCACGATGGGAAAGCCGCTGGCCGCCAGATGCACACGGATCTGGTGGGTACGCCCGGTGCGCAGTTCCGCGTCCACCAGGCTGTAGCGGCCGAAGCGCTGCTTGAGCGTGATGATGGTGTGGGCGGTCTGGCCGTCGGGATCGACCTTGACGCGGCGCTCGCCCGACTGGGTGGTCCACTTGGACAGCGACAGCTTGATGTGCTGGCGGTCGTTGACCCAGTCGCCCTCGACCAGCGCGTAATAGTGCTTGTCGCTGCGCCCCTCGCGCAGCATGGCGTGCAGGGCCAGCAGCGCGCTGCGCTTCTTGGCGACCATCAGCAGGCCGGAGGTTTCGCGGTCGAGCCGGTGCACCAGTTCCAGGAACTTGGCCTCGGGGCGGGCGGCGCGCAGCTGCTCGATGACGCCAAAGGACACGCCGCTGCCGCCATGGACCGCCACGCCGGCGGGCTTGTCCACCACCAGCATCGCGTCGTCCTCGAACACCACCGGGAATTCGGCCGCCGGCACCGGCCTGGGCTTGCCAGGGTCGGGCAGGCGCAGCGGCGGAATACGGACCATATCGCCTTCCGCGACCCGATAGTCCACCGAGATGCGTCCCTTGTTTACCCGGACCTCGCCGCCGCGGATGGCCTTGTAGATGTGGGTTTTGGGGACGCCCTTGCACAGGCGCATCAGGTAATTATCCAGGCGCTGGCCGGCATGCTCGGCGCCCACTTCCACCATGCGGACGGAGGGGGTGGCCATAGGGGAGGAAGTTTCTTTGCGCATTGCGGAAAGCGACATATAATCGGGACAGCCTTAAGGGGCTGAATCAGCCGCTGGCGTAGAGATGCAACTCAAGTACGCAACTCCGTCGAGCGCGTGGGCCGCCATTGTACTGCCTGCTCATTCAACCCCTGGGTCATTTGGTCGCCGGCGCAACCGCGCCCTGCCGGATAGTGGTGTGGCATTCATTTTGCCCGCTGTCCCAGCAGGTCCGTTGCCTGCCGCAAGCGGCTTGAAGCACTGCAAGAATCGTCGCATATTTAAAGCACCAGCTGCGCGTCGGCAACCAATCCGGCCGCAACTGCCGTTCACAGCACATTTCCGTCAAACCACATTCAGTGAAGCTGACCCTCCTGCTGAAAGAACCCCGTGCCCCACGGCACGACGTGCCCGCCTGACCCGCGGCGGATACGCCTGGGCGCCGCCCAGGTACGGTCCGCATCTTCTTGCCCGCTTCAGCCGCAGCCCGAGTGGCCCGAGGTCACGCGCCGATATCGGCGCGTCATGACAACGGAGAAACCCTCTCATGAAGCGCATGCTGTTCAATGCGACGCACCAGGAAGAATTACGCGTCGCTATCGTCGATGGGCAAAAACTCATCGACCTCGACATCGAGACTGCCGGCCGCGAACAACGCAAAGGCAACATCTACAAAGGTGTCATCACCCGGATCGAACCCGGCCTTGAAGCTTGCTTCGTCAACTACGGCGAAGACCGCCATGGCTTTCTTCCCTTCAAGGAAGTGGCCCGCAGCTTCTTCAAGGAAGGCGTCGACGTCCGCACCGCCCGCATCCAGGACGCCCTGCGTGAAGGTCAGGAACTGATCGTCCAGGTCGAAAAGGAAGAGCGCGGCAACAAGGGCGCCGCCCTGACCACGTTCATCTCGCTGGCCGGCCGCTACCTGGTCCTGATGCCCAACAACCCCCGTGGCGGTGGCGTTTCGCGCCGCGTCGAGGGCGAGGACCGCCAGGAACTGCGCGACACGATGGAGCAGCTCGAGCTGCCCCAGGGCATGAGCATCATCGCCCGCACCGCCGGCATCGGCCGCAACGTCGAAGAACTGCAATGGGACTTGTCGTACCTGTTGCAGCTCTGGACCGCCATCGACGGCGCCGCGCGCGACAACTCCGCGCCCATCCTGATCTACCTGGAATCCAGCCTGGTCATCCGCGCCATCCGCGATTACTTCTCGCCCGAGATCGGCGAGATCCTGATCGACACGGACGAGATCGCCGACCAGGCCACCGCGTTCATGAGCGTGGTGATGCCGGACAACGTCCAGCGCGTGAAGCGCTACCGCGACGACATCCCGCTGTTCTCGCGCTTCCAGATCGAACACCAGATCGAAACGGCCTACTCGCGCACGGTGCAGCTGCCCTCGGGCGGCGCCATCGTCATCGACCACACCGAAGCGCTGGTGTCCGTGGACGTCAACTCGGCCCGCTCGACCCGCGGCGCCGACATCGAGGAAACCGCCCTGCGGACCAACTCGGAAGCCGCCGACGAAGTGGCCCGCCAGCTGCGCTTGCGCGACCTGGGCGGCCTGATCGTCATCGACTTCATCGACATGGAAGACAGCAAGAACCAGCGCGCCGTCGAACAGCGCCTGCGTGACGCCCTCCATTTCGACCGCGCCCGCGTCCAGATGGGCAAGATCTCGCGCTTCGGCCTGATGGAACTGTCGCGCCAGCGCCTGCGTCCGGCCCTGAACGAAGGCTCGCACATCACCTGCCCGCGCTGCAACGGCACCGGCGTGATCCGCGACGCCGAATCCAGCGCCCTGCACGTCCTGCGCCTGCTGCAGGAAGAAGCCATGAAGGAAAACACCGCGGCGGTCCACGCCCAGGTGCCGGTCGACGTGGCGACCTACCTGCTGAACGAAAAGCGCGCCGACATCACCAAGATGGAAGCCCGCCTGAAGGTCAACCTGGTGCTGATCCCCAACAAGCACCTGGAAACGCCGCATCACCACATCGAGCGCCTGCGCCACGACGATCCGCGCCTGGAAGAAGTGAAGACCAGCTTCGAACTGGTCGAGGCGCCGGCCACGGACGCTCCGTGGCAGCCGCGCGAAAGCGAGATCAAGGCCCGCCCCGAAGCGCTGGTCAAGGGCATCACGCCCTCGCAGCCGGCGCCCGTGTCGACCCCCGCCCCGGCGCCCGCTCCCGCGGCCGCCCCGGCGCAATCGGGCGGCGGCCTGCTCAAGCGCCTGTTCGGCTGGCTGACCGGCAATTCCGAGCCCGCCAAGACCGCGCCCGCCGCTGCCCAGGAAGAGACCGGCGCCAAGCGCGCCGCCTCGCCGGCACGTGGCAAGGGCCGTGGCGCCCATGACGGCCAGGAACGCCGCGGCGAACGCCATGGTTCCGACCGCAATCGCAACCGTCGCGGTGAATCGCGCACGGAAGGCGCCGAGGGCGGCGAAGGCGGCCGTCATCACATCCGTGGCAACCGCCGGCCCGAAGGCGAGCGCGGCGAACGCCAGGAACGCGGCGAGCGCAACAATCGCAACGAGCGTGGCGAACGCGACCAGGCAGTGCAGGCCGCACAGGCCTCGAACCGTCCCGATGTCGCGCCGGAAGCCGCTGGCGACGACGCCGGCGCCGGCCGCAACCGCCGCCGTGGCCGTGGCCGCAATCGCCGCGAGGAAGGCCAGGCCGATACGCCGATGAGCGAACAGGAAAGCATGGTCGCCGCGCTGGCCCAGTCGGTCGCGACCGCCCTGCCTGAAGCCAAGCAGCCTGCCGATGCCCAGGCCGAACCGGCGGAAGCCGTCGAACTGGCCGCCGAGGGCGTGCCCGCCACCGAAGGCGCCGAAGCCGGCGCCGATCCGGAACGCAAGCGTCGCCGCCGCCGCAGCCGTCGTGGCCGCCGCAGCGCGGACGAGGCCGGCGTGGCTGGCAGCGACGAGCAGCTGGAAGACGGCGCCGAAGACGACGCCGGCGAACAGGCCGAGAACCTGACCGCCTCCGCGCCGGCAGCAGCCGCCCCGGTGGCAGCGGCAGCCCCTGCGGCCGACGTCCCCGCGACGCCGGTTCAGGCTCCCGCGCAACAAGCCGAAGCCGTCCAGGCTGAAGCCGCGCCGGCGCCGGTCCAGGCCGAACAGGCGCCCGCCGCCGCGATCGAGCCGCAGGCCGCGCAGCCCACCCAGACTGCCGCGCCCGAGGCGACCGCTCCGGTGGCCGTCGACCCCGCCAGCCAGGTTTCCGAGCCGGCCGCGCCCGTCGCGACGCCGGTGCAAGCCGCTGTGGTGGAACCGGTGGTCGAACCCGTCGTGACGACGGCGCCCGCCGCCCCGGCCGAACCCGAAGCCGCTGCGGCCCCGGTGGTCACGCCCGCCCCGGCCGCCGCGCCGGCGCAGGCCGCGCCCACCAGCGCCCAGCCCATCGTGGTGCCGGCGACGGCTCCCTCGGCCAAGGCCCAGACCCTGCATGAAGTGGTCAACGCCGCCGGCCTGCAGTGGGTGGAGACCGATCCCGAACGCCACGCGCAGACGCAACTGCGCATCGCCGCGGCGCACACGCCGGTCCGCCTGGGCCGCGAGCGCAAGCCGGTGGCGCCGGTCTCGAACGAACCCCTGGTTCAGGTCGAAACCCGCCACTGAGGCAAGCCGCAAGCAAAAGCCCCCATCGAATGATGGGGGCTTTTTTTATTGCCTGTCGCTTGCCGCGCAAGCGTCTGGCACGGCCTGGCGAGGCCGAAAAAAAACCCTCGTCACCGAGGGCTTTTCATCAGGCCGGATCGCGCAGCGATCAGAACTGGTACGTGTAGGTCAGCTGCACCGTATCCAGGCCCGGGTTCGGGCGCTTGATGCTGGCGTTGGAAAAGTGCGAATAGCGCAGGCCGATGCGGTTGTTCGGCGTCAGCAGGAAGCCCAGGCCGACGTGGTCGCCGAACTGGAAGGCGGTGCTGATGTTCTCGTTGGCGAAGCGGGTGCGCGAGAACACGGTGGCGCCGATACCGGCTTCGAGGTAGAAGCGCTCGCCAGTCCACCAGCGGAACATCGGGATGGCGTTCAGCTGCCACACGCTGCTGGGCGAACGGTCGCCATCGGCCCACCAATACGACACGCCCAGTTCAGGCGTGAGATCCAGGCGCCCCCAATTGCCGCCAAACTGGTGGGTCCAGACCGACGGGGTTTCGTAGTTCAGCGTGAAGCGCTGGTAGTGGTCTCCCACGCCGTAGTGCAGGCTTACCCCGCCTTGGGTACCTTCGGACGACTGCGCACTGGCGATGGTAGCGGCGCCAGCCAAGGCCAAACCGATGAGGCGGACAAGCATTTTCTTCTTCGTCGACTGCATTGGGAGCAACTCCGTATTTTTGTTGGGGCAAAAATCCCGGCATGATTCACGAGATTTTTCATCACTACGCAACATAGCAAAAACCAGACCAGAAGGCTTGCCCTGTGTCGCAATCTGGCAACACAAATCATGGAAAACACTGTTCCGCCCGGAGAACGAAAAATTCCATTTCCGGATCGGCTCGCATGTGGATGAAAAACGCCGCCGGCACGGTCGTGGCGGCGGCGTCTGGGTGCGGGCAGAAGGATCAGGCAGCCGTGACGACGTCGGCCGGCTGGTTGGTCAGCAGCGCGAGCAGGCGCGCGATTTCCTCGCGCAACTGGCGGCGGTCGACCACCATGTCGATGGCGCCCTTCTGCAGCAGAAACTCGGCGCGCTGGAAGCCTTCCGGCAGCTTCTCGCGCACGGTCTGCTCGATCACGCGCGGGCCGGCGAAGCCGATCAGGGCTTTAGGTTCGGCGATGACCACGTCGCCCATGAAGGCGAAGCTGGCGGACACGCCGCCCATGGTGGGGTCGGTCAGCACGCTGATGAACGGCAGGCCCGCGGCCGACAGGCGCGTGAGCATGGCGTTGGTCTTGGCCATCTGCATCAGCGACAGCAGGCTTTCCTGCATGCGCGCGCCACCGGAAGCGGCGACACAGATGAAGGGCGTCTTGTTGTCCAGGGCAGCCTGGGCGCCACGCGCGAAGCGCTCGCCGACCACCGAACCCATGGAGCCCCCCATGAACTCGAACTCGAAGCACGCCAGCGTCGCCGGCACGCCGCGGATGGAGCCGCTGACCACCACCAGCGCGTCGGTTTCACCGGTCTGCTTGACGGCTTCGGCCAGGCGCTCGGGGTACTTGCGCGTGTCCTTGAATTTCAGCGTGTCCACCGACCGCGTCGACTGGCCGATCTCGACCCGGCCTTCGAGGTCGAGCAGCGAATCGATACGGGCGCGGGCGCCGATGCGCATGTGATGATCGCACTTGGGGCAGACGTGCAGGTTGGCCGCCAGGTCTTCGCTGTACAGCACCGTTTCACACGACGGGCATTTCACCCACAGGCCTTCGGGCACGCGGCGGGCGCCGCTGTCGCTGGTTTTGTTGATGCGAGGCGGCAGGAGTTTTTCGATCCAGCTCATTGTTTGTTCATCCCGTAAGGAGGTCGCGCCGGGCCGTTCAGGCCGACACGCTCGGTCGTTTCACTTGATCCAGCGCCTGCCGGATGGTGCGCAGCCAGCCGCTGGCGGCGGCGACTGCGGCGTCGGTTTGCTGGGCCGCGGGGACGTTCGCCACCGCCTGCTCCATGGTTTCAATCAGTTTGCTGCCGATGACGACCGCGTCGGCCACGCGCGCCACGCGCTGCGCGCTGTCGGCATCGCGGATGCCGAAGCCCACGCCGACCGGGATATCGCGCACGTGGCGGCGGATCACCGCCACGCGTTCGGCCACGTCGTCGGTGTTGAGCGAGCCGGCGCCCGTCACGCCCTTGAGCGAGACATAGTAGACGTAGCCGCGGGCCACCCTGGCCACGGCCTGGATGCGTTCCTCGGTGGAGGTGGGCGCCAGCAGGAAGATCGGGGCGATGCCGTGGCGCCCGAGGGTGCCGGCGAACTCGACGACTTCTTCGGGCGGGTAGTCGACCACCAGGACGCCATCCACGCCGGCGGCTTCGGCACGGCGGGCGAATTCGGCCTGGCCCATGCGTTCGATCGGGTTGGCATAGCCCATCAGCACGACCGGGGTGGCCGTGTCGCGCTGGCGGAACTCGGCCACCAGGTCGAGCACGCGGCCCAGGCCCATGCCCTGGGCGATGGCGCGCTCGGCGGCGCGCTGGATCACCGGGCCGTCGGCCATGGGATCGGAGAACGGCACGCCCAGTTCGATGACGTCGGCGCCGGCCTCGACCAAGGCGTGCATCAGCGGGACGGTGGTGGCGGGCGACGGATCACCGGCGGCGATGTAGGGAATGAGCGCCGCGGCGCGGCCGGATTCGGCGGTGCGCGCGAAGGCGGCGGCAATACGATCGGAGCGGGAAGTCGTCATGTTAGAGCTCGATACCGGCACGTTCGGCGACGGTATGCATGTCCTTGTCGCCACGGCCCGACAGATTGACCAGGATGACGGCGTCGCGCGGCAGCGTGGGGGCCATCTTCACGGCCTGGGCGATGGCGTGGGACGACTCCAGCGCCGGCATGATGCCTTCGATGCGGCAGCAATCGTGGAAGGCCTTGAGGGCTTCGTCGTCGGTGATGCCGGCGTACTCGGCGCGGCCGGAGTCCTTGAGCCAGGCGTGCTCGGGGCCGACGCCGGGGTAGTCCAGCCCGGCCGAGACCGAATGGGTTTCCTGGACCTGGCCGTCGGCGTCCTGCATGACGTAGGTGCGGTTGCCGTGCAGCACGCCGACCTGACCGGCGGCCAGCGACGCGGCATGCTTGCCGCTGTCCATGCCTTCGCCGGCGGCCTCGACGCCGATCAGGCGCACGTTTTCGTAGGGAATGTAGGGGTGGAAGATGCCCATGGCGTTGGAGCCGCCGCCGACCGCGGCCACGACGTAGTCGGGCTGGCGGCCGATGGCCTCGGGCATCTGCGTCAGGCATTCATTGCCGATGACGGTCTGGAAATCGCGCACCATGCGGGGATAGGGATCGGGGCCCGCCACCGTGCCGATGATGTAGAAGGTGTTCTCGATGTTGGTGACCCAGTCGCGCATGGCTTCGTTGAGCGCGTCCTTCAGGGTGCGCGAACCGGACGTGACGGGCACCACCGTGGCCCCCAGCAGCTTCATGCGGTAGACGTTGGAGGCCTGGCGGCGCACGTCTTCGCTGCCCATGTAGACCACGCATTCCATGCCGTAGCGGGCGGCCACCGTGGCCGTGGCGACGCCGTGCTGGCCGGCGCCGGTCTCGGCGATGACGCGCGGCTTGCCCATGCGCTTGGCCAGCAGGGCCTGGCCGATGCAGTTGTTGACCTTGTGCGCGCCGGTGTGGTTGAGGTCTTCGCGCTTGAACCAGATCTGGGCGCCGCCCAGTTGTTCGGACCAGCGGCGGGCGTGATAGACGGGGCTGGGACGGCCGACGAAATGCTTGAGTTCGTAGTTGAACTCTTCCAGGAAGGCGGGATCGACACGGTAACGGTCATAGGCGGCACGCAGCTCGTCGAGCGCGTGCATCAGCGTTTCCGCCACGAAAACACCGCCATAAGGGCCGAAATGGCCCTGGGCATCCGGAAAATCGTAAGGTTTCACCAAGCATCTCCCCCGGCATCACGGCCAGCCTCTGCGGCCCGTGAATCCGGTTTGCAACCCGTCATTTTACCTGACGCCGGTCGCGGGCGGGGGCCGCGCCCCCTGCCCCCTCACCGGGCGTCCCGGGGCCGGGCCTGCCCGGCCAGGCGCTTCAGAGCGATTGCCCCATGCGGCGCAGGAAGGTCTCGCAGGCGGCGAGCTGGTCGAGCGCGACGAACTCGTCGGGCTTGTGCGCCTGCTCGATGTGGCCGGGGCCGCAGACCACGGTGGGGATGCCGATGCCCTGGAACAGGCCGGCCTCGGTGCCGTAGGCCACCTTGCGGGTGGCGCGGTCTTCGGTCAGGGCGCGCACCAGCTGGGTGATGGCGGCTTCCTCGGAAGCTTCCAGGGCCGGCGCGGCGGCGCCGGTCTCGATCTCGATGCTGGCGCCGTCGAATTCGGCCTTCATGCGCGGCAGGAGCTCATCACGCACGTATTTTTCGACTTCGGCCTGGATCTGGTCGGGTTGCATGCCCGGCAGGTTGCGGAATTCGTAGGTGAATTCGCACAGTTCGGGAATGGTGTTGACCGCGATGCCGCCACGGATCTGGTTGGTGGTCATGGTCGAGAACGGCACATCGTAGAACTGGTCGTACGGGCCGTTGGCCTTGAAGCTGTCGGCCAGGTCGCGGATGCGACAGATCAGGCGGGCGGCGTATTCGATGGCGTTGCAGCCGCGCGGCGTCAGCGACGAGTGCGCCGCCTTGCCGTGCACCTTGCAGCGGAACAGGTTGATGCCCTTGTGCGCCACCACCACCTGCATGCCGGTGGGTTCGCCCACCACGCAGCCTTCGGGACGAATGCCGCGCTCGTGCAGGTCGGCCAGCATGTACGGCGCGCCGGCGCAGCCGACCTCTTCGTCGTACGAGAACGCCAGGTGGATCGGTTTCTTGCGCGGCATGGCCAGGAATTCCGGCACCAGCGCCAGCGAGCCGGCAATGAAACCCTTCATGTCGCAGCTGCCGCGGCCGTACAGGAGGCCGTCTTTCTCGACCAGCTTGAACGGGTCCGTGCTCCAGTCCTGGCCGTCCACCGGCACCACGTCGGTGTGGCCCGACAGGACGATGCCGCCCTGCTGGTTGCCGTCCTGGGCCGGCAGGGTGGCGAAGAGGTTGGCCTTGGTGCGCTCGGGGTTGTGCGCCAGCCACGCATCGACGCCCTGGCCCTTGAGCCAGTCACGGACGGTTTCGATGAGGGCAAGATTGGAATTGCGGCTGGTGGTGTCGAAACCGACCAGCGTCTCCAGCCAGGTGCGCGCGTTCATGTAGCAACTCTCTTGGGGAAAAGGGAGAGTGTAAAGCCAGGACGCGTCCGCGTCGCGCGCCCGGGAACGGACCCGGGCCGCGCCTGGGCCTAGAATGACGCCCTTGAAACAGCACAAGCCCCCAAGGAGAAACCGTGCAGCACAAAGCAGTTCCCACGCGCAACATCGTGGCGGCAGTCATCGGCAACGCCCTCGAATGGTATGACTTCCTGGTGTTCGCGTTCATGACGCCGATCATCTCGAAGCTGTTCTTTCCGACCGACCCCAGCGTTCCCGGCAGCGAACTGAACGCCATCCTGATGACCACGGCGATCTTCGGCGTCGGCTTCTTCATGCGGCCGGTGGGCGGCATCATCCTGGGGCTGTATGGCGACAAGAAGGGCCGCAAGGCGGCCATGGTGCTGGTGACCTCGCTGATGGCGGTGTCCATCGCCCTCATCACCGTGGCGCCCACCTATCACGCGGCCGGCATCCTGGCCCCCATCTTCATCCTGATCGCGCGGCTGCTGCAGGGCTTCTCGGCCGGCGGCGAGTTCGGCACCTCGACCGCCCTGCTGATCGAGATGGCGCCCAACGGCAAGCGCGGCTTCTACGGTTCGTGGCAGATGGCCGGGCAGATGCTGGCGCTGCTGATCGGCGCGGCCTGCGGCACGCTGATCACCGAATTCTTCACGCAGGAGCAGATCGCGGCCTGGGCCTGGCGCCTGCCGTTCGCCTTCGGCCTGGTGATTGTGCCGATCGCCATCTATATCCGCCGCAACATCGACGAAACCGACGCCTTCAAGCAGATGAAGGAAGACGAGCGCCAGGCCGCCGCGCGCGGCGAAGTACAGCGCCTGAGCCTGGGCGAGATGGTCCGCACGCACACCCGCGAGACGCTGATCGGCGTGGGCCTGGTGGTGACGGCGACGGTGTCGATCTACATCACCTTCACCTACCTGGTGACCTACTCGACCCAGATCCTCAAGCTGCCGCTGAACCAGACCTTCCTGGTGCAGATGGCGGGCGCCGCGCTGATGGTGCTGCTGACGCCGTTCATGGGCGCCTGGTCCGACCGCGCCGGCCGCCGCCCCATCGTGATCGGCTCGCTGATCGGCTACCTGGTGGTCCTGTATCCGCTGTACTACTGGCTGTCGGACGCGCCGTCGATCGGCCGGCTGCTGACCGTGCAGATCGTGGTGTGCTTCTTCGTGTCGGCTTTCTTCGGCGTGTTCAGCACCGTCATGGCGGAACTGTTCCCGGCGCGGGTACGCTCGGTGGGCCTGTCGCTGGCCTATAACGTGGCGGTGATGATCTTTGGCGGTTTTGCCCAGTTCATCGTGACCTGGCTGATCAAGACCACGGGTTCTCCCATGGCGCCGGCCTACTACGTAATGTTCGGCGTGGCGCTGGGGCTGGTGGCGTCGTTCTTCATGCGCGAACGCGCCCACGAGAACCTGGATCACTGATATTCCCGGGCCGCGATGGCCCGGGCGATGGTCCATTACGGGGCGCCCCTGGCAACGGCCTTGCATGGGCGCCCTCTTCCGAGCCGCCCGTCCCCGGGGCGGCCCGTCTTGCGTCGCAGGCTAGCGGCGCACCGCCGACGACACGCCCGGCACTTCCGCCAGGGCATCCAGCGCGCGCGCCAGCGATTCGCCGCCGCGCACTTCCACCGTGAACACCATATGGGCCAGCGACTGCCGGCTCTGGGTGTTCACGCCCACCACGTTCAGGCGCAGCCGCGCGAACACTTCGGACAGGTCGCGCAGCAGGCCGGAGCGGTCGTGCGCGCGCACGCTGATGTCGACCGGATAGAACGTGTCCGCAGGGGTCTCGCCCCAGGCCACCTCGATCACGCGCTCGGGCTCGCGCGCGGCCAGCGCCAGATAGCTGTGGCAGTCGCTGCGGTGGATCGACACCCCGCGCCCGCGCGTCACGAAACCGGCGATGGCGTCGGGCGGCGCCGGGCGGCAGCAGCGCGCCAGCTGCGTCAGCAGCGAGCCCACGCCCACCACCAGCACCCCGCTCTTGCCGCTTTTCTCGGCGCTGCCGGCGCTGGCGTGGCGCAGGGCGGCCGGCTGCGGCTCGGCGGCGGGCGCCGGCTGCTGGAACACGGCGTCGATCTGGCGCAGGCTGAATTCTTCCTTGGCGGCGGCCACGTACAGGTCGTCGGCGCGGGCGAACCCGAGGTTCTGCGCCAGTTGTTCGAGATTGACCGCGGTCTTGCCCAGCCGTTGCAGTTCCTTTTCGACCAGCGCCTGGCCTTGCGTGATGCGCTGCTGCAGTTCGATGGCGTTGAACCACATGCGCACCTTGGCGCGGGCGCGCGGGCTGGCCAGGAACCCGAGCTGTGGATTGAGCCAGTCGCGCGACGGGCCGCCGGACTTGGCCGAGATGATCTCGACCGTCTGGCCGGTGGCCAGGCGTGTCTGCAGCGGCACCATCTGGCCGTCGACCCGCGCGCCGCGGCAGCGGTGGCCCAGGTCGGTATGCAGGTGATAGGCGAAGTCGACCGGCGTGGCGCCGGCCGGCAGCTCGATCACCCGCGCCTGCGGCGTCAGCACGTAGATGCGCTCGTCCGTGGGAGCCGGCGTGACGGCGGCGTGGCGGCTCTTGCCCGGGCCGGACTTGGCGGCGGCGGGCTTGGCCGCATCGGACTTGTCGGCCGCGGCGCCATCGCCCGCCTCGACGTCCGTGTTCCAGGCCAGCAGTTGGCGCATCCAGGCCAGTTGCCGGTCGTACTCGCTGGAGGCCGCCACCTGCCCGCCCTTGGCGCCGGCTTCCTTGTAGCGCCAGTGCGCGGCCATGCCGTACTCGGCGAACTGGTGCATCTCGCGCGTGCGGATCTGCACCTCGAACGGCCGGCCGTCGTCGTCGGCCACCACGGTATGCAGCGAACGGTAACCGTTGGGCTTGGGCCGCGAGATGTAGTCGTCGAACTCGTCGGACAGCGGTGTCCACATCTCGTGCACCATGCCCAGCGCCGTGTAGCAGGCGCGCACGTCGTCGACGATGATGCGCAGCGCGCGCAGGTCGTACATCTGCGAGAAATCCAGGCGCTTGACCCGCATCTTGTTCCAGATGCTGTAGATGTGCTTGGGCCGGCCGCTGACCTCGGCTTCGATGCCATGTTTGGCCAGCGCCGTCTGCAGGCGTTCGATGGCGCCGGCGATGAAGGCTTCGCGCTCGACCCGCTTTTCCTCGAGCAGGCGGGCGATCTGCTTGTAGCGGTCGGGCTCCAGGAAGCGGAACGCCAGGTCTTCCATTTCCCACTTGATCTGCCAGATGCCCAGGCGGTTGGCCAGCGGCGCGTACAGGTCCAGGGTTTCGCGGGCGAAGGCGGTCGAACAGGGCGTCTTGCTTTCGGCGTGCCAGCGCAGGGTGCGCAGGCGCGAGGCCAGGCGCATCAGCACGATGCGCAGATCGGCCGCCATGGCCAGCAGCATCTTGCGCTGCATTTCCTTCTGCGAGCCGGTTTCCGCTTCGGCGTCGCTGGCCTGGCGCGCGACCACGCCCAGCCGCAACAGGGCCCGGGTGCCCTGCACCAGGCGGGCGACCTCGGCGCCGAAGGTGGTGGCGACGGGGTCGTTGCGCAGCGCGGGAGCCGGCGCGGTCAGGTCGGTCGGCAAGGCGGCCAGCAGGGCCGCGGCGCGCGTGGCGGCGTCGGTGTGCAGGCCGGCCAGGATCCGCACCACGCCGGCGCCGTGCGAGGCCAGCGGTTCGCCGGTCAGGGCCTGCTGGCCCTCGAAACGGGGAACCGACCAGGCCACCGCCTGGTCGATAAGCGCAAGGCCGTCGGCGTCGAGGCCCGCCCCCGCCTCCTGTCGCCAGGAAGCGTCGAAAGGCGAAGGCGCATCAGGAACGGGCGGGGCGGACATCGCGGGCGTATTGCGGTTACGGTAATCGAGGATTCCGACACTCTACACTAGGAATCAACGCTGAAAACCCTGGCGAACGCCAGGCACATATACAAGGAACCCAAGCTTATGTTGCGCTGGCTCAAGGGCCGGGGAGCGCGCGCCGCCGAGGTGGCGCAGATGCAGGCCCGGATCGCGCCCGACCTCTGGCGGCAGGTGCTGCAGGCCCACCCCTTCCTGGCGGCGCTGGACGCCGACGAATCCGCGCAGTTGCTGGCGCGCTCGGCCTGGCTGCTGGCCAGCAAGACCATCAATGGCGCCCGCGGCCTGGAGGTCACCGACTTCATGCGGCTGTCGATCGCCGCCCAGGCCAGCCTGCCTATCCTGAACCTGACGCCCACGCTGTACGAAGGCTGGGACGAAATCATCGTGTACCCCGCGGGCTTTCGCATCCCGCGCAAGCAGATGGACGAGGACGGCGTGATGCACGAATACCTGGAGGACGCCGCCGGCGAGGCCTGGGAAGGCGGCCCGCTGGTGCTGTCCTGGGAGGACACGCAACTGTCCGAGGGCGGCTTCAACGTGGTGATCCACGAGTTCGCGCACAAGCTCGACCTGCAAGCGGGCTTTGCCGACGGCATGCCGTCGCTGGCGGCGCACGGCGATATCAAGCCGCGCGAATGGCGCCGCGTCCTGGACGACAGCCTGGACCGTTTCATCGCCGCGGTGGACGCGGTGGAGGCCGCGATTCCGCATGACGTGGACCCGGAAAGCGCCGAGGCCGACGCCTGGTACGGCCAGTTGCCGCTGGATCCCTACGCCGCCACCGACGAGGCCGAGTTCTTCGCCGTCAGTTCCGAGCACTTCTTCGTCGATCCCCACCCCATGGCCGAGGCCCTGCCCGAATGGTTCGGCCTGCTGCGGGCCTACTACCGCCAGGACACCCTGGCGCGCTACCCATGAAACGGCTGCTGATCGTGTGGCATTCCCGCACCGGCGCGGCCCGCCAGATGGCCGAGGCCGCCGCCCGCGGCGCGGCCGCGGCGGCGGCGCAGCTGGAACAGGCGGACGACCTGGCGGTGACGCTGCGCCGCGCCGCGGACGCCGGGGTCGACGAGGTGCTGGCCAGCGACGGCTTCCTGTTCTGCGCGCCGGAAAACCTGGCCAGCCTGAGCGGCGAAATGAAGGAGTTCTTCGACCGCTGCTACTACGGCGTGCTCGATCGCATATCCGGCCGGCCCTACGCCTGCCTGGTCAGCGCCGGCAGCGACGGCGCCGGCGCGGCGCGCCAGGTGGAGCGCATCTGCACCGGCTGGCGGCTGCGGGCCTTGGCGCCGGCCCTGATCGTCAACCTGGGCGCCCAGACGCCGGAACAGATCGCCGCCCCCAAGACGGTGGCCCCGGCCGAGCTGGCGCGCTGCGAGCAAACCGGCGGCCTGCTCGCGGGCCTGCTGCTGACGGCGGGTTGACGCGGGCCAGCCGCCGGTCAGCGCGGGCCGGCCGACCCGGCGCGCGTCGCCAGAGTCGGCAATTCTTCCCGGCGGTCACGGCGCCGTGACGCCACGCGACGGCCTGCGCAAAACAAAAAAAGCCCTCCGGCCTGCCGGAGGGCTTTTCATCGCGCGGACGCGCCGATCAGGCGACGGCCGCGGTGACGACGATCTCGACCTTGAAGTCGGGATTGGCCAGGCGGGCCTCGACGGTGGCGCGCGGGGGCGAGTTGCCGTCGGCGACCCAGGCGTCCCAGGCCTTGTTCATGCCGTCGAATTCCTTCATGTTGGCCACGTAGATCTGGGCCATCAGGATCTTGGTCTTGTCCGTGCCGGCTTCAGCCAGCAGGCGGTCGATGGTGGCGAGCACTTGCTCGGTCTGGCCGGTGATGTCCAGCGTGGAATCGTCCGGCACCTGGCCCGCCAGGTACGCGACGCCGTTGTACACGGCCATGTCCGACAGGCGCTTGGCGACGTGGAAGCGCTTGATGCTGCTCATGAATATTCCCCTAATGACGAGTTGCGGGTTGAACAATGCGAAGAATGGCGAACTTTACCCTGACCGGGTTTCAGGCGGGCGGCAGCTGGAACACCTGGCGCAGATAGGCCAGGTAGGCCGGATCGTCGCACATGGTCTTCTCGGGCGCGTCGGACACCTTGGCCACCGGCTGGCCATTGCAACGCACCATCTTCATGACGATCTGCAGCGGTTCGTGGCCGAGGTCGTTGGTCAGGTTGGTGCCGATGCCGAATGACACCTTGCAGCGGCCGGCGAACTGGCGCGCCAGCTCGATGGCGCGCGGGAAGGTCAGCGAATCCGAGAACACCAGCGTCTTGGCGCGCGGGTCGACGCGGTTCTTGCGGTAGTGCTCGAGCAAGCGTTCGCCCCAGACGAAGGGATCGCCCGAATCGTGCCGCGCGCCGTCGAACAGCTTGCAGAAATACATGTCGAAGTCGCGCAGGAAGGCGTCCATGCCATAGACGTCCGACAGCGCGATGCCCAGGTCGCCGCGGTATTCCTTGGCCCACACTTCCAGCGCGAACACCTGCGAATCACGCAGCCGCGGACCGAGCGCCTGGCAGGCCTGCAGGTATTCGTGGCCCATGGTGCCCAGCGGCAGGACTTCGTGCTGCTTGGCCAGCAGCACGTTGCTGGTGCCGGCGAAGTGCGGCCCCATCTGGGCCTTCATGGTCGACACGATCTCTTCATGCCAGACCTTGGAGAAGCGGCGGCGGGTGCCGTATTCGGCCACGCGGAAATCGGCCAGCGCCGGATCGTCCAGCACCAGGTGCATCTTGGACTGCAGGCGCTTGCGGCCCTCGGCCCAGTCCGGGTTCTTGCGCGTGTTGCGGAAGTAGACCTCGTTGACGATGGCCAGCACCGGGATCTCGAACAGGATGGTGTGCAGCCAGGGGCCCTTGACCTCGATGCTGATCTCGCCCGGCCCCTCGCCCTCCTCGATGCTGATGCAGCGCTCGGGCAGGTGGAACAATTCGAGGAAATCGACGAAGTCGCTTTTGATGAAACGCAAGCCACCCAGATATTTAAGTTCGTCCTCGGTGAAGCGCAACTGGCACAGCTGGTGCACTTCTTCGCGAATTTCGTCCAGGTAGGGGCGCAGGTTGACCCCCGGAGTCCGGCATTTGTAACGGTACTCGACCTGGGCAGCGGGAAACTGATGCAGCACCACCTGCATCATGCTGAATTTATACAGGTCGGTGTCGAGCAGCGAGGTGATTATCATGATTGCGCGTATCGTTTCGCGACACCATAGCATAGCGGGCCCGGCCGACCCCCCATTGCGCCACGATGTCAACAGGGTATTGGCGGCGTATCGGCCCCGCATTGGGTAAAATTGGCGCAACAAGACACAAATGCCGCCAGCCCGGAGCTCCTGAGAATGACCCACGTAGTCACCGAAAACTGTATCAAGTGCAAGTACACCGATTGCGTCGACGTATGCCCGGTGGACTGTTTTCGTGAGGGTCCGAACTTCCTGGTGATCGACCCCGACGAATGCATCGACTGCGCCGTGTGCATCCCCGAATGCCCGGCCAACGCCATCTACGCCGAGGAAGACGTGCCGCAGGACCAGCTCAACTTCATCGCCCTGAACGCCGAACTCTCGCCCGAGTTCGCCAGCATCAGCCGAGCCAAGAAGCCGCTGCCCGACGCCGACGAATGGAACGGCAAGCAGGACAAGCTGCAATACCTGGAAAAATGATCCGCGAGCGCGCGGCCGCCAGCGGCCCGCGCCGCGCGATGCGCCGATGACCGACGATTCCAAATACACGCGCCAGACCGTCACCCACGTCCATACCTGGGTGCCCGACAAACTGTTCTCGGTGCGCGTCACGCGCGACGACGCGTATGCCTTCCAGCCGGGCCAGTTCGCCCGCGTCGGTCTGCCGGGCGCGGACGACCCCGATGGCCTGCCGACGCTGTGGCGCGCCTATTCGATGGTCTCGGCGCCACACCAGCCCTGGCTGGAGTTCTATTCCATCGTGGTGCCCGAGGGCCTGTTCAGCCCGCGCATGGCGCGGCTGCAGCCCGGCGACGCGCTGTATGTCGAGAAAGCGCCCTACGGCTTCCTGACGCTGGAACGCTTCGCCCCCGGCGGCGACCTCTGGCTGCTGGCCTCCGGCACCGGCCTGTCGGCCTACCTGTCGATCCTGCGCGACCCGGCCGTGTGGCGTGCCTACCGCCGCATCGTCCTGGTGCACGGCGTGCGCACCGCGGCGGAGCTGGCCTACCGCGAGGAAATCGAAGGCTGGCGCAATGACCCGTCCCTGGCGGAGCTGTTCGCGGCCGAGCCGGACAAGCTGACCTACCTGCCGATCGCCACTCGCGAGACGCTGCCCGGCATGCCGCAGGCGCGCCTGACCGCCCTGATCGCCGACGGCGGACTGGAACGCCTGGCCGGCCTGCCGCTGGACCCGGAGCAAGCGAAGATCATGCTCTGCGGCAATCCGGACATGCTGGCCGACGCCCGCAAGCTGCTGGGCGAACGCGGCTTCAAGCCGGGCCGCCGCGGCATCCCCGGCAACCTCGCGGTGGAAAACTACTGGTGAGTCTTCGCCCGGTCCGGATCGGCCCCTCCTGGCCCGTCCGGCCTAGGGCGAAAATCCGCCGTTTTACCCTCCAATGCAACACGATTGCGCCCTAAACTGGTGCGCAAGGGATGACGGGTCGCATTTTTGCAACACAAAATCCGGTTTTCGGGCGCTTTCGTCAGACAAATTGGAAATACCGTTACTCCCCGGCGCAATAATCGGGGCACACGCACGACCCAGAAGGACTTCCCCAAATGCTGTACCAATTGCACGAAATGCAGCGCGCCTTCCTGACTCCGTTCGCTGCATTCACGGATGCCGGTTCCCAGCTGTTCTCCAGCCCTTACAGTCCCCTCGCCTACACCCCGATCTCGCGCCAGATGGCCGCGGGATACGAGCTGATGACGCGCATCGGCAAGGAATACCAGAAACCCGCCTGGAACCTGCCCGCCACGGAAATTGCCGGCAAGCCGGTCCGGGTGACGGAATCGGTCGTGCTGGACAAGCCCTTCTGCCGCCTGGTGCATTTCCATCGCGACGTGCGCCAGACCCCGCAGGACGATCCCAAGGTGCTGCTGGTGGCGCCGCTGTCGGGCCATCACGCCACGCTGCTGCGCGATACCGTGCGCGCCTTGCTGCCCGGCCATGACGTCTACGTCACCGACTGGATCGACGCGCGCATGGTGCCGCTGTCGGCCGGCCCGTTCCACCTGAACGATTACGTGCGCTACGTGCAGGACTTCATCCGCCACCTGGGGCCGGACGTGCACGTGATTTCCGTCTGCCAGCCCACCGTGCCGGTGCTGGCCGCCGTGTCGCTGATGGCCTCGGCCAACGATCCCTGCCAACCGCGCAGCATGGTCATGATGGGCGGCCCGATCGATCCGCGCCAGTCGCCCACGCAGGTGAACCGCCTGGCCACCACCAAGCCCTATTCGTGGTTCGAGAACCAGGTCATCCACCCGGTGCCGCCGCGCTACCCGGGGTCGGGCCGCAAGGTCTACCCGGGCTTCCTGCAGCATGCCGGGTTCATGGCCATGAATCCCGACCGCCACATGAAGTCGCACTACGACTTCTACCTGGATCTGCTGCGCGGCGACGACAGCGACGCCGAGGCCCACCGCCGCTTCTACGACGAATACAACGCCGTGCTGGACATGCCGGCCGAGTTCTACCTGGACACCATCCGCATGGTGTTCCAGGAATTCGCGCTGCCCAACGGCACCTGGGAAGTCGACGGCCAGCTGGTGCGCCCGGCCGACATCAAGAAGGTGGCGCTGTTCACCATCGAGGGCGAGCTGGACGACATCTCCGGCCAGGGCCAGACGCGCGCCGCCATCAAGCTGTGCAAGAACATCCCGGCCGACCGCAAGATGCACTACACCGCCCCCAACTGCGGCCACTACGGGATTTTCTCCGGCCGCCGCTGGCGCGAAATGATCTGTCCTAAAATCGCGGAATTCATCCGGCAATCGGCCTGAGGCCTTTCACCGTCCGTCCACGGGGGCCCTCGCGGGCCCCTTTGCTTTTCCCGTTGTCCGCCATGTCCTGTCGCTCACTCGCCGATCGCATCGACGCCCTGCTGCCCCAGACGCAATGCACCAAGTGCGGCTACGACGGCTGCCTGCCGTATGCCGAGGCCATCGCCGCCGGGGCCGCTCCGATCAACCGCTGCCCGCCGGGCGGCGACGAAGGCATCGCCGCCCTGGCGGCGCTGCTGGAGACCCCCGCCCTGCCGCTGGACGCCAGCCGCGGCGAGCCCGGTCCGCTGCTGGTGGCCCGCATCGACGAGGCGCACTGCATCGGCTGTACGCTGTGCATCCAGGCCTGTCCGGTCGACGCCATCGTCGGCGCCAACAAGCACATGCACACCGTGCTGCCCGACTGGTGCACCGGATGCGACCTGTGCGTGGCGCCGTGTCCGGTGGATTGCATCGAGATGGTCCCCGCCGGCCGCGCCTGGAGCGCCGCTGACGCCGCCGCCGGCCGCCAGCGCCATCGCCACCACCAGGCGCGCATGGAGCGGCTGGCGGCCGACAACGCCCGCCTGATGGCGCCCGAGCCCGCCGCCGCGCCGGCGCCCGCCGCCCCTTCCGATGACGCGCAAGGCGAAGACCGCAAGCGCGCCGCCATTGAATCCGCGCTGGCCCGTGCCCGCGCCCGCCGCAACGCCCCGCGCCCATGAACGCCGCCAAACGCCGAGAGATCTTCGCCCGCCTGCAAGCCGCCAATCCGCAGCCCACCACCGAACTCGAATACGACACGCCCTTCCAGCTGCTGATCGCGGTGCTGCTGTCGGCGCAGGCCACCGATAAGTCGGTGAACATCGCCACGCGCAAGTTCTTCCCGCGTTACGGCACCCCGCAGGCGCTGCTGGCGCTGGGCGAGGAAGGCCTGTCCGATTACATCAAGACCATCGGCCTGTACCGCACCAAGGCCAAGAACGCCATCGCCACCTGCCGCATCCTGATCGAACAGCATGGCGGCGAAGTGCCGCAGACCCGTGAAGCGCTGGAAGCGCTGCCCGGCGTCGGTCGCAAGACCGCCAACGTGGTGCTGAACACGGCCTTCGGCCAGCCCACCATGGCGGTCGACACGCACATTTTCCGGGTCTCGAACCGCACCGGCCTGGCGCCCGGCAAGAACGTGCTGGAAGTCGAACTGAAGCTGGAGAAATTCGTGCCGCGCGAGTATCTGCAGGACGCGCATCACTGGCTGATCCTGCACGGCCGCTATGTGTGCGTGGCGCGCAAGCCGAAATGCCCGCAATGCGGCATTTCGGATCTCTGTGAATTCAAAGCCAAAACTCCCGCCTGAGATCCGCGCCGCCCGCGCGGCGGATTCGCGCGGAAAGTTCGTTCGCGCATGGGCAAATCCGGGTTTTTCCCGATGATTGCAACGATGACGGATTGATGACGGTCAATACGGATTTGCTGCAACGCATTGCATGAGGATATAGGGTTTTCGCCCAGTAGCCATGCGAATTGTCCGCTATCCGACAATTCACCTTTCCGCACCGCAAAACCTATGACAAACCCTCATGGAATTTTGATTCGGAGGTGCGCATACTCGCCGGCAACTCTTATAGAAAACCGTGGCATCGCCATGATTTTCCTTACCCCGCGGGGGGCCCTGCGAATAACGCCGGGCAGGGTCCAAATAAATACAACGCCGGTGCAGCGGACATGGACGACACGATCCTGGAGACAAAAGGCCTCACCAAGGAATTCCGCGGTTTTGTCGCGGTCAATGGGGTCGATTTGCGTATCAAGCGAGGCGAGATTCATGCCTTGATCGGGCCGAACGGCGCGGGCAAGACCACATGCTTCAACCTGCTGACCAAGTTTCTCTCTCCCACCTCGGGAACCATCAAGTTCAATGGCATCGACATCACCGGTGAGCGCCCGGCGCAGATCGCGCGGCGCGGGGTGATCCGCTCGTTCCAGATTTCGGCGGTGTTCCCGCACCTGACCGTGCTCGAGAACGTGCGCATCGGCCTGCAGCGCAAGACCGGGCTGTCGTTCCATTTCTGGCAGAGCACCAAGCGCCTGGCCGCGCTGGACGAGCCGGCCCGCGCCCTGCTCGACCAGGTCGACCTCGGCGCCTTCGCCAACGAGACCACGGTGAACCTGCCGTACGGCCGCAAGCGCGCGCTCGAGATCGCCACCACGCTGGCGATGGAACCGGAGCTGATGCTGCTGGACGAACCCACGCAGGGCATGGGCCACGAAGACGTGGACCGCGTCACGCAGCTGATCAAGCGCGTCAGCGCCGGCCGCACCATCCTGATGGTGGAACACAACATGAACGTGGTGTCCTCGATCGCCAACACCATCACCGTGCTGGCGCGCGGCGCGGTGCTGGCCGAGGGCAACTACGCCGAAGTGTCCCGCCATCCCGCCGTGATGCAGGCCTACATGGGCACCACCGACGGCGAACTCCAAGGAGCGCACGCATGAGTACCCCGGCACTGGAAATCTCGGGCCTGCAGGCCTGGTACGGGGAATCGCATATCCTGCACGGCGTGGATATGCGCGTGGGGCAAGGCGAGGTCGTCACGCTGCTGGGCCGCAACGGCGCCGGCCGTACCACCACGCTGCGGGCCATCCTGGGCCTGACCGGTTCCCGCAAGGGTTCCGTGCGCATCCACGGCACCGAGGCCATCGACCTGCCGACCTACAAGATCGCCCATCTGGGCGTGGGCTATTGCCCCGAGGAACGCGGCATCTTCGCCAGCCTGTCGTGCGAGGAGAACCTGCTGCTGCCGCCCGTGGTGGGCTCGCTCGGCGGCGGCATGTCGCTGGCCGAAATCTACGACATGTTCCCCAACCTGCAGGAACGCCGGCATTCGCCCGGCACGCGCCTGTCGGGCGGTGAACAACAGATGCTGGCGGTGGCGCGCATCCTGCGCACCGGCGCCAACCTGCTGCTGCTGGACGAGATCTCCGAAGGCCTGGCGCCGGTCATCGTGCAGGCGCTGGCCCGCATGATCACGGCCCTCAAGCAGCGTGGCTACACCATCGTCATGGTGGAACAGAATTTCCGCTTCGCGGCGCCGCTGGCCGATCGCTTCTACGTCATGGAGCACGGCCAGATCGTCGAGCATTTCGAAGCCGCCGAACTTTCAGAAAAACAGGACACGCTCAACGAATTGCTGGGCGTCTGAATAACCTGTCATCCGCCGGGTTCCCGGCATCCCATACACCAAAGGGAAGAGGAGTCATCCCATGAAGCTGCACACCATCACTGCTGCACTGGCCATGGCGGGCCTGGGATTCGCCGGGGCGACCGCCCAGGCACAAGGCATCTCCGACGATGTCATCCGCATCGGCTTCATCACCGACATGTCCGGCGTGTATTCCGACATCGATGGCAAGGCGGGCCTGGAAGCGGTCCGCATGGCGATCGAGGACTTCGGCGGCAACGTCAACGGCAAGAAGATCGAGGTGCTGTCGGCGGACCACCAGAACAAGGCCGACGTGGCCTCGGCCCGCGCGCGCGAATGGTTCGACCAGCAGAAGGTCGACGTCATCATCGCCGGCACCAACTCGGCCACCAGCCTGGCCATGGCGGCCGTGGCCGCCGAGAAGAAGAAGCCCTTCATCGCCATCGGCGCGGGCGCTTCGGACCTGACCAATGCCCAATGTTCGCCGTACACCGTGCACTACGCCTATGACACGGTCGCGCTGGCGCGCGGCACCGGTTCGGCGGTGGTGAAGGATGGCGGCAAGAGCTGGTTCTTCCTGACCGCCGACTACGCCTTCGGCCACGCGCTCGAACGCGACACCATGGCCGTGGTCAAGGCCGCCGGCGGCGAGATCAAGGGCCAGGTGCGCGCCCCGCTGGGCGCCTCCGACTTCTCGTCGTTCCTGCTGCAGGCGCAGTCGTCCAAGGCGCAGATCCTGGGCATGGCCAACGCCGGTGGCGACACCATCAACACCATCAAGGCCGCCAACGAATTCGGCGTCACCAAGACCATGAAGATGGCCGGCCTGCTGGTGTTCATCAACGACGTGCACTCGCTGGGCCTGGAAGCCACCAAGGGCATGTACCTGACCGACGGCTGGTACTGGGATCAATCCGACGCCTCGCGCGCCTGGTCCAAGAAGTTCGAGGCCAAGGTCGGCCGCAAGCCGTCCATGCTGCAGGCGGGCGATTACTCGTCCGTCACGTTCTACCTGAACGGCGTGAAGGCCACCGGCACCGACGATGCCGACACCCTCATGAAGTGGATGAAGTCGAACAAGATCAACGACTTCTTCACCCAGGGCGGCTATGTGCGCGAAGACGGCCGCATGATCCACGACATGTACCTGATGCAGGTGAAGACGCCGGCCGAATCCAAGGGCCCGTGGGACTACTACAAGGTCGTGGCCACGCTGCCGGGTGACGAGGTCTACACCAAGCTGTCCGAGTCGACCTGCAAGCTGGTCAAGAAGTAATTCCCGTCGATGCGACCCATTGATGCGACCTGGCCCGCGCGGCCGGGTCGCATCCTGAATTTGCCCGCTTCCCTTCGTACGCGCAGGATTTTTACAAGATGACTGATATTTTCGGCATCCCCATACAGGCCTTGTTCGGCCAGTTGCTGCTGGGACTGGTCAACGGTTCGTTCTACGCCATGCTGTCGCTCGGCCTGGCGGTTATCTTCGGACTGCTGAACGTCATCAACTTCGCGCACGGCGCGCTCTACATGCTGGGCGCCTTCCTGGCCTGGATGGGGCTGTCGTACCTGGGGTTGAATTACTGGGTCATGCTGATCCTGGCGCCGCTGGTGGTCGGATTGTTCGGCATCATCATCGAAAAGCTGTTGCTCAAGCACCTGTACAAGCTCGACCACCTCTACGGGCTGCTGCTGACCTTCGGTTTGACGCTGCTGATCGAAGGCCTGTTCCGCAGCTTCTACGGCGTGTCGGGGCAGCCCTACCCCACGCCCGACGCCCTGCGCGGCGCCACCAACCTGGGCTTCATGGTGCTGCCCAACTACCGCGGCTGGGTGGTGGCGGCATCGGTGGTGGTGTGCCTGGCGACCTGGTTCGTGATCGAACGCACGCGGCTTGGCGCCCTGCTGCGCGCCGGCACCGAGAACCCGCGCCTGGTCGAGGCCTTCGGCGTCAACGTGCCGCGCATGATCACGCTGACCTACGGCTTCGGCGTGGCGCTGGCCGGCTTCGCCGGCGTGCTGGCGGCGCCGGTGCTGCAGATCTCCCCGCTGATGGGGTCCAACCTCATCATCGTGGTGTTCGCGGTGGTCGTGATCGGCGGCATGGGGTCCATCATGGGCGCCATCGTCACCGGCCTGGGCCTGGGCGTGATCGAAGGCCTGACCAAGGTGTTCTGGCCCGAGGCGTCCAGCACGGTCGTCTTCATCATCATGGCCATTGTCCTGTTGCTCCGCCCGGCCGGGCTGTTCGGAAAAGAGAAATGAATCGTCAATTCCTGGGCTATGCGGTCCTGGCCGTCGTGGTGGCCATACTTCCTTTCGTCGGGGTGTATCCGATCTTCGCCATGAAGATCATGTGCTATGCCCTGTTCGCCTGCGCCTTCAACCTGCTGCTGGGCTTTACCGGCCTGCTGTCGTTCGGCCACGCCGCCTTCCTGGGCAGCGCCGCCTACGCGGCCGGCCACGCGCTCAAGGTATGGGGCGTGCCGACCGAGATCGGCCTGCTGTTCGGCGTCGCGGTGGCCGCGCTGCTGGGCCTGGCGATGGGCGCGCTGGCGATCCGCCGCAGCGGCATCTACTTCGCCATGATCACGCTGGCGCTGGCGCAGATGGTGTTCTTCTTCTTCCTGCAGGCCAAGTTCACCGGCGGCGAGGACGGCCTGCAGAGCGTGCCGCGCGGCACGCTGCTGGGCATCATCGACCTGTCCAAGGACCTGAACCTGTACTACCTGGTGATGGGCGTGTTCATCATCGGCTACTTCATCATCTGGCGCACGGTGCATTCGCCGTTCGGCCAGGTGCTGCAGGCGCTGCGCGAGAACGAGCCGCGCGCGATCTCGCTGGGCTACGACGTCGATCGCTTCAAGCTGCTGGCCTTCGTGCTGTCGGCCGCCATCGCCGGCCTGGCGGGCGCCACCAAGACGCTGGTGTTCGTGTCCGCGACCCTGTCGGACGCGACCTGGCAGATGTCGGGCCTGGTGATCCTGATGACGCTGATCGGCGGGCTCGGCACGCTGACCGGGCCTATCCTCGGCGCGTTCATCGTGGTGCTGCTGGAAAACAAGGTCGGCGACTTCGGCCAGATGATGGCCAGCCTGACCGGCGTGGACTGGTTCCTGCGCCTGGGCGAATCGGTGACCATCGTGATCGGCCTGATCTTCGTGATCTGCGTGCTGGCGTTCCGCCGCGGCATCGTCGGCGAGATCGGGGCGCTGATCGAGAAGCGGCGCGCGGCGCGCGCCTGATCCGCGCGGCCGCCGGCCGCATCGCCTGCCTGACCTTCGGGGCCGCTGCACGCGGCCCCGATTGCATGGCGCCTTTACAATGACCGGCACGCAATCAGAAAGGTGCTCCATCATGCGCATGAAGCCTTTGCTCGCCGGCGTCCTGGCCCTGTCCGCCGCCCTGCTCGCGCCCGCCGCGGCCCACGCCGCCAAGCCGGTCTGCGAAGTCGACCGCCCGGTCCGCTTCAGCGGCCTGAACTGGGAATCCAACCTGGTGCTGGCCGGCATCGAACGCTACGTGATGGAACACGGCTACGGCTGCAAGACCAGCGTCGAGATCGGCGAGACGCTGCCCATGCTGGCTGCCCTGCAGCGCGGCGACGTCGACGTCACGCCCGAGGTGTGGCCGGGGCAGATCGAGGTGGCCTGGAAAAAGGCGCTGGCCAGCGGCCGGGTGCAGGGCCTGGGGCATGTCTACGACGCCGGCGAAGGCTGGTACGTGCCGCGTTACACCGTGCAGCGCCATCCCGAGCTGAAATCGGCGGCGGACCTGGCGCGCTTCAAGGACGTCTTCGCCGACCCCGAGGATCCCGGCCGCGGCCGCATCTACGGCTGCCCGGCCGGCTGGGCCTGCGGCACGCTGAACGACAACCTGTTGCGCGCCCTGGGCCTGGAGCGCGACTACAGCCTGTTCGCGCCCGGTTCCGGCGCCGCGCAGAAGGCCGCCATCCTGTCGGCCTACAAGCGCAAGCGCGACATCGTCTTCTACTACTGGACGCCCACCGCGCTGGTCGGCGCGCTCGATCTGGTCAAGCTGGAACTGCCGGCCTTCGACCAGACCGCCTATACCTGCCTGACCGATCCCAAGTGCGCCAAGCCCGTGGCCACCGAATTCAAGCCCAACCCCGTGGTCACCGGTGTCAACAGCGCCTTCGCCAAGGAGGCGCCGCAGTTGGCCGCGTTCCTGGCCAAGCTGACCATTCCCAGCGACGCCATCGACGCCACGCTGGGCTGGCTGGAGAACGAAGGCAAGGAACCCGAAGAGGCGGCGCGCTATTTCCTCAAGCGGTACGGCCCGGTCTGGCGGCAGTGGATGCCGGCCGATGCGGCCGAACGGGTGCAGGCGGCGCTCGACAAGGAGTGAGGCGGTCCGCGCCTCATGTATCCTGACGTTTCGGCGCCGAGATGCGCCAACCTGACACCGAAGGAAACCACCATGGACGCCTTGTTCTGGCACAACGGTCACTGGACCACCGAAAACCCCAAACTGCTCGGCCCCGCCGACCACGCCTTCTGGATGGCCAGCATGGTCTTCGACGGCGCGCGCGCGTTCCGCGGCCTGACGCCCGACCTGGACCTGCACTGCCAACGCGTGGTGCGCTCGGCCGAAAAAATGCTGATGAAGCCGCAGATCAGCTGGCAGGAAATCCAGGCGCTGTGCCTGCAGGCGGTGGCCAAGTTCCCCGAGGGCAGCGAGCTCTACATCAAGCCGATGTTCTTCTGCGCCGACGGCTTCCTGCTGCCAGATGCCGACAAGACCCTGTTCGTGCTGCACGTGTTCAAGGTGCCGATGCCGGGCGACCAGGGCTTTGCCGCCTGCTTCTCCAGCTTCGCGCGTTCCTGGCCCAACATGGCGCCGACCGACGCCAAGGCCTCGTGCCTTTACCCCAACGGCCAGCGCGCCATCCGTGAGGCGATGGACAAGGGCTTCGACAACGCCATCATGCTGGACGGCGCCGGCAACGTCGCCGAGTTCGCTTCCAGCAACCTGTGGATCGCCAAGGACGGCGTGGTTTCGACCCCGGTGGACAACGGCACCTTCCTGAACGGCATCACGCGTCGCCGCGTGCTGGCGCTGCTCAAGGCCGACGGCGTGGAAGTCCAGGAACGCAGCCTGACGCGCGCCGACATCGAAGCCGCCGACGAAGTGTTCTCGTCCGGCAACTACGGCAAGGTGGTGCACGTGAACCGCGTCGAAGACCGCAAGCTGGAATACGGCCCGCTGGCGCGCCGCGCCCACAAGCTGTACATGGACTACGCCGAAAGCACCCGCAAGCAGTAGGCGCCCCGCGGCGCCACGGAACGCGCCGCCCCGTCCGGGACGGCGCCGCATGACAAGGACACCCCGCAAGGACACCCCCCGCATGCAATCCCGACGCGAATTCCTGCGCGGCGGCGCCGCGATCGCCGGCGCCGGCAGCGCCCTGGCGCTGCTGCCCGCCTCCATCCGCCGCGCGCTGGCGATTCCCGCCAACCGCCGCAAGGGCACCATCGAGGACGTCGAGCACATCGTCATCTTCATGCAGGAAAACCGTTCGTTCGACCATTACTTCGGCGGCCTCGCCGGGGTGCGCGGCTTCGGCGACCGCTTTCCCATCCCGGTGCCCGCCAGTCCCGACTTCGAACGCCGCACGGTCTGGGGGCAGTACAACGGCCGTCCCGATGCCGGCGCGCCGCGCAGCGTGCTGCCGTTCCGGCTCGACACCGGCGCGGCCTACGAAGCCATGCGCGTGGCCAGCACGCCGCACACCTGGTCCAACGCCCAGGACGCCTGGGACGCCGGCCGCATGGGCCAATGGCCGGCCGCCAAGAAGAACCATTCGATGGCGTACTACACCGAGGCCGACATGCCGTTCCAGTACGCCATGGCGCGCGCCTTCACCGTGTGCGACGCCTACCACTGCTCGTTCACCGGCGGCACCAATACGAATCGGCTGTTCCTCTGGAGCGGCACCAACGACGGCCTGGGGCGCGGCCACGGGCCGGCGCTGGGCAACACCTACAACAAGCTGGGCGGCGGCGATCCGGCCGGCGCCTACACCTGGACCACCTATCCCGAACGCCTGGAGCGCGCCGGCATCCGCTGGCGCATCTACCAGGACATGGCGGACAACTACTCGCTCAACCCGACCGCGGGCTTCAAGGCCTACCGCGACGCTTACCACGGCGTGCCGGGCTCGCTGGCCGCGCTCAAGGACAAGGCGTTGACCACCCGCGGCCTGGACCTGCTGCGCCAGGACGTGCTCGATGGCACCTTGCCGCAGGTGTCGTGGATCTGCGCCACCAAGGCCGGCTCCGAGCATCCCAGCCCCTCCAGCCCGGCGCAGGGCGCGGACTACACGGCAAGGGTGCTGGACGCGCTGACCGCCAATCCCGAGGTCTGGAGCAAGACCGTCCTCTTGCTGATGTTCGACGAGAACGACGGCTTCTTCGACCACATGCCGCCGCCCGCCCCGCCCTCGCGCGGCCCGGACGGCCGGCTGGCGGGCGCGTCCACCGTGGACACCGCCGGCGAATACCACGAGATCGTCACCGGCGCCGAAAAGGACGATACGGCCGCCCACCTGCACGGCGTCTACGGCCTGGGGCCGCGCGTGCCGATGTACGTGCTGTCGCCCTGGACCAAGGGCGGCTGGGTCAACTCCGAAGTGTTCGACCACACCTCGGTGCTGCGCTTCGTCGAGCGCCGCTTCGGCGTCGCCGAACCCAACATCTCGCCGTGGCGCCGCGCGGTCTGCGGCGACCTGACGTCGATCTTCGATTTCGCCACGCCCGATGGCGCCAACCTGACGCGCGGCCTGCCGGCCACCGCCACGCGCGCGGCGCGGGCCGCCGCGCTGCCGGGCACCATCACCCCGCCCGCGCCCGAACGGCCGGCCCTGGCGCGGCAGGCGGCCGGCACGCGGCCGTCGCGGCCGCTGCCGTATGCCTTGTCGGCGCGGGACCGCGTGGCGGATGAACGCATCATGCTGCGTTTCGACAATACCGGCAGTGCCGGCGCCGTGCTGCACGTCTACGACCGCCAGCGGCTGGAAGACGGCCCGCGCCGCTACACGGTCGAAGCCGGCAAGCACCTGGAGGATGGCTGGCAGGTGACGGGCGACGACGGCCGCTACGATCTGTGGATACTGGGCCCGAACGGCTTTCACCGCCACCTTGCCGGCCGGCTGCGCGCCGATCCCGCGCCCCTGGCGGTCGAAGCCGCCTGCGATGCCGCCGGCCCGACGCTGCGGCTGAAGATCCACAACCCCGGCGGGCTGGCGCGCGGCTTCCAGGTCGAGGCCAACGCCTATGGCCATGCCGGCCACCACGAGCCGGCGCTGGCGCCCGGCCTGGGCGCCACCCTGGCCTGGGACCTGGCCGCCAGCGGCGGCTGGTACGACTTCAGCGTGCGCGCCGACGACGCGCCCGGCTTCATCCGCCGCTTCGCCGGACGCGTCGAGACCGGCGCGCCTTCCATCTCCGACCCCGCGATGGGCGAAGAATTGATCCTGCAATGGACGCCACCCGCATGAAACCGCCCGCCCCCTACCAGGACGCCGTGACCTTCCAATTCGGCGACTCGCCCGAACTGGCCGACGAACTGCTGGCGTTGGTGCTGTCGGGCGCCAAGACCGCCACCTGCGGCGCGCTGCGCGATTTCAACGAGAAGGAGCCGGTGCCCGAGCCGGGCCGGCGCGACGTGGTGCTGGACGGCCGCGGCCGTCCGGCCTGCGCCATCGAGACGATCAGCATCGTGATCCAGCGTTTCGACGAGGTGGACGAGGCCTTCGCCCTGGCCGAGGGCGAAGGGCCCTACGACGCCTGGCGATCCGGACACATCGATTACTTCGACCGCAATGGCGGCTACGCGCCGGACATGCTGCTGGTGTGCGAGCGCTTCCGCGTGGTCGAAGTGTTCAAGCGCGAGGCGGACTGAAGCGCCCGCCTCGCGGCGTGGATCAGGCTTCGGCCTGCTCCGCGCCCTTGCCCAGGCCGAGATAGCTCTCGATCACCTTGGGATCGCCAGCCAGCTCGCGCGCCGGACCGTGCAGGATGACTTCGCCGGTCTCGAGCACGTAGCCGTAGTCGGCCACCTGCAGCGCCGCGCGCGCATTCTGTTCCACCAGCAGGATCGCCACGCCGGTCTCGCGCAGGCGCGCGATGATGTGGAAGATCTCGCGCACGATGCGCGGCGCCAGGCCCAGGCTGGGTTCGTCCAGCATCAGCAGCGCCGGCTTGGCCATCAGCGCGCGGCCGACCGCCAGCATCTGGCGCTCGCCGCCCGAGAGCGTGCCGGCCTGCTGGGCGCGGCGTTCGCGCAGGCGCGGGAACAGGTCGAAGACTTCGTTGAGCGTGTCGCGCCAGCCGCTTTCGCGGGCGCGGTAGCGGCGGAAACCGCCCAGCAGCAGGTTGTCTTCGACCGACATGCTGCCGAACAGCTCGCGCCGCTCGGGCACCAGCGACATGCCGGCGGCGACGCGGCGCTCGACCGGCCAGCTCGACACATCGGTGCCCGCGTACTGCACGGAGCCGGCCGCGTGGCCGGTCTGCGGCAGCGATCCCATCATGGCGTTCAGCATGGTCGACTTGCCGGCGCCGTTGGCGCCGATCACCGTGACGATGCTGCCGGCCGGAACCGTCAGCGTGGCGCCGGCCAGCGCGCCGACCTTGCCATAGCGGGCCGACAAGTTGCTGACTTCGAGAACAGGCTTGGACGTCGTCATTGCACGCCTCCCGCGGACACCGGCTTGGCCTGGTCGGCTTCCGGCAGGTCATCGTCGATGCCGCCCAGGTAGGCTTCCAGCACCGCCGGGTTCTGTTGCACCTCGGCCGGCACGCCTTCGGCCAGCTTGGTGCCGAAATCCATCACCACCAGGTGGTTGGTCAGGCGCATCACAAAATCCATGTCGTGTTCAACCAGCAGAATGCTCATGCCCTCGGCGCGCAGCTGTTCCAGCACGCGAGCCAGGTCCTGCTTTTCCTTGTAGCGCAGGCCGGCGGCCGGCTCGTCCAGCAACAGCAGCACCGGATCGCTGGCCAGGGCCCGCGCGATTTCCAGGATGCGTTGCTGGCCCAGCGCCAGGTTGCCCGCTTGTTCGTACAGGTATTCGCCCAGGCCGACGCGCTTGATCTGCTCGGCGGCCTCATGCAGCAGTTGCGCCTCGCGCGCGCGGTCGGTGTGCAGGGCGCCCGCCCACACGCCCACGTCGGAACGCAGGTGCGCGCCCAGCGCGACGTTTTCCAGCACCGTCATGCCCGGCAGCAACTGCACGTGCTGGAAGGTGCGGCCCACGCCCAGCTTGGCGATCTCGCGCGCCGAACGGCTGTCGATGCGCTCGCCCATGAAGGTGACCTTGCCGCGCGTCACCGGCAGTACACCGCTGATCAGGTTGAAGGTGGTGCTCTTGCCGGCGCCGTTGGGGCCGATCAGGCCCATGATCTCGCCGGAGCGGACCTTGAAGCTGATGTCGTTGACGGCGACCAGGCCGCCGAATTCCTTGCGGATGGCGTCCACTTCCAGCACCACCTGCCCGGCCTGCGGCCGGGCGCGCAGCGGCAACGCCGGCGCCGGCTTGGGCGGAGCCAGGTTGCGGCGCGAGCCGTCGGCGCCGGTGAGGCTGCCCCACCAGCCCGCCAGGATCGGCCAGAGGCCGTTGCGGGCGTATTGCAGCATCAGGATCAGCAGCACGCCGAAGACGATCATCTCGAAGTTGGCGTTGGTGTCCAGCAGCTTGGGCAGCAGGTTCTGCAGCTGGTCCTTGAGCACCAGGATGACGCTGGAGCCGAGCAGCGCGCCCCAGACGTAGCCGGCGCCGCCGACCACGGCCATGAACAGGTACTCGATGCCGTAGTTGATGCCGAACGGGCTGGGGCTGACGGCGCGTTGCATGTGCGCGTAGAGCCAGCCCGAGACGCAGGCCAGCAGCGCCGCCCAGACGAAGATCACGACCTTGTAGGCGGCCGTGTTCACGCCCATCGACTCGGCCATGCCGGCGCCGCTCTTGAGCGCGCGGATGGCGCGGCCCGGACGCGAGTTCAGCAGGTTGCGGGTGGCCCACAGCGCCAGCAGCACGAACACCCAGATCAGGTAGTAGATGTGGCGGCCGCTGGCCAGCGACATGCCGAAGATGCTGATGGGCTCGATGCCGGCGATGCCGTCATGCTTGCCCAGCCAGTCCAGGTTGCCGAACAGGAAGTACAGCGACAGGCCCCAGGCGATGGTGCCCAGCGGCAGGTAGTGGCCCGACAGGCGCAGCGTGATCGCGCCCAGCAGGTACGCCACCACGGCGGTCAGGATCAGGCCGGCGGGCAGCGCCAACCACGGCGACACATCGTATTGCGTGGTCAGATAGGCGGTGGTGTACGCGCCCAGGCCGACGAACGCGGCCTGGCCGAACGAGGTCAGGCCGCCGACGCCGGTCAGCAGCACCAGCCCCAGCACCACCAGGCTGGCCAGCCCGATGTAGTTCAATTGCGTCACCCAGAACTCGGGCGTGACCGGCAGCAGCGGCAGCCCCGCCAGGACGACGATGAAGACGACAAGCAGAATGCGGTTCATGGCGTTTACTCCTCTTCGTCCACGTGATGGGTGCTGAACGAACGCCAGACCAGAACCGGGATAATCAAGGTGAAGACGATCACTTCCTTGTAGGCGCTGGCCCAGAAGGACGAGAACGATTCCAGCACGCCCACCAGCAGCGAGCCGGCGGCCGCCACGGGGTAGCTGGCCAGGCCGCCGATGATGGCGCCGACGAAGCCCTTCAGGCCGATCAGGAAGCCCGTGTCGTAGTAGACCGTGGTGATGGGCGCGATCAGCATGCCGGACATGGCGCCGATGGCGGTGGCCAGCGTGAAGGTCAGGCTGCCCGACATGGTGGTGCTGATGCCCACCAGACGCGCTCCGCGGCGGTTGACGGCGGTGGCGCGCAGCGCGCGGCCGTACAGCGTCTTGCCGAAGAACAGCCACAGCGCGATGATCAGCAGCGCGCAGGTCGCGACCACGAACAGGCTCTGCGCCGACCAGGTGGTGAAGCCCAGGTCGACCTGGCCGCTCACGAACGCGGGCGTGCGCCAGCCTTCGGCGCCGAAGAACACCAGGGCCAGGCCGGTCAACGCGAAGTGCACCGCGACCGACACGATCAGCAGCACCAGCACGGTGGCCTCGGCCAGCGGCTGGTAGACGATGCGATAGACCATCGGGCCCATCGGGATCACCAGCAGCAGCGTCAACAGCATGTTGAGCCACAGGGAATTGCCGGCGGCGGTATACGTGGTCGTCAGCCACAGCAACGCGAGCGGCAGGACGAGACAGGTCAACACGGCCTTGGGCAGGCCAGCCGCGCTGCGGGTCCGCAGCGCGCGCAGCAGTTCAAGCGCCAGGCACACGACGCCCAGCAGCGGAAGGAGATAGGCGGTGCCGGGCACCTTGCCGTCCACCAGCATCGCGAGCGTCAGGGCGCCGAACGCCACGAACTCGCCCTGGGGAATGAAAATGACGCGCGTAACGGCGAACACCAGCACCAGCGCCATGCCCAGCAGGGCATAGATGGCGCCGTTGACGATACCGTCTTGCAGCAGAATCAGCGCAATTGAGGAATCCATCTAACAACCTTATTGATTCTTGGTGTTCCGACCCCGCCCGGAACACTGATACGACACACCGGCCGGAGAGGCCGGTGCGAAGCATTGCTCGGGCACCCTTGCAGGCGCCCGTGGATCGGGCAATCCGGGGGAATTACAGGCCGGGCTGGTAGACCCACTTGCCGCCTTCGACCTTGACGATGACGCGCGAACGCTCATCGAAACCGGCGTGGTCGGTCGGCGACATGTTGAACACGCCTTGCGACGCGGCCAGGTCCTTGACGTTTTCCAGGGCGTCGCGCATGGCGGCGCGGAATTCCGGCGTGCCGGGCTTGGCGCCGGTCTTCAGGGCCGCGGGCAGCGCGGCAACGACCAGTTGGCCGGCATCCCACATGTGGCCGCCGAAGGTGTTGGTGGAACCGGCGCCATTGGCCTTCTCGTAGGTCTCGACGTAGGCCAGGGCCGACTTCTTGACCGGGTTGCTGTCGGGCAGCTGGGCCGCGACCAGCAGCGGGCCGGCGGGCAGGTACATGCCGTCGCAGTCCTTGCCGCAGACGCGCAGCACGTCGTTGTTGGCGGCGCCGTGGGTCTGGTAGATGGTGCCGCCGTAGTTGCGGGCCTTCAGTTCCTTTTGCGGCAGCGCGGACGGGGTGCCGGCGCCGGCGATCAGGATGGCGTCGGGCTTGGCGCCGATCAGCTTGAGCACCTGGCCCGTCACGCTGGTGTCGGTGCGGCTGTATTTTTCGATGGAGACGATCTCGATGCCCTTGGCCTTGGCGGCCTTCTGCATCACGTCCAGCCAGCCGTCGCCATAGGCGTCGGCAAAGCCGATGAAGCCCAGCGTCTTGACCTTGGACTTGGACATGGCGTCGGCCAGCGCGCCGGCCATCAGGGCGTCGTTCTGCGGGGTCTTGAAGACCCAGCGGCGCTTGTCGTCCACGGGTTCGACGATCTTGGCGCTGGCGGCCACGCTGATCATCGGCACCTTGGCTTCGGCGGCCACGTCCACCATGGCCAGCGAGCCCGGCGTGACCGACGTGCCGATCAGCACGTCGACCTTGTCGTCGGACGCCAGCTTGCGCGAGTTCTTGACGGCTTGCGTCGTGTCGGTGGCATCGTCCAGGACGATCCATTCGATCTTCTGGCCGGCCACTTCCTTGGGCAGCAGCGCAACCGTATTGCGCTCGGGGATGCCGAGCGACGCGGCGGGACCGGTGCTGGACACCGTGACGCCCACCTTGACCTGGGCGCTGGCCAGCAGCGGCAGGGTCAGGGCAACGGCGGCGGCGGCCGCGGACAAGCCGAAGTGCTTGCGCATGTTTTGTCTCCTGTGGTGGCTCTGTTATGCCCCGGTCGAGGCGGAAGCGAGCCTAGTTAAAGTTATACAGAAAAAAATATTATAGGGTTAAAACAGTAATTATAGGGTTAAAACAGTATCAAATGACTTCGCGCAACTACGGTAAATCCCTGATGTGCTACGGAAACCATGTTTCAGCAAACGCATTCGTTAATGGCGAACTTGTACTTGAAAGCCAAACGGGCGTCAGTTGGGGGATTCCCTGGGGCCATGATCGCTGCGTCGCGCTCACCGGCCACGCATCGGCCAGACCCGCTCGACCCGCGTCGCCACCCACGCCGCCAGCGCGGCCTTGATCAGGTCGCCGGGCACGAACACCACCACCGCCGTCGCCGCCTTGGCCAGCCCCATCTTGGTGACCGTGGCCAGCCACGGCACGCCGAAGGCATAGACCACCGCGATGCCGCCGACCACGCAGGCGATGGCGCAGCCGGCCAGTTGGCCGCCGAACCCCGCCGCCCGCCCCGCCAGGCGCCGCGCCAGCCAGCCGGTGACGAAAGCGCCGGCCACCAGTCCCACCAGGAAACCACCCGTCGGCCCGAAGAACGCGCCCAGCCCCCCGCGCCCGCCCGGCAGCACCGGCAGGCCGATGGCCGCCAGCGCCAGGTACAACAGGCAGGCCAGCGCGCCGCGGCCCGGCCCCAGCATGGCGCCGGCCAGCATGGCGCCCAGCGTCTGCAGCGTGATCGGCACCGGTATGCCCGGCAGCGGGATCGGCGGAATCAGGCTCAGCACCACGATCAGCGCGGCGAACAGCGCCACCAGCACAGTGTTGTTGGATTTCATGGCAATGCCCTTTCTATCTAGTGGGACAGGGAATCAGGGATGGAGTTGGAATGTCACAGGCTGCGCGCGTCGATGGCCTCGGCCACTTCCTGCGCCCGCTTCAGCGTGAGCACCACCAGCGGCACGATCAGCGCCACCGGGTTGGCGCCGAGTCCGCGCGCCGCCTGGGCTTCGCGGATCTCGTGGAAATTGCGCCAGATCTCGGGCACGAAGCGCAGGGCCAGCGCCAGCGCCAGCGACACCTTGCCCGCGTCCAGCAGGCCGATGCGCTGCAACGGCATCAACACCCGCTCGCACACGGCGATCAGGTCTGAACTGCGGGTCGACAGCGTCACCGCCAGCGCCAGCCCGACCATCGCGGCGATCCGCAAGAGTACCGCCAACGCCTCGCGCCAGCCCTGGAACCAGGCCGTGAAGACGCCGACGGCCAGCAGCACCCAGACCAGGCCGCGCACCTGGCGCCAGACGCCGGCTGGCGTGGCGCCAGCGCACCACAGCAGCAAGCCGGCGAGCACGCAGGCTCCCGCAAGGATGGCGGGATCGCGCAGCAGGAACAATCCGGCGCCGGCCGCGGCCAGCGCCAGCAGCTTCAGGCCGGCGGGCAGCCGGTGCAGCGGCGAGTCGCCGGGAATATATAGGGGCTCGATCACGCGCAGCGGTCCCGGTACCAGCGCAGCGCGGCGGCCGGCGTGTCATCGGCGGCGATGACGCCATCCTGGATCACCAGCACCCGCTCGAAATCTTCCAGCAGCGCCAGGTCGTGGCTGACCACGATGGCGTCCTGCGGCATGGCGGCGATGGCGTCGCGCACGCGGTTGCGGTTGCGCAGGTCCAGCTGGGTGGTGGGTTCGTCGAACACCACCAGCCCGGGCCGCATCACCAGCACCGCGGCCAGCGCCACCAGCTGGCGTTCGCCACCGGACAGGGTGTGGCTGGTGCGATCCGCCAGATGCGCCACGCCCAGGGCCGCCAGCTCCGCCTCGATGCGGGCCTCGCGTTGCGCCCGATCGGGTTCCAGTTGTTTGAGGCCGAACGCCAGGTCTTCGCGCACGATCGGGAAGACGATCTGGTTCTCGGGGTTCTGGAACACGAAGCCGACCTGGCGCCGCACCGCCTTCAATTCATGCCGGGTATCCAGGCCGCCGACCCGCACGCTGCCCGAGGATGGCAGCACCAGCCCGTTGACCAGACGCGCCAGGGTGCTCTTGCCGGCGCCGTTCGGGCCGACGATGCCGATCCGGCGCCCGTCCAGCGCCGCGCTCACCCCGCGCAACACTTCCGCCTGGGGCGTCGATACAATCGCCTGGTCAAACTCGATTAACATGGGGCGGGATTATGCCCGAACCATTTCGGGCATCGGGACTCCAAGAGCTGATATGGACAAAGTACGCAAAACCGACGCCGAATGGCGGGCCCAGCTGTCCCCGGAAGAATACGTCGTCACCCGTGAAAAGGGTACCGAACGCGCATTCACCGGGCGTTACTGGAACACCTTCACCCCGGGCATCTACCGCTGCGTGGGCTGTGGCACCGCGCTGTTCGCGTCGGACACCAAGTTCGACGCCGGCTGTGGCTGGCCCAGCTATTTCCAGGCGCTCGACCCGGAACTGGTGCGCGAGGAACGCGACACCTCCCACGGCATGGTGCGCACCGAGGTCCTGTGCAACGTCTGTGACGCGCACCTGGGCCACGTCTTCCCCGACGGCCCCGAGCCCACCGGCCTGCGCTACTGCATCAACTCCCTGTCGATGACGTTCGAACCCATAGAAGAATGAAGAAGTTCCTGTTCGACCTCTTTCCGCTGTTCCTGTTCTTCCTGGCCTACCGGTTCACCGACATCTTCGTGGCGACCGGCGTGGCCATGGCGGCGGCGGTGCTGCAGATCGTCTGGCTCAAGGCCACCGGCCGCGCCACCGAAGCCATGCACTGGATCAACCTGACCGTGATCCTGGTGTTCGGCGGCGCCACCATCTGGCTGCACAGCGACGTCTTCATCAAATGGAAACCGACGGTGCTGTACTGGCTGTTCGGCGGCGCCCTGGTGTTCGCCCGCCTGCTGTTCGGTCGCAACCTGATCCGGCGCCTGATGGAAAAGCAGATCCAGCTGCCGGACGCCGCCTGGGACAAGCTCAACCTGATCTGGGCCGGCTTCTTCCTGTTCGCCGGCGCCATCAACCTCTACGTGGCGTTCTCGGGGCATTTCACCGAATCCCAGTGGGTCAGCTTCAAAGCCTTCGGCCTGATGGGCCTGATGATCGTCTTCGTCATCGGCCAGTCCATCTGGCTGGGCAAGCACATCCAGGCCGACGACGGCGCCAACACCCCGCCCAAGGCCTGACGTATCCCGACCGGGCCTGGCGCCCGCTTCCCTCCCAGGGCGCGCCCCGCGCGCCGGAACTTTTACGATCGACGCCATGTCAGAGACCACCGACCGCATCACCCTGATCCGGGAGCGCCTGGCCGTCCTGGAACCGGTTTCCCTGGACATCCAGGACGACTCCCATTTACATGCCGGTCACGAAGGCAGTAAAAACGGCGCCGGCCATTATCGCGTCCACATCGTGGCGTCTTGCTTTGCGGGACTCTCCGCCGTGGCGCGACATAGGCTGGTGTATCATCATCTGCAAGATTTGATCCCCTATCCGATTCATGCGCTTGCGCTCGACGCCCAGGCTCCCAAATAGAAAGTAAAAGGATATTCATGAAACGCATCGTCATGCTGGCCGCCGCCTGCGTCATCGCCGTGCCCGCTTTCGCCCAGAACGTCGCCACCGTGAATGGCAAGGCCATTCCGCAGAAGAGCCTGGATCAATTCGTCAAGCTGCTGGTCAGCCAGGGCGCCACCGATTCGCCCCAGCTGCGCGAACAGGTCAAGCAGGAAATGATCAACCGCCAGGTCTTCGTGCAGGCCGCCGAAGCCGGCGGCATCGCCAAGCAGGCCGACGTCCAGACCGAAATCGAACTGGCCCGCCAAGGCATCCTGGTCCGCGCCCTGATGGCCGACTACCTCGCCAAGCACCCGGTGTCGGACGCCAAGGTCACGGCTGAATACGAGAAGATCAAGAAAGAACAGGCCGGCAAGATGGAATACAAGGTCCGTCACATCCTGGTCGAAGACGAAAAGACCGCCAACGACCTGCTGGCCCAGTTGAAGAGCAACAAGGGCAAGTTCGACGACCTGGCCAAGAAGAACTCGAAGGACCCCGGCAGCGCCGAAAAGGGTGGCGACCTGGGTTGGGCGCCCCCCACCAACTACGTCCAGCCGTTCGCGCAGGCCGTGACCCAGCTCAAGAAGGGCCAACTGGTCGACAAGCCGGTCCAGACCCAGTTCGGCTGGCACATCATCATGGTCGACGACACCCGTCCGGTTGAATTCCCGCCGCTGGACCAGGTCCGCACCCAACTGGAAGAAATGCTGCGCCAGCAAACCCTGGCCGACTACCAGAAGGAACTGCGCGAGAAGGCCAAGATCCAGTAAACCTGGCGTCTTTCCGCAGAAACTGCCCGCCTTGCGCGGGCAGTTTTTTTTGTCCGCGCAGAACGTCTCGCGGGGCGGCCGCAAAAGCCCGATGGAACGGCCCCGAGCGTGGCGAAAATGGAAACAGGCCGCGCGCCAAGGGCGGGCGGCCTGTTCGACAGGGCCAGGCGCCGGGCCGGCAACGCGGCCCGGATTAATCAAGAGGAACCCAGCAATTCCTTGAGCCCGTCCTCGTCCAGCACCGTGACGCCCAGTTCCTGGGCCTTGGTGAGCTTGCTGCCGGCGTCTTCGCCGGCCACGAGATAGGCGGTCTTCTTGGACACCGAGCCGCTGACCTTGCCGCCCGCGGCCTGGATGCGCATGGAGGCTTCCTCGCGCGTCCAGTTGGGCAGCGTGCCAGTCAGCACGAAGGTCTTGCCCGCCAGCGTGGTGTCCTGCGGCACGGCCTCGGCCACCGCATGCACGCCCTGGGCCTTGAGCTGCCCGATCACGTCGCGATTGTGCTGTTCGGCGAAGAAGCGGCGGATCGACCCCGCCACCACCGGCCCCACGTCCGGCACGGAGGACAGCGCGTCCTCGTCGGCGTCCATGATGGCCTCGATGCTGCCAAAGTGCCGGGCCACGTCGCGCGCCGTGGTCTCGCCCACGTGGCGGATGCCCAGCGCGAACAGCAGGCGTCCCAACGCCGGCGCGCGCGCCTTGTCGATGGCCTCGACCAGGTTGTCGGCCGACTTCTGGCCCATGCGGTCCAGCCCGACCAGTTCGAGCGGGCGCAGGCTGAACAGGTCGGCCAGCGATTTGACGCGGCCGCTGTCCACCAATTGCTCCACCAGCTTCTCGCCCAGGCCCTCGATATCGAGCGCCTTGCGGCTGGCCGCGTGCCACAGCGTCTGTTTGCGCTGCGCGGCGCAGAACAGCCCGCCGGTGCAGCGGGCGATGGTTTCGTCTTCCAGGCGCTCGATCGCCGAGCCACAGACCGGGCAGGCCTTGGGCATGACGAACTCGCGCGCGTCGGCGGGACGCTTCTCGAGCACCGCGCCCACCACCTCCGGAATCACGTCGCCGGCGCGACGCACGATGACGGTGTCACCGATGCGCACGTCCTTGCGGCGGATCTCGTCTTCGTTGTGCAGCGTGGCGTTGGTGACGGTCACGCCGCCCACGAACACCGGCTTGAGCCGGGCGACCGGGGTGATGGCGCCGGTACGGCCGACCTGCACTTCGATGTCCAGCAGCGTGGTGGTGGCTTCCTCGGCCGGGAATTTGTGCGCCAGCGCAAAGCGCGGCGCGCGCGCCACGAAGCCCAGCAGTTTCTGCGCCGGCAGCGAATCCACCTTGTAGACCACGCCGTCGATGTCGTAGGGCAGCTCGGGCCGCAGGGCGCCGACCTTGGCGTAGAACGCCATCAGGCCCTCGGCGCCGGTGGCGCGGTGGTTGTGCTTCACATTGACCGGCAGGCCCAGCGACGCCAGCCAGTCGAGCATGGCGCCATGCGATTTCTCGGGCAGGGTCGAGGCATCCGCCGCGCCGGCCGACGCTTCGTCGAACAGGCCGCTCTGCGTGCCCGGCAGGCCCCGCACCTCGCCCCAGCCGTAGGCGAAAAAGCGCAGCGGCCGCTTGGCGGTGATGCGCGGGTCGAGCTGGCGCAGGCTGCCGGCGGCGGCGTTGCGCGGGTTGACGAAGACCTTCTCGTCGCGCTTGGCCTGGGCCGCGTTGAGTTTCTCGAAATCGGCGCGGTTCATCAGCACTTCGCCGCGCACCTCCAGCACCTTGGGCGCCGGGCCGCTCAGCTGCAGCGGGATCGCCTTGATCGTGCGGATATTGGAGGTGACGTCCTCGCCCGTCTGGCCGTCGCCACGGGTGGCGGCCTGCACCAGCCGGCCGTCCTCGTAGCGCAGGCTGATCGCCAGGCCATCGAGCTTGAGTTCACAGAAGTATTCGGCCTGCTGCGCCGGGCCCAGCAGGCCGGCGCCGCGCAGCGTATCGGTGACGCGGCGGTCGAACGCCACGACGTCTTCTTCGTCGAAGGCGTTGCCCAGCGACAGCATCGGCACCGCGTGGCGCACGCTGCCGAAGGCCGAGACCGGCGCCGCGCCGACCCGCTGCGTGGGCGATTCGGGCGTGACCAGTTCGGGATGCGCGGCTTCCAGGTCCTGCAGCTCGCGCATCAAGCGGTCGTATTCGGCATCCGAGATCGACGGGTCGTCGTAGACGTAATAGCGGACGTTGTGCTGCTCGATTTCCGCGCGCAGGCGCGCCGCGGTTTCCGCCGCGGGGGTCCCTCCGGCCTTGCTCATTATGCAAACACCCGCTGGGCGCGCTCGCTGCCGGCCGGCAGGCCGGCCTGCTCGAGCTGGCCGAACAACACTTGCAGGCGTTCGTCGATGACGCTTTCCGAACCGTCGGCCAGCGGCTTGCCCTGGTCGTCGACCAGGTCGGCGCGCAGGCGGGCGGCCAGTTCACGGCCCACGTCCACCATGCGGCCGAAGGCGCGGCTGTCGGCCGGGCTGCAGGGCACGTCCAGCAGCAGGTACAGGCGTTCGATGCCCCCCATGCCGGCGTCGAAGGCGGCGCCATCGGCGCGCGCCAGCGTGAAACGGGCCACGCCGTTCTCGGCAGGCCAGGCCAGGCGGTTGCCATCGGCGACGAAGCCGGCGTCGCGGGCCACGTTGAGCACCTCGGCGGCCGGCTGGGCGGTGCCCAGCAACAGGGTCAGGCCGACCTGGGTATCCAGCGCGGCGCAAGTGTCGTCCAGGCGCGCGGCCTGCTCCAGCACGGCCTGCTGGTCGGGGCCCTCGATGGTGGCATCGAAGCGTTCGGCCATGTCCTGGGCGCGGGCCCAGGCCTGCGACCATTCGATGGCGGTCAGCGGGCCGCTGCGGTTGGCCAGCAGCACCGCCAGTTGCATCGAGGCATACGACTCGCCGGCATGGACACGGGCGCGATGGCGGCGCTGGTCGGTTTCGGCGAACACGCGCATGGGCTTGCGACCCACCTGGCGCAGGCTCTGCATGTAGGGCAGCAGGTCGGCGCCGCGCACCGGCTCGGCGAAGTTGATCTCGATGACCACTTCGCAGGCGGGATCGGGTTCCTCGGCATCGTCGGCATCGCTGCCCGGATCGACCGGCTTGGGCTGTTCCGGGTGCGCCTTGGGCGCGTCGCCCATGCCGGGCTCGCGACGCACGGCCGCGGCGCCCGCGGCGGCGTTGGCGCCCGCCCCCAGCAGCGGATCCTGCTCGGAGGTGGGGAAATGGCTTTGCATCTTGCGGCGGACGCGACGGTCCTGCCACCAGTTGAAGCCCAGCACCAGCAGTATCAGCAAGACGCCCAGGGCAATCAGCCCGATCTGCAAATCACTCATGTGTAAATCCCGCGCCAGGAAGCCGGCGCCATTCTGAATATTGGGTTTATGCCGCTTCGGAGGCCATCATCTGGACGGCCGAATCTATGTCTACCGCAACGATACGCGAAACCCCCTGCTCTTGCATGGTGACGCCGATCAGCTGCTTGGCCATCTGCATCGCGATCTTGTTGTGCGAGATGAACAGGAACTGGGTCTGCTCGCTCATGTTGGCGACCAGATTGGCGTAGCGCTCGGTATTGGCGTCGTCCAGCGGCGCGTCCACCTCGTCCAGCAGGCAGAACGGCGCGGGGTTCAGCTTGAACAGCGCGAACACCAACGCGGTGGCGGTCAGCGCCTTTTCGCCCCCCGACAGCAGATGGATGGTGCTGTTGCGCTTGCCGGGCGGCTGCGCCATGACCTGCACGCCGGCATCGAGGATTTCCTCGCCGGTCATGGTCAGCTTGGCCTCGCCGCCGCCGAACAGCTTGGGGAACAGTTCGCCGAAGTGGCCGTTGACGACGTTGAAGGTCTCTTGCAGCAACTCGCGGGTTTCGCGGTCGATCTTGCGGATCGCGTCTTCCAGGGTCTCGATGGCGGTCATCAGGTCCTGGTGCTGGTCGTCCAGGAAGCCCTTGCGCTCGCGCGACGTGTTCAGCTCGTCCAGCGCGGCCAGGTTGACCGAGCCAAGCGACTCGATCTGGCGCGAAATGCGGGTGACTTCCGATTGCAGCCAGCTGGCGCGGCGCCATTCGTCCGGCTGGTTGGCCAGGTCCTGGGCCAGGGCCTCGCGGTCGACCTCGCGGGCGTTGAGCTGCTCGGTGAATTGTTCCTCGGCCAGGCGCGCGGCCTGTTCCTGCAGCTGCAATTCGGTGATGCGGGCGCGGCGCGGCTCGAGCGTGCGTTCCTGTTGCAGCCGGTCTTCGTCGGCGCCACGCAGCAGCGCCGCCAGGTTTTCCATTTCCTGGCGGGCGCGCGACAGCGCCTCTTCGCGCTCGGCGCGCACTTCCAGGGCGTCCTGCAAGCCGGCCTGGGAGGCCGAGGCGTCCAGGTCGACCAGGTCAGCCAGCAATTGTTCGAGTTCGACGCTGCCGCGCTGGCTCTGGTCGGCCGCCAGCTGCTGGTTGCGTTGCAGGTCGGTGATGCGGACCTGGATGCCGCGCTCGGCGAACTCGGCTTCCTGGGCGGCGCGCTCGAGTTCGCGCAGGCGGGCGCGGGCGGCCTCGGCCTGGGCGGCGAGGGTTTCGCCATCCATTTCGGCGTCGGCGAAACGGGACTGGTGTTCGGCCAGCTCCTCGTCGAGCGCCTCGAAGCGGGCCTCGGCCTCTTCGCGGGTGGCGCGCAGGTCTTCTTCGTGGGCCGCGATCTCTTCGAGATCCTGGCGCAAGCGCGCGGCGTGCTGGCCGGACTGCTCGGCCTGCTGCTGCAGGCGCGAGTGTTCCAGCTGGATGTCGTGCACCCGGCGGGTCACTTCGGCAACCCGCTGGCGCGCCGGCGCGATCGCCTGGCTCACCTGTTGCCAGGCCACTTCGGCGCGGGCGACAGCGGCGCGGGCCTGGTCGGCGATCAGTTGCTGCGCCTTGATCTCGCGTTGCAGGTTTTCGATCTCCTGCTGGCGCGCCAGCAGGCCGGCCTGTTCGGAATCCGGGGCGTAGAAGCGCACGCTGTGCGCATCCACCAGGTGGCCGGCCTTGACCACGCAGGCGGCGCCGGCCGGCAGCGTGGCGCGGGTCGCCAGGGCCTGGGCCAGGTCGGTGGCGGTATAGATGCCGGCCAGCCAGTCATTGAGCAGCGTGCGCAGATCGGGATCGGTGATGCGCAGCAGGCTGGCCAGCGGCGTCAGGCCCGCGGGCGCCGCCGGGGCGGGCGCCGCGGGGGGCAATTGGTAGAAGGCCAGGCGGGCGGGCGGCGCGTCGTCGGAAAAGGCGCGGGCCCAGTCCAGGCTGCGCACTTCAAGGGAGGCCATGCGTTCGCGCAGGGCGGCTTCCAGCGCGGTTTCCCAGCCCGGCTCGATGTGCAGCTTCTGCCACAGGCGCGACAGGCCGGCCAGCTCGTGCTTGGCCAGCCAGGGTTCCAGGGCGCCCTGCTTCTGCACGTCTTCCTGCAGCTTCACCAGGGCCGACAGGCGGGCTTCCAGGCGGGCCAGGTTCTGCGCATCGGTCTGGGCGGCGGCCTGGGCGCGGCTGCGCTCGGCGTCGGCGTCCGGCACCTTGCCTTCCAGGGTGGCCAGTTCCGCCTGGGCCTCCTCGAGCTGTTCCTCGCCGGCGACGCGATCGCCGGCCAGTTGCTCCAGGCGCACCGGGTCAGGGCTGTGCAATTCGCGCAGTTCCTGCTGCAGGCGCTCGCGGCGCTGCTCCAGGGCCTGCATCTGGCGGTCGGCATCGCGCTGGGTTTGCGCCACCAAGGCCAGGTTCTGTTCCACGCGGGCCAGGGCGGCGCGCATCTCGTCGCGGCCGGAGGCGGCTTCGCGCACGCGCTGCTCGACCGACGGCAGCGCGGCCTGGGCGTCCTCGGCGGCGGCGCGCGCCTCTTCGGTGCGGGCGGCGCCGGCGGCCAGGTCTTCTTCGGCCTGGGCGATCTGCTCGGCGCAGTGCTCGCGCTGGCTGTTCCATTCGGCGATCTGCTGCTGCAGCTGGTCGCGCCGCGCCTGCAGGCGGTTGCGGGAATCCACCACGTGGCGGATCTCGGCCTCGAGGCGGCTGACCTGGGCGTTGGCCTCGTACAGCGCGCCCTGGGCGGTGTGGACCGCGTCGCTGGCGGCGTAATGGGCCTGGCGCCGGGATTCGAGCGCGGCCTCGCCGGCGCGCAGGCCGGCGATGGCGGCTTCCAGCTCGTTCTGGGCCTGGGCCATTTCCTGGGCCTTCTTGGCGCGCTCTTCGCGCGCGCCGGTTTCCTTCAGGAACCACAGCGCATGCTGTTTCTTTTCGCCGTCTGCCTGCAGTTCGCGGTAGCGCGTGGCGACCTCGGCCTGGGCTTCCAGCTTTTCCAGCTGGCTGTTCAGTTCGCGCAGGATGTCTTCGACGCGGGTCAGGTTCTCGCGCGTGTCGGACAGGCGGTTTTCGGTCTCGCGGCGGCGCTCCTTGTAGCGCGACACGCCGGCGGCTTCTTCCAGGAACACCCGCAGTTCCTCGGGGCGCGCCTCGATCAGTCGGTTGATCATGCCCTGGCCGATGATGGCGTAGCCGCGCGCGCCCAGGCCGGTGCCCAGGAAGATGTCGTGGATGTCGCGGCGGCGGACCTGCTGGTTGTTGACGAAGTAGCTGCTGGTGCCGTCGCGCGTCAGCACGCGGCGCACGGCGATTTCGGCGTAGGTGCTCCATTGCCCGGCGGCGCGGCCTTCGCTGTTGTCGAACACCATTTCGACCGAGGCCCGGGCCGCCGGCTTGCGGTTGCCCGAGCCGTTGAAGATGACGTCCTGCATGGACTCGCCGCGCAGTTCCGAGGCCTTGGCCTCGCCCAGCACCCAGCGCACCGCATCGATGATGTTCGATTTGCCGCAGCCATTGGGGCCCACCACGCCCACCAGCTGGCTGGGCACGGGAATCACGGTGGGATCGACGAAGGACTTGAAGCCGGCGAGTTTGAGCTGAGTAAGACGCACAGTACGATGACGACGGGGTGGGTTGAACGAAAGGCGTTAACGGACCTGCCGCACACATTGCAAACCGGCCCCTGGAGGGCCGGCTCGCGGATGGGTCGTATGATACCGCAGGCAGTCTGTCCCCAAACGTGAACAACGGTCAAGCCGGGGACTGCCCTCCCCCTTGCCGCGCGCCGCCTGACCTGCCGCAACCCGCGGGCAAACGCTGAATAGCCCTACCTGCGCCACGGGCTATACTCGCTGACACTTTTTCGCAAGACGCATAATTTTCACGCAGACCGACCGGGCTCAGGTCAAAGTACGGGGACATTCTTGAAACGAGGTTTCTATCTGGTCATGGCCGCGCAGGCCTTCTCGTCATTGGCGGACAACGCGCTATTCATCGCCGCGATCGCCCTGATACAGGAACTGCACGGCCCGGACTGGCTGGCCCCGATCATGAAATGGTCCTTCGCGCTGGCCTACGTGGTGCTGGCGGCCTTCGTCGGCGCCATCGCCGACTCCTACCCCAAGGGCCGCGTGATGTTCTCCACCAACGCCCTGAAGGTGGCCGGCTGTCTGCTCATGTTCTCGTACGCCAGCATCGGCGTCGCCCCTGAATACCAGACCTACCTGGTCTGCGCCGCCTACGGCGTGGTGGGCATCGGCGCGGCGGCCTACTCCCCCGCCAAGTACGGCATCGTCACCGAAATGCTGCCCCCCACCATGCTGGTCAAGGGCAACAGCTGGATCGAAGGCCTTACCGTCTTCTCCATCATCCTGGGCACGGTGCTGGGCGGCCTGCTGATCTCGACCACGGTATCGACCGCGCTGCTGCAACATTCCTTCATCGGCAAGCTGGTCCACACGCCGGCCGAGGCGGCCATCCTGGTCATCGCCTTCGTCTACCTGCTGGCGGCGCTGTGCAATTTGCTGATCCCGCCGACCCACGTGCGCTATCCGCCGCAGCAGAAGAACCCGGTCAAGCTGATGCGCACCTTCTGGGGCTACGTCCGCGTGCTCTGGAAGGACAAGCTGGGGCAGATTTCCCTGGCCGTCACCACCCTGTTCTGGGGCGCCGGCGCGACGCTGCAACTGATCGTCATCGAATGGGGCCGCAGCCACCTGGGCTACCAGCTGGACAAGGCCTCGATGCTGATGGGCGTGGCCGCCCTGGGCACGGTGGTGGGTTCGATCCTGGCCGGCCGCATTCCGCTGCGGCGCGCCCTGGCGGTGCTGCCGGTGGGCGCGGCCATGGGGCTGGTGGTGCTGCTGATGCCGCTGGTCTATTCGCCCTGGAGCGTCTACCTGCTGCTGCTGATCACCGGCGGGCTGGCGGGCTTTTTCGTGGTGCCCATGAACGCCCTGCTGCAACACCGCGGCCACGTGCTGCTGTCGGCCGGCCATTCGATCGCGGTGCAGAACTTCAACGAGCAGCTCAACATCCTGCTGATGGTGGCCATGTACACCCTGCTGCTGTGGCTGCAACTGCCGATCAACATCATCATCGTGATCTTCGGCACCGTGGTGGCCGTGCTGATGGTGGTGTTCATGCGCTGGAGCCGGCGCAACCTGGCGGCCAACCCCGAGCTGCATGACCAGATCGGCCAGGAAGGCCACGGCCACGCGCTCGACCCGCACACGCGCTGATCATCATCGCGGCGGGCCGCCCTTGCGGCCCCGCCCATTGGCGGCCTTGCCGGCCGGGCCCGGTCTAGAGCTGCCGGGCCGCCAGTTTCAGGTCTTGCCAGGCGCGCGCCTTCTCGGCCGGACTGCGCAGCAGATAGGCCGGGTGATAGCTCACGATCACCGGGATCTCGCGCCCCTCTTCCGTCTTCATCTGGTGCACGCGGCCGCGCAGGCTGCCGATGGTCGCGTCCGTGCCCAGCAGCGTCTGGGCCGCGAACCGGCCCAGCACCAGGATGCGCTCGGGCTTGAGCAGCGCGATCTGGCGCATCAGGTAAGGACTGCAAGCCGCGATTTCCTCGGGCTTGGGATTGCGGTTGCCCGGGGGCCGGCACTTGATCACGTTGGCGATGAATACATCGCGCTCGCGGCTCATGCCTACCGCCGACAACATCGAGTCCAGCAATTGCCCGGAACGGCCGACGAAAGGCTGGCCTTGGCGGTCTTCCTGTTCGCCGGGCGCCTCGCCCACCACCAGCCAGCGCGTGGGCTGCTGGCCGCCGTGGCCGAACACCGCATGGCGCCGCCCGCTGCAAAGGCCGCAGGCAGTGCAGGCCACCACCTGTTCGCGCAATTCGTCCAGGTTGGCGTTCTTGACCGCTTCGGCCACCGGAATCGGCAGCGGGGCGGCGTCGGCCGCGACCTCGGGCTTGGGCGCCGGCTTGGGCGGCGGGCCATTGCGCAGGCCCGGGCCGGGCCCGGCGGGACGCGCGGCGACGGGCGATGCCACGGCCGCCGGCGCTGGCGCGGCGTCGCGGACCGGTGCCGGCGGCGCGCCGCCCGGCGTCGCCATTGCCGGCGAATCCTGTTTGGAAACAACGGCCTGGGCCTCGGACGCGACCGCGGGCCGCGGCGCCGGGCGCAGCCACAGGCGCTCCATGCCCAGCTCGCGCAGCCACAGGCGCTGCAGCGGATTGACGCGAGGCGCGGCCGCCGACTGCGTGGGGTTCGGGGCCGTCACGCCATCGCTCCCTTGGGCCTGTCCAGGCGCTTCTGCATCACCAGGGCATCCTCGCGTCCGCCCTTTTCGGCCGGATAGTAGCCACGCCGCAGGCCGATCTGCAGGTAGCCGCGGGCCTTGTAGAACTCGACCGCCGCGGTATTGGATGGGCGCACTTCGAGCAGCACGCCGTCCAGGCTGCGCTCGCGCGCCTGCTGTTCGCACCAGTCGAGCAGGACGCTGCCCAGCCCCTGGCGGTGCAGGCTGCGCGCCACCGCGATCACCAGCAGATGGGCCACGTCGGGCGCAAACATCAGGATACAGAAACCGGCCACGCGGCCATCACGGCGCAATGTCCAGGCGCCATAGCCGGCCGCCAGCGCGTCGGCGAAGTTGCCGCGGGTCCAGGGAAACGACTGGACATTGGCCTCCAGGGCCACCACCTCGTCCAGGTCGGCGTCGGTCAGCGGCTGGGGATATGCCGGCGCCAGCGTGGATTGCGCCTTGGGGTTGCCGCCCTCGCCCCGCAGGCGTTCCGCGGTGGTGAAAGCCACTTTGTCTCGGACGTAGAGCGGCGCGGCCTGCTCCGGCGCGACGGCCTCGCCCCGCGACCAGGCCTGGCGCGCCAGGCGGGCGACGCTGGCGGCCTCGGGCCGCTGCGCCTCGCCGGCGCGCCGCCATCCGGCCGGTATCGACATGTCCGCGGCGTAGGCATCCCAGGCATCGCCCGCCAGCAGGGGCTGCAGCGCCCGGCCAGCGGCGCGGGACCACGCGGGCAGGTGGTGCGCCGTCCAGGGCACGACCTCGGCCGCCGCGATCAGCAAGGGGGCCTGCAGGGTTTCCCAGACGGACTCTCCATCGGCGCCGGCAACCGGGCGATAGACCGCCAGGTAGACTTCATTCATGCGGGCGTCCAGCGCCACCACGATGGCGTCGTCCGGCACGCCGCCCGCCTGGGCGGCCACGGCCTGGTGCGACACCACCGGCAATACCGGGATCCCCAGCCCCATGGCCATGCCCTGGGCCACGCCGCAGGCCACGCGCAGCCCGGTAAAGCCGCCCGGCCCCTGGCCGAACGCCACCGCCTGCAGGGCGCCGGGCGCCAGGCCGGCCTCGGCCAGCAGTTCGTTGGCCATGGGCAAAAGGCGTTCCGCGTGCTCCTGGGAGCCCTCGTGTTCGCGAACGGCGACCTCCAGCCGCCCGTCGAAGGCGCGCAAAAGGGCCACGCCGCAGCGCGACGAAGAGGTTTCCAGAGCCAGCAGGTTTAGTTCCATAGATGCAGATTGTACGAAATACCGGGGGCTTGCCCCCGTATGTAAGGGGGATTTCAACCATGGTTCGCAATGTGTAATATCTTGTGAACGCCCACTAGCCGCTGGTTCTTGTCACTGTTACATTTCCGGCCATGAATACGCAAAACACCACCCCCACCCGAAAAATCCTCGTCGTCGACGATGATCCGCGCTTGCGCGATCTGCTGCGCCGGTATCTGTCCGAGCAGGGATTCAACGTTTTCGTTGCCGAAGACGCCAAAGAGATGGGCAAACTCTGGCAACGCGAGCACTTCGACCTGCTCGTGCTGGATCTGATGCTGCCCGGCGAGGATGGCCTGTCCATCTGTCGCCGGCTGCGCGGTGGCCACGACAACACCCCCATCATCATGCTGACGGCCAAGGCGGAAGAAATCGACCGCATCGTCGGCCTGGAGATGGGCGCGGACGACTACCTGTCCAAGCCCTTCAACCCTCGCGAACTGCTGGCCCGGATCAACGCGATCCTGCGCCGCCGCGGCACCGAGGAACATCCCGGCGCCCCCAGCCAGGAAAACGAATCCATCGCCTTCGGCCCCTACGTGCTGAACCTGTCGACCCGCACGCTCACGCGCAACGGCGAACAGGTGCCCATCACGACCGGCGAATTCTCGGTGCTCAAGGTGTTTGCGCGCCACCCGAAGATTCCGCTGTCGCGCGACAAGCTCATGGAACTGGCCCGCGGCCGCGAATACGAAGCCTTCGACCGCAGCCTCGACGTGCAGATCTCGCGCCTGCGCAAGCTGATCGAGCCGAACCCGTCCAAGCCCGTATTCATCCAGACCGTCTGGGGTCTCGGATACGTGTTTGTGCCGGACGGTGGCAGTTGATCGATACGCCCGCCCCGGGCAGGAGCGCAGCCTCGTGCCCCGCTTGCGCAGAACCTTCAGGAACCTGACTTCACGTCTGCGGCTCGGCTTGTTCGGCCGCACGTTCCTGTTGCTGGCCGCGCTCATGCTGGTCAGCCTGGGGGCGTGGCTACAAGTCTTCTTCAGCATGGAGCTGGGACCGCGCGCCAATCAAATGGCGCAGCGGGTGATCACGGCCGTCAATATCACGCGCACCGCGCTGATCTATTCGCACAACGGCGAACGCAGCAAGCTCCTGCTCGACCTGGCCACCAATGAAGGCATCCAGGTCTATCCGCGCGAGGTCACCGACTTCGCCGAAGCCCTTCCCGACGACGATTACTGGCAGCGCGTGGCGCAGCACATCCGCACGCGCTTCGGCCCCGAGACCCAGATCGCCTGGGGCGTGAACCAGGTGCCGGGCTTCTGGGTCAGTTTCCAGATCGAGAAAGACCTATATTGGCTGGTGTTCGAGCGCGAGCAAATCGGACTGACGGGCGGCATCGAATGGCTGGGATGGGGCGCCACGGCGCTGTTGCTGTCCCTGGTGGGCGCGGCGGTCAGCGTCGGCTTCGTCAACCGGCCACTGTCGCGGCTGGCGCGCGCGGCGCAGGTGCTGTCGCGTGGCGAGACCCCGGCGCCCCTGCCCGAGCAGGGGCCGCTGGAAATCCGCGACCTGAACGCCTCGTTCAACCGCATGGCCAAGGACCTGCGGCAGGCCGAGGCCGACCGCGAGCTGATGCTGGCCGGCATTTCCCACGACCTGCGCACGCCGCTGGCGCGCATGCGCCTGGAAATCGAACTGAGCGGCGTGTCGGAAGACGCGCGCCAGGCCATCGACGAGGACCTGGGCCAGATCGACCACAGTATCGGCCAACTGATGGAATACGCCCGTCCCGCCGGCACCCTGCCGCAACTGGCCACCGATATCTCGGCCGTGCTGGCCGAGCTGTACGAGCGTGAACGCAGCCACACGTCCTCGCTGGGCGGCGAACTGGACGCCACCCTCGAACCGGGCCTGCGCGCGCGCATCACCGCGCTGGACCTGAAACGCATCGTCAGCAACCTGATCGAGAACGCGCGCCGCTATGGCCGTTCGACCGACGGCATGGCCCATCTGGTCATGACACTGCAAGCTGAGGGCGGCATGATCGTCATCGAGGTGTCCGACCGCGGCCCCGGCATCGCCCCCGAAGACGTCGACCGCCTGCTGCGGCCGTTCTCGCGCGGCGAGGCCGCCCGCACCGGCGTCAGCGGCGCCGGCCTGGGCCTGGCCATCGTCGAACGCCTGCTCAAGCACGTGGGCGGCGCCCTGCGCATGCTGCCGCGCGAGGGCGGCGGCCTGACCGCCCGCATAGAGCTGCCCAAAGCGAAGTTTAGGAATTATCAATTAGACAACGATAATCCATAGCGTAGAATTTATGGTTTGAGGCACCGCCTTAATTCCACCAACAACTACTGGGAGTAAACATGAAAACTGTTGGCGACAAACTCGAGCCCTTCAAGGTTACCGGCGTCAAGCCCGGCTTCAACCAGCACGAAGAAAACGGCGTCTCGGCTTTCGAAGACATCACCGAAAGCTCGTTCCCCGGCAAGTGGAAGGTGATCTACTTCTACCCGAAGGACTTCACGTTCGTGTGCCCGACCGAAATCGTCGGCTTCAACAAGCTGGCCAAGGATTTCGAAGACCGCGACGCCGTCCTGCTGGGTGGCTCGAGCGACAACGAATTCGTCAAGCTGGCCTGGCGCCGTGAGCACCCGGACCTGAACAAGCTGGGTCACTACCAGTTCGGCGACACCACCGGCGCCCTGATCGACCAGCTGGGCGTGCGCGAAAAGGGTGCTGGCGTTGCCCTGCGCGCCACCTTCATCGTCGACCCGGACAACACGATCCAGCACGTTTCGGTGAACAACCTGAACGTCGGCCGTAACCCGGAAGAAGTGCTGCGTCTGCTCGACGGCCTGCAAACCGACGAGCTGTGCCCGTGCAACCGTACGGTTGGCGGCGCCACGCTGTAATTTCCAGCCCGGCCGGGACCTGCTCGCGGGTCCCTCGCCGGGCTTTAACTGCGCTAGATTATAGGTAAAAACTATGGAATTTCTGACGACCATTAAGGAACAGCTGCCGGATTGGGCCAAGGACATCCGCCTGAATCTGGACGCCGTGATCGCCCGCTCGACCCTGGCTCCGGAAGACGCCGTCGGCGCCGCCCTGTCGGCCGCCTACGCCGCGCGCAGCCCGGTGCTGATCGAAGCCTTCAAGAGCGGCCTGTCCGAAACCGACGCCAATGCCGCGCTGACCGCCTCGGCGCTCATGGGCATGAACAACACCTGGTACCCCTACGTCGAGATGAGCGGCGACGCCCAGCTCAAGAGCCTGCCGGCCCAGCTGCGCATGAATGCCTACGCCACCCATGGCGGCGTGGAAAAGAAGCGCTTCGAGCTGTTCGCGCTGGTGGCCTCCATCATCGGCAAGTGCCATTTCTGCGTCGGTTCGCACTACGAGAACCTGAAGCAGGACGGCCTGTCGACCGAGCAGCTGCGCGACGCCGGCCGCATCGCCGCGGTGGTCAACGCCGCCGCCCTGGCGCTGGCCGCGCAGGGCAAGTAAGCCCGCCTCCGCCACGCAGGCCCGCCCCGCCGCGCGCGGGCAATGAAAAAGCCCGCCTGTTCGCACAGGCGGGCTTTCTTTATTTGCCGGAAGGCGCTTGCGCCGCCCCGCTGCCGCTATTGTCCCTGGGACTTGACGGGAGCCGTCGGCAGGCCGTTGGCGAGCCAGGCCTCCATGCCGCCGCGATACCAGTAGACCGGCCAACCCATCATGCCGGCGCGCAGCGCGGCGTTATAGGAGGAGCGGTCGTTCATGCCGGCGCCCACGATGATCAGCGGCACGTTGTGTTCTTTCTCGGTGCCCGTCTTCTTGTGCAGCCAGCCGTCAAAGGCTTCCTGCATCTGGTCCGTCACACTGCCGTCCGAACCCGCATCGCTCAGCGGGAAGGCGCCGGGAATGGTGTCGCGCAGGCCGCTGGTGTCGATCACCAGGAAGTTCTTGTTCTTTTCATCGGTCAACAGGGCCACCACGTCCTTGGTGGTGATCACCTTGGCGCGGGGATGGGAGTTCGGCGTCGGGCCCTTGTAGGGCGCCGAGAACAGCAGGGTCGTCGGCGGCACGCCGCTATCCTGCAACTCGTCGAAACCGCCGTTGCTGGGCGCGCGCTGCGGCTGGCCGGCGGGCGGTTGCTGGCGCGGCTGCTGTTGCGGGGCCTGTTGCGGGGCTTGCTGCGGCGCCGCCCCGCCCTGCTTGGGCTCGCCACCGACCGTGCCCATCTCGATATCCGAGATCATCACCGCGATGTTCTCGATCAGCTCGTAGCACATGGTGATGGAGCCTTCGCGCGGGCTGTACCAGGCGTTGAGCTTGCCGCAGTCCTTGAAGACCACGTTCACCGGCCGCGGCAGCACGTAGGTCTGGCCCAGCAGCTTGATGTTGTTGGTGATGGCTTCGGACAGGTTGTTGGCGAACAGGTTGCCGATGCGGCGCGACGACGGTTCGAAGGTCACGTTCACCGGTGCGCCGGGGGCGTTCGCCGGCTGCTGGCCATCGGGCGACCACGTGCCGACGCGGGTATGCGGCGCCAGGATCCGGCGCCAGGCGCGGTTCTGCTTGGTGAATTCATCCGCGCAGCGCGCCTTGGTGCGGTCTTCGAAGCCGACCTGGTCGACCAGCGACGCGAACACGCCGGGGTTGCCGCCATACATGATGCACAGCATGTTGCGAAAGCGCTTGAGGTCGCCCGTGTGCTCGTCCTGCCAGGGCGAGTTGCCGGCGCCCTTGGCCTCGGCCAGCTTGCCGCTGTAGTACCACTGCAGGGCCGCGTACTTGGCCGCGCCCTGGGCCATGGCGTTGGTGTCCTTGTCGCTGGACGGGTACATGGTCGGCTCGACGATCTGCAGCGCCGAATAGATATCGACCGCGTCTTCCTCGGCGCCGGTCGAGGGCAGCTCCAGTTCGCCGATCAGCGCGTGGCCGAACTCATGCATGAAAATGCTGCGCATGATGCCGATGTACACCGCCACGATGCGCAGCGAGTCGCCGCCAAAGCGCGGATACGGGCCGGAACCCGGCAAGCCGCTGCTGGCGCCGGAATCCGGCGAGGCCTGCGGCGCGCGCGTCGGCTGCTGTTGCGGTTGCCCACCGCCGCCCTGGCCGGTGTTGGCATTGACGTTCGTGTTGATGGCGAAGTCCGCGATCCCGAAGGTGCCGACCTCGTAAGCCATGATGCCGAGCTCGGAACCCAGCGCGGGTTCGTTCTCGATATCGCCGATCTTCTGGCCGTTGACGATGAAGCGCGCCGCGCCCGGCACCTCGACAACCTTGATGCGGTCGGAGCCGTCCAGCTTGGCCACGTTGGGCACGTTGGCGATATCGCGGCGCTTGTCGCCGTCCAGACAGAACAGCAAGGTCTGCTTGGCGGCCGTGAGTTCGAGCAGGCACAGCCCCTTGCGCGAACGGTTGGTCAGCGCCAGGCCGATGGAAGCCTTGGGATTCTTCGAATTCAGGACCACGTTCACGTCGGTGATGCGGCCGCCTTCGGGCGGTTGTCCAACGTTCAGGTAGAGCGTTTGTTCGCTGCCGGCCGTGGCCTTGTTGCGCAGCGTGAACCAGCCATCCTCGACCCCTGCGGTCCAGCCTTGCAGCAGCTGCGTGCGGACAGCGCCCGCGAGCGGGCCGAGCTGTTGCTCGAATTCTGCATGTGCAGGCGAACCAAAGGCGACGAGAGCCACGAATAAGGCAGCGCCACGTACATGCATCCTAGTGTCCCTATTATCCAGACGTTAAGTAGCGGCAGAATATTCCAGTTCAAATGCCCCGGCAAGACGAAAACACGGGGCGTTTTCGGCCTGTACGCCCCAAACGACGCGGGATGCGCGCCAAACCGCAGCAGCCACGCGGCCCGCGCCCTTTTTTGCGGTTTGTTAATTTGTTGTGGACATGTATCCGTGCGAATAAAACAACGCCCGCGCACCGAAAAAATGGCGCGGTAAACACCGCGCCATCGATGCAAGCGGGGTGTGGGACGGCGCTCAGGTCCGCGCCAGCAGCGCCACCACCGTGGCCGAGATGCCTTCCTTGCGCCCCAGGTATCCCAGGCCTTCGTTGGTCTTGGCCTTGATGTTGACCTCGGTTTCGGCCAGGCCGGTATCGGCGGCGATGTTGCCGACCATGGCGGGCGCATGCGGGCCGATCTTGGGCGCCTGGGCATGCACGGTGGCGTCGATGTTCACGGGCGTCCAGCCGGCCTGGCGCACGCGCGCCACGGCTTCGCGCAGCAACACGCGGCTGTCCGCGCCCTTGAAGGCCGGATCGGTATCGGGGAAGTGGCGGCCGATGTCGCCCAGCCCGGCGGCGCCGAGCAGCGCGTCGGTGATGGCGTGCAGCAGCACGTCGGCATCGGAATGGCCCAGCAGGCCGTGGCTGTGCGGAATGGTCACGCCGCCGATGATCAGCGGGCGGCCTTCCACCAGCGCATGCACGTCAAACCCCTGGCCGACGCGGAAGGGAATACTCATAGCCATTTTTCCATCAGTTCGAAATCGTCCGGCCAGGTCACCTTGAAATTGCGCATGGCGCCGGGCACCAGCAGGGGCGCATAGCCCGCGGCCTCGATCGCCGAGGCCTCGTCGGTGACGGCAACGCCGTTCACCGCGGCCGCCGTCAGCGCATCGCGCAGCACGCCGGCGCGGAACATCTGCGGCGTCTGCGCCAGCCACAGGCCGTTGCGGTCCAGCGTGCGCTCGACCCGGTCGTGGCCGGCCTTGACGGTATCGGCCACGGGCAGCGCCAGCAGCCCGCCCACCGCATCCGCGAGGCAGGCGTCGATCAGGCGCGCCAGGGCCGGCGCCGGCAGGCCGGGGCGGGCCGCGTCATGCACCAGCACCCACGTGTCATCGGCCACGCCGCTCTCGGCCAGGGCGCCGGCCACCGTATCGGCGCGCGTCGCGCCGCCGCAGGCGCGCCAGACGGTGCGCGGCAGGCCGGCCAGGGCGTGGTCGACCCAGCCATCGCCGGGCGTCACCGCCACGCGCACCTGCGACACGCGCTCGTCGGCCAGCAGCGCCGCAACGGCATGGCGCAGCATGGGCTGTCCGGCCAACGGACGGTATTGCTTGGGCACGCTCTCGACGCCGGGGTGGCTGGCGCGGGCGCCGACGCCGGCGGCGGGAACGATTGCGATGATTGAGTCAGACATGGTGCGGTGATTTTATAATCTTCCGCTTGATGCCTGCTCCCAGCCTGATGCCCGCTCCCACCTCCTCCGCCACGGTAGCGCCGCCCGTCCCCGCGACCGCCCCCACTCTCGCCGCGCTCAAGCCCGGCACGCGCTATGCGCAACCCCGGCCGCCCGGCTCGGGCGATGCCTGGCTGCTGGCCGACCTGGCCCGGCAGGCCGGCGCGCCGCTGGTGGTGCTGACCGCGGAGCCGCTGGAAGCCCAGCGCCTGGCCGAGGAAATCGCGCTGTTCGCGCCCGGCCTGCGGGTGCGCCAGCTGCCCGACTGGGAAACCCTGCCGTACGACGCCTTCTCGCCGCACCAGGACCTGATCTCCGAGCGCCTGCATACCCTGCATTCGCTGATGATGAAGACGGTGGACGTGCTCACGGTGCCGGTCACCACCGCGCTGTACCGGCTGGCGCCGCCGTCGTTCCTGGCGGCCTACACCTTCTCCTTCAAGCAGAAGGACAAGCTCAACGAAGCAGCGCTGCGCGCGCAGCTGACGCTGGCCAACTACAACCACGTCACCCAGGTCACCGCGCCCGGCGAGTTCTGTCTGCGCGGCGGCCTGATCGACCTGTTCCCGATGGGATCGGCGCTGCCCTACCGGCTTGACCTGTTCGACGACGAGATCGAGACCATCCGCAGCTTCGACGTCGACACCCAGCGCAGCCTGTACCCGGTGCGCGAGGTGCAACTGCTGCCGGGGCGCGAATTTCCCATGGACGAGGAATCGCGCAACCGCTTCCGCGCGCGATTCCGCGAAGTGTTCGAAGGCGATCCCTCGCGCGCCCTGCCCTACAAGGACATCGGCAACGGCATCCCCTTCGCCGGGGTCGAGTACTACCTGCCGCTGTTCTTCGACGAGACGGCCACGCTGTTCGACTACCTGGCCGAAGGCACGCTCACCGTCACGGTCGGCGACATCGACGACGCCATGATGCGCTTCAGCCAGGACACCGGCAGCCGCTATGGCTTCCTGAAAAGCGACCGCGAACGGCCGGTGCTGCCCCCGTCCGCGCTGTTCCTGGACGAGCAGGCGCTGTACGCCCGCCTGAAGGATTTCCGCCGCCTGGCGCTGGGCGCCGGCCAGCCGCATCCCGACTTCCGCGCCGCGCCCGACGTCAGCGTCGCGCGCCGCGCCGAAGACCCGATCGCCAAACTGCGCGCGCTGGTGGGGCGGCACGATGGCCGCGTGCTGCTGTGCGCCGATTCGGCGGGCCGGCGCGAGACGCTGGTGCAGATGCTGAACGAGTTCGGCGTCACGCCCGACGCGCAACCCGAGACCATCGAGGCCTTTCTCGCGTCCGACGCCCATTTCGGCATCGTCGCCGCGCCCCTGGCCACCGGCTTCGAGCTGCCGCAGGCCGGGCTGGCGTTCCTGACCGAAAACGACCTGTATCCCGGCGTCGCCGCCACCGGCCGGCGCGGCAAGCGCGACCAGGAACGCGCCAGCAACGTCGAAGCGATGGTGCGCGACCTGTCCGAACTGCGCGCCGGCGACCCGGTGGTGCACGCGCAGCACGGCATCGGCCGCTACCACGGCCTGGTCAACATGGACATGGGCGAAGGCGAGATGGAGTTCCTGCATCTCGAATACGCCAACGGCAGCACGCTGTACGTGCCGGTGTCGCAGTTGCACGTGATCGCCCGCTACAGCGGCGCCGATCCGGAAGCCGCGCCGCTGCACCAGCTCGGCTCGGGCCAGTGGGACAAGGCGCGCCGCAAGGCGGCCAAACAGGTGCGCGACACCGCCGCCGAACTGCTGGCGCTGTACGCCCAGCGCGCCGCGCGCGAGGGCTTCGCCTTCAACCTGCCGCTGAACGACTACCAGGCCTTCGCCGAAGGCTTCGGCTTCGAGGAAACGGCCGACCAGGCCGCCGCCATCGAGGCCGTGATCGCCGACATGACCTCGGGCCGGCCGATGGACCGCCTGGTGTGCGGCGACGTCGGCTTCGGCAAGACCGAGGTGGCGCTGCGCGCCGCGTTCCTGGCGGTGGCCAACGGCAAGCAGGTCGCCCTGCTCTGCCCCACCACCCTGCTGGCCGAGCAGCACGCGCAGACCTTCTCCGACCGCTTCGCCGACTGGCCGGTGCGGGTGGTGGAGCTGTCGCGCTTCCGCTCGGCCAAGGAAGTATCGGCCGCCATCGAGGGCATCAACGACGGCCGCGTCGACATCGTCATCGGCACCCACAAGATCCTGTCCAAGGACGTGAAGTTCAAGCGCCTCGGGCTGGTCATCATCGACGAGGAACACCGCTTCGGCGTGCGCCAGAAGGAAGCGCTCAAGGCGCTGCGCGCCGAGGTCGACGTGCTCACCCTGACCGCCACGCCGATCCCGCGCACGCTCGGCATGTCGCTCGAAGGCATCCGCGACTTCTCGGTCATCGCCACCGCGCCGCAAAAGCGCCTGGCGATCAAGACCTTCGTGCGGCGCGAGGACGGCAGCACGCTGCGCGAGGCGCTGCTGCGCGAGCTCAAGCGCGGCGGCCAGTGTTACTTCCTGCACAACGAGGTCGAGACCATCCACAACCGCCGCGCCCGCCTCGAAGAGCTGGTGCCCGAGGCCCGCATCGCGGTGGCCCATGGCCAGATGCCCGAGCGCGACCTGGAACAGGTGATGAAGGGCTTCTACCAGCAGCGCTACAACGTGCTGCTGTGCACCACCATCATCGAGACCGGCATCGACGTGCCCAGCGCCAACACCATCGTGATCCACCGCGCCGACCGCTTCGGCCTGGCGCAGCTGCACCAGCTGCGCGGCCGCGTCGGCCGCTCGCACCACCAGGCCTACGCCTACCTGCTGACGCCGGGCGAGGACGCCATCACCAGCAACGCCAAGAAGCGGCTGGAAGCGATCCAGGCCATGGAGGAACTGGGCTCGGGCTTCTACCTGGCCATGCACGACCTGGAGATCCGCGGCACCGGCGAGGTGCTGGGCGATTCGCAGTCCGGCAACATCCAGGAAGTCGGCTTCTCGATGTACAACGAGATGCTCAACGAAGCGGTGCGCGCCCTGCGCGCCGGCGAAGAGCCGGACCTGGACGCACCCTTCAACCTGGCCTGCGAGGTTAACCTGCACGCGCCGGCGCTGCTGCCGTCCGACTACTGCGCCGACGTGCACGCGCGCCTGAGCGTCTACAAGCGCCTGGCCCACGCCGCCGACGAGGACGACCTGATCCAGATCCAGGAAGAACTGATCGACCGCTTCGGCAAGCTGCCGGAAGCGGCGCAGACGCTGCTGACCACGCACCGCCTGCGCCTGGCCGCGCAACCGCTGGGCATCGTCAAGATCGACGCCAGCGAAACCCAGGCGCTGCTGCAGTTCGGCCCCAAGACCAGCGTCGATCCGGCGAAAATCATCGAGCTGGTGCAGCGGCAACGCCACATCAAACTCGCCGGACAGGATAAATTGCGGGTTGAGATCAAGGCCGCGCAGATCCCGGCTCGCGCCGATGCCGTGCGCGCCGTGCTGCGCGCCTTGAAGTAACCCGCCCCGACCTTCGCATTTTTATGACTATCCATCACCTCGTCGTCCAATCCCCCGGCCTGACCGTCGAACACGCCGAACAGCTCGCCGCCCTGGCGCAGGCGCAAGGCGTGGCCCGCATCAGCGCCACGGCCGCGCGCCTGCTCGACGTGCAGCACGATGACGCCACGCGCGCCGACGTGGTGGCGTGGGCCGAGCGCCATGGCATCGACACCGCCTTCGTGCCGGCCGGCCTGAAGCTGTCGCACTGCAAGGTGCTGGCGATGGACATGGACTCGACGCTCATCAACATCGAGTGCATCGACGAGATCGCCGGCGTGGCCGGCGTCAAGGACAAGGTCTCGGAAATCACCGAGGCCGCGATGCGCGGCGAGATCAAGGACTTCGCCGAAAGCCTGCGGCGCCGCGTGGCGCTGCTCAAGGACGTGCCGGCCGAAGCGCTGGAACAGGTCTACACCGAAAAGCTGCGCCTGAACCCGGGTGCAGAACGCCTGATCACCACCGCCCAGGCCGCCGGCATCAAGGTGCTGCTGGTGTCCGGCGGCTTCACCTTCTTCACCGACCGCCTGCGTGAGCGCCTGAAGCTGGACAGCGCGCACGCCAACACGCTGGAAATCGACAACGGCGTGCTGACCGGCCGCGTGCTGGGCGATATCCTGGACGCCGACGCCAAGGCCGTCTACCTGCGCGAGTTCGCCCGCACCCACGGCGCCACCAAGGAGCAGGTCATCGCCATGGGCGACGGTGCCAACGACCTGAAGATGCTGGGCGCCGCCGGCTTCCCGGTGGCCTACCACGCCAAGCCGCTGGTGCGGCAGCAGACCCGCTACGCGCTGAACGTCTCGGGCCTGGACGGCGTGCTGAACTGGTTCGAAAGCTGATCCTGCCTCAGTAGCGCATGTTCACGCTCAGGATCGCCGAGCGGCCCGGCGCGATGTTGGCGTAGTGCGCCGGATAGGCCTTGTCGTAGTAGGTCTTGTCGAACAGGTTGAAGACGTTCAGCTGCAGGTTCCAATTCTTGTTGAAGCGGTAACCGGCCATCGCATCGAAGCGCCAGTACGACGGGATGTAGGTGGTGTTGGCGGTGTTGCCGTACTGCTTGCCGACGTAGTAGGCGCCACCGCCCAGCGTGAAGTCCGGCGTCACCGCGTAGGTCGACCACAGGCTGAAGCTGTTCTCCGGCGTGTTGGGGAACGCATTGCCCTCGTCGGCGCCGGCGCCGTCCTTGAGCTTGCTCTTCATGAAGGTGTAGCCGCCGAACACCTGCCAGGCGGGCGTGATGCTGCCCGAGAAGCCCAGCTCCAGGCCGTTCACTTCCTTCTTGCCAGCCATGGCGTAGTCGCCCGACGGCAGCGTGACGCGGGCGTTGGTGGTCTCGGTGCGGAACAGCGCGGCCGTCAGCGTCATGCGGCGGTCCAGCACGTCCCACTTGGTGCCGATCTCGTAGGTCTTGTTCTTTTCCGGCGCCATGTCGGCCGCGTTCATGCCGACGTTGCCGCGGCCCGGCGTGAGGGCCAGGCTTTCGCTGCCTTCGCCCAGCGTGGCGTTGGACGGCGTCGACGAGGTCGCGTACGACACGTACACGCTGCCGTTGTCGGCCGGCTTGAACACCAGGCCCAACTGGTAGTTCAGCAGGGTGTCGTCACGCTTGATGACCTGGTACTTGTTGGCCGGCGTATTGGTGAACTTGGTCTCGTAGCGGTCCAGGCGCAGACCGCCGTTGACCAGCCATTGCGGCGTCAGTTCCACGGTATCGAAGGCGTAGATCGACTTGGTGATGGTGCGCGAACGGGTCGGCTGGCCGACGCGGTCGCCGTCCAGCGTGTTGACCCAGGGATCGTGCGGATCCGGGTCGTACAGGCTGGTGCAGTTGTAGTTGGAGGCCGCGCCCAAGGACTTGCAGGCATTGGCCGCGCCGGAGCCGGAACCGCGATTGATCGCCAGCGTATCTTTCTTGCCCTCCTCCTTGGACAGCTCGATGCCCACGTTGAAGCTGTGCTTGAGCGAGCCGGTCTCGAACTTGCCCGTCAGCTCGGTCTGGTTGGCCAGGCTGTCGACGCGGCTGGCACGGGTGTTGGCGCGGCGCCAGACGCGGCCGTTGAGCACGTTGCCCTGGCTGTCGTCGGGCTGCGTCCAGACGTAGTCCTGGGTCGAATAGGTATAGCGCGTCATGTTGCGCAGGGTCAGGCGGTTCGAGAAATCGTGCTCGATGCCGATCGTGCCCATGTCGGACGTGGTCTTGCGGTAGTCGCTGGACAGGCCGTAGAAATTATTGCGGTCGACGCTGGCCGGACCGGTCTGCGTGACGCCCATGAAGCTGCCGTTGCGCTGCACCTTGGTGCTGGGATAGGCGTACGGGATGCCGCTGTCGGGCAGGTCGTCCGACTGCATGTGGTAGTAGCTCAGCGTCACGCGGGTCGGCGTGTTCACGCCGAAGGTGATGGTGGGCGCCACGCCCCAGCGGCTGTTGTTGACCATGTCGCGGCCGGCCACGTCGGCGTCGTGATACATGGCGTTCAGGCGGAAGGCGGTCTTCTCGCCCAGCAGCCAGTTGCTGTCGATCGTGCCGCGATAGTAGCTGTCGGTGCCGATGCCCAGGCTGGCCGCGGTGAAATTCTCGGCCTTGGCCGTCTTGCTGATCAGGTTGATGCTGCCGCCGGCGCCGCCACGGCCGCCAAAGGCGCCGTCCGAACCCTTGATGACCTCGATCTGCTCCAGGTTGAACACCTCGCGCGAGGTCGCGCCGATATCGCGCATGCCGTCGACGTAGGTGCTGGCCTGGGCGTCGTAGCCGCGGATGATCGGGCGGTCGCCGAGCGGATTGCCGCCCTCGCCCGCGCCGAACGTGATGCCCGGCGAGTTGCGCAGCGCCTCGGTCAGGGTGGACGCCGCCTGGTTCTGGATCACTTCCTGCGGAATGACCTGCACCGACTTGGGCGTGTCCAGCAAGGGCGCGGTGAACTTGGTGGAAGCGGAATCCTTGACGTCGTACGGCACCAGCGCATCGCCCTGCACCTGCACGGGTGTCAGCTGCGTCACGCCCTGTCCGCCCGATTGCGCCTGCGCGGCCGGAGCCAGGAACAGCGCCGGGGTCGCCAGCACCGCGGCCAGCGATCCGCTGAGCGACGTGACGGCAAAGGTGTCTTCGGATTTCAACGCTTTCTCCAGAATATGAATAGCAACGATTCTTGTTTTTTGGAAGGTTGCGATTCTGGCCTTCGAATCTGAAAGCCTCCTGAAAGAAAGATCAATTCCCCGTAAAGCCGGGAAAAAAACAACACAAGTTAAGAGAACTTCATTGATGTGGCTTTGTATATAACGGGGGTATTCCCTGAAACCTCGCTGAATCCGCAAGGGATCCGAACGGATCCGGCCGTCACTCCTGCCTTCAAAAAAACCACCGCGAAGGTGGTTTTTTGAAGGGTCCCGCTCAGTAGCGCAGTCTCACGGACAGCAGCGCCGCCCTGCCCGTGCCGAGCGCGGCGTGGTTCTTCGGCCTGGCCCGGGTGTAGAAAGTCTGGTCGAACACGTTCAGGACATTGAGCTGCAACGCCAGGTGGGAGCTGAACTTGTACTTGGCCATCGCATCGAAGCGCCAGTACGACGGCACCCAGCGCGCCTTGGGCGCACCGCTGGCATCGACGCCCGCGTCGGCGTTGCCGTAGACCTTGTCGACATAGTAGGCGCCGCCGCCCAACGTCAGTTCAGGCAGCACCTTGTAGGTGGACCACAGGCTGAACGCATTGCGCGGCGTGTTCGGCAGCTCCTGGCCCTCGGCGCCGATGTCCTTGCGTCCGCCCCGGATCAGCTTGCTGTCCAGGAAGGTATAGCCGCCATAGATGTTCCATGCCGGCGTGATGGAACCGGAGAAGCCCAGTTCGATGCCGCGCACGCGGGTCTGGCCCGCCTGCTCGTATTCGTTCGGCAACACCTCGATGTTGGTGTTCCTGCGCGTATCCTGGAACACCGCGCCCGTCAGCGTCAGGCGTTCATCCAGGACCAGCCACTTGACGCCCGCCTCGACCGAACGGCTTTTTTCCGGCGCCGCCGCCTCGTCCGAGCTTTTCCTGAGAATGTCGGAAGCCGTGGCACCCGCCACCGCGGACGGCGTGGACGACGTGCCATAGGACGCATAGATCGTGCCTTGGGGCACGGGCTTGTAGGCCAGGCCCAACTGGTAGTTGAACAGATTGTCGGTGCGGCGGTAGCCCTGCTTTTTCTTGTCGTGGCCGCTGGTGCGGTAATTGTCCCAGCGCAAGCCGACGCTGGCCTGCCATTGTTCGTCGAACTTGAGGGTGTCGAAGCTGTATAGCGCCAGGGTGTCGGTGGCGTAGGGAGCCGGCCAGCTGCGGGCGGTGCGGCAAGGATAGGCCACGTTCGGATCGGGATTGCGCAGCGAGGTCTGCGTCAGATCGGCCGGGCATTTGGTGACGCCATCCGAAGACAGGACCTGGTCGTTGGTGTAGGCCATGGTCTGCTTCACGCTGGTGTACTCGAAGCCCAGGTCGAACCCGTGCTTGACGGCGCCGGTCAGGAACTCGCCGCTCAGGTCGGTCTGGTTCGCGAATGCCTTGGTGGTGTAGTACCTGCCGTAGGCCGGCCTGTCCACGATCCCCGCGGGCAGGTTTGCGAGCGTGAGGTCGGGCTGGGTGGCGAGGTAATCGGCGGTTTCGCGGCCATATCGAACCACGTTGCGCAACGTGAGCTTGTCGGAGAAATCGTGCTGGAAATCGACGGTGGCCATGCCATCGCGCGTCTTCATGAAGTCGCGTTCGGCCAGGCCGTAGAAGTTCTTGCGGCTGATCCCCAGGGTCTCCGTGACCGGCAGACCCACTCGCGGGTCGTAGGGGATGGAGTAGTCCGGCATGCTGTCGTTCTGGTAGTGGTAGTAGCTCAGCGTGATGCGGGTCGGCGTGCCCATCCCCAGCATCAGCGACGGCGCCACGCCCCATCGCTCGAAATTCACCGCCCTGTCGCGGCCCGGCACGTCACCCTTGGTGCCCATGACATTCAGGCGGAAAGCGGATTTTTCGCCCAGCCGCCAGTTGCTGTCGACGCTTCCCCGGTAGTTGCGATCGGTGCCGATCTGGCCCGTGACCTCGGTGGCATCCTTGGCCTTGGGCGCCTTGCTGACGAGGTTGATGCTGCCGCCCGCCCCGCCGCGGCCGGAATAGACCGAATCGGGCCCCTTGATGATCTCGACCTGTTCCAGGTTGAAGGTGTCGCGCGCCTGCATGCTGGCATCGCGCATTCCGTCCAGGAACAGGCTGCTGGCGGCATTCTGGCCGCGGATGACGGGCAGGTCGCCGCCGGCGCGCCCGCCTTCGCCAGCAGCGAAGGTGATACCCGGCGAGTTCTGCAGCACGTCCTGCAAGGAGCTGGCGGACTGGTCGGACATGACCTGCTTGGGCACCACCTGCACCGAACGCGGCGTGTCCAGCAGCGGCGCGGTCATCTTGGGCGACTGCGCGGCATCGGGCTGGTAGGGCGAATCCTCGCCCTCCACTTCCACCGGCGCCAGCTGCGTGACGCCATGGGCGCCGGACTGCGCCAGCGCATAGGGGCTGATGAACAGTGCGGGAACCGCCACCGCGGCAGCCAGCGAACTGGCCAGGGTATTCAATGCATACGAGTCTTCGTGCTTCACCATCAACCTCCAGAACATGAATGACAAGCATTCCTGTTTATGACAGGTTGCGATTCTGTATTGGAAAGCTGATCGAGTTCAGGCCGTGCCCGGAAATCGGACGCGGTAACGCGAGAGTGGCGCGGTGTGATGCCATTTCGCCACGAAAACGGCAATCGACGGCAACGCTGGCACGCATAAGCCAAACGCCCCTTGCGGGGCGTTTGGCAGGTACTGCGAAGGCGTGGCGGGCGGTTCAGGTCCGCAGGCGGGGATGGCGCTTGAAGAGATAGCGATACACGAACCCCGGATAAGCCAGCACCAGGTACAGGCTCAACGTGATGGCGTAGAACTCCCAGGTCTGCGCGAAGCGATTGCCCAGCACGGACTCGAACGTGAATCCCAGGGCGCCCACGATCAGGTAGAACACCAGCACTTCGACCAGGCGCATCCAGAACGGCTTGACGGCCTCGGCCCCGCCCTGCTTCCACGGCAGCACGGCGAACACGCGCTCCGTCAGGAAAGGCAGGTTCGCGCTGACCAGGGCCAGCGCGATCAGGAGCCATACCGCCAGGGTCTGGTTCATCGCCCGTTCCGCTTACAGGCTGAGCGAGCTGCGGATGGCCTGCACGCACAGGGCCATCAGGCCGCCGGGCAACAGGCCCAGCACCAGGATCAGCAGGCCGTTGACCGACAGCACGCCGCGTTGGCCGCAGGTGGCCGACATCGGGGCGGCATCGGCCGCCGGCTCGTCGAAGTACACGACCTTGACCACGCGCAGGTAATAGAACGCGCCGATCAGCGAGAACAGCACCGCGATCACGGCCAGCGTGACGTGGCCGGCGCTGACCAGCGCCTGCAGCACCGCCAGCTTGGCGTAGAAGCCCACCAGCGGCGGGATGCCGGCCAGCGAGAACATCAGCAGCAGCACGATGGCGGCATGCCACGGGCTGCGGCGGTTCAGGCCCTTCAGGTCGTCGATGTGCTCGCACTCGAAACCCTGGCGCGACAGCAGCAGCACGATGCCGAAGCTGGCCAGCGTGGTCAGCACGTAGGTCAGCATGTAGAACAGCGACGCGCCGTAGGCGGCGGACGCCAGTTCCGGCTTGCCGGCCACCGAGCCCGACATCAGGCCCAGCAGCACGAAGCCCATGTGCGAGATGGTCGAGTAGGCCAGCATGCGCTTGAAGTTGGTCTGCGCGATGGCGGTCAGGTTGCCGATGGCCAGCGACAGCACCGCCAGGATCATCAGCATCGGCTGCCAATCGGCCGCCAGGCCGTGCAGGCCGTCGACCAGCAGGCGCAGCGTGATGGCGAAGGCCGCCAGCTTGGGCGCGCCGCCCAGGATCAGCGTGACCGCGGTCGGCGAACCCTGGTAGACGTCCGGCACCCACATGTGGAACGGCACGGCGCCGAGCTTGAACGCCAGGCCCGAAACCAGGAACACGATGCCGAACACCAGGGCCAGCTTCTCGGCCTTGCCGGCGGCGATGACCTTGGAGACTTCGGCCAGGTCCAGGTGACCGGTGGCGCCGTAGACCATCGACATGCCGTACAGCAGGAAGCCCGAGGCCAGCGCGCCCAGCACGAAGTACTTCATGGCGGCTTCGGTGGCGACGACGTTGTCGCGACGCAGCGCGATCAGCGCGTACAGCGCCAGCGACATCAGCTCCAGGCCCAGGTAGATCGAGATCAGGTTGCCCGACGAGATCATCACCATCTGGCCCAGCAGGGCGAACAGCGTCAGCACGTACAGTTCGCCGCCGCGCATCATGTCGCGCAGCTGGGCGTAGACGCGGCCGTAGACCAGCGTGACCGCCACCGCGATGTACGAGGCGATCTTGAGCAGGTGCGACAGCTCGTCGGTGACGTACAGGCCGTTGAAGGTCGAACCCGTGACGCCGTTCTTCCACTGCAGCGCCGACACCACGGTCAGCACGCCCAGCGCCAGCATGGTCAGCAGGAACGTCGGCTTGCGCTCGGGGTGATTGCTGACCGCGTCGACGAGCAGGATAGCCAGGCCGAAAACCAGCAGGAGGATTTCCGGTGTCGCCAGGGCGAAATCGATTTGGGATTGCATCATTGTCTTGTCTTACAGTTTCGAGACGGCAACGTGTTGCAGCAGGGCCTCGACCGACACGTGCATCACGTCGGTGAAGGGCTTGGGATAGATCCCCATGTACAGCACGGCGATCGCCATCACGCCAAGAATCACGAATTCGCGGCGGTTGATATCGGTCAGCTCGCGGACGTGGTCGTTGGCGACGTCGCCCAGGACCACGCGCTTGACCATCCACAGCGAATACGAAGCGCCCAGGATCAGCGCGGTGGCCGCCAGCAGGCCGATCCAGAAGTTGTGCTCGACCGCGCCCATGATCACCATGAACTCGCCGACGAAACCGCTGGTGGCCGGCAGGCCGCTGTTGGCCATCGAGAACAGGATGAAGAACGTGGCGAAGCGCGGCATCACGTTGACCACGCCGCCGTAGTCGGCGATGCGGCGCGAGTGCATGCGGTCATAGAGCACGCCGATACACATGAACATGGCGCCCGAGACGAAGCCGTGGGAGATCATCTGCACGATGGCGCCTTCGACGCCGGCCGTGTTGAAGATGAAGAAACCCAGGGTGACGAAGCCCATGTGGGCGACCGACGAATAGGCCACCAGCTTCTTCATGTCGTCCTGCACGATCGCCACCAGGCCGATGTAGATCACGGCGATCAGCGACAGCGTGATCATCAGGCCGGCCAGGCTGTGCGAGGCGTCGGGCGCGATCGGCAGCGAGAAGCGCAGGAAACCGTAGGCGCCCAGCTTCAGCATGATCGCGGCCAGCACGATGGAGCCGCCGGTGGGCGCCTCGACGTGGGCGTCCGGCAGCCAGGTGTGCACCGGCCACATCGGCACCTTGACCGCGAAGGCCGCCAGCAGCGCCACGAAGATCAGGATCTGCGGGGTGTAGCCCAGCTTGGTCTGCTGCCAGGTCAGGATGTCGAACGAACCGCCCGAGGCATTCCACAGGTAGACGAACGCCACCAGCGTCAGCAGCGAGCCCATCAGGGTGTAGAGGAAGAACTTGAAGGCCGCGTACACCCGGTTCGGTCCGCCCCAGACGCCGATGATGATGTACATCGGGATCAGCGTGGCTTCGAAGAACACGTAGAACAGCATGCCGTCCAGCGCGCAGAACACGCCCACCATCAGACCCGACAGGATCAGGAAGGCGGCCATGTACTGCGACACGCGGCTGGTGATGACTTCCCAGCCGGCCAGCACCACGATGATGGTGATGAACGCGGTCAGGAGCACGAACCACAGCGAAATGCCGTCCACGCCCAGGTGGTAGTTGACGTTGAAGGCTTCGATCCAGGAGGTCTTCTCGACGAACTGCATGGCAGCCGTCTTGGAGTCGAACCCGGTGTACAGCGGGATCGTGACGAGGAAGCCGGCGATCGAGCCGATCAGCGACAGGCCGCGCGTCAGGCCGGGACGGTCGTCACGGCCCACCGCCAGCACCAGCAGGCCGAATACGATCGGGACAAAGATCGCAAGCGTGAGCCAGGGGAAAGTGTTGGATGCCATCTCGCTTGCCATCATTGGGGAATCAGCACAAAGAAAGTCACCAGCGCCATGATGCCGATGATCATCGCGAACGCGTAGTGATAGATGAAGCCGGACTGCAGGTGGCGGCTGATCGCCGACACCCAGCCCACCACGCGGGCGCTGCCGTTGATCAGCAGGCCGTCGATGATGCCGCGGTCGCCGGTCTGCCACAGGCCACGACCCAGGCAGCGCAGGCCGCGGGCGATGATCTGCTCGTTGACCCAGTCGACGTAGTACTTGTTCTCAAGCACCTTGTTGACGCCCGACAGGCTCGACTTGATCGCGGCCGGGACCTTCGGGTTGATCAGGTAGCAGTACCAGGCGATGACCGCGCCGGCCACGACCAGCCAGAACGGCAGGGTCTGGAAGGCGTGCAGGCCGAAGGCGACCCAGCCGTGCCATTCTTCATGCAGTTCGTGCATGGCGGGATGCTGCGGCAGCACCGTGATCACGCCGTTGAAGAACTTGCCGAACAGCATCGGATCCACCGCCCAGGCGCCGATCAGCACCGACGGGATCGCCAGCAGGATCAGCGGCAGGGTCACGACCCAGGGAGACTCGTGCGGCTTGCCGCCGTGGTGGCCATGGTCGTCGTGGCCGTGGTCGTCATGGCCGTGCGCGTCGTGGCCGTGGCCATGACCGTGGTCGCTGGTGTCGAAGCGTTCCTTGCCGTGGAAGACCAGGAAGTACACGCGGAACGAGTACAGCGAGGTCACGAACACGCCGATCAGCGTGGCGTAGTAGGCGAAGCTGGCGCCCCAGACGTGGGCGGCGCCGGCCGCTTCGATGATGTGTTCCTTCGAGTAGAAACCCGAGAAGAACGGCGTGCCGACCAGGGCCAGCGTGCCCAAGAGGAAGGTGATCCAGGTGATGGGCATGTACTTGCGCAGGCCGCCCATGTTGCGGATGTCCTGGTCATGGTGCATGCCGATGATGACCGAGCCCGCGCCCAGGAACAGCAGCGCCTTGAAGAACGCGTGCGTCATCAGGTGGAAGATCGCCACCGAGTAGGCCGAGGCGCCCAGCGCGACGGTCATGTAGCCCAGCTGCGACAGCGTCGAATACGCCACCACGCGCTTGATGTCGTTCTGGATGATGCCCAGGATGCCCAGGAACAGCGCGCCGATGGCGCCGATCACGATGATGAACGACAGCGCGGTGTCCGACAGCTCGAACAGCGGCGAGAAACGCGCGACCATGAAGATGCCGGCCGTCACCATGGTGGCGGCGTGGATCAGCGCGGAGATCGGGGTCGGGCCTTCCATCGAGTCGGGCAGCCAGGCGTGCAGGGGCACCTGCGCCGACTTGCCCATGGCGCCGATGAACAGGCAGATGCAGGCCACGGTCAGCAGCATCCAGTCCGAACCGGGCAGCGTCAGCTTGGACAGCTTGTCGGCCTGGGCGAACACTTCACCGTAGTGCATGGTGCCGGCGTAGGCGAACAGCAGGCCGATGCCGAGGACGAAGCCGAAGTCGCCGACGCGGTTGATCAGGAACGCCTTCATGTTGGCGAAGATCGCGGTCGGGCGGGTGTACCAGAAACCGATCAGCAGGTACGACACCAGGCCCACCGCTTCCCAGCCGAAGAACAGCTGCACCATGTTGTTCGACATCACCAGCATCAGCATGGAGAACGTGAACAGCGAGATGTACGAGAAGAAGCGCTGGTAACCGGGATCGTCGGCCATGTAGCCGATGGTGTAGATGTGCACCATCAGCGACACCGAGGTCACCACGACCATCATCATGGCCGACAGCGGATCGATCAGGAAGCCGATTTCCAGCTTGGTCTGGCCGATCAGGCTCCAGGTGTAGACCGCGCCGTCGAAGCGCAGGCCGTTGAGCACGTCGCCCAGCACCACCACCGAACCGATGGCGGAGATGAGCACGCCCAGGATGGTGATGACGTGCGAGGCGCGACGGCCGATCGGACGGCCCAGGAACCCGGTGCCGAAAAGGCCCGCGAGGATTGCTCCGGCCAGCGGCGCCAGCGCGATGAGCAGGTAGAGATTGGGTGAGCTAGACATTTTCTTCCAATACCCCGTCAGCCCTTCAGGCGATCGAGTTCGTCAACGTTGATCGTGTTCAGGTTGCGGAACAGCAGCACCAAAATGGCCAGGCCGATCGCCGCTTCGGCGGCGGCCACGGTCAGGATGAAGAACACGAACACCTGGCCGGCGGTGTCGCCGAACCAGCTGGAGAACGCCACGAAGTTCATGTTGACGGCCAGGAGCACCAGCTCGATGGACATCAACAGGATGATCAGGTTGCGGCGGTTCAGGAAGATGCCGAAGATCCCGATGGCGAACAGGATCGCCCCCAGGATCAGGTAATGGGCCAGCGTCAGCGTCATTGTTTTTCTCCTTGGGGCGCGGCGGGCGCGGCGGTGCCGTTCTGGGCCTGGGCGCGCTCGCTCTGGGCGGGCATGCTCACCATGCGGAAGCGGTCCTTCGAGCGCACGCGGACGGCGGCGACCGGGTCGTTGTACTTGACGTCGCGGCGGCGGCGCAGGGTCAGCGCGATGGCGGCGACCATGCCGACCAGCAGCAGCGCGGCGCCGACTTCGATGGCGTAGATGTAGTGCGTGTACATCGCTTCACCGAGGGCGCGGGCATTGTTGTAGTCGCCGGCGACCGGGGCCTGCGGGCCCGCGCCGTACCAGGTCGAACCCAGCACGAAGGCCATTTCCAGCACCATCACCAGGCCGATCACCAGGCCCAGCGGCAGGTAGGTCTTCATGCCCTGGCGCAGCGCATCCATGCGGATGTCGAGCATCATGACGACGAACAGGAACAGCACCATCACGGCGCCCACGTACACCAGCACCAGCAGCAGCGCGAGGAACTCGGCGCCCAGCAGCATCCACAGCATGGCCGCGTTGGCGAACGCCAGGATCAGGTGCAGGACGGCGGTGACCGGGCTGCGCGCGGTGATCACGCGGAACGCCGCGATCACCAGCACGGCGGCCAGTATGTAAAACAGGACAGTGGTAAAAGTCATGGATCAGGACCCTGGGCTCAACGGTAGGGAGCGTCTTCGGCCCGGCGGCGGGCGATTTCGGCTTCGTAGCGGTCGCCCACGGCGAGCAGCATGTCTTTGGTGAAATACAGGTCGCCGCGCTTTTCGCCGTGGTATTCGTGGATGTGCGTTTCCACGATCGAGTCCACGGGGCAGCTTTCCTCACAGAAGCCGCAGAAAATGCACTTGGTCAGGTCGATGTCGTAGCGCGTGGTGCGGCGGGTGCCGTCGTCACGCTGGTCCGACTCGATGGTGATGGCCAGCGCGGGGCACACGGCTTCACACAGTTTGCACGCGATGCAGCGCTCTTCCCCATTGGGGTAGCGGCGCAGCGCGTGCAGGCCGCGGAAACGCGCCGAGGTCGGCGTCTTTTCCTGCGGGTAGCGCAAGGTCACCTTGCGCTTGAAGAAATACTTGCCCGTCAGGCGCATGCCCTTGAGCAGTTCGGCCAGCATCAAGCTGCCGAAGAAATCTTTGATCGCTTCCATATCCTGCCTCTGCCTGGCGGCTTAGCGCCAAATGTTCCAGGGCGTCTGCATCCAGATCGCCACAATGACCAGCCAAACACCGGTCAGCGGGATGAAGATCTTCCAGCCCAAACGCATGATCTGGTCGTAGCGGTAACGCGGGAACGACGCGCGGAACCACACGAACAACGAAACCACGACGAACGTCTTGAGACCGAGCCAGATCCAACCCGGGATCCAGGTCAGCGGCGCGATGTCGATCGGCGACGCCCAGCCCCCCAGGAACATGATCGAGGCCATGCACGACAGCAGGATCATGTTGGCGTATTCGCCCAGGAAGAACAGCGCGAAGGCCATGCCCGAGTATTCGACCATGTGGCCGGCCACGATTTCCGATTCGCCTTCCACCACGTCGAACGGGTGGCGGTTGGTTTCGGCCACGGCCGAGATCACGTAGATCACGAACAGCGGCAGCAGCGGCAGCCAGTTCCAGGACAGGAACGTCAGGCCCTTGTCGGCGAACCAGCCGCGGTTCTGCACATGCACGATCTCGGACATGTTCAGGCTGCCGGACACCAGCAGCACCGTCACCAGCACGAAGCCGATGGCCAGTTCGTACGACAGCATCTGGGCCGAGGCGCGCAGCGCGCCCAGGAACGCGTACTTCGAGTTCGAGGCCCAGCCGGCGACGATCACGCCGTACACGCCGATCGACGTGATGGCCATGATGTACAGCAGGCCGGCGTTGACGTTGGCCAGGACCACGTCGGGGCCGAACGGCACCACCGCCCAGGCGGCCAGGGCCGGCATCAGCGTGACCACGGGAGCCACGACGAACAGCACCTTGTTGGCCTGGCTGGGGACCACGACTTCCTTGGTCAGCAGCTTGAACACGTCGGCGAACGGCTGCAGCAGCCCCTTGAAACCGACGCGGTTCGGGCCCATGCGCACGTGCATGGCGCCGATCATCTTGCGCTCCCAGTACGTCAGGTAGGCGACGCACAGGATGATGGGCACGGCGATGACCACGATCTTGATGATCGTCCAGAGAACCATCCAGACCGTCGGACCGAGCAATGCCGTTCCGTGGCTTTCAAGAACATTGAGCCATTCCATCAGGCACGCTCCACGCTGAGTTGACCAAATGCGCCACCCAGGGCTGCGGTATTTTCAAAGGCTGCGGCGATGCGCACGGCGCGATCGGCCACGGCGTCGTCCTGCACGGTTTCGAGCTCGACAGCGCCCTGCCCGCCCGTCACGCGGACCTTGACGCCGGCGGTCAGGCCCAGGCTGGTGAGCGTGTTGCCGTTCATGCGGGCGGCGGGCTTCTTCGAAGCCGGCGCGGCCTGCAGCGGTTCCGAGCGGCGCACCATGGCGTCGCTGCGGTAGATCGGCACGTCGGCGACGCGTTCCAGCCCGGTCAGGGGCTGGCCCAGGCCCAGCGGGGCCTTGATGTCGTTGGACAGGCGGCCTTCGACGCCGCCGGCCAGCGCGGCATCGCGCACGGACTCGGAGGTTTCGTCATCGAAGCCAGCCAGGTGCAGGACGTTGCCCAGCACGCGCAGGACCTTCCAGGCCGGACGGGTCTGGACGAAAGGCGCGACCGTGCCCTTGAAGCTCTGGGCCAGGCCCTGGGCGTTGACGAAGGTGCCCGAGGTTTCGGTGAACGGCGCCACCGGCAGCATGACGTCGGCCCATTCGGCGGCGGCCGAACGGTAAGGCGTCAGGGCCACGGCGAATTGCGCGCCGCGCAGCGCGGCGATGGCTTGCTGGCCATTGTCGGCATCCAGCAGCGGCTCGGCGTGCAGCACCACGTAGGCCTTGAGCGGCTCGGCCAGCATGGCGGCGGCGTTCTTGCCGCCCTTGCCCGGGATGGCGCCGGCCAGGTAACCACCGACGGTGTTGCCGCCGGAGGTCAGGAAACCGAACTTGCCGCCGGCCAGGTCGGCCACGGCGCGGCCGTTGGCGGCCAGGGTCGAGGCCTGGGCGCTGGCCACGGCCAGGTTGCCCATCAGCACGGCGGTGTTGGCGCCCGACGCCAGGCTGGCGGCGATGATCTTGGCGTTCTCGCCCGGGGTGACCGAGGCGAACTCGGCCGGCACCGCGGCTTCCTTGGCTTGCGCCAGGGCCACGGCCACTTCGGCCAGGGCGCGCGGCAGCTCGGACGGGGCCACGGTGAGGCGGCCGGCGACCGGCATCAGGGGATCGTCGGCGGCACTGTCGACCATCAGGATCTGCGTGCCGCGCTTGGCGGCCTGGCGCAGGCGCTGGGCCATCAGCGGGTGATCCTTGCGCAGGAACGAGCCGACCACCAGGACGCGGTCCAGGTTGTCGAGTTCGGCGATGGGCATGCCCAGCCACGGCGCGCCGGTCAGCGCGGCGTCGAAGGCCGGGTCGGTCTGGCGCAGGCGGAAATCGATGTTCTCGGAACCCAGCGCGCGGACCAGGCGGCCCAGCAGCGCGTATTCCTCGGTGGTGGCGTATTCCGACGCCAGGGCGCCGATCTGGCCGGCGCCAAAGCTGTCACGCACGCGCGACAGGCCCTGGGCCACGGCAGCCAGGGCGTCGGCCCAGGAGGCTTCCTGCCACTTGCCGTCGGCGCCCTTGATCATCGGCGCGGCCAGGCGGTCTTCGCTGTTCAGGCCTTCGTACGAGAAGCGGTCGCGGTCGCTGATCCAGCATTCGTTGATGGCTTCGTCCTCGAACGGCACCACGCGCATGACGCGGTCGCCCTTGACCTGGACCACCAGGTTGGCGCCCAGGCTGTCGTGCGGGCTGACCGAACGGCGACGGGCCAGTTCCCAGGTGCGGGCGCTGTAGCGGAAGGGCTTGGAGGTCAGCGCGCCCACCGGACAGATGTCGATCATGTTGCCCGACAGTTCGGATTCGATCGAGCGGCCCACGAACGAGGTGATTTCGGAGTGCTCGCCGCGGCCCAGCATGCCCAGTTCCATGACGCCGGCGATTTCCTGGCCGAAGCGCACGCAGCGGGTGCAGTGGATGCAGCGGCTCATTTCCTCGGCGGAAACCAGCGGGCCCAGGTCCTTGTGGAACACCACGCGCTTTTCTTCCTGGTAACGCGAGGAAGAGCCGCCGTAGCCCACGGCCAGGTCCTGCAGCTGGCATTCGCCGCCCTGATCGCAGATCGGGCAGTCGAGCGGGTGATTGATGAGCAAGAATTCCATCACCGACTTCTGAGCGGCGCGAGCCTTCTCGGAGCAGGTGTGCACGACCATGCCGTTCGTCACGGGGGTGGCGCAGGCGGGCAGCGCCTTGGGCGCCTTTTCCACTTCGACCAGGCACATGCGGCAGTTGGCCGCGATGGACAGTTTCTTGTGGTAGCAGAAATGCGGCACGTAAAGCCCGACTTTCTGGGCCGCATGCATCACCATGCTGCCCTCGGGCACTTCTACCGTATTGCCGTCGACGGTTAGTTCAACCATTGCTGTTCCTGAGACCTACAGATATTGCGGAACCACACACGACTTGTGCTCGATGTGGTGCGCGAATTCGTCGCGAAAATGCTTGAGGAAGCCACGCACGGGCATGGCGGCGGCGTCACCCAGGGCGCAGATGGTGCGGCCCATGATGTTGCCCGCCACGTTGTCCAGCATGTCCAGATCTTCCGGACGGCCGTGGCCGTTTTCGATGCGGTGCACCATGCGGTACAGCCAGCCGGTGCCTTCGCGGCACGGCGTGCACTGGCCGCAGCTTTCCTCGAAATAGAAATACGACAGGCGCAGCAGCGACTTGACCATGCAGCGCGTCTCGTCCATGACGATCACGGCGCCCGAACCCAGCATGGAACCCGCCTTGGCGATGGCGTCGTAGTCCATCGTGGTTTCCATCATGATGTCGGCCGGCAGCACCGGGGCGCTCGAACCGCCCGGGATCACGGCCTTGAGCTTCTTGCCGCCGCGCATGCCGCCCGCCAGTTCCAGCAGGGTCGAGAACGGGGTGCCCAGCGGGATCTCGTAGTTGCCGGGACGCTCGACGTCGCCGGTGATCGAGAACAGCTTGGTGCCGCCGTTGTTGGGCTTGCCGACTTCGAGGTAGGCCTGGCCGCTGTTGCGGATGATCCAGGGCACCGCCGCGAAGGTTTCGGTATTGTTGATGGTGGTGGGCTTGCCGTACAGGCCGAAGCTGGCCGGGAACGGCGGCTTGAAGCGCGGCTGGCCCTTCTTGCCTTCCAGCGATTCCAGCAGCGCGGTTTCCTCGCCACAGATGTAGGCGCCATAGCCGTGGAACGCGTGCAGCTGGAAGTTGAATTCCGAACCCAGGATCCTGTCGCCCAGGAAACCGGCGGCGCGCGCCTCTTCCAGGGCCTCTTCGAAGCGCTCGTAGACTTCGAAGATTTCACCGTGGATGTAGTTGTAGCCGACGCTGATGCCCATCGCGTAGGCGGCGATCGCCATGCCTTCGATCACGATGTGCGGGTTGAAGCGCAGGATGTCGCGATCCTTGAACGTGCCCGGTTCGCCTTCGTCCGAGTTGCAGACGAGGTACTTCTGGCCCGGGAAGGCGCGCGGCATGAAGCTCCACTTCAGGCCGGTCGGGAAGCCCGCGCCGCCGCGGCCGCGCAGGCCCGACGCCTTGACTTCGGCGATCACGTCTTCCGGCTTCATGCCGGTGGTGAGGATCTTGCGCAGGGCTTCGTAGCCGCCGCGCTTGACGTAGTCGGCCAGGCGCCAGTTGGCGCCGTCGACGTCGGCCATGATCTGCGGCTTGATGTGACGGCCGTGCAGGCACATCGAATTGGACAGGTCGTTCAGCGGGTTGGGCTCCAGGCCCTGCGCGAACTGCTTGTAGATGTCCGGCGCGTTCATGCCGACTCTCCTTGCGCCTTGAGGGCCGCGACCAGCGCGTCCAGCTTCTCTTCGGTCATGCGCACGCACATATGCTTGTTGTTCACGATCAGCACGGGGGAATCGCCGCAGGCGCCCATGCACTCGCCCTCGACCAGGGTGAACTGGCCGTCGGCGGTGGTTTCGCGATAGTCCACGCCCAGCTTGCGCTTGAGGTAGTCACCCGCACGTTCGCCGTCGCGCAAGGCACAGGGCAGGTTGGTGCAGACCGCGATCTTGGTCTTGCCGACGGGCTTGACGTCGAACATGTTGTAGAAGGTGGCGACTTCCTGCACCGCGATGGGCGGGACGCCGATGTAGTTCGCTACATCTTCGATGATGTCGGTAGCCAACCAGCCCTTCTCTTCCTGCGCGATGGCAAGAGAGGCCATGATGGCGGACTGCCGCTGGTCGGCCGGGAACTTGGCGAGTTCTCGGTCGATTTTCTGGTAGGCCTGTTCGGAAAGCAGCATAGTTTGAATCCGGGTTATGCGGGCGTGCTCGTGACTGTCTGGCGGATCAGCGATCGATCTCGCCGAAAACGATGTCCTGCGTACCAATGATGGTGACGGCGTCGGCGATCATGTGACCGCGCGACATTTCGTCCAGCGATTGCAGGTGGGCAAAGCCGGGGGCCCGAATCTTCAGGCGGTACGGCTTGTTGGCGCCGTCCGACACCAGGTAGATGCCGAACTCGCCCTTGGGATGCTCCACCGAAGCAAACGCTTCGCCCGGGGGCACGTGGAAACCTTCCGTGAAGAGCTTGAAGTGGTGGATCAGCTCTTCCATGTTGGTCTTCATGGCGGTGCGCTTGGGCGGGGCGATCTTGTGGTTCTCGATCATGACCGGGCCCGGGTTGTTGCGCAGCCATTCCACGCACTGGCGGATGATGCGGTTGCTCTCGCGCATTTCGGCGATGCGGACCAGGTAGCGGTCGTAGCAGTCGCCATTGACGCCGACGGGAATGTCGAAATCGAGCAGGTCGTAGACTTCGTAGGGCTGCATCTTGCGCAGGTCCCAGGCCACGCCCGAGCCACGCAGCATCGGGCCGGTGAAGCCCAGCGCCTTGGCGCGGTCGGGATCGACCACGCCGATGCCGACCAGGCGCTGCTTCCAGATGCGGTTGTCGGTGAGCAGGGTTTCGTACTCGTCGACGCAGGCGGGGAAGCGGTTGGTGAAGTCTTCGATGAAATCCAGCAGCGAGCCCGAACGCGCGTCGTTCATGACGCGCACTTCCTTCTCGCCACGGTATTTGCTGGTCTCGCCGTACTGCGGCATGGTGTCCGGCAGGTCGCGGTAGACGCCGCCCGGACGATAGTAGGCCGCGTGCATGCGCGCGCCCGAGACCGCTTCGTAGCAGTCCATCAGGTCTTCGCGTTCACGGAAGGCGTACAGGAACACCGCCATGGCGCCCACGTCCAGCGCGTGCGAACCCAACGACATCAGGTGGTTCAAGAGGCGCGTGATCTCGTCGAACATCACGCGGATGTACTGCGCGCGCAGCGGGGCTTCGACGCCCAGCAGCTTCTCGATGGCCATGACGTAGGCGTGCTCGTTGCACATCATGGACACGTAGTCCAGGCGGTCCATGTAGGGCAGCGCCTGGATGTAGGTCTTGTGCTCGGCCAGCTTTTCAGTGGCGCGGTGCAGCAGGCCGATGTGCGGGTCGGCGCGCTGGATGACTTCGCCGTCCAGCTCGAGCACCAGGCGCAGCACGCCGTGGGCGGCCGGGTGCTGCGGGCCGAAGTTGAGCGTGTAGTTCTTGATTTCTGCCATGATTCAACGTCCCAAGCCGTAGGTGTCTTCGCGCACCACGCGCGGCGTGATCTCGCGCGGGTCGATCGTGACGGGCTGGTAAATGACGCGCTTCTGTTCCGGGTCGTAGCGCATTTCGACGGTGCCGGAGAGCGGGAAGTCCTTGCGGAACGGGTGGCCGATGAAGCCGTAGTCGGTCAGGATGCGGCGCAGGTCGGGGTGGCCTTCGAAGACGATGCCGTACAGGTCGAACGCCTCGCGCTCGAACCAGCCCACGGCCGGCCAGCATTCCATCAGCGAGGCGACCATCGGGAATTCGTCGTCCGGCGCCCAGGTGCGCACGCGCAGGCGCCAGTTGTTCTCGACCGAAAGCAGGTGCGCGACCACGGCGAAGCGCGCGCGGTGCACCTTGGCGTTGGCTTCCTCGGGCAGCTGGCGCGTGCCGTTGCCCCAGGTGAGGTAGTCGACGCCACAGAGGTCGATACAGATTTCGAAGCGCAGGCCGGCTTCGGTGCGCAGCTTGTTGCAGACGGAGAACCACTGCTCCGCGGGCACTTCGAGCGTCAGCTCGCCCAGCGCCTCGGTCAGCGCGATGTCCGCGCCGAGGGTGGTCTGCAAATTGTTTTTCAGGGTTTCGAGCCTGGTCATCATCTTGTACGCTTAGGTGAACCGATACGCTGTTTCGCGGGGTCCTGCGGCGGCGTTTGCGGCGGCCGCGGACCGGTGCGCAAACTCAGCGCGCAATCGTGTTGGTCAGGCGGATCTTGTTCTGCATCTGCAGCAAGCCGTAGACCAGCGCCTCGGCCGTGGGCGGGCAGCCCGGCACGTAGACGTCTACCGGTACGATGCGATCGCAGCCGCGCACCACGGAATACGAGTAGTGGTAGTAACCGCCACCATTGGCACAGGAGCCCATCGACACCACCCAGCGCGGTTCGGGCATCTGGTCGTAGACCTTGCGCAGCGCCGGCGCCATCTTGTTGCACAGCGTGCCGGCCACGATCATCAGGTCGGACTGGCGCGGGCTGGGACGGAAGATGATGCCGAACTGGTCCAGGTCGTAGCGGGCCGCGCCCGCGTGCATCATCTCGACCGCGCAACAGGCCAGGCCGAAGGTCATGGGCCACATGGAGCCGGTTTTCGCCCAGTTAAGGAACTTGTCGGCGCTGGTTGTGATGAACCCTTGCTTGAGAATGCCGTCTATAGCCATATTCGTCTCTGATAGCGTGCGGTGATGAAATAACCCGGAGGGTCATTCCCAGTCCAGCGCGCCCTTTTTCCATTCGTAGATGAAGCCGACGGTCAACACGGCGAGGAAAACCATGACCGTCCAGAAGCCGACGATTCCAACCGTGCCCTGGGCGATGGCCCACGGGAACAGGAACGCGATTTCCAGGTCGAAAAGAATGAACAGGATCGCCACCAGGTAGTAGCGCACGTCAAACTTCATGCGCGCGTCTTCGAACGCTTCGAAGCCGCACTCATAGGGGGATAGCTTCTCGGCGTAGGGACGCCGCGGGCCAAGGAGGGAGCCGGCCGTCAGAAGCGCGAACCCGATAAGGGTGGCCACTACGATAAACAGCAGGACGGGGAAATACTGTTGCAGGTTCATTCAGGCGTCCGTCAAATGCGCAAACCTTAGGATTGTAGCATTCGCGCGGTTACTTCCGGCTGAACTCTGTAGCGTGAACAGCGGGTGAAAGACTGCATTTCTCCAGTGGAACAATCGCAATCTTTGACGGGAAGCAAACAGCTTACCGCAATCGCGCCACGCCCGCGCCGCCAGCACGATAAAACGCCCGCACAGCGGCCACGCGCGACACCATTCACACCTCCTTCGCCGCTGATCGCGCACACCTCGCGACGACACACGACACCCGCCCGCACGCACCGCCATGCGCGCGGACCTGTCGCTTAAAAAAGCAGACATTTCGGACATAAAAAAAGCCACCCCGGAGGGTGGCTTCATATGAACGGGCCGAAGCCCGCTCATGCACTACGAATCGAGGCAGGACTTGCGCCCTGCTTTCGATTAGAAGCGGTGACGCAGGCCGACGCCGACGGCGGTCGCCTTGACGCCATCGTTGAAGGCGTAGTTCTTCGAGTACGAACCGTAGGCGTACAGGTTGGTACGCTTGGACAGGTCGTAGGTGTAGCCCAGCGAGTACACGTTCATCGTGGCGTCGTCGCCCGTCAGCTTGTCGTTCGACGGATCGACACGTTGCCACGAACCGAACAGGCTCGAAGCACCGCCGATCGGGGCCGACAGACCCAGCATGTACGAGTTGGCCTTGAAGCCATCAGCGAACGAGTTGTTGGTGAAGCCCAGGTCATTGCCGTTGGCCAGCGTGCCCGAAGCACCCGACGGATTCGACGTGGTGAACCAGCCATCGGTCGTGCGAGCGTAGGCCAGAGCCAGCTTCACGACTTCGAAGTCGTAGCTGCCGCCGATCATGTACGAACGCGGGGTGGCGTCGACTTCGTCTTGGAACTGCTTGTTCGAAGCCTTCAGTTGGTCGTAGGACAGAGCCACGTTCAACGGGCCGTTGACGTAACGCAGACCGGTCGTGATGGCACGGACGTTGTCGGCGGTGCGGAAGCCCGAACGACGAGCGTCGGTGTTGCGATCATCAGCGCTGAACGAGTAGCCAACGCCAAACTGGAAGCCGCTGAACGACGGGGTTTGGTACATGACCATGTTGTCGTAGCGAGCGGTGTTGGCAGCGCTCATGCCGGTGCCGATGTTGGCGACGTTGAAGCCGGCGCCGAACGGATCGATCGAACCGAAGTACTTCGAGGCGATGTTGGTTTGACGACCGAAGTCCAGTTGGCCCCAGCTGTCGCTGGCCAGACCGACGGTGGCTTGGCGACCGAACAGACGACCGTCTTGAGCGGAGTTGCCGTTACCCGAGTTGAAACCCGATTCCAGTTGGAAAACAGCGCGCAGGCCGTCACCCAGATCTTCCGAACCACGCAGGCCCCAACGCGAACCGTTCTGAACGCCGTTGATCATGCCGATACGGCTGCCGTTGGCATCGCCAGCACCGCTGATCTTGTTGTAGCCGATACCCGTGTCGATGATGCCGTACAGGGTGACAGACGTTTCTGCCTGGGCGACACCGGCGAAACCGGCGAGCAGGGCGGCAGCGAGCAGAGTCTTTTTCATTTAAGAAATCTCCGTTGATTTGAGTGACAAGAGCAGCAATCCAGCAAACCAGCCTGCCGCCCCCCTAACTCCGCGAAGGGAAGTTGACGCTATTGCATCAAAAATCAGGGGGGCTGGCTATGGTAGACACCAGAAAAGTGCAGGTTTGCGACAGCCTTGTTGGGATATTGCAACATCAGACCAATCCCGCTAGGGCTAACCCTGAATTTTGCAAACGATCACGTATTCACGCGACTTTCAGCCCTGACCCCAATAATTCGCTGATACCGCCCTTATTTCTTTTGAACGATTTCCCCCCGGTCCGCCAGCGCCCGGTTGAGGCCCTGCCGTCCCGCCGGCCCGCGCCCTTGCGTGGCCGGTTGGCGATGTCTTTAATAACGTTTTTATTTAAATAAATCGTCGATATTATTTAACAACACCTCAATCCCCTGGCTGCCGATGCCTACCTCAACTCCGCGCGCTGACCGCAACGAACGCCTGAGCGCCCTGCGCCGCCAGATGATCCTGGACGCCGCGCAGCGCGTATTCGAGCGTGACGGCCTCGAAAAGACCACCATCCGCGCGATCGCCAAGGAAGCCGGTTGCACCACGGGCGCGATATATCCCTGGTTCGCCGGCAAGGAAATCCTGTACGGCGCCTTGCTGGACGAATCGTTGCAGCGCCTGCATGCGCATCTGCAGGCGGCGACCGCCGACTGCGCCCCCGCTGCCGCGGCGCGCCAGGCCATCCTGGCCTTTTTCGGCTACTACGCCGAGCGCCGCACCGATTTCTCGCTCGGGCTGTACCTGTTCCAGGGCCTGGGGCCGCGCGGCCTGGGCCGCGACATGGACGAACAGCTGAACGGCCGGCTGCGCCAATGCGTCGACGTGCTGGGCCAGGCGCTGGCCCGCACCAAGTCCTGGGCCGCCGGCGCGGTGCAGGTCGAGCAGATGAACGTCTTCACCTACCTCATCGGGCTGTTGTTGCTGCTGCACACCCGCCGCCTGAAATCCCTGGGCCAGCAGGCCGACGTCCTGCTGGATCATTATTGCCACGCGCTGGAACAACGATGACCTCCACCACCCTGCCCTGCGCCCAGGCCGAGGCGCCACTGATCAGCCTGGCCGACTTCCAGCTATTGCTGGCCGAACAGCATCCCTTTTCCCTGTTGCTGGGCATCGAGGTGCAACGGATCGGCCGCGGCACCGCCCTCGCCGTCCTGCCCGCGCGCGACAGCCACCAGCGCCTGGGCGGGATCGTCGCGGGCCCGATGCTGATGGGGTTGGCCGACCTGGCCATGTATGCCGCGGTGGTCGGCGCCACCGGACAGGCCCATGCCGTCACCGCCAGCCTGACCATCAACTTCCTGCGCAAGAGCCCGGCCGGGGCGGTCCACGCCGACGCCCGGCTGCTCAAGGTGGGCCGCCTGTCGGCGGGCGAGGTCATCCTGACCGCGGCCGGCGGCGGCGAACCGCTGGCCCATATCGTCAGCACCTGGTCGGTGCCCAAGCCATGAGCCTGCGCATCAGCATCGTGGGAATGGGGCGCACCGGCACCCAGGCGGCACGGCGGCTGCTGGCGGCCGAGCCCGATATCGCCCTGACGGTCTATGACATCGACCCGGACCGCTGCGAGGACTTCCGCGGCAGCGCGACCCTGGCCACCTCGGCGCGTGAAGCCCTGGCCGAGTCGGACACCATCGTGCTGGCGCTGCCGCGCGAACGCGAGATCGACCGCACCCTGGAGCGCTTCAGCGACGGCGAAGTGACCGCGCCCGTGGCCGGCAAGCTGATCGTCGACCTGGAACCCCCGCCACCGGACCGGGCGCGCCGGCTCGACCAGGCGATCGCCACCGCCGGCGGCCGCTATGCCTGCGCCGCGCTGAGGTCGCGGGATATCCGCGGAACCGACGCGCGCCTACTGGATGCGCTGCTCCCGCCGCGCTGAAGCGCTCGCCCGTTCCGTCACGGCCACGCAAATGGCCAGCCAGGCGAAGCTGATGGCAAAACCCGCCGCCACGTCGCTGGCGAAGTGCACCTGCAACAGGACCCGGCTCAACCCGATCGCCATGATCAGCGCGGCGGCCAGCGCCACGCCTGGCAACCGCCAGGCCTGAGGCGCGAGACGCCAGGCCAGGTAACACGCCGCGCCGTACACCGCCATGGCCGCCGAGGCATGCCCGCTGGGGAAACTCCAGCCCAATGCCGTCGCGAAACCGTGGTCATGTTCGGGGCGGACGCGCTCGAAGCCGTGCTTGAGCAGCCGGTTGAGCGCCCCGCCGCCGCCGGTGGCAATGGCGCAGAAAGCAGCCAGGCGCCACTGCCGGTGCCACAGCAATGCGACCGTCATCGCGATGGCCAGCACCGTCAACAGGCTGCGATCGCCCAGGGTGGTGAACCACGACAGCAGCCACAGCACGGAATCCGCCATCGACATGCTCAGGGCGCCTGCCAGGGCGCTATCGAACTCGACCACCACGCCCGGTCGCGTCACGGCCGCGGCCAGCGACAGGAAGACGGCGCAGGCCAGGGCGACCGCGCCGGCGAAGCCAGCCAGGCGGGCCGCTGGCGCGGCCCGGACATAGGCCCGCGCCAGCAACACCGCCACGAGCGCGATGCCCGGCGGCGCCAGCATGAACAGGAGCAGCGCGTGAGACGCCACCCCGGCCGCGCAGGAATCGGTCATCGCGCCCCCGCCGGCAGGCCGGCCTGGCCATCGCCGCCAGCCGTCGTGACCAGCGTCCTGTCGGCCGGCACGAAAGCGTGGGCGCCAGCGGCGTAGTCCCAGCGCTCCACGTGGCAGACGCGCGTATCGCCCGTGGTTTCGCAACTGATCAGGTTGACCGAATTGGGGATATTGCCCCGCACCCGGCGCGAGCATGCGGTGCCGGCCTGCACCACCCAGCCGGCGGCCACGGCCGGGTCGACGCTGGCGGGCAGCACGTAGGGCAGGTGGATATGCCCCCCCAGGATCAGGTCGATCCCGGCCTGGGCCCAGGCGGCCAGCGCACGTTGGCGGCCGATCAGCAGGTTGGAGTGATCGGATTCGACCTTGGCGCGCATCGGGTGATGCGCCACCACCACCCGCAACTGCCCCGGCCTGGCCTGGCGCAGGCGCTGCGCCACGCGCGCGATCTGCGCATCGGAAATCTCGCCGTCCTTGCGGCGGCGGGGCCGCGTGGTGTTGACGCCGATGGCCAGCAGCCCGTCGGATTCATAGACCGGCTCGAGCACGGCGCCGAGCGCGCGCTTGTAGTTGCCGTAAGGATTGAGCGCCCGCGCGAACAGGTTGAAGAGCGGAATGTCGTGATTGCCCGGCACCGCCAACACCGGCAGCGACAGGCGCTCGATGAACTTGCGGGCGGCGGCGAACTGGCCGCGCCGCGCGCGCTGGGTGATGTCGCCGCTGATCACGACCAATTCGGGTGAAAGTGATCGGGCCAGGTCCAGCGCGGCCTCGACCACCGGCTTGCGCTCGGTGCCGAAGTGGGTGTCGGAGAACTGCAGGATGCGCGTCATGGCCGCCCCTCTTCCGGGGCGGCGACCGGCACCACCAGCGGCAGAGGCGTGTCGGACACCTTGAATTCCAGCGGGGTGTCCATCCAGGATATTTCGCCATCCATGGCGACCTTGACGCGGCGGCGCCCACGGATCGAGACCATCAGACGGTCGAAGGCAAAACTGACGACGTGCTCGGCCTCGCCCAGCCGGCTGAACAGGCCGCGCAGCAACAGGCCGTACAGCGCCAGCGTGCCGACCGGCCGCGCCGCCATGGCCACCAGGTGGCCGCGGTCCAGTTCGGCGGGATCGATGCCGATATGCTCCAGTTGCAGGCGATTGTTGCCCACCACCAGCGTTGGCGAACGCAGGTCGCGCACGCGGCCTTCGTAGTCGAGCCGCAGGCTGAGCTGGCGCGGCGCGCGCATCAGCGTCACGAGCCCGGACCACAGCGCCACCAGGCGGCTGCGGCCGAAGCGCTGCTTGTAGGCTTCGCGGTCTTCGAGCAGTTGCGGGTACAGGCCCAGGCTGGCATTGACCAGGAACAGGCGGCCGTTGAGCAGGCCGACCTGCACCGGCCGCAGCTCGCCGCCCAGCAGGCCGCGCAGCGCGGCTTCGGTGTCCTGCGAGATGCCGTAGCGGCGGCCGAAGTAATTGAAGGTGCCTTGCGGCAGGATGCCGAACGGCACGCCCTGCCCCAGCACCTGGCCGGCGACGGCGTTGAGCGTGCCGTCGCCGCCGGCCGCGACCACGATGCCGCCAGCCTCGCGCGCCAAGGCCACGGCCTCGCGGGCGGTGGCGACCAGGCGCGACGGATCATCGACCGGCATCAGCTGGAAGCGGCGGCCGGCCTCGTCGAGCACGCGGCGGATGATGTCCTGCAGCGCTTGCGCGTCGCCGCGCCCGGAGCCGGTGTTCAGGACGATGAAGAGGGGTTCGTGTCCCGTCAGGGGAGGAGCCCCGCTCGCCGGGCTCTGCTGGATAGGCGTCATGGGCAAAAGATAGCCCATGGCGGCAAATCGCCGCAACCGTGCCGGCGCGCGCCGGGCGGGCGCGCCGGCACGAGGCTCAGCGGCCGACCGCGTAGGCCTGCATCAGGCGCGGCGTGGCGGCCGCGTGCAGCAGGCCGTCGGCGTCGCGCGAGGCGGCGGTCAGGCGGCCGACCGACCATTGCGGCACTTCCTCGATCTGGTGGCCGCGGGCGTGCAGCGCGGCAATGGTCTCGGCGCCGAAGCCGCTTTCCACCGCCAGGTGCCCCGGCTTGCGGTCGCGCGGGTAGAACGAGGTGGGGAAATGCATGGTGTGCGACATCGGCAGGTCGATGGCTTCCTGCAGGTTCAGGCCATGGTGCGCGTGGCGCAGGAAGAACAGCAGTTGCCATTGCTCCTGCTGGTCGCCGCCCGGCGTGCCGAATGCGAGATAGGGCCGGCCCTCGCGCAGCGCCAGCGACGGCGTCAGCGTGGTGCGTGGACGCTTGCCCGGCGCCAGCGTGCCCGGCAGCCCCTCCTCCAGCCAGAACATCTGGGCGCGGGTGTTCAGCCCGAAGCCCAGTTCCGGGATCACCGGCGAGGACTGGAACCAGCCGCCCGACGGCGTGGCCGAGATCATGTTGCCCCAGCGGTCGATGACGTCCACGTGGGTGGTGTCGCCGCGCTTGACCGAGGCGCGCATGTCGGCCAGCGTCGGTTCGTTGGTCGCGCTGCCGGGGGCCGACACCTTGGACAGCCGCTGCAGGGTGTCCATCACGCGCGCCACCTGCGCCTCGAAACCGGGGATCTGTCCGGGCCGCAGGTCCTGCGAGGCTTGCTCGCCGATGAGGGCGCGGCGCGCGTCGTTGTACTCGTCGGACAGCAGTTGCGCCAGCGGCACGTCGACGAAGGCGGGATCGCCGTAGTAGGCCTCGCGGTCGGCGAAGGCCAGCTTCATGGCTTCGGTGACGCGGTGCACGAACTCGGCGCTGGTCGGGCCGACGCCGGCCAGGTCCATGTCCTTGAGCAGCGCCAGGGTCTGCAGGAATACCGGCCCCTGGCTCCAGGCGCCCGCCTTGGCCACGGTGTAGCCGTGGTAGTCATAGGTGGCGGGCTGGTCGTAGCTGGCCGACCAGCCGGCCAGGTCGTCGGCGGTGATCACGCCGCGATGGCGCTGGCCGCTTTCGTCCATGACCTCGTTGCCGCGCGCGAACCTGTCGATGGCCTCGGCCACGAAGCCGCGGTAGAAGGCGTCGCGGGCCGCCTCGATCTGGCGCTCGCGGTCGGCGCCGGCCTGTTCCGCTTCCCGCAGCACGCGGGTCCAGGTGGCGGCCAGCGCCGGGTTGCGGAACAGCTTGCGGGCCTCGGGCACGTTGCCGCCGGGCAGGTAGACCTGCGCGGAGGTGGGCCAGTGGGCCTGGAAGAAGTCCTTCAGGCCGGCGATGGTGTTGGAGATACGCGGCATCAGCGCGTGGCCGTGTTCGGCGTAGTAGATGGCGGGTTCCAGCACGTCGCGCACGCGCATCGTGCCGTGGTCGCGCAGCAGCTGCATCCAGGCATCGAAGGCGCCGGGGATCACGGTGGCCAGCAGGCCGTTGCCGGGGATCAGCGCGAGGCCTTCGGCGCGGTAGCGCTCGAGCGTGGCGGCGGCGGGCGTGGCGCCCTGGCCGCACAGCACTTCGACGCGGCCGGTGCGGGCGGAATAGAACACCGCCGGCACTTCGCCGGCCGGGCCGACCAGGTGGGGCTCGACCACCTGCAGCACGAAGGCCGAGGCGACACAGGCGTCGAACGCGTTGCCGCCGCGCTCCAGCAGCGACATGCCGGCCGAGCTGGCCAGCCAATGGGTGGACGTCACGACACCAAAGGTGCCGAGGATTTCCGGGCGAGTCGTAAACATCATGGTGCGATCCTGTTGCGGACGGCGCGAGGCCGGCGGCCGCGAGAGACAAGTAAAAACGGGACCCGCAACCGGATCCCGTGTCTGGCTCGATGCTACTTCCCGGCCAGGGTGACGCCCTTCAGGCGAATCAGGCCATCGGGATACGGCACGAAGCCTTCCAGCTTCTTCTGCGTGCCGAAGGTCCACGGCAGGTAGAACAGGTAGACGATGGGACGCTGGTCCTGCATCACCGACAGCACCTGGTCGTACAGGGCGCGGCGCTTGGCCGTGTCCGGCTCGGCGCGGGCGTCGTTGAGCAGCTTGTCGGCCTGCGGGTCGCAGAACTTGCCGTCGTTCAGGTTGCCCTTGCAGCTCAGGTACTGGTGGATGTTGCCGCTGGGATCGACCCGGCCCGACCAGCCGCTCTGCCCGACTTCGAAGTCACCGCGGGCCAGCGACGATTGCAGCGAGGCGAACTCCACCGGACGCAGGGTGATGTCGAAGCCGGCTTCGGCGCCCATGGCCTGCACCAGCTCGAACACCTGTTGCATGGTGGTGTTGTTGCCGAAGGTGATCTCGAACTTGACGCGGTCGAAGCCCGCTTCCTTGAGCAGGGCCTGGGCCTTCCTGGGATCGCGGCCGGCGTGCTCGAACGACTTGTTGTAGGCGAAGCTGGCCGGCGGGAACGGCTGGTAGGCCGGCTGGTACTGGCCTTCGCCGATGACCTGGTTGAGCACGTCGCGGTCGATGGCCAGGTCAAGCGCCTGGCGCACGCGCTTGTCCTTGGCCAGGGGGTTGTTGGCGCGCGCGCCGTTGCCCAGGTTGACCGAAATCGACTGGAAGCCCAGGCCGGTGACCGGCGCCAGGCGCAGGTTGGCGTCGTCCTTGACCGCCTTGGCATCGCTGGGCGCCACGCGTTCGATGATGTCGAGGTCGCCGGCGCGCAGGTTGTTCAGGCGCACGGTGTTGTCGGGGATCGGCGTGAACACCACGCGGTCGAAGTGGTAGTTGGCGGCGTCCCAGTACTTGGGAAATTTCTCGAGCACGATGCGGTCGTTCTGCACCCGCTCCTTGAACTGGTACGGGCCGGAGCAAACCGGCTTGCCGCCGGGGTCCTTGTCGAACGAGGCGGGCGAGATCATCATGCCGGCCCGGTCGGACAGTTGCGACAGCAGCGAGGCGTCGGGTTCGGACAGGTGCAGCACCACGGTGCCGGCGTCGGGCGCGTCGACGCTGGCCACGGTGGCCAGTTCGCTCTTGCGGTTGCTGTCGGGCAGCGTGCGGGCGCGGTCCAGGTTGGCCTTGACGGCGGCGGCGTCGATCGGCGTGCCGTCATGGAACACGGCATCGGTGCGCAGCTTGAACGTCAGGGTCTTGTTGTCCGGGCTGGTGCTCCAGGACTGGGCCAGCTGCGGCACGAACTTCAGGTCCGGCGTGATGTCGACCAGCTTGTCGCACAGCGAGGCGAACACGATGCGGCCGACAAAGGTGCGGGCGCGGGTCGGATCGAGCACGTCCGGGTCGTCCTGCAGGCCGACCCTCAGGGTCGATTGGGCGTGGGCCAGCCCGCTGGCCAGCATTCCCGCCATGGCCATGGCGAGGCAGAGTTTACGCATGAATGATCTCCGTCGATTCAGGCGGCCTGCTTCCCCCCGCGCCGGACGGCGCGCCGCCCGGCAATGAGGGAACAGACCCCGAGCCGTGCTGCATCGCCGGGCCCATCCCCCCGTTGCGCACGTTCTTGTTGGATTCTGCGCCAGGCGCGCGGCGATTGTATAGAGCGGCGGCCGCCAGGCGCCCGCCCCTGGTCCCGGACGACCGCCTTACGGACGGAACGACGTCGATCCTTCAGGGCAACCGGCAGGGCGCCGAGAAATCCACCGCCTCCAGCACCGCTTCACGCAATCTGGCGACCAGCGGCCGGGCGTCGTCGCGCCGGTACTGGAATGAATACGGCAGCGCCGCCGGCGCCGGCTCGCAGTGCAGCACGCACAGGCTGCCTTCCGCCTGCAAGGCCTGCGCCCAGTGGCTGGGCAGCAGGCCGACGCCGGTGCCCTCGATCAGCAGGCCGGCAATGGCGCCCCAGTTGTTGCAGCACAGGCGCTCGCCGGCCACGTCGCGCCCGGCCAGCCAGTCGTCGATGATGCGGGTGGTGCCGGCGCCCGGCGGCAAGGTCACCAGCGGCAACCGCGCCAGCAATGCCGGCGACATGCGGGTGTCGCCCTCGAGCACGGCGGGCGCGGCGACCCAGGCGAACGCGGCTTCGCCGATCGGCGCGGAAGCGATGTTGGGCCGCGAGGAACGCCCGGCGATGACGGCGAAGTCCAGTTCGCCGTCGGCGACCCGCTGCTCCAGCACCTGGCCGATGTCCACGTAGGGTTCCAGCACCAGTTCGGGATAGGCGGCGCGCACCACGCCGATCAGGCGCGGCAGCCAGGTGAGCGCGGTCAGTTCGCCCACGCCGAAACGGCAGCGGCCGCGCAGGACCGGGGTTTCCGCCAGGGAGGCGCGAATCTGGTCGGCCGCGGCCAGCAGTTCGCGCGCCTGCGGCAGCAGCCGCTGGCCGGCGTCGGTCAGCACGGCCTTGTGGCCGCTGCGGTCGAACAGCGGCCGCCCCAATGCGTCCTCGAGTTCGGCGATGCGCTTGGACAGTGACGACACCGACAGGTGCAGGCGCTCGGCCGCCACGGCGAAACTGGCGCAGGTGGCGGCCCAGTAGAAGGCTTCGAGTTGCTTGAGGGTCATGGCCGGATTGTAGGGGCACGGCCTGGCGTGGCGGCGGCCGGCGCGGCATCGGGACGCGGGCTAACGGGTCGGCCGCGTCCAGGGGGTCAAGCGGCCTGCGGCGTCCGCAGTTGCGGCGACAGCCGCAGGGTGTCGATGGCGGCGCGGAGCATGCGCTCGACGCGCGGCCAGATATCGCCCTTGAGGCGATCGGACCAGCAGATAGTGCCGAACACGCCCTCGATCAGGGAGTGCAGGTAGACATTGGACAGGCGCACGTCCAGCGCGCGCGGCAGGTCTTCGCGGCTGACCGCGGCGCGCAGCAGTTTTTCGGAGGTGCGCAGGGCGTGGCGTTCCCACAGGTCGCGCCGGCGCAGGAGTGGCGCGTTCTCGTCGCTGCGCTCGCATTTCAGGTACAGGATTTCAAGCACGCGCTGCACCGAGCCTTCCTCGGCGTAGATCTGCACGTACTGGCGCATCGAGGCATACAGCGATTCCAGCGCCTCGCCGTCGGTCGAGACCCGGGTCAGCGACACGGCTTCGCCCAGGGCCCGGTCGCACATGGCGATGCAGACGTCGATCTTGTTCTTGTAATGGCCGTAGACGGCGCCCCGGGAAACGCCCGCGAAATCGGCGATATCGCTCATGGTGGTACTGGCCCCCCCCTTGGACAGGAACACGTGCTCGGCGGCGTCCAGGATGCGGTCGCGGGTGCGTTGGGATTCTTCTTTCGTCTTGCGGGCCATACAAAGATCTCCTTGTAAATGAACGGGTTGCGGGGAAAAACGGATCGACGTGAAAACGGCGGCCCCGTTTGCGGAGGCCGCCGTCTGCGCACTGTAAAGATGTATGCAGCCGTCAGCATACTTTTGAACAAAACAATTAATCAAGCATGACGGATTAAATGATAGACTGCGGACCCCACAGGGAAAACCCGCGCACTTTCCCTTCCTCGCCCGCCATGGGCAACCCACAATGACTTCTAAAAATGTCGCACCGAGTCCCTCTCAGAACGCTCGCACTCGTATCCGTACTGCTTCTTGTTTCCGCCTGCTCGAAGAAGGAAGCCCCCGAAACCGCCAAGGCGCCCGCCGAAATCGGCGTCATCGTGGCCAAGGCCACGCCCACCTCGGTGGCCAGCGAACTGCCCGGCCGGCTGGAGCCCTATCGCGAGGCCGAAGTGCGCGCCCGCGTGGCCGGCATCGTCACCCGCCGCCTGTATGAAGAAGGCCAGGAAGTGGCGCGCGGCGCCCCGCTGTTCCAGATCGATCCGGCGCCGCTGCAGGCGGCCTACGATTCCGAGGCGGCCGCGCTGGCGCGCGCCCAGGCCAACCTGTCCGCCGCCGCCGACAAGCTGCGCCGCTACGCCGACCTGGTGTCGGACCGCGCCATCAGCGAACGCGACCACGCCGAGAGCGTGGCCGAGGAACGCCAGGCGCGCGCCGAAGTGGCGTTGGCCAAGGCCAACCTGCAGAGCGCCAGGCTGCGGCTGGAATACGCCCGCGTCACCTCGCCGATCGACGGCCGCGCGCGCCGCGCGCTGGTCACCGAGGGCGCGCTGGTGGGCGAAGGCCAGGCCACGCCGCTGACCGTGGTGCAGCAGCTCGACCCGATCTACGTCAACTTCTCGCAGCCCGCGGCCGAGGTCATGCAGTTGCAGAAGCAGATCCGCGCCGGCGCGCTGGAGGGGGTCGCGCCCGACAAGATGCGGGTGCGCCTGCTGCTGCCCGACGGCTCCGAATACGGCCAGGGCGGCACGCTGTCGTTCGCCGACCTGGCGGTGGACCCGGGCACCGACAACGTGACCATGCGCGCGCTGTTCGACAACCCGGACCGCGTGCTGCTGCCCGGCATGTACGTGCGCGTGCGGCTGGAACAGGCCGTCAACCGCGACACCTACCTGGTGCCGCGCGACGCCCTGCTGCGCAATGCCGACGGCGCGCACCTGCTGGTGGCGGGCGACGACGGCGAGCTGCGCAGCGTGGCGGTGGCCGCGCACCGCCTGCTGGGACCGAACTGGGTCATCACCGAGGGGCTCGAGGGCGGCGAACGCGTGGTCGTGGAAAACGCCGCGCAGCTGGCCCCCGGCCAGAAAATCAAACCGGTCGAGCGGGCCGCGCCAAGCGCGCCCATGGCGACCGCGGGAAATAACGAAAAAAGGTAAACCGCCATGGCGCGTTTCTTTATCGATCGCCCCGTCTTCGCGTGGGTGATCTCGCTGCTGATCGCGCTGGTCGGCCTGTTGTCGATCCGCGCGCTGCCGGTGGCGCAGTATCCGGACATCGCTCCGCCGGTCGTCAACATCGGCGCCAGCTATCCCGGCGCCTCGGCCAAGGTGGTCGAGGAGGCTGTCACCGCCATCATCGAACGCGAGATGAATGGCGCCCCGGGGCTGATGTACACCTCGTCCAGCAGCGACTCGACCGGCTGGGCCAGCATCAACCTGACCTTCAAGCAGGGCACCAACCCCGACATCGCGGCGGTGGAAGTGCAGAACCGCCTGAAAGCAGTCGAACCGCGCCTGCCGGAATCCGTGCGGCGCGACGGCGTGCGCGTGGAGAAGGCCGCCGACAACATCCAGCTGGTGGTGTCGCTGAAGTCGGATGGCAGCCTGGACGACATGCAGCTGGGCGAACTGGCCGCATCCAATGTGCTGCAGGCGCTGCGCCGGGTCGAAGGCGTGGGCAAGGTGCAATCGTTCGGCGCGGAAGCGGCCATGCGCATCTGGCCGGACCCGGCCAAGCTCACCGCCCTGTCGCTGACGCCGGGCGACATCGTCTCGGCCCTGCGCAGCCACAACGCGCGCGTCACCATCGGCGAACTGGGCAACCAGGCCGTGCCGCAGGACGCGCCGCTGAACGCCAGCATCGTGGCGGGGGAATCGCTGCACACGCCGGAACAATTCGCCAACATTCCGCTGCGGGCGCAACCGGACGGCGCCACGCTGCGCCTGAAGGACGTGGCGCGGGTGGAACTGGGCGGCACCGACTACATGTACCTGTCGCGCGTCAACGGCATGACGGGCACCGGCCTGGGCATCAAGCTGGCGCCGGGCTCGAACGCGGTCGAGACCACCCGCCGCATCCGCGAAACCATGCACGAACTGGCGCAGTACTTCCCGCCGGGCGTGAGCTGGGACATCCCGTACGAGACCTCCACCTTCGTCGAGATCTCGATCCAGAAGGTGCTGATGACGCTGCTGGAGGCGGTGGCCCTGGTGTTCTGCGTGATGTACCTGTTCATGCAGAACCTGCGCGCCACGCTGATCCCGACGCTGGTGGTGCCGGTGGCGCTGCTGGGCACCCTGGGGGTGATGCTGGGGCTGGGCTATTCGATCAACGTGCTGACGATGTTCGGCATGGTGCTGGCCATCGGCATCCTGGTGGACGACGCCATCGTGGTGGTCGAGAACGTCGAGCGCATCATGGCCGAGGAAGGCCTGTCGCCGCATGACGCCACGGTCAAGGCCATGGGCCAGATCAGCGGCGCCATCGTCGGCATCACGGTGGTGCTGGTGTCGGTGTTCGTGCCGATGGCGTTCTTCGACGGCGCGGTCGGCAACATCTATCGCCAGTTCGCCGTGACGCTGGCGGTGTCGATCGCCTTCTCGGCCTTCCTGGCGCTGTCGCTGACGCCGGCGCTGTGCGCCAGCCTGTTGAAACCGATCCCGGCCGGCCACCACGAGAAGCGCGGCTTCTTCGGCTGGTTCAATCGCGCCTTCGCGCGCCTGACCACGCGCTATACGGCGCGCGTGGCCGGCGTGCTGGCGCGGCCGGTGCGCTTCGGGCTGGCCTACGCGCTGGTGATCGGCGTGGCGGCGCTGCTGTTCGCGCGGCTGCCGTCGTCGTTCCTGCCCGACGAGGACCAGGGCAGCTTCATGGCCATGGTGATCCTGCCGCAGGGTTCGCCGCAGGCCGAGACCATGGCCGTGGTCAAGGACGTCGAGCGCTACATGATGGAGCACGAGCCGGTGCAGTACGTGTATTCGGTCAACGGCTTCAGCCAGTACGGCAGCGGCCCGAACTCGGCCATGTTCTTCGTCACGCTCAAGGACTGGAAGGAGCGGCGCGATGCCTCGCTGCACGTCGATGCGGTGGTCAAGCGCATCAACGAGGCCTTTGCCGACCGCAAGAACCTGATGGTGTTCGCGCTCAACTCGCCGCCGCTGCCGGACCTGGGCTCGACCTCGGGTTTCGACTTCCGGCTGCAGGACCGCGGCGGCCTGGGCTACGAGGCCTTGACGCAGGCGCGGCAGAAACTGCTGGCGGCGGCGGCCGAGCATCCGGCGCTGACGGACGTGGTGTTCGCCGGCCAGGAAGAGGCGCCGCAGCTGCAGTTGCGCATCGACCGCGACAAGGCGCAGGCCATGGGGGTGCCGATCGACGAGATCAACACCGCGCTGGCGGTGATGTATGGCTCGGACTACATCGGCGACTTCATGCTCAACGGCCAGGTGCGGCGCGTGACCGTGCAGGCCGACGGCAAGCGCCGCGTGGACGTGGACGACATCTCGCGCCTGCACGTGCGCAACCTGCAGGGCCAGATGGTGCCGCTATCGGCGTTCGCCACGCTGAAGTGGTCGATGGGGCCGCCGCAGTTGAACCGCTACAACGGCTTCCCGTCGTTCACGATCAACGGCTCGGCCGCGCCGGGCCACAGCAGCGGCGAGGCCATGCGCGCCATGGAAACGCTGGCGGCCGAGCTGCCGCGCGGCATCGGCTTCGATTGGTCGGGCCAGTCGTACGAAGAGCGGCTGTCCGGCAATCAGGCGCCGGTGCTGTTCGCGCTGTCGGTGCTGATCGTGTTCCTGGCGCTGGCGGCCTTGTACGAAAGCTGGTCGATTCCGCTGGCGGTGATCCTGGTGGTGCCGCTGGGCGTGATCGGCGCGCTGCTGGGGGTGACCGTGCGCGGCATGCCCAACGACATCTACTTCAAGGTCGGCCTGATCGCCACCATCGGCCTGTCGGCCAAGAACGCGATCCTGATCGTGGAAGTGGCCAAGGACCTGGTGCGCGATGGCCAGGGCATCCTGTCCGCCACGCTGGAAGCGGCGCGGCTGCGGCTGCGGCCGATCGTGATGACCTCGCTGGCCTTCGGCGTGGGCGTGCTGCCGCTGGCGCTGGCCAGCGGCGCCGCCTCGGGCGCGCAGGCCGCCATCGGCACCGGCGTGCTGGGCGGGATCATCACCGCGACCGTGCTGGCGGTGTTCCTGGTGCCGCTGTTCTTTCTTATCGTGGGGCGCATGGTCGGCATGCGCGCCCGTCCCGCGCGCCCCACGGGCCGCGAACCGCTGGAGACGACGCCATGAAGCCCGTGGCAATGACCCTGCTGGCGCTGGCGCTGTCCGGCTGCTCGCTGGCGCCGACCTATGAGCGCCCCGCGGCGCCCGTGCCGGCGCAGTACGACACGCCGGCGCAGGCCGGCCAGGCCGCCGCGCCGCAGGACTGGCGCGCCTATTTCAATGACCCCGCGCTACAGGCCTGGATCACGGCCGCGCTGGCCAACAACCGCGACCTGCGGGTCGCGGCGCTGCGCATCGAAGAGGCGCGCGCGTTGTATGGCGTGCAGCAGTCCGAACGCCTGCCGGCCATCGACGCCAGCGGCGAATTCAGCCGCGGCCGCTTTACCGAGCCGGGCCGGTCCGGCACCGCGGTGTCCAGCCGTTATCGCGCGGCCGTCGGCATCACCGCCTTCGAGCTGGATTTCTTCGGCCGGGTGCGGAGCCTGTCGGACGCCGCGCTGGCGCGCTACCTTGCGAGTGAAGAAGCGCATCGCGCCGCGACGCTGGCGCTGGTGGCGGAAACGGCCACGGCCTACTTCAACCAGCGCTCGCTGGCCGAACAACTGCGCCTGACCGACAGCACGCTGGCGCTGCGCGAGGCCTCGCTCAAGCTGACCCAGCGCCGCTACGACGCCGGGCTGGAAACCGCCATCGGCCTGCGCACCGCGCAGATGCTGGTGGAAAGCTCGCGCGCCACGCGCGCCGAGCTGACCCGCGAAGCCAGCCTGGCGCGGCACGCGCTGGGCCTGCTGGCGGGCGATTTCGCGCTGCCGCTCGGCGTCGATCCGGCGCCGCTGGAAAGCCAGAGCCTGACGCCGCTGGCGGCGGGCCTGCCGTCCGAGCTGCTGACGCGCCGTCCCGACCTGCGCCAGGCGGAACAGGCGCTGCTGGCAGCCAACGCCGATATCGGCGCGGCGCGCGCGGCGTTCTTCCCCTCGGTGCAGCTGACCACGGACATCGGCACCACCGCCGACCGCTTCTCGGACCTGTTCAGCGGCGGCACCGGCGGCTGGAGCTTCGCGCCGCGCCTGACGCTGCCGATTTTCAACGCCGGCCGCAACCGCGCCAACCTGTCGCTGGCCGAGACCCGCAAGCACATCGCCGTGGCGCAGTACGAGGGCAGCATCCAGGCGGCGTTCCGCGACGTGGCCGACGCCCTGTCGGCGCGCGACGCGCTGCGCGACCAGATCGAGGCCCAGCGCAAGGTGCGCGACGCCGACCGCGAACGCCAGCGGCTGGCCGAGAGACGCTACACGCGCGGCGTGGCGAACTACCTGGAGATGCTGGAGGCCCAGCGCAGCCTGTTCGAATCGGAACAGGAATACATCCGGCTGCAGCAGCGCCGGCTGGTCAATGCGGTGGACCTTTACAAGGCGCTGGGCGGCTGGGACGACGGCAAGGCGCCGGCCTCGTGATGCCTGCCGTCAGGGGCGCGGGCTGATGCGGTAGGCGCAGCGGCGCGCGCCCAGCAGGATGTGCTCTTCACGCTCGACGCGCACGTCCTCGCCCAGCACCTGGCGGAACAATTCCAGTTCGCTGCGGCAAAAGCCCATACAGGCCTGGGCGGCGGCGCAGATGGGACAGTGGTTTTCGATGAACAGGAAATCATCGCCATCCCGGCGGGTTTCGGCCATGTAGCCTTCCGCCGACCGCACCCGCATCAGGCTGTCGACGCGCTGCGCCAGGTCGCGCGCGCCTTGCAGCGCCTGGCGGTAATTGGCTAGCATGGCGGCCTCGCGCACCGAGATCAGCTTGTCGACGCCCTCGTCGCCGAACACCTGGCGCACGGCGTTGATCATCTGCACCGTCATGTCGGCGTGCGTGTCGGGAAAACGGCGGTGGCCGGCGTCGGTCAGGAACCAGATCTGCGTTGGCCGGCCGCGCCCGGCGCTGCGGCTTTCCGAATCCACCAGGCCGTCCGCGTGCAGGCGCGCCATCTGCTGGCGCACCGCTTCCGCCGTGACGTCGAGCGCCTTCGCGATGACCGCGACCGACTGCGGGCCGCGTGTCTTGAGCGTCATGAGCACGCGGTCCGCAGGCTGGTGCGGCTGCCAGGAGAGGGGGTGGGACAGGTTGTCGTCGGACATGGAAGATCGGAAAGGCGCCAAGCCCCTATGGTGCCACGGATTGCGCCTCCCAGCCGCCGCCCAGCGCCTTGTAGAGGGCGACCAGGCTGGTATAGGAAGCCGTTTCGGCCACCGCCACCGCGTCCTGCGCCCGCAGCTGCGTGCGCTGCGCGTCCAGCACCGTCAGGTACGGCGCGCTGCCTTCGCGATAGCGCAGGCGCGCCAGTTCCGCGGCGCGGCCGCTATGGGCAGCCGCCTGCGCCAGGTTGCCAAGCCGCTGCTGGGTCTGGCCGTACTGCGTCAGCGCCCCCTCCAATTCCTCGACCGCCTGCAGCACGGTCTGTTCGTAACGCGCCACTTCGCCCTGCGAACGGGCCTGGGCGGCGCGCTTGCGGGCCAGCGCCGTCGGCAGGTGGAAAGCCGGCCAGTTCACGCCGGGCGCCACGCTGAAGGCGCGGCTGGACGCGCTGCCGAAATCGGCGCCGCGCAGGGCCACGAAACCAAGGAAACCGCCCAGGTCGATGCGTGGGTACAGCTCGGCGGTGGCCACGCCCACGTCGGCGTTGGCGGCCGCCATGTTGCGCTCGGCCGCCAGCACGTCGGGGCGGCGCGCCAGCAAGGCGCCGACGTCGCCGATGGGCAGGCGCGCCGCCAGCGGCGCTTGCGGCGTGGCCGCGTCCAGTTCGCCCAGTTCCGCCGGACGCAGGCCGGCCAGCACCGCCAGCCGGTACAGCGCCAGGCGCCGGGCGGTTTCCTGCAACGGCACGCTGGCCTGCACCGTTTCCAGTTCGGCGCGGGCGCTGGCCAGGTCGCCCTCGTCGCCGCGGCCGGCCGACACCATGGCCTGGATCACGCGCAGGCTGTCGCGCTGGCTCTCAAGATTGGCGCGCGCCACCGCCAGGCGTTGCTCCGCGCCGCGCAATTCGAAGTAGTTGCGCGCCACTTCGGCCGCCACCACGATGCGGGCCTGCGCCAGGTCGGCGGACTGGGCCTCGCTGCGCGCCGCGGCGCCCTCGGCCGCGCGCCGCAGGCGGCCGAACAGGTCGATCTCCCAGGTGGCGTCAAAGCCCGCGCGGTAGCTCTTGGCGAGATTGCGCTCGCCCGTCACGCCGGGGTTGGCTTGCGACAGGCTGCGCTCGAAGCGGCCGCCGAGCGTCACCGTGGGGAACTGGTCGAGTTCCTTTTCGTCCAGCACCGCGCGCGATTCGGCCAGGCGGGCCTGGGCAATGCGGATGTCGTGATTGCGTTGCAGCGCCAGGGTGATCAGGCGGTCCAGTTGCGGGTCCTGCAGCTGCTTCCACCAATCCTGCTGCACCCGGTCGGTGGAGAACAGCGCCTGCTCGGGACTGGCCAGCGCCACCGACGCGGCCTGGGGTTTCTGGTAGTCGGGACCGACGGCGCAGCCGGCGGTGGCCAGCGCGGCCAGCAGCGCCAGGGTGCCGCGACGCAGGCGTATGGACAGGTCGGGATGTTTCATGATCGGTTCCTCAATGCGATTCGGCCGGGCGCGACGTTGCCGCCGGCAGTCCGTCCTCGGCCTGCGCCCGGGCCAATTCACGGGCGCGGGGCGTGTCGTTGGCGGCGCGGTGGTCGCGCGCCAGCACGGTGTAGACGGTGGGCAGCACGAACAGCGTGAAGAGCGTGCCGACCAGCATGCCGACCACGATCACCAGCCCCAGGCTGTAGCGGCTGTGGGCGCCGGCACCGCTGGCGAACAGCAACGGGATCAGGCCCACCACCATGGCGGCGGTGGTCATCAGGATCGGGCGCAGGCGGATGCGGGCGGCGTGCTCCATGGCGCTGCGCCGGTCCAGGCCGTGGCTGACCTGCATCTCGTTGGCGAATTCCACCATCAGGATGCCGTGCTTGCTGATCAGGCCGATCAATGTCACCAGCCCGATCTGCGTGTAGATGTTGATGGTCGCCATGCCCAGCGCGAGCGGGATCAGCGCCCCGCAGATCGACAGCGGCACGCTCACCAGGATGATGAACGGATCGCGCAGGCTTTCGTACTGCGCCGCCAGCACCAGGTAGATGACGATGATGGCGAAGATGAAGGTGATCATCAGCGCCGAGCCCTCCTGGCTGAACTGGCGCGCATCCGACTGCCAGTCGTAGCTGAAGCCGGCCGGCAGTTCCTGCGCCTGGCGCGTCAGGAACTGCACCGCGTCGCCCATGGTCACGCCGGGCATCGGGATGGCCTGGAAGGTGGCGGCGTTGAGCTGGTTGAACTGGGTCAGCTTGTTGGGCTCCACGCCCATCGACACCGAGACGATGTTCGACAGCGGCACCTGCGCGCCGCTGGCGCTCTTGACGTAGTACCGCGCCAGCGATTCGGGCGAGATGCGCTGCTCGCGCAGGCTTTGCGGGATCACGTCGTACGAGCGGCCGTCCATGCCGAAACGGTTGACGTAGTTCTCGCCCACCAGCACCGCCAGCGTGTCGCCCACCGCCTTCATGGTGACGCCCAGGCTGTTGGCCTTGGCGCGATCCACCTTCAATTGCACCACCGGGTTGTTGTAGTCCAGGTCGCTGTCGACCACCATGAACAGGCCGCTGGCGCGGGCCGCCTGCTTCAGGTTTTCCATGGCCTCGTACACCACCGGATAGTCGGCCGCGCTCATGATGACCATCTGCACCGGCAGGCCGCCGGTCGAACCCGGCAGCGGCGGCAACTGGAAGGCGAAGATATTGCTGCCCTCGATCTGGTTGACCATCGACTGCATGTCGGCCTGGATCTGGTCGGCCGAGCGCTTGCGCTGCTGCCAGTCGACGAAGTCGACGCCGCCGATGCTGTTGGACACGCCGTCCGAGCCATTGATGAGCCAGCGGCCCTTCTGCTCGGGCAGCGTCGCCATCACGTCGTCCCACTTCTTGCCGAACTTCTCGACGTAGTCGATGTTGGCGTGCTGCGGCGACTTGATCGCGGTGAGCACGGTGGACTGGTCCTCGACCGGCGCCAATTCGCGCTGGGCGGCGTTGTACAGGAACGGCAGGCTGGCCATCACCGCCACCGCCACCAGGCCGGTGACCCAGCGGTGGTGCAGCGACACGTCCAGCAGCCGGCCGTAGGCCTGGCCCAGGCGATTGAAGAAGTGTTCGGCGCGGCGCGCCATCCAGCCCTCGGATACGTGGCTATTGAGCAGGAACGAGCTCATCACCGGCGACAGCGTCAGCGCGATCACGCCCGACACCACCACCGCCCCCGCCAGCGTGAAGGCGAATTCCTTGAACAGCGAACCGGTCAGGCCGCCCATCAGGCCGATCGGCGCGTACACCGCCGCCAGCGTGATGGTCATGGCGATGACCGGGCCGGCCACCTCGCGCGCGCCGATCAGCGCCGCGCGCACTGGCGACTTGCCTTCTTCGATATGGCGGTGCACGTTCTCGACCACCACGATGGCGTCGTCCACCACCAGGCCGATGGCCAGCACCATGGCCAGCAGCGTCAGCAGGTTCACGCTGAAGCCGAACAGCGCCATGATGGCCGCGCCCCCCAGCATCGACAGCGGGATGGTGACCACCGGGATCAGCACCGCGCGCAGCGAGCCCAGGCACAGGAAGATCACCGCCACCACGATGACGATGGCTTCCATCAGCGTGTGCACCACGCCGTCGATCGAGGCGCTGATGAAGCGCGCCAGCTCGAACGGCACCTGCACGCTGGTGCCCGGCGGCAGATTCTGCTTGATGTTGGGCAGCAGTTCGTTCAGGCGCTTGACGATCACCAGCGGGTTGCCGACCGGCGTGGCGTTCAGGCCGAAGTACACGGCCGGCTCGCCGTCCATCAGGCCGCTGGAATCGGTCGAGGCCGCGCCCAGCTCCACGGTCGCCACGTCGCCCAGGCGCACGATGGCGTCGCCCTCGCGCTTGACCACCATGTCGCGGAATTCGGCCACGTTGACCAGGTCGGTGTTGACCTTGATGTTGGACACCACGTACAGGCCTTTGGCCTGGCCGGGCGCTGCCTGCACGTTGTTCTGGCGCAGGGCCTCGGCCAGTTCGCCGGCCGAGATGCCGCGCGCGGCCAGCCGGTCGGGATCGAGCCAGACCCGCATCGCCAGCTTCTGGCCGCCGTACAGTTCCACGCTGGCCACGCCGTCGATCGACGACAGTTGCGGCTGCACCACGCGCGACAGGTAGTCGGTCAGCGCCGGCAGCGACATGGTCGAGCTGGAAAACCCCACGTAGGCCACGGCCGTCGCCTCGCCGGCGGACTTGACCAGCACCGGGTCGTAGGCGTCCTGCGGCAGGCGGTATTTGACTTCGTTGACCTTGGCCATGACCTCGGTCATGGCCTTGTTGGAATCGGCGTTGAGCTTCATGCGCACCGTGATCACGCTGCGGCCCTGGGTCGAGGACGACGACAGGTAGTCGATGCCTTCGACGGTGGCGACCGATTGCGCGATGGGCTGGGTGACGAAGCCCTGCATCAGGTCGGGCGAGGCGCCCGGGTACTGCGTGGTGATGGTGATGGTGGTGCTTTCGGTCAGCGGGTACTGGCGGATCGGCAGGCCGCTCAGGGCGCGCAGCCCCATCAGCAGCAACAGCGTGCTGACCACCAGCGCCAGCACCGGCCGGCGCACGAACAGATCGGTGAACTTCATGATCGGCTCCGCGGGCTCAACGGGCTTGCGCCACGGATTGCGGCGCGGCGTCCAGCGCCACGGTGTCCTGGGCGCTGATTTCCACGGGCGCGCCATTGTGCAGGCGCAACTGGCCCGAGGTCACCACCCGGTCCCCGGGTTTCACGCCCTTGGTCACCACCACCCGCCCGCGCACGCGCTCGGCGGTCTGCACGTAGGCCTGGGTCACTGTCGGCGGAGCCGACGTGTCGCCCGCCTTGGGCGGCGTCACCACATAGACCGAGTCGCCATAGGCGCTGTAGCTGATGGCGGTTTCCGGCACGGTGAGCACGCCGGGCCGCGCCGGCAGCATCACCTGCCCGTGGGCGAACATGCCGGCCGCCAGCGCGCCGTCGGCATTGGCCAGCGTGGCCTGCACCCGGACCGTGCGCGAGCCGGGATCCACCTGAGGCTCGATCGTGGTGACGGTGCCTTCGAATACCCGTCCGGCATGGGCATCCACGGTGATGCTGACCGGCTGGCCCATGCGCAGCGCGCCCAGCGCCTGTTCCGGCAAGGTGATGTTGGCGTAGACGCTGGCCGCGTCGGTCAGCGACACCAGCGGATCGCCGGCGCGCGCGAACTGGCCCAGGTGGACCCGGCGCACGCCGAGCACGCCGTCGAACGGGGCCTTGACGCGCTTTTGTTCGATCAGGGCCTGGATCCGCTTGATCTCGCCGGCGGCCTGGTCGTAGTCCGCCTGGGCCTGGTCCAGCTGTTCGCGGGTGGCGGCCTGCTGCGGCACCAGGCGGCGGGTGCGCTCCAGCAACGCCCGGGCATTCCTGGCCTGGGCCTGCAGGCGCGCCAGTTCGCCCTGCTCGGGCGCGTCGTTCAATTGCACCAGCAGTTGGCCGGCGCGCACCCGCTCACCGGGGGTGAACAGGATCTGCGCCACCCGGCCGTCGACTTCGGCCGGCACCAGCACCTGGCGCGTCGCCTCGAGCGAGGCGATGCCGGACAGCGCCACCGGGAAATCCGCCTGCAGCACGGGGGCCACCGCGACCTTGGCCGGCGCCATGGCCCAGCCGCCCTTGTGCTGCGCCCCGCCGAATTTCCAATACAGCCCGCCGCCCGCGGCCACCGCCAGGATTAGCACCCCTGCCGTCCATGCGCCAGATTTCGCCTTCATGATTCTCTCGCTATTTATCAAAGGAATGGCTTGGATAATCCCTGAAAAATCAGACGAAGTCAAAAAACCTAAAGTAATGTTGAGGATTGAGGAATCCTATCGGCGAAAAAAAGCGTAAAAAAACCGCCGGCAACGGCCGGCGGTCTGCGGGAAAAGGACGGGCGCCGGGCGCGGGCCGGCGCGGAGATGGCTTCTAGGTACGAACCATGTGCAGGTAGTGGCGATGGCGCTCGTACTGGTCGAGGATGTCGCCGATGACGGCGTCGCGGCTCCAGCCCATGATGTCGTAGTCCTGTCCGCCCTCGCGCAGGTGGACCTCGGCGCGGAAGTACTTGCGTTCCTCCTCGTCGGCGGCCTCCTCGGGCGTCAGGCTGGGCCGCACAAAGGCCTGCGGCTGCACCGAATAGAAGAAGTCCAGGTGCTCGCCGTGGTTCACTTCCAGCACCGCGCCGCCCTCGACGTCGCCTTCCTTGACCGCGACCGCGTAGCCCTGCTTGCGTAGTTCGTCGGCCACGTCCTCCAGCGCCGGCGTCACCACGTCCGCGATGAAGCGCAGCACGTGGGCGCGACGCGGCATCATGACCATGTTGCGCAGCCGCCGCTCCCAGGACTGGCCGCCGCGCGCCGGGCGCGACAGTGTCAACGACTGGTAGCGGATGCCGCGCTTGGTGGCGTCGAGCTTGAGCGCCTTGAACAGCCCCCACAGCGACAGCAGCAGGATGACCGAGAACGGCAGCGCGCTGGCGATGGTGGCCGTCTGCAGCGCCGTCAGGCCGTCGGCCAGCAGCAGCGCGATGGCCACCGCGCCCATCGATAGCGACCAGAAGATGCGCTGCCACACCGGCGTGCGGTCGGCGCCGCCCGAGGCCAGCAGGTCCACCACCAGCGCGCCGGAGTCGGCCGAGGTGACGAAGAACACCGCCACCATTGCGATCGCGAAGATCGATATCACCCCGCTCCAGGGCAGCAGCTCGAAGAATGCGAACAGCGCCAGGGAGTTGTCGTCCTTGACGGTGTCGGCGAAACCCTTGATGCCGTCGACCAGGATGAAGTGGATGGCGGTGTCGCCGAACACCGTCATCCAGAACAGCGTGAACCCGGCCGGCACCAGCAGCACGCCGCTGACGAATTCGCGGATGGTGCGGCCGCGCGAGATGCGGGCGATGAACAGCCCCACGAACGGCGACCAGGCGATCCACCAGCCCCAGTAGAACAGGGTCCAGCCGCCGATCCAGTCGGTCGGCTCATACGCATACAGGTTGAAGGTCTTGTTGACAATGTCCGACAGGTAGGCGCCGGTGTTCTGCACGAAGGTCTGCAGCAGGAACACGGTGGGGCCGGCCACCAACACGAACAACAGCAGGATCACCGCCAGCACCATGTTGGCTTCGGACAGGATGCGGATGCCCTTGTCCAGGCCGCTGGCCACCGACAGCGTGGCCAGCCCGCAGGTGATGACGATCAGGACGATCTGCGGCATCACGCCGACCGGGATGCCGAACAGGTGGTTCAGGCCGCTGTTCATCTGCGCCACGCCCAGCCCCAGCGAGGTGGCCACGCCCAGCACCGTGCCGATGATGGCGAAGATGTCGACGGCATGGCCGATGGGGCCGTGGATGCGGTTGCCGATCAGCGGATACAACGCCGACCGCAGGGTCAGCGGCAGGCCGTGGCGGAAGCTGAAGAACGCCAGCGTCAGCGCCACCACGGCGTAGATGGCCCAGGCGTGCAGGCCCCAGTGGAAGAAGGTGATCTTCATGGATTCGCGCGCGGCGGCCGCGGTGGCGCCCTCGCCCACCGGCGGCGACATGAAGTGCATGACCGGCTCGGCCACGCCGAAGAACATCAGGCCGATGCCCATGCCGGCCGAGAACAGCATGGCGAACCAGGTGAAGTTGCGATAGTCGGGCTCGCTGTGGTCGGGCCCCAGCTTGATGTCGCCATAGCGGCTGATGGCCAGGAACGCCACCGAAAGCAGGATAATGGCGACCACCAGGATGTAGAACCAACTGGCGTTGCCCAGGATCCAGGCCTGGATCGATTCGAACAGGTTCTGCGCGGTCCTGGGCGCCATGATGGCAAAGCCCACCAGCAGCAGCGTGAATACCGCCGCTGTGTAGAAGACCGGGCGGTTGATGGTGGATGGTCGGGTTTCTGAAGACATGCTGCCGCTCCTTTCGCCCGAGGGATGCCTGAGGCTGCGGCGCTGGCCCCCTCAGTCCAGCCGGCGCGCCGTTGTAATTACTATCACGCGAACGAGCACCGTGACAATGCCCGCGATGCCGCGGTCGCCGCGGCCATGGCCCGATTGCCCGGCAGTGTGGCGCTCGCGGGCGGCCGCGCTAGCCGCTGTCGCGCTCGCCGAACACCACGCGGCGGAAGAATCCCGCCAGCACCGATTCGGTCGTCTCGGCGCTGACGTTCTGCGGATCGAAGGCGAAGCTGAACTGCATGCCGTCGGACAGCGCCAAGAGGCCGATAGCCAGTTCGCGCGCGGGCAGCGGCAGCGGCGTGCCGACGCGCTCGGAAAACTGGCGGATGTACTCGGTGGTGGCGTCGCGCAGTTCGCCCATGCAGGCGATGAAGCCGATGCGGAACTCCGGGTCGCGCGCCGCCTGCAGCTTGGCTTCCATCCACAACAGGAAGCACTCGTTGTCGCGGAAATGGTTGCTGTAGTAGTGCAGCACGCTGTCCTCCATCTGCTGGCGGGTTTCCCCGGCCTCGAAGATGGCGCGCATGTCGCTCATGACGTTTTCGTGGTCGCGCTTGAGCAGCTGCAGGAACAGTTCGGACTTGCTGGCGAAATTGGAATAGAAAGCGCCGCGGGTATAGCCGGCCAGTTCGGCGATGTCCTCGACGCTGGCGGCGACGAAACCCTTGGTCAGAAAGATCGATTGCGCGGCATCGAGCAGGCGCTGGCGCGTCTGGTCACGGCTTTGCTCTCGGGTAAGGCGGACTTTTGACATGCGCAGATTCTATCATCTGGAACGATTTCAGATTCACTCTTGTATTTGAATACAAGGTCGCATTAGAATCCATCCCGTATCGGATTGCCAAGGCGCCGCGCCGGCCTGTAACGGCTGGCCGCCCCGCGTCCTGTTCCCCCCTCCTGCCCGCGTCGCGAGGTGTTTCGTGAATTCTCCAGGTTCTTGCGCGCCCGTCGTCGCGCGCAATCCCGCCGCCCGTGTCGCGGCGCTTTCCCGCTCTCCCCTGCGCCGCCCCTGGCCGGCGCTCACCCTGGCGCTGACGCTGGCGCTGGCCGGCTGCGGCAGCAAGGAGGCCGAGGCACCCGCGCCGCGCCCGGTGGTGGCCATGCCGGCCAAGGCCGACGCCGCGCTGCCGGCCTGGACCCTGCCGGGCGAAGTGCAGGCGCGCTACAGCACGCCGCTGTCGTTCCGGGTGGGTGGCAAGATCATTGAACGCAAGGTGCGCCTGGGAGATACGGTCAAGCCCGGCCAGGTGGTCGCCCGGCTCGACCCCGCCGACGCCACCAAGAACGCCGCCGCCGCCCGCGCCCAGCTGTCGGCCGCGCAGCACCAGCTCGACTACGCCAAGCAGCAGCTGGACCGCGACCGCGCCCAGGCCCGCGAAAACCTGATCGCCGCCAACCAGCTCGAGCAGACCCGCAACGCCTACGCCTCGGCGCTGGCGCAACGCGACCAGGCGGCGCAACAGGCCGCCCTGTCGGCGGATCAGCTCAACTACACCACCCTGGTGGCCGACCACGCCGGCGTCATCACCGCTGAACAGGCCGACACCGGGCAGAACGTGACGGCCGGCCAGGCGGTCTACAACCTGGCCTGGTCGGGCGACGTCGACGCGCTGTGCGACGTGCCCGAAAGCGTGTTGGCGGGCCTGGCCATCGGCCAGCGCGCCACCGTCACGCTGGCGCCCCTGCCCGGCCAGACCTTCAGCGCCGTGCTGCGCGAGATCGCGCCGGCGGCCGATCCGCAGAGCCGCACCTATCGCGCCAAGCTGACGCTGGAGTCGCCCTCGCCCGAGGTGCGGCTGGGCATGACCGCCAACATCAGCTTCGACAACCGCCAGGCCAACGGCGCCACTACCTACACGGTGCCGGCGACGGCGCTGTTCCATGACGGCACCGAGCCCGCCGTCTGGATCGTCAAGCCGCAGGAAGACACGCTGGAGCTGCGCCGCGTGCAGGTGCTGCGCTACGACGCGCGCAGCGTCACCCTGTCGCAGGGCGTGCAGGCCGGCGAGCGCGTGGTGTGGCAAGGCGTGCACGCCGTGTCGGCCGGCGAAAAGGTCCGCGCGGTGCCGCCGCTGCACCCCGAGGACTTCGCATCATGAGCGCGCCGGTTCCCGAGAATCAGAACGCCGCGCACCGCCACGAGGAAGGCAAGTTCAACCTGTCGGCATGGGCCCTGCGGCACCAGCCTCTGGTGATCTTCCTGATCACGCTGGTGACGCTGTTCGGCGTGCTGTCGTATTCGCGCCTGGCGCAGTCCGAAGACCCGCCCTTCACGTTCCGCGTAATGGTCATCAAGACCCTGTGGCCCGGCGCCACCTCGCAACAGGTACAGGAGCAGGTCACCGACCGCATCGCCAAGAAGCTGCAGGAAACGCCGTCCACCGACTTCCTGCGCAGCTACTCGCGCCCCGGCGAATCGCTGATCTTCTTCACCATGAAGGACTCGGCGCCGGCCAGCGAGGTGGCCAACGAGTGGTACCAGGTGCGCAAGAAAGTCGGCGACATCGGCGCGACCTTGCCGCAAGGCGTGCAGGGGCCGTTCTTCAATGACGAGTTCGGCGACGTCTACACCAACATCTACACCCTGGCCGGCGACGGCTTCTCGCCGGCGCAGCTGCGCGACTACGCCGACAATCTGCGCACGGTGCTGCTGCGGGTGCCGGGCGTGGCCAAGGTCGACTACTTCGGCGAACAGCCCGAGCACGTCTATATCGAGATCAGCAACACGCAGCTGACTCGGCTGGGCGTGTCGCCGCAGCAGATCGCCGAGGCCATCAACAGCCAGAACGCGGTGGCCAGCGCCGGCACCCTGACCACGGCCGACGATCGCGTGTTCGTGCGTCCCAGCGGCCAGTTCCAGGACACCCGGGCGCTGGCCGAGACGCTGATCCGCGTCAACGGCAAGTCGATCCGGCTGGGCGATATCGCCACCATCCACCGCGGCTACGACGATCCCCCGGCCGAGCAGATGCGCACGCGCGGCGAGCCGGTGCTGGGCATCGGCATCACCATGCAGCCGGGCCAGGACGTGGTGCACCTGGGCAAGGCCCTGGAGGCCAAGTTCGGCGAGCTCAAGGCGCGCCTGCCCGCCGGCCTGACGCTGACCGAGGTGTCGAGCATGCCCAAGGCGGTGTCGTTCTCGGTGGACGAATTCCTGCGCTCGGTGGCCGAGGCCGTGGCCATCGTGCTGATCGTGAGCCTGGTTTCGCTGGGGCTGCGCACCGGCATGGTGGTGGTGATCTCTATCCCGGTGGTGCTGGCGGTGACCGCGCTGTTCATGGACATGTTCGGCATCGGCCTGCACAAGGTCTCGCTGGGCACGCTGGTGCTGGCGCTGGGCCTGCTGGTGGACGACGCCATCATCGCGGTCGAGATGATGGCGGTGAAACTGGAACAGGGCTGGAGTCGCGCGCGCGCCGCCGCCTTCGCCTACACCAGCACCGCTTTCCCGATGCTGACCGGCACGCTGGTGACGGTGGCCGGCTTCCTGCCGATCGCGCTGGCCAAGTCCAGCACCGGCGAATACACCCGCTCGATCTTCCAGGTGTCGGCGATCGCCCTGATCACCTCTTGGTTCGCCGCGGTGGTGCTGATCCCGCTGCTGGGCTACCGCATGCTGCCCGAGCGCAAGCGCGAGGCGCACCTGCCCGACGACCACGAGCACGACATCTACAACACCCGCTTCTACCAGCGCCTGCGCGGCTGGGTGGCGTGGTGCGTGGACCGGCGCTGGCGCGTGCTGCTGGCAACGGTGCTGGTGTTCATCCTGTCGATGGCTGGCTTCGGCCTGGTGCCGCAGCAATTCTTCCCCAGCTCGGACCGCACCGAGCTGCTGGTCGACGTGCGCCTGCAGGAAGGCGCCTCGTTCGAGGCCACGCTGCGCCAGGTCGAGCGGCTTGAAAAGACACTGGACGGCCGGCCCGAGATCGCCCATTCGGTGAGCTTCGTCGGCACCGGCGCGCCGCGCTTCTACCTGCCGCTGGACCAGCAGCTGGCCACGCCCAACTTCGCCCAGATCGTCATCACCGCCAATTCGGTGGAAGACCGCGAGAAGCTGGCGCACTGGCTCGAGCCGGTGCTGCGCGAGCAGTTCCCGGCGATCCGCAGCCGCCTGTCGCGGCTGGAGAACGGCCCGCCGGTGGGCTTCCAGGTGCAGTTCCGCGTGAGCGGCGACAAGATCCCCGAGGTGCGCCAGGTGGCCGAGAAGGTGGCCGCCGAAGTGCGCGCCGACAGCCGCTCTGTCAACGTGCAGTTCGACTGGGACGAACCGTCCGAGCGCTCGGTGCGCTTCGACATCGACCAGCAGAAGGCGCGCGAAGTCGGCGTAAGCTCCAACGACATCTCCAGCTTCCTGGCGATGACGCTGTCGGGCTACACCGTGACGCAATACCGCGAGCGCGACAAGCTGATCAACGTCAGCCTGCGTGCGCCCGACAGCGAGCGCATCGACCCGGGCCGCCTGGCCACGCTCGCCATGCCCACGCCCAACGGCCCGGTGCCGCTGGGCAGCCTGGGCCAGGTGCGCTACGGTTTGGAATACGGCGTGATCTGGGAACGCGACCGCCAGCCCACCATCACCGTGCAGGCCGACGTCACGGCCGGCGCCCAGGGCATCGACGTCACCCACGCCATCGACCGCAAACTGGACGCGCTGCGCGCCGAACTGCCGGTCGGCTATCGCATCGAGGTCGGCGGCCCGGTCGAGGAAAGCGCCAAGGGCCAGTCGTCCATCAACGCGCAGATGCCCATCATGGTCGTGGCGGTGCTGACGCTGCTGATGGTGCAGTTGCAGAGCTTTGCCCGCGTGCTGATGGTGGTGCTGACGGCGCCGCTCGGCCTGATCGGCGTGGTGGCCGCGCTGCTGCTGTTCGGCAAGCCGTTCGGTTTCGTCGCCATGCTGGGCGTGATCGCGATGTTCGGCATCATCATGCGCAACTCGGTGATCCTGGTCGACCAGATCGAACAGGACATCAGCGCCGGGCACAAACGTGTCGACGCCATCGTCGGCGCCACGGTGCGGCGCTTCCGCCCCATCACCCTGACGGCCGCGGCCGCGGTGCTGGCGCTGATCCCGCTGCTGCGCAGCAACTTCTTCGGTCCCATGGCCACCGCGCTGATGGGCGGCATCACCAGCGCCACGGTGCTGACGCTGTTCTTCCTGCCCGCGCTGTACGCGGCCTGGTTCCGCGTGCGCCACGACGAGCGCGAAGAGCCCGAAGGCGTGCCGCCCGGCGCCCACGCCGGCGACAACGTAGAACGAGGAGCCTGACGATGTCCCTCCGTCTCCCGACCCCGGCCTGGCGCCTGGCCACCCTGCCGCTGTTGCTGGCGCTGGGCGCCTGCGCCTTCGCCCCCGATAGCAAGCCGCCGGCGATGGCGCAGCCGGCGCAATACGGCGTCGAAGCGCTGCCCGCCGCCGGCGCGCCGGCACAGGGCGTGGCGCAGCGCTATGCGCGCGACGGCCGTCCGGTGCCTGAATGGTGGAAACGCTTTGGTTCGGACGCGCTCAACGCCATGGTGGAGGAAGGCCTGGCCAACAGCCCCGACCTGGCCGCGGCCGAGCGCAATCTGGCCGGCGCGCGCGAGCAGTTGCGCGGACAGGTCAATTCGTCGCTGCTGCCCTCGGTGGATGCCGGCGCCGACGTTTCGCGCAAGCGCGCGCTGACCATGCCGAACCTGCCGCAACCCACGGCGCTCTACAACGTCTTCACCGGCCAGGTCCAGGCCAAGTACGACCTCGACCTGTTCGGCGCGGCGCGCTTCGAGAACGTGTCGCGCGCGGCCCAGGTGGAACAGCAGGCCTATCAGCTCGAATCGGCGCGCCGTTCCCTGGCCGGCAACATCGTCACCGGCGCCATCACCTCGGCGTCGCTGGCCGAGCGGGTGGCGTTGACCGAAAAGCAGGTGGTGCTGGCGCGCCAGGTGGCGCGCGACACCCAGCGCCGGTACGAACTGGGCTCGGCCTCGCAGAACGACGCGCTGCAGGCCGACCAGGACGCCGCCACGCTGGAAGCCTCGCTGCCGGGCCTGCGCGCGCAATGGCAGGCCACGCGCCACGCGCTGGCGGTGCTGATGGGCCGCAGCCCCGACCAGGCGCCGCCCGACCTGGCCTTCGCCATGATCGCCGTGCCCGAGGAGGTGCCGGTGCTGGTGCCGTCCGAACTGCTGGCGGCGCGGCCCGACATCCACGTCGCCGAGGCCGTGCTGCGCGCGGCGGCGGCCGACGTCGGCGTGGCCACGGCGCAGTTGTTCCCCAGCCTGTCGCTGTCGGCGTCGATGGGCAAGGGCGGCTTCAGCTGGCCGACGGCGCTGTCGGGCGCGGGGTCGATCTGGGCGGTGGGCGCGTCGCTGACGCAGCCGATCTTCCACGGCGGCGCGCTGCTGGCCGAACGCAGCGCCGCCAAGGAGCGCTATGAGGCGGCGGTGCTGCAATACAAGCAGACCGTGCTGACCGCCTTCCGCGACGTGGCCGACACCCTGGCGCAACTGGAGGCGGACGGTCAGGCGCTGGCCTCGGCCGAGGCGTCGCGCCGGGCCGCGGAGCAGTCGCACCGCAACACCGCCAACCGCGTGCGCCTGGGCGCGCTGGCGCCCTACACCGCGTACGCCAGCGAACAGCATTACGTCGCGGCGCGGGTGCGCGAAGTGGAGTACGCCAATGCCCGCCTGACCGAGACGGCGGCGCTGTTCCAGGCGATGGGTTCGCCGGTGCGGGCACCGCAGGCGCTGACGCAGCCGGCTACCGAAGGCGCGGTAGCCAATCGGCAGACACCGCAGCAGCAACAGCAGTAACCCTCGCCCCCAATCCGCGCGGCCCCACAGGCCCCCGACGCCTACGGCGCGGGGGCCTGTTCCTTGATGCGGGACGCCAGCGCCAGGAATTTGATGCGCCACGCCGCGCCGCCGCGAGTCGCGCCCGCGTCTTTCCGGACCGCTATCTCCGGGCAAACCCTCGGTAATATTGGCGCCAAAATAAGCTAATATTTTTGCAACATTCTCCCCTTCCCCGACCTCACGGCGCCTCGCGCCGCTATCCGTTCATGACCCAGATCACCCAATTCCCGTTCGTATCGGTATCCGGTACTCCCGAGGCCCGCGGCCGCGCCTATGGCCAGCAGGCTGCCGACCGCGTGCGCAAGAGCGCCGCCATGTACGGCCAGACGCTGGTCGACCTGGGCTACGACGCCATGGCGCGCACCCGCCTCATCGAGAGCTTCGCGCGCGAGATCGAGAACTTCGCGCCGCACTACCTCGAGGAAATGCGCGGCATCGCCGCCGGCGCCGACGTGCCGTTCGAAGACATCGTGATGGTCAACGCCCGCACCGAAGTCATCGCCAAGGCCCGCGCCGAAAAGAAGAAGGCCGCCGAACTCGAACCCGGTGACGGCTGCACCGGCGCCCTGATCCTGCCGACCCGCTCGGCCAACGGCCGCCTGATCCACGGCCAGAACTGGGACTGGCGCGCCGAATGCGCCGAAACCGCCATCGTGCTGCGCGTGCGCAACGACAACGGTCCCGACATCCTGACCTTCGTCGAAGCCGGCGGCCTGGCCCGCAGCGGCCTGAACAGCGCCGGCGTGTCGATCACCGCCAACTACCTGGAATCCGACCGCGACTTCCGCCAGCTCGGCGTGCCGCTGTCGCTGATCCGCCGCAAGGTGCTGGAACAGGAGCACTTCGCGCTGGCCATCAAGGCCGTCAGCACCACCCCGAAGTCGTGCTCCAACAACATCATGATCGGCATGGCCGCGGGCTTCGGCGTGGACTACGAATGCACCACCGATGAAGCCTTCCCGATCTACCCGGGCGCCGATGACCTGATCGTGCACGCCAACCATTGGGTCAGCGAAGTCGCCCTGGGCAAGCTGCGCGACACCGGCCGCGCCAGCACTCCGGAAAGCGCCTACCGCGACTGGCGCGTACGCCGCCTGCTGAACGAAAAGGACAAGCTGACGCGCGCGGACCTCAAGCGCGCGCTGTTCGACGACTTCGGCACGCCCTACTCGGTCTGCCGCCCGCCGCGCCCCGGCAGCCACGACAACCTGTCGGCCACGGTGGCCATGGTCGTCATGGAGCCGGCCGCCGGCCTGATGGAAGTGGCGCCGCTGCCGGCGCTGAATCGCACCTTCACCCGCTACAGCCTGGACGCCGAGCCGGAACTGCTGGCCGCGGCCTGAACGCTCCCGGCCCCTTGAACCGTTGGCGGCGGCCGGCCTGCCCGGCCGCCCATGCAACCCGTGGAAACGCATCGATGAAAACCAAACTCCTGAATACCGCGGTTGCCCTGGCGCTGGGCGCGCTGGCCGGGACCGCCTGCGCCCAGGCGCCGGCGCCGCTGCGCATCTCGTTCACCGCCGACATCCGCTCGACCGAGCCGGGCGTGAACCGCGACAGCAACAGCGACGCGGTGGTGCTGCACATCGTCGAGGGCCTTGTGGCCTACGGCGAGGATGCCGAAGTGCGCCCGCTGCTGGCCGAATCCATCGACATCAGCCCCGACGGCAAGACCTACACCTTCAAGCTGCGCCAGGGCGTCAAGTTCCACAACGGCGCGCCGCTGACCTCCGCCGACGTGCTCTGGACCTGGCGGCACTACACCGCCGCCAACTCCGGCTGGCGCTGCGCCAGCGAATTCGATGGCCGCGGCACCGTCAAGGTCACCGGCGTCGAGGCGCCCGACGCCCAGACCGTGGTCTACCACCTGGAAAAACCCAGCAGCCTGTTCCTGGCCTCGCTGGCGCGCGCCGACTGCGGCGGCACCGGCATCCTGCAGCAAGCCTCGGTCAAGGCCGACGGCACCTGGGACAAGCCCATCGGCACCGGCCCCTTCGCCTTCGCCGAATGGAAGCGCGGCGAATACGTGCGCCTGACCCGGTTCGCCGACTACGCCAACCGCGACGGCAAGCGCGACGGCTACACCGGTTCCAAGCGCCCCCTGGTCGATGAAGTGCGCTTCGTCATCGTGCCCGACGATTCCACCGCCAAGGCCGCCCTGCAACGCGGCAACATCGACATCATCGAGGACGTTTCCAACAACGACGTGCCGGTGCTGCAAGGCACCCCCAACGTCAAGGTCGCCTACGCGCCCGTCATGAGCATGACCGCGTTGCTGCTGCAGACCCGGGACCCGCTGCTGTCCAATCCCAAGCTGCGCCAGGCCCTGGCCCACGCCATCGACTACGACCAGTTGGCCGCCGCCGTCACCGAAGGCCTGGCCAAGCCCAACAACTCCATCGTCCCGCTGGTCTCGCCGTACAGCGATGCGACGCAGAAGGAAGGCTGGAAATACGACCCCGCGCTGTCCCAGAAGCTGCTCAAGGAAGCCGGCTACAAGGGCCAGGAGATCGAACTGATCACCACCAAGCGCTATCCCCAGTCGTACAACTCCGCCGTCATCATCCAGGCCATGCTGCAGGCCGTCGGCATCAACGCCAAGCTGTCCGTGTCCGAATGGGCCACCCAGCTCGACCGCTACAACGCCGGCACCTACCAGATGATGACCTTCCCGTACTCCGCCCGCCTGGACGCGGCGCTGAACTACGAAATGGTCACCGGCGACAAGGCCAGGCAACCGCGCAAGGTCTGGGACAACCCCGACGCCCAGAAACTCCTGGACGCCGCCTCGGTCGACACCGACCACGCCAAGCGCCAGGCCGCCTTCGACCAGTTGCACAAGCTGTTCCTGGCAGACGTCCCCAGCATCCCGCTCTACAACGGCCTGGACATCGGCGCCTTCCGCAGCGATATCAAGGGCTACACCCCCTGGGCCGTCAAGAAGCCGCGCGCCTGGGAAGTGGAGCGCGTGGCGAAGTAACCCGCGCAACGCCAAGCAAAGAGGCCGCGAAAAGCGGCCTCTTTGCATTGCAAATAAACAGCGGCAGCGGCAGCCCACGCGCAGCGCCAACCCCAACCGCAAGACACCACGTAAGCTCAAAAGGGCCGCCCGCGCGGCCGCCTTTGAGCGGGCCCCGCAAGACTCGCCCCCCCCACCCTCCGTTGCATCCAGGAACCCCGAGCAAAAAAACCGCCCCGGCAACCGTCAAGCTTCAACGGTGGAGTCCGGGGCGGCGTTGGCCTGGCGTGCGCGGGGCGTGTAGATGCGCCCGAGGGAATCTGAAGGAACAGCCGCAGGCTGTGACAGATGACAACGGGGCAGTCCGGAGCGAACGCTCCGGACCGCAATCGTAGCCCCGCGCACGCCAGGCCAACGCCGCCCCGGACGGCCCCAAAAAGAGACCGCCCGAAAAAAGCGACTTACTTGCCAACGATCTTAGTCTCCCAAGCCCGCGGCTTCCCCTCCCAGACCGAAAACCCCTGCACCCGCTTGTTGGTCGCCCAAGCATCCGCCCCGTTATAAAGCACCAACAAAGGCGTCTGCTCCAGCATCAACGCATGCAGCTGGTCAAACAGCTTCTGCCGCTTCGCCGGATCCGACTCCAGGAAGCTCTCGTCGATCAGCTTCTGCGCCGCTGGATCATCCCAGACCTTGCGCGGCTGCTTGCTTTTGTCGCCCGCGAACTGCTCGAAGCTCAGCGCCGGATCGATGCGCGACGAGAACGTGAACGAACTGATCTGGTACTTGCCCGTGTTGTAGCGGTCCAGCTGCGTGGCCCATTCCAGCACCTCGATCTTGGCATTGATGCCCACTGCCTGCATCATCGCCTGCGCGATCACCGCCACCTGATAGCTCGGCACGTGCGCGCGCTTGTTGGCGTAGATCACGATCGGCTCGCCCTTGTAGCCCGCTTCCTTGAGCAACTGCTGCGCGCGCGCCGGATCGTATTTGTAGGTGCGCTTCTCGGCTTCCTGGTAATAGGCCGAGCCGGCATACACCGCCGAATTGTTCAGCTGCCCCAGGCCCTCGGAAGCCGCCGCCACCACCTGCGGAATGTCCAGCGCCGCCGCGATCGCCTGGCGCAGCTTGACGTTCTTGAGCACCGGATCCTGCGTCTGGAACAGCAGCGTGTGCTTGGTCGCGTCGTGCGGGCTCATCACCGACACCGCCGCATTGTTCTTCAGCTCGGCCACGTCGGTAATGGTGATCTGGCTGGCGTCGATCGCGCCCGACACCAGGCCGGCCTTGGCCGTCGATGGGTCCGGCACCACCAGGAAGCGCACCTCGTCGGCCAGCGGGCGCTTGGCGCCGACGTAGCCGTCCGGCTTGTCGCCGGCGCCGGGCGACACGTAATCCTTGAACGCCGTCAACAACACGTACTCGCCGCGCTTCCATTCCTTGAACTGGTACGGACCGGTGCCGACCGGCTGCTTCCACGAGCCATCGGCGTTGACCGAATCCTTGCTCAAGATAGCCGTCATGCCGCAATCGGTGCGCGCGAGCGAATCCAGGAACACCGCCGACTTGCGGTCGATCTTCATGACCACCGTCTGCGCGTCCGGCGCCGACACGTCCGTCACCTTCAGTCCGTTGCGGCCGTCGAAGTCGCTGCGGCAGCGCCAGTCCGTCTTCGGATCCATGTAGCGCTGCCAGCTCCACAGCACGTCGGCCGACGTCAGCGGCGCGCCGTTGTGGAACTTGACGCCGTCGCGCAACTTGAAGGTGTAGGTCAGGCCGTCTTCGGACAGGTCGACCGACTTGGCCAGCAGCGGCGCCACCGTGCCATTCTCCCGGTAGCCAACCAGGCCCTCCACCATGTTCAGCACCACGCCGTCGGTGGTGTTGTCGCGGTTCACGCCCGGATTGGTCGAGCGGATGTCGGCCGGCTGGGCAATGGTCAGGGTAGCGGCCTGGGCCGCGCCCGCGGCGGCCAGGGCCAGGCTGAGCGCGAGCGCGCGGGAAACAGGATGGTGGTGCATTGCAGGAACTCCCCCGGGGGCATGCGACGCCGGATTCATAACTATATTGGCGCCAAAAATAGCTGCCCATTATGAAGGCTTGTGGCGGTCGCGGTATCCGGGGTATCCCTGAAAGCGGCCCGGAAACGAGCGCGGCGGCCTCCTTTGCAGGAAGGCCGCCGCGCGTGCCGGGCGCTGTCGGGTCAGGAAATGTCCTGGCCGACGTGCTGGGCGATGATTTTCTGCAGGCGCTTGACGTCGCGCGCTTCCAGCGCCTCGACCATGTCGAAATACTCGCGCGCCGAGATCTCGATGCGCGACCGCGTCACCCATTCCTTGGCTGGCGCCGCCGGACCGCGCGCCCGGGTTTCCTGGATCAGGGCGGCCAGTTCACGGTTGGAACACATGTCGTACATGCCGGCATGGAAGGCCAGGTTGACCTCGTACTGTTCCAGCAGCGTGCCGTCCTGCAACAGCTTGACGAAGCGCTCGGCCAGCGCGCGCAGGGCGCGCACCTTGGCGGCGGTGACGTTCGGCATCAGGTCCGCCGCCGCGCCGGTTTCCAGCAGCACCCGGATGTCGCGGATCTGCAGGTGCTGGTCCGGGTCCATCGTGTAGACGTGATAGCCCCGGTTGGGGATGTGCGCGATCAGCCGCTTGGCCGTCAATTGGTCGAGCGCCCGCCGCACGTCCAGGCGCTTGGCGCCGTAGCGTTCCTGCAGGTCGATCTGTTTCAGCCATGCGCCAGGGCCGTATACCCCCGATTGAATATCCAGGGCAATACGGTCAACCAGGCCCGGCTGTGTCGCCGCCGCTTTCGGCATGGACCACTCCCGTGAATCTAATCCAAACCGCGTATTTTATGCGTAAGTCCGCGCCGCAACGGTAAGCCCGCGCGGCGCGGCCCCGCCCCGTCAGGCCATGGCCCGCGAGGGCTCCGGCTGGTCCAGGCGCCAGCGCAGGCGCACGCCGCCGGTTTCGGTCGATTCCAGGGCCGGAATCGCCGACAGCAGGCTGCGGGTGTATTCCTCGCGCGGCCGGTCGAACACCGTGTCGCGCGAGCCTTGTTCCACGATGCCGCCGTCGCGCATCACCACCACCCGGTCGGCCACCTGCTCCACCACGCCCAGGTCGTGGCTGATGAACAGGCACGAAAAGCCGTGGCGTTCCTGCAGGTCGGCGAACAGGTCCAGCACCTGCGCCCGCACCGTCACGTCCAGCGCCGACACCGGCTCGTCGGCAATCACGAAGGACGGCCGGCGCACCACCGCCCGGGCGATGGCGACGCGCTGGCGCTGGCCGCCCGACAGTTCGTGCGGAAAGCGCTTGGCGTATTCCGAACCCAGGCCAACTTCGGCCAGCACCTCGTCGACGCGACGGCGCTTGTCGGCCGCCGGCATGTCGACCAGCATACGCAGGCCTTCGCCCACCAGTTGGCCGATGGTCATGCGCGGGTCGAGCGACGAGTACGGGTCCTGGAACACCATCTGGCAGTTCAGGCGGTAGTCGCGCCAGGCCGGCGAGCGGCGGCTGACCGGCTGGTCGCGGAACAGGATCTGGCCTGCTGTCGGCGCCAGCAGGCCGGCGATGGCGCGGCCCAGCGTGGTCTTGCCGGAACCCGAGCCGCCCACCACCGCCACCACTTCGCGCGGCTTGACGTGCAGGTCGATGCCGTTGAGCGCGCGCTTGGCGCCGGTGCGCGAGAACAGGCGCTGGTGGCCGGCGTAGTCGACCACCAGGTTCCGGACCTCGACAATGGGCGCTTCCTGGATCGGCGCGCGCGCCGGCAGGCGGCGCGGCATGGCGTCCAGCAGCTTGCGGGTGTAGGGATGTTGCGGGCGTTCGAGGATGCCGGCGGTGGTGCCGGTTTCCAGCACCTTGCCGTGCTGCATCACCACCATGCGCTCGGTGTAGCGCGCCACCATCGGCAGGTCATGGCTGATCATCAGCACGGCGGTATTGTGCTCGCGCGTCAGGTCGACCATCAGTTCCAGCACGTCGCGCTGCACCACCGCGTCGAGCGCGGTGGTGGGCTCGTCGGCGATCAGCAGCGCCGGCTCCAGCAGCATCACCGAGGCCAGCATCATGCGCTGGCGCATGCCGCCCGAGAACTCGTGCGGCCAGGCCTCGACGGCGGCCTTGGGGTCGCGGATGCCGACGCGGCGCAGCATCTCCAGGATGCGTTCACGGCGCTGCGCGGTCGACAGGTCGCGGCGATGCAGCTTGAGGCCTTCGTCCAACTGGCGTCCGATGGGCATGGACGGGTTGAGCGAGGTCATGGGTTCCTGGAACACCATGCCGATGCGCGCGCCGCGCAGCTTGCGCAGCGCGGCCGGGCGTGCCTGGGTGACTTCCACGCCTTCGAAGCGGATCGAGCCGCCGGCCACCACCAGCGGCGGCGGCGTCAGGCCCATGATGGCGCGCGCCGCCTGGGTCTTGCCACTGCCGGACTCGCCGACGATGCCGACCATTTCGCCCGGCGCCACCTCGAAGGACACGCCGCCGACGATCTCGCGACCGCCGCGGCCGACGGTCAGGGACAGGTTCGATACGGTTACCAGTGCGCTCATTGCACGCCCCTCATGCGGGGATCGAGACGGTCACGCACCGCATCGCCCAGCAGGTTGATCCCGAGCAGCGCGAGCGCGATGGCCAGGCCGGGAAGAATGGAAAGGTACGACGCCTGCGCCATGAACGGGCGGGCGGCGGCCAGCATGTTGCCCCAGGTGGGCGCCGGCGGCGGCACGCCCAGGCCCAGGAAGGACAGCGCGCTTTCCGCCAGGATCACCCAGCCGAACATCGAGGTCGCCAGCACCGTCAACGGCGCGACGCAGTTGGGCAGCACGTGGCGCACCATGGTGTAGATCTCGGAGTTGCCCAGCACGCGCGAGGATTCGATGAACTCCTTCTCGCGCAGCGACAGCACCGTGCCGCGCACGATGCGCGTCACCGACGGCGTATAGGCCAGGCCCAGCGCCAGGATGATGCCGTACTTGTTGGCGCCGACCACCGCCAGCAGGCCCAGCGCCAGCAACAGGCCGGGAAAGGCCAGCAGCGCGTTGTTGAAGGCCATGATGATGCGGTCGGTCCAGCCGCGCACGAAGCCGGTCAGGGTGCCGACGATGGTGCCGGCGACGATGGCGAAGCCCACCGTCAGCAGGCTGATCCAGACGCTGCTGGAGGCGCCGGCCAGCAGGCGCGACAGTTCATCGCGGCCGAACTCGTCGGTGCCCAGCAGGAAGTCGCCGCCGGGCGGCTTCAGGCGCGCCACGAAGTTGATCTTGAGCGGGTCGTGCGGCGTCCAGAAGGCGCCCATGATGGCCGCGACGAGCATCGCCGCCACGATCACGCCGCCCACCAGCGCGTTAGCTGCAATTCGCTTTTTCATTCGGCGGTCACTCTCGGGTCGAAGATGGGATAGCAGAGGTCGATCAGCAGGTTGACGATCACGTAGATCACGCCCACGAACAGCAGGCAGCCCTGGATCACGGGATAGTCGCGGGCGAAGATCGAGTCCACCAGCAGGCGGCCCAGGCCGGGAATGGTGAACACGGTTTCGACCACGGCGATGCCGCCGAGCAGGTTGCCCAGCACCAGGCCGATCAGGGTCCAGGTGGGGCCGAAGGCGTTGCGGAAGGCGTGGCGCATCAGCACCGCGGATTCCGACAGGCCCTTGGCGCGGGCGTGGGTGATGTAGTCCAGCCGCAGCACTTCCAGGGTGCTGGCGCGCGCCATGCGCATCAGCACGCCGATCTCGTGCAGGAACAGCGTCAGGATCGGCATGGCCAGGTACAGCAGGCCGGCCTTCCAGTCTTCGCCGATCGACACGTAGCCCACCACCGGCAGCCATTGCAGCTTCAAGCCGAAGAAGATCAGCAGCAGCAGGCCGAGCCAGAAGGTGGGAATGGACACCAGCAGCGTGGCGGCGCCGACCAGGATCAGGTCGGGCGCCTTGTTCTGCTTCCACGCGGCGATCATGCCGGCGGGCACGGCCACCAGGGCGGCGAACAGCACGGCCACCAGCACCACGCGGCCGCTGATCAGGAAGCGGTCCCACACCAGCGGCAGCACGGGCTGGCCGGTGTTGATGGACGAACCCAGGTCGCCATGCAGCATGTTGCCGAACCAGATGCCGAACTGGGTAGGCCAGGTCTGGTCCAGGCCCAGCCGCGCGCGCAGGTCGGCCAGGGCCGCCGGCGTGGCCAGGTCGCCCAGCAGCAGTTGCGCGGGGTCGCCGGGAATCAGGCGGATCATGACGAACACCGCCACCGCCACGATCAGCAGTGTCGGAATGGCCATGACGATACGGGATAGCGCGAAACGCAACATGGCCCTCTCCTATCGCGGCCGACAGGCGCAGGCGCGCCGGCCGCCGGTCTGCTTGTCGACGTTATTCATTGCGCAGCTTGCGCAGTTCGGCGGCCAGGAAGTCCTGCACCTGGCCGACGCACTTCAGGCCGTCGTGCGGCACGTTGTCGACCACGTCCAGCACGGCCTTGACGCCGGCGGCCTCGAACGAGCGGCGCAGCGATTCCAGGCGCTCGGGACGGGTGGCGCCAGCGGAGTTGGCGCCGGGCATGAAGAACTTGCCGCCTTCGCGGTGGGTAATCTCCCAGGTCTCCAGGTCGGCCTTGCCGACGATCATGTGCACCGCGACCTGGCGCAGGGCGTCGATGTCGACGCCCTTGCCGAAGCGGGCCTCGGCGTCGCGCACGCCGACCCACCAGTCCTGGGCGGGATCGAGCAGCGTGACCGAGCCGGGCGCGCCGATCGACACGGCCCACAGGGTTTCGGGATGCAGCAGGGCGTAGCGGTTGACGAACTGGCCGCCGCCGGAATAGCCGAACAGGGCGAAGCGGGTGAAGTCGCGGCCGAATTTCTCGCCGACTTCGGCGACCATGCCTTGCAGGATGTGGTCGTAGCGGATGTCGCCTTCGATCAGTTGCTTGAAGCCGTCGCGGTTGCCGTCGCCGAGCGGGCTGACGGGAAACAGCGGGCACAGCACGATGCAGTCGTTCCAGCGGGCGAATTCGGCGAAGGCATCGCGGTATTCGACGAAGGCGCGGCCGGTGCCGTGCATGATCACGACCAGCTCCATGGGGTGCTTGGCCTGATCGATATGCGGGGGGACGTACATGCAGTACGAGAAGCGCGGGTCGGTGCGCGAGGCGAAGACGGTGCTGTGGCCGAGGTCGTAGATGGCGCGGGCGCGGGCGGCGTCGGGGGCCAGGGCGGGTGCTGCGGTGGACTGCATGGTTTCCTCGATTCCCGGGCGGGGGTGTGCCGGGGGGTGTTGCGGGCGGGGGATGTTTGACTAAATTGGCGCCAATTTTAGGAACCAGGTGTGGGTGGGGGCAAGCGGGGGGAATCCCTAACGGGTGGTTCGTGACGTTGCCCCGGGAGGGATGGGTCGGGCGGTTAGGGCTGTGGTTCTTTTGACGCGTGGTGGCCGGGCCGGGCGGAGGGCGGGGCTACGATTGCGGTCCGGAGCCTTCGCTCCGGACTGCCCCTGCGTCAACCTCGTACGCCTTCGGCTCCCTACGGTTTCCCTTGGGCGCATCTACACGCCCCGCCCTCCACCCGGCCCGGCCACCCCGCTGCGTCAGCGCGTTTCGAGACGCCGCCGGGATGTGTCACGTGCTTGGGCTTCGTGGCGATGTTGTGTGGAGTAGGAAGATCTTGCGGAGTCGCCCAAGGCGGCCGCGCGGGCGGCCTCTTTGGGCGTTCAGTGGTGCGGCGTCGGCGTCCGGGTTTGCGGAGATGACGTAGGCGTCGTCAACAAGAGGGGCACAGACAAGAGCGGCGATTTTGCGCTCTGGTAGGGACGGTCGCAAGGATGGGCGGCGGGGCTCAATCGAGCTTGTAGCTTTTCAGGTGGATGCTGGTTTCCGTGGCGGAGATGGCCTTGATGAGACGGACGCGGTCCAGGACGCGGGACATTTCCTCGATGTTGGCGACGCGCAGTTCGGCCAGCAGGTCCCAGCGGCCGTTGGTGTCGTGCAGGGCGACGACGGCGGGATCGCCCAGGAGGATGCTGACGACGCGGCGGGTTTCGTTGCCGTCGACGGCGATGTTCATCCAGGCGCCGATCTGGTCGGGTTGGGATTCGGGGCGCAGCCGGACGGTGTAGCCGACGATGATGCCCTCGTCTTCCATGCGGGCGATGCGGTTGTTGACGGTGCCCCTTGATACGTCGAGCTTCTTGGCCAGGGTCGCGACGGTTGCGCGAGCGTCGGCGCGCAACAGACCCAGCAATTGCTGATCGAGTGTGTCCATGATTGTTCCAGCCTGAAAATTGGCGCCAATTTCACATCTTATACGGATTCGATGCGGCGCTGGCGCGCGCTGTCCGGCACGCGGGCCTGGCGGGCCATGGCGTGTTTTTGCCACGGCCCCAATTTACCCCGTTTGGATTGGCGCCAATTTTTGATATATTTCGGGCCGGTCCGACAGCGCCCTACTCGGCTCATGCATCCACCCTGGCTGACGTCCGTGCCGGACCCGTAAAGATTCTCAATGTGATTGACGCTCGTATTAATGACGCGCGCCCTCCCCCGCTTCCTGGACTCCCAATGCCGATTCCTTTTCCCCCGCGACGCCTGACGCTCGCGCTGGCCATGCTGACGCTGGCCGCCCACAGCCAGGCGCAGACCGCGGCAGACGCCGCGCCCGCCGACAACACCCTGGGCGCGATCAGCGTCGTGGGCGACTGGCTGGAAAACCCGAATGAAGAGAAGGTGCTTGAACATGGCGGCGCGCGCACGATCATCGAGCGTTCGTCGTTCCAGGACACCGGCGCGACCAACGTGCGCGATGTGTTGCGCCGGGTGCCGGGCGTGCAGGTGCAGGAAAGCAATGGCACGGGCGGCAGCGATGTGTCGCTGAACGTGGGCGTGCGCGGGCTGACCTCGCGCCTGTCGCCGCGCTCGACCATTCTGATGGACGGCATTCCGCTGGCGGTGGCGCCCTATGGCCAGCCGCAGCTGTCGATGGCGCCGGTGTCGCTGGGCAACTTGTCGGCGGTGGACGTGGTGCGCGGCGCCGGCTCGGTGCGCTATGGCCCGCAGAACGTGGGCGGCATCATCAACTTCGTGACGCGCGCGATTCCGCGGGACTTCACCGCCGACGCCACGGTCGAGACCGACATGTACAGCCACGGCGGCGTGAAGACCTCGCCCAGCGCATTCATCGGCGGCACCAATGAGCGGGGCCTGGGCGGCGCCCTGCTGTATTCAGGCACGCACGGCAACGGCTTTCGTGAAAGCAACGACCGCGTGGACATCGATGACGTGATGCTCAAGGGCACCTATCGCATCGGCGCCGACGACAGCGTGTCGGCCGCGCTGCATCACTACGAAGGCCGCGCCGGCATGCCCGGCGGGTTGACCACCAGGCAGTATTCCGAGGACCCGTTCCAGTCCACCCGGCCGTACGACAGTTTCACCGGCCGCCGCACCGACGCCTCGTTCCGCTACAACCACGACGACGGCATCAATAAGTTCGAGCTGCTGACGTACTACACCGACAGCTTCCGCGGCAGCAGCATCGAAACGGAGGGCACCGGCGCCAACGCCGGCAAGCGCCGCCTGACCTTCAACCCGCGCAACTATCACACCTTCGCGATCGAGCCGCGCTATTCGCGCCTGTTTCGCGGCGCCGACGTGACGCAGGAAATCAGCGTGGGCTACCGCTACCTGAAGGAAGCCAGCGACGAGCGCGCCTCGCGCACCGCGTTCTACGTGCCGGACGGCGGCTTCGATCCGCTCGATGCCCCGAATCCGCAGTACCAATACCGCACCGGCGGCACCACGGCGCATGCGGTCTACATCGACGACACCATCAATGTCGGCAACTGGACCATCACGCCGGGCGTGCGCTATGAATTCATCGACTCGTTCCTGAACGACAAGTCCAATCCCGCGGCCAGGCCCCATACCAGCATCAAGTCCGAAGAACCCCTGCCCTCGCTGTCGGTGGTCTACCACGTCAGCGAACAATGGAGCGTGTTCGCCAACGCCGGCCAGTCATTCGGCCCGCTGCAGTACTTTCAGATCGCCTCGACCACCAACGGCCTGCATCCGGAAAAGGCCACCACCTATGAAGTCGGCACGCACTTCAATGGCGGCGGCTGGAAGGGCGAGCTGACGCTGTTCAACATCGACTTCGACGACGAACTGCAGTTGCGCGGCGGCACAAATGGCGGTTCGGACGCCTGGACCAACCTGGGCGCCACCCGCCACCGTGGTCTGGAAACCGGGCTGTCGTACGACCTGGGCGAACTGTCGGCGGCGCTGTCGGGCCTGTCGCTGTACGGCACCTATACCTACACCCAGGCCACCTACAAGGCCGGCGTGTTCGAGGGCCGCGACCTGCCCTTCTATTCGCGCAACGTGGCCTCGCTGGGCGCGCGCTACACGCGCAACCAGTGGACCTTCAATGTCGACACTTTCCTGCAGTCCAAGCAGCGGTCGCCCGGCGCGCCCGATCCCGGCGCCCGCTACCAGACCGAGGAAAGCGCCAACGGCGCCTACGGCGACATCCCGGGCTACGGCACGGTGCACGTGCGCGCCGCCTACGACTTCGGCAAACAGATGCACAACCTGAACATCGCGCTGGGGGTGAAGAACCTGTTCGACAAGCGCTACTTCACGCGCTCCACCGACAACAACGCGGGCAAGTACGTGGGCATGCCGCGCACGGTGTACCTGCAGGCGTCGCTGGCGTATTGATCGGGCGCCGGCGCGTGCGGCGCCGCTTCGGCGCATGTGCCGGCGGCACGGCGGGCTGAACCCGCGCGTTCATGGCGGGATCACGGCGCCGCTATTTGCCCAACAGGCGCTTGACGCCAGCGACCACGCCCAGCGTCACCGCCCCCGCGACGATGCCGAACACGGCGCTGAGCAAGGTCGACACCAAGGGCGGCAGCAAGCCGCCGCCGCTGGCCGCCGCGACGTGTTCGATGGCCGCGCCCAGCGGCGCGATGCCGTGCGTCAGGATGCCGCCGCCGACCATGAACATGGCGGCGGTGCCCACCACCGACAAGGTCTTCATCAGGTAGGGCGCGGCCGCCACGATGCGCTTGCCGAACCAGGCGGCCAGCGCGGCGCGGCGGGCGCTCAGGTACAGGCCCAGGTCGTCGAGCTTGACGATGCCCGCCACCAGGCCGTAGACCCCCACCGTCATGACCAGGGCGATGCCGGCCAGCACCACCGTCTGGCGCAGCAGATCGGCGCCGGCCACCGCCCCCAGGGTGATGGCGATGATCTCCGCCGACAGGATGAAGTCGGTGCGCACCGCGCCCTTGATCTTGTCGCGCTCGAACGCCACCATGTCCACCGCGGCGTTCTGCAGGGCTTCGGCGCGGGCGGCGTGATTGCCCTCGGCGGTCTCGCCGTGCGGCAGGAACTTGTGGGCCAGCTTCTCGACGCCCTCGAAGCACAGGAACAGGCCGCCGGCCATCAGCAGCGGCGTCACCGCCCAGGACGCGAAAGCGCTGATCACCAGCGCCGATGGCACCAGGATGAGCTTGTTGATGAGCGAGCCCTTGGCCACCGCCCACACCACCGGCAGTTCGCGATTGACCGGCACGCCCGAGACCTGCTGCGCATTGAGCGCCAGGTCGTCGCCCAGCACCCCGGCGGTTTTCTTGGCCGCCACCTTGGTCATGACGGAGACGTCGTCCAGGATGGTGGCGATGTCGTCGAACAATGCGAAGAAGCTGCTGCCTGCCATGGCGGATTCCGCAAAGTGGAGATGCCCGAGTGTACAGGCGTCCGCGCGCCGGGAGCGGTCTGCCGGACGTGGCCGTTTCCGCCCGTTGCCTGTCCGCGCGCGCGATGGGCGCGCCGCCGGGGCGCGGGTATGCTGGCGGACCGACCGTTCGGAGAGGACCGCCATGCTCGAATTGCGCCCCAGCTGTGAACATTGTGACGCCGACCTGCCGCCGGCCTCGACCGAGGCCCGCATCTGCAGCTTTGAATGCACCTTCTGCGCGCGCTGCGCCGACGAGGTGCTCGGCAACGTCTGCCCGAATTGCGGCGGCGGCTTTGCGCCGCGGCCGGTGCGCCCCGCCACCGACCGGCGCAATGGCAATTTCCTGGGCAGGTATCCGGCGGCGGCCGAGCGCAAGCACCGGCCGGCCGACCTGGCCGCCCACGCCGCGCTGCGGCAGGCGCTGCGCGGCATCCCGCCACAGGACCGCTGAAACCGCCGGGCCCACGCGCCGCGCATCCGTCGCCGCCACGGCGGGCCAGGGAGCCGGCGCGCATGTGTCCGCGCGCCGGCCGTGCTGGCGGCGCCGACTAGCCGCGCGGGCGGACCGCCTCGGCCTCGGCGTTCTCGAACAGGATGTTGTTTTCCAGGTGGATGTGGGCCATCAGGTCCTGCTTGAACGTGCCGATGCCCAGGTACAGCGCGCGCCAGGTGTTGCAGGCGGCGCGTGGCAGCGTCAGGTCATGCGTCAGGGCCATCAGGCGCTCCAGCGCCACACCGTGGTCATCATGCTCCATGCGCATCATGGTGATGGGCATGACCGCCATGGCGCCATGGCCGCGCGCCAGCATCGGGAACAGCACCTGTTCCTCCTTCTGCATGTGGCTTTCCAGTTCCTGGTGCATATCGCGCAGGTGATCGGCCAGTCCGGTGGGGCAGTCGGGACTGTCCGCATGCACCTGTTCCACCTTCATCGCCAGCCGGATCAATTCGGGCAGCTGCTGCCGGTGCACCTCGTGATAGCGCGCCAGGATGTGATCGATCAGGTCGGCCGGGCTTGCCTGGCTCCAGTCGCGCTCGTCCGAGGCCGCGCCGGCCAGCGCCAGCAGCCGCGCCTCGATCTGGCTCGCATCCAGTGACCGTTGCGCCGCGGCCTCGGCCAGGCTTTTCTTGCCGCCACAGCAAAAATCCAATTGATATTCGTGAAACACCTGGGTGGCGCCGGGAATGCTGCGGGCCAGCTGGCCCAGGGACTGTTCAACCATGCTCATCGCGTTTCTCCATGCTTCATGAGGGTGTCTGATCAGTAGCGAGATCCGTGCCAGGAAAAACTTGCGCCAAATCAATGATTTGAAAATTAAAGGGTAAAAACCACCCGGCGCGCTTGCGGTATTTATCACCCCCAAGGGTACGATTGACCCATGCAGAACCTGTTGCTTACCGACCTGGTCGTGGACCTGCCCGCCGCCGTCCGCCTGCAGCGGCTGGCGGCCGGCCTGCGCGCCCATTTCCGCTGTGGCGCGGTCGCCCTGTTGCAACTGGAGGCCGACCACCTGCGGCCGGTCGCCGTCGATGGCCTGACCCAGGATGCGCTGGGCCGCCGCTTCGCGGTCCAGCAGCACCCGCGGCTGGCCGCCATCCTGGCGCGCCGCGGCGTCACCTGTTTCCATCACGACAGCACCCTGCCCGATCCCTACGACGGGCTGATCAACGGCATGGCCGGCGAACCGCTGCCGGTGCACGACTGCATGGGCACCAGCCTGCATATCGAAGGCCAGCCCTGGGGCGTACTGACGCTGGACGCGCTGGAGGTCGGCACCTTCGACGCCGAGGCGCAATCGGATCTGCGCGACATGATCGTGCTGGTCGAGGCCGCCCTGCGCGTGACGCGCCTGGAGGCCGAAACCCGCGCGCTGCGCGTGGCCCGCGGCGCGCTGCCGGCCGACAGCGCGCTGGCCGATGACAGCGAGATCCTCGGGCAGAGCGAGGCCATCGCCCGCCTGCTGCACGAGATCGAGGTGGTGGCGGACTCCGAACTGCCCATCCTGCTGCTGGGCGAAACCGGCGTCGGCAAGGAGTTGTTCGCGCATCGCGTGCATCGCCAATCGCGCCGCCGCGGCAAGCCGCTGGTGCACGTGAACTGTGCCGCCCTGCCCGAATCGCTGGCCGAAAGCGAACTGTTCGGCCATGCCAAGGGCGCATTCTCGGGAGCGCTGACCGAGCGGCCGGGCCGTTTCGAAGCCGCCAACGGCGGCACGCTGTTCCTGGACGAGGTCGGCGAATTGCCGCTGGCGGTGCAGGCCAAGCTGCTGCGCACTCTGCAGAACGGCGAAATCCAGCGGCTGGGCGACGACCGCCCGCGCACGGTCGACGTGCGCATCGTCGCGGCCACCAACCGCGACCTGCGCGATCGCGTGCGCCAGGGCGATTTCCGCGCCGACCTGTATCACCGGCTCTCGGTCTATCCGGTGCCGATCCCGCCGCTGCGCGAGCGCGGCCGCGACGTGCTGCTGCTGGCCGGCCGCTACCTGGAACTGAACCGCGCGCGGCTGGGGCTGCGCAGCCTGCGCCTGTCGCCCGAGGCCGAGGACATGCTCAGCCGCTACCGCTGGCCCGGCAACGTGCGCGAACTGGAACATGTCATCAGCCGCGCCGCCATCAAGGCCGTGAGCCACGGCGCCCATCGCAACGAGATCGTCACGCTGGGCCCCGGCCTGCTGGACCTGGACGATGTCGCCATGCCCGCGCCCCCGCCCGAAGCGCCCGCCTTGCCGGCCGGCGCCGCCCAGACCCTGCGGGCCGCGGTCGATGCCTGCCAGCGCCAGGCGATCCGGCGCGCCCTGGACGCGCACCAGGGCAGTTGGGCCGGCGCCGCGCGGGCGCTCGACATCGATTCCAGCAACCTGCACAAGCTGGCGCGCCGTCTCGGCCTGAAGGACTGAGCCTGCTAGCCAGCTAGGAGCGCGGCATGCGCTCCAGGCAGGCGTTCACCACCGTCATCACCCGTCCGCCGCGCAACTCGGCCTCGGCATGGGCCGCCCCCGAAGCCAGCAACTGGTCATAACGCAGGAAATCCTCCAATGGCACTTTCGCCTGCAGTCCGTCCAGCACGCACTGGCAATAGTCCTTGGCCTTGGCGTCGACGTCGCGCGCGGCGGCCGGCGCCTTGGCCTTGAAACCCTGCATGCAGGAGTTGTAGGTGGTGCGTTGCACCTCGGGCGGATACTCCGTCTTCTTGTTGCAGCCAGCCAGCAGGGCCAAGGCCATGGCACCGGCGCCCAGGGCGCGGCAGGAGCGGATCGGCATGGTATTCCTCGGATCGGGAGGGAATGGGAAACGCCGATTTTGGCACGGCGCGGCATGGCCGCATGCGCGGGCCGAGCCGGCGCGTCAGGATGCCTGGGGCGCGACTGGCATCCGCAGCGTGAAAACGGTGCGATCCTCGCCCGACCTGACGTCGATGACGCCTTGATGGGCCGTGGCGATGCACCGGCATATATACAGGCCCAGGCCGATTCCCGCCGCCATGCCAGTCCTGCCCGTGGCGCTGCTGACCCGCGTCAGCGGGTCGAACAGCGTGGGCAGGGCGCGTCGCGGAATCGGCGGGCCTTCGTTCGCCACTTCCAGCCACACCCAACCGGCCGGCTCGGCCATTGCCGTCAACTCGATCTCGCCCGCGCCATAGCGAGCGGCATTGGACAGCAGATTGAACAACAGTTGGCCGATACGTCCGGGATCGCAGCGGACAATCAGGTTCTCCGGGCACTCGACGCGGATCACGGCCTCCGGGTAGAGCGCGCCGATCTCCTCAGCCGCGTGGCGGCATATCCGCGCCAGGTCCTGCTCGGAAAGCGCCACCGGCAACACACTGCCCAGCCGCGTCCGCGCGAACACCAGCAGGTCATCGATCATCCACTTCATGCGCACCGCGCTGCGCTGCACGTACGAAGTGGCACGGATACTGGCCGGCGAGAGATTGCGGTCGCGCGACAGGATCTCCGCGGAATTGAGCAACACGCCCAGCGGCGATCGCAGGTCATGCGCCAGCACGCCGGCGAACAGGTCGCGGATGCGTTCGGTGCGCTCGGAAAACTGGCGGACCGACTCGGTCAAGCCCTGGTCGATCGCCTCATTGAAGCGGATCATTTCCTGAAAGGCCTGCGGACCGGCGAGCGCGCTGTGTTCCCACCGGCGCAACACGCTGGCGCGCAGCGCCCGGTATTCCGCCAGCACTTCATTGATGCCGAACCCCTGTGACAGGCGGTCGTCGGCGTGCAACATGGAAACGGTGTCAAAGGCGCTGTCCTGTTCGCGCTTGGCGCCATGCGATTTTTGCCGCTGCTGCAGGGGAGTCTGCGCCTGGCGCATGTTGGCGGCCACCCTGGTCAGCAGCTCGGCGCCTGAATTGCGCAACTCGACGGCCGTAAGCCGGTGCTTGCCCTGGTTCAGCACCATGGCATATTCCACCCAGTCGTCGATCAGGGCTTCCAGATTGGCTTCGATGAAATCCGCCAGGTCCATATCGGTCTCCATGGATGAAGCGTGCGCGCCGGACGCACTAATGCGCGGCCAACAGCCGCGTCAGGGCTTCGATCGAATAAGGCTTCTGCATGACCTCCAGCGCCCCGGCATCGCGCCCCGCCAACGCTTCACTGTAACCGGTTGCCAGCACCACCCGTATCGCCGGCCATTGCGCCTTGATCATTTCAGCCAATTGCACCCCGTCCATGCCGGGCAACACGATGTCGAGGATGGCGATATCGAAACGCCCCTGCTTCTCTTGCAACATGCGCAACGCGCTCTCGGCATCGGTGGCCCAGGTCAGGTCCTGGCCAAGATCGGTCAGCAAGGTCGACACGACCTCGCCGACCATGCGGTTGTCCTCGACCAGCAGGACGGCCTTGCGCGTCGTGACCCGGGCGGCGACGTCCGCGTCGACCGGCCCGGCCACCGCGCTGGCCGCCGTCGCGGCGGGCAGGTACAGCGTGAACGTCGTGCCCTGCCCGACTTTACTGCGCACCGCGACATCGCCGCCCGATTGCCGCACGAAGCCCTGGACCTGGCTCAGCCCCAACCCCGAATTCTGGTGCTTGCTCTTGGTGGAAAAGAACGGCTCGAAGACATGCGCCACCACATCGTCGGCAATGCCGACCCCGGTGTCCTGTACCGATAGCGCCACCTGCGGCCCGGGTTGGCCGGGAGCGCCGTTCGCGGCGGGCCTGCCATCGACGTGCCGCACCGATATCGTCAGCTGCCCGCCCGCGGGCATCGCATCGCGCGCATTGATCACGAGATTGAGCAAGGCCGATTCCAGCTGGCCCGGGTCCGCGGAAATCGTGCAATTGCCCGGCCCGAGTTCATAGCTCAGGGCGATGCTCGACCCCAGCGACGCTTCGAACAACTGACGCAACGACGCCAGGGTTTCGCGCACATCGAACACATGCGGCTGCAGCGGCTGCTTCCTGGCATACGCCAGCAGCTTGCGGGTCAGCTGCGCGGCACGCTCGGTCGTATCGATGATGATTCCGAGGTAACGCGTGGCCGAGGCCGGCAGGTCCGGGGACCGCTTCATGAACTCGGCGGAAAACCGGATGGCGGTCAGGAAATTATTGAAGTCGTGCGCCACCCCGCCCGTCAGGCGGCCGATGGCCTCCATTCGCTGGGCCTGGTGCATGGCATCGCGCGCGGCCTGGGATTCCTCGCGGCGCAGCGTTTGTTCGGTGATGTCCCGGGTGATCTTGGCAAAGCCCACCAGCCGACCCTGGCCGTCGTGGATCGGATCGATCACCGCGCTGCACCAGAAGCGGCTGCCATCCTTGCGCACCCGCCAGCCTTCGGTTTCGAACCGTCCAGCGCGCAATGCCGTTTCCAGGGCGCGCTCGGGCGCGCCGGCGGCGCGATCCTCTTCGGTGTAGAAGACGGAGAAGTGCTGCCCCAGGATTTCGTGCTCGGCGTAGCCCTTGAAACGCTCGGCCCCGGGGTTCCAGCTGCTCACCAGGCCGTTGGCGTCCAAGAGGTAGATGGCATAGTCCATCACCGCGTCCACCAACAGCCGGTAGCGCTCGTCGGAGGGAATTTGAGGGGCCATGTCTGCCTCGCGAAAGTCGAATTGGTGTAACGCCGCGCCAGCAAGAAACATGCCCCTTGCATGGCTGACGCCGCCGCACGACCACGCCTGAATCAACCCCGGCCGCTCACCCCAGGCCGTGATACTTCCGGCCCATCTCCATGGTGGCGCGGTAGAAGCCCTCCTTGCTGCCACAGTCGTAGCGTTGACCCTCGTACTGGTAGCCAAACACGCGCCCCCGCTCGAGCAGGGCCGCGATGGCGTCGGTCAGCTGGATTTCGCCGCCGACGCCCGGCCGGGTCGCCTGCAACGCCGGGAAGATGGCGGGATCGAGGATGTAGCGTCCCACCACGCCCAGGTCGGTCGGCGCGTCTTCGGGCCGCGGCTTCTCGACGATGCCGGTCAGGCGCAGCACCCCGTACGAGGCCTGCGCGCCGGAGACGATCCCATACTGATGGGTGTGGGCCGGCGGCACCTTCTGCACCGCGATCACGCTGCCGTCGAACTCCCGCGCCACCTTCATCATCTCGCCGATGACGGGCGTTTCGGCGTCGATCATGTCGTCCGCCAGCAGCACCGCGAACGGCTCATTGCCCACGATCGAGGCGGCGCACAGCACGGCGTGGCCCAGTCCCAGGGCGGCGGGCTGGCGGGTATAGACGCACTTCACGGTTTCCGGAATGACATTGCGCACGCTATCGAGCAGCACGGCCTTGTTCTTCAGTTCAAGGTCACGCTCCAGTTCCGGCACGCGGTCGAAATGGTCTTCGATGGCGCGCTTGTTGCGGCCGGTCACGAAGATCAGCTCCGTAATGCCGGCGGCCACCGCCTCCTCGACGGCATATTGGATGAGCGGCCGGTCGACGATGGGCAGCATTTCTTTGGGCATGGCCTTGGTCGCGGGCAGAAAGCGCGTGCCGAGGCCAGCAACGGGGAAAACCGCTTTGCGTATGGGAAGCATGGTATGAACCTCAGTCGGGCGGCTCACCGGAACGGAAGCCGTGCCAACGGCTAGCAAATGCCGTGCCCGGTCGCGAGCCGCGCCGGAATGCCTCTGATAATCTGGCCGCGCCGAAGATGTAAGCGCCCATTACCTTGCCGGCATCGCCGCTTCTGGCCGCTCCGGGAGAGCGGCGCGTTCTGCCGCTGGCCAGTGCGCATGCACTGGTTTGCGGGCATCTCACCGGCCACGGGATGACGGCATAGCATGAAATTTAGTGAAACAAAGGTGAAGCATCCGTCCGACCACAGCAACTAAGCTGCCAGCAACAGGTTGAGGAGGACTCCATCCGTGACGATCCGCACGCCCAGGCAGGATACGGCCGGCCCCCTATCGCAAAGCCCGCAGCCCGGAACCAAGGAAACAGGCCCGCCAATGCCACCGCGGCCTTTGACCATCCTGCTGGCCGACGACAATCGGGACGCTGTCGAAACCCTGGCGGAAATCCTCAGGCTTGACCACCACCAGGTCCATACCGCGCTCGAAGGGCGCACGGCCCTCGCCCTGGCGCAGGCGCACCGGCCGGACATCGTCCTGCTCGACATCAGCATGCCGGAACTGGACGGCTACACCCTTTGCCAACGGCTGCGGCGCGAACCCTGGGCAGCAGGCTTGGTGATCGTCGCGCTCAGCGGCTACGGCAGCCCGCAAGACCTCGAGCGCGGACGCATCGCCGGCTTCGACCGCTATTTCACCAAGCCTGCCGATCCCGGCGAACTGCTGGACTATCTGAATCGCTGCGCCGGCCACATTCAGGCAGGCACGGGCCACAACGCCTCGCGCCCCACCTGAAGCAACTTGCGGTCAGCCAGGCGCAGGGCTGTCAATACGCCGCCGGATACGCACCCGGTATCCAGGCACACCACGTCCGACCGCACCAGCAATCCCAGCGTTGCCCAGTGGCCAAAAAGGACTGGAGCCGGCCCCGCCTGCCGGCCCGGGACGTCGAACCAGGGCAGCATGCCGGATGGCCAGCGTCCCGGCGCGGCCTTGGCGTGCGGCGCCAATGTGCCGTCGGGGCGGCAGAGCCGCATCTGGGTGAACGCCCGGACAATGAACCTCAGCCTGGCCGCGCCCGACATCGTGTCGCGCCAGGACAGCGGCGACGGCCCCCGGATCCGCGGCAGGTGCTGGCGCCAGCGCGGATGGCGCAGCAACGCCTCGACCTCTCGCGCGCGCGCCATCGCCGTGGCAGGATCCCAGCGCGGATAGAGGCCGGCGTGCACCAGCAGGTGGCCGGCTTCGGCGTGCAGCAACGGCTGCCGGCGCAGCCAGTCCAGCAGCGACGTGGCGTCGCGCGCGCGCAGCAGCTCGTCCAGCGTATCGCGGCGGCCCGGCCGCAGGCAGCCGGCGGCGACCGCCAGCGCCCGCAGGTCGTGATTGCCGAGCACGACGGTGGCGCGCTCGCCCAGCGCCCTGACCCGCCGCAATGTCGCGGCCGACGCCGGCCCGCGGTTGACCAGGTCGCCCACGAACCAGAACCGGCAGCGCGGATCGTCGGCGATCTCGGGACGCGCCAGCAAGGCATCCAGGGAGTCGCGGCAACCATGCACATCGCCGATCACCCAGATCGATTCCATGGCGTTCAGTCCTTCTGCACAGCGCCACGCGCAGGCATGCGCGGACGTCGGGACGATGTCAGCAATTGGCGCGCCCGGCCCCATCGCAAGATCCGGATAGCCGGCGCATCGCGGCTTGCCTATCGTCGCCAGGTCATTTACCTACAAGGATTCACCATGCATCAACTGACCGGCAAAGTCGCCATCATCACCGGCGCCAGCTCGGGCATCGGCTACGAAGCGGCAAAGCTGTTCGCCCGCGAGGGCGCCAGCCTGGTGGTGGTGGCGCGGCGCCAGGCCGAACTGGAACACCTGGTCGCGGCCATCGAAGCCGATGGCGGCCACGCCGTGCCGCTGGCCGGCGATGTGCGCGACGAGGCCGTCGCCGAGGCCGCCGTCACCCTCGCCGAGCGTCGCTTCGGCGGACTGGACATCGCCTTCAACAACGCCGGCATGACCGGCGACGCCCTGCCCCTGCACCAGGTTCCGCCCGACGCATGGCGCCAGATCCTGGACACCAACCTGAGCAGCGCCTTCCTCGGCGCGCGCCACCAGATCCCGGCGATGCTGCGGCGGGGCGGCGGCTCGCTGGTTTTCACGTCCACCTTCGTCGGCCACACGGCGGGCTTTCCCGGCATGGGCGCCTATGCCGCCAGCAAGGCCGGCCTGATCGGCCTGACCCAGGCGATCGCCGCCGAATATGGCGCCCAGGGCATCCGCGCCAACGCCCTGCTGCCAGGCGGCACCGACACGCCGATGGGCCGCGCCTCGATGGACTCGCCCGAGGCGCGCCGCTACATTGAGAGCCTGCACGCGCTCAAGCGCCTGGCCAGCCCCGCCGAGATCGCCCGCTCCGCCCTGTACCTGGCGTCGGACGCGTCCAGCTTCACCACCGGCACGGCACTGCTGGTGGATGGCGGGGTATCGATCAATCGGGGGTGATGGCGCCCGCTCAACTCATGTACACGCCGCCGTTGATCGCATAGTTCGCGCCGGTCACGAACGCCGCCTGGTCCGACGCCAGCCAGGCGCACAGGCCGGCCAGGTCCTGGGCGGTGCCCAGGCGGCCCACCGGCACGCTTTCGATGATGCGGTCCAGCAGCGCCGGCGGGAACGCCTTGACGGTGTCGTCGGCGATGAAGCCCGGCGACACCAGGTTGACGGTGACGCCGCGCGCCGCCACTTCCTGCGCCAGCGAGCGGGTGAAGCCGATCACCGCGCCCTTGGCGGTGGCGTAGTTGATCTGGCCGATCTGGCCCTTCTCGGCCGCCACCGAGCCGATGTTGATGATGCGGCCCCAGCCGCGGTCGGCCATGCTGTCGACCACCTGCTTGGTGCTGTTGAACAGCGTGTCCAGGTTGCTGCGCAGCACCGCCGACCAGTCGGCCTGGCTCATCTGGCGAAAGCGCATGTCGAGCATGGCGCCGGCGTTGTTGACCAGCACGTCGATCTCGCCGACCTCGCGCCGCACCTTGGCGAAGGCCGCCTCGGTCGAGGCCCAGTCGGTGGCGTCGCCTTCGGAGGCGATGAAGTCGTAGCCCAGCGACTTCTGTTCCTTCAGCCAGTGGTCCTTGCGCGACGAGCGCGGCCCGCAGCCGGCGATGACGCGGTGGCCCGCTTGGTGCAGCGCCTGGCAGATCGCGGTGCCGGTGTGGCCCATCCCGCTGGTGACGTAGGCAATGCGCAAAGCCATGAACGTTCTCCTTTCAAGAAACGTGGGAAGGCGCCGCCGTCAGGCGACGGCGCCGACCAGGGGGAACAGACCGAACGCCAGCGCGGCCGCCAGCATCACCAGGCACACCATCGTGGCCCACTTGAGCGCATAGCGCTGGTGATCGCCGAACTCCACGCCCGCCAGGCCCACCAGCAGGTAGGTCGAGGGCACCAGCGGACTGAGCAGGTGCACCGGCTGGCCGATCAGCGACGCGCGCGCCATTTCCACCGGCGAGATGCCATAGCCCTGCGCCGCTTCGCTCAGGATCGGCAGCACGCCGAAGTAGAAGGCGTCGTTCGACATGAAGAAGGTGAACGGCAGGCTGACCAGCGCGGTGATGCCGGCCAGATACGGCCCGAGCGCGTCGGGGATCACCGCCAGCAGGCTGCGCGACATGGCTTCGACCATGCCCGTGCCCGACAGGATGCCGGTGAAGATGCCCGCCGCGAAGATCAGCGACACCACCGACAGCACGTTGCCGGCATGCTGCGCCACGCGGCGGCGCTGCTCGGCCAGGTTCGGGTAGTTGATGATCAGCGCGACCGCGAAGGCGATCATGAACAGCACCGGCAGCGGCAGCACGCCCATCACCAGGCTCACCATCAGCGCCAGCGTCAGGCCGGCGTTGACCCACAGCAGCTTGGGGCGGCGCAGGTCGTGGTCGACTTCGATCTCGGGCAGGTTCTTGGGGCCGTCCTCGTCGTAGCCGGCCTGCAGCGCGGCGCCGTCGGGCAGCGACAGCACGCCCAGGCGGCGGCGTTCGCGCAGGCCCAGGAAGACGGCCAGCAACAGGATCGCGACGATGGCCACGCCCATCACCGGCACCAGCGGCACGAAGATGTCGCCGGCGTCCACGTGCAGCGCGCTGGCGGCGCGCGCGGTCGGTCCGCCCCACGGCGTCAGGTTCATGACGCCGCTGGCCAGCATCGCCAGACAGGTCATGGACAGCGCGTTCATCTTCAGGCGGCGATACAGCGGCAGCATCGAGGCCACCACGATCATGTAGGTGGTGGAGCCGTCGCCGTCCAGCGAGATGACCAGCGCCAGCACGGTGGTGCCGACCACGATCTTGAGCGGATCGCCCTTCACCGCGCGCAGGATGCGGCCGACGATGGGGTCGAACAGGCCGGCGTCGATCATCACGCCGAAGTAGAGGATGGCGAACATCAGCATGACGCCGGTGGGCGCGATCTTGCGGATGCCGTCGAGCATCATCTTGTCGATGCCGGCGCCGAAGCCGCCGAGCAGGGCGAAGATGATCGGAACAAGGATGAGCGCCACCAGGGGCGAGAGGCGCTTGGTCATGATCAGCGTCATGAACGTGATCACCATGCCGAAGCCAAGCAGGGTCAATAGCATGAGGGGGTATCTCCGGGCTCGTTGTTATTTGCGCTCGGGGCGCTGGGGCGGAAGACTAGGAAGAAAAGCTGTCTGGAACCTGTCGTTTTTTGGGGGCCGGGGTCGGGTGGGGAGTGGGTGACAAAGGAGATGTAGGCCGTCCGGGGCGGGCGGGTGTCGCGGGGCGCGCCTGCGATTGCGGTCCGGAGCGTTCGCTCCGGACTGCCCCTTCCTCATCCTCGTCCTCGCCTACGGCGACTCCTTCGGATTCCGTCGGGCGCATCTGACGGCGCGCCCCGCGACACCCGCCCGCCCCGGACTACCGGTTTCTGGGTTTGATGCGTTGCTGGACCTCGGCGGCATGGGGAGTGGTGGCGGCCCGCCTTTTTGGGCCGCGCGGGCGGCCCAAACGGCATACGCGGTGGGGGATTGCGTGGCGGTGTGCGCTGCGCGCGGGTGGGGAGCGGGGCGCTATGACAGGGCGTTACAGGGGGACGGATGTGGCGGCGGGGGCCATGGGTGGCTGGGGACGCTATGCGACAATCTCGCGCATGCGGATTCTGGTGATCGAAGATGATGAGGACCTGGCCGACGCGCTTGTGCGTCGGCTGCGTCGTCTTGGGCATGCCGTCGATTGCCAGAAGGATGGGTTGAGCGCGGATGGGGTGTTGCAGTACGAGACCTTCGATCTGGTGATCCTGGATATCGGGTTGCCGCGCATGTCGGGGTTCGAGATCCTGCATCGGTTGCGGGATCGGGGCAGCAAGACGCCGGTGCTGGCGCTGACGGCGCGCATCGATATCGAGGATCGGGTGCATGCGCTGGATACGGGGGCCGATGATTACCTGGCCAAGCCGTTCGACTTCCGCGAACTGGAAGCGCGCTGCCGGGCGTTGCTGCGGCGGCCCAGCGTGCAGGCGGCAGGGGTGTTGCGGTTTGGCGATCTGGTGATCGACAGCGCGGCGCGGCAGGTCAGCCTGGCGGGGCAGCGCATCGATCTGCCCAAGCGGGAGTACAGCCTGCTCGAGATCCTGCTGGCCGGCATGAACCGCGCGGTGAGCAAGGCCGAGATCGCCAACAAACTCTTCGCGTTCGATGATGATGCCGCGCCCAATGCCATCGAGGTCTACATCGCGCGCTTGCGCAGGAAGCTGGAAGGCTCGCCGCTGCGCATCGAGACGCAGCGCGGCACCGGCTACCTGCTGAAGGCGGTCGAGGATGCCGACGCCGACGCGGCGCCGCGGGACTGAGCCGGTGCCGTCCCGCCGCATTTCCGTGCGCCGGCGCCTGCTGGCGATGCTGCTGGCGCTGTTCGTGGTGGGGTTGGGCACGCTGTACCTGCTGGTGCGCGGCTATGCGCAGCAGACGGCCGACACCACCTACGACCAACTGCTGCGGGCCTCGGTGCTGTCGATGGCGGACAGCCTGCAGCTGGTACAGGGCGAGTGGCAGATGGACATGCCGTACGCCGCCCTCGCGCTGTTGGAACAGGCGCCGCGCGACCGTGTGTTCTACCGCGTGGCAGCGGCCGATGGCGCGCTGATTTCCGGCTACGCCGACCTGCCTGCCCCGCCTGCTCACGGCGCCGACGCCAACGCCAACGCCGACACGCAACTGTTCACCGCCACCTACCAGGACCAGCCGGTGCGGGTGGCGTGGATGGAGCGCAAGATCGCCGGCCCGCGCGCCACCGAGACGGCGCTGATCCAGGTCGCGCAGACGCGCGAAGCGCGCAACGCGCTGGCCGCGAGCATCCTGTGGCAGGGCACGCTGACGCTGATCGGTTTCACCGCCGCGGCGCTGGCGCTGGCCTACTGGGGCCTGCAGCGCTCGCTGTCGCCGATCCAGCGCATCGAGCGCGAACTGGCCGCGCGCAGCGCCGCCGACCTGCATCCGATCGCCGCGCCCGTGCCCGAGGAGCTGGACACGCTGGTGCATTCGCTCGACGGCTTCATGGCGCGGCTGTCCGAGAACCTCGACACCCTGCGCCTGTTCATCGCCGAGGCCGCGCACCAGCTGCGCACGCCGCTGGCGGCGCTGCACGCGCAGATGGAAGTGGCGCTGGACGAAGAAGACCCGGCCGAACAGCGCCGCAGCCTGCTGGCGGTGCTGCGCAATGCCGAGAAGCTGTCGCGGCTGGTGAACCAGCTGCTCAGCGACGCCAGCGTCATCCACCGCAGCAACGTGCGCAAGTTCGGTCCCGTGGACCTGGCCGAGCTGCTTTCGCAGGCCGTCTACGACACCGTGCCGCAGGCCGACCCGCAGCCCGATGTGCGGCTGCAACTGCCCGACGCGCAAGAGGGCGCGCCGCCCCGCATCGCGGGCGACAGCCTGATGCTGCGCGAGGCCTTCAAGAACCTGATCGACAATGCCCTGCGCCATGGCGCCTCGGCGGATGGCCACATCGACGTGCGGCTCGAACGCGACGACGCCGGCTGGCGCATCACCGTGGCCGACCAGGGGCCCGGCATCCCCGCCGCGCTGGCGCAAAGCGCCTTCGAGCGTTTCTCGCGCGGCCCCAACCCGCGCACGCCCGGCGCCGGCCTGGGGCTGTCCATCATCAAGCGCGTGGTCGACATCCACCACGGTCGGCTCAGTCTCAGCAATCGCCCCGGCGGCGGCCTCGAAGCCGTCGTCCTCCTGCCCGCCAGCGCCCATGATGCCTAGATTTCCATTCCTCGCGCGCCTGGCAACGGCCGGCATTGCCCTGCTCCTGGCCAGCGCTGGCCAGGCCGCCGAGACCAGCACCGACGGCCTGACGCTGGGCCCGGCCGACAGCAAACACGTGCTGGTGCTGCACGCCTCCAACAGCGTGCAGGTGTTTCGCGGCGTGCTGGAGGACTTCAGCCAGCTCAACCCCGACGTGCGCCTGGAATACACGGAGCTGTCGACCCAGGCCCTGTATGCCGAAGTCGCCACCCGCGCCGCGCAGGCGCCGCGCGAGAAGGCCGGCCCCGACCTGGTCATCAGCAGCGCCATGGACCTGCAGACCAAGCTGGTCAACGACGGCCATGCCCAGCCGCACGTTTCGCCGGATACCCGCGCCCTGCCCGCCTGGGCCAACTGGCGCGACGAGGTCTTCAGCATCGGCACCGACCCCATCGTCATGGTCTACGACACCCGCCGCCTGGACGCTGCGCGCGTGCCGCGCACGCGCCGTGAGTTGCTGGCGCTGTTGCAGGCGCCCGACCAGCCGCTGGCCGGCCGGATTTCGACCTACGACGTCGAAGGCAGCGGCATCGGCTACCTGGCCGCCACCCAGGACGCGCGCCTGGACAGCCTGGCCGGCGCGCTGCTGGCCGCCTTCGGCCGCAACGGCGTCGGCGTGCACGAGTCGACCGAACACGCGCTCGACAAGCTCGAACGCGGCGAAATCACGCTGGCCTACAACCTGCTGGAGTCATACACCCGTCACCGCATCGACCAGGGCGCGCCGCTGGCCATCATTTACCCGCAGGACTACACCCTGATGCTGTCGCGCTCGGCCATCATCCCGCGCCAGGCCCCGCGCCCCGACCTGGGCGCGCGCTTCCTCGACTACCTGCTGTCGCCGCGCGGCCAGGACATGATCGCGCGCCAATCCGGCATGCGGCCGGTCAGCGCCTCGGTCGTGCCGGCCGCCGGCGTGCGGCCGGTGGCGTTGGGCGTGGGGTTGCTGGTGTACCTGGATCCGCTCAAGAAACGGCATTTCCTCGAAGTATGGCGGGCAGCGGCACAGCCGCCGCGCCAGGCGGACTGAAGCCGTCAGGCCAGGTAAGCCGTCACCTCATCCGGCGTCAGATAACGCACGAACGTCATCGACGGCTGCTGCGCATCATGGATCGCGCCGTTGAAACCCGACCAGTTGCGTTGCATGCCCTCTTCCGTCTCCAACGCGATCAGCACCCGCTTGCCATGCCGGGCCAGATTGTCGCGCAGCGCCGCTTCGCCCCAGGCAAAACGCATGTCGTTGACCAGCTTTCCCTGCGCATAGGCATCGGCCTGCAGCCACTGGAAATCGGCGCTGTCGCGTTCGGCGTCGGGTTCGCGCGCGGCGATCTCGCGGCGCACGCCCAGGGCCTGGACGCGGTCCCGCATCAGGTTCTGCAACAGCGTGAAGGCGTGGAAATTGTTGTTGATGCCGTGCGCCCGCGCCACGAAGCCCGTGCCGGATGTGGGCAACACCACCACGAGTTCTTCCTCGTAGCTGATGCGCGAGGCCAGCCACAGGTAATGCAGCTGCTCGAACGGCAGGTTGTCGTTGAGCGTGGTCATGGCGTACAGCAGGTCCATCAGTTCGGCGTCGGCGACGAAGGCCTGGTGATTGCGCTGGTCGCGCATCAGCATGGCCATCATCGGTAGCACCAGCGTGTCGATGGCGGCGACCTGCGCATCGAGTTCCCAGCGCCGGTCCTCGGGAATGGCTTCAAGCCGCGCCACCGCCTCTTTCCAGGCCAGGCGGTCGGCTTCCTCGACCTCGGCGTCGTCATCCTCGACCTCCAGCGCGCAATACGGCCGCAGGGTCTGCAACCACGGGCCCAGCAACGCCTGCAACGCGGGGAACAGCAGCACGGGATCGGCGCCATCCTCCACCAGCGAACCGCACATCAGCGCCAGCGCCGCCGCCCGGCTGGGGTACAGCGACGGCAGCAGTTCGGCGCAGAACCGCAGGCTGGCGTCGGTGTGCGCCGGATCCTGGGCTTGCTCGTAGAACGCGCGGACCTCGGGGCGCTGGAAGAACGCGTCGAGGGTCTCCACGTCGTCGGCTGACGTGACCGGGGAACGGAGCGCGGCGGCAAGCGAGGCAAAAGAGGTCGGCATGGGCTGACAGGAATAGTGATTCGGGGGGCACCACTATGGCACAAACGGGCCCCACCCAAAACCGCCAGTTGCCGGCCGCGCCGACCGGCGCGGATCAATACCGGTAGTTCACCCCCAGCATCGCGCCGAACGGCGCGCCGTAGTAGTTGCTGTAGATGTTGGTGCTGGCGTAGTACTTCTTGTCCAGCACGTTGTTCAGGTTCAGCGTGGCCGACCACTGGCGGTTGAACTGGTAGCGCGCCATCAGGTCCAGCAGGGCGTAGCCGCTCTGCGACGAGTCCAATTGCTGGCCGCCCGGGCCGCGGCTGGTGAAACCGCTCTGGCTTTCCCAGCGCACCCCGCCGCCCACGGTCAGGGCGCTCCAGTCGCCCGGCAGGCGGTAGGTGGTGTACAGCTTGGCGATGTGGCGCGGCAGCCCGACCTGGGTCGAGAAGCCCGTCGGCAGGCGGCGATCGACGTAGGCGTACGACAGCTGCATCTGCCAACCGGGCGCGAGTTCGCCGCTGAGCTCGGCTTCGACGCCGCGCAGCACGGCGCCGTTGGCGGCGACGTAGGCGCTGTCGCCATTGGGCGCCAGCTTGTCGCCGTCGACCATGGCGTAGTTGTCCTGGCGGGTGCGGAACAGCGCCAGCGCGCCGTTCAGGCGGCCGTCCAGCCAGGCGCTCTTCAGGCCGATTTCGTAGGTGTTGCCCTTGATCGGCGCAATGCCGCTGCCCGACACGGTCTGCGCCTGCTGCGGCAGGAAGATGCTGGTGTAGCTGGCATAGGCGGACAGCGTCGGCGTCAGGTCGTAGACCAGGCCAGCATACGGCGTGTACACGCCCTGCTCGCGCATGTTGTCCGGATAGGCCGAGCCGTCGTTGTAGGTGTACGAGGCCTGCTGGTCCCGCCAGGTGATCCGCGAACCCAGCACCAGCGACAGCGCGTCGGTCGGGCGCAGGCGCAATGCGCCATAGACCGCGTTCTGCTTCTCGGTGTAGTAGCGCTTGCCGGTCGCCTGCCATTGGGGTTGCGGCATGTCGCCATCCCAGGCGCGCACGTCCGGGATGACCGGGTCATAGCCGGGCGCGGTCCACAGCGGATAGGTGTCGTAGTCGCCCCGGGTGCGCGACAGGCTCACGCCCAGCACCAGGTCGTGGCGGCGGCCCAGCGCGTCGAACGCGCCGCTCAGGCTGGCGTCCAGCGCGTTCTGGGTCTTGGGGATCGGCCATTTGGCGACCCAGACCGAGGCGCCCTGCCCGGTCTGCGGGTTGGCCCAGCCGTTGCTGCTGAACCAGCCATAGGTGCGGTCGTTGTCGTCGCCGGTGCGCGACAGCGTCAGCGACCCCTTCCATGATGACGAGAACTCGTGGTCGAGCGTGGCGAAGACGTTGTAGCGCGTGCGTTCCTGGCGGCTCCAGTTGGTGGCGGAATTGAACCGTTGCCGGAAGTCGGTCTTGGAGCCATCGGCGTAGTACGCGGGAAAGCCGAAGTACGAGCACGCCGTGCACTTCTTGCGCTGGTATTCCGCGCCCAGGGTCAGCAGGGTGCGCTCGGACAGGTCCGCCTCGATGACGCCATACAGCAGTTGCGAATCCTGCTTGACGCGGTCGATGAACGAGCCGCCCTCCTGCCAGGCGCCCACCAGCCGCCCGCGCAGCTTGCCCGACGCATCCAGCGGGCTGCCCAGGTCGAACTCGGTGCGCCGGTAGTCCCACGATCCGACGCTGGCGCCGACGCCGGCCTCGAATTCGCGGGTCGGTCGCTTGCGCACCAGGTTGATGGAGGCGGCCGGGTTGCCTGCCCCGCTCAGCAGGCCGGTGGAGCCGCGCACCACTTCGATGCGGTCATACAGCGCCGTGTCCAGCCCCAGGGCATTGAAGTCCTTGTGGGTCGGCACGCCGTCGACCTGCATGTTGGTGATCTCCATGCCGCGCGCATACAGGCCCTTCTCGTTGTCGTCGGCCGAGCCCTTCTTCTTGAAGGTCAGGCCCGGGGTGTTGACGATGGCGTCTTCCAGCGTGTTCAGGCCCTGGTCGGTGAGCCGCTGGCGCGTCATCACCGAGACCGACTGCGGCGTCTCGCGCAGCGTCATCGGCAGCCGGGTGGCGGTGTTCGATACGCCGACCGTATACGAATCGGTGCCTTCGCTGGGCGTGGGTTCGCGCGCGCCCAGCACTTCGACCGGCGCCAGGGTCTGCGCATTGGCGGCGCGCAGGCCATAGCGGTTGCCGCCCTGATTGACGGCCTCCAGCCCGGTGCCCGACAGCATCGCCGCCAGGCCCGCAGCCACGCCATAGTCGCCCTGCAGGCCGGCGCTCTGGCGGCCCTGGGTGAGCGTGGCATCGAACGACAGCACCACCCCGGCCTGGGCGGCGAACCGGCTCAGGGCCAGGCCCAGCGGGCCGGGCGGCACATCATAGTGGCGCGACGCCTGCGCGCTGGAAACGGCCTGTGCCTGCGCCGACGGCGTGGCGCCCAGGGCGCCCAGGGCGGTCAAGGCGATGACAACGGCGCGCGCCAGGGGCGCGGGTTTGGCGGAGTGACGAAGCAAGGGTACAGAAGGCATGGACTCAGGTTTCCGTATGGCAGATCCGACGTAATCCCTGCTAAGTCGGACGAGCGCGGAAAAAGGACAATGCCGAGCGAAAAAAATCAGCGGCGGGCGACGATGCGGACGTAATAACGGGTAAAGCGCGCGATGTTCACGGGCAGCGCGCGCGTCACGGCGGCCAGCGCCTGGTCGGTGTCGTCGACAGGAAACGCCCCCGACAGGCGCAGCGCCGCCACGGCATCGTCGCATCGCAGCAGCCCGGGCCGATAACGGTCGAGCCGGGCAATGAAGTCGTCCAACCGCCAGTTGTCGACCACCAGCAGGCCCCGCGTCCAGGCGTCGGGCTCGCCGGTGATGGCGCCGGCCGCCTGCGCCCCCGCAGGCGCCAGCGTGCCCTGCTCGCCCGCCTTCAGGATCACTGGCGCGCCGCCCGTCGCGGGTTCCAGCGCCACCGCATGGCGCAGCACCGCGACCCGCGTCAGGTCGTCCTGCCGCGTGACGATGAAACGCGTGCCCAGGGGACGCACCGCGCCGTGCGCGGTGAGCACGCGCAAGGGCGGCAGGCCGGGACGGACGTTTTCGGTATCGACCAGGATCTCGCCGGCATGCACGAAGATGCGCCGCTGGCCGGCGTCGACGGTCACGTCGACCGCGCTGGCGCTGTCCAGCCAGAGCAAGGTGCCATCCGCCAGCCGCAGTTCGCGGCGCTCGCCTGCCCCGGTGCGGTAGTCGGCCAGCATCCGCTCCATCGGCAGGGCGCGCCAGGCCGCCAGGCCGCCGGCGCCCAGCAGCGCCACCGCGCCCAGTCCGTTGCGCAGCGCCGCGCGGCGGCGCGAGAAATGCTGGTCGGCACGATTGAGCGTGTCGGCAGCCAGGCGCGCCGGCGCGGCTCCCAGCGTGCCGCGCAACCGTTCCACCTGCCCCCAGATGCGCGCATGTTCGGGATCGGCCGCCAGCCAGCGCCCATGCGCCGCCAGGTCGGCCGCGCTGACGTCGTCCGCGCAGAGCCGCGCGTACCATTGCGCCGCCGCGGCGATGGTCTTGTCCGCCATGGCCGCCTACTGCCGGGCCAGCGCGTACACCAGGCAATGCTCGGTGGCGCGTGCCATGTACTTCTTGATGGAACTGACCGTCACGCCCAGGCGGGCGGCGATCTCGGCGTAGCTGGCCCCTTCCAGCTGGGACATCAGGAAAGCGCGCCGCACCTTGTCGCCCAGGCCGTGCAGCATGGCGTCGATCTCGCGGATGGTCTCGAGCAGGATGGCCTGCGTCTCGGGCGATATGGCGCTGGCCTCGGGCTGCTGCGCCAGGGTTTCGAGCCAGGCGCGTTCCAGCACCTGGCGGCGGATGTGGTCGACCAGCGTGCGTTGCGCCACCGTGGCCAGGAAGCTGCGCGGCTGCCGCACGCCCTGCAATTGCGCCATCGATGCCGGCGACGCCAGCAGGCGCAGGAAGGTGTCCTGGGCCAGGTCGGCGGCCTCGGCCGGCACGTTCAGGCGCCGCAGCAGCCAGCCGCGCAGCCAGCCGTGATGGTCGCGGTACAGCCTGCCAAGCTCGCGGTGTTCCAGGGATTCCGTGGACGACATGGCCGTCGCGTCAGCGCCTTGTGAATTTCGGGAATGGGAATTGTAATCATTATTGATGAAGGCATTCAAATGCCCTTCCCATTACGGCCGACGCCGCCCGGTGTCTCACCACGTCACATAGAACATCGCCTTGGCCAGCACCACGATGCCGACCATGTGACAGAAAACGCTGATGTGAATGCGCCGCTGCACGGCCGGCGTCAGCCGCCGCTTGCGGGCCAGCGCCAGGGCCGTGACGACGTGCACCGCCACGCTCGCCGCCAGCGCGATCTTGATCGACAGCAGGATGCCCAGCGGCGAGCCGGCCGGATGCGCCAGCACGCCGCGGTATTGCGACGCCAGGCCCAGGCCCGCCAGGTACAGCACCAGCACCGCCCACGGCACCGTGCCGCGCACGCGCGGGCCGAGCTGGGCGCCGAGCGCCTTGCGCACCTCGGGCGGCAGGCGCCGGTGCACCGGTTCCAGGAACAGCACCTCGAAGGTCACCGTGCCGACGAAGACGAAGGCGGCCAGCAGGTGCAGGATCAACAGCAAGGGATAGGTGTTCATGGCGGTGCCTGGATAGGTCATCAGAACCGGTAGGCCACGCCCGCGCTGAACGCCCTGCCGTTGCCTGGCAGGAAGATCGGCATGGCCGCCGTCGCGCTGTTGCGGATGGCGTAGCTGCTGGCGTAGGTCTTGTCGGTGAGGTTGTCGGCCTGCACGTAGGCGCTCCAATGCGCATCATGCTCGTAAGCGATCTTGAAACCCAGCAGCGCATAGGCATTCTGCTGCGTGCCCGGCGCGTTGGCGTGGTTGGTCTCAGTGTCGCTCATCAGCCAGCGCAGGTTGGGCCCCGCGCGCCAACCGCCTTTGCGGTACATCAACTCGGCGCTCAGCAGGTGGCGCGGCACCCCGGCGATGCGGTTGCCCTGGAATTCCCCCTCGCGGAAACGGAAGTCGCTGAAGGTGTAGGCGACGCGGTAGTCCAGCAGGCCGTCGCCCGGCGCCGGCAGGCTGCCGGACAGGCCCGCTTCGATGCCCTGGTGGCGGGTACGGCCGCGGTAGTTGTAGGTGCCGGCCGGCGTGCCATTGGCGTTGGTGACGGACATGAGTTCATCCTCCACCCGGCTGCGATAGAGCGACACGGTCCAGCGCAGGTCACGGCCGGCCACGGCGAAGGTGCCATCGCCGCCGAGTTCGACCGTCAGCGCGCGTTGCAGGTCGAGCTTGCTCATGGAAGTGACGGCGGTGGCCGGGTTCATGGGCGCGGGCACTTCGCCGTTGACGATTTCCCAGAAGGTCGGCGCCTCGTTGCTGCGGCTGACGTTGGCATACCAGCGCTGCGTCTGCGCCGGTTGCCAGACGATGCCCAGGCGCGGGGTGGCGTAGTTCCAGTCCTGGTCCAGCGTCTTGCCGCTGCCGCGCTCGCGCGCATCGCGCACCGCCTGGGTGTACTTCAGGTCGCCGACCAGGCTGAGCTGCCCGGTGAGGTGCCAATCCAGGCCGATCAGCGCGCTGCGGTTCTCGGCCGTCAAGGCATAGTTGCCGAAGCGTTGCAGGCGGCGGCCATCGGCGGGACGGATGGCGTAGAAATCGCGGTCCATATTGCTACGCTGCCAGTCGAGCGCCACGCGGTAATCGACACTGCCCGCCTTGCCGGCCAGCTGCCACGCCAGGCCGTAGGTATCGCCGTCCGTGACGTTGGCGACCTGCGGGTTGGTGAAGTCGTCATTGGTGCGCTGCCAATAAAGGCCGGCGGTCTGGTTCAAGTCGTCGCTGCCCCAGTAGCTGCGGTTGGCGATGCGGAACTGGCTGGTATCGCGGTGCGGGTCCCGGTTGTAGACGTTGTTGGCCAGGTCCTGCGGCGAATTGCCGTCGCCCAGCACGCCGCGCGGATCCGCATACATGCGGGCCTTGGGCACCGGCTGGGGAATGTCGAACCTGAGGTCGGTGTAGGACAGATAGGTACGGTTCTCGAAAGTCCCGCGACGAAAGCCCAGATTGCCCTGGAAGCTAGAGCGTTCGGACGCCGAATGATGGCGATAGCCATCCGACTTGTCATAGCCGAAGCTGAAGCGGCCATCCAGGCGCTCGTCCTCGAAGCCCTTGGACAAGGTGACCGAACGCGTGCCGAAGCTGCCAGTGCCAAGCCGGATCTGGTCGCCCTGGGTGCCTGTGAGCGACCGGAAGTCGACTTCACCGCCCAGCGTCGTGGCGCCGGGCGCCAGCGCATTGGCCCCGCGCCGCACGGCGACCAGGCCCGCGTTGCGAGGTTCGAGCAGGCTGATGACGAACGAGCCGTCGGCATCGTTCAGCGGCAAGCCGTCCTGCATCAGCAGGATGCCGCGACTGAGGGGATTGCTCTGGATGCCGGAACCGCGGATGTTCAGCCGGGGCTGGTCCAGTCCGCCGAAGAATTCCTGCACCACCACGCCCGGCTGGTAGTCGAGCGCATCACGCAGCGTGATCAGGCGCACCTCCTGCTGCGGCAGGATCAGGTTGGTGCCACCCGGCACGGCCTGTTGTTCGGCCTGGATCCGCCGGGGACCGGGATCGAGCCCGCGCGTGACGGACTCGCCGGACACGACCACCGGCGACAACGACGGCACGGCCTGGCCGGCCGCGGGAGGCTGCGGCTGGGCATGGGCCGCGGACAGGCCGAGCACGCCCAGGGTGAGGCTGGACGCCAACTGGCGTAGGAGGGGGGATGTCATGCGAGTACTTCCACGTAGCAAGGAAACAAAAGAGCGTTCATGGCGGAGCCGGCGAACGGGGAAATCGGAAAGACGGAAATCCTGGCAATGGCCGCGTCACGGCCCGGCGCCGGCCTCCAGCAACAGGGCGCGCAGGCGCACGGCCGACAAGGCGCCAGTGGCGTCCGGCTCGATGGCAATGACGCTCCCTTGCCGCACCAGCACGCAGCGGTCGACCAGGCCCAGCAATTCCTCGGGGTCGTGGCTGATGCACAGCAAGGCCGCGCCGCTGCGGACCAATTCCTCGCGGCAATTGGCGGCCAGCTGGCGGCGCAGCGCCGGATCGAGCGCGCTGAAGGGTTCGTCCAGCATCAGCAGGTCGGGTCCCAGCGCCAACGCGCGGGCCAGGGCGACACGCTGCGCCATGCCGCCCGACAACTCGCCCGGCCACGACTGCATCGCCGCGTCCAGCCCCACCCGGACCAGCCATTGCGCTGCCAGCGCCCGCGCCCTGGCGGGCGCATGGCCGGCAGCACGCAGCGGCAACGCCACGTTGTCCAACGCGTGACGCCAGGGCAGCAGCCGCGGTTCCTGGAACATCAGCGCGGCGTGGCGAAAATCGTTGCGCAAGGAGCCGCCGCTGGGCCGCGCCAAGCCGGCGGCCAGGCGCAACAGGCTGCTCTTGCCGGCGCCGCTGGGGCCGATCAGGCCCAACCGCTCGCCCGGACGCAGGCGCAGGTCGACATCGCGCAACACGGATTGCGCGCCATAACGCAGGGACAGGCCGCGCAACTCAAGCATGGCTCGGCTCCATCCAGCGCCCCAGGCGCCGCTGCAGCGGTTGCAGGAAGGCGAATTCCAACAAGGCCACCAGGCCCAGGATCAGCAGCACCCAGGCATACAGTTCGGCCGTGTCGAAGGTGCTGCGGGCATTGGCCAGCGCGTAGCCCACGCCGTTCTCGGCGCCCAGCACCTCGGCCATGACCACCAGCCGCACGCCGCCGCAGGCGGCGATCAGAAGCGCCGCCAGCAACGGCGCGCTGAGCGCGGGCAGGTACAGGTGCCGCAAGCGCAGCCAGGGGCCATAGCGGTAGACCTGCGTCATCTCGATCAGCTTGCGATCCACGTGCAGCATGCCCTTGACGGTGTTGACATACATGCCCGGGGCCATCATCAGCGTGGTGATGAAGATCACCATCGACGAACCCAGGCCGAACCACAGCATTGCCAGCACCACCACGACCACCGGCGGCATCGCCATCAGCAGCCAGCGCAGGGGCTCGATCAGGCCGCGCAGGCGGGCGCTGTGGCCGGCCAGCATGCCCAGCGCGAAACCCAGCGATGCGCCGGCCAGCACACCGACGCCGATGCGCATCAGGCTGACGCCAGCGTTGGCGAAGAATTGCGGGCCGCGCACCAGCGGGCCGATGGCGCGCAGCGCCTCCCAGGGCGTCGCCATGAGCAGCGGCCCGAGCTGGCGCGCGGCCAGGTGCCAGGCCAGCAACAGCAGCAGCACGCCGGCCGCGCTCCAGGCGCGCGAGGTGCGCAGGGCCGGCGCCCCCTGGCGCGAAAAACGCGGGCCGCTCATGGCCCGTAGAAGCCGACCGGCGGCAGGCCGCCGCCGATGGCCTGGGGATAGCGGTTGGCCAGCAACTGGTACAGGGCCTCGATGTCGGCACGCGCCTCGCGAGCGCTGCGGCTCCGCAGGCGCGTCTGGCGGATCGCGGCTTCGAGGGCGGCCTGCGGCATGTGCGGCAGATGCTCGCGCACCAACGCCGCGCATTCGGCCGGATGATCCATGCACCAGCGCGCGGACGCGGCATAGGCCGTGTCGACCGCCTGGCACAGCGCCACGTCGTCGGCCACGCCCGCGGCGGCCATGATGCCCGCCTGCGGCAAGGCAGGCTGCGCGGGGAACGCGGCGCGCCAGGCCTGCTCCAGGCTCGGACCGCGGTGCAACGTGGACGCGCCAGCCTGCTGCCGCGCCCGCCACAGCAGCAGCGACGCCATGGGTTCGACCAGCAGCGCCTGTTCGGTCTGGCCGTCCAGCATCAGCGCGATCGCGTCCTGGCCGTCGCGTGTGCGGCGCAGCCTGACGGGCGCCAGACCGCGCGCGGCCTGGGCCTCGAGCAGCGTATCCAGCAGCACCGCCGGCAGGTCGCGCTGGAATGGCACCGCCAGCTCGCGGCCGGCCAGGTCCTCGAACGACTGGATGGCGGGGTCGCGGCTGACCAGCCAGAGAATGCCCCACACCGAGATGTTCAGCAGCCGCACCGGCAGCCCGCGGTTGCGCAACAGCGCCGGCAGCGTGCTGGGCGCGGCGCTGAAGTCGACGTCGCCGTTCACCAGCAGCGTGCGCAGCTGGTCGGCGCTTTGCCACAGGCGAAAGCGCACCGCGTCCGCCTGCCCGGCCAGGGCGCCGGTCGCGGCCATGTGCATCAACGGATAGCTGACCACGGCGCCAGGCCCGGCCAGCGTGAGCGTGGCGCGTGGACGGGGGCCGGCCACGCCCCAGCGCGGCAGCAGCGCCGCGGCGCTGACTGCGGCGCAGAAACGGCGGCGCGTCGGGATGTTCTTCATGGAATTTCAAATGGGAATTGTTATCGTTTAAAATTTTCCCATTCACGCGCAAAGACCCAGAATGACAAATATCAATCTGCCCGACCCGGTCGCGGCGGACCTGCTCGCCCGCCATCCGCTGCTGCGCAGCCTGCCGCCGCCGGCGGTCGCCGAAGTCGCCACGTACCTGGTGGGCGACGCCGTGCCGCTGCGCGCCGAAGCCGGACAGATCCTGTTCGGCGAAGGCGACGTCGCCCGCCACTACCTGTTGGTGGGCCACGGCCAGGCCGAGGTCATGCGCTATGGCTACAACGGCGACGAACGCGTCTTCCGCGTGTTCGAGCCGGGCACGCTGATGGCCCATGCCGCCATGTTCATGCCGCATGGCCGCTATCCGATGCAGGCGCGGGCGCGCACGGCTTTCCAGGGCTGGCGGCTGTGCCGTCGCCGGCTGCACGAGGCCTGCCGCCAGTGGCCGGACCTGGCGCTGGCGCTGCTGGCAGGGCTGAGCAAGAACCTCTACGACCAGGTCAACAGGGTCGACTGGATGACGTCCAGCTCCGCGCCGGAGCGGTTGGCCAACTATCTGATGGGACTGCGCGAGCGCCAGGGCGACACGGTGACGCTGCCGCTGAACCAGCGCCAGCTGGCCGCGCACCTCGGTATCCGCGCCGAAACCCTGAGCCGCCTGCTGAACGACTGGCAGACCCAGGGCCATGTCAGCGGCAAGCGCCGCGAATGGATACTGCACACGCCGGCCTACCTGGAAAAACTGGCGACGACGGCCAAACGGCCGTTCTGACGGCCGGCTGCCACGCCCGGCGCGCCGCGACGCCGGCCGTGATGCCGGGCCCGCCAATGACATTCGTCATCGGCGCCGCCCTCCCCTCCGGCCGACAATGGGACTGGTCTTGCCCCCTGCCCCATCATGCCGCCCGATTTCCCCGACCTTCCCGCCGCGCCGATCAGCGAGGATGACATCCGCCGCCTGGTCCACCGGTTCTATGCCCGCGTGCGCCAGGACGACACGCTGGCGCCTATCTTCGACGCGCGCGTGACCGACTGGGATGCGCACCTGGCCATGCTGTGTGATTTCTGGTCCGCGCTGCTGCTGGGCACGCGCCGCTTCAAGGGCGCGCCGATTCCGGCGCACGCCCGCATTCCAGACCTGTCATGGCCACTGTTCCAGCGCTGGCTGGCGCTGTTCCACCAGGTCACCGCGGAAGTCGGGCCGCCGCTGCTGCAGGCGCAGGCCGACGCCATGGCCGAACGCATCGCCGCCAAGCTGTGGCACGTCTGGCAGCAGCGGCACGCCATGCCCGGCCTGCCGGATACCCTGCCCGCGAACGTGCGTCCCTACCGCGACAGCCCCATGTTCACGCCCGACAACCTGCCCGCCGCATTGCGCGCCGCGCATACGACCAAGGCGGGAACCTGGGGATTGTTGACCGTGTACAGCGGCGTGCTGCGCTACACGCTGGACGATCCGCCGCACACCGAAGTGGTGCTGGCCGCCGGACAGCGCGTGCTGATCGCGCCGCAAGTGCGGCATCACGTCGCCTTCGAACTGCCTGGAAGCTTCCAGATCACGTTCTGCCGCGCGGATGGGGCCTCGCCGGCAGACGCCGAACGTTCGGCGTAGTCGCCCCGGGGCCCTGGGAGGCCGCGCCCGATCGGGCGCGGCAGGTGCTTACTTCTTCTTGCCCGAGGCGTCCTGCTCGACCACCATGTCCAGCACGTACACCTTCGACGGCGCGTCGGCCGGCGGGTTCTTCCAGTCGTAGCGCTTGACCCGCAGCACGGTGCGCACGCCATCGCGGTGATCGTAGCCTTCGATCGACTGGTACAGCGGATGCCAGTCTTCCTGCGGCGGCAGCTGCACCCCGGCGTCGTTGTAGCGGCGCTCACGCACCATCAGGCACTGGTAGCGCGGAATCATGGGATGGCTGCAGTCGGCGCGCTTGGGCGCCACTTCCAGGAACATGATCTCGCCGGCGCTGCCGTACAGGGTCTCCGGCGTCGGTTCGCCGACGAACTTCAGCACGCTGCCGTCCCGCGTCACCAGCTCCAGCGCGGGCTCGGCCGGATCGCCGCCGAGCGTGGCGCGCAGGTCGCCCTTCAGACGCTGGCCGATCTCGGCGTCCAGCGTCATCAGGCTGGGCTCGCAGGCCTTCATGGTGGAAGCCAGATTGGCGACCTGCAGCACGCCGTTCTTGTAGGTATAGCCGCCGAACTGCGCATTGCAGCCGCCGCGCACGTTCAGGGCATCGGCCGTGAACGACAGGCGCAAGGGCTGTTCAATACCCTTTTGCAGGGCGGGGATGGATTTGCCGGCAGCATCGGTGGCCGACACCAGGCGCCAGTAGTAGGCGGGCAGGCTCACCGCGTTCGCGGCGGGCGTCGCGGAAGAAGTGGACATGGAGGACGATCCTTCGCCAGGGGTGGTAACCGGTGCGCAAGCCTGCAGCAGCGCGGCGCAGACAGACGCCAGGAGAATTGTTTTTTTCATGGTGGGTTCCTATCAGCCGTGCGGCACTGGTGAAAACCCGGATTCTACGTCCGCGCCATGGACGAAATGGGCGGGTTCTGTCCTGGGACGTATCAAAATCTTGCCGCCTGACTGAACGCAGGCTGACACCTGCAAGCATCTCCGCCCGCGCCTTCCCCCTGCGGCGGCGCGGCCAACCCCGGTACGCGGCGCGGGCGGATCGCGGCCCGCCCCGCAATTACAGTCTGACACTCACGGGCCACGCCCCGGCGCAACACTCTGCGCAGTAATGCAGATCTTTGCGGGCGCCCACGCGTGACGGGGCGCCCGCCGCGCCTCAATCCACCCGCAGCATGCCGGCATCGTCGCGCACCCGGCCTTGCGCCTGCAGCGCCGACAACGCCAGTCCCAGCCGCGCCTCGGCATCCGCCAGCGTGCGCGACAGGCCCAGGAGGCGGCAGACCGACTTGATCACATCGGCCCGCGGCGCATTGCCGGTCGTGGCCAGCACCCGCAGCACGCCGTTGGCCAGTTCTTCCAGGCAGACATCGTCGACGCGGCGGCGCGAGGCCTCGTCCTCGCCGGCGCCGCGAAAGTCCGCCCACGCCGCCGGCCGCGCACCGGCGGGCCAGAGGAACGTGACCTCGCCTTCGTGCGTGCGGCCGCTGTCGGCCGGCGTCAGCTGGCGCAGGCGCTCGACGATGCGCGCGCCGGTGCGTTCCAGGCCCCAGGCCCGCGCCACCCGCCGATGCAGCACGCTTTCGGGCAGGGGGCCCTCGGTCTCGATCACCTGGCGCAGCTCGGCGGTCAGTCGCGCATTGCTGGCGCGGTCGTAGAACGCCTGCGCGTCGCCCGGCGCCAGGTCGGTCACCTGGTAGGTCGTGATGGCGCCCGCCGCCGTGTTCGGCCGCGGCGGCGCCTGGCCCGGCATCGTGCCGGAGCCGGCCGCGTCCACGCCATCCTCGGTGGTGATGGTGAAAGCCACGTCGTCCGCCTGCGCCGCGTCGTCCTCGTCGGAACCAGACTGTGGGCCAGGCTGCGGGTCAGGCTCCGGTTCGGGCGCGGGCGCTTCCTCCTCGCGCGCCAGTTCCGCGTCCAGGCGGGCCAGCAGCTTGTCCACTTCGCGTTCGGGATTGATCCACCAGTCGGTCGACCAGATCCGGTGCAGGCGCCACCCCAGCCCTTCCAGCACCACCTGCCGCAGGCGATCGCGGTCGCGCGCGGTGGCCCCGGCATGATAGGCACGGCCATCGCATTCGATGCCCAGCAGGTAGCGCCCCGGCGCGCGCGGATCGACCACGCCCATGTCGATGCGATATCCCGAGCAGCCGACCTGCGGATGCACCACCCAGCCGCGCTCGCGCAGCACCTTGATCACCTGCGTCTCGAACGGGCTATCGGGCTCGCGCCCCGTGGGCAGCGACTGCGCCACCAGCGCGCGCGGCCCCTTCAAGGCGAACTCCAGATAGTGCTTCAGGTCGCGCACGCCGGCGGCGCGCACGCGCGACAGGTCGATCTGCTGCGGCGCCAGCGTGCTGTAGATCACCACGCCTTCGCGGGCCCGCGAGATCGCCACGTTCAGGCGGCGGTGGCCGCCTTCGCCGTTGAGCGGGCCGAAGTTCATCGTCATCTTGCCGGCCGCGTCCGGCCCATAGGTGATCGAGAAAAGGATCACGTCGCGCTCGTCGCCCTGCACGTTCTCCAGGTTCTTGATGAAAAGCGGTTCGCGCGCCTGCGCCGCAATGGCCTTGTCGAGCGCGGCATTGGCGCGGCGGCGCGCATCCAGCAGCGTTTCGATGAGCGACTGCTGCGGCTGGTTGAAGGTCACCACGCCCAGGCTCTGGCGGCGCCGCGCCGGGTCCAGGTAATGGCGCTCGATGCCCTGCACGATGGCCTCGGCCTCGGCGCGGTTGGTGCGGCTGCCGCCGCGGTCGTAGACGCCGGCCACGCGCTCGAGCCGCACCGCCACGTCGTCGGTGACCGGCGACGGGAAGGTGATGAGCTGCGAATCGTAGTAGGTCACGTTGCTGAAGGTGATCAGGCTTTCGTGGCGGCTGCGGTAGTGCCATTGCAGGCGCAGGCGGTTCATGTCGGCGCCCAGGCATTCGTCCAGGATGCTCTCCAGGTCTTCCACCTGGCCATCGTCGCCGGCGCCGTCGTCGTCGTTGGCCGACTTGCTGAAGAAGCTGGTGGGCGGCAGCTGCTTGGTGTCACCCACCACCACCAGCTGCTGGCCGCGCGCGATGGCGCCGATCGAATCCCACACCGGAATCTGCGAGGCTTCGTCGAACACCACCACATCGAACTGCGAATGGCCGGCGTCCAGGTATTGCGCCACCGACAGTGGCGACATCAGCAGGCACGGCTTGAGGCGCGGCAGCAGCGACGGCAGGCGCTGCATCAGCTGGCGCACCGGCACGTGGCGGGCCTTCTTCTGCAATTCCCGGCGCAACAGGCCCAGTTCGCTGTCGGGACTGACCAGGACGGCATTGCTGGCCGGCACCTTGCCGGCCAGCAATGCCGCGATATGGGCCGACGTGAGTTGCTGGAAGCGGTCATCGGCCTGGCGGAACTCGCGGATCTTGCGATCGTGGTCGGCGCTGGAGAACGACCGCAGCAGCGGCGAATGGTCGATGACCTTCTTGACCCACCAGTTGCGATAGCTGAACTCGAAATGCGCCTCGACCCGGGCCAGCGGCACGCGGCCCTGCTCCAGCGTCGCAACCAGGCCCTGCAGCTGCATGCCGATGGCCTGCTCGCGCGCCTGGCGCCAGACGCACCACGGCATCAGGCTCTGCTTGTTCAGCCGCCATCCGGCCAGCACGGCCTGGATGCGTTCGAGCGCCCCGCCGTCGTGTTCCTGCCCCTGCAGCGGCATGGTGGGATGCGCCAGGCCCTCCACCACGGCAAGCTGGTCGCGCAGCGCGCGCCAGGCATTGCGGGTGTCGAGCAGGCGCCTGCCAAGCGCGGCGCCCGGCTGCAGGAAGGCGCGATTCTCGCCCACCAGCGGTTGCAGGCGCGCGCGCAGCGCGCCGGCCGCGGCCGGATCGCCGGCCATCAGCGTGACCGCCTCGGCGAAGCGTTCGGCCCATTGTTCGTGGCGCCCGACCTGTTCCCAATCCGTGTCCAGGCCGGCGTAATCGTTCAACAACAGGCGTTCGGCATCGGCCTTCAGGGACGCCAGTTCCCGGTCTTCGGCATTGACCCGCGCCAGCGGCGCCAGCATCGCGTCAATGGCGGCATCGTCCGGACCACGCGCGTCGACACGAAACGCCGCCAGCCGCTTGCGCAGGCGCCGCTTGGCGAAGGCCGACTTGGGCCACCAGGCGGCACGCGCGGCCTGCCATTCGGCCTGCAGCGCGGTGCCGTCCAGGTCCGCCAGGCGCGCCTGCCAGGACGCGCCGACCTCGGCCCAATGCGCATTGCGCGCCAGGCCGTGACGGGCCAGCGCCTGCACCCGCTGGCGCGCCGCGGGATCATGCGCCTGCGCGGCCAGGCCCGTGGGCACCCGCGGCGCCACCAGCAATACGTCGATCAATGCATCCAGGCGCGCATAGGCCTCCAGGCCCAGGCCGGCGACCGGCACGCCCAGTTCGGCGCCGGCGACGTCCACGCAGGCCTTGAACGCGTCCGCCGCCCGGTCCAGGGCCTGCGCCGCCGCCAGCAGCTCGTCCTGCCAGCTGGGGCTCCACCCGGTCATGCCGATGTGGGCCAGGGCGTGGCCATGCAGCGCGCCCAGTTCGCCGGACAGCGTCGACATGCGCCGCGCCGCCTCGCGCAACTGCGCCAGCTCGTCCTCGCCATGCGCCTGGGCATCGGGCCAGGACAGCGGCGACGGTTCCTCGCCGCTGTGTTGGATGCAGGTGCCGATGGCGTCGTAGACCGTCAGGCCGTTGCCATGCCGCTGATGCAGGGCTTGGACCAGGCCGTTCAGCTCCTGGCGCAGCGCCGCCAGGCGCTCGGCTTCGCGGTTCCATTCATCGCTGCTGCGCTGGCCGCCCAGTTCCAGCGCCCGACCGAGCTGCTGCAGCACTTCGGACTTGCGCGCCTTGGACGAATGCAATTCCAGGCAGAACGGTCCCAGGCCGATATTGGCCAGGCGGCGATGCACCACCTCCAGCGCCGCCATTTTTTCCGAAACGAACAGCACCGTCTTGCCACGCGCCAGCAGGTGCGCGATCAGGTTGGTGATGGTCTGGCTCTTGCCGGTGCCGGGCGGGCCTTCGAGCACCAGGTCGCGGCCGGCATCGACCGCGCAGATCGCCTTCAACTGCGAGGAATCCGACAACAGCGGCGTCAGCAGGTCCTGCGGCCGGTAGCTTTCGTCCAGGCGCTCGAAGCGCGGATCCCAGGGTTCCTGCGCGAAAGCCTGGCCGGGGTGCTCGATCAGGTGCCGCACCACGCGGTTGGCCTTGAGCTGGCCGCTGCGGTCCTGCAGGTCCTTCCACATCAGGTATTTGGTGAACGAGAAAATCCCCAGGTGCACCTGCTCCAGCACTTCCCAGCCGACGATCTCGCGCACCGCCAGGCGGAACGCCTGCAACACCCGCGCCACGTCCACGCCCTTATCGTCGGCCGGCAGCGCATCCAGGCCGGGGATGCGCAACTCGTAGTTGTTGCGCAGCATCTGCAGCAACGTGGGGTTGATGATGGTCTCGTCATCGTGGCGCACCAGCCGGAAACCGCTGCGCACCGACTGGCGCTGCAGCGACACCGGCACCAGGATCAGCGGCGCCAGGTGGCTGCTCTCGGCGGCGGGATGCTCGGTCCAGCGCAGCATGCCCAGGGCCAGGTACAGCGTATTGGCGCCGCCTTCTTCCAGCCCGGTGCGCGCGGCGCCGAAGATGGTCAGCAGGTTGGCGTCCAGCGCCTCCTGCGCCACGCGGGCGATCAGTTCCTTGTTGCCCAGCGCCTCCAGCGCCATGTCATCCAGCGGCGCGCGGCCGCCACGGTCGACGTGCACCTGCGCCACGCGCGGGTCGCTGCCCTCCATCAAGGCAGCGGGCAAGGGACGGATGCGGAACTCGCCGCCATCGGCAATGGCGTCTTCCAGCCGTCCCAGGTCGGGCACCACCAGCGGCAGGGTCGACTTGGTGTTCTTGAAATTCAGCAGCCGGTTGCGCAGCGTCAGGTCCAGCAGGCGCGATTTCCACTTGGCCAGGCGACCTTCGGGCGTGTCGTCGGCCGGCTCCAGGCTGATGACGAACTCCGCATCCAGCGGCGGCAGCTGGGGCGTGGGTTCGATGGCGGCGGGCGCCTCGGTGGCATCGGCTTCGCCCGGCGTCGCGGCGCCGGCGCGCGACGGCAGCGGCTTGATCTGCAGTTCGCGCGCCCGGTGCACGTCGATGGCGTAGCGGAACGTATCGTCTTCGCGCAGGTGCGCGGCGCCCTGTTCCAGCGCCAGCCGCAGCGACGGCCGGAAACTCGGATGCTGGGCGATGCCGGTGGTCTCGAAGGCCAGGAATTCGCCGCTGTCCACGCGCTTGCGCACGGCCTGCACGTCGTCGGTCAGCGGATCGGCGAAGCAGGCCGGATGCAGCCACACGCCTACCCAGGCGTGGCCTTCCTTCATCAGGATCACGGGGCGCAGCCCGGCCTGCTCCAGGCACGACGAAAACAACATCGCCAGGTCCAGGCAGGTGGCCACGCGGGCCTCCAGGATGCGGTCGGGCGTGCGGATCTTCTGGCCGTCAATGCCGAACGATGCGGGCGGCTCGGCGTAATGCAGCGTTTCGGCCGCCAGCGTGCTGTAGACGGCCGACACCTGCTTCCAGACCACGTCTCGGCTCTTGGACTGGTAGCCGTTCATGGTCAGGTCGCTGTGCTGTTCGCGCAGCAGCCGGGCGGCCTTGCCGATGAGCCCGTCCACTGCCGGGTTGTTGGGCATGGAGAACGCGGCCAATAATTCCGGCAGCGCGCGGGTGCCGGCCCACTGGTCATAGGCCAGCACCGCCACGGGCTGCGCGGCGCGGCCCACTTCGCGCCCATCGGCCTGCGCCGTCACCTCGATGGCGGCGCGCTGCGCTTCCTGCAGATCGGCCAGGTAGCCATGGTCGGGCGCCAGGTCCAGCGGCGCGATGCGGCGGATTTCGCCGGGCACCAGCACATCGAAGCGCAGCCGCACCGGCTGCGCGAAGGCCGGATTGCAGCGGATCTGGACCTCGACGTTCTCGAAAGTCTCCTGCGAGCGGTTGACCAGGCGCAGCGATCGCAGGACCGGCACCGCATTCTGGATGGAGGCGTAGCCCAGCGTCGGATCGGCCTCGATCTCGATCATCACGCCATCCCGTGTCGCGACGTCCTGTCCGACCGGCTCCAGCGCCGCCATGCCGGCGCCATGCGCGGCGCCCTCCCGCATCGCCGGGGATTCCAGGTCCAGTCGCTTGTCCATCGATTTCTCTCTGCTCGGTTCTTCGCCCATTGGGCAGGGACTATAGACCGAAATCGATGGAATATTCGCGTCCGCCCCAACGTCCACAACAGGAGGGACCCACGCCGCGACGGCGCCGCGCCTCGTATCCCAACCCACCGGCCAAGCGCCTCGGCGCGCTGGCCGGCCCGCCGGAGAATCCCCGACATGAAATCGAATCGATCGACATTGCAACAGACACTGGCCGGCGCCCTGCTGGCGCTGGCCGCCGTGTCCGGCCCCGCCGCCTGGGCCGCGCAGGACCTGAACGTCTATGGCCCGGGCGGCCCCGCCCCGGCCATGAAGGAAGCGGCCGAGGCGTTTGGCAAGCAGCGCGGCATCGAGGTCAAGGTCACCGCCGGCCCCACGCCGGCCTGGGCCGAACAGGCCCGGCAGAATGCCGACGTGCTGTTCAGCGGCGCCGAGAACATGATGAGCGGCTTCGCCGCCGCCCTGCCCGGCGTGTTCGACCTGCGCGATGCGCGCACGCTGTACCTGAGGCCTTCCGCGATCCTGGTGCGGCCGGGCAACCCCAAGGGCATCCAGGGCTTCAAGGACCTGCTCAAGCCGGGCATCAAGGTCATGGCCGTCTCCGGCGCGGGCCAGACCGGACTGTGGGAAGACGTGGCCGGCCGCCTCGGCGACATCGAGACGGTGCGCGCCTTCCGCGCCAACCTGGTGCTGCCCGAAGCCGGCAACAGCGCCCAGGCGCGCAGCCAGTGGACCGAGGACAAGAGCATCGACGCGTGGCTGATCTGGAACATCTGGCAGGTGTCCAATCCGACGCTGGCCGACGTGGTGGCGGTGGAAGAGCCCTACCGCATCTACCGCGACGCCGGCGCGGTGGTGACGCGCCACGGCAAGGCCAATCCGCAAGCGCAGGCCTTCGTCGAATTCCTCGCGTCCGCCGAGGGCCGCGCGATCTTCAAGAAGTGGGGCTGGAAAACGGACTGACGCCGACGGCTGCGCGTCAGCGGCATTCGGCGATAATCGGGCAACTCCATGACCGCCCGGCCGCCGCCGGGTCACGCCGATGCGTATCCGCGCCGCCCTGCTGCTCTGCCCGCTGGCCCTTGCCCTGCACGCCCCGATGACGCGCGCCGACACCCGGGTGCAATCCCTGGACCAGGTGCCGGGCGCCATCAAGACCCAGGACGCCCGCAAGATGTACGACAGCCAGATGAGCGGCGCGCCCCGACCCGACGGCCTGGGCGTGCAACTGCCGGCGGGCTTCAGCAATGCCTTCCTGTTGCAGCAACTGGCGCCCGGCCAGAATCCCGCGCGCCTGCTGCTGGCGGGCGCCAAGGCCTGGCCGCAGCGCCCCGGATCCTACGTGGCGCTGGTGTGCCTGGCGGCCAGCGCCGAACGGGCCGAGCGCCTCAAGCAGTTCGGCGGCGGCGACTGCGCCAACCTGTCGCGCGACCAGGACAGGAACGAGATATGGGTCGGCGTGTTCGAATCGACGCCCGGCGCCGCGCCGCGCCTGGTGGCGCGCACCGAGGCCCCGGTGACGGAACCGACCGACTGGAGCGACACCGACATCGACCCGCCCATGGACCTGGCCATGCAGGATGCCGGCGCGCCCATGCTGTCCACGCCCGACAGCTGGAAGCGCTTCGATCTGGCCACCTACAGGATCGCCCCCGACACCACCGCCTTCGGCCTGCGCGCGGGCTGGAGCGAGGGTTATGCGGGCGGCGGCGCCGATTTCGAGGCCCTGTACCTGTTCCGCATCGACGGCGCGACCCTGAAGGTGGTGTTCGCCCGGCCCATGTCGTTCGTCAAGAGCATCGCGGGCGACTGGAACCCCGATGGCACGCGCGAACACGACGAATCCGACGCCAGCAATTCGCTGCTGGTGCTGCCGGGCAAGACCGGCGGCTACTTCGACATCCAGCTGCGCCAGCAGGGCGGCAAGTGGAAGCGCACGTTCAAGTGGTCGGCGGGCAAGCAGGCGTACGAATAGGTCCCGCGCCGCCGTTCAGGCCGCATCCACGTAATTCGGTTTGCCGCCCAGGAATTTCAACAGTTCCTCGGGCTGGCTGACCTGCGCCAGCGGAATGAAATACACCTCGTCCGCCACATCCGGACGCTGCACCGGAATGATCTGCAGATAATCCGGCGTCAGCGCGATCAACGAGATCTTGTCGTCTTCATAGCCGGATTCGAAATGGCTGCCGTTCTGGTCCAGCACGAAGCGGTCCGGGTAGAAACGCGCCGATCCCTTCAGGCTGGCGGCGCCCTTGAAGATGGTCTTGCGGATCATGCGCCTGAGCACCCACTTGGGCGTGGGCTGGCCGTTGCCCAGGCCCTTGATGATGCGCCGCGTCTTGGCGGCGGCGATGAAGCTCAAGGCCATCAGCAGCATCACGCTGGCGAAGACCGCCGTGTGCGCGCCCACCTTGCCGGTGGTCAGCTTCTCGATGCCGACGATGACGATGGAAGCCAGGAAGGCACCATGCCGTATCCAGGTCCAGGTGCGCGTGGCGGCGTTGACCACGTCGGCGGCGCGCTGGCGCTGCGCCAGCAGATGGGCCTCCAGCGTTTCCAGGGGCAGGTCGTAGTCGGCTTGGCTGATCGGTACGGCGTCGGTCACGGCGGGGCCTTTCTCTTTCTATATGCGGGCGGAAAACCCCGGATTATGCCTGCACGCGCAGCGCGCCCCGCTGCCGATGGCCGCACACGCGGCGTCCCAGGGTCTGGCCGCCCGCTGTCGCCGGCCAGGGTTCAGCCAAAGAAAAACCCGCAGGTCCCGGAATCGGGATGTGCGGGTTTCGAGAGGGGCGGCCCGGCGCGGCGCGCCAGGCGCGCGCCGGTTCAGCCGACCACGCGGAAGCGCTCGGCGTCGTCCATGAAGGCCTTTTCGCCGAAGCCGTTTTCGTTCGAGCCGAACGGCATCTGCGCGCGCAGCTTCCAGCTGGCGGGCACATTCCATTCACGCGCCACGCCGGCGTCGATGAGCGGGTTGTAGTGCTGCAGGCTGGCGCCCACGCCGGCATTGGCCAGCGCGGTCCAGACCGACAGCTGGGCCATGCCGCCCGCCTGTTCCGACCACACCGGGAAGTTGTCGGCGTACAGCGCGAATTTTTCCTGCAGGCTGCGCACCACGTCCTGGTCTTCGAAGAACAGCACGGTGCCGACGCCGGCGGCGAAGCTCTTGAGCTTGGCTTCGGTCTGGGCGAAGCTCTCGGCCGGAGCGACCTTGCGCACTTCCTCGATGGCCAGGTTCCAGAGCTTGTCGCTTTCGGCGCCGAACAGGATCACGGCGCGCGAGCTTTGCGAGTTGAACGACGAGGGGCTGTGCTTGATCGCGTCCTGGATCAGGGTCGCCAGTTCCTCTTTCGAGGCGGACAGGTTGCGGCCCAGCGAATACTGCGTGCGGCGCTTCTTCAGTGCGTCGAGGTATGCGTTGCTCATGAGGATATTGCCTTTCGACTGGTAGATAGAGGGGTAGGGAGTGAACAAATTCTACTGGCCGGTGCCGCGGGCGACCACCGTTCAAGCGCGGTTTTTGCCGGAACAAACTGTTCCAGTTTTGTAGCGAATGCCGCCCGGTCTCACGCCGGCAGCAATCGCGCATTGCCCGCGGGCGTGGCGCGCGCCTGCAAGGCACCGCCCGCCCCCACCCGGAACGCCGCGACGGCCTGCCGCAAGTCGGCCGCCTGCACCCGCAAGGCCTCGGCGCCGGCCGACGCCTCCTCGACCCGGCGCGCGTTCTTCTGGGTATCCTCGTCCAGTTGCGCGATGACCTGCGCGACGTGCTCGATGCGGCCGGTCTGCGCCACCGACGCCTGCACGATGCCATTCATGGTGGCCGTGGTCTGGGTGATCGCTTCCAGGATCAGGTCCATGGTCTGGCCGGCGGCGCCGACGCGGTCCACGCCCTGGCGCACCGTGTCGGCCGACTGCGAGATCAAGGCATTGATTTCCTTGGCCGCCGTGGCCGACCGCTGCGCCAGCGAGCGCACTTCGCTGGCGACCACCGCGAAGCCCTTGCCCTGCTCGCCCGCGCGCGCCGCCTCGACCGCCGCGTTCAACGCCAGGATATTGGTCTGGAAGGCGATGCCCTCGATCACCGAGGTGATGTCGGAGATCTGCGCCGACGCCCTGGACAGGTGTTCCATCGTGTCGATCACGGCATGCATGGTCTGGCTGCCCTGCCGCGCCGCGTCCATCGCCTGGCCGGCCATGTCGCCCGCCTCCTGGGCATCACGGGCATTGCGCTTGACCGCGCCGGTCAGTTCCTCCATGGATTCGGCCGTCTGGCGCAGCGCGCGCGCCTCGTCGCTGGTACGCGCCGACAGGTCGGCATTGCCCTGCGCCAACTGCACGCTGACCACCGATACGGCGTCGGCGTGCTGGCGCACCCCGCCCACCACCGAAGCCAGGTTGCGCTGCATGCCGGCCAGGGTGGCAAGGATGCTGCTGGCGTCGCCCTGCCTGACCGCGATCGGACTGGCCAGGTCACCGGCGCTGACGGTTTGCGCGATACGCTTGAGCGTCGCCGGTTCCGCCCCCAGGGCGCGCGTGATGCGGCGCGCGATCAACCAGGCCAGGCCGGCGCCCAGCAGGATTGCGGCGCCGGTCAGCGCCAGCATCAATTGCTGGAAATCGACGCCCACGCGCCGCGCCATATCGCTCTGGTCCTTCATCAGGCGTTCCTCCAGGTCGATCATGCGGTTGATCGCCGCCAGCCACTGCACGAACAGGGGCCGCGCCTGATCCAGCAGCGGCCGCGCCTGCGCGGCGTCGCCCCGCTCCAGCGCCGTCAACAGGCGCTGCACCACGGGCAGCGTGCGCGTCTCGATCGCCTTGATGCCCGCCAGCGTCTCGCGTTCCAGGGCCGACACGTCGGCGCCCTGCGCGAACAGCGCGTCCATGGGCGCCGCGGCCTCGTCGTATTGGCGCTTGAGGCGGTCGATCTCGGCCACCAGCGTCCGCAGTTCGGCGGGAGCGGCCAGCACGGCGTCCCGCAAGGCGATGGAGCGGTCATGCACGCTGCCCCGGAAGGTGATGGCATAACGCTGCTTGACGCCGTGGACATCGTTGATGGCGGCGAGCGCGCCATTCATCCGGTTGACCTGGGTGATGCCGACCACCGTCAACAGCACCATCAGGCAGAGAACGACGGTGAAGCCGAGCATGATGGAACCGCCCGTGCTGCGCACCCCGCGCGAAGGGGAATGGGAATCCTGCATGAAACCTCCTGCGGCCACCCGCCGGATGAGCCGGGCGGTGCCTATCGGTTTAATTTAATAAAACTATCACATATAGTTTTTTAATTATATATAACTATCGTTACGAATACAGCCTTTTCGCCCTGTTCCGCGCAGGGATTTCGCGCTGCATCGACGTGCCCAGGACATGCCGAGAGCCCGGATCCGGTCGCGGTCCCGGCCGCGATGCGCGATCGGTAAACTAGGCGGCATCTTCCTCATCCGCTTACGTCGTTCCCCTGATCGCCACATGACGATGGCCAGAGCGCCGAGCCTGGTCGCCAACGCTGGAGCCCCATCGATGCTGAAAGACCGCCGATTCCAGATCTGGCTGGCCGTGTTCGCGCTGGTCGCCATGCCGCTCGTGGCCCTGCTGTGGCCGCGCAGCCCGCAATACCCGTCCATCGGCGGCGGCGGCTACGACCTGTCCGGGTTCGTCTACACGCTCGCCCTGCTCGGCTTCAGCGGCGTATGGTCCTTGATCGCACTACTGGTGGCTTTCGGCCGTAACGAGGCCACGGCGGCCAGGCGGGCCTACGCACTGGCCGGCATCGGCGCCGCGACATTCGTGACGGCGGCCATCGCCTTCGGCCACCACCTGCACTAAGGAACGCATTACTTCAGACTCGGGCGCGGATCCGAGCCGCAAAAAAAAAGGCCGGCACGCGAGGTGCCGGCCAGTCACGATCGCTTTGCCATGGCGGCGGACGCCAGGTCCGCGACCATCGGCAGCATCGTCGTCAGGTGCCGACGGCGGTACCGTCCTGCTTCCAGATCACCACCGTGGCCGGGCGCGGCCGGCTGGCAGTGGCGTCGTCGGGCCACTTGGAGGCCATCAGGGGATTGTTCTGCGCATCCGTCACGCTCGGGCCTTCGCCCGGGTGCTGGATGTTGATGAACAGGTACTTCTGGTCGGGCGTCCAGGTCAGTCCGGTCACTTCGCAACCGATCGGGCCGGTCATGAAGCGGCGGATTTCCTTGGTGGCCGGATTGGCGACCAGCATCTGGTTGTTGCCCTGCCCGGCGTAGGGGCCGGTGTTGGAGTAGTTGCCGTCAGTCTCGATCCACAGCAGGCCGCGCTTGTCGAAGGCCAGGCCGTCGGGGCTGTTGAAAGTGTTGTCCGTGGTGACGTTGGCCGAGCCACTGCGCAGGTCGGTGCGCGGGTACAGCGTCGGGTTGCCCGCCAGCACGAAGATGTCCCATTCGAACGTCAGCGACGCCGGATCGCCGTTCTTCTCGCGCCAACGCACGATCTGGCCGTACTGGTTGGCGGTACGGGGGTTGGCGTCGTCGGCGCCCGGATGCTGCGGGCCGTTCGGATAGCGGGTGCCACCGGTGCCGCGCGAGCTGTTGTTGGTCAGCGTGACGTAGGCTTCGCGGGTGGTCGGATGGGTGGTGATCCACTCGGGCCGGTCCATTGGCGTGGCGCCCACCGCGTCGGCGGCCTGGCGCGTCTTGACCAGCAGTTCGCCCATGTCCTGGTTGAACAGGGCGCCGAGCGTGCCGCCGGCCAGCGCCGGGGTATCGAGCTTGAGCGCAATCCACTCGCCCACGCCCATCGCGTCGCCCTGCGCGGCGCCGTCCAGGAAGCGCGCGACGTACAGCGTGCCCTTGTCCAGCAGCAGGCGGTTCAGGGCCGGGCGGGCCGGGTCGTACTTGCCGTCGGACACGAACTTGTAGATGTACTCGCTGACCTGGTCGTCGCCCATGTAGACCACCACGCGCTTGTCGTCGGCCAACGTCATCGCGGCGTTCTCGTGCTTGAAGCGGCCCAGCGCGGTCAGCTTCTTGGGCGTGGAGTTCGGGTCGAACGGGTCGATCTCGACCACCCAGCCGCAACGGTTGTATTCATTGGGCTCCTGCGCCCAGTTGAAGCGGTTGTCGTAGTGGTCCCAGCGGTACGAACTGCTGGAGATCTTGCCCGAACCCTTGTAGCGTTCCATGTGCTTCTGGTACTCGGCATCGGGATAGTTCACCGTGGCCGGGTCGGCCGTGCCGACGCCGAAGTAGTCGGTGAAGTTCTCTTCGCACGTCAGGTAGGTGTTCCACAACGTGTAGCCGTTGCCACAGTTGCCGAAGGTACCGAAGCAGCGCGTGCCCGTCGGATCGGCGTTGGTGCGCACCAGGCGGTTGCCCGCCGCCGGCCCCACCAGTTGCATCGCGACGTTGGCGTTGACGCTGCGGTTGAAGGGCGAATCCAGCACCGGTTCCCACTTGCCATTGGCCAGGCGCATATGACGCACCGAAACGCCATGGGCGTGCTGCGACTTGCGCACCCAGTCCAGGTTCCATTGCGCGTTGCCCGGCTGCACGCCCACCGGATAGAAGTAGTCCGGCGTGGTGTATTCGTGGTTGGTGACCATCAGGCCTTCCACGCTGCTGCCGTTGACGCTGTCGGTGCCATCGATCGGGAAGAAATGCATGCCGTCGTGGTTGTACCCGAGCTGGCGGGCCTGGTCGTCGCCGCCGTTGCTGGCGTCGGCCTTGAAGGCCGGCGCACCGGCAAAGAGCGGATCGCCCCAGCGGTTGATCACGGCGAACTGGTAGCCCTCGGGGACCACCACGGTATCGGCGGTGCTGATCGGCACGGCCTTGAAATTGAGTTCCACGGGCTTGGCCGGCGTCTCGCCGCCCGGGTTGGTGCCCGGATTGGTGCCCGACGAATCGTCATCGTCGTCATCGCCGCCACAGGCCGTCAGGCCCGCGCCCATGAAGCCGACCGCGCCGGCGCCCAGCCCGGCCTTGAGAAAGCCCCGACGCGACACCGCGCGGCGCACCACTTCGTTGAAATGCACTGCCTGGGAGGGGTTGGACGGGATGTCGTCCTGGTCCGAAGAACTCATCAGTTTTCCTGTCATTGTCGGTGTTCTTGGCTGGCGCACCCGCGGGCCAGCCTCACGGCATGATGACTGTCGAAAATGACGGTGGAATAACAGATGAATGAAAGGTTTGCGTCTGTATGTGGTTTCAGCGGACAGGAGACAACAGCGCTGGCGCGCCAAACTCCACCAACTGAGCATTGCTGCGGGCAAAGTACTGCTCCCAGAACGTCCGCAGCTTGGCCATGGTCTTGGGGTCTCGATATACCCCCCGGTCTCTGCGCGCGGATCCGTCCCCTTGAACCAGGCCCGCACCCAGTACAAAGACCCGCGCCCCGCCAAAGTCGCCGAATTGCTGCGCGGCCTCCACCTTCTTTATCTCGACGGAAGGATCTATCGCGCGAACGTTATGGTTGGCATAGAAGCTGGAGATACTGGAATTTTCCAGCATGTCCGATAACACGAACACAATCATGTCCCGCGCGCCGGACTGCCTGACCCGGCTGGACAACTCCTTGAGCGCGGACAAGATGTCGGACTTGGCCAGTTCGGCGCTGACGCCGGCGAACGCCGTCTTGAGCGCGGTGGCCGCCTTCAGCCGCCCGTAGTCGAGCTGGTCGCGCATGCACGCATCGAACGTCCGCAGGACCTTCATGCCGATGCTGTTTCGGAGGCTTTCGTCGATCGGCTGTTCCAGCGTACCGGCACTCAGGACCTGCATGTAGCGCCCCTGCCCGAACGAAGAAAAAGTCGCGACGACGTAGGCGGAACCCGGCTGGATCAGCCGTCCTGCATTCTCGTTGGCCAAGCCTTGCAGCATCGCATCGAAAGGCGTGGTCTGATCGACCAGGATGAACAGTTCGGTACGGGGCGCCGGTGCCGGCACGCCCACTTTGCTCGCCTCATAGCAACTGGGTACGTCGTTCTGCGCGCCAGCATATGCCGTCGTGCCCGTCACCAGCGCCAGCATGACGGCCGCTCCGATCGTAAATCGCTTCATGGCACTTTTCCCTTGGCGTCAAAACAAATCATCGGCCAGTGCGTCCTGTGCTTCCCGTTCACGCCGCTCCTTTCGCTCCTTGAGCCACGCACGCAAATCCGCATCGCCGCGGACCGCAGCGGGCAGGGCCACGAAATACGCCTTTTCCCGCTCCGGGTCGTTCAAACGGTTGATTTCGGTCTTGATATGGTGCAGATCGTAGTCCGTCGCAACCTGAGCCGGCATTTCCGGCCCGGGGACGGCCGCGGGCATTTTGGGAGGCGTCAGATGGTCCACGATATCGAGCGCCGCCGAATTCCGGTTGGCTTCGCGCAGGTAATCGTCGAAGGTCTTGGACAACTTCATGCGATTGTTGGCGTTGGCCTCCAGGCGCTGCTGCAGGTCCTTGAGCCGGCCGTTGACCAGGTCTCGGATCGGCTGATAGTGACTTTTGTAGGCGCCGTAGTCGCTGAACCCCCCAGTGGAATCATAGGCGTTCTTCGACTCATTGCCCACAAACCCATATTTGTAGCCAATGAGCAAACCAATCGCCTGTGTCGCTACATAGATAAGGCCCAGCATCAGAAACGCCGTCATGCCCTCGATGGAGGTACCGCTATCGGCGTCGCTTTTTGCCTTGGCGTCCGCAGCACGCTGCGGGGCGCTTACGGCATCGGGCAAGGTGCTCGCGAACGGATTGAACGCCGCGCTGCCATTCATTTGCGCCGATTCCCGCGTCTGCTCATTGAGCATGTGCGTGTAGCGCAGGCCAGTGGACAGCACAGCGATGCCCACGATCAGGATGATGGCGGAGTAGACCCAACCGTAGCTGCCGCGGTCATAGGGATTCTTGGCGATTCGATTGAGGATCTGGTTGTAATAGGGCGCACGATCGTCGCGGCCGTGGTCGTTCAGGCCGACCTGCTCAACTTCGAGGTTCGCGCTACTGTCGCCCTCCTTGAACTGAGCGAAGCAGGCGCGCAGCAGTTTCGTCCGACGGTATTGGTGACCGGCCTGGTGCGTGATCATCACCATGATCACGCAAATGACGAACACCACGCAGACCGAAATGATGGCGACCATATTGCTGCTCGCTTCGCTGGCCATCCACGACGACAACATGTACGAGAACCCGATCCCTTCGGCGATCACCAGCACTACCAGCAGCGACCAGATGAAAAGAGGCGCCGGCTTTTGGCCTTTGTCCGACGCCTTGCGCAGATAGTCGCTATAGTGCGCGAACTGGCCTTGCGACATGAAGTTGCAGAACGGCTTGTAGATAGCGCACAGGCTTTCCTCCGCGCGTAGCCAGCCCTCGTTCCCCTTGGTGCGATCCTTGGCGAGGCGAGCCAGGCTGCCGATGATGGGCAAAGATACCCACAGATCACGAAACCACAGATTGAACCGGAACAAAGCCACTGTTATCGCCAATAGGATCATGGCAATGACGAAGTAGATAAATGCCGTGTTTGCCGCGTAGAAATTATTCAGGGATTCAAGCATCCTGCGTCCTTTGTATGTATCAACCGATCCGAGGCTGGTGTCGCGTCACTTAGCCAAGCTGGGAGCGAAAGCGGTCTGGTAGGACTGCTTGTTCAACGTATAGACCAGATTCGAATCAGGGGCGTGGCGGGGATCCTTGTTCGGAATGACGATGTCCATGCACTGCAAGGAATCGCCTACGAACACCCGGTACAGGAGAGCATCCGAGCCTTGATAGGCATTGACTTCCGGCTTGCTGCGGAGGGTCGGTTCAGCCTTCTTATCGCCCGAATAATTGGTGTAGACAAGCAGTTCAGGACGGCGCGCCGGCGAGCCGCCATCGCGCAACACGGCGACATGCGTCAGTGCCACCAAGTGCCCATTTACCAAGCCCGCCCAGCTCGAGTCGTACACGCCAGGCAGATAGTCGTTGGTGGAGAACTTGGCCTCCCGATCGTTCTTGAGCGACTTGACGCCCTTCGAAATGCGGGGGCGATCATCCGCGCAACTGCCCACGATGGAAGGCTCGGCTGCGTGCGCGGTGCTCAGCAAGCTGAAAGTCGATTTCTGCGTCGAGAGCTTGCCGATGCTGACCTGTACATAGTTGCCGTGCACTGGCGTGCCACCGAAATCAATGTCTTGGGCGGCAGTGCTCGCATGCGCCGAAGGCGTTGCATCCGTCGCCGACGGATCCGGGCTGGCAACTGACGGCCTGTCGTTCCGGTTCGCTTGGCCGACGGACGCCTTGCGGGAAGAGGTCGGCTGCGCCCCGCCTGTTGTTTCCTTGCGCGGCCCCGAGGCTGCCGGCCCGGGCGTCCGGTAGTACGCCAGCACGGGCTTGCGGTTGGCCAGATAGCCCGCCATGGCCTCGTCTTCGCCCAGATCGACCACCTCGACCCTGCGGTTACGCGCGCGTCCCGCTGCACTGTGGTTGTCCGCAATCGGCAGCGTTTCGCCCGCGCCTTGATAGAAGATCTGATCTGCCCTGAAACCGCGGGACACGAAGATCTTGGCCACCGCGCGGGCGCGAGCTTCGGAGAGGTCGGCGTTGAGCTGGGAAGAACCCGTGTCATCGGTGTGTCCGACCAAAAGAATGCGCATCGCATTGTTCCGCGCATTGACGGCGTCTCGATCCTTGGCGCTGGCGGAGGCCGCCGCCACATCGCGGTACGTGTCGGCCAGATCCGCCATGGCCTTCGCCGCCTGCGGCGTCAAAATCGCCGAGCCCGGCGCGAACTGTTCGCCCTTGTCGATGATGGACACGCTCAGGCCAGCGGTCGTCTTGGCAGCGTCCGCGGATCCGCCGCCTTGCGGCTTGGGCGTGGCCAGCGGATCCACTTGGGTATCGGCCACCTTGATGTCGGAAACAACCAGGTCGAGGTTATTGGCCTGCGCCACCTTGAAGAGCGCGCATCTGCGCTCGTCAATGTTGTGACCGATCACGCCGCCGACCAAGGCGCCTGCCGCCGCGCCGATGGCCCCGACAATCACCTTGTCCCTGGCGTTCTTCCCGCCCAGCAAAGCCCCGGCGACCGCGCCAAGGGCACCGCCCACGGCAATCCCTGTATTGCGCGAACTATCGGAGCAAGGATCATTACTCGCGAACGTACTTTGCAGCGCGTTGCTGTCGCCGGGTAAGGTCTGGCACCCCGCCAAGCCGAGGGAGGCAAGACTGGCACACAGCACGGTGGGAAGAATGCGAAGCGTCGTGACTCGCAGAACGGACGTGATTGTCGTGCCCACATCGAAACCAAAAGCCATCAACCCCTCACTACAATTACAAATATAAATTTATAAATGTGTATTTATCCGCGCCGCAGCCCGATATTGATTTAGATAAATTACATTTTGAAGGATTTGCATTGTAATAGATGCATTGTGATGCGCCAAATGCAATACAAATTATTTCAGATCGACAGAAGATGACGACCCATGGCGCCCCTCCCGTGCATTGGCATGGGGCTCAAATGGCGAATCGAAGGGGAATTGCAGAGCGGCCCCCCGGACAGGGCAGGCGCAAAGAGACGAACGCAAAGACAAAAGGCCTGTAAGAATCCAGTTCTTACAGGCCTTTGCTGTCCGGATGTCCGGATGTCCGGACAAATTCTTGGTGCCGACGGCGAGACTCGAACTCGCACAGCTTTCGCCACTACCCCCTCAAGATAGCGTGTCTACCAATTTCACCACGTCGGCTGACTTCATCCAGAAAAGCCGTGGCTTCCTGGAAAGTCGAACATTCTATCACGTAATTGACGATTCGCGTGCATCCGCTCGCCTTGCCGCTCCAGACCCGGCCGTCCGGCGAGCCTCGCCCGGGCAACAAGCCCTTACAAGCGCGACAGGCCATGGCATCAATCTGTCATGTCTCCGGGCAATACTGGCATCCCCATGCGCACACCCGGGATGTTCCCGGGGAATTTCCTCCGGATATTCATATAAAAGGGAATTCGTTGGCGCGCATGCCTGGCCGGCTTACGATGCCAGCCATACACAACAGGGCCTCAGGCCCGTAGAAAAGGTTCCACCATGCAACGTCTGATATCCCCCATCCTGGCCCGTCGCCCCACGCTGCTCGCCGGCCCGCGCAGCTCGCGCCGTTACGACGCCGTCGTGTCCCTGCGGGCTTACCGCGAAGCGCGCCAGTTGCGCGAATCCGCCGAACGCATCCTCGCGGTGTCGGCGCGCCACATGCTGCCGGGCGCCTGAACACGGCTTTCCCGCAAAGGGCGCCATTGCGGCGCCGCCATGAAAAAAGGCCGGCTATCGCCGGCCTTTCTCATGCTGTCCAGGCTTACTTGGCCGGCGTCTCGGCCGGCTTGTCGCCCGCGGCGGCCGGAGCCGACGGCACCGAAGCGTCCGGCTTGGAAGCCGGGGCCGGGGCAGGAGCCGAACCGGCGCCAGGCACCGACGAAGCGGCGCCGGGGACGGACGAAGCGCCCGGCACCGACGAGGCGCCCGCGCCCGGCTGGGCCGGCGCGGCGCCCGGCACCTGCGGCACCGAACGGTCGGCCGGGAAGTTCTGCATCACGCCGGAGTCGACGGCGGGGCCGCTGGTGCCCTTGTGGCTGACATAGGCCAGGCCGGCCGTGGAGGCGAAGAAGACCACCGCGGCCCACTTGGTGGCACGCGACAGGAAGTTGGCCGCGCCGGTGGCGCCGAACAGGCTGCCCGACGAGCCGCTGCCGAACGCGGACCCCATGTCGGCGCCTTTGCCCTGCTGCAGCAGGACCAGCACGATGATAGCCAGCGCCGAGATCACTTGGACGGCCAGCAGAAGTTTGAGCATCAAGGGCATTACAGACTCCGGAACGGAAACTTAGATGGCGGCGATTCGCAAAAATTCTTCGGCCACGAGCGACGCGCCGCCGACCAGGGCTCCGTCGATATCAGTCATGGCGAACAAACTGGCGGCATTGGCAGCCTTGACGCTGCCGCCGTACAAAACCTGCACCTGGGCCGCGCCCAGCGCGACCAGGGCGGCGCGGATGGCGCCGTGGACTTCCTGGGCCTGCTCGGGGCTGGCGGTGCGGCCGGTGCCGATGGCCCACACGGGTTCGTAGGCCAGCACCATGCGCGAGACGGCCTCGGCGCCCAGCGCCAGCACCGGCTTGAGCTGGCGTTCGATCACGGCCAGCGTGTTACCGGCTTCGCGATCGGCCAGCGACTCGCCCACGCACACCACCGGGGTCAGGCCGGCAGCCAGCGCGGCGCGAGCCTTGTCGGCGACCATCTGGTCGGTTTCACCGTGCAGCACGCGGCGCTCGGAGTGGCCGGCCAGCGCATAGCGGCAGCCGAATTCCTTGAGCATGGCGCCCGCGACTTCGCCCGTGTAGGCGCCCTTGTCGTGGGCGCTGACGTCCTGCGCGCCCCAGGACACGGCGCTGCCGGTCAGGGCCGAGGCGGCCTGCGCCAGGTACGGAAACGGCACGCAGACGCCGATCTCGCAATGGCTGGCGGCATCCGCGGCGCGCAGTTCGGTCAGCAACGCGGCATTCTCGGCCAGGTTGCCGTGCATCTTCCAGTTGCCCAGCACGAGGCGGGCGCGGTGTTCGACTGAAGTCATGGCGCAAATGTCAGAGTGGGTGAACCCGGGGGAAAAGCACCCGCCCACGGGCTGGCCTGGAAATAATTCCAGGCGAAACCCGTGATTGTATCCTGTTGCGCGGCGCCGCGCCGAACGCCGCGCGTTTCTTACACGGTCAGGATGATTTTGCCGATGTTCTCGCCGCTTTCCATCATGGCGTGGGCCTGGGCGGCCTGGGCCAGCGGGAAGGTGGCGTGCACGATCGGCTTGATGGCGCCCTGCTCCAGCAGCGGCCAGGCGCGCTCGCGCAGCGCCCGGGCGATGGCGCCCTTGAAGTCCACCGGGCGCGGACGGAGGGTCGAGCCGGTGATGGTCAGGCGGCGGCGCATGACCTGGCTGGTATCGACATTGGCCTGCGCGCCGCCCAGCTGGGCGATGATGACGATGCGGCCGTCGTCGGCCAGGCATTGCATGTCGCGGGCGATGTAGTCGCCGGCCACCATGTCCAGGATCACGTCGACGCCGCGGCCACCGGTGGCGTCCTTCACTTCCTTGACGAAGTCCTGCGTCTTGTAATTGATGCCGCGCGCGGCGCCCAGGGCCTCGACCGCGCGAGCGCGGTCATCGCTGCCGACGGTGGCGTAGACCGGGTTGCCCATGGCGCGGGCCAGCTGGATGGCCGTGGTGCCGATGCCGCTGGCGCCGCCGTGCACCAGCAGGATCTCGCCGTCGGCCAGGCGGCCGCGGTCGAACACGTTGCTCCAGACGGTGAAATAGGTTTCCGGCAGGCCGGCCGCTTCGATATCGGACAGGCCCTTGGGAATCGGCAGGCACTGGGCGGCGGGCGCGACGCAGTATTCGGCATAGCCGCCGCCAGCGACCAGGGCGCACACCTTGTCGCCCAGCGCGAAGCCGCTGCCGGCCAGGTCGCCGCCGACGATTTCACCGGCCACTTCCAGGCCCGGCAGGTCGGACGCTCCGGGCGGCGGCGCGTAGTTGCCCTTGCGCTGGAACACGTCCGGACGGTTGACGCCCGCGGCGCTGACCTTGATCAGCACTTCACCCTTGCCGGCTTCGGGCGTGGGACGTTCGGCGGGAACCAGGACCTCGGGGCCGCCCGGGCGTGAGATTTCTACACAGTGCATCGCGTGCCTCCTTCGCGGCAAATGGATTATTATTGCGCCCTTTACGGCAAGTCGCGTTTTCGTCAGGTAGAGTGTTTGCCTGGCGGCCGGATTGCCGCCCCCCGCAGTACAGTGCGGCACCAGGAAGCGTGGCAGAGTGGTCGATTGCACCGGTCTTGAAAACCGGCAACGGGCAACCGTTCGTGAGTTCGAATCTCACCGCTTCCGCCAGGAATCCGCCCTCTCCCCCCTTTTTCGCGCCATCATGCGCCCAGGCCTATCGGCCGGCAGGATCGCGCTCGCCTTCGCTTGTGCTGGGCGCGGAGGCCGGTCAGCGGCGGGTCGCGTCGCGCCTTGTGGCACGGCGCCCGTCATTTGTTGATCACGGCGCCATCACCGCGATGCTCGCGGCCACGCGCCGCGGGGGGTGCCGCATCGGGCGTTGGCGCGGCGGCGTCCGGCCGCTGGCGCTGGATCTGCTCCAGTTGCGCCGCCGCCTCGTCGCCCTTCAATTCGGCCACCCGGCCGCGCACGATCGCATCCATGTACTGGCGCGTGAACGTTTCGCCCACGCGCCAGGCATCGCCGTCGCGCACGAAATCGAAATCGCCTTCGAGCACCTGCCAGTCGGCGCGGCCGATGGCCGACAGCAGCCGGTCGCGATATTCGGCCTGCAAGCGGCACGACCATTTGCCGCCTCCCAGCTCCTTGCAGTCGCCCAGCGGCTGGACGTTGCGCACCGTACGCGTATCGGTTTCCGGCGGCAGGCCCACGCGCTGGCGTTGGCGCTCGTACGCCGCCTTGCGCGCTTCGCCCCGGGTGGTCTGGTCGAATGCCGCCACGCCCTGCTCGAACGCGGCTGCCAGCCGGACGGCGCCGGCCGGCTGGCCCACGTCGCGCGGCTTGCCGCTGGCATCGAGCTGCCCGTAACGGGCCCGCACCACGCGCGGGTCCGCGCCGGCGATCATCATTTCGCCCTTGGCATTGGGCCCGATGGTGTAGGCCAGGCTGGAGGTGGCCTCGCCCACCTTCAACGTGGCGGTGCAACCGCGCGAACGTTCCGGCTTGATGTAGCCGACCTCCTTCACGTCCGCAAATGTCGCCAGGTACAGGTCCGCGGGCGCCGCGCCCCCGGCCAGCGGGTTCCTGGACATCTGCTGGATGCGCGAGGTGAACATGCTGGCGCGCAGGGTCTTCTGCACATCGGCGTCATCGCATTGCGGCGGCGATGCCGGCGCAAACAGGTACCAGCCCGCCGCGGCCACCGCGATCACGCCGCCGCCCAGCCATGCCCAGCGCGGGCCGGGAAAAGCGCGCTTGAGCGCGATCTGGCGCACCTGCCGTTCGTATTCTTCAAGCTTGCGCTGCATCAGCGCGTCCATCTCGGCCAGCGCCTGGCGACGGGTGGCGTTGCCGGCGAAGGCGGCTTCGGTCACGGACAGCTCGCCGATGGCCGCCAGGTCCTCGTCGGAAACGATGTGCTCGTCCACCAGCCAGAACAACGCCTCGCCAAGCGACGCCCACGGTTCGGCGCCCCTCTCGCCCAGGCGCTGGCGCGCGGCGGCGTGGTGGTCCGGGCGAATGACGCCGTCGGCAAGCAGGCGGTCGAGAAGCGGGGTCGATGCAGGGACCATGGATGTGCGGCGGGCTGCCAAGACGAGGATGGCACATGATACCGTCGCCGCATTCGCGCGCCCGGCCGGCGCGGCCTCATACCGCGCCGGCCTCAGGCGGCGCAGGTCTCAAAGATGCACTGCCGGACCGGAGCCGCGTCCGGGCGCGTGGATGCGCACCCGCAATGCGATCAGCAGCGCCGCCAGCAGCATCAGGATGCCGGCCGCCACGAACACGCCGACAATGCCGTTGGCGCTGAACATCGCGCCACCGGCCGCCGCGCCCGCCGCGATCGACGACTGCACCGACGCCACCACCATGCCGCCCGCGCTTTCGGCCTGGTCGGGCACCGCGCTGGCCACCCAGTTCGACCACGCCACCGGCACCCCGCCGAACGCCATTCCCCATAGCGCCACCAGCAGCGCCTGTCCCGTCACGGACGCCGGCAGCAAGGCCAGCGCCAGGGCCGCCGCCCCCACCAGCGCGGGCATCAGCACCAGCGTGGCGCGGGCGCTGTGGCCCAGCAACCAGCCCGCCAGCAGGGTGCCGGCGAAATTTGCCACGCCAAAACCCAGCAGCATCAAGGCCAGTCCGTCGGCGCCGACGCCTGTCGTGGTTTCAAGGAACGGCCGGATGTAGGTGAACAGCGCGAAGTGGCCGGTGTGCACCAGCACGCATCCCAACATGCCCACGGCGATGCCGGGACGTAGCAATACCTCCAGCACCGTGCGCAACCGCGCGGTCCGGCCCGGCGCCAGCCGGGGCAGCGTGAGCCACTGGAACGCCAGCGTCGCCACGCCGACCACGGCCGCGGCGACGAAGGCGCTGCGCCAGCCATACCTGCCGCCCAGATAGCTGCCGAGCGGCACCGCCACCACGGTCCCCACGGCAATGCCACTGAAGATGATCGACAACGCGCGCGGCAGCAAGGCGGGCGGCACCAGGCGCATGGCCACTGCCGCCGCCATGCTCCAGAAACCGCCCAGCGCAACGCCGAGCAAAATACGCATCGCCAGCAGCACCGCCAGGCTGGAAGACATTGCCACCAACAGATTGGAGGCCACCATCAGGGTGCTGAAGGCCAGCAGCACCACGCGCCGGTCGAGCGCGCGCGTCAGACCCGGCACCAGCAGTCCGGCAAACAACGCCACCACCGCCGTCACCGTCACCGCCTGCCCGGCCAGCGCCTCGGAAACGCCCAGGTCGAGCGCCATCGGCGTCAGCAGGCTGGCCGGCAGGTACTCCGCGGTCAGCAAGCCGAACACCCCCATCGCCAGCGAAAACACCGCCATCCAGGCGGGCGGCGCATCCGCCGCGCGCGACATGCGGCCATCGCAGACCGCTTCACAGACACCATGACTCATCGCAGAACATCCTCAGGAAAACATCACAGCGGCCAGTCTAGGGATGGCGCCCAGGATGATCTATGATGAAGAATCTTTGATTTTTGATCTAAACACCTGAATGAATGCCACGGATGCCTTTGCGCTTTCGTCCGACCTGATCAGCGAACTGCTGACTGGCATGCGCCTGCGCGGCGTGCAATACCGCCGCATCCAGGTCGGCGCGCCGGTCGGCCTGGGTTTCCGCCCCCGCCCCGGTCACGCCTACTTCCACTACCTGGCGGTTGGCAACGCGGTGCTGCGCAGCGCCGACGGCGCGCTGCATCCGCTGTCCGCGGGCAACGCCGTGCTCATTCCCCAAGGCGATGCCCATCACTTGCTATCCGACCCGCGCGCCCCGGTGCGCGATATCGACGAGGTGGCCGCGGCGCCGCTGGGCGAGCAGGTCAGCGGCGTGGACACCTGCCCCAGCACGCATGACACGCCCAGCGCCGTGCTTTTCTATGGCTGCATGGCGTTCGACCTGGGCGGCATGCGGGGCCTCGGCCCCTTGATGCCTGGTCTGATGCTGGTGGACGCCACCAGCGAACGCTACCCGGGCGCGCTGGCGCTGCTGGACGCCATGAAGCGCGAAATCTGCGCCGGACGCATCGGCTTTGCCGGCATCCTGGCGCGCCTGGCGGAAGTGGTGGCCGCCATGATCGTGCGCGGCTGGATCGAAAGCGGTTGCGATGATGCCGCCGGCCTGGTGGCCGCCCTGCGCGACCCGCGGCTGGCGCGCGCCATCCTGGCCCTGCATCGCCAGCCCGGCCGCGATTGGACCGTAGAAGAACTGGCGGCGCAATGCAATGTCTCGCGATCGGTCTTCGCGCAACGCTTCCAGGCCACCATCGGCACGCCGCCGCTGCGCTACGCCACCGAATTGCGCATGCGCCTGGCCAGCCAATGGCTATCCCACGAGCGCTTGCCGATCGACACCGTGGCCGAGCGCCTCGGCTATACCTCCCAAGCCGCCTTCAGCCGCGCGTATAAACGCGTCACCGGTCAATCACCGGGCGCCAGGCGCCGCGGCCCAACCGTAGCCCTGCAGCAGGCCCAGCAGGGATAGGCGTGCCACCGCCACGGCCTCATCGCGCAAGGCATCGGCGCGCCAGCCCATCTCGATGGCGTAGCCCGGCATGACGACCGGGCACGGCAGCAGCCGCAGCCCCGCGACCGCCGCCAGGCCGCGCGCCGCGTGGGTCGGCAGGGTCGCCAGCGCGTCGCCGCCACGCAGCAGGAACGCCAGCGCCGCAAAGTGCGTGGTCGCGGCCAGCACCCGCCGCGTCAATCCCTGCGCGTGCAACACCTCGTCAACCACGCCGATGAATCCGCCCGACGACACCAGCACGTGCGCACGCCCGGTGAAATCCTCCACGGACAGCGCTTCCTGGCCCGGCGCCAGACTGGCCGGATCAACCAGGCAGGCATAGTCGCCCTGCCCCACGGTCACGCGCTGCAATGCGGGCGCGGTCAGTCCACCGGACGCGATCACCAGGTCGACGTCGCGCGCCATCAGCATGTCGGCGGCCAGGCGGCTGTGGGTCTGGCGAAAGATCAGACGTAGTCCCGGCGCAGCCTCGGCCAGCGCCGCGATGGCCTCGCGCCCCAGCGCGATTTCGAAGTCGTCCGACAGCCCCAGCGTGACCGAACGCCCGGCAAACCCGGCCGGCCCCGGCCGGGCCAGCGACAGGCTTTGCCGGCACTTGTCCAGCGCCTCGCCGATGATCGGCCGCAGCTCGCGGGCCCGCAGGCTGGGCGAAAGGCCGCGCCCGGTGCGCACGAACAGCGGATCCGCATACAGCGTGCGCAGCCGCGCCAGCGACGCGCTGACGGCCGACTGCGTCACGCCCAGCCGCAGCGCCGCGCGGCCCGCGCCGCCTTCGTCGTAGATCGCCTCGAACACCTTGAGCAGGTTCAGGTCGGTCGACTCGATATCGATCTGGCTCATATCATTTATCGTCAAATTGGATTGATCGATTTTAGGCTGGCGCCGACACTGGCAGCTCCCGACACCCCACCAGCCCCAGCCAAGGAACCCGCATGACCACCCAGACCGTTGCCGCGCTGCAGATCGGCGCCTCGCCCGAGGGCAAGGAAGCCACCCTGGAACGGATCCTGGCCTTCGAGGCCGAGATCACCGCCTCGGGCGCCGCGCTCGTGGTCATGCCCGAGGCCCTGCTCGGCGGCTATCCCAAGGGCGAGATCTTCGGCACGCGCCTCGGCTACCGCCTGCCCGAAGGGCGCGAAGCCTACGCCCGCTACTACCAGAACGCCATCGATGTGCCCGGTCCCGAGACCGACGCGCTGGCCGCGCTGTCACAGCGCACCGGCGCCAGTCTGGTGATCGGCGTCATCGAACGCGCCGGCAGCACGTTGTACTGCACCGCGCTGTACTTCGATCCGGCCACCGGCCTGGCCGCCAGGCACCGCAAGCTGATGCCCACCGGCACCGAACGTCTCATCTGGGGCCAGGGCGACGGCTCCACCCTGCCCGTGGTGGAAACCGCCGCGGGCCGCGTCGGCGGCGCCATCTGCTGGGAAAACCACATGCCGCTGCTGCGCACCGCCATGTACGCCAAGGGCGTGCAGATCTGGTGCGCGCCCACCGTCGATGAACGCGACATCTGGCAATGCTCGATGCGTCACATCGCCCACGAGGGCCGCTGCTTCGTCATCAGCGCCTGCCAGGTGCAACCGTCGCCCGCCGAACTGGGCCTGGACGTGCCCGGCTGGGATCCGCAACGCCCGCTCATCAATGGCGGCTCGCTCATCGTCGGCCCGCTGGGCGACGTCCTGGCCGGCCCGCTGCACGGCCAGACCGGCCTGCTGACCGCAACCATCGACATCGAGGACCTGGTGCGCGCGCGCTACGATTTCGACGTGGTCGGCCATTACGCGCGGCCCGACGTTTTCGCCCTGGACGTGGATGAACGCGTGCGCCAGAGCGTGCGTTTCACCGCCTGACTTCACCCGGCCGGCGTCCGTCAGGGCGGGAAGCCCGCGGCTCCAGTGGTATAGTCACGGCCGCTGGATACCCATGCCGCGCCCGCGCGGCTCACCCGGTATCCCGTTGCCGCCCCGTCCGCGGGGTCGGCGATGCCCGAGTGGTGAAATTGGTAGACACAAGGGACTTGAATCCATTTGAGCCCTCCGGAGGAAACTCCAGAGGTGTAGCCCGTCAAACTCGGCGAATGCCCTGGACCCGGTCCGAGCCAACGCCGAGCCAAGCCCGCTTCGAAAGAACCGGGAAGGTGTAGAGAGCAGACGGCGGGCACCTAAGGCCGCAAGGCTATGGTGAAGGCGTGCTCCAGACCACGAACGGCGCTTGACGCGCCGGCGGCGAAAGTCGAAGTGGTACGAAAATCCCTCGGCCGCAAGGCCGTACCGGTTCGATTCCGGTCTCGGGCACCACCCCTATGCCAGGCGCCGCCGCGCCTGCCTTGCCCGCGCGCCCGGACCGCCCGATCTTGACCGCCACACCCTCCGCCCCGCCCTTCATCGTCCTGGACGCCTGTGTCCTCATGTCCGGCATCCTGCGCCGCCTGCTGCTGCGCCTGGCCGACGCCGGCGTGTTCCAGCCGGTCTGGACCGAGCGCATCGGCGAGGAATGGCGCCGCAACGCCTGCCGCATCTGGGACATCCCGCCCGAGGTGATGGCCGAGTTCTGGGCCGAGATGAACGCCCGCTTCCCGCAGGCCATCGAGCACGACACCCTGGTCTACGAGGCGGCGCTGCGCTACAGCGACCCCAAGGACTTCCACGTCATCGCCGCCGGCCTGGCGCGCCGCGCCCGCTGCGGCCTGCCGCAGACGCCGGTGGTGCAGGTGCTGACCTGGAACCTGAAGGATTTCAACCGCTCGGAACTGCGGCGCCAGGGCCTGGACGTGTACAACCCCGACCGCATGCTGGCGCAATGGTGGCAGGACGGCGCCGACCGCATGCGCGAGGCCATCGCGCAGATTCCGGTGGACTACGTAGCGCTGGGGCGCGAGCCCGAGCCGCTGGCCGCGACCTTGCATCGCGAGCGGCTGTACCGGCTGAAAAACCAGGTGGGCCGCGACCCGGAACTGGGCCGCCCCTGACTCAATGGTCGTGGTTGCTGGCCGCGAAACCGGCCGCGTTCAGGATGTCGATCACTTCCTGGATGTGCTCCGGCCCGCGCGTCTGCAGCACGAAATCCACTTCCACATTGCGCACCGGCAATGAGGTGAACGCGCGCTGGTGATGCACCTCGGTGATGTTGGCCTGGGCATCGGCGATCAGCTTGGTCGCGTGGGCCAGCGCGCCCGGCAGGTCGCGCAGATCGACGCGGATGCGGGCCAGGCGACCGGCGCGCACCATGCCGCGCTCGATCAGTTCGCCCAGCATCAAGGGGTCGATGTTGCCGCCGGTCAGCACCAGGCCGATGCGCTTGCCCTTGAAACGCTCGCTGCCCGCCTCCTGCGCGCGCAGCAGCGCCGCCAGGCCGGCCGCGCCGGCGCCTTCAACCACGGTCTTCTCGATTTCCAGCAGCACCACGATGGCGTGCTCGATGTCGGCCTCGCTGACCAGTTCGATGTCGTCGACCAGCCGGCTGACGATGGGCTGCGTCAGCCCGCCCGGCGATTTCACCGCGATGCCTTCGGCGATGGTGTACTGCCCCTGCGGCATCGACACGCCCTTGACGGCGGCATACATGGCGGGAAAGCGCTCGGTCTGCACCCCGATGATCTCGATGCCGGGCTTGAGCGCCTTGGCTGCCGTGGCGATGCCCGAGATCAGGCCGCCGCCGCCGATGGCGATCACCAACATGTCCAGCTGCGGCTGGTCTTCCAGCATTTCCAGCGCCACCGTGCCCTGCCCCGCGATCACGGCCTCGTCGTCGTAGGGGTGGATCATGATCAGCCCGCGCTGTTTGGCCAGCTCGTAGCCATGCGCCTTGGCGTCGTCGAAGGTATCGCCGGCCAGCACCACTTCGGCGCCGAAGCGGCGCGTGTTGGCGACCTTCACGGTCGGCGTGAAGCGCGGCATCACGATCACGGCCGGCACGCCCATGCGCTGCGCATGGTAGGCCACGCCCTGGGCATGGTTGCCGGCCGACACCGCGATCACGCCCGCGCGGCGCTCGTCTTCCGACAGCGTCAGCATGCGGTTGAGCGCGCCGCGCTCCTTGAAGCTGGCGGTGAACTGCAGGTTCTCGAATTTCAGCCAGATCTCGGCGCCGAAGATGTCGGACAGCGTGCGCGACAGGGTGAACGGGGTCTTGAGCACCTGGCCACGCAGGTTCTCGCGGGCGGTCTGGATGGAAGCGATATCGATCACGGTGGAAAAATCCTGTTAGCGCACCGGCAGGAAATTGAACAGCAAAAGGCCTTGCGCATAGTTGATGCCGATGCGCCGCGAGTTCTCGCCCAGCAGATTGGCGATCAGGTCCAGCCGGCCGATGATGGCGCCGAACTCGCGTTCGAAACTGAGGTTGGTGACCTGCGCCGACATCTCGTTGGCCAGCAGCAGCGGTTCGCCCTGGTTGTTGCGGCGCGACGCCAGCAGCCAGGCCGCCGCCTCGACGTTCCGTGCGGCATTGTAGACCCGCTGCCCGTCGAGCGCGTCGGTGGCGTACAGGCGGGTCTTGCCATTGTGGGCGGCGATGATGGTGTCGGCCAGGCCGTAGATGAAGGCCCCGACGCGGTCGCCGCTGTAGTTGGGATCGAGCGACACCGCCAGGATCTGGATGTCGTGCAGGCCGGCCAGGTCGGCCGGCGGGATCCGCACCTCGATCGCATGCTTGACCCGCGACACCGCGGTCGCGTGGTCGGGCGCGCCGGTCTTGCGCCATTCGCGCGGGTTGCGTCGGTAGAGCTTGTCCAGCAGGCTGTAGAGGCTGGCCAGGTTGTCGCGCACCTCCAGGGTGACGGTGCGGTTGAAGTCGGTCTGGACCAGTTGGTCGGCCGACATGCCTTCGCCCTTGGGCGAACCCTGGCCCGGCCCGGGCGCGGACATGCATCCGGCCAACAACGCTCCCAGCAGCATGGCCGCCGCCGTGGCGGGTCCTCGCCATCGCGTCATGCTCGATCCATCCGTATCCCCCTCTGTCTGGCGCCCTGCCGGCTTGCGCCGCGCCGGCGCTCGTGTCACGCGCAAGACTTTACCGTAAGGCGCGCGAAGATGGGAGATGCGGGAGATTCGAAGACGAAAGAAGATGAATCCGCCTGCCACCAAAGCAAAGAAAAACGGCGCCTCGCGGCGCCGTTCTTGAGCAGGGGAAAGGCAGGCCTTATTCGGCTTGCGGTTCCGCTTGCGGGGCGGCTTCGGCAGCGGCCTGCTGCTGCTCGATGCCGCCGATCGCCTTGATGGACAGGCGCAGGCGGCCCTTGTCGTCGGCCTCGATGACCTTGACGCGGACTTGCTGGCCGACCTTCAGCACATCGTTGATGTTGGCGATGCGGTAGTTGGCGATTTCCGAGATGTGCAGCAGGCCGTCGCGGCCCGGCAGCACTTGCACGATGGCGCCGAAGTCCAGCAGGCGCAGGACCGAGCCGTCGTAGACCTGGCCCACTTCGACGTCGGCGGTCAGCTCGACGATGCGGCGCTGGGCTTCCTTGGCCTGCGCTTCGTCGACGCTGGCGATCACGATCGTGCCGTCGTCGGAGATGTCGATCTGGGTGCCGGTTTCCTCGGTCAGCGCGCGGATGGTGGCGCCGCCCTTGCCGATCACGTCGCGGATCTTCTCGGGGTTGATCTTGATGGTCAGCATGCGCGGGGCGAAAGCCGACAGCTCGCCGCGCGAACCGTCCAGCGCTTCCTTCATCTTGCCCAGGATGTGCAGGCGGCCTTCGCGGGCTTGCGCCAGCGCCACTTGCATGATTTCCTTGGTGATGCCCTGGATCTTGATGTCCATCTGCAGCGCGGTGACGCCGTTTTCGGTGCCTGCGACCTTGAAGTCCATGTCGCCCAGGTGATCTTCGTCACCCAGGATGTCGGTCAGCACGGCGAACTTGCCGCCGTCCAGGATCAGGCCCATGGCCACGCCGGCCACGTGATCCTTGACCGGCACGCCGGCATCCATCATGGCCAGCGAGCCGCCGCAGACCGAAGCCATCGACGACGAGCCGTTGGACTCGGTGATTTCCGAGACGATGCGGATGGTGTACTGGAAGTCTTCCGGGGCCGGCAGCAGCGGGATCAGCGCGCGCTTGGCCAGGCGGCCGTGGCCGATTTCGCGGCGCTTGGGCACGCCGATGCGGCCGGTTTCGCCGGTGGCGAACGGAGGCATGTTGTAGTGCAGCATGAAGCGGTCGCGGTACTCGCCCATGAGCGCGTCAATGATCTGCTCGTCCTGCTTGGTGCCCAGCGTGGCCACGACCAGCGCCTGGGTTTCACCGCGGGTGAACAGGGCGCTGCCGTGCGCGCGCGGCAGCACGCCCAGGCGCACGCTGATGGGACGCACGGTGCGGGTGTCGCGACCATCGATACGCGGTTCGCCGTTCAGGATCTGGCCGCGGACGATGGCCGATTCCAGCGAGAACAGGATGTTGTCGACGGTGACGGCGTCCGGCGCCGGCTCGCCCTTCTCGGCGGCGGCGGCGTTCAGCTTGGCCGACACGTCGGCGTAGACTTCACGCAGCTTGGTGGTGCGGGCCTGCTTTTCGCGGATCTGGTAGGCGGCGTTCAGGCCTTCCTGGGCGGCCGACGTGACGGCGGCGATCAGGGCCTCGTCCTTGGCGGGCGCTTGCCAGTCCCAATCGGGCTTGCCGGCGTCCTTGACCAGCTCGTGGATGGCGTTGATGACGGCCTGCATCTGCTCGTGGCCGTAGACCACGCCGCCCAGCATGATTTCCTCGGACAGCTGGTCGGCTTCCGACTCCACCATCAGCACGGCGTTTTCGGTGCCGGCGACCACCAGGTCCAGCTTCGACGACTTCAATTGCGACGCGGTCGGGTTGATGGCGTACTGGCCATCGATGTAACCCACGCGGGCGGCGCCGATCGGGCCGTTGAAGGGGATGCCGGAGATGGCCAGGGCGGCCGACGCGCCGATCATGGCGGCGATGTCCGGATCGATTTCGGGATTGACCGACAGCGTGTGGATGACCACCTGGACTTCGTTGTAGAAGTCTTCGGGGAACAGCGGACGCAGGGGACGGTCAATCAGGCGCGAGGTCAGCGTTTCCTTCTCGGACGGCTTGCCTTCACGCTTGAAGAAGCCACCCGGGATGCGGCCGGCGGCGTAGGTCTTTTCGATGTAGTCGACGGTCAACGGGAAGAACGTCTGACCCGGCTTGGCCTTCTTGGAGGCCACGACAGTGGCCAGGACGACGGTGTCCTCGATCGACACCACAACGGCGCCGGAGGCCTGGCGAGCGATTTCGCCGGTTTCCAGGACGACCGTGTGCTGGCCGTACTGGAACGATTTAGTCACTTTATTGAACATGACGATTATTCCTTACAAATGAAAAACCGTGGCCGTCGCGACATGCGTCGCACCGACCACGGTTGCGTCATGGGGAGCCAGCCCCGTCGATCACTTGCGCAGACCGAGTTTTTCGATCAGTGCGCGGTACGAATCGGGATTGCGGCCCTTGAGATAGTCGAGCAGCTTGCGGCGACGGCTGACCATACGCAGCAGACCGCGGCGCGAGTGATGGTCCTTCATGTGTTCTTTGAAGTGACCGGTCAGTTCGTTGATACGGGCGGTGAGCAGAGCCACCTGGACTTCGGGGGAGCCGGTATCGCCTTGAGCGCGTTGGAACTGCGCAACGATATCGGATTTCTTGATGTCAGCTACAGACATTGATGACCTCTTCGGACATGCGACAGGGCCGAGGCGCCCTGACGTGGTTTGGAAAAAAATCGCGGCCGGCGAAAAGCGTTATTGCGTTCTCACTGCTGCTTCAAGGCTACCCTGGAAGTGCCGCAAGACAAGGCTTGGCGCCCCATTTGCCGCATGTCCAGCCCAGCCCCGTTGCCGGCGCAAAGCATCTTGCAAAATCAATACACTTGATAAAGCCTGACGATTATAGCCGATTCGCTAGAATTACCCCAGTGAGACCGCCGGCCCGCCGCCGGGCGTCGCGCCGCCGCCCTCGCGGAAGGCACCAGGAGCCATAATATGTCAAATTATTACAGACTTGCCCGCACCACCCTGGCCGCCGCGGCCCTGGCCGGCCTGGCCGCCTGTGCCAATCTTGCCCAGGTCGCCCCCGGCACCCCGCTGGCCGACGTCCAGGCCCAGTTCGGCCGCCCCAATTTCGAATGCCCGCAGGCCAACGGCGGCCGCCGCGTGATCTGGACGCAGCAACCCATGGGCCAGTATGCCTGGGGCGCCAACGTCGGCGCCGACGGCCGCGTCGACCGGGTCGTGCCGCTGCTGACCGACGCCCACTTCAAGGTGCTGGAACAGGGCCAATGGAGCCCCGAGCGCGTGCGCTGCGAGTTCGGCCCGCCGGCCCGCATCGATCAGGCCGGCCTGGGCGAAAAACGCGAGGTGATCTGGTCGTACCGCTACAAGGAAAACAGCGTCTGGAATTCGCTGATGTACGTCTACATGGGCCGCGACGGCAACGGGGTGACGCACTTCCATCCCGGCCCGGACCCGATGTACGACGATGACCGCTTCATGTGGCGTTGATTCCCCCATGAAAAAACCCGCCTTCATCCAGGCGGGTTTTTCTTTTGCCGGGCGGCGGGCTCAGGACGACTGGCCGCGGCGCTCCTGTTGCAGCCGGCGGGCGCGGTTCCAGCGCCAGGCCCAGATCACCCAGCCCGAAAAGCCGTACAGCACGAACAGGCCGAACAGCACCACCGGGGGATCGCTGGAGACGAACACGAACACCGCCACCACCAGCAGGATGCCCCAGAACGGCACGCTGCGGCCCAGGGCGAAGCTCTTGCCGCTGAAGAACGGCGCGTTCGACACCATGGTGATGCCGGCGTACATGGTCAGCGTGAACGCGACCCAGGCCATCACGCTGTCGTGGATCGGCAGCTTGTTGTCGACCGCCAGCCAGACGAAGCCGGCCACCAATGCCGCCGCCGCCGGGCTCGGCAGCCCCTGGAAGTAACGCTTGTCGACCACCGCGATATTGGTGTTGAAGCGCGCCAGGCGCAGCGCGGCTCCCGCCACGTAGACGAACGCCGCCAGCCAGCCCCAGCGGCCCAGGTCGTTCAGGATCCATTCGTACATCACCAGCGCCGGCGCCACGCCGAACGAGGTCATGTCGGACAGCGAATCGTATTGCTCGCCGAAGGCGGATTGGGTATTGGTCAGGCGGGCCACCCGGCCGTCCATGCCGTCCAGCACCATGGCCACGAAAATGGCGATGGCGGCGACCTCGAAGCGGTTGTTCATGGCCTGCACCACGGCATAGAACCCCGCGAACAACGCCGCGGTGGTGAATGCGTTGGGCAGCAGGTAGATGCTTCGGTGGCGGTTCTCGGAATCGCGCATGGAAAAATTGGGCATGGTCTCAATTACTTACGACAGACATTGAAAGGTTAACTCATCTGGCCCCACAACGGGCCGCAGCAAGGGCCGTGCCCGCGCCGATCCGGCCCCGCCGGCGCGAAAAGCCCCGCTCGCGCCCCGCTGACGCGCCCGCCTCGCGCATTCTCCGCGCAAAGAAAAACGGCATGCCCTCGCGAGGCATGCCGCTTGCCGTCGGCGCGCGCGGGGCGCAAACCCCGCGCGGAAACCGGGATCAGTTCTTGGACTTGTCCACCAGCTTGTTGGCGGCGATCCAGGGCATCATGGCGCGCAGCTTGCCGCCCACCACTTCGATCTGCGATTCCGCGTTGATGCGGCGGCGCGAGGTCAGCGTCGGGGCGCCGGCGGCGTTTTCCAGGATGAACTTCTTGGCGTATTCGCCGGTCTGGATGTCCGTCAGGCACTGGCGCATGGCCTTGCGGGTTTCGTCGGTGACGATCTTCGGGCCGGTCTCGTACTCGCCGAACTCGGCGTTGTTCGAGATCGAGTAGTTCATGTTGGCGATGCCGCCTTCGTAGATCAGGTCGACGATCAGCTTCAGTTCGTGCAGGCACTCGAAGTACGCCATTTCGGGCGCGTAGCCGGCTTCCACCAGCGTGTCGAAACCGGCCTTGATCAGTTCGACGGTGCCGCCGCACAGCACGGCCTGTTCGCCGAACAGGTCGGTTTCGGTTTCTTCACGGAAGTTGGTTTCGATGATGCCGGCACGGCCACCGCCGTTGGCGCTGGCGTACGACAGGGCCACGTCGCGCGCGGCGCCCGACTTGTCCTGGTAGACCGCGACCAGGTGGGGCACGCCGCCACCCTGCTTGTAGGTGTTGCGCACCGTGTGGCCGGGGGCCTTCGGGGCGATCATGATGACGTCGATGTCTTCGCGCGGCACGACCTGGCCGTAGTGGACGTTGAAGCCGTGGGCGAAGGCCAGGGCGGCGCCGGCCTTGATGTTGGCGTGCACTTCCTTGTTGTAGACCGAGGCGATGTTCTCGTCGGGCAGCAGCATCATGACGATGTCGGCGGCCTTGACGGCTTCCGCCACTTCCTTGACCTGCAGGCCGGCGTTGGCGGCCTTGTCCCACGAGGCGCCGCCCTTGCGCAGGCCGACGATGACCTTCACGCCCGAATCATTCAGGTTCTGGGCATGGGCGTGGCCTTGCGAGCCGTAGCCGATGATGGCAACGGTCTTGCCTTTGATGAGGGAGAGGTCGCAGTCTTTGTCGTAGAAAACTTTCATGGGGTGCTCCAGATATTTTTGGATATTCGTTGGTTCGGGATGTAGGGTGCGGCTTGGCCTGGAAGGCCGGTCAAAGCTTCAGGATCCGTTCACCGCGGCCGATGCCGGACACGCCGGTGCGCACGGTTTCCAGAATGGCACTGCGGTCCAGGGCCTCCAGGAAGGCCTGTACTTTTTCCTGCACCCCGGTCAATTCGATGGTGTAGGACTTGTCGGTGACGTCGATGATGCGCCCGCGGAAGATGTCCGCCATGCGCTTCATTTCCTCGCGTTCCTTGCCGACCGCGCGCACCTTCACGAGCATCAGCTCGCGCTCGATGTGCGCGCCTTCGGTCAGGTCCACGACCTTGACCACGTCCACCAGGCGGTTCAGGTGCTTGGTGATCTGCTCGATGACTTCATCCGAGCCGGTGGTGACGATGGTCATGCGCGACAGCGTGGCGTCCTCGGTCGGCGCCACGGTCAGGGTCTCGATGTTGTAGCCCCGCGCCGAAAACAGGCCGACCACGCGCGACAGCGCGCCGGGCTCGTTCTCGAGGAGGACGGAAATCACGTGCTTCATGGTGGCCTCCTTACAGGTCTTCAGAGCCGAGCAGCATTTCGGTCAGCCCGCGGCCGGCCTTGACCATCGGCCACACGTTTTCGGTGCGGTCGGTGATGAAGTCCAGGAAGACCAGGCGCTCCTTGTGTTTCTTGAACGCTTCGCGCAGCGCCGGCTCGACGTCGGCCGGGCGCTCGATGCGCAGGCCCACGTGGCCGTAGGCCTCGGCCACCTTGACGAAGTCGGGCAGCGAATCCATGTACGACTCGGAATAGCGCGAGCCGTAGTCGATCTGCTGCCACTGCCGCACCATGCCCAGGAAGCGGTTGTTCAGGCAGACGATCTTGGGCGTCAGGCGGTACTGGGCGCAGGTCGACAGTTCCTGGATGTTCATCTGGATCGAGGCCTCGCCGGTGATCACGGCGATGTCATGACCCGGATTGGCCATCTGCACGCCCATGGCGTATGGCAGGCCCACGCCCATGGTGCCCAGGCCGCCGGAATTGATCCAGCGGCGCGGCTTGTCGAACTTGTAGTACTGCGCGGCCCACATCTGGTGCTGGCCCACGTCGGAGGTGACGAAGGCGTCGCCGCCGGTCACTTCCCAGAGCTTTTCCACCACGAATTGCGGTTTGATGACTTCGTCCGAATTGGCGAACTTCAGGCATTCCTTGCCGCGCCAGGTCTCGACCTGTTCCCACCACTTGGCGATGGAAGCCGGCTTGTGCTCGGCCGAGGCGGCCTCGTACTGCGCGCTCAGGTCGGCCAGCACATCCTTGACGTTGCCGACGATCGGGACGTCCACGCGCACGCGCTTGGAGATCGACGACGGGTCGATATCGATATGGATGATCTTGCGGGCGTTCTGGGCGAAGTGCTTGGGGTTGCCGATCACGCGGTCGTCGAAACGGGCGCCGATGGCCAGCAGCACGTCGCAGTGCTGCATCGCCATGTTGGCCTCGTAGGTGCCGTGCATGCCGGGCATGCCGACGAACTGGCCGCTGCTGGCCGGGAAGCCGCCCAGGCCCATCAGGGTGCTGGTGCAGGGCGCGCCCAGTTGCGAGACGAGCTTGTTCAGCTCGGGCGCGGCGTTCGACAGGATGACCCCGCCGCCGGTGTAGATCATCGGCCGCTCGGCGGCCAGCAGCATCTGCACGGCTTTCTTGATCTGCCCCTGGTGGCCCTTGTTGACGGGCGCATAGGAACGCATCGAGATCTCGCCCTTGGGCGGGGTGTACTTGCACTGCGCGACGGTGATGTCCTTGGGGATGTCCACCAGCACCGGGCCGGGACGGCCGGTGCGCGCGATGTAGAACGCGCGGCGCATGGTTTCGGCCAGGTCCTTGACGTCACGCACCAGGAAGTTGTGCTTGACGCAGGGACGGGTGATGCCGACGGTGTCGCATTCCTGGAAAGCGTCCTCGCCGATGGCCGCAGTGGGCACCTGCCCGCTGATGATGACCATGGGGATGGAGTCCATGTAGGCGGTGGCGATGCCGGTGACGGCATTGGTCACGCCCGGACCGCTGGTCACGATGCAGACGCCGACCTTCTGCGACGAGCGCGAATAGGCATCGGCCGCGTGCACGGCGGCTTGCTCGTGACGAACCAGGATATGCTGGAATTTGTCCTGCTTGAAAATCGCGTCGTAGATGTAGAGCACCGCGCCGCCAGGGTAGCCGAAAACGTGTTCCACGCCTTCATCGGCCAGGCAGCGCACGACGATATCGGCGCCATTCATTTCCATGTTGTCATTCCTTTCAAAACCGGCCCTGCAACCCTGACTGCTGCGCGCCCGGATACGGCGGCAACTGAACCCATGCCGGCTGCGGCAACATGATCCGGCGCTTAGCGGCTCACGGAGCCACGCCACCCGGACACCCTGCCGACCCGGCACACGTTCGACAGAACGCAGTGCAAACGCCCCTGGGGGACGCTGGAGGTCGAAATGGAAGCCTTGGCAACACACGCTTGTGGCGCGGCCAACGGCAAATGTATCTGCTGCGGGATGGCTGGGAGGTGACCCTGGCCATCCGCCTCATCGCGCCGGTTTCGGATAGGCAGACCGGCGCAAGTGGAGCAATTTACCGCGTTGCGTCAAAGCTAGCAAATCGAGGTTTCGCGGACGTTGCACGGAAGTCGCGCCCGGCCATGCGGGAAAGTCTGGTAACCATCTGGCCCCTAAAACGCGACCGCTCTCTCTATACTTGACGCGTCACCCGGATTCGAGCCCCGCCGTCCATGGATCTGCGCATTGCCAGCATTCGCCGCTTTCTCTACAGCCACTACTTCTTCGGAGGGGTGCGGCAGGGAGTCGGCATGCTGTTGCCGGTGCTGGTGCTGGGCGGGCTGTTCGGCCACTACACCACCGGCCTGGTCGCCACCTTCGGCGCCCAGTGCCTGGCCATCATCGACCAGCCCGGGGGCCCGCAGCGGCACCGCACCAACGAGATGCTGGGCGGCGCCGCGCTGGGCACGCTGACCGTCATCATCACCGGTCTGGCCTCGACCAACCCGGTGCTGATCTGGCTGGTGGTCATCGCGCAGTGCTTCGTCTATTCCATGTTCACGGTGTTCGGCAAGCGCGGCGGCCTGATCGGCTTTGCCGGCCTGCTGCTGATGACGCTGACCATGCATTCGCCGCTGGAACCGCACGAGGTGCTGGCGCATGCCGCCGCGACGCTGGGCGGGGCGCTGTTCTACGTGGCATTCAGTCTGGGATTTTCACGGCTGTTCTGGCTGCGGGAAGAACAGCAGGCGATGTCGGTGGCGCTGTTCGCCACCGCCGACTACGTCGCCGCGCGCGCCGCCTTCTACGACGAAACGGCGGACCTGGACGAGGCCTACCGCAATCTGATCCAGCGGCAGTCCGTCATGACCGAAAAGCACCAGGCCGCTCGCGACATGGTGCTGCGCGCCCTGCCCCGCGGCAAGGGCCTGGGCGACCGCCAGCGCGTGATGATCTGGAACATGTTCGTCGACATGCTGCAACTGCTGGATACGCTGGTGGCCACCCACACCGACTACGCCGCGCTGCGGCGCGCGCTGGCCGGCAACGACTGCCTGATGTTCATGCGCGACGCGCTGGTGAAGATGTCGCTGGAGCTGAACCGCATCGCGCTGGACGTGTCGCGCGGCCGCAAGGTGCAGTACCGCAGCAGCGCCAAGGCCGAACTGCGCGCCATCGAGTACGAGATCGAGCAACTCAAGCAGCAGGGCCTGGGCGAGCGCGAGCCCGAGATGCTGGCGCTGATCGTGCAGGTGCTGCGCCGGCTGCGCAACTCGGCCCGCATCGTCGACCGCCTGGCCGACCACACCGCCGCCTCGCCTCACGCCAAGCCCACCGACGTGCTGCGCATCAACAAGTCGCTGACGCGCTTCATCTCGCGCCAGGAATTCCGCTTCGGCCTGCTGACCAGCAACCTGCGCCTGGATTCGCCGCACTTTCGCTATGCGCTGCGCGTGACCGCGGCGGCCGCCATCGCCATGACGCTGGCCAGCCGCTGGCTGTCGCCGGCGTTCTCGGCGCACAACTACTGGATCATGCTGACCATCGTCATCATCATGAAGCCGGGCTTCGCGCTGACCCGCCAGCGCAACGGCTGGCGCCTGATGGGCACGCTGATCGGCTGCATCTGCGCGCTGCTGCTGTTCAACGTCACCGACCGCCCCGAGATCCTGTTCGCGGTGCTGCTGGGCGCCTGCGTCATGGGCAACAGCATGGTGCAGCTGAACTACATGGCCAGCGCCATCTTCAACACCCTGTTCGTGGTGCTGGTGTTCCACTTCGTCTCGCCCGGCACGGTGTCGATGGCGGTGATCGGCGAACGCGCCATCGATACGCTGATCGGCTGCACGCTGGCGCTGGTGTGCAGCTACATCCTGCCCTGGTGGGAAGCGCGCTACCTCAAGCCGCTGGCCGCCGCCGCCACGCGCGCCAATCGTGAATACCTGATGGCCGGCATGCGCTACGTGGAAGCGATGCAGGCACACGGCGCGCCGATGGGCGCGGCCGCCGACGCGACGCCCGCGGTCACCGACGCCGACATTGCCTGGCGCCTGGCGCGCAAGAACGTGCACATCGCCTTCAGCAATTTCGCCGAGGCCTTCTATCGCATGATGAGCGAACCCAAGTCGCACCAGGTCAGCGTGCCCGAGCTGAACAACCTGCTGATCCAGAACCACGTGCTGGCCTCGCAGATCACCGCCGCCATTCCCATCCTGGCCGCCCTGCCCGCCACGCCCGAGGCGGTGCAGCGGGCGCTGGCCGGCATGGTCGACCTGCTCGACGAGAACCGCGCGCAGGCCCCCGCCGACCTGCCCACCCAGTTCGACACCGAAGGCGAGCAGGCGGCGCTGGTCTATCCGGTCAAGCAGATGATCAAGGCCGCGCACATGATCCGCCAGGAACTGCTGGCGCTGGCCGATCCGCAGCACGCGCCGCCTGTCGCGGCGCCGGCCTGAATCGAGCCGCCGCGCTCCGCGAGAACAAAAAAAACCGGCCCTTTCGGGGCCGGTTTTCCGCGCTACCCGCGTCCCGCTCAGAGCTTGCGGCGAAACACCAGCCTGTCCTCGGTCGAGGCCGAGGCGTCGTACCTGTAGCCTTCCAGGTCGAAGCCGTGCAGGCCTTCGGGCTTGGACACCTTGTGCAGGATGGCGTAGCGCGCCATCAGGCCGCGCGCGCGCTTGGCGTGGAAGCTGATGATCTTCCAGGCGCCGTTCTTCCAGTCCTGGAACACGCACTGCACCACGCGCGCCTTGAGCGCCTTCAGGTCGACCGCCTTGAAATACTCTTCGGACGCCAGGTTGACGATGACCGGCGCCTTCTGCCCGGCCTGGCGTTCGTTCAGGTAGTCGGCGATGCCGCTGCCCCAGTATTCGTACAGGTTCTTGCCCTTGGACGTTTCCAGGCGCGTGCCCATTTCCAGGCGGTACGGCTGCATCAGGTCCAGCGGCCGCAGCACGCCGTACAGGCCGCTGAGGATGGCCACGTGTTCCTGGGCCCAGTCCAGCTGCTTGGCCGACAGCGTCGAGGCCTCCAGGCCTTCGTACACGTCGCCGTTGAAAGCCAGCACGGCCTGGCGCGAATTGGCCTGCGTGAAGGTGCGCTTCCAATGCGCATAGCGCTGCACATTGAGCTCGGACAGCGCCGGGCTCAGGCTCATCAGTTCGGATATATCGTCCGCGGTCTTGGTCTTGAGCACCTTGATCAGGGCGGCGGCCTGGTCCACGAACAGCGGCTGGGTATGGGTCTCGACATGCACCGGCGAGTCGTAGTCCAGCTTCTTGGCGGGGGAAAGCAGAAACAGCATTCGAAGATTCCTTTGATCAGCGCGCCGTCCAGCCGCCATCGACGGAGACGGTGGTGCCGGTGATTTGCGCGGCGGCATCGGAGGCCAGGAAGACGGCCGTGCCGCCCAGTTGTTCGGGCGTGACGAACTGCAGCGACGGCTGCTTTTCGCCGAGCAGTTCACGCGCGGCGGTTTCCTGGTCGACGCCGTTCTTCTCGGCCAGCGCCGAGATCTGCTTTTCGACCAGCGGAGTGCGCACCCAGCCCGGGCAGATGGCGTTGGCGGTGATGCCCTGACCGGCGGTTTCCAGCGCGGTCACCTTGGTGAAGCCGACCACGCCGTGCTTGGCGGCGACGTAGGCCGACTTGTTGGCCGAAGCCACCAGGCCGTGGGCCGAGGCGATGTTGATGATGCGGCCGAAGCCCTGCTTCTTCATGTGCGGCAGCGCGGCGGCGGTGCCGTGGAACACGGCCGACAGGTTCAGCGCCAGGATGGCATCCCATTTTTCGGTGGGGAAATCCTCGATCAGGGCGGTATGCTGGATGCCGGCGTTGTTGACCAGGATGTCGATGCGGCCCATCTGGCGCACCGCGTTGTCGACCAGGCCGCGCACGGCGTCGCCCTTGGACAGGTCGGCGCCGTCGTGCAGCACCTTGACGCCATGCTGGGCGGCCAGGCCGGCGCGGACCTTTTCGATCTCGGCGGCGTCGCCGAAACCGTTCAGCACGATATCGGCGCCCTGCGCGGCCAGCGCGGTGGCGATACCCAGGCCGATCCCGCTGGTGGAACCGGTGACGACTGCGACTTTTCCTTTGAGCATAGATGTTCTCCTGTGGCGGGGCGCGAAGGGCGGACGGCGGCCGGAACACGCCGGCCGGCGCCGTGGGCGAAACACGGACTGAAAAACTGCGTCAAGTGTAGCTGCCCGGCAAGGCGCCCATGATGCCATGCCCCCACGGCGCGCGGGGTCAAGCGCGCGGCCGGCCCGGCGCTGTATCCGTCGCTGTATCCGCCGTGGCGGGCGACAGTGCGCGCGGCGACGCATCCGCCCGCCCGCCGGCCGTCGCCGGGTCCGGCTCCGGCTCGGGCAGGTCCGCCATGCCGCCCAGGCGTTCGGGCACCCGTTCGAGCAGCTTGATCAGGATGGGCACCACCCCCATCGACACCGCCACCACCACCGCCAGCACGTCGCGCTGATCCAGGTCCATCAAGTGGTTGTCCCAGGCTTCGTTGAAGATCGCGAAGCTGAATTCGCCGCCCTGCGCCAGCACCATCGCGAACAACAGGCGGTGGTAGCGGGGCAGGCCGAGCACGCGCGCAAAGCCATACAGCACCGCCACCTTGACCGCCAGCAGCGCGCTCACCCCCGCCAGGATGAAGGCCCAGTGGTCCGCGACCACGCTCAGGTTCACGGACATGCCGATCGCGACGAAGAACAGGCCCAGCAGCAACCCCTTGAAGGGCTCGATGGCGGTTTCCAACTCGTCGCGGTAGCGCGATTCGGCCATCAGCACGCCGACCAGGAAACCGCCCAGGCCGGCCGACAAGCCCGCATAGTCGAACAGTTGGGCGGTGCCCACCACCATCAGCAGCGCCGCCGCCGTGAACAATTCCTTCAGTTGCGCCTTGGCTGCCCAGCCCAGGAGGCGCAAACGGTAGGCCACCGCCACCACCGCGACGGCGACCAGCGCTTCCTTGAAGGACGGCGCCGATGCGCCGCCCGCGCCCAACAGCCCCGCCGCCACCAGCATCGGGATTGCCGCCATGTCCTGGAACAACAGCACCCCCAGCGCCGACCTGCCCATGGGCGTGCGCGTCAGGCCGCGCTCCTCCAGCAGCCGCAGCGCCACCGCCGTCGACGACAGCGCCAACGACAGGCCGCACAGGACCGCCGCCTGCCATCCCATGCCTGCCATGTGCCGCAGGGCCGCGCCGAACACCAGGCCCAGCAGCAGGCCGCAGGCCAGCATCTGCATCGCGCCCAGCGCGAACACTTCGCGGCGCATGGCCCACAGGCGCTTGGGCGCCAACTCCAGGCCGATGACGAACAGCATCATCACCACGCCCCATTGCGAGACGTTGACCATATCGCTCACGTCCGTCACCAGCTTCAGGCAGGACGGCCCGACCAGCACGCCGGCCACCAGATAGCCCGGGATCGCGCCCAGCCCCAGCCGTTGGGTCAGGGGCACGCACAGGACGGCGGCCAGCAACAGGATGAGAATCAGGTTCATCGGCGCGAAACGGGGCGGGTCGGAACAACCCGATTCTGCGCAAGGATCGCCCAGCTGGGAAGCGGATGAAACCCGCTGTAGCCGCCGATATCGACGGGCTTTACACAAAACTTTTTTTTACTGTAGAATTGCGGGCTTCGCTGCTCCGACAACGCAGATTCTTCCGACCAGGGATCTGATCGTGGGAAACCAGGAACCGCCAATGGGCTCAAGCCCGGCGCCGGCCACTGGAATTTCACCGTTGCGGAACCCAGCCACGGAGAGGTGGCAGAGTGGTCGAATGTACCTGACTCGAAATCAGGCGTACGGTATCCCCGTACCGTGGGTTCGAATCCCACCCTCTCCGCCAGTTTTGGCTTGTGAGCCCCACCGCGGCTCGCAGGCAAGCAAAAACACAGACGACCCGCACAAGCCCCGCTTGTGCGGGTTTTTTGTTGCCCGGGTGTGTCGGCCATATCCGGCCAGCTGGCCTGCGGGCAGGGGCGCCCATGCCTCAGCCCTGCGCCTGAGGCACCGCCCCGGCATCGAGCATGGCGAGCGCGCCCATGATCAGCGCATGCATGCCCTGCGCGAATTCCGCCTCCATCTCGGCCTCTTCCGCCGCGCGTTCAGCCTCGACCAGTGGTTCGCGGCCCGCCACCGAATACACCGTGTCCGCCACCGCGATGCAATGGAACGCCACCGTGGCCAGCAGCCAGCGCGCCTGCTCCTTCGGAATGCCGTAGATGCGCGCGATGCGGCTCTGGTGCTCATCGATCTTGACGAGCATGGGCGGCGTCGCGGCCAACCGACGCAGCACGTAGGGTGTCAGTCCGAGATTCTGCTTGACCAATTGCTGGGCCGACGCCGAGAACGCGAGCAGGTATTCCTTCAACCCGCTGCGTCCGTCATCACAGGGCAGCGGGATTCGCCAGCGGCTGAAGATCTCCTCGGCCACCAGGTGCTTGAGCGCCTCCAGGCTGGGCACATGCTTGTAGAGCGCCATGTGGCTGACCCCCAGCGCCGCGGCAACGCCGACGAAGGTGATGTTCGGCAGGCCGATGGCGATGCCCGCGTCCGCGATCCGTTCGCGCGTGATGGAGGGTGGACGCCCGCGCGCCGCGGACCGGGGTGACGATTTCATATGGCAATTCCCGCTGATGGCGACGGACCCGCAATAACTTTGATCCGCCTGTCCATTTAGTTTAGTTGGATGCAAGTAACTCTTATTTAGTTTATAGTCATGCAACTAATTATTCAGACGCCTTATTCTTTGCATGAGCACGCGCGATACGGCTGCGGCCCCGCCCCAGAAATCCGGCCCGATCAGCCTGTTGTTGCGACCCATCCGCGCACGCCTGGCTCTCGCCGCCCTCTGCGCCGCCATCGGCACGATGCTGACGCTCGTGCCTTTGGCGGGCATCGCGCATATCGCGCAACTCGCCCTGGGCGAGCACGCCGCGGCGGCGTCGACGCGGGATGAAATCTGGCGGGTCGCCATCGCCAGCGCCGTATGCCTGCTGGCCGGCATGACGCTGGTCTTGACCGGTGAGCTGCTCGCCCACCTGGCCGACAACCGGCTCACTGCCCAACTGCGCCTGGCTGTCACGCACCGGCTGGCGCGGGTTCCGCTGGGGTGGTTCACCAGCCGCGCCTCGGGCGAGGTCAAGCAGGCCATGCAGGACGACATCGCCACCCTGCACAGCCTGACCGCGCACTTCTACACCGCGGTGGGACGCGCGGGCGGCGCGATCCTGATCTCCGTGCTCTACCTGTTCGCCATGGATTGGCGCCTTGCGATCGTCGCGCTGTTGCCGTTTCCCGGCTTCTTCCTGTTCCTGCGCCGCGCCATGCGGGCCAGCGGCGCCAACATGCAGGCCTTCGTCACCCGCCTTGGACGGGTCAACAGCGCGACGATCGAATTCGTCAGCGGCATTCCGGTGGTCAAGGCATTCGGCGCAGACGGCCGCGCACATGACGGGTATCGCAAGGCCGTTGACGCCTTTGCCGAGGCATTCGCGGATTTCACCCGCCCGCTGGTCGTGGCCATGGCGCATGCCCATGCCATGATCGCGCCGGTGACCGTGCTGGGCCTGGTGCTGGCCTGCGGCGCATTGTTCGTGGGGCTGGGCTGGATGACGCCGCTCGAGCTGCTGCCGTTCGCCCTGGTGGCGCCGGGCATCTGCGCCCCGGTCCTGCTGCTCCACACGCTGCTGCACGACCTGGGTAATGCCGCTGGCGCCGCCCAGCGCGTCCAGGCGCTGCTGCGAACGCCGATGCTGGCGGCGCCCTCGCCCGATCGGCACAGCCCGCCGACGGGCCACGAGGTCCGTTTCGAAAACGTCAGCTACGCCTATGACGCCGAACAGCCGGCGCTGACGAATCTCGGTTTCACCGTGGAACCGGGCTCGGTGACGGCGATCGTCGGTCCCTCCGGTTCGGGCAAATCGACATTGGCGCGATTGCTGCTGCGCTTTTTCGACCCGACCGATGGGCGCATCACGCTCGGCGGCGTCGACCTGCGGCAGATCGAGACGTCGCGGCTGTACCGCCATATCGGCTTCGTGCTGCAAGATGTGCGCCTGATCCACGCCAGTCTCCACGACAACATCGCCTTGGGACGGCCTTCGGCAAGCCGACGCGAAGTCGAGGACGCGGCGCGCGCGGCCAACATCCATGAACGTATCCTGGCCCTGCCGCGAGGCTACGACTCGGTGGTGGGCGAGGATGCGCAGCTGTCCGGCGGCGAACGCCAGCGCGTGAGCATTGCCCGCGCAGTGTTGCTGGACGCACCGGTGCTGGTTCTGGACGAAGCCACCGCCGCCGCGGATGCCGGCAACGAGGTGGCGATCCAGGACGCGCTGTCGCGCTTCGCGCGCGGCCGCACCGTGCTGGTCATCGCCCATCGCCTCGATACCGTCATGCACGCCGATCGCATCCTGGTGCTCGACCGCGGCGTGATCGTCGAGCAAGGCACGCACCAACAACTGCTGGCTCGCCAGGGCCGCTATGCGCGCATGTGGCGGCTGGGCGGCCACGCAGGCGCCCCTTTGCAGGAGGCGTCATGCTGAGAACATTGCTGCAATTGCTGGGCCCGGATGCCGTCCTCTTGCGCCGCTATGCCTGCCAGGCCGTGGCCTACAGCCTGCTGTGCGGCCTGACCATCAGCGCGCAGGTACCCGTGCTCAGCCATCTGCTGGCGGGCGATGCGCGCGCGGCGCTGCCTTGGCTGGCGTTACTGCTGGCCGGGGTCGCGCTCTGCTGGATCGGCCGGCGCTATGTGGAACAGGCCGGTGTGCGCGTTGGCGTCTGCGTGCTGCAAGGCGGGCGCCAGCGACTGGGCGACCACGTCGCGCGTTTGCCCGTGGGCTGGTTCACTGCCGACAACACTGCCTGGTTGGGGCACCTGATCACCCAGGGCATGATGGCGGTGGCTCAATTGCCGGCGCATGTCTTCACGCCCGTGATCGGCGGTCTGGTGACGCCGGTGGTCATCGTGGCCGTCCTGCTCGCGCTGCACTGGCAACTGGGCCTGATCGCGCTGGCGGCCCTGCCCTTGCTGGCCGGCGTGCTCGCGCTGAGTGGACGGCTGTCGGGGCGCGCGGACCGGGCCTTCCATCGCCACTTCGCCGATACCAGCCAGCGCATGGTCGAGTTCGCGCAGGCCCAGTCGGTGCTGCGCGCCTTCAACGGCGACGGCGCCAGCGCCCGCTTCGTCGAGCAGGCCGTGGCGCGGCAACAGCGCTCCGGCACGCGGCTGATCCTGCTGTCATCCCTGTCCTCGGTTCTCAATGCCTGGGCCGTGCAGGCGGTGTTCGCCGCGCTGCTGGTCGCGGCGACGCTATGGCTCAATGTCCAACTGGCAAACCCGCTGGCAGCCGCCGAGATCGTCGCGCTTGTCGTCTCACTGCTGCTGGTGGGCCGCTACATCGACCCGCTGCTGGAAGTCGCCGCCTACGGCGAAGCGCTGCGCGGCGCGCGCGGCCAGCTCGACGCCATACGCGAACTGCTGGCGGTCCCGCCGTTGCCGGCGGCACAAGCGCCGCGGCCGCCGCGGGACGCCGGCGTGGAACTACGCGACGTTTGCTTCCGCTACGCGCCCGGCCAGACCGATGTGCTGCGCGGCGTGAACCTGTGTGTCGCTCCCGGCAGCATGACGGCACTGATCGGCGCGTCCGGCTCGGGCAAGACCACGTTGGTACGCCTGATTGCGCGCTTCTTCGACGCCGACCAGGGCAGCGTGCGGGTCGGCGGGGTCGACGTACGCGACATGTCGCAGACGCAACTGGCGGGCCAGATCAGCCAGATTTTCCAGGACAGCTACCTGTTCACCGGCATCATTGCCGACAACATCCGCCTCGGCCGGCCCGAAGCGAGCGACGCCGACCTCATGGAAGCCGCGCGCCTGGCCGGCGTGACCGAAATCATCGAGCGCCTGCCGCAAGGGCTGGAGACGCCGGTCGGCGAAGGCGGCGCGCGGTTGTCCGGCGGAGAACGGCAGCGCATCGCCATTGCGCGCGCCTTGATCAAGAATGCGCCCATCCTGCTGGTGGACGAAGCCACTGCCGCGCTCGACGCCGAGAACCAGGCGGCCATCGCCGACACGTTGGCGCGATTGCGTGGCCGGCGCACCCTCATCGTGATCGCGCACCAGCTATCCACCGTGTCCATGGCCGACCAGATCGTGGTAATGGAAGACGGCCTGATCGTCGAATCGGGAACGCCCGCGCAGTTGCGCGCAAGCGCAGGGCACTACGCCCGTTTCCTGGCCCAGCGCCAGGCCGCCAAGGGCTGGCGCATCGCGCCGGCGGCGCCCGGTCGGGAACGCTGATGCCCGCGCGCCTGTGCTGCCTGCTGGCCATGCTGTGCGGCGTCTCCCTGCTGGTCGGCTCCAGCCCGGTGGCGTGGTCGCAGGCGCTTGCCGGATCGGGCGACGCCTGGCTGACGCTGACGGCCAGCCGCCTGCCACGCCTGGCGGCCGTGGTGCTGACCGGCGTGGGCCTGTCGGTCTGCGGCGTCATCCTGCAGCACATCGTGCGCAATCGCTTCGTCGAGCCCGGCACTTCCGGTGGGCTGGATGCCGCCAAGCTCGGCATCCTGGTGTCGCTGACGCTGGCGCCGGCGGCCGGCACGACGAGCCGCATGCTGTTCGCGCTGGTGTTCTGCCTGGCCTCCAGCCTGCTCTACGTAGGCATCATTCGCCGCATTCGCTGGCGCAATACGGTACTGGTGCCGGTCGTCGGCCTGATGTACGGCAGCGTGCTCAGCGCCGTGGCCGAGTTCTACGCCTATCGCCACAACATCCTGCAAAGCATGCAGGGCTGGCTGCTGGGCGATTTCTCGCGCGTCGTTCAGGGCCATTACGAGATCATCTATCTGGTCCTGCCCATCGTCGCCCTGGCCTATCTGTACGCGCATCGCTTCACCGTGCTCGGCATGGGCGAGGACATGGCATCCAGCCTGGGGCTCGGCTATGCGGCTACCGCGGCGCTGGGCCTCGTGCTGGTCGCGGTGACGGTGTCCGTAACGGTCATCATCGTCGGGGCGATTCCATTCGTCGGACTGGTCGTGCCCAACCTGGTGGCACTGCGCTACGGCGAGAACCTCGGCCGCACGCTTCCCATCGTCGCGCTGGGCGGCGCATCGCTGCTGCTCGCCTGCGACATCATCGGCCGCCTGCTCATCCACCCGTTCGAAGTGCCCATTGGCCTGACGGCCGGCGGCGTGGGCGGCGTCATGTTCCTGGTCCTGATCCTGCGGGGGTTGCGGTGAAGCGCGCGCCCCGGTTCTGGATGTTCGGCCTGGCATTGGCCGCCCTGGCAATCGCCTTCGTATTCGCAGGCGCCGGGTGGGACTTCGGTTACGTGATTCCCAAGCGTCTGATCCGCCTGGCGGCCATCGTCGTCGGCGGCATCTGCGTCGCGCTTTCGGCCATCGTCTTTCAGACGCTTGCCGGCAACCGCATCCTGACGCCCGCCGTGATGGGCTACGAGGCGGTGTATCTGCTGTGGCAGTCGCTGCTGCTTCTGTTGATGGGCACGCACGGCATGGCGATGCTCGGCGTGGCCGGAAACTTCCTGGTTTCGGTGGGGCTGATGCTGGCCTATTCCTGGGTGGTGCATCGCTGGCTGCTGCGCGGCGGCAACGATGTGTACCGGATGCTGCTGCTCGGCCTGGTGCTGACGATGGTGATCACGACTTTCACGCAGTTCGTTCAGCTGCGCATCAGCCCGGGCGAATTCGCCGTGTTCCAGGGACTGGGCTACGCCTCGTTCAATCGAGCGACGACCGAAACCCTGCTCTACGCAACGGTGGCGCTGGCGGCGGTGTGCTTCGCGGCTCGCGGCGGCCCGCCCGCGCTCGACGTGCTGGCGCTTGGCCGCGACCAGGCGATGTCGCTGGGCGTGCACCATGCCCGATATGTCCGTCGCTACCTGGCGCTGATCGCCATTCTGGTGGCGGTATCGACCAGCCTCATCGGGCCCACGGCCTTCATGGGCATCTTTGTCGCCAACATCGCCTATGCGGTGGCGGGCAGCAACCGGCACCGGATCACGCTGCCCCTGGGGTGCGGCGTCGCCATTGCCGTATTCATCGTCGCCCAGCTGCTGGTCGAACACGCCTTCAACTACAAGACCTCGGTCAGCATCCTCGTCAACCTGGTGTGCGGCGCGTACTTCCTTGCCCTGACGTTCCGAGGCCGAGCCACGCCATGATCACCGTCCGCAATCTTCGCAAGACCTACGGCGCCAGAACCGTCCTGGACGGCATCGACGCCGAATTCCCGGCGCGGCGCGTGACCTCGCTGATCGGGCCCAACGGCGCCGGCAAATCCACGCTGCTGATGCTGATGGCGCGGCTGCTGGAACCCAGCGGCGGCGAGATCCTGCTCGACGGGCAGCCGGTGACGAACTTGCGGATCGCCGAGTACGCGCGGCGTGTCGCCACCCTGCGCCAGGCGCCGGGGTTCGACCTGCGCCTGACGGTGCAGGAGCTGGTCGCCTTCGGCCGCTTCCCCTACAGCCGCGGCACGCTGACGGCCGCCGACCGCAACGCGGTCGACTCAGCCATCGATTTCCTGAGCCTGACGCCGCTGCGCGATGCCAACCTCGATGAACTCAGCGGCGGCCAGCGCCAGATGGCGTTCCTGGCGATGACGATCGCGCAGCAGACGGATGTGCTGCTGCTGGACGAACCGCTGAACAACCTCGACATGAAGCATGCCGTGCAGATCATGCGGGCGCTGCGTCGCCTGTGCGACGAGCAACGCCGCACCGTGATCCTGGTGATCCACGACATCAACTTCGCCGCCAACTATTCCGACCATATCGTCGCGCTCAAGGACGGCGCCCTGCATGGCAGCGGCCCGTCGGCGCAGGTGGTGACCGAGCCGCGCCTGCGCGCGCTGTACGAGCTGGATTTCGAGGTCTTGCGCAACGAACGCGGCTGTCTCTGCAACTACTTCAATCCATCCGGAGTTCCGATATGAGCTGGAAAAGCACCTGCCGCGCCGCGGGCCTGGCAATGATCGCGATGGTCGTCCTGCAGGCGTGCGGCGACAAGCCCGCCCAGCCGCCCCAGGCGGCGCAGGCCTCGCCGGCATTCGACTCGCCCATCAGCATCACCCACAAGCTGGGCACGACGACGATCACGCGCCCGCCCCGGCGCGTCGCGGTGCTGGACATGAACGAAGCCGATACGCTCGACCAGTTGGGCGTGCCGATCGTGGGCATGACCAAGGACTATGTGCCGCACTTCCTCGCGCGCTACAAGGAAGACGCCAGCGTGCTGGACCTGGGCGCCATCGTCCAGCCCAACCTGGAACGGGTGCACGCGCTCAAGCCCGACCTGATCCTGATCTCCCCGATCCAGGCCAACCATTACCGTGAGCTGACCGAAATCGCCCCGACGCTGCATTTCGATGTGGACTTCGGCAACAGCAAGGGCCAGCACCTCGCCGTCATCAAAGATCACCTGATGACGCTGGGACGTCTCTTCGGCAAAGAGGACGTGGCCCGCCGCAAGGCTGCCGAACTCGATGCCAAAGTGGCAGCCGCCCGCCGCGTGACGGAAGGCCGTCCCGAGAGGGCCATGATCGTGATGTTCAACAACGGGGCCTTCAGCTCCTTCGGCGTGCAGTCGCGCTACGCCTTCGTCTTCGACGCGCTGGGCGTCAAGCCCGCCAGCACCCTCGTCGATTCCAGCCTGCACGGCCAGCCGATTTCCAGCGAGTTCATTCAGCAAGCCAATCCCGACATCCTGTACGTGGTCGACCGTACCGCGGTCATGGAACGGCGCCCGGTCATGGATGCCGAGCGCATGAGCAACCCGCTGCTGCAGCAGACCAATGCCTGGAAGAACGACCGCGTGGTGTTCGTCGATGCCGACGCCTGGTACACCACCGCCGCCAGCGTGACTTCGTTGCAGCTGGTGATCGACGACGTCATCAAGGGCTACCAGGACTGAAACCCGGCCGTTTTTCCTGGCCGGTTTTTTTGATAAACGATTCTCGATCTCACTCGTTTTCTTGTTTTCAAACCGAAGCAATTTTTCAACCTACATTGAAAGGAATCGGCATGAACGCACTGTGCCGTCAAAACCGTATCGCCCTCCCCGCGCCGCAGGCTATCCGCCGCACCACCGCCTTCGAGTTGAACCGCACCGCGGTCGCCGTGCGAGCGGCGATCTGGCTGGGCGTGATACTCGCCGCGGCGGCGGTTCCGTCCGCGCGGGCGCAGACTGCCGGCTTGGCCGCGGACGCCCCTGAAACCCCGCGCGCGGCCGCCACGGCGGAGGGCGTGACCACCCTGCAGGCCGTCACCGTCCATGGGCAGGGTGAAACCGTGCAGCCCTACGCCGGCGGACAGGTGGCCACCGGCGGCCGTGTCGGCATGCTGGGCGACAAGGATTTCATGGAGACGCCCTTCAGCACCGTCAGCTACACCGACAAATTCATCGCGGACCGGCAAGCGCGCGACATCACCGACGTGATTTCCGCCACCGATCCTTCGGTGTTCTCCACCGGCGTGCAAGGCACCATCGCCGAGAACTATTCGATCCGCGGCTTCAGTTCCAACATCAACGATGTCTCGTTCGGCGGGCTCTACGGCATCTCGCCCTACTACCGCGCCTCGCCCGAGATGTTCGAGCGCATCGAGGTCCTGAAAGGGCCCTCGGCCCTGCTCAACGGCATGCCGCCGGGCGGCTCGGTCGGCGGCGCCGTCAACCTCGTGCCCAAGCGGGCCGGCGACGTGCCGGTAGCGAGCCTGACCGCGACCTACATGTCGGACTCGCAGTTCGGCGGCCATATCGACCTGGGTCGGCGTTTCGGCGAGAACCAGCAGTTCGGCATTCGTTTCAATGGCGTCTACCGGGATGGCGGTACGGCGGTCAAGCAGCAGGACCAGAAGTCCCAGCTGGCCGCGCTGGGACTGGACCTGCGCGCCGACCGGGCCCGCATTTCCATCGACGTCTACAGCAGCCAGGACCGCGTGGACGGTCCAACCCGGGGCATCAACCTGGCGCGCGGCGTGAGCGTGCCCAAGCCGCCGAAGCCCGATACCTTGCTCAACCCGACCTGGGCCTTTTTCGACACCCGCGACGAAGGCTTGATGGCCCGTGGCGAGATCGACCTGAGCGACCAACTGACGGCCTACGCCGCGGTAGGCACCAGTGATACCAAGTACAAGACAACCAGCGTACAAACGGTGGAGGTCTTCAACAACGCCGGCGACTATCGCACCAACGTCAGCGACCTGCGCTTCGAAGTCGAGAAGCAGTCGGCCGAGGCCGGTTTGCGCGGCAAGTTCCGCACCGGCGCCGTCGCCCATGAATGGGCACTGAACGCCACTTACTACGCTCACACCGACGAGCAATTCGGCCGGCGCAACGCGCTCGGCCCCGATTGGATCACCAACATCTACCACCCGGTATGGGGTCCCGCGCCCGATACGTTCATCGCGCCGCAGATCACGAAGACCAAACTGCGCCTGAGCAGTTATGGACTGGCCGACACCTTGTCCTTCGCCGATGGCCGGGTGCAGCTGACGCTGGGCGCGCGGCACCAGCAGGTGGTGGCCGATTCGTACAACGTCGCGACCGGCGCGCGCACCTCGCGCTACGACGAAAGCGCCATCACCCCCGCGGCCGCGATCTTGTTCAAGGCCACCGACTCGCTCTCGATTTACGCAAACTACATCGAAGGCCTGAGCCAGGGCGCCACTGCCCCGATCAGCGCGGCCAATGCGGGCGAGGTGTTCGCCCCCTACAAGAGCAAGCAGAAGGAAGTCGGCCTCAAGCTCGACCTGGGCGATTTCGCGCACACGCTGAGTCTGTATGAAATTACCCGCCCCAGCAGCTACACCGACCCGGCGACCAACACCTTTTCCTTCGGCGGGGAACAGCGCAACCGCGGCATCGAATGGACCTTCTTCGGCTCGCCGCTGGAGGGCGTGCGCCTGATGGGCGGCATTGCCTATATGGATCCCAAGCTGACCAAGACGGCCGGCGGCATCAACCAGGGCAACACAGCGACCGGCGTTCCCAAGCTGCAAGGCAAACTGGGCGCGGAATGGGATGTTCCGCAGCTGCGCGGCCTGACGCTGACCGCCAACGCGACGTCGGCATCCAAGCAGTACATCGATACCTCCAATTCGCTGTCGGTGGCGGGACGCACGATCTACGATGTCGGCGCGCGCTATGCCACGAAGGTGGCGGGCCGACCGCTGACCTTGCGCGCCACCGTCCACAACCTGACCAACAAGGCCTATTGGTCGATGCCGCAATGGACCAGCCTGGCCATGGGCGCGCCGCGCACGGTCATGCTGTCGGCAACCGTGGATTTCTGATCCCGGCCGCCGATTTCAACCTTCCGCCACGATCTTCGCGTCCTGGATGGTCTTGGCGTATTTGCGCTGCTCGGCGCGCATGAAATCGGCGAATCGCTGCGCGCTGCCGCCGCCGTCTTCCGCGCCCACCTGCGCCAGCTTTTCCTGCACGTCGGCCATGGCCAGCACGCGGTCGATGTCCCGGTTCATGCGCGCGACCATGTCGGCCGGCATGCTGGCCGGGCCGACCATGCCGAACCAGATGCTGGCCTCGAAGCCCGGGTAGCCCTGCTCGGCCACCGTCGGTACATCGGGCTGGCTCCTGGAGCGCTGCTGCAGGGTCTGCGCAAGCGCCATCACCTTGCCGGACTGGATCAGCGGCGTGGCCGTGGTCATGCCCTCGAAGCAATATTGCACGTGGCCGCCCAGCAGATCGTTCATCAGCGGCGCCGAGCCCTTGTAGGGCACGTGCAGCACATCGATGCCGGCGCGGGCCTTGAAGATCTCCAGCGCCAGGTGCTGGGCCGATCCGCTGCCGGCCGACCCGAAGATGATCTTGCCGGGTTGCGCGCGACACAGCGCCACCAGGTCGGGCAGGGTCCTGGCGGGCTGCGCCGCGCCGCCGATCAGCAGCGTGGGAGTCTTGCCCACCAGCGCGATGGGCGAGAAATCGCGTTCGGCCGAATAGGTCAGCTTGGGCTGCAGGCCCGGCGCGATGCCGTGGCTGTTGACGTGCGCCATCAACAGGGTGTTGCCGTCGCCCGGCTGGCGCGCGACCTGCTCGGCGGCGATGATGCCGGCCGCGCCGGCGCGGTTCTCGACGATCACCGGGATGTTCCACATCACGCCCAGCTTCTGTCCCAGCAGCCGCGCCAGCACATCCGTGCCGCCCCCGGCCGGAAAGCCGACCACGATCTTGACCGGCCCCGGCGGCAGCTCCTGCGCCCGGGCTGACGGCAGGACGAGCGCCGCCCCCAGCGCCGCGGCGCCGGTAATGAAGTCCCTACGTTGCATGCGTGTCTCCTCGCGCGCCGGGTTCATGCCCGGCGACTGTTGGTAAACCTTGCCCGCCCTCGCCTTCCATCGGCCACTCAAGGTGGCCGGCCGATGACGCGGCGTCCTGCGATGCGGCTCAGGCCGCGGGTACCGCCAGCCGCTGGGCCAGTTGCGCCGCCTGCGCGGCGGTCAACTCCACCAGCGGCGGCCGCACCGTGGCCCAGACCGGATCATTGCGTCGTTGCGCGATGGCCGCCTTCATGGCCGGGATCATCGGATAGGCCTGGAAAATGGCGCGGGTGTCGTTCAGGGCGCGCTGCCGCGCTTCGGCGTCGGGTTCGCGCCAGGCGCGGTAGAGCGCGACGATGGGCGCGGCGTTGACGTTGCCGGTGGCGGTGATGCAGCCCGCGCCGCCGGCCCGCATGGTTTCGAGCAGGACGGTCTCGGTGCCGGCGAACACGTCGAAGCCGCGCGGCTGGAAGTCCCGCAGCATCGCCGCCGTGTTGTCCCAGTCGCCCGAACTGTCCTTGATGCCGGCGACGATACCGGGGAACTCGCCCAGCAGGCGGTCGATGAGACCCTGGCTGATGGGCACGCCCGACACCGGCGGGATGTGATACAGGTAGATCCGCAGGCGTTCGTCGGCGACCCGTTCGATCACGTGGGCATAGGCGCGGAACAGGCCCTCGTCGCTGACGCCCTTGTAATAGAACGGCGGCAGCATGAGCACCCCGCCGCAGCCCGCGCTGACGGCATGACGGGTCAGCTCCACGGCGTCCGGCAACGCGCAGGCGCCGGTGCCCGGCATCATGCGCGCGGCCGGCAGCCCGGCTTCCAGCAAGGCATCCAGCAATTGGCGCTTTTCGGCCACGCTGAGCGAATTGGCCTCGGAGTTGGTGCCGAAGATCGCCAGGCCCGCGCCCTGCTCCAGCAGGGCGCGGCAATGCCCGACGAAGCGCGGCACGCTGGGCGACAGGTCCGCGTTGAAGGGCGTGAGGACCGGGGAATAGACGCCTTGCGGCCGGTCCGCGGCGCGTGTGCTCATGAAGACTCTCCTGTCAGCGGCCGATGCGGGTCCACTTGCCGTAGCGCTCGACCATGCGTTCATCGAAACCGAATCCCAACCCCGGCTCCTGGTGCAGCACCACACGGCCCTGTTTGTGGCTCAGTTGGCGATCCACCAGTTTGCGGAAATTC